>NZ_JAIOUP010000010.1 GCF_019931165.1 Schnuerera sp. xch1
GGCCTTAGGTGTAAGAGTAGTAATACTTTAAGCTGAAAGGTACTAATAGGTCGAGGGCTTGACCAGAGATATAATTTTTATGACCTAACTTAGCGAAGTGATAAGTGAGCTTTAGTAGGTCAAACGCAATGAGCACCAAATCTATGCGACCAAAGGGAGCAAATAGATTTGAGTTGCGAAACTGCGAACACTGTCTAGTTTCCAATGAACAATAAAATCAAAAAAACAGTATTCTTGCGCAAGCAAGTTCATTTGGTGGCAATAGCGAGAGGGATACACCTGTAACCATACCGAACACAGAAGTTAAGCCTCTCAGCGCCGATGGTACTTGGGTGGTAACGCCCTGGGAGAGTAGGACGCTGCCAAGTACATAGATAAAAAGCTCTATTTCGTAGGTCGAGGTAGGGTTTTTTTTAATTTTAGGAAATTACCGATATCAATATTTATTGACATATGTTCATAATAATATATAATATAGATATAACGAACACAAATCCAAAACTAAATGGAAATTTTTAAACAGCATATTTCGTTAAAAATGTGATTTGTTTGTAAAGAGAGTTTAAAAGGTGTTGGTAAAGTGGAAAAACCTGATAATTATAAAAATGAAAGTTTTATATTAATTTAAAATTTAATAGAAGATAATGGGTATAAGATGACTTCTCAGCGAAAAGAGATATTAGCGGAGTTTATTAAAAATAAAGAAGAACATTTAAGTGCAGAAAAAATTTATAATACATTAAAGTGTGGAGGGATAGGGTTCTCAACGGTATATAGAAGTATAAACCTTTTCGTGAATCTAGAGATATTAAAAGAGTTTAAAGTTGATGATACCAGTTATTATGAATTAAAAATGTATGCTAAGAAACCTCTGCACATACATTTCAAATGTGAAAGATGTAAAACTATTATGGATATAGATGATAAAGAAATAATATTAAAGTATTTGAAAATAAATAATTTAATTGAAAAAAATAATAAAATTCAAGTAAATGATGTTGATATCATGTTTCATGGATTATGTAATAATTGTATTAATAAAGCATAATTATGATTATGTGTGATAATTTAATTAATGAAAAGATAATAACAAATAATATAAAATTGAGTTGCATAAATAATGATATAATGCTATAATAGTTTAAGAAAATTTAAGAGTAAATCTTTAACTCAGTCCAGAGAGGCTGGCAAGATTGTAATAATATAATGAATAGTTATGCAATTATGTAAAAAACTTCTTGCTGCCTGCAAGAAGTTTTTTATGCAAGTTACAATCTAACAGTCCTTTAACTCAGTCCAGAGAGGCTGAAAAGGAGAGAAAACTCTCCTTTATGACCTAACACAGTGAACGAAAGTGAACTGATGTAGGTTAAACGCAACGAACTCCGAATTTGTGCGACCGTAGGGAGCAAACAAATTCGTGATGTGAGATTGCAAAAATTAAAAAAGGAGGTTTTTTTATGTCAGAAAATGTAATTAGTAGAAACAAGCCAGAGACAACATTGTTAAATAATTTTAAAAAGATGGTTTTAGCTCTTCAACATTTAATTGCTATGTTTGGTGCTACTGTGTTGGTGCCAATCTTAACAGGATTTGACCCATCAGTAGCCTTATTAGCTGCAGGTCTTGGAACCTTAATATTCCATCTTTGTACTAATGGTAAAGTTCCAGTATTTTTAGGTTCATCTTTTGCGTTTATCCCAGTAATACTAACAGTCAAAGAATTATATAATGGGGATTTAGCATATGCTCAAGGTGGCATAGTAATAGCGGGATTAATATATGTCTTAATGTCCTTTTTAGTAAAGAAAATTGGGATGGATAGAATAAAGAAATATTTGCCACCACAGGTAGTAGGACCAATGATAATAGGCATAGGTTTAAATCTAATGCCAACAGCTCTTGACATGGCAAGTGGAAATTATGTAACAGCTGCTATAACATTGGGAATAGCTTTGATAATAAACTTTAAAGGTAAAGGATTTATAAAACAACTTGGAATTTTAATAGCCGTAGTATCAGGTTATATAATTTCATTAAGTCTAGGACTAATAGACACAAATGTAATCAGTAGTGCTCCAATTGTAGCAATACCAACGTTTAATCTTCCGAAATTTGATATAGGAGCAATAGCGATAATTGCTCCAGTAGTATTAGCAGTATTTATGGAGCATTTAGGAGATATTACTACCAATGGTCAAGTTGTAGGTAAAAATTTTATAGAGAATCCAGGTTTAAACAGAACTTTATTAGGAGATGGATTAGCTACAACTGTAGCAGCTTTCATTGGAGGACCAGCTAATACAACCTATGGGGAGAATACAGGAGTTTTAGCTATAACCAAGAATTATGATCCATCAATATTAAGATTAGCGGCAGTATTTGCTATAGCATTAGGATTTATTTCTAAAATAGGATCAGTATTGACAACAATTCCAGAGCCAGTAATGGGAGGAATAAGTTTGATGCTATTTGGTATGATAGCCTTAGTAGGTGCTAAAACCATAAAATCAAGCGAAGTAAAGTTCAACTGGAAAAACACGATGGTAATAGGGACAATATTATTACTAGGTCTTGGAAGTGGAATAATAGAAAGTAAATTTGGGATTACTCTAGGAATTTCTGTAAATGACACAATCAGTGTATCTGGTCTAAGTTTTGCAGCTATAGTTGGTATGTTATTAAATGCTATATTGAATGGAAATGGAGAACAATAACACAAAATAATTAAAACCCATCTAAAATTTTAGATGGGTTTTAATTATTTTGGATGAATTATTAGACAAAATCAAAAATTAAGTATAAAATTAGTAAAGGAAAAGCTGTAATAGGTTAAGAGGAACCTTAATTAGAGAGGAAGTTTTTTATGACAAAGGTGTTAGTAGTAGGTGGAGGGGCAGCGGGAATGATGGCTGCAATTTCAGCAAGAAATCATGGTGCAGATGTAACTGTACTAGAAAGAAATAATCGAGTAGGAAAGAAAATATTAGCTACAGGAAATGGACGATGTAACTATACTAATATAAATTTATCTATTGATAATTATTATGGAAAGAATAGTAAATTTCCGCATAGTTGTATATCGCAATTTGATATACATAGAACCATGGATTTTTTTGAACGACTTGGTATAACACCAGCAATTGAAGATAATGGTAAAGTATTTCCATTATCTTATCAAAGTTCTAGTATATTAGATGTACTGAGGTTTGAATTAGAATCTATCAATGTAGATGTGATTACAGATGCATATGTTGCAGATATAAAAAAATATGATGATTTTATAATAATCTTAGAAGATGGACGTAAAATGCATGGAGATAGAGTCATACTTGCAACAGGAGGAAGGGCTGCCCCTAATACAGGGTCAGATGGCAATGGTTATATTTTAGCTGAAAAATTAGGTCATAGTATAGTAGAAACTTTTCCTGGATTAGTTCAATTAAAATTAGAAGGAGATTTTTTTAAAAAAGTAGATGGAGTTAAATTTGTAGGTACTGCTAAACTTTATAAAAATAATGGATTTATTAAAGAGGACACAGGGGATATATTATTTACTAATTATGGAATATCTGGTCCTCCAATTCTTCAATTGAGCAGGACTGTTAATGAATATTTGAGTAAAGGGTTAAAAGTTTGGTTAGGTATATCTATAATTAATACTAAAAGTAGAGAAGAACTATACGAATACTTACAATACAGATTTTCACTTATGTCTAAAAAGACTATAGAAATAGGGCTTATTGGACTTATAAATAAGAGATTAATACTTCCAATTCTTAGGGAGGCTGAAATAAATAGAGACAAACAAATTGCGTACTTAAGTAAAGAAGAAATAAGAAGGTTATCTATTTTATTAACAGATTTAAGATTTAGTGTAGCTGGAAGCAAATCTTGGCAGGATGCACAGATTACAGCAGGAGGTATTAAAACTAAAGAAATAAATAGTTCTACTATGGAATCAAAATTAGTAAAAGGTTTGTATTTTGCTGGAGAGGTTGTAGATGTTGATGGAGATTGTGGAGGTTTTAACCTACAATGGGCCTGGTCATCAGGATATGTAGCGGGTAAAAAATCTGCATCAAATAAATAATTGAACATTGAAAGGATGAATCTTATGTTTACAATGAATGAAAAATTGAAAGAATTATCAAGACAAGGTAAAGATATAAGGACTTCTATAGTTGGAGCAGGTAAGATGGGAAAAGGGCTTGTAAATCAAATGTCTAGAATAAAAGGGATGTTACCTTCTTTAGTTATAAATAGGCATATTGAAAAAGCAGTGGATGCACTTCTATCATCAGGAGTTAGTAAAGATGATATGGTTATTGTAGAGTCTCTTAAAGATGCTAATTTTTACTTGGAAAAAGGCAAATTTGTTGTCAGCGAAAATACAGAATTAGCAGCAAAGGCTAATATTATTGATGCAGTAGTAGATGCAACAGGAGTACCAGAAGTAGGTGCAAAGCTTTCACTTGACGCTATAGACAACAAAAAACATATAATCATGTTGAATGTAGAAGCGGATGCTGTAGTAGGGCCAATTTTATATGAAAGGGCTCAGAAAGTAGAAGTTGTATATACTGGAACAGCGGGAGATGAACCAGGAGCTACAATGGAATTATACAATTTTGCTACAGGGTTAGGCTTTGATGTGTTAGCTATTGGCAAGGGTAAAAATAATCCTTTAAATTTTGATGCAAATCCTACTACGGTATATGAGGACGCATTGAAGAAAGATCTTAAACCACATATGTTAGCAGAATTTGTTGATGGAACAAATACTATGATTGAATTAACATCTTTAGCAAATGCTACAGGATTTGTACCAGATATTAGAGGCTGTCATGGAATAGAAAGCGATATTAATAGTTTAACAGATGTTTTAAGATTAAAAGAAGAGGGTGGAGTTTTAAATAAATATGGAGTAGTAGATTTTGTAGAAGGAATTGCACCAGGGGTATTTGCTATAATTACTACAAAGTTAGAGGAGGTACATAAACAAATGGAATATTTGAATATGGGCAAAGGACCTAATTATGTACTATATAGACCTTATCATCTAACAAGTTTAGAAACTCCAGTAACAATATTTGAGGCTTGCTATTATAACGAAGCGACTATTGCACCTACAAAGGGTTCAATAGCTGAAACAGTGACAGTAGCAAAGAAGGATTTGAAGGCAGGAGATATGTTAGATCGTATTGGAGGATATACTGTTTATGGTAGTATTGAAGAGCATAAGGTAGCGATGAAAGAGAATTTAGTGCCTATATGTCTTATTGATGAGAATACAAAGCTATTAAAGGATGTTAAAAAAGGCCAATTTATAACCTATGATATGTTAGAATTGGACACAGATAGGACTATATACAAATTGAGAAAATTGCAAGATAAGACAATAGGTTAAATTATAAACAATATTTTACAATTAGCTGAGTATCGTTTAAAATAAAAGATATTACTATATATTTGGGGGAATTATATGATATATATAAAGAATAATGATAACAGGCCTCAGTTTAATTTAGCATTAGAACAGTATGTGTTTGATAATTTAGATCAATTTGATGATATATTTTTATTATGGATAAACGAACCATCCATAATCATTGGGAAGAATCAAAATACCATACAGGAAATTAACTTAGATTATGTGAGGAAAAACAATATAAATGTAGTCAGAAGATTATCCGGTGGGGGTGCAGTTTATCATGATTATGGCAATTTAAATTACACAATAATATCAAAGAATAAGGAGTCAGTTGCTTTCAATTTTGAAGCTTTTTCTAAGCCTGTAATAGAGGTGTTAGAAAAGCTTGGAATAAAAGCTGAGTTTACTGGCAGAAATGATTTGACTATAGAAGGTCAGAAGTTTTGTGGTAATGCTCAATACATGAAAAAGGGTAAAGTTCTTCATCATGGAGCCATGCTTTATGATACCGATTTAAATGTCTTAGGAAATGCTTTAAAAGTATCTAGGGATAAGATAGAGTCTAAGGGGGTAAAATCAGTAAGAAGTAGAGTTACAAATATTAAAGATCATCTAAATGAAGATATTACAATAGAAGATTTCAAGCAACTTCTATTAAAACATATGTTTGAAAGTGATAAAGAGATTCGACAATACAAGTTGACAGAAAAAGATTATCTGAATATAAATAAATTAATGAAAGAAAAGTATGATACTTGGGAATGGAATTTTGGAAGCTCACCTGATTTTAATATAGAAAAGTCTAAAAGATTTAAAACAGGAAAAGTAGAGACAAAATTATATGTAGTAGATGGCATAATAAAAGAAATCAAATTTTATGGGGATTTCTTTGGTGGAGGAGAAATATTGGATGTTGAGAAAAAATTTATTGGAGTAAGATATAGAGAGGATGAAATAAAAGAGCTTTTAGAGACTATAGATATAGGATATTATTTTTCAGGAATTTCTAGAGATGAAATGATGAGTTGTTTGATATAAATAACTTGACAAACTTGGTAAGTTTGATGTATATTAATATTCAAAATACAATGAAAGATGCGATGATAAAGATAGTAGTAAAAGATATTTATTATACAGAGAAATAATCATATGCTGAGAGATTATTAATAAAACCTTTTACGAAAATCACTTTGGAGCACAATATCTGAAATTAACAGTAAGATGTTGCGTCTATGGCGTTATAATAAAGAAGTGGCAGGATTTAATTACTTATGTCCTGCAAATTGGGTGGTACCGCGAATATTCGTCCCTAAGCTTATGCTTAGGGATTTTTTAATAAAAATTAAAGAGAGGATGAAAAAATTGAATAGGTTTAGAGAATTATCTAATGAATCCGTAAGTCAGAGAGAAAAGAACATTTCTAAATATTGGGAACAAATTGATTTGCTTCATAAATCAGTGGAAACTAGAGATGAAAACAGACCTTTTATATTCTACGAGGGACCTCCAACAGCCAATGGGAAACCTGGAATTCATCATGTAGTGGCAAGGACATTAAAGGATTTAGTATGTAGATATAAAACAATGGAAGGATATCAAGTAAAACGAAAAGCTGGGTGGGATACTCATGGTCTACCAGTAGAAATTGAAGTGGAAAAAAAGTTAAACATAAATAATAAATATGAAATTGAGGAATATGGAATAAAAGAATTTAATGAGCAATGTAAAGAATCAGTATTTCAATATGAAAAATTATGGAGAGAAATGACTACTAGAATGGCATACGAAATTGATTTGGATAACCCATATATAACTTTGGAAAATGATTATATTGAGTCAGTTTGGTGGATTCTTAATGAATTCTTCAAAGAAGGATTAATCTATGAAGGGCATAAGATACTTCCATATTGTCCTAGATGCGGAACAGGATTAGCATCTCATGAGGTAGCACAAGGATATGAGGAGATAAAGACAGAAACTGTAATAGTCAAGTTTAAGTTAAAAGATAAAGATGAATACTTCTTGGCTTGGACTACAACACCCTGGACATTACCAAGCAATGTCTGTTTAACTGTTAATGCAGATGAAACATACTTAAAAGTAAGAGAGAATGATGAAGTATATTATGTAGGCAAAGTTTTAGCAGATAAGGTATTAGGAGAAGACTATGAAGTATTAGAAGAGCTTAAAGGTAAGGATTTAGAATATATAGAATATGAGCAACTAATTCCTTTTATAGAAGTAGGCGATGATAAAAAAGCCTTTTTTGTAACAGTTGCAGACTATGTAACTACAGAGGATGGTACAGGAATTGTTCACTCAGCACCAGCCTTTGGTGAAGATGACTATAATACAGGAGTTAGATATGATTTACCAGTATTAAAACCAGTAAATGAGGAAGGTAAATTTACCGATACTATCTGGAAAGGGAAATTTGTAATAGATGCAGATTCAGAAATAATTCAGTGGTTGAGGCATGAGGGAAAACTTTATAAAAAACAAAAAATGGTTCATAATTATCCTCATTGTTGGAGATGTCATACACCGCTTTTATACTATGCAAAACCAAGTTGGTATATAGAGATAACTAAATTAAAGGATAAATTGATTAAAAACAATAATGGTGTCAACTGGTATCCAGAATTTGTAGGAGAGAAGAGATTTGGCAATTGGTTGGAGAATTTAAAGGATTGGGCCATATCGAGAACAAGATATTGGGGCACACCACTACCTATTTGGAGATGTGAAGACTGTGGACATATTACAAGTGTAGGATCTAGAAAAGAATTAGTAGATAGTGCAATAGAAGATATAGATGAATCCATAGAGCTTCATAGACCTTATGTGGATGATGTACATTTAAAATGTGAAAAATGTAATGGTACTATGACTAGAGTAAAAGATGTAGTAGATGTATGGTTCGATAGTGGTTCTATGCCATTTGCACAACATCATTATCCTTTTGAGAACAAGGAAAACTTTGATAAGCTATTCCCAGCAGATTATATATGTGAAGGAATAGATCAGACTCGAGGATGGTTCTATTCATTAATTGCGATATCCACATTTGTAACAGGTAAATCACCATATAAAAATGTGTTAGTCAACGATTTGATTCTAGATAAAGATGGTAAAAAGATGTCTAAATCCAAAGGTAACACAGTAGATCCATTTAAGTTGTTTGATAAATATGGTGCAGATGCTTTAAGATGGTATTTGATTTATGTATCACCACCATGGACACCAACAAAATTTGATGAAGATGGATTAAGAGAAATAGAGAGTAAGTTTTTCAGGAGTATAAGAAATATATATAATTTCTTCTCTTTATATGCTAATACCGATGATGTAGATCCAAGAGAATTTTTCATAAAATATGAAGATAGGGAAGAAATAGATAGATGGATTCTTTCAAAATATAATAATTTAGTAAAACAAGTAAAAGTAGATATGGATAATTTTGAATTAACGAGAGTAGTAAGGGCTATACAAGAATTTGTTGTAGAAGATTTATCTAACTGGTATATAAGACGTTCTAGAAGACGTTTTTGGTCAACAAAATTAAACAGTGACAAAAAAGCGGTATATAACACAACATATGAAATACTGGTAGGCATAAGTAAAGTGATAGCACCATTTGTACCATTCACTTCTGAAGAGTTATATAGAAGTTTGACTGAAGAAAAATCAGTACACTTAGATTATTATCCAGAACATAATGAAGAATTAATAGATCTTCAGTTAGAAGAGAAAATGGATTTAGTTAGGAACTTGGTTGGACTAGGTAGAGCTTCTAGAGAATCGGCAAGAATAAAGGTACGTCAACCGCTAAAGGAAGTATTAATTGATGGAAAATATGAGAAAAAAATAAAGGATCTAGTACCTCTAATTAAAGAAGAATTAAATGTAAAAGAAGTGATATTTGAAAAGAATTTAAGCCAATTTATGAATTACTCCTTAAAGCCAAACTTTAAAGTAGTAGGACCTATACTAGGTTCTAAAGTAAAATCTTTTAGCAAAGCATTAAATGAGGTTGATCCCCGTGAAACTGTAGAAAAATTAGATGCAGGTAAAAAGGTAGTCTTGAATCTAGATGGAGAAGATGTAGAAATTACAAAAGATTATGTAATGGTTACTATATCTGCAAAAGAAGGATTTGACGTAGCGATGGAAGATAACTTGTTTGTAATTCTAGATACAACTTTAACCGATGATTTAATAAATGAAGGATATGCAAGGGAATTTATATCTAAGGTTCAACAAATGAGGAAAAATAATGGATACGATGTTTTAGACAATATCAATATTTATTATGATGGAGATAAGGACATAAAAGAAGCAGTAGATATATTTGAAGATTATATTAAAAGTGAAACTCTAGCTCTTTCTGTTAAAAGGGTAACTGATGATTCATTTAAGCAACAGGATTTAAATGGACATACTACAGGGATTAAATTAGAAAAAGTTAAATAATATTAAACAGTAAAAATTATTTTAACTGTTTAGAAATTAAAAGTAGATGACATTGTCATCTACTTTTTTATAGAGTAAGAAGGAATTTATTTGTCATTGTAGAATATAAATAATAAGAATAATTATTTAAAAATTATTTTTAATGATTAAAAATTATTGAGAAAGAGGTGGATTTGATGATATCAACTACAACAAATAGTGTTGAGGGTAAAAAAATAGTTGAATATAAGGGAATAGTTTTTGGAGAAGTAGTTTCAGGAGTTGATTTTATTAAGGATTTTACTGCAGGATTGTCCAATATTTTTGGTGGACGTTCTAAATCCTACGAAGGTGAATTAATTGAGGCAAGAGAAAGTGCTATAAAGGAAATGGAGCATAGAGCATTACAACTTGGTGCAAATGCTGTCGTTGGAGTTGATATAGATTACGAAGTACTAGGGCAGGGTGGTAATATGCTTATGGTTACTGCTTCTGGAACAGCAGTAGTAGCTGAATAATAAATGTTCAGAACTGTCGCTACTGTTTGATAATAAAAAATACTATGATAAATAGCGATTTCATGATATAATCTAAAAAAGATGATTATAATGATTTTTAAGACTAAAATATTTTATGAATTTTAAATATTTGGCTATAACAATAAAATGTTGGTTAAGGGGGAAAGTGACTAATGAGAGTATATCAAACTGAACAAATGAGAAACGTAGCTTTAATTGGACATGGTGGCAGTGGGAAAACAACTTTAACAGAAGCCATATTATATGCTACAGGAGTAATTAAGAGGCAAGGCAGAGTTGATGATGGAAATACTGTATCTGATTTTGATAAGGAAGAAATCACAAAAAAGTTTTCAATTGGAACATCTGCAATTCCTGTAGAATGGAATGATAATAAATTCAATTTTTTAGATACTCCTGGATATTTTGATTTTGTTGGGGAGGTATATGGTGCATTAAGAGCAAGTGAAAGTGCCTTAATAGTAGTAGACGCTTCGTCAGGAGTAGAAGTTGGAACAGAAAAATCTTGGAAATATGCTACAAAGCATAATCTTCCAAAAGCTATATTTTTAAATAAAATGGATAAAGAAAACGTTGACTTTAAAAAAATTTTAGATAATATTAAAAGTCAATTTGGGAATAAAGTAGTACCTCTTACATTACCAATAGGACAAGGAGAAACATTTAAAGGACTAGTTGATGTAATTGATAAAGTAGCTTTTGAATATAGTGGAAAAGATTCTAAAAAAGTAGACATACCGACAGAAATGGGAAGTGAAATTGAGGCTGTTAGAGAATCCTTGATGGAAAAGGTTGCAGAGACAGATGAAGAATTGTTGGAAAAATACTTTGAAGGTGAAGGGTTTACAGAAGAAGAAATTAAAAAAGGGCTTAACCTTGCGATTAATAGTGGAGATTTAGTTCCGTTAATAGTTGGATCAGCTGAAAAAGCTATTGGTGTTAATATGATATTGGAACTTTTTGAAAAATATATGCCAAGCCCAATATCGGTAAAATCTAATATCGGATACAAAGGTGAAGAAAAAGTTGAGAGAAAATTAGACGTTAACGAACCATTTTCTGCAATAGTATTTAAAACTATTGTAGATCCATTCGTAGGAAAACTTTCTCTATTTAAGGTACTCTCAGGGAAAATAACCAAAGATCAAGAAATATATAATTCAGTAAAAGACGAATTTGAAAAGTTAGGGGGCTTATTCGTACTTAGGGGTAAAAATCAATTAGAATCATCTGAAATAGTCGCTGGAGATATTGGAGCTACTTCTAAATTACAAGTAACACAAACAGGAGATACTTTATGTAATAAGTCTAATCCAATTGTATATGATAAGATCGAATATCCACAACCAACATTGTTCTTAGCGGTAGAGCCAAAGGCAAAGGAAGATGAGGAAAAAATAGGATCATCTTTAAATAAGTTAACAGAAGAAGATCCAACTTTTGTTGTAAAAAGAAATTCTGAAACAAAACAGTTGTTAATTGGCGGGCAAGGGAATATGCAGTTAACTGTTATAATAGATAAATTGAAAAATAATTTTGGAGTTGAAGTAACTTTAACTAAACCAAAAGTTGCTTACAGAGAAACAATTAAAGGAACTTCTAGTGTACAAGGGAAGCATAAGAAGCAATCAGGTGGAGCAGGACAATATGGTGATGTTCATATAAGGTTTGAACCTACAGAAGAGGACTTCATATTTGAGGAAGAAGTTTTTGGTGGAGCTGTTCCTAAGAATTATTTTCCAGCAGTAGAAAAAGGATTAAGAGAATGTTTAGAAAAAGGTGTTCTTGCTGGATGCCCAGTAGTAAATGTTAAGGCTACATTATTTGATGGTTCATATCATCCAGTAGATTCTAATGAGATGGCATTTAAGATCGCTGCTTCTCTTGCATTTAAAAAGGGTATCGAACAAGCTAATCCTATACTATTAGAGCCTATTATGAAGGTGGAAGTAATAATTCCTGAAGAATACATGGGAGATATAATGGGTGATATGAATAAACGCAGAGGTAAGATTTTAGGTATGGAGTCACAAAAAGATGGCAGCCAACTGGTTATTGCAGAAGCTCCACAAGCAGAATTATTTGAGTATGCTATAGACTTAAAAAGCATGACACAAGCAAGAGGTAGTTTTTCGATGGAATTTATTAGGTACGAAGAAGTTCCATCAAGTATTGCTCAAAAAATAATAGAAGAAGCTAAAGTTGAAAAAGAATAGTATATAGTTTTAAAAAGGTTTGACTTTTATCCGTCAAACCTTTTTAGGTTTAATATCGGTAGACATTGATAAATTATTTGAAATAAAGTTAGTGTTTACAATTTCCAACAAGTGTATTAATATATACTTATAGAATATCAATAGACAAAGGCGAACTTAGGGAAATTTAAGGATGCAAAGCTATAGGATTTTAAAAGGTAGCCAGTTATTTGCAAAAATAAGTATTGAAATTTTCATAAAGATGTATAATAATATATAGTGAAGGACAAAGTAAGTCAAAGTCAAAGGGGTGATATTTTGCCAAGGATAAGTAATGTTATTGAAAGGTTCATTAAGGAAATGTTAGAAGAAGCAGAGAATGGTATTGTTGAAATAGGTAGAAATGAGATGGCTCAAAGATTTGGTTGCGCTCCTTCTCAAATAAATTATGTCCTTACGACAAGGTTTACTCCTTATAAAGGCTACTATATAGAGAGTAGACGAGGCGGTGGCGGGTATATTAAGATTATGAAAGTAAAAATTGAAGGAGATCCTCATATAGAAAATTTGATAAGAAATGTAGTAGGAGATTCAATCACTAAAAATAAAGCATATCATATAATTGAAACACTAAGAGAGGAGAAAGCAATTACTGAGAGAGAGGAAAGTATAATGAAGGCATCTATAGAAGATACAGCCTTAAGTGCTATTACTAAGAATAGAAATAGAGTAAGAGCGGATATACTTAAGAATATGTTCCTTATTCTATTGATGTGATTAGGAGGTTTTATAATGTTATGTCAAATGTGCAATAAAAACCAAGCTACTGTCCATTATACTAAGATAATAAATGGAAAGGTAGAAGAGCTACATTTATGCGAAGACTGCGCTATGAACAATAGTGAATTTGGATTTGATACTACATTTTCGTTTCATAAACTATTAACTGATTTAATTGATAATTTCCAAGAAGGGGTACCTAAAAAACAAGTTAGCAATATAGAATGTCCATTTTGTGGTCTGAATTATTCAGAATTTAGAAAAACTGGAAAATTTGGATGTGCACAATGTTATGAAACTTTCGAACCAAATTTGAATCCTTTATTTAGAGGAATACATGGGCATGATGAACATACAGGAAAAGTACCTCGTAGGGCTAATGCTGCAGTAGCAACAAAAAGAGAAATTGAAAAATTAAAGAGAAAATTAGATGAACTTGTTGCTAAGGAAGCTTTTGAAGAAGCAGCTAAGGTAAGAGACAGGATAAAAGAATTAGAGAAAAAGTTTAATGGAAATGAGGAGTGATGGGGATGGTAAAATGGGTTGAAGGAACAGGCCTTGAAGAAGATGTAGTAGTTAGTACAAGAATAAGAATTGCTAGAAACTTGACAAACTATCGATTCCCACAGAAAATGGATATCAAAGAAGCAGATAAACTTACTCAAGAAGTATTAAATGTTATGAAAGATTTATCAGATGATGTCAACTATAAATTTTTAAAGATAAATAGTTTGACACCTGTTGAAAGGGTAGCATATATAGAAGAACATTTGATCAGCCCTGGATTATTACAGAAGTCAGACTATAGTAGTTTTTTGCTAAAAGATAATGAAAACATAACGATAATGATAAATGAAGAAGACCATTTAAGGGTGCAGGTTCTTTTTCCAGGATTAAATTTTGAAGAAGGCTGGAAATTGATCAGTAAAATGGATGATTTTTTAGAGAGCTCGTTGGATTATGCTTATCACGATAGATATGGATATTTAACAGCTTGTCCCACCAATGTGGGTACTGGCCTTAGAGCTTCTGCTATGGTTCATATACCTTCTCTAACTCTTACAGGACATGTGGATAACTTGATTAGAGGATTTAGCAAGATAGGGTTAACTGTAAGAGGCCTCTATGGAGAAGGTACTGAAGCAATAGGAGATCTATATCAAATATCTAATCAGATGACCCTAGGAGAGAATGAAGAAGAAATAATAAGGAAATTAAAGAGTGTAATATATCAAATAATAAATAGAGAAAGAGATGTTAGGAATAATTTACTTGAGAAAAGAAAAAATGAGATAGAGGATAAAATTTTTAGATCTTTAGGAACTTTGAGATATGCAAGAAAGATGTCTTCAAAAGAAGCAATGAAACATCTTTCTAATGTAAGACTAGGAAAGGAAATGGGTATAATTAATGATGTAGATTACAAAAAAATAGCGAATTTAATGATTGAAATACAACCTGCTTCTATACAAAGGTATGCCAGTAAGGAATTAACTGAAGAAAAAAGAGATATTATTAGGGCTAATTATATAAGAGAAAAAATATAGAGGAGGGATAGCATGGCTATGTTTGGTAGATTTACTGAAAGAGCTCAAAAAGCCATATTATTAGCTCAAGAAGAAGCAAAGAGATTAAGACATGACTATGTAGGTACAGAACATATATTATTAGGATTAATTGCAGAATCTGAAGGGGTTGCAGCTACGGCCCTAAAGAAAGTAGGTATTGATCTAGAAAAAACAAGAGAAGAAGTTATAAGGACGGTAGGAGGAGGAAGCTTTGATGCTGATATTATGGGATTTACTCCTAGAACAAAAAGAATATTTGAGTTGAGTTTTGTGCAAGCCAGGAAATTAGGCCATAATTATATTGGTACTGAACATATACTGTTAGGATTATTGGATGAAAATGAAGGAGTTGCTATTGTAATTTTAAAGAAATTAGGGGTGGATATAGCAAAATTAAAAGATAGCCTGCTAAAAATGTTAGCGGAAAGTCAATCTAAACAATCTCCTTTTCAACAACGAGGTGAAGGTTCAACTCCAAATCTAGATAAATATGGAAGGGACTTAACTAAGCTTGCAAATGATGGTAAGATAGACCCGGTTATAGGGAGATCGAAAGAGATAGAAAGAGTAATCCAGGTATTGAGTAGAAGAACAAAAAATAATCCTGTGCTTATTGGAGAACCTGGAGTAGGTAAAACTGCTATTGCTGAAGGACTGGCTCAAAAAATTGTAGAAGGGAAAGTACCTGAGATTATAAAGGATAAGCAAGTAATGACTTTAGACTTACCTGGTATGCTTGCAGGTTCTAAGTATAGAGGAGAATTCGAAGAAAGATTGAAGTCAACAATGAATGAAATAAAAGAAAATGGAGATATCATACTATTTATTGATGAGCTTCATACCATAGTTGGAGCAGGTGCAGCAGAAGGTGCTATAGATGCTTCAAATATATTAAAGCCAGTTTTAGCTAGAGGAGAACTTCAAGTAATAGGTGCGACTACTATTGATGAATACAGAAAGTATATAGAAAAGGATTCTGCATTGGAGAGAAGATTCCAGCCTATAATAGTAGAAGAGCCTACTGTGAAGGATACGATTCAAATACTTGAAGGATTGAGAGATAAATATGAAGCTCACCATGGCGTTAAGATATCTGATGAAGCCATTAAAGCTGCCGCAGAATTATCTAATAGGTATATTACAGACAGATTTTTACCTGATAAAGCTATAGATTTGATAGATGAGGCAGCATCTATGATGAGAATAAACTCATTTGTTGCTCCAGATGGTTTAAAGGATTTAGAGGAAAAGCTAGAAGAATTGTCACAAGAAAAAGAAGGAGCTATAAGTACTCAAAACTATGAAAAGGCAGCACAAATTAGAGATGAAGAGAAGCGAATTAAAGAACAATTAGAAAATGAGAAGAATAAATGGCAACAAGAGAAACAAAGTTCCAATATGATACTAGGATATGATGAAATAGCTAAAATTGTATCTGATTGGACTGGAGTGCCAGTAAATAAGATGACTACAGAAGAAAGTCAAAGGTTATTAAATCTTGAAGAAGAACTTCATAAAAGGGTGGTAGGACAAGAACAAGCAGTAAAAGCAGTATCTAATGCAATTAGAAGAGCAAGAGTAGGATTAAAGGATCCAAAAAAACCTGTTGGAACATTTATATTTGTAGGACCAACAGGAGTAGGAAAAACCTATTTAGCTAAATCTTTGGCAGAAACGATGTTTGGTGATGAGGATTTAATGATAAGAATTGATATGAGTGAATATATGGAAAAACACTCTGTATCGCGACTTATTGGTTCCCCTCCAGGATATGTAGGTTTTGATGAAGGTGGCCAATTAACTGAAGCAGTTAGAAGAAAACCTTATTCTGTCGTACTTTTTGATGAAATAGAAAAGGCTCATCCAGATGTATTCAATATATTGTTGCAGATTTTAGATGATGGCAGGTTAACAGATTCAAAAGGACGTACCGTTAATTTTAAAAATACAATAATAATAATGTCGTCTAATGTAGGAGCTACAACTATTAGGAAACAAAATGTATTAGGATTTACTGCAGTAGGAGAAGAACAAAAAGAGGAATATGAAAGAATGAAAGAAACCATAATGGATGAATTAAAAAGAACATTCAGACCTGAGTTCTTAAATAGAGTAGATGAAGTGATAGTATTCCACTCATTAGTAGAAGAAGATGTGAAATCCATTGTAAATATAATGGTAGGAGATTTAGAAAACAGGATGAATAAATTAGACATTAACATAAAGGTTACCGAGGATACTATAGATTATATAAGCAAAGAAGGTTTTGATCCTGTATATGGGGCAAGGCCTCTTGAAAGAACTATAACAAAGATGATAGAAGATCAGTTAGCAGAAGAAATGCTAAAAGGTAATGTTTCGAAGAATGACAATATTATAATAGATTATAAAGACAATAAATTAGTATTTGAAAAAGATAATATAGCTAAGTTATAGTTTTATGCTAATATTATGTGAGAGTAAAGTAATGGACCAAGGTTATAATGTAATTATGACCTTGGTTTTATATTTATGATATAATAAAGTAAAAGTGTAATGTCAAAGGAGGAAAAATGAAGAAAAAGACTATATATAGGTGTACCGAATGTGGCCATGAAACCATTAAGTGGTCAGGATTCTGTTCACAATGTGGTGCGTGGAATACTATACAAGAAGTAGTGGTAGATGCTAAAAAGGGGAAGAATGCCTTTAATAATGGTCAAACTCAAAGCACTAGAAACATATCACCGGTAAAACTATCTGATATCGATTTGAATATTAATCAAAGAATAATAACTGGAATTGAAGAGTTCAACAGGGTGCTAGGTGGTGGTATCGTAAGAGATTCTGTAACAATTTTGACAGCTCGACCAGGAGCGGGAAAGTCCACTTTGCTGTTGGAGATATCATATGATATTGCAAAGAAAGGATATAAGGTATTATATGCTTCTGGTGAAGAAAGTGAAACTCAAATAAGAGATAGATCTAATAGGATATTTAATGAAATGCCAGAGAATATTTGGATACTATCTGATACTGATATGGATAATGTGTTGAAATCTGTGAAAAAAATCGACCCGGATTTAGTTATCGTGGACAGTATACAAACCTTTGTGTTAAGCGAATTTAGTTCGAGAGCTGGCTCACCTGTTCAAACTGTTGAATGTGCTAATTCTTTAGTGGATTTAGCAAAAGATAAAAATAGTCCAAAGGCTATTATAATGGTAGGACATATGACCAAGGCTAATGAGATGGCTGGGCTTAGAACATTAGAACATTTAGTTGATACAGTTATTTATCTTGAAGGAGAAAGTGATGAGCAATTAAGAACACTAATGTCAACAAAGAATAGGTTTGGAAGAACAGGAGAAATCGGGCTATTTTCTATGGAAGATGCAGGCATGGTACCTATAGATAATCCCTCAGAATTTTTTATTACAAAAAGAGAAGAAGGAGATATAGTACCAGGAAGTGCATTATCGGTTATAAAGGAAGGCTCAAGACAAATTATAGTTGAGATAGAAAGTTTAGTATCTCAATCCTTCACTCCTTATCCTGCTAGAATAGGGGAATGTCTGAGAAAGGATCAACTGAGTACTTTAATATCTATATTAGAACAAAGAGGTAATATCAGTCTATATGATAAAAATGTGGTAATTAAAACTACAGGAGGTTTGAGACTAAGTGAACAGTCTGTAAATTTGGCAATTATAATGAGTATAGTTTCATCTGTGGAAAAGAGAGGGATACCCAATGATATAGTATTTATTGCAGATGTTGGGCTTACTGGAGAACTAAAAAAAGTTCCTTCTATAGAATCAAGGGTTAAGGAATTAGATAGAATGGGATTTAGAAGAGTATATATACCAGAAAATGTGTTAACACATAATATAAAATTTAAAAATATTGATGTAGTATCATTAAAGACTTTGAAAGAAGTAATTGATCATATTTTTAACTAGGCAGAAATATATAGCTTATAAATAGAATTTAAATTTCATCTATTCCATATAATATCTACAGGAAAAGGGTTTGGAGGATATTATATGGATTTATATAAAACTTTAAAGTTAGTAGCCCCAGGAACTCCATTAAGGGAAGGTTTGGATAATATACTCAATGCAAATATTGGCGCATTGATAGTGGTTGGGAACACTAAGGAAGTTTTGGATATTGTTTATGATGGGTTTTATATCAATAGTGAGTATACTCCTGCTTATCTATATGAGTTAGCTAAAATGGATGGGGCAATTATTTTGGACAGTGATTGCAAAAGGTTATTGTATGCAAATACACAACTGTATCCTTGTCAATATATTATTTCCAAAGAGACTGGTACTCGGCATAAGACTGCAGAAAAAGTGGCAAAGCAAACAGGAGTCTTGGTAATTGCTGTATCTGAAAGAAGACGTGTTATAACTTTATATAAATCTAATTATAAATATGTTTTAAAAGATATTAACGAAATCTTAAACAAAGCAAATCAAGCTGTTAAAACTTTAGAAAAGTATAGAGAAGTATTAGATAAAGCAATGGTTGATTTAACGTTTTTAGAATTCAAAGATTCCGTAACACTCTATGACTTATGTGGTGTGGTACAGAAGGTGGAAAGAGTTTGGAGAATCAGCAATGAAATCAATATGTATATATCTGAGTTAGGGACAGAAGGAAGACTGCTAGATATGCAAGCTGTAGAGTTGATGGATGGTATTGAGTCTGATAGAATTAATCTTATAAGGGATTACATCAATAATGAATGTAAAGATTATACAACTGTGCTTGATGGAATTGAAAAGCTCGATTCTGAGCAATTATTAAAGCTGGATCTAATTGCAAATTTATTAGGATATGATAGAGGTAGAGAAACATTGGATTGTAAAGTACAGCCAAAAGGGTATAGAGTATTAAACAAGATTCCTAGAATCCCCCCTAAGGTATTAGAAAATATAATTTTTACATTTGGATGCTTAAAAAAAATCATAGAGGCTTCACGCCAACAATTAGAAATAGTTGAAGGAGTAGGAAAAGTAAGAGCTATTAATATAATTGAAGGGTTGAAAAGCATCAGAAATAATTTTTAAAAAAACAATAAAGTGGCTAAGGCAATTTATTGCCTTAGCCTTTAAGTTTTATTTGAGATTAAAAATACCTAATGTTTTCATATTGTCGTACTCTCTTGCCATAGCATCTGATATATTTATGTCTAAAACATTGCAGAGGGCAGATAAATAAAAAAGGTAAGCTCCAACTTCTTCATTAAGTATTTCTTGACAATTAGGACATAAGTGTCCTTCTAAATGATCTTTCATACTGTTTTTTATTTCTTCTAATGAATCTTTGTTGTAATCTTGTTGCGTAGCTTTGATTTCAATACATCCACATGTAGTAACAGATTTGATTACTGCTCTATTTATTCTAGCAGTATATTCATCTAGCTTTGTTATTATATCCAAAATGCTCTTGTGTCTTATAAGTACATCATCTACTTTTTCTTGAAAATCATCGCAACTAATATCTTTTTGGATATTTACGATATTTGAATTTGTGTCCATATAGTTCCACCCCTGTCAAATGATTATTAGTTATGATTTTATTATACTGATTAAGACAAGTTGTTGTCAAATGTTTCTGACAATATATTTTAAAAATAAAAAAAGAAATAAACAGTTGACAATTGAAATATTAATGTGGTAAAATATAATCTTTACAATCATTGACTAGTATAGTATAATATAACATGAGAACATATGGATAATGAGATAGGAGGTTATATTATGTTTAATATTGGAGATAAAATAGTTTATCCTATGCATGGCGCAGGAGTAATTGAAGGGATAGAAGAAAGAGAAATTTTAGGCGAAAAAAGGAAATATTATATAATGAGAATGCCTATAGGCGACATGAGAGTAATGATACCTGTAGACAATATAGAGGAAATTGGGATAAGAGAGATAATTGGCAATGAGGAATTTGAAAAAGTATTGACTATCTTAAAAGGGGATAAAACTAAAATGCCTCAAAATTGGAATAGACGTTATAGAATAAATATGGAAAAAATTAAATCTGGAGATATATTTGAGATCGCAGCTGTTGTTAGAAATTTGATGCTTAGAGATGCTGAAAAAACTCTTTCTACAGGAGAAAGAAAAATGCTTAACAATGCTAAACAAATGCTTGTAAGTGAGATTGTGTTAGCGGTGGATTCAAACCAAGAAGAAACAGAAAAATTAATTGATAGAACAGTTAATTGTATATAAAAGAAATAAAAAATAGTACTAGATTTTTGTTATATAATTTGTTTAAATGGTAATAAATATACTATAGGAGGTGAGGACTAATGGCTGATAAAATTATTCGAGGCATTATTACCTTGATAGGGTTATTAATCGGCTATGGTATGCTAGCAGGACTTATTGCATTAGACATAATAAATCTATCAAATAGAGGTTGGTTAAATTTAATATTTTATTTAGGCGTTAGCTTGATTTTTGGAATTATATTTTTCTTATTATCTCCAAAGATTAAAAAAGGCGGAAAGAGATTAGTTCAATTAGTTGAATCTGAACTTCAACAGGTTTCAGTTATTGAAATTGCTTTAGGATCTATTGGATTAATAATTGGATTGATAATTGCTTATTTACTGAGTCAACCCTTTTATAAACTTGAAATTCCGTATTTGGGCGTAGTAATATCTATAATCTTGTATGGAATATTTGGGTATTTAGGTGTTAAGATCCCAAATAGGAAAAAAGGCGATATTGTAAATACAATGGGTAATATTAGAAAGAGTTCTGATAAAATGAAAGTAGACACAGAAAGTAAGTCTTGCCCTAAGATACTTGATACAAGTGTAATTATAGATGGAAGGATAGCAGATTTATGCAAAACTGGTTTTATTGAAGGACCTTTAATTATACCCGAATTTGTATTGGAAGAATTACAACATATAGCAGATTCTTCAGATTCACTTAAGAGAAATAGAGGCAGGAGAGGACTAGATATATTAAATAAGATACAGAAAGAACTAGATATAGAAGTAATAATTCATGATAAAAAGTTTGATGATATTAAAGAAGTAGACTCTAAATTATTAAAGTTGACTCAATTATTAAATGGCAAAATTATAACAAATGATTATAATTTAAATAAAGTAGCTGAAGTTCAAAATATTAGTGTTTTAAATATCAATGAATTAGCTAACGCGATCAAACCAGTAGTATTACCAGGAGAACAAATGATAGTTCAGGTTATTAAGGATGGTAAAGAGTCTGGGCAAGGATTAGCTTACCTGGATGATGGGACCATGATAGTAGTAGAAAGTGGTAAAAAACATATTGGAGAGACTATAGATGTATTAGTAACAAGCGTATTGCAGACTTCAGCAGGAAGAATGATATTTGCTAAGCCTAAAACATTGGTTGATAAAGCGATATAAAGGCCAGAACTTGGCCTTTATATTTTTACATTTTTGGACAATATAACTAGTAAAATGTTTAATGTTTTAGCCATATATGCTATAATATTTGAGAGGTGAAATAAATGTATAAAAACCAATATATCTCAGTTATAATTGCAGCAGCTGGAATGAGTAATAGAATGGGAAGTAAAATAAATAAACAATTCATATATCTAAATGATAAGCCTATACTTGCTCATACTGTTGAGAAATTTGAAAAGTGTAAATATGTAGATGAAATAATTATAGTAGCAAAAGAGGATGAAATAAATTATTGTAAGAAAGAAATAATTAAAAGATATAAATTTAGAAAAGTATCAAAGATTGTTCGAGGTGGCAGAGAAAGACAAGAATCTGTTTACAATGGAATACTAGCACTAGATAGAAAAACTAATATAGTATTATCTCATGATGGTGCAAGACCTTTTGTAAAGGTTAAAAATATTATAGATAGTATAAAAGGAGCAATAAAGTATGGAGCTTGCGTCATAGGAACTCCTGTTAAAGATACAATAAAAATAGTTGCTAATAATAAGGATATTGACAATACTCCAAAAAGGGATCTTTTATGGGCAGCACAAACTCCGCAATGTTTTAAAAAAGAAATAATTATGGAAGGCTATAGAAAAGCTATAGAAGATAAATTTGTAGGTACTGATGATAGTATGTTAGTTGAAAGATTAGGAATAAATGTAAAAGTTATAATGGGAAATTATGAAAACATAAAGATAACTACCCCAGAGGATTTAATAATAGCGGAATCCATATTAAAGGATAGAGATACAATTTACAGAAATAAAAGGTTTGCTTTTCAAACTAGGTAGGGTGGAAGAATATGAAAATAGGAATAGGTTATGATGTTCATCAATTGACAGAAGGAAGAAAGCTGATTATTGGAGGAGTAAATATTCCCTTTGAAGAGGGGTTATTAGGGCATTCAGATGCTGATGTTTTAGTACATGCTATTATGGATAGTATTTTAGGTGCATTAGGGTTAGGTGATATTGGTAAACACTTTCCAGATACTGATAATCAATATAAAGATATCTCAAGTATGACATTACTACAAAAGGTGTATAACATTATGAATGAATCAAATTATAAAATAGGAAATATTGATTCAATAATTGTTGCTCAAAGTCCTAAAATGGCCCCGTATATAGAAAGTATGAGGGAAAATATTTCAACTGTTTTAAATACTGATAGGTTAAATATCAATATTAAAGCTACGACTACGGAAAACTTAGGATTTGAAGGTAGAAAAGAAGGAATTGCTGCATATAGTACTTGCTTGGTTTTTCCTATAAAATAATAACAAAATTATTTGACAGAATGTGTATCATTTAGTATTATTAATAATAATTAAATATTATGCTATGATAGGAAATAGTAAGTATTAATGGTCGCAGAGAGGAAATCATTTGGTGGAAGATTTCTGGCCTTCTTAATACCAACCCGTCCTAGAGTTTTTAAGCTGAATTATGGATAGGCTTCTATGCCTCCTTGATAAGCTTAAACGTTAGTTGCGTTAAACTGTTTGAGTGGACTTTTTGCTAAAGTCTATTAGAGTGGTACCACGGAAGCAGAACTTTCGTCTCTATTATATGGAGGTGAGAGTTTTTTTATTGTTTAAAAAATAAATTTTTATATCAGAAATTTGAGGAGGGATAAAAATGAGAATGTTCAACATGTATATGCCAACCTTGAGGGAGGTACCAGCGGAAGCAGAAATTCCAAGCCATCAGTTATTATTGAGGGCAGGAATGATGCGCAAACTTATATCAGGAATATATTCTTATCTACCACTTGGATATAGAGTTATACGTAAGATAGAAAATATTGTGAGAGAAGAAATGGATAAGACAGGATCTCAGGAATTGTTAATGTCTGCTATTCAACCAAAGGAACTATGGGAAGCTACTGGCAGATGGGAGAATTTTGGACCTGAAATGTTTAAATTAAAGGATAGAAATACAAGAGAGTTTTGTCTCGGACCAACTCATGATGAATACTTTGCGAACTTGATTAAAGATGAGATTAAATCGTATAAACAATTGCCTTTAAATCTATATCAAATTCAGACTAAATATATAGATGAAAAAAGGCCTAGGTTTGGAGTCGTTAAATCCAGAGAATTTATAGTGAAAGATGCCTATAGCTTTGATATAGATGAAAGAGGTATGACAAACTCATATATGCAGATGTGGAAAGCTTATGAAAAGATATTTACAAGACTTAAATTAAAATATAGAATAGCAGAAGATAATTTTGATGCTATGGAAGGTAATAATTCTCATGAATTTATAGCTATGTCAGATACAGGAGAAGATCTAATTGCATATTGTAATAACTGTGATTATGCAGCAACAGATAAAAAGACCAAGGTAGTATATAACATCCAACAACAAAACGTAGAAGAAAAAGAGATGGAAAAAGTTCATACACCAAATGCAAAAACTATTGAAGACTTAGAAGAATTTTTCAAGATGGGGAAAAACAATTTTGGTAAAGCTTTAATATATACAGCTGGAGAAGAACCTATTGTAGTAATGATACCAGGAGATAGAGAATTGAACGAAACTAAACTATGCAATTATCTAGGAATTCCAGAGCATGAGCTAGAAATGGCGGATGAATATACAGTTGAAACAATAACAAACGCTAAAAAAGGATTTGCAGGACCTATAGGATTAAAAGAAGATGTAAGACTTCTTATAGATTCAAGAATCACTAAAATGAAAAATTTAATTGTAGGAGGAAATCAAACGGATTATCATATAAAAAATGCAAACTATGATAGAGATTTTGATGGTGAAGTAGTGGAAGATTTATTAATGATAAAAGAAGGAGATATATGTCCAAAATGTGGAGAACATTTGATGATTGATAGAGGGATAGAAGTAGGAAGTATGCTTCAACTTGGGATAAAGTATAGCTCATCTTTAAATGCTACTTTTCTAGATGAAAATGGTAAAGAAAAACCATTTTTGATGGGATCTTATAATGTAGGAATATCTAGATCTATGGCGGCCATAGTTGAGCAATATCATGATGATAATGGCATTATTTGGCCTTTAGTTGTTGCACCTTATCAAGTTATAATAACAATTATAAATACTAAGAAAGAAGAGCAAAAGGAATTAGGTGAAAAGATATATAAAAAATTAGTAAATGAAGGACTAGAAGTACTTTTAGATGACAGAAAGGAAAGAGCAGGAGTTAAATTTAATGATAGGGATTTAATAGGAATTCCCATCAGGATCACAGTCGGAAAGAAGGCAAATGAAAATATAGTTGAATATTCACTAAGAAAAGAAAGTGACAAAGTTGAAATTTCAACAGATGAAATAATGGACAGGATAAGAGAAGAGTTTAAAAAAGAAGATTTTAAACTTTAAATTGAAAATAAAGCTGTGGGTTACCCACAGCTTTATTTTCAATTTGCTTTTTATCTGCATTTCATATATCAATGTCTATTAGGTTTAATAAATTAGCTGGTAATAGACATCCTAATGCTACTAGTATAATATTTCTAAATATAACTATACTCTCTTATTAAATGATATGTATGATATTATTAACTTGGATATGTGTTCTATTAATGAATAAAATGACAGTACAAATATTTATCAAGTTGGAGCATAATTCTAACAAGGTTGCAATATTTAAATAAATAAGATATTCTATTTAAAAATCTATTTTAAATTGGAGGAATTAATAATGAAGAAAGTTATTTCTATTATTATATTGTTAAGTATAATTATTTCTTCGAGCATTGTAGTCTTTGCTGGGAAGACAGATAATGAAGTTGTTTCATTAGGACAAGATTTAACTCAGGAGCAGAAACAAGAGATGCTAGAATTTTTTGGTGCAAATGAAGATGTTAAGGTAATAGAAGTTACTAATCAAGAGGAGAGAGAATACTTTGGTGATTATATTGATGAAAGTCTTATAGGATCTAAAGCTATATCTTCAGTGTATGTTGAAAAACTTCCAGAAGGAGAAGGCATTACAGTTGAAAAAACAGACAATATAACTTGGGTAACTGAAGATATGTATAAGAATGCTTGTGTAACTGCAGGAATTGAGGATGCAAAGATAATTGTTGCGTGTCCTATGAAAGCGTCAGGAACAGCAGCCTTAACAGGGGTATTAAAGGCTTTTGAAGATATTACTGGTGAAGAGATTTCAGAAGAAGAAAAAAGTATTTCTAGTGAAGAAATAGCTAAGACTGCTAAATTAGGAAGTACTATAGGAAAGGAAAAGGCTCAAGAGCTTATAAATAATGTGAAAATGTATATAATTGAAAATAATATAAAAGATGAGAATTCTATAGAGGATGTTATAAAACAGGTATCAGAAGACTTATCTATAGAATTGACACAGGAGCAGATAGATGAAATAATATCACTTATGAAAGGAATATCAAGATTAGATTTAGATATAGATCATATAAAAGATCAACTAAGTGATATTGCAGGTAGAATTAATGAGATATCGGAAGAAAATACAGAGATAAAATCATTATTACAGAGAATAATAGATTTTATAGTTGACTTTTTTAGGAGAATATTTGAATAATGCTAATAGATACATTTACACTTAAAATTAACTAATATATAATATATAAGTGAAAATGGAAGGAGGATATATTTTGAAAGAAGTCAGAGTAAGATTTGCGCCAAGTCCAACAGGGTATCTACATATAGGTGGACTGAGGACTGCTTTATATAATTATCTTTTTGCAAGGCATAATAAGGGTAAGTTTGTTTTAAGAATTGAGGACACTGATAGAACTAGATATGTAGAAGGTGCTATTGAAAATCTAATAGAATCTTTACAATGGGCAGGTGTCGAACATGATGAAGGTGTATTTTTAGAAGAAGGTAAGATAGTTCAAAGAGGAGAATTCGGACCATATATTCAGTCTGAAAGATTAGATATATATAAAAAATATGTAGATCAGTTAATTGAGAAGGGCTATGCATATTATTGTTTCTGTACTAAAGAAAGATTAGACAAGGTCAGAGAAGAACAGAAAATCAAAGGGCTTATACCTAGATATGATGGACTTTGCAGAAGCTTAAGTTTAGAAGAAGCAAAAGAAAAAATAGCCAATGGTGAAGAATATGTAGTTAGACTTAAATTACCTCCAAATAAGAATATAGAGTTTAAGGATATGGTAAGGGGTAATATAACAATAAACACTGAAGATCTAGACGATCAAGTACTATTAAAGTCAGATGGGTATCCTACTTATCATATGGCAGTAGTAATAGATGATCATTTAATGGGAATAACCCATATCGTAAGAGGAGAAGAATGGTTACCATCAACACCAAAACATGTATATTTGTATGAAGTATTCGGATGGGATAAGCCTATCTATGTTCATCTACCTACAGTTCTTAATAAGGAAAGAAAGAAATTAAGTAAACGTCATGGAGATGTATCCGTGGGTGACTTTAGAGGAAAAGGGTATCTTCCAGAAGGTTTAATAAATTATTTAGCCTTAGTTGGATGGAGTCCGGAAGATAATGAAGAACTACTTACAATGGAAGAATTAATTGAGAAATTCAAATTCGAAAGAGTGTCAAAAACAGGAGGAATATTTGATAAAGATAAATTAGATTGGGTAAATGGACATTATATAAGAAATTATGATTTAGATAAGCTTACAAAGATGTCTATCCCGTATTTAAAATTAACAGACCATATAGATAATAAATTTATAGAAGAAAATTATGATTGGATAAAAACTTTAGTAGAAACAGTTAGGGAAGGTTTATCAAATCTTTCTGAGATAACTGAAAAGGTAGAAGTTTTCTTTAATAATAAAATACAACCTGAAGATGATGAAGCGTTAAATATGTTAAAGCTTGAAGAAACTTCTACTGTTTTAAATGCTATGAAAGAAGAATTAAGTAAAGTCGATGAAGTAGATGAAGAATTTGCTAAAGGAATAATGAAAAAGATTCAAAAAAGTACCGGCATAAAGGGCAAAAAGCTATATATGCCAACACGAATTGCACTAACTGGAAATAATCATGGACCAGAATTAGTGAGTATAATCTATCTTTTGGGGAAACAAAATATAATCAGCAGAATAAAATATGTAAAAGAAAACTATATGTAATGTTAAGTTTACTTGAATGCAAAATGAATTTAAAGTAAAATTAATGTAAATACATGAATGAAAAGAGTGATGATAGGGAAAGTAAACTATAGACTCCTTAAAGAGAAAAGCTCTCGTAGGCTGAAAAGAGCTTTAAGTATAAGCTATAGTTGAAATGCACCTTTGAACTTATCGTCTGAATATATTAGTAAGGCATACGGTTAACGGCGTTATACGTAGTAAAGTGGGTATGTATCAAATAGAGTGGAACCGCGGGTTAACCGTCTCTTTAATTAGAGGCGGTTTATTTATTAATGTACAATTCATTAATTAAAAAACAACAAACAATTGGCAGGAACGACTGCATAATTTCGTATTGTGCATTAAATAAGAGAGGAGGTTTTATAATGAAATTGTATAATACTTTAACAAGAAAAAAGGAAGAGTTTAAACCAATTAAAGATGAAGAGGTAACCATATATGTATGTGGACCCACAGTATATAATTATATTCACGTGGGAAATGCTAGGCCTCTTGTAGTATTTGATACTTTAAGAAGATATTTAATTCATAAAGGATACAAGGTAAAATATGTGGTTAACTTCACAGATGTCGATGATAAATTGATAGACAGAGCTAAGGAGGAGCCCACTACAGTAAAAGACCTTGCAGATAAGTACATTGATGAATTTATAAAAGATGCAGAAGGCTTATCTTTATATGAAGAGAATACTATACATCCTAGAGCAACAGAATATATTGAAAGAATAGTAGAATTTGTCGATGAATTGGTCAAAAAAAGAGCTGCTTATAATATAAATGGAAATGTGTATTTTGACATAACAAAGTCCAAGGATTATGGTAAATTATCAAGAAAGAACGTAGACGAATTAAAAAGTGGTGCTAGGATAGATGTAAATGAAGAAAAGAAAAATCCTATGGATTTTGCTCTCTGGAAAAAAGCCAAAAAAGGTGAACCTTCTTGGAATAGTCCGTGGGGGAGAGGTAGACCTGGATGGCATATTGAATGTTCTGTAATGGCTAAACAGATATTAGGAGAAACCATAGATATTCATGCTGGCGGGGAGGATTTACAATTTCCTCATCACGAAAATGAAATTGCTCAATCAGAAACTTTAACCGAGAAACCTTTTGCTAAGTATTGGTTGCACAATGCTATGATAAACGTGGATAATAAAAAAATGTCTAAATCTGAATTCAACTTCTTTACTGTAAGGGAAATAAGCGAAGAATTCGATTTAGAAGTTTTAAGATTTTTTATACTATCAGCTCATTATAGAAATCCGGTCAATTTCAGTAGGGAACTCATGGAGCAATCTCAAAAAGGATTAGAGAGATTGTATAACGGAAAGAATAATTTGGAGTATCTATTGTCTAAAGTTGAAAAAAGAGATTTGAATTTAGAAGAGAAAGAGATGCAAAGACAAATAGATGTATTTATAAAAAACTTTATTAATAGTATGGAAGATGATTTAAATACTGCGGATGCGATAGCAAGCATATTTGATATAATTAAGTATACAAATTCCAATTTTGATGAAAAATCATCAAAGATTGTGATACAATATACCTATGATAACTTGATGAAATTATCTAATGTATTAGGTATATTGTCCAAAAAAGAAGAGATGTTAGAAGATGAAATATTAGAATTAATTAAGAAAAGAACTCAAGCAAGAAAAGATAAAAATTATCAATTAGCGGATGAAATCAGAGATGAATTAAAGGAAAGAGGAATTTTATTGGAGGATACACAAGAAGGAGTTAAATGGAAAAGGATATAAGTAGCACAAGATAAGGGGGGGAATTTATGAAAGTTGAATTATTAAGATACACGCTTGATGGCGAGAAGCTAATTGCTTCTGCCGCTAAGTTATGCTATTCATCGGTTGGAATTGAAAATATAGAGGAAAATCTCAACCATAAAAATACTGAAAAATTTTTGAAGATGTTAATGAACTTAGGGCATGAGTCTCCCATAGAACATGTAAATTTTACTTTCGGAGTAGAGGGAGTTTCTAGAACATTGACTCATCAGCTCGTTAGACATAGGATAGCAAGTTACTCACAACAATCTCAGAGGTATGTCAAATTAGACCAGTTTGAGTATGTAATTCCTCCTTCTATTGAAGAAGATAAAGAGGCGAAGAAGGTATTCATTGATGCTATGGAAAGAGACCAGCAATGTTATAATGAAATAACTAAAATACTTTATGATAATCATTTGAAAAGATTATTAAGTAATGGGATGGATAAAAAAGAAGCTCAACAAAAGTCTGAAAAAAAGGCAATAGAGGATGCAAGATATGTATTTCCTAATGCTTGTGAAACAAAGATAGTTTTCACTATGAATGCCAGGTCCTTACTAAATTTCTTCAGATTAAGATGTTGTAATAGAGCTCAATGGGAAATAAGAAAGTTAGCAACAGAGATGCTTAAATTAGTTAAAAAGGTATACCCAAATTTATTTAAAGATGCAGGACCTGCTTGCATAGCTGGACCTTGTACAGAAGGCAGAATGACTTGTGGGAAAATAAGAGAGGTAAGGAAGGAATTTAAGAATTTTTAATTCCAATGAACAATATAGAAAGTAGGAGTAGAGTATGAAAGAAGAATATATAGTAGGAAGAAATCCTGTATTGGAGATATTAAAATCTGATAAAGAAGTAGAAAAAATATTAGTTGTTAAGGGGGAACTAAAAGGTTCTATCAATAAGATAATAGGGATAGCAAAGAGTAGGAATATCATATTACAACATGTTTATAAGGATAAACTTGATCAGATATCCCAGGGAAATTCACATCAAGGTGTTGCAGCTTTAGTCGCTCCATATTCTTACTGTTTCTTAGATGATATTTTGAATAAAGTAACAAAATTAGGAGAGTCACCATTCTTATTAATCCTCGACGGGATTGAAGATCCTCATAATTTAGGAGCCATTATTAGAACTGCTGAATGTGCAGGAGTTCATGGAATTATTATACCTAAAAGAAGATCTGCTCATGTAACGCAAACAGTATATAAAAGTTCTGCTGGAGCAGTAGAACATATGATGATTGCAAAAGTTAACAATATATCTAATACTATAGACAAATTGAAAGAGCAAGGACTATGGATATATGGAGCTGATGCTGAAGGCAAAAATTATTATTTCAATACTGATTTAAAGGGATCTGTTGCCCTAGTAATAGGAAGTGAAGGTAAAGGATTGTCAAGTCTCGTTAAGAAGAAATGTGATTTTTTATTGAAGATTCCTATGTTTGGGCATATTTCTTCTCTTAACGCTTCTAATGCTACCTCTATTCTAATATATGAAGTAGTAAGACAGTGCCATGAGAAGAAAAAGTAATAGATATAATGAATATCTATTTGTTGATGGATATAACATTATAAATTCCTGGGATAACTTAAGAGAATTAAGTAGTTTGAGTTTGGAGGTAGCTAGAGAAGAGTTAGTTGAAATAATGGCAGAATATCAATATTATTCAGCAATTAAAGTCATAGTAGTATTTGATGCACATATGGTAAAAGGAAATAGTGGTAAAAAAGAAAATTTTAAAGATATAGATATAGTGTATACAAGGGAAAATGAAACGGCAGATCAATATATAGAGAAGGTTCTAGACGAAATAGGTAGGACTAAGCGTGTAAGAGTGGCTACATCGGATTGGATGGAACAACAGATAATACTAGGCAGAGGTGGTACTAGAATCTCTGCGAGAGAGTTAAAAGCTGAAATATCTGATCAAAAAAGAATGATAAAGAGAAAGAAAAATACTGAGAATAGCAAAAATGAATTGTTAATAGGAAGATTGGATGAAGATACTTTAAAAAAACTATATAAATGGGCAAAAGACCAGGAATGACTTGACTATTGGAGCCAATTTATTTATAATTTAATTAATTAGGGGTAAAATTCAAACATACTTTTGGAGGGGATGTTTGGTGGCTATTGGATTAAGTTACGGGGTGGATACAACTATTTATGATAATATGGAAGATGAAGATATAGTAGAAAAGGCAAAAACTGGTGATTCTAAAGCAATGGAATATCTTATGAAAAAATATAAAAGTTTTGTTAAGCTAAAAGCTAGAGCATATTTTTTGATAGGAGCTGATAATGAGGATATAATACAAGAAGGAATGATTGGGCTTTATAAGGCTACACGTGATTATAGAAGAGACAAGCTTGCTTCATTTAAAGCCTTTGCAGAACTATGCATTACAAGACAAATAATTACAGCAATAAAAACTGCTACTAGACAGAAACATATTCCGTTAAATTCTTATATTTCGTTGAACAAACCAATATATGACGAGGAATCAGATAGGACTTTGTTAGATGTAGTGTCGCCTGCTAGAATAACTAATCCAGAAGAATTGATAATTAGCAGCGAAGAGTTATACTCAATTGAAAGTAAGATTGTAGAACTTTTAAGCGATTTGGAGTGGGAAGTGCTAATAGCATATTTGGATGGTAAATCCTATCAGGAGATTGCTAAAGAATTGGACAGACATGTTAAGAGCATTGATAATGCACTCCAAAGAGTAAAAAGAAAACTAGAAAGATATTTAGAATTAAGGGAATCTTAATTTCTCTATTGACAACGAAATATCTAGGTAGTAAAATGTTTTTTAGTGGTTTTGATGCCCATGTAGCTCAGACGGTGGAGCACTTGCATGGTAAGCAAGAGGTCACCGGTTCAAGTCCGGTCATGGGCTCCATATAAAAAAACACCCGGAGGAGTTTCCATAAGAATAATAATATTTGCTAAGGAGGAATAAAAGATGTCAAAAGCAAAATATGAAAGAACAAAACCCCATATTAATATAGGGACAATAGGTCACGTAGACCATGGTAAGACAACATTAACAGCAGCCATAACAAGAGTGCTAAACGATAGATTAGGAACAGGAGAAACTGTAGCATTTGACAACATAGATAAAGCACCAGAGGAAAGAGAAAGAGGAATAACAATATCTACAGCTCACGTAGAATATGAAACAGAAAATCGTCACTATGCACACGTAGACTGTCCAGGCCACGCTGACTATGTAAAGAACATGATTACAGGAGCAGCACAAATGGATGGGGCGATATTAGTAGTATCAGCAGCAGATGGACCAATGCCACAAACAAGAGAACATATTCTACTATCAAGAAACGTAGGGGTACCAAACATAATAGTATTCTTAAACAAAGCAGACATGGTAGATGACGAAGAATTAATTGAATTAGTAGAAATGGAAGTAAGAGAATTGTTATCAGAATATGAATTTGATGGGGACAATACACCAATAATAATAGGTTCAGCATTAAAAGCACTAGAAGATCCAAGCAGTGAATGGGGAGACAAGATATTAGAATTGATGAAAGCAGTAGATGAAACAATTCCAGCTCCAGAAAGGGATACAGACAAACCATTCCTAATGCCAATAGAAGATGTATTCAGTATAACAGGAAGAGGAACAGTAGCAACAGGAAGAGTAGAAAGAGGAGTAGTAAAAACAGGAGATAATGTAGAAATAGTAGGATTAACAAATGAATCCAGAACAGTAGTAGTAACAGGAGTAGAAATGTTCAGAAAGACATTAGACGAAGCACAAGCAGGAGACAACATAGGAGCATTATTAAGAGGGGTACAAAGAACAGACATAGAAAGAGGTCAAGTATTAGCAAAACCAGGAACAATAACACCACATACAAAATTCGAATCAGAAGTATATGTATTGAAAAAAGAAGAAGGAGGAAGACATACTCCATTCTTTAATGGATACAGACCACAATTCTACTTCAGAACAACAGACGTAACAGGAAACATAGAATTAGATGAAGGAGTAGAAATGGTAATGCCAGGAGACAATGCAAAGTTTACTATTGAATTAATAACACCAATAGCGATAGAAGAAGGATTAAGATTTTCAATACGTGAAGGTGGAAGAACTGTAGGTTCTGGAGTTGTTACTAAGGTTATTGAATAATTAAAATTGGCTATGAAGAAAGGCTAGGCCTTTAGGCCCAGCCTTTTTTAAAGTAATAAAAAGTAATAATTTGGATAATTTCAGATTAAAGCGGATAAAATTATTAGAGTAAACTGATGATTAGAAGGATTATTTTTGTTGACATAATTTTTAATTTGTGATAATTTATATTAAGTAATGCAGTTAACGGTGGATTATTATGTCTGAAATCAACTTGATTAAGATATATACTTTCGTGTAGGGGGTGTAGCAAATGCGTGATAGAGTAATATTGGCTTGTACTGAATGTAAGCAAAGAAATTATACAACATCTAAAAATAAAAGAAACAATTCAGAAAGAATAGAACTCAAAAAGTATTGCAAGTTTTGTAAAACACATACTATTCATAAGGAAACTAAGTAGATAATAAAAATTAGGTAAGGAAGTGAGGTTATGTCAGCTCAAACCGGTATTAAAAAGAGTAAAATAAGAACATATTTTAAAGGCGTTAAAGCTGAAATTAAAAAAGTTACTTGGCCTAATAAAAGAGAATTAATAAATTATACTTTGATAGTAATTTTAGTTAGTGCTATAGTTGCATTATTTGTATGGATTTTTGATTTTGGAATACAGCGTATACTATCATTAATTATATAATTGAAGAAGGAGGGAAGGACCGATTTGGTCCCCGCGAATATGACGGATAAGGGTGAAAGTAGAGCAGAAAGGGCTAAGAAAGCTAAATGGTATGTGGTCCATACTTATTCTGGTCATGAAAAAAAGGTAAAAGCAAATATTGAAAAGATGGTAGAAAACAGAGGAATGGTTGATGATATATTTGAAATAGCAGTACCTACAGAAGAATATATCGATACCAAAGGTGGGAAAAAGAAATTCAAAGAAAGAAAACTTTTCCCTGGATATGTAATTGTAAAAATGATAGTAAACGATGTATCATGGTATCTTGTAAGAAACACAAGAGGAGTCACAGGATTTGTAGGACCTGGTTCAAAACCGATTCCTCTAAGTGATGAGGAAGTAAAAGCTTTAGGAGTTCAGGATAAGACGGCACCATCTATAGATTTAAAACCAAATGATGTTGTAAAGGTGATTACTGGGCCATTTGAGAATTTTATGGGAACAGTTGAAAGCATTAACTTTGAGAAAAAGAAAGTTAAAGTATATGTATCTATGTTTGGAAGAGAAACATTAGTAGAATTGGATTTTGATCAAGTAGAAAAGTTATAACGGTGTTCATAAAAGCTAATAAGCTTTTTAGATAGATATTTAGGTGGGAGGGATTATCCCGCTAAACCACATTGGAATTTAGGAGGTGGAATTAATATGGCAAAAAAGGTCATAGCTGTAGTAAAATTGCAAATACCAGCTGGCAAGGCTACACCAGCGCCACCTGTAGGAACTGCATTAGGACCTCATGGAGTAAATATTATGCAATTTACTAAGGAGTTCAATGCAAAGACTGCAGATCAAGCTGGGATGATAATACCAGTAGTTCTTACAGTTTATCAGGATAGATCATTTACTTTCGTTACTAAAACACCACCTGTTTCAGTATTGATAAAGAAAGCTGTAGGGATTGAATCAGGTTCTGGTGAACCAAACAAGACGAAAGTATCCACGATATCGAAGGATAAAGTAAAAGAAATTGCTGAAGTGAAGATGCCCGATTTAAATGCAAGCAGTATAGAAGCTGCTATGAGAATGATAGCAGGAACAGCTAGAAGCATGGGAGTTGTTGTTGAAGAATAAATTTATAGTTAGTGGGAGGACATTCCGTTAAAACCACAAGGAGGTATAGAAGTGAAAAAAAGAGGTAAAAAATATCAAGAAAGCATTGAGTTAGTTGATAAGACTAATCTATATGCTCCACGAGAAGCAATGGAGTTAGTTCAAAAAACAGCGAAAGCTAACTTTGATGAAACAGTAGAATTGTCGATAAGACTTGGAGTAGATCCAAGACATGCAGATCAACAAGTAAGAGGTGCAGTAGTATTACCTCATGGGACAGGAAAGACTAGAAAAGTTTTAGTGTTTGCGAAGGGAGAAAAAGCACAAGAAGCAGAAGAAGCTGGAGCAGACTTTGTTGGAGCAGAAGAATTTGTTGGGAAAATTCAAAATGAAGGTTGGATTGACTTTGATGTAGTAGTTGCTACACCTGATATGATGGGAGTTGTAGGTAAACTAGGTAGAGTATTAGGACCGAAGGGATTAATGCCAAATCCAAAATCAGGAACAGTTACATTTGAAATAGAAAAAGCTGTAAAAGAAATCAAAGCTGGTAAAGTAGAATATAGAGTTGATAAATCAAGTATAATAAATGTGCCAATAGGAAAAGTTTCATTTGGAACAGATAAATTGGTAGAAAACTTTTCAACTATTATGGAAGAAATAATCAAGGCTAAACCAGCTGCAGCAAAAGGAAAATATTTAAGAAATGTTGTAATAGCAAGCACGATGGGTCCCGGAATAAAGATAAATCCTCAACAATTGGTTGATAAGCTTGGGCCTAATAAAGAATAAAATATTTATTGACTAAGATAAAGATTGCTGATATAATCTTAACGTTAATTAATAAATAAATTACCGTAGACAGTAGGGACCTTATTTGGTTTAAAATTCCTACCGAGGTGAGATCGAAAACTAATTATGAAATTATAGATTAGGTCTCTCCGTGTCTACGGAGAGACCTTTATTTGTTTACCTTTAGGAGGTGAAATTATTGAAGGAAAAAGTCTTAGAACAAAAAAAGCAAATAGTTCAAGAGATTAAAGATAAGGTTGAAAAATCTCAAGGTGTTGTTTTAGTCGACTATAGAGGACTAAATGTAGAAGAACTTACTGAATTAAGACAAAAGTATAGAGAAGCAGGTGTTGATTATAAAGTTTATAAAAACACAATGATGAGATTTGCTTTTAAAGATGCAGGTTATGAAGAATTTAACCAGTATCTATCAGGGCCAAACGCAATTGCTTTTGGTTATGAAGATTCAGTACAACCAGCTAAGGTTACCAGTGAATTTTCAAAGGAACATGAAAACTTTGAAATTAAAGCTGGTATAGTAGATGGTAATATTGTTGGTATAGATGAGATCAAGCGTTTAGCAAATTTACCATCGAAAGAAGTTCTTATTGCACAAACACTTGGTGGATTAAATGCACCAATTTCAGGTTTTGCTAATGTTCTTCAAGGAACTATTAGAAATCTTATATATGCATTAAATGCAGTGAAAGAAAAACAAGAAGCTCAAGAAGCATAAATATTAAAATCAGAAAATTATGGAGGGATATTATAATGGCAAGTGAAAAAGTATTAAATTTAATGGAAGAAGTTAAAAATTTAACTGTTTTAGAATTATCAGAATTAGTAAAGGAATTAGAAGAAGAATTTGGGGTAAGTGCATCTGCTCCAGTAGCAGCAGTAGCAGCAGCACCAGCAGCAGGTGGAGGAGAAGCTACTGCAGAAGAAAAATCAGAATTTGATGTTATGCTAGCGGAAGTAGGCGGAGAAAAGATTAAGGTTATAAAAGCTGTTAGAGAAATAACTGGATTAGGATTAAAAGAAGCTAAAGCATTAGTTGACGGTGCACCTAAAGCTGTTAAAGAAGGTGTTTCTAAAGACGAAGCTGAAGAAATAAAAACTAAATTAGAAGAAGTTGGAGCAACTATAGAGCTTAAATAATATAGCAAAAAAAGCTTTCATTATGAAAGCTTTTTTTTATAATCTAATCTATAGAAATGAATGAACTATATTAAAATAGAATTTTAAGAAAAGGTCTCCTCACTAATTATTATAACAACTGAGAACCTTTTCTTAATATTCATTCTATTTATTATATGGTAGGATATCAAAAAATAAGATAAAGTTCTTGACATGGCATATACACTATGGTAACATATATAGATGCTATTAAACGTGAAAATATACCTTATTGTATAAAAAACTACGGATATGTCAATATTATAATATATTTACTTTAGTTTACATTACCAAAAGTTATTATTTGCTTTTGGCTATTTTAGTTTAATGAGGGGTGAATTATGCATGGTACATCCTGTAAAATATGGAAAACGCGTTAGGATGAGTTATTCTCGTATTGATGAAATATTAGATCTTCCAGACTTAATTGAAGTACAAAAAAGTTCGTATAAGTGGTTTGTGGAAGATGGGCTAAAAGAGGTGTTTAATGATATTTCTCCAATACAAGATTATACTGGTAATTTAATTTTAGAGTTCGTAGATTATCATATCAATGATGAAGTAAAATACAATGAAGATGAGGCAAGAGAAAGGGATGCAAATTTTTCCGCACCTTTAAAGGTAAAAGTGCGCCTTATAAACAAAGAAACAGGAGAGGTAAAAGAACAAGAAGTATTTATGGGGGATTTCCCTTTGATGACAGAAAAAGGAACATTCATAATTAATGGCGCTGAAAGGGTGGTAGTAAGTCAGCTAGTTAGATCTCCAGGAGTATATTATGCTGAAGAAATTGATAAAGTAGGTAAGAAGCTTTATTCTTCAACTGTTATTCCTAATCGAGGAGCTTGGCTTGAATATGAAACGGATTCTAATAATGTAGTATATGTTAGAATTGACAGAACTAGAAAAATAACAGTTAGTACTCTTTTGAGAGCATTAGGCTATAAGTCTGATGCGGAGATCGTAGAATTATTAGGAGAAACTGAACAGATTCTAAATACATTAGAGAAAGATAATACTAGTTCAGACGAAGAAGCATTAATAGAGATATATAAGAGATTGAGACCGGGTGAACCACCAACTGTAGATAGCGCAAAATCTCTATTAAATAATTTATTCTTTGATCCAAGAAGATATGACTTGGCAAAGGTAGGAAGATATAAGTTTAATAAAAAATTAGCATTATATAATAGAATTATAGGTAAAAAAGCAGCGGAGGATATAAAAGATCTAGAAACGGGAGAATTATTTGTAACAGCTGGCGAAAAAATTACAAGACAGAAAGCTATAGATATTGAAAATAGCGGGATAAATCGAGTAAACATTTTAACAGATGATAGTAAAGTGATTTGTGTAATAGGAAATCATTTTGTGAATAAGGAAGCATTTGACTTGCCATTTACTTTAGAAGAATTTGGTTTAAAAGAGAAAGTGTATTATCCTATTATGAAGGAACTTGTTGATACTTATGATGATCCTGAAGAGTTAAAGGCGGCTATAAAAGAGAGAATAAAGGAAATTTCTCCTAAACATATTATTCATGAAGATATAATTGCAAGCATTAACTATGAATTCAACTTATTTAATGGAATAGGTAAGACAGATGACATTGATCATTTAGGCAACAGGAGATTGCGTTCCGTAGGAGAACTTTTACAAAATCAATTTAGAATAGGACTATCTAGAATGGAAAGGGTTGTTAGAGAAAGAATGACAATCCAAGATATAGATGTAGCAACTCCTCAAGCATTAATCAATATAAGACCAGTAGCGGCTTCTATTAAAGAATTTTTTGGTAGTAGTCAATTGTCTCAGTTTATGGATCAAACCAATCCATTAGCTGAATTGACTCATAAAAGAAGAATGTCTGCTCTTGGACCTGGTGGATTAAGCAGAGATAGGGCTTCATTTGAGGTAAGAGATGTTCACAATTCTCATTATGGAAGGATGTGTCCTATAGAGACTCCAGAAGGACCAAACATAGGGCTTATAACATCTTTAGCCTCCTATGCAACAATAAACGAATACGGATTTTTAGAATCACCTTATAGAAAAGTAGACAAGGAAAGAGGAGTAGTATTAAATGAAGTTGAATATTTAACTGCCGATGTGGAAGACGAATTTATTATTGCCCAATCCAATGAGAAATTAGATGAAGAAAATAGGTTTGTAAATAGAAGGGTAATTGCTCGAGGTAATGGTGGAGAAGTAGACATTTATCCAAGTGACGAAGTTGATTATATGGATGTATCACCTAAACAAATTGTATCTATAGGAACATCTATGATTCCATTTTTGGAGAATGATGATGCTAATAGGGCACTTATGGGTGCTAATATGCAACGTCAAGCTGTTCCACTAATAGACACGGAGGCACCGATTATTGGTACTGGTATAGAATATAAGGCGGCAAAAGATTCAGGAGTTGTAGTGATAGCAAAGAATTCAGGTACTGTAATAAGAGTTAGTTCTAATGAAATATTAATAAGGCGAGATGAAGACGGTCAAGTTGATAAATATAAACTATTAAAATTCAAACGTTCTAATCATGGTACTACAATAAATCAAAGACCAATAGTCGAAAAGGATGAAAGAGTTGAAAAAGGAGACGTTATTGCAGATGGACCTAGTACAGAACTTGGTGAAATTGCATTAGGGAAAAACCTATTAGTAGCATTTATGACTTGGGAAGGCTATAACTATGAAGATGCTATATTAATAAATGAAAAATTGGTTATCAATGATACTCTAACCTCTATTCATATTGAGGAGTACGAATCAGAAGCAAGGGATACAAAGCTTGGCTCTGAGGAGATTACAAGAGATATTCCAAATGTGGGAGAAGATATGCTCAAGGATTTGGATGAGAATGGAATAATAAGAATAGGAGCTGAAGTAGACTCTGGAGATATATTAGTAGGGAAAGTAACTCCAAAAGGAGAAACAGAGTTAACAGCTGAAGAACGCTTGCTAAGAGCAATATTTGGAGAAAAAGCAAGAGAAGTTAGAGATACATCTTTGAGAGTACCACATGGTGAATCTGGAATTGTTGTAGATGTAAAAATATTCTCAAGAGATGAAGGAGATGAGTTGTCTCCAGGAGTAAATAAAATGGTAAGAGTATATGTAGCAACTAAGAGAAAGATAAATGTTGGAGATAAGATGTGTGGACGTCACGGAAACAAAGGTGTTATATCTAGAATACTTCCGGAAGAAGATATGCCATATTTACCTGATGGAACACCGATAGAAGTAGTTTTAAATCCGCTAGGAGTACCTTCTAGGATGAATCTGGGTCAGGTTTTAGAAATGCATTTAGGATTGGCAGCTAAAAAATTGGGTTGGCATGTAGCAACACCAGTATTTGATGGAGCAAGTGATGATGATATAATAGAAGCCCTTGAAGAAGCAGGATACCCTAGAAGTGGGAAGATACAACTAAAGGATGGAAGAAATGGAGAGCTTTTCAACAATCCTGTAACTGTAGGGTATATGTATATGTTAAAACTACATCATTTAGTAGATGATAAGATTCATGCAAGATCTACAGGACCATATTCTCTTGTAACTCAACAACCTCTTGGAGGAAAAGCACAGTTTGGAGGCCAGAGATTTGGAGAAATGGAAGTTTGGGCATTAGAGGCGTATGGTGCTTCTAATATTTTGCAGGAAATATTAACTGTAAAGTCTGATGATGTAGTAGGTAGGGTTAAAACTTATGAAGCAATTGTAAAGGGAGAAAATATACCAGAGCCTGGTGTTCCAGAATCTTTCAAGGTACTGATAAAGGAATTACAGAGTTTGGCTTTAGATGTTAAGGTATTGAGTGAAGACGATGAAATCGAAATTAAGGAATCTGTAGATGATGGTACGGATTTAGAATTAATGGATGATGATTTAACAGAAAGTAGATATGTAGGTGACGATGATGAATATGAAGAAGAGATAAATAGAAGATTCATCATTGAAGATGAAAATGATAATACTAATTAAGGTTTAAAGTATACTTATTAGAATTTATTATAGAAAGGAGAGAAAGCTCCTTGTTTGAATTAAATAATTTTGATTCAATAAGAATTGCTCTTGCATCCCCTGAAAAAATAAGACAATGGTCAAAGGGAGAAGTAAAAAAACCAGAAACTATAAATTATAGAACTTTAAAGCCTGAAAAAGAAGGGCTTTTCTGTGAGAAAATATTTGGTCCTACTAAGGATTGGGAATGCCATTGCGGGAAGTATAAAAGAATAAGATATAAAGGAGTAGTTTGTGATAGATGTGGAGTTGAAGTAACTAAATCCAAGGTTAGAAGGGAAAGAATGGGACATATAGAATTGGCGGCTCCAGTATCTCATATTTGGTATTTTAAAGGAATTCCAAGTAGAATGGGACTTATGTTAGATATGTCTCCTCGTTCATTGGAAAAAGTTCTTTATTTCGCATCATATATAGTAACTGAAGGTGGAGATACTCCTTTATATGAGAAACAGCTATTATCAGAAGCAGAATACAGAGAAGCTTTAGAAAAACATGGTAATAATTTCAAGGCTGGAATGGGAGCAGAAGCAATGAAAAAACTGCTTTCCAAGATAGATTTAGATAAAGAAGCATCAGATTTAAGGTTACAGTTAAAAGAAGCCTCAGGACAAAAGAGAATAAGAATTATTAGAAGGCTTGAAGTTGTAGAAGCATTTAGAGAATCTGGCAATAGACCTGAGTGGATGATATTAGATGTTATACCAGTTATACCACCAGAGTTAAGGCCTATGGTTCAATTAGATGGTGGTAGATTTGCTACTTCAGATTTGAATGATCTTTATAGAAGAGTAATTAATAGAAATAATAGACTAAAGAGATTGTTGGATTTAGGGGCACCAGATATTATTGTTAGAAATGAAAAAAGAATGCTTCAAGAGGCTGTAGATGCTTTGATTGACAATGGACGTAGAGGAAGACCAGTGACAGGACCAGGGAATAGACCACTTAAATCCCTATCAGATATGTTGAAGGGTAAGCAAGGTAGATTTAGGCAGAACTTGCTTGGTAAGAGAGTGGATTATTCTGGACGTTCTGTTATAGTGGTTGGTCCAGAATTGAAATTTTACCAATGTGGATTACCAAAAAAAATGGCTTTAGAATTGTTTAAGCCTTTTGTAATGAAAAAACTAGTAGAAGAAGGCTCTGCTCACAATATTAAATCTGCCAAACGTATGGTAGAAAGAATGAAACCAGCAGTGTGGGATGTATTAGATGAAGTAATAAAGGATCATCCTGTATTATTGAATAGGGCACCTACCCTTCATAGACTAGGAATTCAAGCTTTTGAACCTGTATTGGTTGAAGGAAAAGCTATAAAATTGCATCCTCTTGTTTGTACAGCATATAATGCTGACTTTGATGGAGATCAGATGGCAGTACACGTACCATTATCAACTGAAGCACAAGCTGAAGCAAGACTTCTGATGTTATCTGTAAATAATATTCTTGCACCAAAAGATGGGAAGCCAATTACCACACCAACTCAAGATATGGTATTGGGTAGTTATTATTTAACCGTTGATTATCCTGATGGGAAAGCAGAAAATAAGATATTTAAAGATTATGATGAGATGATTCATGCTTATTATAATAACGATATAGATGTACATTCTAAGGTAAAAGTAAGGAAAAAATTAGATAAAGATGATAGGGGAGTTTTAGTAGAAAGTACAGTAGGAAGATTTATATTTAATGAACATATACCACAGGATTTAGGGTTTGTAGATAGAGAAGTTGATAAGTATTCCTTAGAAATAGATATGCTAGTTGATAAAAAAGCTTTAGGACTTATTGTAGAGAGATGTTATAGAAAACATGGAAATACAGTTACGGCGGCGATGTTGGATAATATTAAAGAATTAGGATATGAATATTCTACAAAAGGTGCTATAACTATAAGTATGGAAGATGTAATTGTACCAGACAAAAAAGAAGAGTTAATTAGCAAAGCAGAAGAAGAAGTAGATAAATTTGAGAAATCCTATAGAAGAGGATTGATTTCAAATGAGGAAAGATATGAAAAAGTAATCGAAATATGGAATAGAACAACAGAGGAAATTACTGAAGAATTGATGAACAACTTAGATTCTATGAATAATGTATTTATAATGGCTCATTCTGGAGCTAGAGGTAGTAGAAACCAAATCAGGCAATTAGCTGGGATGAGAGGTTTAATGGCTAGTGCTTCTGGGCAAACTATAGAAATACCTATAACATCAAACTTTAGAGAAGGATTAGATGTATTAGAATTCTTCGTATCAACGCACGGTTCTAGAAAAGGATTGGCAGATACAGCCTTGAGGACAGCAGATTCTGGTTATTTAACTAGAAGATTAGTAGATGTTAGTCAAGATGTTATAGTAAGAGAAGATGACTGTGGAACTGATCAATATCTAGCAGCTAGGGCATTTATGAATGGCAAAGAGGTAATAGAAGATCTTAAAGATAGAATAGCTGGTAGATATTCAGCTGAAGATATAATAAATCCTGAAACAGGAGAAATATTAGTTAAAAAAGGTACTATGATTGTGGAAGAGGCAGCTGAAAAAATAGAAGAGCTAGGTATAAAGGAAGTGAAGGTTAGATCTGTTTTAGGTTGTAAAACTCGTCATGGAGTGTGTGCTCATTGTTATGGTAGGAACTTAGCTACAGGGGATCCAGTCAATGTAGGAGAGGCAGTAGGTACTATTGCAGCTCAATCCATAGGTGAGCCTGGTACTCAACTTACAATGCGTACATTCCATACAGGAGGAGTAGCTGGTGATGATATTACTCAAGGTTTGCCAAGGGTAGAAGAACTATTTGAAGCTAGAAAACCTAAAGGACTTGCTATTATTACCGAAATATCTGGAGAAGTAAGCATAAATGACAATAAGAAGAAGAGAGAGATCACTATTACATCCAAAGATGGGAACAGTAAATCATATAATATTCCTTATGGTTCTAGATTAAAGGTAAGACCTGGAGACTTTGTTGAAGCGGGAGATGAAATAACAGAAGGATCAGTAAATCCTCATGACATATTGAAGATCAATGGAGCACAGGGAGTACAAAGATATCTTGTAAAAGAAGTTCAAAGAGTGTATAGGCTACAAGGTGTAGATATAAATGATAAGCATATAGAAGTAATAGTAAGACAGATGCTAAACAAAGTAAGAATTGAAGATGCAGGTGATACAGATTTATTACCAGGAAGTCTTGTAAATATCTATGAATTTGAAGCAATAAATGAAAAGATCAAACAAAATGGACAGAAGCCTGCAACAGGGAGGAGAGCTCTTCTCGGTATAACTAAGGCTTCATTATCCACGGAATCTTTCCTTTCTGCAGCTTCATTCCAAGAGACTACTAGAGTATTGACTGAAGCAGCCATAAAAGGAAAAAAAGATCATCTAATAGGACTCAAAGAGAATGTAATAATTGGGAAATTGATTCCTGCTGGAACAGGCATGAGAAGGTATAAAAATATAGATGTAGTATATGAAGATAAAGAAGATGTAGAAATTGATAAAGAAATTGAAACATTAGAAGAAAATAATGTTGACACTGAAATTAAGTGATGGTAAAATATATAAGTGCGTAAAAATGAAGTTAGCTCTTTGACAACATAAAGATTATGTGGATGATATCATCCACATAATCTTTAAAATGTTAAAAGGAGGAGTACACTTATGCAGGCAACGTTTGACTCTGGTAAAAAGATAGTTGGAACAAAGCAAGTAAAAAGAGCATTAGCTAAGGGAAAAGTAAGAAAAGTATATATAGCTAAAGATGCGGATGAAAAAATAACAAGCGAAATAATTAAAAATTGTAATAAGGAAAATGTTGAAATAATATATATAGACACAATGGAAAAACTAGGTAAATGTTGCAACATAGATGTTAATGCAGCTAGCGCTGCTATATTAAAATAATATTATATTATAACTTTTGAAGGAGGTGCAAATATGCCAACAATTAATCAGTTGATTAAGAAAGGTAGAAAAAGAGTCATAGAAAAATCTAAATCTCCAGCATTGGGTGTAAACTATAATTCATTAACAAAAGAGACAACTACAGTCAACTCACCACAAAGAAGAGGAGTTTGTACAGCTGTTAGGACTGTTACACCTAAAAAGCCTAATTCAGCTTTAAGAAAAATAGCAAGAGTTAGACTTACAAATGGTGCAGAAGTTAATGCGTATATTCCTGGAATTGGCCATAATTTACAAGAACATAGTGTTGTTCTTATAAGAGGTGGAAGAGTTAAGGACCTTCCAGGAGTTAGATATCATATAGTTAGAGGTACATTGGATACTGCTGGAGTGGAAGATAGAATGCAAAGTAGATCCAAATATGGAGCTAAAAAACCTAAAAAATAATTGTGCAATGATGCCATGGAATTAATCCATTTAATATAAATGCATTTATGTGCACAACGGCAGTCTTATGCTGTCGAGTACCAATGAATTTACTGTATATATAGTTAAGGAGGGAAGTAAAGTGCCTAGAAAAGGATATATAGCAAAAAGAGAAGTAACACCAGATCCTATATACAACGATAAAGTTGTTACTAAATTGATTAATAACATTATGCTGGATGGTAAGAAGGGAATCGCTCAAGACATAGTATATGGTGCATTTGACTTAGTAGCAGAGAAAACTGGTGAAGATGCACTTGAAGTTTTTTATAAAGCTATGAACAATATAATGCCGGTTTTAGAAGTTAAAGCAAGACGTATTGGTGGAGCAACTTACCAAGTGCCAGTAGAGGTAAGACCAGAAAGAAGAGAAACTTTAGGGCTTCGTTGGCTTGTTGGTTATGCAAGAGCAAGAGGCGAGAAAACTATGAAAGAAAGATTATCTAAAGAGATAATGGATGCAGCTAATAATACAGGTGCTAGTGTCAAAAAGAGAGAAGATACTCATAGAATGGCGGAATCTAATAAAGCATTCGCGCATTATAGATGGTAGCATTTTGATAACAGATAATGAAATATGTAAAAGGGGACATAGAATCAGGAAGGAGGAATTATTGTGCCTAGAGAATTTGCATTAGAAAAAACACGAAATATAGGAATAATGGCCCATATAGATGCAGGAAAAACAACTACCACAGAAAGAATATTGTTTTACACTGGAAAGATTCATAAAATAGGAGAGACACACGAAGGCGCTGCTCAAATGGATTGGATGGAACAAGAACAGGAAAGAGGAATTACTATTACATCTGCTGCCACTACATGTCATTGGAGAGATCATAGGATTAACATAATTGATACGCCAGGGCACGTGGATTTCACTGTAGAAGTTGAAAGATCTCTTAGAGTTTTAGATGGCGCAGTAGCAGTTTTTTGCGCAAAAGGAGGGGTAGAACCTCAATCAGAAACAGTTTGGAGGCAAGCTGATAAGTATCATATTCCTCGAATGGCTTTTGTCAACAAGATGGATATAGTTGGAGCAGATTTCTTTAGAGTCGTAGATATGATGAAGGATAGACTAAAAACCAATCCTGTCCCCATACAATTACCTATTGGTAAAGAAGATAACTTTACAGGCATCATTGACCTAATAAATATGAATGCTAGGGTATATAATGATGATCTTGGCCAGGATATAGAAGTAGTTGATATCCCTGAGGAGTTAAAAGATTTGGCAGAAGAGTATAGGGAAAGTCTATTGGAAAATATAGCTGATTATAATGAAGATGTAATGATGAAATATCTTGAAGGAGAAGAAATAGAACCTCAAGAGATTATAGATGCAATAAGAACTGCTACAATTAATGTAGATATTGTACCAGTATTATGTGGTACTGCTTATAAGAATAAGGGAGTTCAACCTTTATTAGATGCGATAGTAGATTTTTCACCATCACCAGTTGATATACCATCTATAAAAGGTATTTCAGTTGGTTCTTCAGATGAAACGTTAGAGAGACATTCATCCGATGATGAACCATTTTCTGCACTAGCATTTAAAATAGTAACTGACCCTTATGTTGGAAAACTTGCATATTTTAGGGTGTATTCAGGTACACTTAAAGCAGGATCTTATGTTTATAATTCTATAAAAGGTAAAAGAGAAAGAGTAGGAAGAATCCTATTAATGCATGCTAACAAAAGACAAGAAGTTGATGAAATTTATGCAGGAGATATTGCAGCAGCAGTTGGGCTTAAGGATACTTCCACAGGAGATACATTATGTGATGAAAATAATCAAATAATATTAGAAACTATGGAATTCCCTGAGCCTGTAATAGAAGTAGCTATTGAACCAAAATCAAAAGCTAGCCAAGAAAAGATGAGCATAGCTTTAGCAAAACTTGCTGAAGAGGACCCTACATTTAGAACATTTACAAATGATGAAACAGGACAAATTATAATTGCAGGTATGGGAGAATTGCATCTTGAAATAATCGTAGACAGGTTACTTAGGGAATTTAAAGTAGAAGCTACAGTAGGTAGCCCTCAGGTAGCTTATAAAGAATCTATTTCAACCTCTGCAGAAACTGATACAAAATATGTAAGACAATCTGGTGGCCGAGGTCAATATGGCCATGTTAAGATAAAGATTGAACCACAAGAATCTGGCAAGGGATATGAATTTATTAACAAGATAGTAGGAGGAGCTATACCTAAAGAATATATACCATCTGTTGATGCTGGGATACAGGAAGCTATGCAATCAGGTATTCTTGGTGGATACCCAGTAGTAGATGTAAAGGTTACACTTTACGATGGTTCATATCATGAAGTCGACTCATCAGAAATGGCATTTAAGATAGCTGGTTCTATGGCTTTCAAGGAAGCTATGCAAAGAGCAAAACCAGAATTATTAGAGCCAATGATGAAGGTAGAAGTTATTGTGCCAGAGGAATACATGGGTGATGTAATAGGAGACATTAATTCAAGACGAGGTAGAATTGAGGGAATGAATCCAAGAGATGGTGTTCAAGTAGTAAGAGCATTTGTACCATTAGGAGAAATGTTTGGATATGCAACAGACCTTCGTTCTAACACCCAAGGTAGAGCAGTTTATACAATGCAATTTGATCACTATAATCCAGTACCAAATAATATTGCAGAAAAAATACTGGGTCATAAATAATAATATTTGCTAAGGAGGAATAAAAGATGTCAAAAGCAAAATATGAAAGAACAAAACCCCATATTAATATAGGGACAATAGGTCACGTAGACCATGGTAAGACAACATTAACAGCAGCCATAACAAGAGTGCTAAACGATAGATTAGGAACAGGAGAAACTGTAGCATTTGACAACATAGATAAAGCACCAGAGGAAAGAGAAAGAGGAATAACAATATCTACAGCTCACGTAGAATATGAAACAGAAAATCGTCACTATGCACACGTAGACTGTCCAGGCCACGCTGACTATGTAAAGAACATGATTACAGGAGCAGCACAAATGGATGGGGCGATATTAGTAGTATCAGCAGCAGATGGACCAATGCCACAAACAAGAGAACATATTCTACTATCAAGAAACGTAGGGGTACCAAACATAATAGTATTCTTAAACAAAGCAGACATGGTAGATGACGAAGAATTAATTGAATTAGTAGAAATGGAAGTAAGAGAATTGTTATCAGAATATGAATTTGATGGGGACAATACACCAATAATAATAGGTTCAGCATTAAAAGCACTAGAAGATCCAAGCAGTGAATGGGGAGACAAGATATTAGAATTGATGAAAGCAGTAGATGAAACAATTCCAGCTCCAGAAAGGGATACAGACAAACCATTCCTAATGCCAATAGAAGATGTATTCAGTATAACAGGAAGAGGAACAGTAGCAACAGGAAGAGTAGAAAGAGGAGTAGTAAAAACAGGAGATAATGTAGAAATAGTAGGATTAACAAATGAATCCAGAACAGTAGTAGTAACAGGAGTAGAAATGTTCAGAAAGACATTAGACGAAGCACAAGCAGGAGACAACATAGGAGCATTATTAAGAGGGGTACAAAGAACAGACATAGAAAGAGGTCAAGTATTAGCAAAACCAGGAACAATAACACCACATACAAAATTCGAATCAGAAGTATATGTATTGAAAAAAGAAGAAGGAGGAAGACATACTCCATTCTTTAATGGATACAGACCACAATTCTACTTCAGAACAACAGACGTAACAGGAAACATAGAATTAGATGAAGGAGTAGAAATGGTAATGCCAGGAGACAATGCAAAGTTTACTATTGAATTAATAACACCAATAGCGATAGAAGAAGGATTAAGATTTTCAATACGTGAAGGTGGAAGAACTGTAGGTTCTGGAGTTGTTACTAAGGTTATTGAATAATTAAAATTGATATTTAAGAGGGGGATACAACGCCCCTTCTTTTGATATTTTATTTAGTATAAGAAGCAAGTAAAAAAATAATAAAAAAATTAATTTATATTAAAAAAACACTTGAGTTTTTGTCTAATTTACTATAAACTATATTAGTGTTTTATTTTAGACATTGCGATGATACAAAAGGTTGCTTGACATTCAATTCTTTAAGTATATTTTGGAAATCATTGTGATTGTTTATATAATTGAATGTTAGGGGAATTTTTGTTGAGAATGTCCGGTTTAAAATCGGGCGACTGGAATTGCCCTATGCGCAACACACCTGGAAGTGTGTATTGGCAATTCTATGTCGCATGTAAAAATGCTAACATGCGATAGAAGGAGGGAATTAAATGGCAAACAGTAGTAAACAAAAAATAAGAATTAGATTAAAAGCTTATGATCATGAATTGTTAGACAATTCAGCTCAGAAGATAGTGGAGACTGCTAAGAGAACAGGTGCCAATGTATCGGGGCCAGTGCCACTACCAACAGAGAAAGAAGTTATTACAATTTTACGAGCAGTTCATAAGTATAAGGATTCAAGAGAACAATTTGAACAGAGAACACACAAGAGATTGATAGATATTCTTAATCCAAATCAAAAAACGGTAGATTCATTAATGAAGTTAAATTTACCAGCTGGAGTTGATATTGAGATTAAGCTATAATTTCTTAGGATGATTACCAACAAGAGTAATCCGCTGTAGGAAAATAGGAGGTGTAGTATGAAAAATATATTAGGTAGAAAAGTAGGAATGACTCAAATTTTTGACGAAGATGGAATATTTATTCCAGTTACAGTAATAGAAGCAGGACCGCTAAAAGTGATTCAAAAGAAAACTGAAGAAAAAGACGGTTATAACGCAATTCAAGTAGGCTTTGGAGAAGTGAAAGAAGATAGGGTTAATAAACCTATGAAAGGCCACTTTGACAAAGCGGAAGTAGAATATAAAAAATATACTAAAGAGTTTAAAATAGATAATATAGATGATTTTGAAATAGGTCAAGAGATTAAAGTTGATATATTTGAAGAAGGAGACAAAATAGATGTTGTAGGAACATCTAAGGGAAAAGGAACTCAAGGAACTATTAAAAGACATAATTATGGCAGAGGACCTGAAACGCATGGTTCAAAATACCATAGAGGAGGGGGAGCAAGATCTGCGGCTGCATATCCAGGTAGGGTATTTAAAGGAAGAAAAGGGCCTGGAAGAATGGGCAATGAGAGAGTAACAGTTCAAAATCTTGAAGTTGTAAGAGTAGATGCAGATAGAAATCTATTATTAATAAAAGGTGCTATTCCAGGGCCAAAGGGCGGATTAATAACAATTAGAAAATCTGTTCTAAATAAATAGTAGCGTAGTGTTAGGAAAGGAGGATGTAGCATGCCTAAGGTGAATGTTCATAATATGTTAGGTGAACAAGTAGAAGAAATAGAATTAAATGAAAATATATTTGGCATAGATGTAAATCATGATGCACTTCATCAAGTAGTAAAGAGTCAACTTGCTAACAAAAGGCAAGGAACCCAGTCAGCTAAGACAAGGGCTGATGTAAGAGGTGGAGGAAGAAAACCATGGAGACAGAAAGGTACTGGTAGAGCTCGCCAAGGTAGCATAAGATCACCACAATGGACTGGTGGCGGAGTTGTCTTTGCACCAAAGCCAAGAGATTATAGTTTTAAAGTACCTAAGAAAGTTAAAAGACTTGCAATGAAATCAGCATTAAGTTCAAAAGTTTTAGATAATGAAATAATTGTATTAGATCAGTTAAGTTTAGAAGAACCTAAAACTAAAGAGATGGCAAAGATATTAGCTAATGTTAATGCTGGTAAAAAAGTTATTATTGTAATGGATAAAAAGGATATAAACATAGTCAAATCTGCGAGAAATATTCCTAATGTACAAACTGCATTGGTTAATACGTTAAATGTCTATGATATATTAAAATCTGATTCTTTTATCATAACTAAAGATGCAGTAAAGAAAGTGGAGGAGGTGTATGCATAATGCGTATTCCACACGATATCATCATTAAACCTATAATTACAGAGGCAAGTATGGATTCTATGGCTGAAGGCAAATATACTTTTAAGGTTGATAGAAGAGCAAACAAATCAGAAATAAAAAAAGCCATAGAGAAGATATTTGATGTTAAAGTTAAAAAGGTAAATACCATGAATATGCTAGGAAAGAAAAAGAGAATGGGAGTACACACCGGAAGGAGACCAAATTGGAAAAAAGCAATAGTTACTTTAACCGAAGATTCTAAGGAAATAGAATTCTTTGAAGGAATGTAGTAAAGTTTTTATAAAAAGGAGGGAATACTAATGGGTATTAAAAAATACAAAGCAACTTCCCCAGCAATTCGTCAAATGACTGTTTCCTCATTTGAAGAGATTACTAAGAGAAAACCTGAAAAATCACTGGTTGTTAGTTTGAAAAAGACAGGCGGAAGAAACTCACAAGGTAGGATAACTGCACGCTATAGAGGAGGCGGAGCAAAGAAAAAATATAGAATTATCGATTTTAGAAGGAATAAAGATGGAGTACCAGGGAAAGTTGCAGCAATAGAATATGATCCAAATAGAACTGCAAACATTGCACTTATTAACTATGCTGATGGTGAAAAGAGATATATACTTGCTCCAAATAAATTAAAAGTTGGAGATATAATAGAATCAGGAGTAGATGCTGATATAAAAATAGGTAATACCTTACCTCTTAGAAATATACCTGTAGGTACTACTGTTCATAATATTGAACTTACACCAGGCAAGGGAGGACAATTAGCTAGGTCTGCTGGTTCTGAAGCTCAATTGATGGCTAAAGAAGGAAGATATGCACAACTTAGATTGCCATCAGGAGAATTTAGGCTTGTATTATTAGATTGTCGTGCAACAATTGGTCAAGTAGGAAATGTTGATCATGAGAACTTAACACTAGGTAAAGCTGGGAAAAACAGACATAAAGGTAGAAGACCTTCAGTTAGAGGAAGTGTAATGAATCCAGTAGATCATCCACATGGCGGTGGAGAAGGAAGAGCACCTATAGGTATGCCATCTCCAGTAACTCCATGGGGTAAACCAACTATAGGATATAAAACTAGATCTAAGAATAAAAAATCTGACAAATATATTGTAAGAAGAAGGAAAAAATAGTTTATGTCGTTATCTGAAAGGAGGAATAGTAATGGGTAGATCTTTGAAGAAGGGTCCTTTTTGTGATGAACATCTTCTTAAGAAGATAGAAGAATTAAATAAAAATAACAATAAAAAAGTTATTAAGACTTGGTCACGTCGTTCCACTGTATTTCCCCAAATGATCGGTCATACTATAGCAGTACATGATGGTAGAAAACATGTACCAATATATATTACTGAGGATATGGTAGGACATAAACTTGGCGAATTTGTGCCTACTAGAACGTTTAGAGGCCATGGTAGTAAGACTGAAAAGTCAACAGCGTTAAAATAGAATAGCATTGAAATAGAGGATAAAGGAGGGAATTAGCATGGAAGCCAGAGCTATAGCTAAATATATAAGAATTTCACCTCTAAAGGTAAATTATATATGCAATGAGATTAGAGGCAAACAAGTAGATGAAGCCCTATCAATTCTAAGATTTACACCGAAGAAAGGTGCAAAAGAACTTGAAAAAGTTTTGAATTCAGCTATTGCAAATGCGGAAAACAATTTTAATATGGATAGAGACAATTTATATATTAAAGAAGCCTATGCTAACGATGGTCCTCAGCTCAAAAGATGGAGACCAAAAGCAAAAGGAATGGCTTATCCTTTAATAAAAAGAACTAGCCATATAGGAGTAGTAGTAGACGAAAAAGAGTAGAAAAGGAGGGATAAAATGGGTCAAAAGGTAAACCCACATGGATTAAGAGTTGGGGTAATAAAAGATTGGGATTCAAAATGGTATGCCGATAAGAAGAACTTCAACGAACTCTTAATTGAAGATCATGAAATTCGTAAATATATTAAGAAAAAGCTATATATAGCTGGAATTTCTAAAATAGAGGTAGAGAGAGCTGCTAATAGAATTAAGTTGTCCGTATATACAGCTAAACCTGGCATGGTAATAGGTAAAGGTGGTTCTGGTGTCGAAATATTAAGAAAAGAAATTGAAAAGCTTACAGGTAAAAATGTAATCATAAACGTAGAGGAAGTAAAAGTACTAGAACTAGATGCTCAGTTAGTGGCAGAAAATATTGCATCTCAACTTGAGAGAAGAGTTTCATTCAGGAGAGCTATGAAACAAGCGATCCAAAGAACTATGAGATCAGGTGCTAAAGGAATAAAGACATCTATATCTGGTAGACTTGGTGGAGCTGATATGGCAAGGACTGAAGGCTATAGTGAAGGAACAATACCTCTTCAAACTTTAAGAGCTGATATAGATTATGGATTTACTGAAGCAGATACTACCTATGGAAAATTGGGAGTAAAGGTTTGGATATATAAAGGAGAAGTTCTTCCTACTAAAAAAGTAGATGAAGAAGAAAAAAATCGAGAAAAGAATAAAAGAAAATAGATTATAAGTAGCTGTAGGAAGGAGGAAGGTAAAATGTTAATGCCTAAAAGAGTAAAATATCGTAGAGTTCATAGAGGAAGAATGAAAGGAAATGCAACCAGAGGGAATAAGCTTACTTATGGTGAATATGGACTACAAGCTCTTGAACCAGTATGGATAACTTCTAATCAAATAGAAGCAGCTAGACGTGCCATGACAAGATCCATCAAAAGGGGAGGAAATATCTGGATAAAAGTATTTCCTGATAAACCAGTCACTGAAAAACCTGCTGAAACTAGAATGGGTTCAGGTAAAGGAGCTCCTGAGTATTGGGTAGCAGTGGTTAAACCTGGAAGGATCCTATTTGAAATGGGAGGAGTATCTGAAGAAGTAGCAAGAGAAGCCATGAGGTTGGCAGCACACAAATTGCCTATAAAGACTAAATTTGTAACTCGTGAGGATAGTGGAGAAAAGGGTGGTGAAGCTAATGAAGGCTAAGGAAATTCGCCAAATGACAGATCAAGAGTTAAATACAAAATTGTTAGATTTTAAAAATGAATTATTTAACTTGCGTTTTCAATTGGCTACAGGTCAATTAGATAACCCTATGAGAATAAAAACGGTAAGAAAAAATATTGCTCGAATTAAAACTATAATCAGGGAACGAGAATTAGGTATAAGAAAGGAGGTCTAACCTCATATGGAAAGAGGAAACCGTAAAGTAAGAACAGGTGAAGTTGTAAGCGATAAAATGGATAAGACAATAGTAGTTGCTGTTGAAACATTCGTAACACACCCTTTATATAAAAAACAAATTAAGAAGACTACAAAATTTAAAGCTCACGATGAAAACAATGAGTGCAAAGTTGGAGACGTAGTGAAAATAATGGAAACTAGACCATTAAGTAAAGATAAATGTTGGAGACTTGTAAATATTATAGAAAAAGCAAAATAGTCCTTATACCTGGAAAGGAGGGTATCCAATGATTCAAGTAGAAAGCAGAATGAAAGTTGCTGATAATTCAGGTGCAAAAGAGTTGCAAGTTATTAGAGTATTAGGAGGAACTAATAAGAAGTATGCCAAAATAGGAGACGTTGTAGTTTGCTCTGTTAAAAGTGCAACACCTGGAGGAGTTGTTAAAAAAGGAGAAGTAGTTAAAGCTGTAGTCGTAAGGACTAAGCACGGTGTAAGAAGAAATGACGGATCTTATATTAAATTTGACGATAATGCAGCAGTTATTATAAAAGATGATAATAATCCAGCTGGAACGCGTATATTTGGCCCAGTAACAAGAGAATTAAGAAGAGGAAATTACATGAAAATAATATCCTTAGCACCGGAAGTATTATAAGAGGAGGTGTATAGTATGCATGTTAAGAATGGAGATACCGTGGTGGTTATTTCTGGAAAAGACAAAGGCAAAAAAGGTAAGGTTCTAAAAGTATTACCTAAAGAAAATAAAGTAATCGTTGAAGGATTAAATATGACTACTAAGCATGTCAAGGCACAAGGAGCTAATCAACAAGGAGGAAGAATTACTAAAGAAGGGCCAATGAATGCATCAAAGGTTATGTACTATTGCAGTAAAGATAAAACAGGAGTTAGAGTAGGACATAAATTTCTAGATAATGGTTCGAAGGTTAGAATATGTAAAAAATGTGGAGAAGTATTGGATTAATAATGTACTATTGAAAGGAGGTAATAGGAATGACTTCCAGATTGAAAGAAAAATATAAAAATGAAGTTATACCAGCTCTAATGGAGATGTTTAAATATAAAAGTGTTATGGAGGTTCCAAAACTTGAAAAGATTATAATAAACATGGGGGTTGGAGAAGCTAAAGACAATCCAAAGGCTTTAGAGAATGCGGTTAAAGAATTGGAACTTATCACAGGTCAAAAACCAGTAGTAACAAAAGCAAAAAAATCAATTTCTAACTTTAAGATTCGTAAAGGTATGAATGTGGGTACTAAGGTAACCTTAAGAGGAAAAAAGATGTATGACTTTTTAGATAAATTAGCAAACATTTCATTACCAAGAGTTAGGGATTTTAGAGGAATAAGTGGTTCATCATTTGACGGTAGAGGCAATTATGCATTGGGAATAAAGGAACAATTGATTTTCCCAGAAATAGAATATGATATGGTGGAAAGCGTGAGAGGACTAGATATATCAATAGTTACAACTGCTAATACAGATGAAGAAGCGAAAGCATTTTTAGAATTAATGGGTATGCCATTTAAAAAATAGAAAAGGAGGAAGGATATTTTGGCAAAGAAGTCAATGATCGCTAAACAGAAAAGGAAAGCGAAATTTAGTACTAGAGAGTACAATAGATGCAAAATATGTGGAAGACCTCATGGTTATTTAAGAAAATACGGAATATGTCGTATTTGTTTTAGAGAATTGGCATATAAAGGTCAAATCCCTGGAGTTAGAAAAGCGAGTTGGTAGTATTTAATGTCTTGAAAGGAGGTAGCTAATTATGATGACTGACCCAATTGCAGATATGTTAACGAGAATAAGAAACGGGAATAATGTAAAACATGAATCTGTTGATGTTCCTGCCTCAAATATGAAGAAAGAGATAGCCCAAATTTTATTAGATGAAGGCTTTATAAAAGGATTTGATATAATAGAGGATGGAAAACAAGGGATTATTAGAATAGAATTTAAATATGGTAAATATGGAGAAAAAGTAATAAGTGGAATTAAAAGAATATCAAAACCAGGATTGAGGGTTTATGTTAAAAGTGACGAAATTCCAAGAGTATTAGGTGGACTTGGAATAGCGATTCTTTCAACATCAAAGGGTATTATGACCGATAAAAAAGCAAAAAAAGAAGGAGTAGGTGGAGAAGTTGTTTGTTATGTATGGTAATAACAAACACTTAATCTACAGGAACAGGAGGTGCACTTATGTCAAGGATAGGATTTAAACCAATAGAGATTCCAAGTGGAGTTGAAGTAAAAATAGATGATAAGAACTTTATAGAAATTAAAGGACCAAACGGACTACTTTCACAACAATTAAATTCAGGCATGGAGATCAAGATAGAGGATAATAAAGTAGTTGTTAATCGTCCAAATGATACAAAGAGATTTAAATCTTTGCATGGATTAACAAGAACTCTTATTTCTAATATGGTTGAAGGTGTAACTAATGGATATTCAAAATCATTAGAAATCCAAGGAACTGGATATAGAGCTCAAAAACAAGGTAAGAAATTAGTATTAAACTTAGGTTATTCTCATCCTATTGAGTTGGAAGAACCAGAAGGAATTAAAATAGAAGTGCCTTCAGCTAATCAAATTGTAGTTAAAGGTATAGATAAACAGTTAGTAGGTAATTATGCAGCTAAAATTAGAGATTTAAGAAAGCCAGAACCTTATAAAGGAAAAGGAATTAGATATTCTAATGAAATTGTAAAACGTAAGGTTGGTAAGGCTGGTAAGTAGAAGGGAGTGAAGGAGATTGCTAAAAAGATTTAAGAGAAATGAAGTGAGAAAAAACAGGCATAAAAGAGTTAGACAGAAAGTTTATGGAACTCCTGAAAGACCAAGATTAAATGTATATAGAAGCAATAGTCATATATATGCTCAAATTATAAACGATATAAACGGTCATACTCTAGTTTCAGCTTCAACTTTGGATAAGGCATTAGTAGAAAAGCTATCTTCAACAGGGAATAAAGAAGCAGCTAGACTTGTAGGTGAATTAGTTGGCAAAAGAGCTATTGATAAAGGCATAAATGAAGTGGTGTTTGATAGAGCTGGATATCTTTATCATGGAAAGATAAAAGAACTTGCTGAAGGAGCTCGTGAAGCTGGACTGAAATTTTAAGAAAAGGAGGGAAATGAATGGAGCGTTCATATATAAATCCTAATGAATTAGATTTGAAAGAAAGAGTTGTTAATATAAATCGTGTAACTAAAGTTGTAAAAGGTGGTAGAAACTTTAGATTTAGTGCTCTTGTAGTAGTAGGAGATGAAAATGGTCATGTAGGCGTAGGTATGTCCAAGGCTCTTGAAGTACCTGAGGCTATTAGAAAAGCTATTCAAGATGCTAAAAAACATATTATTGAAGTACCTATGATAGAAACTACTATACCTCATGAAATAGTTGGAGAATTTGGAGCAGGAAGAGTTTTATTAAAGCCATCTAAAGAAGGTACCGGAGTTATTGCTGGTGGACCAGTACGTGCTGTCTGTGAGTTAGCTGGTATCAGAGACATAAGAACTAAATCTCTAGGTTCAAATAATCCTAGAAATGTTGTTAATGCAACCTTTGAAGCTCTAGTTAACTTAAAGAAGGCTGAGGATGTTGCTAAGTTAAGAGGAAAAACTGTAGATGAAATATTAGGTTAGGAGGGGAGTATAGTGGCTAAGATAAACATTAAATTGGTTAGATCCATAATTGGGAAACCAGAAAATCATAGAAAAACTATAAAGGCTTTAGGTTTAAGAAAAGTTGGCCAGGTAGTAGAAAAAGAAGATACTCCTCAAATTAGAGGTATGATAGATCAAGTAGACTACATGGTTGAAGTAATAGAATAATTCTTAGAGGAGGTGTACCAATGAAACTGAACGAATTAAGGCCAAAAGAAGGAAGTAAGACAAAAAAACGTAAAAGAGTTGGTAGAGGTAATGGTTCAGGTGTTGGAAAAACTTCTGGAAGAGGTCAGGACGGACAAAAATCGAGATCTGGTGGAGGAGTAAGACCAGGTTTTGAAGGAGGCCAAATGCCTTTATTCAGGAGAATGCCTAAACGTGGATTTACTAATATCTTTGCTAAGAAATATATTATCCTAAATATTGATGATTTAAATAGATTTGATGACGATACTGTAATCACTCCAGAATTGTTAATCAAAGAAGGAATAATCAATAGTAGAAAAGATGTAGATGGTATTAAGATTTTGGGTAATGGAAATTTAAATAAAAAACTTACTGTTAAAGCCCATAAATTTAGTAAGACAGCTACTGAAAAGATAGAGGCTGCAGGGGGAAAGGTAGAGGTGATATAGATGATTGAAACCTTGAGAAATGCCTGGAAGATACCAGATATTAGAAAGAAAATCATCTTCACGTTATTAATGTTATTGGTAATCAGATTAGGTTCCAATATTCCAGTACCATATATAGATAAAGAAGTTGTTAGTCAGATATTTGAAGTAGGTCAAGGTAGTGCATTACAGTTTCTTGATATGATGGCCGGCGGTACCATTAGTAATTTTAGTATATTTGCTTTGAATATATATCCATATATTACTGCATCCATAATAATGCAACTCCTTACAATTGCTATTCCAAGATTAGAAGAAATAGCAAAAGAAGGAGAAGAAGGTAAGAAAAAAATAAATAAATATACAAGATATGGATCAGTAATATTAGCAGCAGTTCAAGCAATTGGTATAACCATGGGATTTTTCAATAACGCTTTGATTGCACAAGGAACTTTACAAACTGCCATAGTAATTATATCATTAGTAGCTGGTACAAGTTTCTTAGTATGGCTTGGAGATTTAATTACTGAAAGAGGTGTTGGGAATGGCACTTCACTAATAATATTTATTGGTATTGTATCAGGGCTTCCATCAACAATTGCAAGATTTATTCAATTAATAAGTGTTGGAGCCATAAGTATAATTAAATTAATTATATTTGCAATAGTAGCTGTAATAATAATTGCAATAGTTGTTGCACTACAAGAAGGTCAGAGAAAAATACCTGTTCAATATGCTAAAAGAGTTGTTGGTAGGAAGATGTATGGTGGACAGAGTTCACATATACCTTTAAAAGTTTTAATGGCAGGAGTTATTCCTGTAATATTTTCTACTTCGTTATTATCGTTTCCACAAATGATATCACTTTTCTTTACCGGTGGAACGGCAGAGTGGATAACTAAGTACTTGACCGTACAAGGCAATGTAGGAGTATGGATTTACTCTATAATTAATACTGTTTTAATTATATTTTTCACATATTTCTATACAGCTATACAATTTAACACAGTGGAATATTCAAAGAATTTACAACAATATGGTGGGTTTATTCCAGGAATTAGGCCTGGGAGACCAACATCAGATTATCTAAACAAAGTAATATCAAGAATTACCTTTGTAGGTGGTATTTCTTTAGCGTTAATAGCATCATTGCCAATCATATTATCTCGTGTATTTAACTTAAATATTGATTTTGGTGGAACAGCTATAATAATTGTAGTAGGAGTTGCCCTTGAAACTATAAAACAAATTGAATCACAGATGTTAATGAGAAATTACAAGGGATTCTTGAAATAGACTGTAGGAGATGATTTTGTTGAGATTAGTATTACTTGGACCTCCTGGTGCAGGCAAAGGAACTCAAGCATCAGCTATAGTTAAAAAATATAATATACCGCATATATCAACAGGAGATATATTTAGGTACAATATAAAGATGAATACAGAATTAGGGAAAAAAGCAAAAACATATATGGATAAAGGTCTACTAGTTCCTGATGAGCTAGTAGTATCCATAGTTAAGGATAGATTAATAAAAGATGATTGTAAAGATGGATTTCTATTAGATGGATTCCCACGAACAGTGGATCAAGCAGAAGCACTAGATGAGGAATTGGATAAAATGTCTTTAAAATTAGATAAAGTAGTGAATATAGAAGTAGAAAAAGATATTTTAATAGAAAGAGCAATAGGCAGGAGAATTTGCAAAAATTGTGGTGCTACTTATCATATTAAATTTAATCCTTCAAAGAAAGAAGGTATATGTGATACCTGTGGTGAAGAATTATATCAACGAGATGATGATAAAGTAGACACTGTAGAAAAAAGAATTGAGGTTTACCATAAACAAACTAAACCTTTAATTGATTATTATGCTGAAAAAGGGTTATTATTAAATGTAGATGGTACTAAATCGATAGAAGAGCTTTTTAATGTGATAGTGAAATCTTTAGAAGGTGAATCTTAGAGATATAGGATAAATTTTCAATTTATTAATATAGTAGCTTATAACTATATGAAGAGGTGAACTCTATGGATTCAACTAATGACATAGCCATTGGACAGGTGGTTAGGTCAAAAGCTGGTAGAGATAAAGGGAATATTTTCTTGGTATTAAGCGTTGTTGATGATAAAAATGTATTAATTGTAGATGGAAATATAAGAAAATTGGATAATCCTAAGAAAAAAAAGGTTAAACATTTAATAGTTTATAATACAGTATTATCGGAATTAGAATATAGATTAAATAATAATATAAAGTTTAATAATGCTTATATTAGAAAATTAGTAGAACCTTTCAATAAGAGTCTTAAAATTGTTTAAATAGGAGGTTCGATAGTTACATGTCTAAGAAAGATGTTATTGAAGTAGAAGGTACGGTAGTAGATGCTTTGCCAAATGCTATCTTTAAAGTAGAATTAGAGAATGGTCATGAAATATTAGCTCATATTTCTGGAAAGTTAAGAATGCATTATATAAGAATACTTCCTGGAGATAAAGTAACAGTTGAATTGTCACCCTATGATTTGACTAGGGGTAGAATAACCTGGCGAAAAAAGTAGCGAGGAGGGATTTAAGTGAAAGTAAGACCATCAGTTAAAAAAATGTGTGAAAAGTGCAAGATTATTAAGCGAAAAGGGAAAGTAATGGTAATCTGCGAAAATCCAAAACACAAACAAAAACAAGGTTAGATAAAGTTTTAATAAGTTATTGAACGATTATATGATAATTTGCTCATAATTTTATTGATTGATATCATTAGGAGGTGTAAATAGTAATGGCTAGAATTGCAGGCGTTGACTTACCACGAGATAAAAGAGTAGAAATTGGACTAACTTATATTTACGGGATAGGAAGATCTAGAGCAAACGAAATATTAAAAAAAGCTAATGTAAACCCTAATACAAGGGTGAAGGATTTAACAGAAACAGAAGTTAATACTATAAGAAATGTTTTAGATAATTATAATGTAGAAGGAGATCTAAGAAGAGAGGTAGCATTAAATATAAAGAGATTAAAAGAAATTAACTGTTATAGAGGTATTAGACATAGAAGAGGACTTCCAGTTAGAGGACAAAAAACTAAAACAAATGCAAGAACGAGAAAAGGTCCAAAGAAGATTGCCGGCAAAAAAAGATAAAAGGTATATGAAGGAGGGAAGATAAGTGGCAACAAGAAAAGGTAAGAGTACTCGTGTTAGAAAGAGAGAACGTAAGAATATAGAGAGAGGTCAAGCGCATATATCATCAACTTTTAATAATACCATGGTAACATTGACTGATATGCAAGGTAATGTTATATCATGGGCTAGTGCTGGGCAACTAGGATTTAGGGGATCAAGAAAATCAACTCCTTTCGCAGCACAGCAAGCAGCAGAAGAGGCTGCAAATAAAGCTATGGAACATGGATTGAAAAGTGTTGAAGTATACGTAAAAGGGCCTGGTTCAGGAAGAGAGGCAGCTATAAGATCTCTTCAAGCAACAGGTTTAGAAGTGAATTTAATTAAGGATGTTACCCCAATTCCACATAATGGTTGTAGACCACCAAAACGTAGAAGAGTTTAATATAGGAGGTGTGATAGATATGGCTAGATATACTGGACCGGTATGTAGATTATGCCGTAGAGAAGGACAAAAATTGTATTTAAAGGGAGATAAATGTTATATAGACAAATGCCCAGTTTCAAAGAGAAATTATGCTCCAGGACAACATGGGCAGTCTAGAAAGAAAGATACAGAATATGGATTACAGCTAAGAGAAAAACAAAAGGTTCGTAGATTTTATGGAATACAAGAGTCACAAATGAGAAGCTACTTTACAATGGCAGATAGAATGCAAGGTATCACAGGTGAGAATCTGTTAAAGATATTGGAATTAAGATTGGATAACGTAGTATATAGAATGGGTTTTGCTTCTTCAAGACCTGAAGCAAGACAACTTGTTAAGCATGGGCATTTTAAAGTAAATGGACATAAAGCTGATATTCCATCCTATATATTGAGTGTAGGAGATGTTATTGAAGTAAAAGATAAAAGTAAGAATAGTCCAAAGTTTAAAGAACTTGTTGAAAATCATAAAGGTAATGCTGTGAGATGGTTAGAGGTTGAACTTGAGGAATATAAGGGTAGGATTGTAGCTGAGCCAGCTAGAGAAGATATCGATATTCCAATAGAAGAACACATGATAGTAGAGCTATATTCTAAATAATAATGCCTATAATAGAATCAGTTGCCCTCGTCCTTTGATAATACTAAGAATAAGGAGGGTTTAATATTAATGATAGAAATTGAAAAACCAAGAATAGAGATAGTTGAAGTGAGTGAAGATAATAATTACGGGAAATTTGTTGTAGAACCTCTTGAAAGAGGATATGGCACTACTTTAGGGAATAGTTTAAGACGAGTATTATTATCATCACTACCTGGAGCTGCTGTATCTGCTGTAAAGATTCAAGGTGTATTACATGAATTTTCTGTAGTACCAGGAGTACTAGAAGATGTTCCTGAAATGATATTAAATATTAAAGGTATTGCTGCAAAGATGTACACCGACGAGCCTGTTATGTTAAGACTGGAAATAGAAGGACCACAAGTAGTAACAGCAGGTGATATCATTACTGGACCAGATGTGGAAATTATAAATAAAGACCATTATATAGCTACTGTAAATGAGAGTGGGAAGTTATATATGGAACTTGAAATGATAAAAGGTAGAGGGTACAATGTTGCTGAGAAAAATAAAAGAGAAGGGCAATCAATTGGAGTAATACCTATTGACTCTTCTTTTACCCCAGTAGAGAAGGCTAATTTTTCAGTGGAGAATACAAGAGTAGGACAAATAACAGATTATGATAAATTGATACTTGAGGTTTGGACAGATGGTACTATGACCCCTGATGAAGCTACATCCTTGGGAGCAAAGATACTTACAGAGCACTTGAATCTATTTATTGGATTAACTGATCATGTTGATGATGTGGAAATTATGGTAGAAAAAGAAGAAGATCAAAAAGAAAAAGTATTAGAAATGACAGTGGAAGAATTAGACCTTTCAGTTAGAAGTTATAATTGCTTAAAGAGAGCTGGTATTAACACAGTAGATGAGCTTACTCAGAAAACAGAAGAGGATTTGATGAAGGTAAGAAATCTTGGTAAAAAATCTCTTGATGAAGTGCAGAAAAAACTTACTGAATTGGAACTGTCTTTGAAAAAATTAGATGAATAGCAAGGCATAAAGGAGGGATAATATGGCTGCATTAAGAAAACTTGGTCGCCCTACAGATCATAGAAAATCAATGCTTAGAAATCAAGTAACTAGTTTATTAAAACATGGAAGGATAGAAACTACTGTTACCAGAGCTAAGGAAACAAAAAAAATAGCAGATAAGATGATCACTCTAGGTAAAAGAGGAGATTTACATGCTAGAAGACAAGTATTAGCATATATATATGATGAAGATGTTGTGAAGAAATTATTTGATGAGATAGCACCAAAATATGCCGATAGAGATGGTGGATATACTAGAGTATTGAAACTAGGACCACGTAGAGGGGACGGAACAGAAATGTCTATTTTAGAGTTAGTATAAAAGGCGGGGGATTAAGTAAATGAGGAGACTTTGGTCTCCTGTAATAATTACTTAGTCCCCTTTTTATCAATTACCAATTAACAATTGACAGTTGAATAAGATTAATAAGATTATAGTTAGCACTAATGTACAATTATATGATAAATTTGATTAGAATTGGCACCTGCTTATTTGAGTGATAATGAAGCATTTTAATCGTCAATTGTCTGTTCTCTTTGTACTTTGTCCATTGTTAATTGGAAAGTCTTGTGTTATATTATATAGTGGAAATAATTAAAAGTAGGCGATTGAAATGTTAGAAGAAATGATAAGAGTTGAAAATACAACTTATGAATATGGTATAAGAGGCGAAGAAAATCATTTAATAGCAGTAGATAATGTTAATATATCTGTAAAAAAAGGGGAACATTTAGTAATACTTGGGCATAACGGTTCTGGGAAATCTACTTTGGCAAGACTTATGAATGGATTACTAACACCAACTAAGGGTAATGTATTTGTAAATGGTATGAATACAAAGGATGAAGATAATATATGGAATATAAGAGAAACTGCTGGTATAGTTTTTCAAAATCCAGACAATCAAATAGTAGCGACTATTGTAGAAGAGGATGTAGCATTTGGACCGGAAAACCTTGGAATTCCACCTGTAGATATAAGAAAAAGAGTAGATGAAGCCCTAAGAATAGTAGAAATGACAGAATATAAAAATCATGCACCACACTTACTCTCAGGTGGCCAAAAACAGAGGGTGGCAATTGCTGGAATTTTGGCTATGAATCCAGAATGTATAATACTGGATGAGCCCACCGCTATGTTGGACCCAATTGGAAGAACTGAGATAATGAATACCCTCAAGAAATTGAATAAAGAAGAGAAAAAAACCATTATACACATAACCCATTATATGGATGAAGCCGTAGCAGCAGATAGGATACTAGTTATGGAGAAAGGTAAAATCATGATGGAGGGGACACCTAAACAGGTATTTTGTCAAGTGGATAGGATAAAAGGACTAGGGTTAGATGTACCTCAAGTAACTGAACTAGCCTATGAATTAAAGAAAGAAGGATTTAATGTACCTTGTGATGTATTAACTGTAGATGAATTGGTGAATGCATTATGATTATAAAGTTAGAAAATCTAAATTATATATATAATCCAAACACTCCATTTAAAAAGATAGCTTTAGATAATGTTAATTTGGATATTGATGAGGGAGATTTTATAGGTTTAATAGGGCATACAGGTTCCGGTAAATCCACACTTGTTCAGCACTTAAATGGACTTATAAAGCCTACTTCTGGTAGAGTGATAGTGGATGGGATAGATATAAGTGCTGAGGATAGTAATTTACGGGAAGTTAGGCAAAAAGTGGGACTTGTATTTCAATATCCAGAACATCAATTATTTGAAGAAAATATATACAAAGATATAGCATTTGGACCTAAAAATCTTGGGTTAGATGATGATGAAGTTGAATTGAGAGTAAAAAAAGCTATGGAATCTGTTGGACTAAATTTTATAGAATTAAAAGATAGATCACCTTTTGAGTTAAGTGGAGGTCAGAAAAGACGAGTAGCTATAGCAGGAGTTTTAGCTATGCAACCAAAGGTATTAGTCTTAGATGAACCTACAGCAGGATTAGATCCAAGAGGTAGGGATGATATATTAGGAGGAATAAAAAGGCTCTATAAGGAAGAAGGAATAACTATTATACTGGTTTCTCATAGCATGGAAGATATTGCTAGATTAGTGAATAAAATTGTAGCAATGCATAACGGTAAAATAGCTATGAAAGGAGAAGCAAGAGAAGTTTTTAAACAACCTGAAAAATTAGAAGAGTTAGGTTTAGGCATTCCTCAAATTACATCATTCATGAAAAAATATAAAATGAAAGGCAATCCGATTAATGATGTTGTTCTAACTGTAGAAGAGGCAAAAGAAGAATTAATAAATTATTTAAGGAGAAAAGGAAATGCTTAAAGATATTACAATAGGTCAATATTTTCCTGGGGATACAATAATTCATAAGTTAGATCCCAGGATTAAAATTATTATAATAATGATGTTTATAGTATCATTATTCTTTATAACTTCATTCTCCCCTTATTTACTTATTTTAGCTTTTATACTCTTTACGATTAAGCTGTCAGGGGTACCTTTTAAATATATATTAAAAGGAATAAAACCGCTTATATTAATTATTACTATTACCTTTGTAATAAATATATTTATGACTAAAGGAGAAGTATTATTTCCATTAGGGCCACTGAATATAACAAAGGAAGGACTTTATCGAGCAACCTTTATGGCCTTAAGATTGATATTTTTAATTACAGGAACATCTCTTTTAACCCTTACTACTTCACCGATATCTTTAACAGATGGTATAGAGAAGCTTTTATCACCACTTAAAAAGGTTGGAATTCCTGCTCATGAATTAGCTATGATGATGACTATAGCTTTAAGGTTTATTCCTACACTATTAGAAGAAACAGATAAAATCATGAAGGCTCAAATGGCAAGAGGCGCAGATTTTGAAAGTGGAAATATAATAAGACGTGCAAAAAATTTAGTACCATTATTGGTTCCATTATTTATAAATGCCTTTAGAAGGGCAGATGAATTAGCTATTGCTATGGAAGCAAGGTGCTATCGTGGTGGCGAAAACAGAACAAGGTTAAATGAATTAACATTGAATAAACAGGATGTATTAGCTGTTAGCCTGATGACGGTGTTTTTTGGATTCATAATATCCACAAGATATATATAAGAGGTTGAACTATGACTAATATAAAACTTACCATTGAATATTTTGCGAGCAATTATTGTGGTTGGCAAAAACAAAAAAATGGTAATAGTATTCAAGAAGAAATAGAAACAGCGATCAAATTAGTTACTGGTGAAACAGTAAATTTAATTGGATCTGGGAGAACTGATAGTGGTGTCCATGCTAAAGGCCAAGTGGCTAATTTTAATACTAATTCTAATATACCTGCAGATAAATTTAAATTTGCATTAAATGCAAATTTGCCTAGTGATATTAGTATAATAAATTCAGAAAAAGTATCCAATGATTTTCATTCAAGATATGATGCTTTAGGGAAACGATATCAGTATTTGATATATAACAGAAAGATAAGAAATCCTTTATATAGAGATTTTTCATATCATGTACCTTATGAATTGGATATAGATGAAATGAAAAGTGCAGCTAAGTATTTCTTAGGTACCCATGATTTTTCTTCCTTTATGACATCAAATAGTAGTGCAAAAACAACTGTTAGAACTATTGATAAGATATCTTTGAATGAAAAAGATAATTTAGTAATTTTTTTTGTTCAAGGAAATGGATTTTTATATAATATGGTTAGAATAATAGTTGGTACTTTAGTAGATGTAGGAAGAGGAAAATTATATAAAAAAGATATTCCTTATATAATAAAGTCAAAAAAAAGAATTAATGCTGGGCATACTGCTCCACCTCAAGGTCTTTATTTAGAAAAAGTTTATTACTAGTAGAAAAACGTATTGACATTGATTATACCTTGTATTAGAATATATAAGAGTGTTTTATAAAAAGCCCCGGAAATCTTTTTATAACCAATGCTGGAATGAGGAGGGAAAAAGATGAAGAGTTATATAGCTAAATCAAATGAAATTGAAAGAAAATGGTACCTAATCGATGCAGAAGGTAAAGTTCTGGGTAGACTAGCTTCAGAAATTGCTACGGTATTGAGGGGTAAGAACAAACCTGTATATACACCACATGTTGACACTGGGGATTTTGTTGTAGTAATAAATGCAGATAAAGTTAAATTAACTGGTAAAAAATTAGATAAAAAATATTATAAATATCATACAGGATATCCAGGTGGATTAAGATCTATATCATATAGAGAAATGTTAGATAAAAAACCTGAAAAAGTTATTGAATTAGCTGTTAGAGGAATGTTACCTAAAAATAGATTAGGAAGACAAATGATTAAAAAATTGAAGGTTTATAGCGGACCTGAACATAATCATGCATCCCAAAAACCAGAAGTATATGAATTTTAATTAGGTTAAGAAAGGAGGATTGCAATTGGCAACTGTACAGTATATAGGAACAGGAAGAAGAAAAACCTCAGTAGCAAGAGTTAGATTGCTTCCAGGTTCCGGAAATATAATTATAAACAAGAGAGATATTAATGAATATTTTGATTATGATACATTAAAAGTTCTTGTTAAAGAACCTTTAGTGATAACTGATACTTTAAGTAAATATGATGTATTTGTAAATGTTAAAGGTGGAGGATTTACAGGCCAAGCTGGAGCAATTAGACACGGTATATCAAGAGCTTTAATAAATGCGGATAATGAATTAAAGCCTGTATTGAAGAAAGCTGGATTCTTAACAAGAGATCCAAGAATGAAAGAAAGAAAGAAATATGGTCTTAAGAAAGCGAGAAGAGCTCCACAGTTCTCAAAGAGATAGTTTTTTGTCGACTTCCAAGAAAGTCGGTTTACAATTACAAAGTTTGTTCACGAAAGATACAGAGCGTCAGACTGGGAAACCAATCTGGCGCCTTTTATTTGCGCAAAAAGGACTCTTATCTACAAAAACATTTCAGACAAACAAGTTAAATAAAGCTTCCACACCCATTTTCCGTAAGCAAATTTTAGTGTAAATGGATATAAAATATTTGATTATATATAACAACACGACATCAAATTCCCACATTAGCCTTAAGACTAATGTGGGAATTTTTTAAAACGAATAGGGAAGTTCTCGTATGTAGAATACTAATTAATATGAGCTTTTGTTTATGAATTTCAAAATATCTATCTTTAAATGCTTCGATAGAACCTTTTTTTATTATTAGTAATATGGACAATAACAGTGTCAATATATTTCATAGTAGGAGCTTGTGTAGGAGGGATTGCTATGAAGGTTATATATATAACAAAAAGAAATTTGTATGTTATTTTATCTATTATTTTGATTTCAATAACTATATTATTGATAGCATTATTTAACAATAGGGTAACCTCTGCTGTAAACGTTATAATAGGGCAAAAGATAATAGGAATAGATCCTGGACATGGTGGCATAGATTCTGGAGCTGTAGGAGTTAGTGGAATAGAAGAAGATAAGATAAACCTAAAAATTGCATTAAAACTTAAAAGAATTATTGAACAAAATGGTGGAACAGCAGTTATGACTAGGGAAAATGAAGATGGATTATATACTGATAAATCAAAAACACTTAAAGAAAAGAAGACAGAAGATCTTCATAACAGGAAAAAAATTATAGAAAGTGCCAATTGTGATGTTTTTATTAGTATTCATTTAAATAGTTTTGAACAATCTATGTATTATGGTGCTCAAACTTTCTATGGAAAAGATAAGGAATATAGTTATAGATTAGCACACTGTATACAAAATCAATTAAAAAATGAATTAGATAAAAATAATCAAAGAGTACCACAAGATACAGAAGAGGTATTTTTATTAAATGAAATACAAGCACCCTCAGTTCTTGTTGAATGTGGATTTGTTTCAAATCCTGAAGAAGAAAGATTACTTAATACAGATGGATATCAGGGAAAAATAGCATTAGCCATATATAATGGAATAATGAAATATTTTATTGAAGATGATGAAAGTAATAAATTATAATGTGGATAAAGTCATGTGGATAATACCAAATTATGTGGATACAAATATATTATGCAGAGTTAAATTCTTATATAGGCCGATTTTAAAATTAGAAAATTGTTTACATAAGTTATCCACCATAAAATGTGGATGATGTGGAAAAAGTGGATAAAATAAAAATTATCTATAATTTATCAATATTGCAATATTTATTTAACTAATATATAATAAGAACAATAAAACTCAGAAAATCTTTTTAACAATATTGTTTAGGAAAAGGTTTTTGAGGAAATATATAACTTGTATTAACAATTAATAAAAATTGGGAAGGAGTGGTAAAATGGTAGCAAAGAAAACTCCACTTTATGATGAACATGTAAAGCTTGGAGGTAAGATTGTTGATTATGCAGGGTGGTTCCTTCCAGTGCAATATGAAGGATTAGTTAAAGAACATGAAGCAGTAAGAAACGAAGCAGGGATGTTTGATGTATCACATATGGGAGAGATTATGGTAAAAGGTAAGGATGCATTTCGTTATTTACAGTATTTATTAACCAATGATTTATCAAAATTGGTAGATAATCAAGTAATTTATACATTTATGTGCTATCCTGACGGCGGTGTAGTAGATGATTTGTTAGTTTATAAATATAATGAGGAAGAATATTTACTAGTGGTTAATGCAGCAAATATAGATAAAGACTTTAAGTGGATGATAGATAACAAAAAGAATTTTAGTATTATTATTGAAAACGTATCAGATCAAATTGGAGAAGTTGCTATCCAGGGGCCTAAGGCGGAAAAAATCTTACAAGAACTTACAGATTTTGATCTGTCATCAATTAAGTTTTTCCACTTAAAAAGGGATGTAGATATTGCAGGGATAAACTGTATGATATCAAGAACTGGATATACTGGAGAAGATGGATTTGAAGTATATGCTTCATCTGATGAGATAGTAACAGTTTGGAAGAAAGTATTAGAAGTGGGTAAAAAAGATGGTTTAAAACCTGCAGGGTTAGGGTGTAGAGATACCCTTAGATTTGAAGCATCTTTGCCTCTTTATGGACATGAAATTTCTAGAGAAGTTACACCATTAGAAGGGGGATTTAAGTTTTTTGTTAAACTAGATAAGGAATCAGATTTTATAGGCAAGCAAGCACTAACTAATCAATGGAAAAATGGATTGACTAGAAAACTTGCTGGATTCGAAATAATAGGCAGAGGTATACCAAGAGAAGGATATGAGATATATAAAGGGGATAAAAAGATTGGATATGTAACTACAGGATATATGTCACCAACTTTGAAGAAAAACATTGGAAATGCCTTGATCGATGTGAATGAGACAGAGCTAGGAAATGAAGTTGATGTAATGATAAGAAATAAGCCTGTTAAGGCTAAGATAATTAGTAAAAGGTTTTTAAAAAAATAATTTAAGATTATAAGGAGGTATATATTATGAAAGTAGCAAAAGATTTATATTATACTAATGATCATGAGTGGCTAAAAGTAGATGGTGATGAAGCTTATATTGGATTAAGTGATTTTGCTCAAGATTCTTTAGGGGATATTGTATACGTTGAATTACCAGAAGTTGATGATGAATTTGATAAAGATGATGCATTTTCAGCTGTAGAATCAGTAAAGGCAGCTTCAGATGTGTTTATGCCCGTAGATGGTAAGATTACAGAGATAAATGAGGATTTACTTGATAGCCCTGAGTTATTGAATGAAGATTCATATGAGAATTGGATTATAAAAATTGAAATAAGTGATAAATCACAATTAGATGATTTGATGTCAAGTGACGAATACGAGAAGTTCTTAGATGAGGAGGTATAAAGATGTATCCTTACATCCCAAATACACAAGAAGATGAAAAGAGGATGTTGGAAGCCATCGGTGCCAATTCAATCGATGACCTATTTAGTGATATACCAGAAAATATTCGGCTTAAGAGGGAACTTAATCTTAATTCATCAATGTCAGAAACAGAAGTATCAAAGGATATGATAAAGCTATCTCAAGAAAACAAGTCAATAAATGAATTGACTTGTTTCTTAGGAGCTGGGGCTTATGATCATTATATTCCTTCTATAGTAGGACATATTATTTCAAAGAGCGAATTCTATACATCCTATACTCCATATCAACCGGAAGTAAGTCAAGGGACTCTACAATATGTGTTTGAATATCAAACTTTAATGTGCAACTTAACTGGGATGGATGTATCAAATGCTTCATTATATGATGGTGGCACAGCAATTGCTGAGGCAGCATTTATGGCTTCAAATATTACTAGAAGAGATCAAATAGTAATATCCAAGACTGTAAACCCACAAGCTAGAGAAGTTCTAAAGACTTACGGTCATCTTCAAGGATTAGAAATAGTTGAAATTAAGGATGAAGATGGAGTTACAAATCTAGATGAATTAAGAAACAATGTAACTGATAAAACTGCAGCGGTAATAGTTCAAAGTCCAAACTTCTTTGGAATAATAGAGGATTTAAAGTCAATTGAAGAAATAGCTCATAGTCAAAAGAAAACTCTATTTGTTACAAGCGTTGATCCAATATCTTTAGGAATACTTAGAGCGCCTGGTTCTTTAGGAGCAGATGTTGTAGTTGGAGAGGGACAATCACTTGGCATTCCTCTTTCATTTGGTGGGCCATATTTAGGATTTATAGCAGTTAATAAGCGTCACATGAGAAAATTGCCAGGAAGAATAGTTGGGCAAACTTTGGATAAAGATGATAAAAGATCATATGTATTAACATTGCAAGCTAGGGAACAACATATAAGAAGAGAAAAAGCTACTTCCAATATTTGTTCAAATCAAGGAATAAATACATTAGCAGCTGCAGTATATCTTACTACCTTAGGGAAGAAAGGATTAAGAGAAGTAGCATTGCAAGCGACACAAAAAGCACACTATGCATTTAAAGAAATTACAAAATCAGGAAAGTATAAACCATTGTTTGACAAACCATTCTTTAAGGAATTTGTAGTAACTAGTGATGTACCTGTAGATGATATAAACAAAAAGTTAATAGATGAAAGGATTCTTGGAGGTTATTCATTAGAAAGATTCTATCCCCAATATAAGAATGCAATTCTTTATGCTGTCACTGAAAAGAGGACAAAAGGAGAAATTGATAAATTAAGTTCTGTATTGGAGGGGATAAAATGAGAGAATATAATAAATTGATATTTGAACTTTCAAGACCAGGAAGAAGGGCGTACTCACTTCCAGAAAATGATGTTCAGGAAGTAAGGATTGAAGAATTGATTCCTGCAGAATATTTAAATGACGATGAATTAAACCTTCCAGAAGTAAGTGAAGTGGATATAGTAAGACATTATACAAATCTTGCAAACAAAAACTTTGGTGTAGATACAGGATTTTATCCATTAGGGTCTTGTACTATGAAATATAATCCAAAGGTAAATGAAGACATGGCAAATCTTGATGGATTTAAAAATATTCATCCACGCCAACCAGAAGAAACCGTACAAGGTGCCTTAAAACTTATGTATGAATTGGATGAAGCTTTATGCGAAATATCTGGAATGGATAAGGTAACTTTACAGCCAGCAGCTGGAGCTCATGGAGAGCTAACAGGATTGACATTAATAAGGGCTTATCATGAGGATAGAGGAGATACTAAGAGAACAAAGATAATTGTTCCAGACTCAGCACATGGTACAAATCCTGCATCAGCTATGATGGCTGGATTTGATGTCATAGAAATCAAATCCACAGAAGAAGGTCTTGTTGATTTGGAAAGCTTAAAGGCAGCATTAAGTGATGAAGTTGCTGGATTGATGCTTACAAATCCAAACACATTAGGACTATTTGAAAAAGAAATAAAAGAAATTGCTGATTTAGTCCATGAAGCTGGCGGATTGTTATACTATGATGGTGCAAATGCTAATGCTATACTAGGTCAAGTTAGACCTGGAGATATGGGATTTGACGTAATGCATTTTAATCTTCATAAGACATTCTCTACACCTCATGGTGGTGGAGGACCAGGTAGTGGACCAGTAGCAGTTAAGAAGATACTGATTGACTTTTTACCAACGCCAGTTATTGGAAAGGATGGACAAAGATATTACTTGAATTATGATATACCAAAAACTGTTGGTAGAATGAAAGACTTTTATGGCCATTTTGGAATAATGGTTAGGGCTTATGCTTATATATTATCCATGGGTAGTGATGGGTTAAATAAGGTAAGTGAAATGGCAGTTCTTAATGCAAATTATTTAGCACATAGGTTGAAAGATCATTATAGTCTACCAGATGATGCTATATATAAACATGAATTTGTGATGGCTGGATTGAAATCTGAGCTTTCGGAAATTACAACATTGGATGTAGCAAAGAGATTGCTTGACTATGGATATCATCCACCAACAGTGTATTTCCCATTAATTGTCCATGAAGCAATGATGACAGAACCAACAGAATCTGAAAGCAAAGAGACTTTAGATGAATTTGCAGATGTACTAATTGAGATTGCACAAGAAGCTAAGGAAAAGCCAGAGAACTTAAAAGAAGCACCCCATGATACTCCTGTAAGGAGATTAGATGAGACCCTAGCAGCTAGAAAACCTGTGCTTAAATATGAAGGGTAGGTGTGAAAAAGTTTGGTTAAAAAAAATATTGCAATAATAGGAGCAGGTCCGGGAGGATATGAAGCAGCGATAAGAGGAGCTCAATTAGGTGCAAATATTTATTTGATTGAAGGTAGGGAAGTAGGGGGAACATGCCTCAATAGAGGCTGTATCCCCACTAAAACTTATTTTAGAAATGCAGAAATAATGAACACCTTAAATAGATCCGAAGAATTTGGAATTTCAGTAGATAATTTTAAATTAGATGGTAAAGTACTACAGGATAGAAAGATAAAAGTAGTAAATCAGCTAGTTAAAGGAATAGAGCAATTGATATCCTCTTATAAAAATATTGAATTTATTCCTGGAAAAGGTAGGTTAAAGGATAATAGAACTATAATCGTAGATTTAAAAGATGGTGGAACTCGTGAAATTAAAGTAGATAACATAGTTATTGCTACAGGTTCTAAGGCTACCATGACAGAAACAAAAGGAGTAGACTTAGAAGGAGTTATTACTAGCGATGAACTTCTAGAGATGGAAGAAATTCCAGAAACCCTTATTGTTGTAGGAGGAGGAGTCATAGGACTTGAATTTGCAAGTATATATCAAGAATTAGGTTCTCAGGTAATCCTTCTTGCTTCTAGGATATTAAAAAATATAGATAAGGAAATATCTAGGAGATTGCCTATGTTCTTTAAAAAACATGGAATGGAAACCTATGTAGATATAAGAGCAAAGGAAATAGTAAAAGAAGGAAATAAGTTAAAGGTAATTGCAAGATATAAGAAAAAAGATAAACAAATTGAGGTAATAGGTGACAAGGTATTAATTGCTTCTGGAAGAGGACCAGTAACAGACGGATTGAATCTTGACAGTACAGGAATAGAATATGATAAAAAAGGAATAAAAGTAGACGAAAACTTCGAAACAACGGCTAAGGGCATATATGCCATAGGAGATGTTAATGATGTAGGCATACAGCTTGCTCATGTTGCTTCAAGTCAAGGTATATATGTAGTAGAAAATATAATGGGAATGACATCAGATATAAATTTGGATGTAATACCAAATTGCGTATTTGCATTTCCAGAAGTAGCTTATGTAGGATTGACAGAGAGCCAAATAAAAGAACAAAAAATAGACTATAAAACAAGTAAATTTTTATTTGCTGCTAATGGAAAAGCTTTATCACTAGGAGAAACCGAAGGTTTTGTAAAGGTGTTCTCATCTAAAGAGAATGATAAGGTTATAGGAGTTACAATAGTAGGACCTCATGCTAATGATTTAATACATGAAGGAGCCCTGGCGATAGCTAATAATATGGATGTTGATAGTATAGCAAGAACTATACATGCACATCCAACACTAAGTGAAGCATTTATGGAAGCGATACACGGTTTAGAAGGTAGAGCAATTCATATTGCACCACCAAGAAGAAAAAGGTAGCAGAAACCTGCTATCTTTTAATTTATATTAATGGAGGGAACATGAAAGATAAGATTTTAATAATTTTAAGTATAATTTTAATAATTATATCCTTAAGCGTAGGAGTATATGTTAGAAATTCAGAAGAAGGAATTCTTTTTGATATGGATATAATGAAATATATTCATGGAAACATGACACTGGAGATTGCCAAATTTATGAATATTATAACTTTTTTTGGATCTTCATATTTCTTTATATTTATAGGGATAATTATTTTTATATTTCTTAAAAGAAATAATAATTGTAAAGGTATAATATTATTGATTACATCTACTTTAGGAAGTTATATATTAAATTATATTTTAAAAAATATATTTGTAAGAACAAGACCATTAGAATATTTCTTAATAGAGCAGGGAGGATACAGTTTTCCTAGCGGTCATTCAATGGTTTCCATAAGTTTTTATACTACTATGACTTATTTATTGACAAAGAGTCAAAGTAGTAAAAGAATAAATATTATTTTATGGATTGCTAATTTTATTATAGTAGCTTTTATTGGATTTAGTAGAGTGTTTTTAGGTGTTCATTGGCCTACTGATGTATTGGTTGGATTTATATTAGGATTAGTTTATTCTTATGCAACAGTGAAAATAGTAGAAAAAACAAATAATTAATTAAGCAATTCATTAACCAATATTCCTCACTTGCATATTTAATAGTATAAACAAATTTTTGCAAGGAGGTATTTTTATGCTTATTGAATTGAACGCATTACATTGGGTTTATGTGATTTTTACTCTACTAATATTAGGATTTATGGTTGCCAAGAGGGATACAACCCTTGTATGTATAATAGGAATTTTTCTATTATCGATAATTGCTACTAGTTCCTTATCTACTTCAATAATGACTATATTTAACAGCTTTATTTTTGCTATAATCGAATTACTTGGAACTATATTGATTATCTCAATTATAGTAGGGATGAGCTCTATCCTTACTAAAACTGGAATAAGTCAAGTAATGATTTCGCCTTTTACTAAGTTTATTAAAACACCGACTTTAGCATATTGGGTTATCGGCATCTTAATGATGATTATCTCATGGTTTTTCTGGCCATCTCCTGCAGTTGCCTTACTGGGAGCAGTTTTATTACCAGTAGCAATAGAGGCAGGTTTGCCAGCTTTAGGAGTAGCAGTAGCTATGAATTTGTTTGGACATGGAATAGCCTTATCCAGTGATTTTATAATTCAAGGGGCACCTAAGATAACTGCAGATGCTGCGGGGATACCTGTAACAGATCTAATATCATCGAGTATACCTTTAGTATTCGTAATGGGAATAGTTACTACCATAACAGCTTTTATACTTTTGAAAAAAGATTTAAAGAATGGAAAATTAAAAGCTGATAAGGACAGTGATATGAATATGGATAAAGTAGAAAATGATGACGAAGATTCGGAAAGAATCTTGTCTGCAAAGATGAGAAGAATATTTTCTATAATAGTTCCAGTTGTATTTCTAATAGATGTTATAGTAATGTTAGTTGCTAATTTACAAGGAGGGGATGCTACTGCACTGATTGGTGGTACAGCTGTTCTGATACTAATAATGGTTTCTATGTCAACATATAAAGACAAAGCATTAGAGCAAATAACTACCCATCTAATAGAAGGATTAAAATTTGGATTTCAAGTTTTTGGTCCGATTATTCCGGTGGCAGCTTTCTTCTATTTAGGTGGTGGAGGTTTTACAAGTGTAATTGGAGAATACTTGCCAGCAGGTTCTCAGGGGATTGTTAATGATTTAGGCTTAGCATTGGCGAATGTAGTACCACTAAATGCTGGAGTTGGAGCAGTAACATTAACAACTGTTGGTGGTATTACAGGATTAGATGGTTCTGGATTTTCAGGATTAGCTTTAGCAGGTTCTGTTGCAAATCTATTTTCAATTGCTATAGGTAGAGGAATAGAAACATTGGCTGCTTTAGGTCAAATAGCAGCAATATGGATTGGAGGTGGAACTCTAATTCCTTGGGCTGTTATACCAGTAGCTGCTATATGTAAGGTAGATCCTTTTGATTTAACAAGGAAGAATTTTAAACCAGTAATGATTGGTCTTGCAGTTACTACTATAGTAGGAATATTTTTAATTTAAAGGATATTTTAAATATCTCCATTCTTTATAAAAAATATAAAGAATGGAGATTTATTAATATTGTAAAAATTTAGAATGAAAATATTGATATTCATTTAACTTATGATATAATGTTTATGAATATAATCACACATTTGTCTATATATTAGTTGTACCTTAGGTATATACTTTTTTATAGAATAATTAATACTTTTATAATAATAGAATATAAATATTTAATGGACACACAAATAAGTCAAATGTATTCGGAATGAAGCAATATTTACATCTAACATTGTTAATTAATTAACTGAACCTATTTATTTTTCTAGTTCAGGTAAAGTTGATTATTTAATATATTAAAGAAAGGAGCTTAAAAGACATGAGTAGACTTAGTATTATTACTAAAGATAAGGTTCAAACAACTGTTGAGACTCTTTACAAAGACTTGGAAAGACGTATCATTGCAAGTCCACCAGGATTATGTCCCATAGATTTAGCATCATCCTTCTTAAAGATGTGTCATGCTCAAACATGTGGGAAATGTGTTCCTTGCAGGATAGGATTGGGTCAATTGGAAGCATTATTGGAAGATGTATTAAATGGCAATGCTTCATTAGAAACAATTGATTTAATTGAAAAAACAGCGAGAACTATTTATTATTCTGCCGATTGTGCCATAGGATATGAAGCAGCTAATATGGTTTTAAAAGGAGTTGAAGGTTTCAGGGATGATTTTGAAGAACATATTCTTCGAAATAGATGTACATTTGAACTATATCAGCCTGTTCCTTGTGTTTCTCTTTGCCCTGCTGGAGTAGATGTTCCTGGCTATATTGCTTTGGTGTCAGAAGGTAGATATGAAGATGCAGTTAGACTAATTCGAAAGGATAATCCACTGCCATCTGTATGTGCTTTAGTATGTGAACATCCTTGTGAAACTAGATGCAGAAGGAATATGATTGATGATTCAATTAACATTAGAGGTTTGAAACGATTTGCAGTGGATAATGCTGGAGTTGTTCCAGTAGAAAAGCCAGCACCTTCCACTAATAAAAAGGTAGCTATAGTAGGGGGAGGGCCTAGTGGATTAAGTTCAGCTTACTATCTATCTATTATGGGACATGATGTAGAGATATTCGAACAAAGACAAAAATTAGGTGGTATGTTAAGGTATGGGATACCAAGCTATAGACTTCCCCGAGAAGTTCTAGATAAAGAAATAGATACGTTGCTTTCTACTGGAATTAAAGCACATACTGGAATTACAGTAGGTAAGGATATATCAGTTGTTGAATTAAAAGAACAATTTGATGCTGTGTATATTGCTATTGGTGCTCATATAGATAAGAAGATAGGTATTGAAGGACAAGAAGCAGAAGGAGTTATCTCTGCTGTTGAAGTTTTACGACAAATAGGAGACGATAAATATCCTGATTTTAAAGGCAAATCTATAGCAGTAATTGGTGGAGGAAATGTAGCTATAGATGTAGCGCGTTCAGCTGTACGATTGGGAGCTGAAAAGGTAAATATCGTATATCGTAGACGTAAAGTAGATATGCCAGCTATGAAGGAAGAAGTAGAAGGAGCTATCGCAGAAGGTTGTGAGATATATGATTTATATACCCCAGGTAAAATTGAAACGGACAACAATAACCATATCAAAGCTCTATGGATACAACCTCAAGTTATAGGAACTATTAAAGGTGGAAGGCCAACACCAAGAGGTGCAGCAAAAGATACTGAAAAGATTGATTGTGATTTATTAATTATTGCTATTGGACAAGGTATTGAATCAAAAGACTTTGAAAAAGAAGGAATTCCTGTAACTAAAGGAGTTATAGATGCACTTAGTTGTGGTGGTATTGAAAACGTTCCAGGAGTATATGCAGGTGGAGATTGTGTATCAGGACCTGCAACAGTAATACGTGCCATAGCAGCAGGAAAAGTAGCAGCTGCGAATATAGATGAATACTTAGGGTATGATCACATTATTGAAACAGATGTTAAAATACCAGATCCACGCTTAGCAGATAGAACGCCTTGTGGACGTGTAAACATGAGAGAACGAGATGCTTCAGATAGAGTTAAAGATTTTGATTTGATGGAATTAGGAATGACTTGTGAGGAAGCAAACCAAGAATCAAGCAGATGCCTGAGATGTGATCATTTTGGTTTTGGAATATTTAAAGGAGGGAGGATTGAAAAATGGTAAATTTAATTATTGATAATAATAAGATAAATGTTCCAGAGGGAACAACAATTCTTGATGCAGCTAAAATGAATGATATACCTATTCCACACCTTTGCTATTTAAAGGAACTGAATGATATTGGAGCCTGTAGGGTATGTGCTGTAGAAGTTGAAGGAATTAATAGATTAGTTACTTCTTGTAATAATGTAGTAGAAGAAGGAATGGTAGTTTATACAAATAGTCCAAAAGTACGTGAAGCTAGACGTACTAATGTAGAGTTAATTCTCTCTCAACATAATGCAAAATGTGCTACTTGTGTTAGAAGTGGAAACTGTAGTTTGCAAACGATATCAAATGATTTAGGTATCATAGATATTTCATATAAAGAAGATTTACCTAATGCCAAATGGGCACAGGATTTTCCATTAGTTAGAGATGACGAGAAATGTATCAAGTGTATGAGATGTATTCAGGTATGCGATAAAATACAAGATATGTATATATGGGATATAGCGAATACAGGCTCTAGAACAAAGGTTGATGTTTCTCTTAATAGAAAAATTGAAGAATCAGATTGTGCACTTTGTGGACAATGTATAACTCATTGCCCTGTTGGTGCTTTAAGGGAAAGAGATGATGTACAAAGAGTATTTGATGCATTAGCAGATGAAGATAAAATTACTGTAGTTCAAATAGCACCAGCAGTAAGAGCAGCTTGGGGAGAAAGTTTAGGTCTTAGTAGAGAATTTGCAACAGTTAAGAGATTAGTAGCTGCTTTGAGGAAAATTGGGTTGGATTATATATTTGATACCAATTTTACAGCTGATTTGACAATTATGGAGGAAGGTAGTGAATTTTTAGCAAGGCTAAAAAATGGAGAAAACGAAAAATTCCCAATGTTTACTTCATGTTGTCCAGGATGGATACGATTTATTAAATCCCAATATCCTGATATGATAGATCAGTTATCATCGGCTAAATCCCCTCAACAGATGTTTGGTGCAATTACTAAAAGTTACTATGCAGAATTATTAGATGTTGATCCATCAAGGATTTTTAGTATATCAGTTATGCCATGTACCGCGAAAAAATATGAATGTGATCTTCCGATAATGAATGACGCAGGAGCAGGCCAAGATGTAGATGTTGTTTTAACGACAAGAGAAATCGATAGAATTATTCGCTCAGAACACATTATTCCACAATCTTTGGATGAAGAAGAGTTTGATACACCCTTAGGAGTTAGTTCTGGAGCTGGTGTTATATTTGGGGCAACAGGGGGAGTTATGGAAGCAGCACTTCGAACTGCTTATTATCTAGTTACTAATGAAAATCCTGACCCAGATGCTTTTAAAGCGGTAAGGGGAAGAGAAGGTTGGAAGGAAGCAACATTTGATTTAGCCGGTACAAATCTTAGAGTTGCAGTTGCGAGCGGATTAGGAAATACAAGAAAATTAATAGAAGCCATTCGACAAGGTAATGTAGAATATGATTTTGTTGAGATAATGGCGTGCCCTGGAGGATGTGCTGGCGGTGGAGGTCAGCCTATTGAAGATGGAAAAGAATTAGCTTATGAAAGAGCTGAAGTATTATATGGTTTAGATAAAATAAATAATATTCGTTTTTCACATGAAAATCCATCGGTTATTAATTGTTATAAGGATTATTTAGAAGAACCTTTATCTCACAAGTCTCATAAATTGCTTCATACAAATCATTATAATTGGGAATTAAATGTAGACAAGTTCCAAGAATCGCTTGATACAAATAATTACGATTGGGAATTGAGTACAAATTAGTAGACTATAATTAATTAGCCTCTAAGTATGATTTTTCATACTTAGAGGCATTAGCATACGAGGAGTGTATTAGAAATGAAGAGAGCATTATTACTATTATTATCATTAGTTCTTATATTATCGTTAGTTATTGGATGCAATAAAACAGAAATTAAAGAAACCTCCGATAATGATATTTCTACAGATGAAGAGATTAATGAAGAGACTCAAACAATCAAGTTTTATTTTCCAGGTGGAGTTCCAGCTCTAACGGTTGCAAAACTTGCTAAAGAAAACCCAGCTATAGATGAGAATATAAATATTGAATATAAATTTCAAAATTCTCCTGATTTATTGGTAACTAAAGTACTAAAAGAAGAAGCAGATATCGCAATTATGCCTTCAAATCTAGCAGCTCAAGTGTATAATAAGGGTATTCCATACAAACTATCAGGAACTTCAGTATGGGGTACACTTTATTTAATGAGTACAGAAGATATAGATAGTTTCCAAGAGCTAAAGGAAAAGGAGATTTATTCATTTGGGAAAAGTCTTACTCCAGATTTAGTATTCAAATATATTCTTTCTAAAAATAATATTAGTTTGGACGCAGACGTAGTTATTACTTATTTAAATGCGGCTTCAGAGGTTGGACCTGCATTTATAAGTGGTAAAACTAGTTTAGCAGTTTTATCAGAACCTGCAGTAACTAACATAATGATGAAAAAAGAAAATGCAAAAGTTATATTTGATTTAAATGAAGAATGGAGTAATATAACAGGAGCTGAGAATGGATATCCTCAGGCTAGTTTAATTATCAAATCAGATTTAATTGAAAATAATAGAGAATTTGTAGAAAATTTTATTGAAGTTTATGAAGAAAATTTAAAGTGGGCAAAAAATAATCCAGAAAAATTAGGAGAATACGCCGAAGAATTAGAAATTGGTATAACCAAAGATATTGTAACAGAAGGTATTGAACGTATGAATATAGGACATTTTGATATTAAAGATACTAAGGAAGAATATAAAATGTATTATGAGGTATTATTAGATTTCGCACCAGAGGTTATAGGGGGAAAACTACCGGATGAAGGATTATATTTTGAAAGATAAAAAACTATCTATTCTCTCAAAGCTCATAATAATAGGCATGTGGATATTGCTATCAAAAATTATAGACAACGAAGTGATATTTCCTACAATTAAGAGTACTTTTATAAGTTTAATAGATATAGTGAAGAATTCAGACTTTTTAAATATTATAATATCTTCTTTATTAAGGAGCCTAATAGGCTTCTTAATTTCTTTGTTCTTAGCTATTATAACGGGAATATTGTCTAGTGTTTCTAAGATTATTTACAATTTAATGATGCCAATATTAAATTTCTTAAGTTCGGTACCAACTATGGCCATAATTATATTAGCCCTTATATGGTTAGATAGTGAATATGCACCTATGTTTATTGGTTTCATTATGGTATTTCCTATATTGTATGAAACAGTTTTAAAAGGAATATTAAGTGTAAATAGCAAAATTATAACTATGGCTCAACTTTATAACGTAGGTAAAATTACTGTTATAAAAGATATCTATATACCAAGCATTCTATTAAATTTAAGTCTAGTATTTACTTCATCATTAGGAATTAATTTAAAGATGGTCATTGCAGGGGAAGCTTTATCTCAACCTAGATTTGCCATAGGGAGTAGTCTTCAATTGCAAAAAATGTATTTGAATACTTCAGGAGTTTTTGCATGGATCATAATAATACTTTTAATTTCTAAAATATTTAAATTTATAGTAGAGTTAATAAAACGTAATTTGAAGATTAATAGATGGAAGTGATAAATTGAAAAAATATCAGGTTAAAGATATTATCAAGCATTACAATAGCTTGAAAGTATTAGAAGATGTTAGTATTGAATTTGATGAATATAAGACCACATGTATTTTAGGACCGTCCGGTTGTGGCAAGACCACTCTTTTAAATATAATAGCAGGAATAATAGATAAGGATTCAGGACAAATAACAGGATTTAAGGGAAAAGATATGAGTTTTGTTTTTCAAGAGGATAGATTAATTGAATGGAAAAATGTAAAAGATAATATAAGCTTTGTGTTGAAACATAAAATGGATAAAAGCCAAATTGAAACTACCATAAACAGATATTTAAAATTAGTTAATTTAGAAGAATATAAGTATTATTATCCTAAAAATCTTAGTGGAGGAATGAGACAAAGAATAAGCATTTTAAGAGCTTTTGCCCATCCATCAAGTATACTTATCATGGATGAACCTTTTAAATCTTTAGATATTAATAGCAAACAGATTGTAACTGAGTTTTTTAAAAAGCTAATGATAATGCAAAATAGAACATGTATTTTAGTAACTCATGAAATTGAAGAAGCTTTAAACTTAGGAGACAAAATCGTAATACTATCAGAAAGACCAGCTAGAGTAAAAAAGGTTATAGAAAACACATTTATTTCCAGTAAGAGTAAAGCGGATAAGATCATTATAAGAAGACAAATAGAGAATGAATTAATAGGGAACTTATCGAAATGTAATCCTTCAGTTTTGTTGCAAAAAAGCCATAGGTGAACACGCCTATGGCTAAATGAGCATAATTATAGTATCAAAGAATAGTTACAGGTCATGACTTCATAATAAGTTATATACTATCGATTTAAAGTTCTTCCTAATACTATTCCGTTAACACTTGCTTGCATAAGTCCACGAGTAATTCCTGCTCCATCGCCGCCTACATATAAACCATTAATATTTGTTTTAAACTCTTTATCAGTGATTACCTTGTTAGAATAAAATTTAACTTCTACACCATATAGCAATGTTTCATCACTGGCTATACCTGGAGATACATTGTTCAATGCTATTAGCATGTCATCAATATTTTTCATAATTCTATAAGGGAGAACAAGACTTAAGTCGCCAGGGACTGCATCTTTCAGAGTAGGAATTATATTGTTTCGATAGAGTCTTTCTTCAGTAGTCCTTCTACCACGTTTATAATCACCGTATCTTTGGACCAATACCTTATTCCCAGAAAGCATATTTCCCAATTTAGCAATATGCATACCATATTCTATAGGGGAATTAAATGGTTTGGTAAAATGCTTTGTTACCAATAGAGCAAAATTAGTATTATCTGTTTTTAGACTATCAGATTTATAACTATGTCCATTGACAACAGCTAATCCACCATCATAATATTCAGTTGAAACTTCACCACCAGGATTTGAACAAAAAGTTCTTATCTTATCATCAAAAGTTGGGGCATAGTATATTAGCTTGCTTTCGTACATTGCTTCATTTAATTCTTTCATTATTTCATTCCTAGTTTCCACTCTTACTCCTATATCTACGTCTCCGGTCTCTGTATTTATTTTATGTTTAATACAGAGATGTCTCAACCAATCTGAGCCTTCTCTACCTACTGATACCACTACTTTATCTGAATAGTATTTTTTATCTGCAATTACGCCTTTGATATTTTTATATTCATCTATAATTATGTCTTTGACCGGATTTCTAAAACTTATGTCAATTCCGATATCTTCCAAATGTTTTTCTATTCGATTATAAATAGAATAACCTTCTTCTGTTCCCATATGTCTAATAGGACATTCTACTAATTTTAAGTTACTTCTAATTGCTTTTTTTCGTATTTCTTCAATTTCATTTTCTTTATCTATACCATATATTTTATTATCTGCACCAAAGTCTAAATAGATCTTGTCTACATAATCAATAAGTTTTTGAGTTTCTTCATATCCTAAATATTTAGGCAAATTACCTCCTACATCAGGTGATAAGGATAACTTTCCATCAGAATAAGCACCTGCTCCTGCAAAACCTGTTGTAATATTACATGGATTACAATTAGCACATACTCCTGTTTTTCTTTTAGGGCAAATTCGTTTATTTATGGAGTTACCTTTTTCAAGAATTAATATTTTCTTATTTGGATTTAATTTTTTTAATTCTAATGATGTAAATATACCACAAGGACCAGCTCCGACAATTATAACATCATAGTTCATATTAATACCTCCTCTACCATTGTATATAATACACTATTTATTGAAAAAAAGCTATGAATAAAAGAATTATAAGGGAGAAAGTCTATTATTAATTTTTGCAAGATTTTCAGAAAAAAATTTAGAAGAATTTAAAGTCGATAAAAGATGAGAGATGAATCAATTAGAAGTCCCGGATATTGAATCCATATGAAAGTATTATATGCTAAGATTCAAGACCATGAAACTTTGATCATAGAGGGAAAACAGGCTAAATAGTATAACAATAGTTATTGCAACATAGATTCTTCTAATAAATCTATATTTAATATACTAATTGTATTTTTATCAAAATCGATTATTTTTTCTTCTTTCATTTTAACTAATTCTCTAGATAAAGATGGTCTTGGAATGTTCAATAGTTCTGCCATCTTTTTTCTGGTAAGCGATAAGGTTATGACGATATTGCCCTGTTTTTTATACTCAGTTAATAGAAAATTAGAGATTTTTTTTCTGATGCTATCTTGAGATAAATTTGATATTCTATCATTTAACATTAATATTCTATGAGATAATACTGTGACAAAGTTTGTCAAGATTTTAGAATTTAGCATTGAAAGATTTATAATATCATCTTTTTTTATATACATAATCTTTGCATTTTCTATTGCAGTTATAGTCGCAGGGTAAGTATGCCTATCTGTAAAAATTAGAGATTCACCAAATATATTTCCTTCTTTAAAATTATTTATAGTAGTAATTTGACCTGAAGGAAATAACTTTTGGATTTCTATTTTTCCTTTTAATATAATGCCAAGGCTATGACAATCATCACCTTCAATAGCAATTATTTCACCTTTATTATGACTTTCAATTTTATAAGGTATTTTATTTAATATATTAATAATTTGTTCTTCGGTTATTTCTTCAAATAAAACACATTTTGATAATTGTTTAATATAATCTTTCATTTTTATTCCTCCAAGTAGTAAATTCAAGTTGTTTACTATATTATTGTAATATAATAAATTGTTTATGACAATATTATTCTAAATTAAATAATCATAACAACTTAAAAATAATAGATAAAGGAATTAAATTTTAAAAAAAAGTGAATATCTTATATAAATTGGGTAAAAAAATATAAGAGATTATTAGGTTGATTTTTAACTTTTCCTGAATACTTAGAGAAAAGGCATTAATAGGAATATAATATATGTTAGTCAATTATATTCATATTAACATTAAATATTAAAGTGAAAAGGTGTTAAAAATTGACTTAAAAAATAACGAGGAGATTGTATATGAATAGAATACTTTTAATTAATAGGATAGACTCACAAGATTATTCAGAAGAGAAGTATAAAATTTTTTTTATGATCGGAGGCATGGATATACCAGAGGTCAAAAACAGATTAATAGATATGTTACATAATTGTGATATAATTGAACCTGATGATTTGTATTTAAAGTATAATGGAATAGAATTATACATAAGCATTCAACAAATACCTGTTATTGTGAAATTACTGAGCAAAGAAAACTTTTCAATATATGGAATATACAAACCATATAATCCAGAAGTATAATGGTCCACCCTCTTATTATGTTAATTAATGCATTAGTTTTCAAATAAATATTTCATAAGTTTTAATTATTTTCTATTTGCATATAAATAAACATAAGGGGGGATAACTAGTGAATACGAGAATGAAAATTATACTTTTATTGTTTATTTTGGCACTTGTTGTAATAATAATTGGAAATTATATTTATCTTTTTTTGATTAAAAGAGATATAGACTATGAGAATAGAAATACATATTTTAATAAAGGCAAAGATAATCTAGCTATTTTAATTGAGGTAGATAGAAAATCGCTTTCTGTTATAGATTTAGATTCCAATAAGGTGATAAATAGTTATGGAGTAGCTACTGGAAAAGCGAGCACTCCTACCCCTTTAGGTACCTTTAAAATTGTAGAAAAAGCTAGGTGGGGTGGCGGTTTTGGATCTAGATGGCTAGGGCTAAATGTTCCTTGGGGGAAATATGGAATACATGGAACTAACAAACCTGGTTCTATAGGGTTTAACGCATCAGGAGGATGTATAAGGATGAGAAATAAGGATGTAGAAGAGCTATATAATATTGTAGATTATGATACAACTGTAGCTATAATAAATGGTAGTTATGGACCTTTTGCGTATGGATTTAGAAATTTAGAACCGGGTGATAGAGGAGCAGATGTAGCAGAAGTTCAAAAAAGATTAAAATTAAGAGATTACTATGATGGAACTTTAGATGGAGTATATGGAGATGGAACTAAGAGGGCATTAATTGAATTTTTAAAAGATAATAATATACCTGCAACAGATATAATAAATAATAATATCTATGAAAAACTTGGTATAATTCTTATGGATTGATTAATATTATAATCAATTTTATAAACAATAATAAAAAGACAGGTCTTTTTCGACCTGTCTTTTTAAAACTATCTGAAACTAAGTTATCTAGTAGTAGTTCCTCCACTCATATTTTGTTGTGCCATTTCAACTAATCTTTTTGTCATATATCCTCCAACATATCCATTTTGTCTAGATGGTAGGTTACCCTTATCCATTGCATTGTAATTTGACATACCAAGTTCAGAAGCTATTTCTAATTTCATTTGATCTAATGCTTGTCGTGCTTCAGGAACTACAATTCTGTTTCTACCAGTATTGTTGTTATTTGCCATTTCATTCAACTCCTTTCATGAATAATTAATTTTTATATTTAATATGAAATTGTAATAGTATTATGTGTAGAAAAAATAAAGATAAACCATGTAAATTTATGCAATAGTGGATTTAATATCTATTTTCTTATAAGTTAAATAATAAGTTTTCAAAAAAATTTTTAAAATAGAACATAGGAATAAAAATATTTTAATAAACAAAATAGAGTAAAAAAAATTTGATTAAAAAAAAAGACATGATATCGTATTTTATTTCATATTATTATAGAAATAAACAGATTAAATACAGTAGATTACAGGAGTGTATATATGGAAAAATTTAGCTAACAAACTGGTTTTGACTAAAACCATAAATTAATTTATTTTTATCAATCATTAGACAATAGAATGTTCTTGAAATTTTTATTCAAATGTAGTAAACTTAATAAAACAATACATATAAAAAAAGGGGGAAATTTGTGATGAGCAAAAAATTATTAGTACTTATGAGTATTTTCCTTGTGGTAGTAATACTTTTCACAGGATGTACTTCTCCAGCTGATGATACTAGTGGAGAACCTGAAGATACGACTGAAGGTACAAAAGACACAGGAGAAAAGAAGATTTTAAGAACAAATAACAGCAGTGAACCAGGATCATTAGATCCACCATTAGCTCAAGGAACTCATGAGTCTTGGATCTTAACCAATGTATTTGAAGGATTAATGACTTATGATGAAAATGGAGAAATGGTTTATGGTATGGCTGAAGACTATGAAGTATCAGAAGATGGTCTAACCTATACATTTACTATTCGTGATGGAGTAACATGGACAAACGGAGATCCTGTTACAGCTCATGACTTTGAATTTTCTTGGAAAAGAGCGTTGGATCCAGAACTAGCTGCTGATTATGCACATCAGCTTTACTATATTAAGGGTGGAGAAGCATACAATTCAGGAGAAGGCTCAAGAGATGATGTCGGAGTAACTGCTTTAGATGATAAAACTCTAGAAGTTACTCTTGAGTCACCTACAGCATATTTTGCTGAATTGACAGCATTCTATACTTACTTTCCAGTAAACAAAAATGTCGTAGAATCCAATCCGGATTGGGCAAAGAATGCAGAAACTCATGTTTCCAATGGACCGTTCAAACTAGTTGAGTGGAAGCACAATGATCAAATCCTAATCGAAAAGAATGAAGATTATTATAATGCAGATAAAATAAAATTGGATGGTGTTGATTTTGATATTTTAGAAGACCAAAACACTGCATGGCAAAAATATAGTGGCGGAGAATATGATCTTCTAGTAGATGTTCCAACATCAGTAGTTTATCAACTTCAACAACAGGAAAATCCTGAATTACGAATAGGAGAGCAGGTTGGTACTTATTATTATAATGTAAATCCAGATGTTAAACCATTTAATAATGTAAAAATAAGGAAAGCTTTATCTATGGCACTTGATCGTGAAACTATTGTTACAGATATAACTCAAGGTGGACAAATACCAGCAGAAGGTGTAGTTCCTCTTGGACTAAAAGATGAAAATGGAAATGATTTTAGAGATGGTGTAGGTAATTTAATTGAGTATGATCCAGAAGGAGCTAAAGCGTTATTAGATGAAGGACTGGCTGAAGAAGGTATGACTTTAGAAGAGTTTAACAACAATGGATATGTACTTCTTTATAATACTTCAGAATCCCATAAGAAAATAGCTCAGGCTGCTCAAGAAATGTGGAGAACTGCACTAGGAATTGAGATAGGACTAGAAAATGTAGAATTCCAAGTAAAACTTGATAGAGAAAAATCAGGTGATTATGATATATCAAGAGCTGGCTGGATAGGTGACTACATGGATCCTATGACTATTCTAGATTTATGGTGGTCAGAAAGTGCATTTAACGATGTAAATTATAACAATCCAGAATATGATGCGTTAATATTAGAATCAAAATCTACAAATGATCAAAATATACGTATGGAGAATATGAGACAGGCAGAAAGGATGTTAATGGAAGATATGCCAGTCATCTCAGTATATTTTTATACTCAACCATATGTTCAAAAACCAAACGTAGAAGGAATATATAAAGTTCCAATAAGATATCCAGGCATAACTTATGCTGATATAACTGAATAAAAATTAGTGTTGTGCGGCATCATTGAAAATTGTTTCACCATAATTTCGATTAAAAAGACCATGATAAAATTGGGCAGATAAATATCTGCTATAGGAATCAAGTAGCTGTAGTTACTTGGTTCCTATTAACATTTAGAAAAGGGGAGGTAAAATGACTAAGTACCTTTTAAAACGACTTGTAATGGTTGTAATTACTATATGGATAGTTATAACTATCACTTTTGCATTAATGCATTCTGTTCCTGGAAATCCCTTCGCTACTGAAAATAAAAATATACCACCTATAGTTTATGAAAATCTGTTAAAAAAATATGGATTGGACAAACCATATAGCGAGCAATATGTCATGTATTTAAAAAATATCATTAGAGGAGATTTTGGCGATTCCATGAAATCAGATACTGAAACGGTAAATGAAATGATAGGAAGAGGATTTCCAGTATCAGCTCGATTGGGAGTTCAAGCGCTTTTAATTGCATTGATATTTGGTCCAGCTTTAGGAGCAATAGCAGCTTTATTTCAAAACAAAGGTCCGGATTATATCGCTATGATTATTTCTATAATCGGAGTATCAGTTCCTAGCTTCTTACTGGGAGCATTTCTAATACAGTTCATTGCTAGTAATATAGAATGGATACCAATAGGAGGTTGGGGAGAATTTAGACATACTATATTACCCTCTTTTGCTTTGGCTTTAATGCCTCTTGCTCAGACAGCAAGGCTTATGCGTTCGAGTATGTTAGAAATATTAGGGCAAGATTATATAAAAACAGCTAGATCTAAAGGGATTTCAAAAACAGCAGTCATTATAAAGCATGCTGTTAGAAATGCTATTTTGCCTATTGTATCAATATTAGGTACTACTGTTTCAAACTTATTAGTAGGTAGCTTTGTAATAGAAAAGATATTTGGTATACCGGGATTGGGGATGTTTTTTACTACCTCAGTTTTCAATAGAGACTATACCTTAATAATGGGTGTTACCGTATTTTATGCTATTATTTTAGTAACAGCTTTATTGGTAGTTGACATAGCATATATGCTAGTAGATCCAAGAATAAGATTAACTAAGGAGGGACGTTAATAATGAAATTAGATGTTACATATAATGATGAAATGTTTCAAAAAGCTCCTGATGAATTACGTGACTCAGAGCAGATAAGACGTCCCAGTATTAAATATTGGGCAGATGTATGGCGTAGATTAAAGCAGAATAAATTAGCTATGACAGGACTTATACTCCTTATTATTATGGGAATTATGTCCATTATAGGGACTAGGATAAATGGATTTAAATATTTTGAACAGGATTATAGCCAAATTAATGTTAGACCAAATAGTGAATATTGGTTTGGTACCGATGAATTAGGCAGAGACTTATTTAGTAGGATATGGCTAGGAGCTAGATATTCTCTAATTATTGGTATAGCTGCTGCTTTTATTGATTTTGGCATAGGTGTTTTATATGGAGGAATTGCAGGTATGTCTTCTCATAGAATTGATGCCATCATGATGCGTATAGCAGAAGTTATTTATAGTATTCCTTATATGCTAGTTGTTGTATTGCTATCTGTAGTTTTTTCAACTGCAGGGGCAGGAACATCTATGTTTGTTCTCATCTTTGCTATGACTATTACGGGTTGGGTTCCTATGGCAAATCTAGTTAGAGGACAGGTACTTCAATTAAAGGAATCTGAGTATTCATTAGCATCTGAGTCTTTGGGAGCTTCTGATAGATGGATACTCAGGAAGCACATTATTCCGAATGCTTTAGGACCTATTTTGGTTAATGTAACCCTTACTATACCTAGAGCAATATTTTCGGAAGCGACTCTAAGCTTCATGGGATTGGGTCTACAACCACCTAAACCAAGTCTTGGAACTTTAGCTAATGATGGTTTAGCTGGTATGCAAGTAGGGCTTTTTTATCAGATATTGATACCAGCAGTATTTATATCCCTTATAATGTTTTCTTTTAATGTGTTGGGAGATGGCTTAAGAGACGCACTTGATCCAAGATTACGTAAATAGAAAGAGGTGGAAAAATGGAAAAATTGTTAGATGTGAAAGATTTAGCAGTGTCTTTCAAAACTTTCTTTGGAGAAGTTGAAGCGGTACGAGGTGTTAGCTTTCATGTAAACAAAGGCGAAACTGTAGCTTTAGTAGGAGAGTCAGGTTGTGGGAAGAGTGTTACAGCGAGCTCTATAATGCAACTTCTTCCTATGCCACCTGCATTTTATAAAAATGGGCAGATTCTATTTAATGGTGAAGATATAGTACAAAAAAGTGAGAAAGAAATGCAAAAAATTAGAGGAAATGAAATATCAATGATATTTCAGGATCCAATGACTTCATTAAATCCTACAATGAGAGTGGGAAAACAAATAGTAGAAGGTTTGATTAAGCACCATAATTTAAGCCAGGATGAAGCAGAAAAAAGGGCTGTGGAAATGTTGGATTTAGTATCCGTGCCTCAACCTGAAAAGAGAGTAAAACAATATCCTCATGAATTTTCAGGTGGTATGCGACAAAGAGTTATGATTGCCCTTGCAATGGTATCCAATCCAAAGCTTTTGATTGCTGATGAGCCTACTACAGCTTTGGATGTAACTATTCAGGCTCAAATATTAGAACTTATGAAGAGTATACAAGAAAAATTTGGAACATCAATTATTTTGATTACTCATGATTTGGGTGTTGTCGCGGATATGAGCGACAGAGTTATTGTAATGTATGCAGGACAACTCTTGGAGGGAGGAACTGTAGATGAAATATTTACGAATCCAAAACATCCTTATACCAGAAAACTATTGGGTAGTGTTCCACGACTAGATATGGATAGGTCTGAATCATTACATGCTATTGATGGAACACCTCCTGATTTATATATACCACCTAAGGGATGCCCATTTTTTGATAGATGTGACAATGCAATGGTTATTTGTAAAGAAAATATGCGGGAAAGAGATTACCATACTAACTCTCACTATAGTTGCTGTTGGCTAAACCATCCTATGGCAAAAAAAGTGGCTGAAGGGGGTGTCAGATGATGGCTGAACCTTTGATATCAGCAAAAAATATAAAAAAGTATTTTGAAGTTGGAAAAGGAACATTGAAGGCAGTGGATGGGATAAGCTTTGATATATATCCTGGAGAAACATTTGGGTTGGTAGGTGAGTCTGGATGCGGAAAGTCTACAGCTGGAAGGACAATAATCAGACTTTACGAGCCAACAGATGGAGAATTGATATTTAATGAGAAAAATGTTTATAAATTGTCTCATAGTGGAATGCAAGAGGTAAGGAAAGATTTTCAGATGATATTTCAAGATCCTTATGCTTCGTTAAATCCTAGAATGACAGTAGAAGAGATTATATCAGAACCATTAGAAATTCATCATATGTATAAGACTCGAAAAAAACGCTATGAACGAGTAATTGAATTGTTAAAGCTTGTAGGATTAAATGAAGAACACGCAATGCGTTTTCCACATGAATTTTCAGGAGGACAGCGTCAAAGAATTGGTATTGCAAGAGCCCTTGCATTAAATCCTAAATTCATAGTATGCGATGAGCCTATATCAGCTCTGGACGTATCGATTCAAGCTCAGGTGGTTAATCTACTAAAGGAATTACAGGATAATTTAGGGCTTACCTATCTATTCATAGCTCATGACCTGTCAATGGTTAGATATATTTCTGATAGAGTTGGAGTTATGTATCTTGGTCATATGATGGAATTAGCAACTTCAGAAGACCTTTATGAAAATCCAATTCATCCATATACAAAAGCCTTATTATCAGCTATACCAATTCCGAACCCAGGTGTTCAGAGGGATAGGCATAGGATAATGCTTGAAGGAGATGTGCCAAGTCCTATAGATCCGGAGGATAATTGTAGATTTGCTGATAGATGTCCTTATGCTATATCAAAATGTAAGGAGATACCACCAGAATTTGAAGAAATACAAGAAAATCATTTTGTAGCTTGTCATAGAGCTAAAGAAATTGTAAATAAAACAGCAGAACCAATAAAATAGAAAACTTTTTTAATAAAGGGGCTGTTTCAAAATAGAAAAGCCTTAAAAGAAAAACAGGTCGAAGAGCGCTAGCGCTAAGACCTGTTTTTTAGTATAATTTAATACTATGAAAAACCATACTAAATTTAATCATAAAGCA
>NZ_JAIOUP010000011.1 GCF_019931165.1 Schnuerera sp. xch1
GACCCATTAGCTCAGGCGGTAGAGCACCTGACTTTTAATCAGGGTGTCCGGCGTTCGAGTCGCCGATGGGTCACCATCTTTTTATTTTGGAGAGGTACCGAAGAGGTCATAACGGGGCGGTCTTGAAAACCGTTAGGGTCTTTGGCCCACGTGGGTTCGAATCCCACCCTCTCCGCCATTCTGTTTTTGTGGAGAAGTACTCAAGTGGCTGAAGAGGCTCCCCTGCTAAGGGAGTAGGTCCTTTACGGGGCGCGAGGGTTCAAATCCCTCCTTCTCCGCCATTATTGGGGCCTTTAGCTCAGTTGGTTAGAGCGCCCGGCTCATAACCGGTAGGTCCGGGGTTCGAGTCCCTGAAGGCCCACCATTTGCCCAGATAGCTCAGTCGGTAGAGCAGAGGACTGAAAATCCTCGTGTCGGTGGTTCGATTCCGCCTCTGGGCACCATCAACATTTGAAATTTTTTGTAAGCAATAAAGGGGTGTAGTTCAGTTGGTAGAACGTCGGTCTCCAAAACCGAATGTCGTGGGTTCGAGTCCTGCCACCCCTGCCATTGCAATAATATATTTTCAAGTTGGGCGCATAGCTCAGTTGGGAGAGCATCTGCCTTACAAGCAGGGGGTCATAGGTTCGAGCCCTATTGCGCCCACCACTAATTCAACCTGAAGGGTTAAAAATTTTGCGAAGTAATTTGGGCCTGTAGCTCAGGTGGTTAGAGCGCACGCCTGATAAGCGTGAGGTCGGTGGTTCGAGTCCACCCAGGCCCACCACTTATTCAACATTTACAATTAAGAATTTAAAATTGTGCGCATGTACTTGGGGCCTTTAGCTCAGTTGGTTAGAGCGCCCGGCTCATAACCGGTAGGTCCGGGGTTCGAGTCCCTGAAGGCCCACCATCTAATAAAAACAACAGACTTCAATATGAGTCTGTTGTTTTTATTTTCGGACAAAAAGAATTAATTCTTTTAATATATTCTTAATATTTTTCATTTCAAATTTATCTTCTACCTTGAGTAGTATTATATTATCAGGTGTCATATATTGAGAAAGATCATATATTTTTTTATTAAACTGCCAATAAGAAGTATCTATGAACAAACATTTCTTAGTAGGGGTGATTAGACCTTTTTTAACTTCCAGATTAATAATAAGGTTTTCATTTTCCCAGCGAATATTGAAATTATTTTGAAATGAAACCATATTTATATTTGTAATAGGCAAGACTTCGGATAAAACACTAAAAATATCACCATTGATTTTAATGTCTTTAATTTCTAATTTTATTTTTTTATTTTCATTGAAATCAATATATGTAGTTTTAATATCTTTTAAGACATTAAATATCTTAAATATATATATTAGATAATATAGATCGTCATAGTTATGCTTAAGGATATTATTTTTTAATGTATTATCATTATTCCTTGTATATTGATAATAAAAATTTATACAGTCTTTACCAGAATATTCATCTTTTCTATAAATATTTAAACTTTCTTCGATTGTTTTTAATTTTAAATTTTTAAGATTTAAATAAGAATTGTTGCTTTTAATTTCTCTATAGATATCAAAATCTTTAATATTATATATTTTACTACTAATATTAAACTCACTTAATCTACATTTGATAAAAGGCAAATCAAAACTTTTGCCATTGTAGGTTACTATAAGATCAAATCCATTAATAAACTCATTGAATGCTTCTAATAATTCCCTTTCTTCATCAATTTTATCGGCAAAAAATTGTTTTAAATACCAATAATTATTCTTAGAATTGAAATATAATATACCTATCAGATATATACTATTATATTTTCGACTCAGCCCTGTGGTTTCTATATCTAAGAAGCATATATTATCTTTTTTGAAATAATTATAAATATTATTTTTAGATTTTATTATATATTCATGTACAGTCATAATTAATTCTCCCTCTATTTAAATTATGATATAATGATTTATATTAAAAGTATATTACAATTTTAACATAATGCAATAGAAGAAGCTATTGAAAGGAGTATATGATATATGAAACGGAAGAACGAGGCAAATGATAAATTAGATATATCCAGTCTATCTGATGAAGAATTAGAAAATAAAATTGTAAATATAAATAGTAAACAGCTATCGATTATACAGGAGATCTCTTACTATTTTTTATTTAGCAGCGTTGGAGAAATATCAAAATTAATAAAGACGGATAATTTTTTAAATCAATTGAAAATTGAAGATGAAAAAGAGATTATTTTTGAGAGCTATGATATAATTATCAATTCTTTTAAAAAGATACATGAAAAATTATCTGATGAACAAATAGAACACAATATAGACTTATTGATTCATATTAGAAAAAAATTGTATCACCTATCAAATTCTATGACTGGATACTTAACTGAATTGTCATATATGAAAGAATTACTTGATTACCATGTTATGAAGATATTAAATAAAAAGCATTCTAAAAATCATAAGATAAGTAAGAAAGATGTCATTTTTTTTATTAATAAAGTAAGGAGAGTATTAGATATTAGTAAAAATGATTACAATTCTTTTGTAAATTTAGTATCTAATATATTAAGCATAATACCTTTTAGAATGAGCAAATATAAATACTTTGATATAATAAAAACAACTCTAGTTAGGAATTGTAATAATTACGAGACAAATTTAGCTAAGAATAAAATTGAAGAATACAAGATGATATTTGATAGTACGTTAATAGGGGATTATGGTATTATATTTGACGATTATTTTACTAAGGTACAAAGAATTAAAAACATTAATTTTAAAAATAAAAATTTAGATGAATTAAATTTAATTGATGAGGATATAGTTAATTTGAGCATTAAAATGCATGAGATTAATTTATTTATTAGTAATTTAGGAATAATAATTAATAGATTGTTAGTTTTATATTTGACTAAGAATAGGATTGATTTTACTATAGACATAAATGATTGTTTTATGAAATGGAAACAATATGAAGAAGATATGAAAGATGAATTGCTTGAGTCAATAACAAAAACGTTTGAAATTGAAATAAAAAACGGAGAAAAGAAATTACTAGAACAAATGGAGTTTTTTGATGCTATCTCTAAAGAGGGAGCTAACAGAAAAGGATTTTTTAGTAATGATTTAAATGATTTAATCATATATACTGGGAAGGTTTTGACTTATTATAATGATAAGAACTTTACTAAGGATGAATTATTATTTTCTGAAGAATGTGAGGTTGTAGAAGAAGTCTATTTATACCAATTAATAGACAGCTTAATTCAATATATTAATAGAAGTATTTCTTCTATGAATAATGTGGAAAGAAAGATTAGAATGAGAAGACTTTTATCTGTAATAGAATTACCATTTAAAAATATAGAAGAATTTTTATCATATATTGAATATTCGTTGGATGAAAAGGTAACAAATATTGAAGACATAGTATTTGCTATGAATAAAATAAATGATTGGTTAGATAAATACATGGAAAGGTGATTTTCACCTTTCTTTTTTTATAAGATTATAATTTGGATTCCTTTTGGTAATAATAGATTAGTGAGATTGGAGGGATATAATGAATGTGAAACTAGGCATACCGAGAGGTATGTTATATTTTGATTATCATATTTTATGGCAAGAATTTTTTAACAATTTAGGTGTAGAAGTATTGATTTCTCCGAAAACTAATAAAGATATACTTGATAGAGGAATTAAATCTTGTGTAGATGAAGCTTGTTTGCCTGTAAAAGTATTTCATGGTCATGTGGACTATCTAAAAGATAAAGTGGATTATATTTTTATTCCTAAATTCATTAGTATATATAAGAGAGAGTATTGTTGTCCTAAACATTTAGGATTACCTGACATGGTTAAACATAGTATAAAAACGTTACCTCAAATTATTGATACCAAGATAAACTTAAGAAAGTCAGATAAAAATGTAAAAAGAATTGTCCAAGATATTGGCAAAAATTTCGAAAAAAGACCAACAAAAATATATGCTGCGTTTAAAGATGCTTATGAGAAATATAATAGATATAATAGTATAATAACTTCTGGAGTAATACCATTAAATGTTGTAGGTCGGTACGATGATTTATCATTTATTAAAAACATTAAAACTAAAAATTATGGCAGAAAAATACTACTATTGGGTCATACCTATAATATTTATGATCAATACATTAATATGGACGTAGTAAGTAAACTGAAAAAAAGTAAGTTCGATGTCATTACAACTGAGATGATTGAAGAACAAACTTGTAGAAACTTTGCTTCTGATTTATCCAAAAGAATGTTTTGGACACATGGACAAATAATAATTGGTGCAGCTTTTTCATTAATAGAAGAAAGATCTATCTATGGAATTATTTATGTTTCAGCTTTTGGATGTGGGTTAGATTCTGTATTAATCGATCTTATAGAGAGAAAAGCAAAAGAAAAAAGAATTCCTTTTACGTTACTTACAATAGATGAACAAACTGGAGAAGCTGGGATTAATACTAGAATAGAAGCTTTCATAGATATGCTAGAATGGAGGAATAATAATGAAGATAACATTTCCACATATGGGTAATGTATATATTGCAGGTAAAGCTTTTTTTGAAGAATTAGGGCAAGAAGTAATTCCGCCTCCTATATCTAGTAGAAAGACTTTGGAGATGGGAACTAAGTATTCTCAAGAAACAATATGTTTACCTTTAAAAATTATGATAGGAAATTTTATCGAAAGCATAGAAAATGGTGCAGATACAATATTACTAACTGGTAGCTGTGGTCCTTGTAGATATGGATATTATTCTGTACTTGAAAAAAATATATTAATGGATTTAGGATATGATGTTGATTTTATTGTATTAGATCCAATTGGTGAAGGATTAAGGGATTTAAAAGGAAATATATATAAAATATTTAAGGCAACAAATATAAAAGATGTAATTACAGCTGGAAAAATAGGTTGGAAATTAATAAAGAAAGCTGATTATATTACTGATTTATCCAATAGAAAAAGAGCTTATGCTATTAATAGTTATGAAGTAGATTTAATTTTAGATAATTATTTAAAGGAAGTAGAGCAAACATTTGGCGAAAAAGAGATGATGGATTTAATGGATGAGACAATTGTATCCTTAAATAAAGTGAAACTTAAAGATAATTTCACCCCTATTAAAATAGGTATAATTGGTGAAATATACACAGTTATAGAGCCTTTTGTTAATTTAGAAATAGAAAAAAAATTAGGTCATATGGGAGTACTAGTAGAGAAATCATTAACCCCAACTATATGGGTAGAGCATCATATTAAGAGTTACCCATTTGGCTCAAAGTTAGAAAATATAAAGCATGAGCTTGCTAGACCTTACTTAAAAACATTAGTTGGAGGACATGGAAGAGAAACAGTGGGATCTGCTATATACTATGCAAATAGAGGATTTGATGGGGTAATTCAACTCTTACCATTAAATTGTATGCCAGAAATTGTTGCTAAAAGTATATTGAATAGTGTCAGTGATGATTTAAAATTCCCTATTATGACATTGATATTAGATGAAATGACAGGAGAAGCTGGATATATGACAAGACTTGAAGCTTTTGTAGACTTACTTGCGAGAAGGAGAGAGGAGAGTTTATATGGATAAATATTATATGGGAGTAGATGTTGGCTCTGTTAGTACCAATATAGTATTAATGGATAAAAACAATAATATTCATTATAAGAAATATTTAAGAACTCAAGGAAAGCCTATAGAGGTTTTGAAAAAAGGTATTGGAGAAATTGAAGAGGAATTTGGAGAAGTTGAAATATTAGGAGTTGGTTGTACTGGAAGTGGTAGATATCTAGCTAGTATAATAGTGGGAGCAGATATAGTAAAAAATGAGATTACTGCTCATGCTGTCGCTGGATTGAATTTTCTTCCGGATGTTAGAACTATAATTGAAATTGGAGGACAGGATTCAAAAATTATAATTCTTAGAGATGGAATAGTAGTGGATTTTGCTATGAATACTGTATGTGCAGCTGGAACTGGATCATTTTTAGATAGGCAGGCAATAAGATTAGGTATAGACATAAATGATTTTGGAGAATTAGCCCTTAAATCAAAGAATTCTGTAAGAATTGCTGGAAGATGTGCAGTGTTTGCTGAATCTGATATGATACATAAGCAACAGTTGGGACATAATCAATCTGATATTGCAAGAGGATTATGTGATGCACTTGTAAGAAATTATTTGAATAACGTTGGAAAAGGAAAAGAGATATTAGGACCTATTTTATTTCAAGGTGGAGTAGCAGCTAATGCAGGAATCAAGAGAGCCTTTATTGAAGTGCTAGGAGAAGATATATATGTGCCGGATAATTATGACGTTATGGGAGCCATTGGAGCAGCAATGCTTGCAGAGAAAGAAGTTAAAAAGAAAGGTTCCACTAACTTTAAAGGAATTTCTGTGCATAATGTAGATTATAAAGTAAATAGTTTTGAATGCAATGGCTGTCCTAATAGATGTGAAGTAATAGAAATAAGAGATGATAATAAGGTATTAGCACGATATGGAGATAAATGTGGTAAATGGGCAAATTCAATAAAAAACAAAGATATAAAACTAGCATAATCATAAAGATCATAAGTGTAGAATTAATTATAAAAAGATAGGTATTTGGAACACCTATCTTTTTACTAATTAATATTTAATCATCTTTAATATTGTCATCTGTGTCTAATTCATTTTCCATCTTTCTATTCCGTCTTGATTTTCTACGTCTTCGATCTTCTTCATCTATTTGTCTAGGAAATAGAGTTGGGAATTCGCTACAAATTGGAGACGCTACTGGAGATAACTCTGGGAATCCTGTAGACAATACACATAGTTGAACTGGTACTATGATTTTCTTTTCACATGCTATACATATTGCTATTATTAGATCAGCTCGCACTTCGCCTCTATCTCTGTCTCTATCTCTGTCTCTATCTCTATCTCTGTCTCTATCTTTGTCCTTATCTCTATCTTTTTCATATTCAATATTTACATTTTCTTTAATCTTATGATCATCATCAATTTTTATATCTCTTCTAATGTTATTTGTTGCTAGTCTTGCTTCACAAGTTACATTACAGAATTCAGCAAATCTTGGTAAGAAAGCAGAATCAAAAACGGAAGGTACACATAGTTCAAAGAAATTAGTTAATTCTACTGGTTTAATAGGAATATTTGCCTTCAATGTTACATTTCTTCTTCTACGACCTGAGTTTTCTACTACTGCATCTATCTCAACTATAACATTTCCTTCTACTTCTATTTTTTGAGTACCAAAAACTGGAGTACCTTTTCCTTCTTCATCGCATTCACTTGTATCTGTAAATATAAGTTTTTGTGACTTAAATCCATCAGGACCTACAACTTCTACTGGTTTTCCTTTTTCATCTTTTACAAAGTCACCGCCAGAAAGCATTGTTTTAGGATCTGCCTTTAAGTTACGACGATCATTTATATTTTTTGGATTGAAAAACTTTCTACATCTTATATCTTTGATTTTAACAATTGATGCATTTTCGCCTAAGTTTGGTTTAAATCTAACATTATCTACAGTGCTTAAAGCTTGTAAATTAACTAAAATAGCATCATATACTTTCTGGGTGAATATTGGTTCAGTCCTTACATCTCTTAAGGTTCCATCCCATTCACATCCAGTAGTACCTTTACAACATCTATCATCTAGTTCTAAATTTATAGTTTCAGATTCAAAGTTTGGATTCATCTTTTTTCCTCCTTTTTAATAGTATTTATTCCTTGTCTCACTCATATTATATTCACAAATTGATAATGGTGTTACAAATTAAAATTGGAATATTTTTAAGTAGTTATTAATATATTTTAAGAGAAGTATCTATAGGTGGTGATTATATTGACATATTATAAGGATAAGTTATCTTTAATTTCTGATTCAATTGACAATATAGATTTGTTTAGATTACTTGATTATAAAATAATAAGGTATCATTTTGATAATAGGATACAGATTTATGATGAAGAAGTTATAAGTACAGAAGTTAATTCAGAATTTGATGTATCAATTGATGAAGATGATGTAATATATTTAGTTTATCAAAATTCTGAATTAGATCTTATTTTAACACTAATAAACGATAGAGAAGTAGAACATATAAAATTAACTCGAAATCCTATACCAGAAGTATACTATTTAAATATATACATATATAATGGGGAACCCCATATTTTTTATTTTATCTTATTATCACAAAAGGAGAAAAAATATAGATTATATCATCACTATCCTTGTAAAGATGGTTGGATAACAAATATAATAGATGAAATTACTGTTAATCAGGTTTTAAATTCGATTAGCATATTTAATATTGGAAATGATTTGCTATTAGCTTATTATGATGTTATAGAACATGAACAAATTTATATTAGAATTTTTGATTTAGAAAAGAAGGAATGGGGAGAAAAGGTTAAGTTAACGAGTACTGAAGAAGACAAGTTATATCTAGATTTTATATATAAAGATAATAAGATCCATCTAACTTACTGTCAATATGAAGAAGGAAATTTAGTGGTAAGGTATGAAAGATTTGACTATAGCAATGGTTTTATGGTAAAAGAAGTGGAAGATACAATATCTAATCCAGAAAATCCACAATATCCTACTATTATATATTATGGAGAAAAGCTATGGATAGTATGGATGGAATATGATAATGTAATAAGTAGGTACAGTGATGACATAGGTAATATATGGAGTCCCATTTATCTATGGAATGAATCAAAGGGAAATGAGATTGTAAGGTATAAATATTATAAAGTACAAAATAAGAGTAATACAATATTAAATTATTCTTTTGGAAAGCTTAGTCAAGGCATAAGATTTGTCGGATTTGGAGAAATAGATGATGTTTCTGAAATACCTGTAAAAAAAAAGAATCAAATGAAGTTTCTCAAGAATCTACCCAAGATTTAAATTTGAATGAGGATATTAGAATTCAAATTGAAAGTATATTTAATTTGTTAGACAAATTAGAAGAAAGAATAAGAACCTTAGAAGAAATAGAGCATAAAGAAGAATTAGAACAATTAATACAAAGAGTTGATGTTATAGAAGAATTTTTGAATAGACGGGCACGGGGATTTTATAGGAGAAACAAAAATTAGATAGATGTTACATATGTAACATCTATCTAATTTTTGAAATAATTTTTAATAGTATTTATATTATTTGTTATGCTTAATATCAACATCAGTTTAATTCTGGCTTTTTGACCTGGAATATTATTAGCAAATATGACATTTAGATTCTTAAGATGTTTCCCTCCGCCTTCATATCCATAGGTATCCAATACTCTACCAGTTGGACATCTTGATACCATAACAACTGGGATATTTTCGTCTATAGCCTTTTTAATACCTTTTACCATAGTAGGAGGTACATTTCCCCTTCCGAGTGCTTCAATCACAATACCTTTATATCCATTATTAATATAAAAATCAAATATATCTGATCCAATACCAGGGCCACACTTTACTAAAGCTACTTTTGTTTCGATTGTTTCTGTATTTATATATTGTTTTTGTAAAATATCTCTATAAAAGATTACTTCATCATTATCGACTATTCCTAAAGGTCCAAGTTCCGGAGATTTAAAGGTATTTAAAGATAGGGTATTAGTTTTTGTTACTTCTGCAGCTGAGTTTACTTCATTATTCATTACCACGAGAACTCCCTTATTTTGGGCATTTTTAGAAATAGCAGTACAAATAGCTGCAGATAAATTACTGGAGCCATCATAACCAAGTTCAGAACTGTTTCTCATGGCTCCTACTACAACTATTGGTTTTTTCGAATCAATAGTTAAATCTAAAAGATAAGCTGTTTCCTCAAGAGTATCAGTACCATGAGTAATTACTACGCCTGTAATATCATGTCTGTCAACAGTTTTTTTTACAAGTGATGATAAATCCATCATTATTTCTGGAGTAATATGTGGGCTAGGAAGATTGGAGAAGTTTATAATTTCAATATTGGTAAACTTTTCAATATTTGTTACCATTGCCATTATCTCCTCAGATGAGAGAGCTGGTATAGCGGCATTGATTCTTGGGTCTATTTTCATTGAAATGGTTCCACCGGTAAATATAATAGCAACTTTATTATTAAGCATAAAAATCCTCCTTATATCTATAATAGTTATATTTTATCATAAATAAGTGAGGATATCATAAAAAAGAAAAAAGGCTCCAAAAGGAGCCTTTCCACCCATAACGGATGTAAATAAACCGTTCAAAAGGGGTATTGGGAATAGAGATCTTATTTGAGGTTACCAGGGGGATAACCACTTATAAAGTATAGCAAATTACGACAAATTATGCAACACTTTTTTACAAATTTTTTTAAATTAATTTTTTCACTATAAATTTTTTCTTTAATAAGAAATATAAATACTATATAATGAGTATGTAAATATAAGAAAAAATGGGGGGTTAAAGATGGATAATAAAATTTTATTATCAAATAATAGTTTAAAACAGAATGGATTTAAAGTGAAGACTTTTAAGAATGTATTAGAAACCAAAGAGGCATTAATGAAATCAATTAGTATTAATGAATCTGTAGCATTTGGTGGATCGATGACATTAGAGGAATTAGGTTTATATGAAGATTTAAAAAATAGAGGAAATAAAGTATATTGGCACTGGAAAGTGGAAGATAAAAAAGCTGAATTGCAAAAAGCTCTTAATGCTGATATATATCTAACAAGTACAAATGCCTTAACTCTAGATGGAAAATTGATTAATATGGATGGAACAGGAAATAGAGTTTCCTCTTTACTTTATGGGCATAAAAGAGTATATGTAGTTGTAGGAAGGAATAAAATATGTAAAGACTATGATCAAGCAAGAGAAAGAATTAAAAATGTAGCAGCACCGATGAATACTAAGAGATTAAACACAGATACACCATGCAGATTTACTGGTAAATGCAATGATTGTGATTCGCCTGAAAGGATATGCAATGTGGAAGTTATAATTCATAAAAATCCATCTGGAACAGAGATCAATGTTTTTATAATTGATGAAGATTTAGGATACTAAAATTAGATGAGGTGATACTTTGGAGATATACTTGGATAATTGTTCAACTACTAAGCCAAGAGAAGAAGTTATTAAAGAAATGATATATGCATTGAGAGAGGAATATGGAAATCCTTCATCTTTACATAGATTAGGAATGAATGCAGAAAAAAGCATAAATAAAGTTAGACAAGAAATAGCAAATTTTTTAAGAGTTAATAAAGATGAAATTTATTTTACATCAGGAGGAACTGAAAGTAATAATTTTGCTATGCAAAGTATAATAGAGAAATATAATAGATTTGGTAAACATATAATAACAACTAGAATTGAACATTCTTCTATATTAAATGTGATGAAAAGCTATGAAGCTAAAGGATATGATATTACTTATTTAAAGGTAGATAACAACGGTCTCATTTCATTAGATGAATTATATAATAGTATAAGGGATGATACTATTTTGGTGTCAATAATGCAAGTAAATAATGAAATAGGAAGTATACAACCAACTTGGAAGATTAAGGATATCCTAAGAGAAAAAAAATCAAATGCGTTGATACATGTAGATGGGGTTCAGGCATTTGGGAAAATCAATCTTGATATCAAAAAATGGGATATTGACACTTTCTCAATTAGTGGACACAAGATACATGGACCTAAGGGAATAGGTGTTTTATATTTAAATAAAGAATTAAAGCTTAATCCTATGATATTTGGAGGGAATCAAGAAATGGGATTGCGTTCTGGTACTGAAAATGTACCAGGAATAATGGGATTAGGAAAAGCTGTTGAAATTATGAAAAAAGATTTTGATAAAGAACAACAGAAAGTCAAAGAGATTAAATTATATTTTATAAATAAGTTGAAATGGGAAATAGATAATATTCGTATTAACAGTCCTTCAAATAATAACTTTTCACCGTATATATTAAATGTTTCCTTTGAATATGTTAAAGGAGAGGTTCTGCTTCATTATTTAGAAGATAAAGATATTTTTGTCTCTACTACATCTGCTTGTTCATCTAAAGGAAAAGGAAAAAGTCATGTGCTTGTAGAGTTAGGTTTATCTGATTCACAAATAGAAGGGGCTATTAGATTTTGTTTTTCTCATGAGAATACTATAGAAGATATTGATTATACTGTAGATATATTAAAAAATTCAGTTGAAGATATTAGACAAATAACTATGAGGTGATTAAAGTGGATAAGGTTCTTAGTATTAGTGTTGGTGAAATAGCACTAAAGAAGGGAAACAGAAAATATTTTGAAGATAAGTTAATATCAAAAATGAAGAGAGCATTACAAGATTTATACTATGAAAAAATATATAAGGAACAAGGAAAAATATATGTAGAAGCATCAGAAAATGGTTTTGAACAGATTATAAGTAGATTAAAAAAAGTGTTTGGAATTGTATATATCAGCCCTTGTATTAGAGTGACGAAAAATATAGATGAAATAAAAGACGCTGTTATAAATATAATGAAGTATAGCCAGTTAAGGAATCCAGTAAAGACTTTTAAGGTAAAAACGAATAGAGTAGATAAAAAATTTCCAATAAAATCGCCAGAAGTCTCAAGACAGATGGGGGCAGTAATATTAAAAAATATAAAAGACTTAAAAGTAGATGTAAATAATCCAGAAATGTATGTATTTATAGATATAAAACAAAATGTTTACGTATATACTGAAAGGATAAAGGGTTATGGTGGATTACCTATAGGTACTAATGGAAAAGGACTATTATTGTTATCAGGAGGAATTGATAGTCCTGTTGCGGGATTTTTGATGGCTAAGCGAGGAATCGAAATAAGTGCAATACATTTTCACAGCTATCCTTTTACCAGCGAGAGAGCGGAAGAAAAGGTTAAAAATTTAGCAAAAACTTTATCTTTATATACGGGGAAAATGAAATTATATAGTATAAATATTTTGGATATTCAAAAAGAACTAAATAAAAAATGTCCAGAAGATGAGATGACTATTTTATCTCGTAGATTTATGATGAAAATTGCAGAAAAAATAGCTCTAGATAATGATATAGATGCTCTTATAACTGGAGAAAGTTTAGGCCAAGTAGCAAGCCAGACTATGAAAGGTATAACTGTAACCAATGCATCAGTAAACATGCCTATATTGAGGCCATTAATAGGATTGGATAAAGTTCAAATAATAGATATTGCAAAGGATATTGAAACTTATGAACAATCCATCTTACCTTATGATGATTGCTGCACGTTGTTTTTACCAAAACATCCTGTAACTAAGCCTAAATTAAAAGATATAGAAAAATCGGAACAAAATGTAGACGTTGAAATACTTGTTGAAAAAGCCATTAATGGTTCTATTATATATGATATAGAATAATACAGAAGTTACTTACAGATACTAACAATTAGTATTGATACTAATGTCGATTATGATAAACTATATATAAGATAATTATTTAACAAGTGATAAAGGGGAGGTATACAATTGCCGAGAATAGTGGATTATGAATCTAAAAAGCGAGAGATGCATTTGCTAATATAGGATACTATAATACAAACTTATCCCATATTTTAAAGGAATGTGGAATAGGTAGAACAACTTTATATCAATATTTTAAAAATAAGGATGAAATATTTTATTGTTATTTATGTTCTACATTAGAAGTGATGGAAAGTCAATTGAAGTTTATTGCTATAAATGAGCAATTAACGTATGTAGAAAAATTGAAGAAAATAATTGCTTATTTGGTATTAGAACATAGTAATATTTTTATATTATTAATTAGAAGTTTGGGTTATGTTAAAAGGAAAGCATAATAAAGTATTTAAAAACTTAAAAAGATATATACAAGATGTAAAGGCAATTCTCGAAGATTTGATAGAAAAAACAATAAGCGAAGATGGAATAAAAGATATAAATAGTACTGGATTAGCAGAAAATATTTATACCTTTGTTGAAACTTCTACACTTGAAAGAACTTCTAATGATTTAGATATAAAGGTCAAAGTTGAATCTTTTAACCTTTTAATTGATGGATTGAAGATTTAATTAGGGGGGTATCATAATGGTAGCTGTAAAACAACTTATTAGTGCAAAAGTTATGAATGAAGGACTTAAGTATATTGAGAAAAGTCCTATGGAGAACATGCCAAAATTAATTAATTGGGCTGATAAAATTATTACTAAACCTAACCACAAAAGAATACTTCAGCTTATTAAAGATATAATAGATGAGCCTGAAGGAAATTGGTATAAATTAATAGAGAAATTCTTTACTGATTTATCTCCATCTACAAGAAGAAGTTTTTTGACAAACTTTTTAGTGAATTCTAGTATGGTAGGTATACAATTACAGGATAAGATGAGAGAAAAATATAATTGTAATGTACCTTGGGCAATATTGATTGATCCAACAAGTGCGTGTAATCTAAAATGTACTGGATGTTGGGCAGCAGAATACGACAAAACAGATTCATTAAGTTATGAAACATTAAATCGAGTTATAAGAGAGGGTAAGGATTTGGGGATATATATGTATATATTCTCAGGAGGAGAACCCTTAGTAAGAAAAAGGGAGCTAATAGAATTAGCTAAAGAACATAGCGATTGTATGTTTTTGGCTTTTACCAATGCTACTCTAGTAGATGAAGGATTTGCTAAAGAATTAGGGGAAATAGGGAACTTTGGATTGGCAATTAGCGTTGAAGGTTTTGAAGAAGATACTGATATGAGAAGAGGAAAAGGTACTTATGCAAAAGTAATGGAAGCTATGGACTTTTTAAAAGAAGAAGGAGTACTTTTTGGATTTTCAACTTGTTACCATAAATATAATACAGATGGTGTAGGCTCCGAAGAGTATATTGACTTTTTAATAGATAAGGGCTGTATGTTTGGGTGGTATTTTACCTATATTCCAATAGGAAAGGATGCTGTAACAGATTTATTGGTAACTTCAGATCAAAGAGAATATATGTTCCATCAAATTAGGAATTTTAGAAATAAAAAGCCAATATTTTTATTGGACTTTTGGAATGATGGAGATTATGTTAATGGATGTATTGCAGGAGGTAGAAAATATTTGCATATTAATGCAAATGGAGATGTAGAACCTTGTGCATTTATTCATTATTCTAATGTAAACATTAAAGATATTAGTCTGATTAAAGCATTACAATCACCACTATTTATGCAGTACAAAAACAGGCAACCTTTTAACAAAAATCATCTAAGACCATGTCCCTTGTTAGATAATCCTGAAGAGTTAAGAAGTATGGTAAATGGATCCAAGGCTTATTCTACTCAGCCAGTAGACAAAGAAGATGTGGAAGACTTAACAGCTAAAACAGAAGAGGTAGCAGAAAAATGGGCTGAAACAGCAGATGGATTATGGATTGAGCTTTTGGAGGGAAAAGAGAAAAATCAAAAAGAAATAGAAGTTATAGAATCTAAAAATAATTAATATATTAAAATAAAGAAAGTTGGGGATTTCTTTTCCCAGCTTCTTTATTTTTTATGTAATGCAGAACTTTTATTATTATAATATAATAAGATAAGGTATATATTATATGTAGATGAAGGAGGTCAATTATGAATAAAAAATATTTGGTGATAATTGTTTTAATAGTTATAGTGGCAGTTTCACTTATAGGTAGTTATAATAGTTTAGTAACAAAAGAAGAGAAAGTTAACAGTGCATGGGCACAGGTAGAAAATGTTCTTAAACGTAGGGCAGATCTAATCCCAAGTTTGGTTAACACGGTACAAGGGTATGCTAGTCATGAAAGTGATGTATTGACTGGAATCACTGAAGCAAGGAGTAGTTTCAACGATGCGAACACGCCAGATGAATATGCTGAAGCAAATACAGAATTAAATAGAGCTTTAACTAACTTATATGTAGTAGTTGAAAATTATCCGGAATTAAAGGCAAATAAAAATTTTTCTGATTTACAATACGAATTAGCTGGTACAGAAAATAGAATCTCAACAGAACGAATGAGATATAATGAAACGGTGCAAGAGTTTAACACTTCTATTAAAAGGATTCCCACAAATATTATAGCTAATGTATTTGGATTTGAAGAAAAGCAATATTTCGAAATAAATGAAGAAGATGCAGAAGTTCCAGAAGTAAATTTTTAGGTGATATATATGAGAAGAAAAACCTTATTTTTATGTTTGATGTGTATATTAATTATATTGCAAACTAATTTTGGATTAGCAACAGATATTAACCTGCCTAGACCTAGTAATTCATTTTATGTTTATGATGAACCGGATATATTAGAAAAGCAAGCAGAGGAATATGTTATTAGAACTGATGAAGAATTATATAAAAAGTCGGGAGTTCAAATAGTAGTTGCAAGTATAAATTCATTGGAAGGCATGGATATAAGAGAATATGCAGTAAGGTTGTTTGAAAAATGGGGTATAGGAAGTGATGAGTATGATAATGGTTTATTGATATTAATAGTACCAGAAAATAGGGAAATTTGGATTGAAGTAGGATACGGATTAGAAGGGATATTGCCTGATAGCAAGGTAGGAAATATAATTGAGAATTCGATGCTTCCTCATTTTAGAGAAAATAATTATTCTGATGGTATAATATCTGGTTTTAATGAAATACTCAATGAAGTAGAAAAAGGATATAATATTAATTTAGGAAGAGAAAGAATAAATGAAGATTTATATAATATTAATGGATCCTATTCTAATGCAGGGATATTTGATGGTACAAGAAGTATATTAATGATCGTAGGGGTAATAGTATTTCTTTTTATAGATTTCAAGTTCTTTAATGGACTGTTGACATATTTCATATTATTTAGAGGTCATAGAAATGGCGGCGGTAGTAGGAATAGAGGTGGAGGTGGAAGATCTGGCGGCGGTGGTGCTGGCGGCAGATGGTAAGAAAGGATGAACCAAATGAAGAAATTTATTGTAATAATTATTTCAATAATATTAATAATTACTGGCTGTTCAAAAAGTGAACAGATAAACATTAATAATGGTGAAAGGCCTTTAGTTTATGTATCTTTTTATCCAATGTACTTTTTAGCAGATGAAATAGGAGGGGATAACATTGAACTGAGAAATGTAACACCAAATGGAGTAGATTCACATCACTATGAACCTTCTATGAGTCAGTTAAAAGATATTGAAAAAGCGCAGGTTTTTATATATAATGGTTCTGGTTTTGAAAGTTGGGTGAACAAATTACTAGGAAACATGATTAATGAAGATATAACTATCAATGCTAGTGATTCAGTAGATTTGATTATGCAAGATGGAAGACCAGATTCCCATATATGGTTAAATCCTAGTAATATGATTAAAATTGGAGAGAAGATAAAAGAAAAGTTTATATCCTTAGATAGAGAAAATAAAGAAGAATATGAGGAGAATTTTGAAGAATTATCTAATAAATTAAAAGAGTTAGATGACAGATTTATTACTGAATTAGAAGAAAGAAAACATAATTCAATAATTGTTTCTCATGCAGCTTTTGCATATATGGCACAAAGATATGAAATTGAACAAATTCCAGTTACAGGTATTAGTCATGAACAAGAGCCTACCCCTGGAACAATTGCAGATATTATTGAGCTTGTAGAAGATGAAAATCATAAATATATTTTTTTAGAGACCTTAGCTAGTCCTAAAACAGTGGAAGTTATAGCTAAAGAAGCAAATTTAAAAACTCTTACATTAAATCCTATAGAGGGACTAACCAAAAAAGAACAGGAAAATAATGAAGATTATATATCAATAATGGAAAAGAATCTAGAGAATTTAAAGAAGGCTTTGGTGGAATGATATGGAGGAACAAATAGTAAGTGTAGAAAATGCAAGTTTTAGTTACGGAACAAATACCGTATTAGATAATGTTAGTTTAAAGATTAATAAAGGAGATTTTGTAGGAATTATAGGACATAATGGTTCGGCAAAGAGCACTCTCTTAAAGCTTATGGTTGGATTACTTAAGCCAGATAAGGGTACTATAAAATTATTTGGTACATCAGTTGAAAAATTTAAAGATTATAAAAAAATAGGTTATATATCTCAAAATGTAAGAGATTTCAATCAGATGTTTCCAGCAACAGTAGAAGAAGTTGTTTCAATTAACCTTTATCATAAAAGAAACTTATTTACTAGATTTAGAAATAAGGACAATGAAAAAATTGAAAAAATTTTAGAAATAGTTGAGATGGATAAGTTTAAAACTAGTAAGATTGGGAATCTATCTGGAGGACAAAAACAGAGAGTTTTTATTGCTAGATCTTTAGTTAATAATCCAAAAATACTTTTTATGGATGAACCACTTGTAGGGATTGATTTAGAATCTCAGAATAAGTTTTATGATTTATTAAGTAAATTAAACAATGAATATAATATTACCTTGGTCATGATTTCCCATGATGTAGGAGTTATATCAAAAAAAGTAGACAAGATATTCTGTTTGACGGATGGAAAGGTTTATGTACATGATAAAAATAATGATGTATATATTAATAGACTTAAGGACATCTATGGTGAAGATGTGAACATGTTATTTCACAAGCATTAGGAGGAGGACTATGTTATCTTATGAATTTATGCGAAAATCCTTTATCATGGGAGTTATGATTGCATTAATAGCTCCCACTATAGGATATTTCTTAGTACTTAGAAGGCAGTCGGTAATAGGTGATACATTATCTCATGTGGCTCTTTCTGGGGCAGCTTTTGGAATGATTACTCAGATATACCCTGTATATACTGCAATAATATTTTCGATAACAGCAGCTTTAGGAATAGAAGGACTGAGAAAAAAATATGAGAATTATGCTGAAATATCCCTTTCTATAGTATTATCTACAGGAGTTGGTTTAGCTTCTGTTTTAATTAGTTTAGGCAATACGCAAGGGATATTATCATATTTATTTGGAAGTTTAGCTTTTGTAACTAATCAAGATATTATTATGGTAGTTGGTTTAGGAGTTATTATTTTAGCTACTATAGTATTCTTATATGATGATATGTTTTATATAACATTTGATGAAGAAAGTGCATATTTAGCTGGTATTTCGAATAAATTGATTAATATATATTTTTCTATATTAGTAGCTTTGACAGTAGCTATATCGATGAGGATAGTTGGAGTTCTTCTCATTTCGTCTTTGATGGTGTTGCCTGTAGCAGCAAGTTTATTAATTGCAAAAAGTTTTAAGTCAGGTCTTATGTATTCTATTATGTTTGGAATAATGTCTGTAATAATTGGGTTGATATTATCTTTTTACTTAGATTTAGCGCCAGGGGGTACTATAGTATTATCAGCATTATTAATTTTAATAATTATAATTATAGTAGAAAGTATTAAAAAGTAGCAATATTTATGCAAGCCAGTGTTAAAACACTGGTTTTTTTTATTAAGTATGAAGATTTATATATTAAACATAAAATATCATTGTATTCTACATAGGTGTGTATAATACACATTTTGAAAGGTAATATATTTAAGAAAATTTATTGATTTTTGGTATGTTTTTGCTATAATGTAATAGTGATAATAGTAGTTTAGTAAATATAAACATAAAGTTTAATATATTCTATAAAATTAAGGAGGATAATTGTGGAAATAGGTAAAAAGATTAAACGCCTCAGAATGCAAAATTCCTTAACACAGGAAGAACTTGCAGCAAGATGTGAATTAACAAAGGGGTTTATTTCACAAGTAGAGAGAGATCTAACATCTCCATCTATAGCAACTCTTACTGATATCTTAGAGGGATTAGGAACTAATTTAAGGGACTTTTTTAGTGAAATAGAAGATGAAAAACTGGTTTTCAGTAAGGATGATGTATTTATAACTGAGAATGAGGACTATAAATACACATTAAAATGGATAATACCTAATGCTCAAAAAAACCTTATGGAACCTATTCTTGTAGAATTAGAATCAGAGGGAAGAACTAAGGAAGATTTCCCCCATGAGGGAGAAGAGTTTGGATATGTGTTAAAGGGAAATATTTTTATATATTTAGGAAATGAAAAATATAAAGTAAGAAAAGGCGAAAGTTTTTATTATAGGGCTAATTTTAATCATTATATTTCGAATGCTGGTAAATCAAAAGCTAAAGTTATTTGGATAAGTACACCACCAAGTTTCTAAAATAGTAGAGGGGGTTTGTAAATGAATAAAACTTATATAATAGAATTAGAAAATATTTCTAAAGAATATGATGGAATTAGAGTACTTGATAATATAAACTTATATATTAAAAGAAATGAATTTCTAACACTATTAGGCCCCAGTGGATGTGGAAAGACGACAACACTTAGAATTATTGGAGGATTTGAACAGCCAACAGAAGGTAAAATAATATTTGAAGGCAAAGATATAACAGAAGTCCCCCCTTATAAAAGACAGATAAATACTGTTTTTCAAAGATATGCATTATTTCCTCATATGAATGTATTTGAGAATATTGCTTTTGGATTAAATATCAAAAAAGTGTCTCAGAAAGAAATAAACAGTAAAGTTAAAGAAATATTAAGGTTAGTTAATCTTCAGAGTTTTGAAAATCGTTCTATTGAATCGTTGAGCGGAGGACAGCAGCAAAGAGTCGCTATAGCAAGAGCTTTAGTCAATGAACCTGAAGTTTTACTTCTTGACGAACCCTTAGGTGCATTAGATTTGAAACTTAGAAAGGAAATGCAAATTGAGTTAAAGAATATGCAGAAAAGAGTTGGAATTACCTTCATATACGTAACTCATGATCAAGAAGAAGCGCTTACTATGTCTGATAGCATAGTAGTAATGGATAAAGGAGTGGTTCAACAAATTGGTACTCCTGTTGATATATATAATGAACCAAAAAATAGATTTGTAGCTCAATTTATAGGTGATAGTAATATCATTAATGGAATAATGCTTGAAGATTTTAAGGTTGAATTTGCTGGGAAAGTATTTGATTGTGTAGATAAGGGATTTGATAAAAATGAAAGCGTAGAAGTAGTTATTAGACCAGAGGATTTAGAAATTACCATTCAAGAAAAAGGACAGTTAAAAGGTATTGTAACTTCGATTACTTTTAAAGGAGTTCATTATGAAATGATAGTTAATGATGGGACTATTGATTGGAAAATTCATTCTACTATCATGAAATCAGTAGGAACAAAAATTGGTATGATAGTAGCACCTGAAAATATTCATGTAATGAAGAAGGTGACAAGAGAATGAAAATGAAATGGACTTCCTATCCATATTTGCTTTGGATAATAATTTTTATATTAGTCCCATTAGTTCTAGTTTTATTGTATGCAATTACTGCAACAGAAGAACATATAAGTAATCTTGAATTTACTTTAGATAATTTTAATAGATTTTTAGATCCTAAGTATTTTGATGTATTATGGGTATCTGTGAAATTAGCCTTACAATCCACTGTAATGACTTTAATACTAGGATATCCGATTGCTATATTAATTGCTAAAGAAAAACCTTCAAAAAGAAATATTTTGATTTCCCTATTTATAATACCTATGTGGATGAATTTTTTATTAAGGACTTATGCTTGGTTAACTTTATTAGGTAAAAATGGAATTATTAATTTCATAATTTCACAATTAGGTTTTGGACCACTCGATTTATTATATAATGATGGAGCGGTATTATTAGGAATGGTATATAACTTTTTGCCCTTTATGATATTACCAATATATTCAGTATTAGTTAAGATAGATAATAGTTTAATGGAATCTGCAGAAGATTTAGGGGCCAATAAGTTCCAGGTATTTACTAAAATAACTTTGCCATTAAGTATACCTGGAATAATAACTGGGATTACCATGGTGTTTATGCCTGCTGTAAGTACATTTGTAATCTCAAGACTTCTAGGTGGAGGACAATATATGCTTATTGGAAATCTAGTTGAACAGCAATTTTTATGGGTTGGAGATTGGCATTTTGGATCAGCAATCTCAATAATAATGATGATCTTTATACTATTGACTATGGCTATTACTGCTAAATTTGATACACAAAAGAAGGGGAGTAGAGGATTATGGTAGGCAAAATTTTAAAGAGATTATATATTATTTTAATGTTTTTATTCCTCTATGCTCCTATTATAGTGCTTATTATATTCTCCTTCAATGAATCAAAGTCTAGAGGGACGTGGAGTGGATTCACATTAAAGTGGTATATTGAGCTTTTTAGAGATGCGGAAGTTTTAAAGGCTTTATATTATACTGTGATAATTGCCCTATCAGCATCTATAATATCAACAATCATAGGTACTTTTGCAGCTATAGGAATATATGATATGTGTGGTATAAATAAAAAGATAGTATTGAATTTGAATTATCTACCAGTGATAAATCCAGATATTGTTACTGCAGTATCATTAATGACATTGTTTAGATTTTTAAGGTTAGAATTTGGATTTGTTACAATGCTTTTATCCCACATAACATTTTGTATTCCATATGTGATACTTTCTGTATTACCAAAATTACAACAGATGAACAAACATTTAGCGGAAGCAGCTATGGATTTAGGTGCTACCCCTATGTATGCAATGAAAAAGGTAGTAATTCCAGAAATAATTCCAGGAATAATTACAGGGGCATTAATGGCATTCACTCTTTCTATTGATGATTTTGTTATCAGCTTTTTCAACAAAGGAGCAGGGATTACAAATTTAAGTATTACAATTTTCTCCATGGCAAGGAGGGGAATTAATCCAGTAATAAATGCTCTATCTACATTAATGTTTACTGGTTTATTAATTCTATTATTAGTAATAAATAAAAGATCAACAAAAAATTTAAACAAAGAGGTGAAATTATATGAAAAGTAATATGAAAACTTTATTGCTTATGAGTTTAGTCTTTATAATTGGTTTTTCTATAACTGGTTGCAATGATAAACCTACTCTTAATGTATACAACTGGGGTGATTATATAGATACAGATTTGATTACAGAATTTGAAGATGAGTTTGGTGTAAGTGTAAATTATGATAAATTTGCTACTAATGAAGATATGTATGTAAGTATAGCAAAAGGAGGAACCAGTTATGATGTGGCTTTTCCTTCGGATTATATGATAGAACGAATGATAGAAGAAGATTTATTAGTAAAAATTAATAAAGATAATATACCAAACATGAAATATATAGATAATAAATTTTTGAATTTGAGTTTTGATCCAAATAATGATTATTCGGTACCATATATGTGGGGAACATTTGGGATTATATACAATAAAGCCATGGTAGATGATGCGGTTGATAGCTGGGATATTCTTTGGGATCAAAAATATAAGGGACAAATTCTAATGTTAGATAGTCAGAGAGATTCTATTGGAGTTGCTTTAAAAAAATTGGGGTACTCTATGAATACAGAAAACATTGACGAATTACAGGAAGCAAAAGAAGAACTGGTAAAACAAAAACCATTAGTATATGCATATGTAGGAGATGAAGTAAAAGAATTAATGGTAGGAGAAGAGGCAGCTTTAGCAGTTGTATGGTCTGGAGATGCAGTTACTATGATAAATGAGAATAAAAATTTAGAATATGTAATACCAAAAGAAGGAACAAATATCTGGTTTGATAATATGGTTATTCCTAAGAATGCTAAAAACAAAGAATTAGCTGAAGAATTCATTAATTTTTTAAATAGACCCGAGATAGCTGCTAGAAACACTGAATATATAGGTTATTCTACTCCAAATACTGCTGCTAAAGAATTATTACCTAAGGAAGTAATAAATGATAAAGTTGCATATCCGTCTGATGAAGAATTAGAAAATACAGAAGTATTTCTAGATCTTAAAGATATGTTAAAAGTTTATGATGAATTATGGTTGGAAATTAAATCCCATAGATAGATTAAATAAAAAAGTAAAAGTGTGATAAAATTATCACACTTTTACTTTAATACTTTGTTAGGTAACTTACTAGATTTTACAATTAGAATTTCTGAACTATTAGATTTCTAGAGTTTGAACTATAGAATCTCTTATTGGTAGTGGTGGTGCACAATTACTACCTGCAATTGCCACAGTGCTTAAGCTTGTAATAATAGTTATGATTGTTAATAGGATAATTAATTTTTTCTTAATCTTCATCTTTACTACCCTCCTTTATCAATATGTTTTTAATCAAATGATTAGCTTGTGATTGATTCCCTAGTTTGATAAAACTGTATATAATTTTTAAAATTACTTTAAAATCTTCATTTATTTCAAAATTATAAATTTGATTTTCATACTCAGTTATCAAAGAATCGGTCTTTTTAAGTTGATTTGTTTCTATATATAAATCTAGTATTTTTAAAAAGTTCTTTGTAAAGAATACAGTATTATTATGATTTTTTGCTAAAGCCAAAGCTTCCTTAAGAGAGTTTTCACAAGATTCATAGTCATTCAAATAGTAATAGACATTAGATAGACTAAATAAAATTTCAAACAAATAATATGAGCTTTCATCTATATATGGTAGATATTTTAAGATTTTATTATGATACTCATTTACTTTTTGTTTGTCATTTTTATCGATATATATCTGTACTATGTTTATATAAGTTAAGCATATATCTTCAGCATTGTCGTTTGTTATTTTTAGAAGTTTATTATAAGTTCTTAATGCACCATCATAATTTTTAATTTCAAAATTACAGATACCTTCCAACATCAATATTCTTTTCATTTCCCTATAATTGTTATAGGCCACATAAAATTTTGCATATATTATCTGATCTAAAGCTTTACTATAATTTTCTAAATAATAATATGCTAAAGCGCTATTATAATAGAATATTCCTTTATATTTTTCAGATATAGCTTCTTGCGTGGATAACGCAAAATCACATAAACGAATAGCTTCCGAATATTTTTTAGTTATAATACAATTATAAACTAATTTCAATACTATCTTAAAACGATTCCTTATATTTGGATATTCATAAGAAACTTCTAGAGCTTTTAAATAATAATAATATTCTTTGTTAGGGTCTTTAGCATTATAATAGATGTCTCCTAACAGATCATAAATTTTAACCTTTTTATCGATGAAATTCCATTTATTTAAAAAGTTTTCGATTTCATTAAGTTCTTCTAATTTTATTTCATAATTCTTTTTACTCAAACGCTTTTCAAGTCTTTTTATGTATGTATCAGCTATTTTTCTTGAATTATATCTATCTGGTTTAAGGATATCTTCAGGTTGAATGTAAATATCTTGTCCTCTTTCATAGAGAATTTTATTTATATTTTTTGAAATTATATTAGCTACATTATGATATATAGGAGTTTTATCGTTTTCTATAAGACTTATAAGATTTCTAGTTACCTCATTGCCAGCAATTTGATATTGCCTTAAATCTAAATCCTTTCTTATTCTCTTTAAATTTTGTCCGATAGAAATTTTTTCGTTCTTCATAAACTTCAACCTTTATTAATTATTTTATTATTTAATAATATATCATAAAAGCTAGTACAAGTAAATATGTTTACGTAAATTTATTTTCAAAATATTTTAAAAGATTATAAAAAATAAGATAAAACATACAATAATTCAAAACTAATATAGATTTTTTTTATAAGTAAATGGTATAATAACTTAAGCTTTGTTTTTTATTATCAAACAAATAGTTAAAACTATCCTTTCAAGACCTTCGGAGGTGTTATTTTGAAGAATAGAATAAAGATGTTCAACGGAATGCAGAGTAGTCTATGGATTATAATATTCTTATCTTTAAGCTTTATAATATTAGCTTTCATTTTAGAATCTCCTCGAGTCATAATTAACGGATTATATAAAATAATTATAGTACCGGATATTCTTTTAACAGATTATATTGCTGTAGGAGGTATTGGAGCTGCTTTTTTTAATGTTGGATTAATGGGGCTAATAAATTCATTTCTATTATATAAATTTAAAATTCATATGGATGGTCTTGCTATTGCCGCCGCCTATACTGTTATGGGATTTTCATTTATTGGGAAAAACATATTTAATTTTTGGCCAATTTATTTTGGTGGGTACATATATTCTAGATTTGAAAAAATAGAATACAGAAAGATATTCTTGATAATGATGTTTGCTACTACATTATCTCCAGTAGTAAGTGAAATAGCTTTTGGCACTCATCTATCTAGATACATTGGCATATTTACAGGGATTCTTATAGGTATTATAATAGGGTTAATAATAGTACCTTTATCAGCTCAGATGATGAGATTCCACGATGGTTTTAATTTATATAATATTGGATTTACAGGAGGGGTTTTAGGTACTTTAATTACATCTATATTGAGATCTTTTGGATTGATAATAGAAACTCAAAATGTTTTATCTAATGAATACAGTATGTTTTTATGTATCATACTTGTTATAGTATTTATATTATTAATCATCCTGGGATATCGATTTGATCCAAAAAAGTTAAAAGGATATAAGAAGATTTTTCAATATTCTGGTAGGACAGTTACAGACTTTGTACATTTAGTAGGTTATGGAGCAACTCTTGTTAACATGGGAATAATGGGTTTGATCTGTATTATTTTTGTGATAATTTCTGGAGGAACATTTAATGGACCTATATTAGCAGGAATCTTAACCGTAGTTGGGTTTTCTGCTTTTGGGAAGCATCCTAAAAACGTAATACCTATATTTATTGGTATAATGTTAGCATCTGGCATAACTATTTGGGATAGATCTTCAACATTAGTAATTATTGCAGGGCTATTTGGCACAACGTTGGCTCCAGTAGCAGGAAAATATGGTTTGATAGCAGGCATAATTACAGGAGGATTACATTTTGCTACAGTAATGAATGTGGGAATGGTACATGGAGGCATTAATCTGTACAATAATGGTTTTGCTGGAGGGATAGTAGCTGGGATAATCGTTCCAGTTTTAAATATATTTAAAGAAGGGGAGTAATATGAACAAGGAGACTAAAAAAATATCTAGTATAGCAAATGAACTTATCAACTACTTTTTTCAAAATTCAGCTAAGAATATTTCTCTTATGATAAATGATAAAGGTGATAGAAGTGAAATTAATATTTCTAGTGATGATTTGAATTTAACAGATGAAGAAGTAGAAAAAATAATAGAATATTTAAATGACGAAAGAGAAGTCGAAACAGAAGAATACTACTGGCAGATAATGGGGATAGATAGTGAAATAAATGAAATGGCAGCAATTGGTACAATGGTTGATGAAGCAATAGTAAATTGGAATAAACCATCTATAGAAATAATTTTGATTAGGTACAAATAATCTGAATTTTTTGATACAATGTATTTAAGTTAAATAAGTCTAAATAATTTTACTAATGTAAAGGAGATGTTTAAATGGGAGATTATGTACCTACTAGGGAGGAAGCTTTTGAATTATTAAAGAAATATAACAAGAGTGAAAGTTTAATCAAACATGCTCTTGCTGTAGAAGGGGTTATGTCACATTTTGCAGAATTATTAGATGAAGATGATAAAGAAAAGTGGGCAGTGATTGGATTAATTCATGATCTTGATTTCGAGATGTATCCAGAACAACATTGTGCAAAGACCAAAGAAATATTAACTGAAGCGAACTGGCCTGAAGAATACATAAGAACTGTGATAAGTCATGGATGGGGAATTTGTACTGATGTTGAACCTATAGAGACTATAGATAAGGTACTATATACTGTTGATGAGCTAACAGGTTTAATATCAGCTACAGCATTAGTACGTCCAAGCAAAAGTGTTCTAGATATAAAACCTAAATCAGTGAAGAAAAAATGGAAACAAAGTAGCTTTGCAGCGGGAGTTAACAGGTCTGTCATTGAGAAAGGAGCAGAAATGTTAGATATGGATTTAAATACTGTAATAGCTGAAACCATAAAAGGAATGCAAAAAGTGGCAGAAGAAATTGGATTAAAAGGTAATTTATAAAGATCAGAGAGATATTTTCTAATCTTTCTTATTTTAAATTTAAGTATAATAGTATATGCAAATGAGATATTTTGCTATATTAAGTATAATGATATATAATGGAGAAGAAGAGACGTCTTTTGAAGAGGTGTCTTTTTTATGAAAAAATTAATCTAAAATAATATTAAAATTTTATAAAGGAGATGTATGCTATGAAAATAGCTATTGTCACTGACCAATCTAGGACAAAGTTCTTACCTAAGGAAGAAGGATTAATGGAAGACAAACAAAAGAGAAGAACTGTGAAACATATAAAAGAGGTGCTTTCAGAGAAATTTACTTGTGTTGATTTAGTATTTGATGACAATATAATTAATAAGTTAAGGAAAGAAAAGGTAGATTTGGTATTCAATCTTTGCAATGGCATTAATGGGAATTCAAGAATTTCTCAACTTCCAGCAATCTTAGAATATGTAGGCATTCCTTACACAGGTTCATTACCATTAGGTCATGCTTTAGCTTATAATAAAATATACTCCTGTAAATTATTTAGCCAGGACAATATCTGTACACCTAAATTTATTTGTGTTAACGATATAGAGGAAGCTAAATATATAGATATTAATTTTCCAGTTATAATAAAACCTAAAGATGAAGGATCTAGTAGAGGAATCCATCAAAATAGTTTAGTTTATAATAAAAAAGATTTAATCCAAAAGGTCAAAGAAAGTCTAAATACATATGATCCTCCAATAATGATTACTGAATATATAGAAGGTAGAGAATTTACAGTAGGAATTTTAGGAAATGAGCAAAACATATCAGTGATTCCAATATTAGAAGTGGATTTTTCAAATCTTCCAAGACATTTAAATAAATTTTACAGTTTTGAGGTAAAATTTCATTATTCGGATAAGACTAATTACCACGTTCCAGCAAAGATAAATAAAGAAATTCAATCTAAAATTCAGAAAACAGCAATCAAGGCATATAATGTTTTAGGAATGAAAGACTATGCACGAGTTGATATTAGATTAAAAAATGATAAGATCCCTTATGTGTTAGAAGTGAATTCATTACCTGGTCTTATGAAAGGACATAGCGATTTAACTAAAATGGCAGATGCATGTAATTTAAAGTATAAAGGACTCATTTTTGAAATTGTAAAAAATGCTATAAAAAGACATAACCTAGATAAAAAATCAGAATTTGGGATAGCATAATATTACATGAATATTTAAATAAAAACCCTTTAAACTATAAAGGCAAAAGTATTATTTTATTATTATAGTTTAAAGGAAGATAAAAATGAAACATTTAATTAAGTATCCAATCTTATTCATAATTGGCGGAGTATCATATCTTTTTATTGAAATTTTATGGAGAGGATATTCACATATAACAATGTTTATTTTAGGTGGATTATGTTTTATATTAATAGGGTTAATAAATGAACATTATTTTACATCTAAGATATCCTTGTTAATACAACAAACTATATCTTGTTTAATTATCACGATATTAGAATTAATATTTGGATTAATTTTGAATGTATGGCTAGGATTAGATATTTGGAATTATAGTAATTTAGAATTTAACTTCATGGGACAAATATGTTTAACATATAGCATATTATGGTTTTTTCTTTCTCTACCAGCTATAATTTTTGATGATTATTTAAGATATTGGTTGTTTGGAGAGGAAAAATCACATTATAAATTTATTTGACCAAATTATCTCTGGTCTTTTTTGTTTTTAAAGGATGTAAGCTTATATTTCATATTATTTACAAAAATCCTTTATATGTTATATTCATAATTTTTGTTATAATAACTTATTCATAGGAGTAATATGGTTATACTCTTATTTTTACAAAAGATTAATAATCACAATTAATGGTATTTAATATAAAGATATATTTAATAATACGCTATATTTTATAAATTGGAATGATATAGAATTTATATATGTAGAAAAAATGGCCGTAAAAATTGCTATCGCTAAAAAACACGGCCAAAGCATGATATATTTCTTATGACGCAATATTTATATTCAATGTAATAGCGGAATTAGCATAATTCATAAATGTTTTTACAGAAGAAACAGTAATTAAAGGAGTTGCTAGCTTTATTGGACTCATATTAGTAATATTAATTATAGGACTTTATATCTATATTATAAAATTGTAGGAATGGTTTAAATGGAATGAATAGAGGGGCTAAAGCGATTACCCAATACAAAGCAACTAAATAAATTATATAAAAGGCAAATATTATTGGAATATTAATGATAATTTGTTATATTAATAATAATATGGTAAGTATTGGGATATTAATCCTAACTTGTTATAATAATAAAAGGAGGGTTAGTATGAAAAAGATATTAGGATTAACATTGATATTAATTTTAATATTTACAGTAGGTTGTGGTGTTGATGAAGGGGAAGAAGTAACTCCAGAAGAGACAACAATAGAAGAAATAACTCCAGAGGAAACAACTCCAGAAGAAACAACTCCAGAAGAAATAACTCCATAAGAAACAATATAAAGTTTATACATGATGATTTTATATAAAGTTAGAATTATAGGCATCCGAAAGGGTGCCTTTTTTATATGGTAAATGACATAATAAAGTAAGTAGGTTAATATATGCAAAACAAATCCCATGCGAGTAATTATGTGATGCAAAATTAGAAATGGTGAATCTCGTAAAAATTATGTAATGGCTAATGGTAGGTGTAGGATGTATGGATGAAAGTCGATAGGACCTAAGGATAAAACACTTATAATTTATTGGTGCCGAAGGCGGGAGTCGAACCCGCACGGTATTGCTACCACAGGATTTTGAGTCCAGCGCGTCTGCCAATTCCACCACTTCGGCATTTCAGTTACAAAAAATATATTAACATAAAATTAAAAAACAATCAAGAGTTTTATTTTTATTTTGTTTACTGATATCTATATTTAATGTATACTTAATATTATATATGGATATTTTAATTATTCAATATAGGTATCCTCTTATTGTAAAAGGGAGTGAGTTTAATGAATGGAAACAAACGAGATACTTTAATGGTTATTGACGGAAATAGTTTGATATACAGAGCTTTTTATGCTTTACCATTATTATCCACTAAGGATAATATATATACAAATGGTGTTTATGGATTTTTAACTATGTTATATAGAATTAGAGAAGAATATGATATAGATTACATATGTGTAGCTTTTGATAAGAAAGGCCCTACATTTAGGCATAAAGCTTTTGATTTGTATAAGGGAAATAGACAATCTACTCCTAATGAATTATCTCAGCAATTTCCAATATTAAAGGAAATTTTATCTGCGATGAATGTTACTCAATTGGAGTTAAATGGATATGAAGCAGATGATATTGCAGGAACCCTTTCCCAAATTGGCGAAGAAGAGGGGTTAGAAGTTATATTAGTAACAGGAGATAAAGATTATTTACAATTAACATCTAATAAAACAAAAATATTAATGACAAAAAAAGGGATTACTGAATTAAAAGAATATGATGAAGAAAAATTCATTCAAGAATATGAAATAGCTCCTAAACAGTTTGTTGATTTAAAAGGGCTTATGGGAGATAAATCGGATAATATTCCAGGAGTACCTGGAATAGGTAAGAAAACGGGAATAAAATTATTAAAACAATTTGGTACTATGGAAAACCTATATGATAATATAGATAAGGTAGGAGGCAAAAAGACTAGAGAATCTCTATTGAAACATAAAAATTCTGCATTTCTTAGTAAAAAGTTGGCAGAAATAATTAAAAATGTTTCCTTAAATATCTCCTTACAAGACTTAAAAGTTAGAGAGCCAAATTGGGATGAATTAGCTGAATTATTTAATAAACTGGAATTTAAGAGTTTGTTATCAAAGATTCCTTCTGGTAAAATAAATCTAGAAAAAGATTCTGATTATGAAACTAAATTTAATATTATTGAAGATAATAATTACCAATTGATTATAAATGATATTGAAAGAGCAAAAGGATTTTATTTTAAATTTTTGTTTTCAAATGATCATTATATAAATGATCAAATTATTGGAATAGGAATAAAAGTGAAAGATAATACATCTTATTATATAGATTTTTCTAAAAATAATATAGAAAAGTTTATAGAAAGTTTTAAAGAATTGTTTGAATCTACTAGCATAGAGAAATATGGACACATGATGAAGATGGATATATTTGCTTTGTTTAAGCTAAACATAGATATTAATAATATTGCTTTTGATAGCATGATAGGTCAATATCTATTGAATCCTGCGCAACCCGATTATAGTATTAATGAACTAGGTAAAGAATATCTAGATGTATGTGCTATAGATAAGGAGGAACTATTAGGAAAAGGGAAAAACAAGAAATTATATAAGGATCTTGATATTGAAGCTAGAGCAGAATACGTTGCTACGAATTTAGATTTAATGCATGGGGTTAAAGAACAGATAAATAATTTGATTGAAGAGCAAGGAATGAAAAAGCTATATTATGAAATAGAATTACCATTAACTAAAGTGCTTGCTCATATGGAATTTCATGGTTTTAAGATTGACTTAAAAATGATAAATAAATTAGGAGAAGATTTTCAGAAGCAGATTACTAAAATGACGAATGAAATATATGCTTTAGCAGGAGAGAAATTCAATATCAATTCTCCAAAACAGTTAGGAAAAATATTATTTGATAAATTAAAATTACCAATAATAAAGAAGACTAAAACAGGATATTCAACAAATGCAGAAGTTTTAGATAAATTAAAAGGACAACATGAAATAATAGAAAAAATTCTTAAGTATAGACAGATAGTAAAATTAAAGTCAACGTATATAGAGGGATTAATAAAAGTAGTAGATAAAGAAACTAGTAACATCTATTCAACTTTCAATCAAACAGTAACAAATACTGGAAGAATTAGCAGTACAGAACCCAATCTTCAAAATATACCTGTAAAAACAGAGGAAGGAAGAGAAATACGTAAGGCATTTATCGCACAAAATAAAGATTATGTATTAATAGATGGAGACTATTCTCAAATAGAGTTAAGGGTTTTAGCTCATGTATCCAAAGATCCTAAATTGAAGGAAGCTTTTTATGGTGATGAAGATATTCATACTAAAACTGCTTCAGAGGTATTTAATATACCAATACACGAAGTAACTCCTTTAATGAGAAGTCGAGCTAAAGCTGTAAATTTTGGGATTGTGTATGGAATAAGTGATTATGGTCTTTCTAGAGATCTAAATATATCAAGAAAAGAAGCAAAAAAATATATAGATAATTATTTTAATAATTATGAAATGGTAAAAGAATATATGGATCAAATAATAATCGAAGGAAAAGAAAAAGGATATGTGGAAACTATCTTAAATAGAAGAAGATACGTGCCAGAACTTAAATCAAGAAATTATAATGTAAGATCCTTTGGAGAGAGAATTGCTATGAATACACCTATACAAGGCAGTGCGGCCGATATTATAAAGATTGCAATGGTAAAAGTGTTTCAAGAATTAAATAAAAGAAATTTAAAATCAAAACTGATATTACAAGTTCATGATGAGCTTATTATTGAAACTCATAAGGAAGAAGTGGAGAAAGTGAAAGAATTAATGAAAGATATTATGGAAAATTCAATAAGCCTCGATGTTCCTTTAAAGGTGGACTTAAAAGTTGGTGATAGTTGGTATGACGCAAAATAATAAGGTAATAGGCTTAACAGGCGGCATAGCTACAGGCAAATCTACAGCGTCAAATATTATTAAGAAGCTTGGTTATAAAATTATCGATGCAGATAAACTATCTAGACAAGTAGTTGAGAAAGGCAAATCTGCCTACAATGATATAGTAAATTATTTTGGTAAGGAAGTAATAGATGAAAATGGGAATATCAACAGAAAAGCATTAGGAAAAATGATATTTGATAATCATAAGTTAAGAGAAAAACTAAATAATATAATACATCCCTATGTATTTAAAGCCATTAAGGAGTTATTATATAAAAATAGAAATGAAAAGATTATTTTTATTGATGCACCTTTACTAATTGAAAAACTTGATAAGTTTAACGGATATGGTATAAAATTTGATGAAATATGGTTAATTTATGTAAATGAAAAAACTCAGTTAGAAAGATTGATGAAAAGGGATGCTATAAAAAAAGAAGATGGAATAAAGAGAATTAGAGCTCAAATACCTATAGAAATCAAGAAAAAATATGCTACTAGAATAATAGATAATAGTGGAAGTATAAGAACATTAGAAGAACAAATTCAGGAGATAATATAATTTTTTGGAGGGTTTAGTTTGATGTTTAAAATTGGTAATAGGCTAAAAAAAGTTATACTGAGTGTTATAGTATTTACATTAATATTATTTTCCACTTTTATGTATTTAATAATTAGTTATCCGTTAAGCTATCAGAATTTAATAAAAAAGTATTCTAACGAATTTGATATAGACCCTTATTTAGTAGCAGCAATTATAAATGTTGAAAGTAGATTTGACAAAGAAGCTAGATCTAATAAAAATGCAATAGGGCTTATGCAAATAACGCCTGTTACAGGAGAATGGGCTGCTGAAGTTTTGCCGATTAATGATTTTACTTTAGATAGATTAACAGACCCAGAAGTTAATATAATGATAGGGACATGGTATTTAGCTTCTTTATTTAAAGAATTTGACAATGATATTAAGCTGGTTATGGCAGCTTATAATGCAGGAAATGGGAATGTAAACAAATGGCTTGAAGATGAACGGTATTCTGAAGATGGGGTTACTCTAAAAGAGATTCCCTTTAAGGAAACAGAAGAGTATATTGAAAAAGTTCAGAAAAACATAAAGCTATATAAGATTTTATACAGAGAAAAATTTGATGAGCCATCTGCTTATGAAGAAAATCATTTTGTTGTATTAATGCATAATTTTAAAAAGGTGATTAAGGACTTAGCAATGTACAAATAGTAGGAGGGAAAGATTTTGAAGCATGAAAAACTAATATATATAATATTAACTTTACTCATTGTATTTATATTGGCAGGTTGCGAAAAAGACATTATAAATGATGTTCAGGAAACTTTAAATTCTGATAATAATCCAGCTAAGTATGAGCCAGAATATGGAGGGAATTTAGTGCTACCTGTAACTACTTTAAATACCTTAAACCCTCTGATTGCTAATAACTTAACCTATTATCATTTCAATAAGCTTATATTTGAAAGTTTATTTGAATTAGATGAGAACTTTAATATTACAAATCAGCTGGCAAAAGATTATACTATTAAAGATAATGGAACAATAAGCATAAAATTAAAAGACAATGTATTTTGGCATGATGGAAAAAAATTTACAGCAGAAGATGTAGCTTTTACTATCAATACAATTAAATATGCAAGCAATGAATCTACCTTTAAAGAGATGTGGAATTTTTTTATAGGTAAATTTAACTCTGCGGATATAAATGATATCATAGATACGAAAGTAGTGGATTCTTCAGCTATAGATATTGTATTTGATAAAAGTTCCAGTCATAAACTTGAGGTATTAACTTTCCCTATCATACCTAAACATAGATTTGTTAAAGAAGTAGAGGATACAGATTCATATAAAAGGGCTTTGGTTCAAGATGATTATATTCCTATCGGTACTGGGCCTTATAGATTTGTAAAATATGAAAAATATAAAACAATAGATTTAGAGTATTATGATGATTATAGAGAAGGTAGACCCTATATAGATAATATAACAGGAAAGATATTAGAGGATGATGAATTAGCATTAGTAGCTTTTGAAACAGGACAAATTGATTTAGCTATGGCAGTAGGAGTTGATTGGGAAAAATATGATCAGAATAATAGAATAAAGATAATAGAATTTATTTCACAGAACTATGAGTTTTTAGGATTTAATTTTTCAAATGAAATATTTAATAGCGATAGTGGTCAGGGATTAAGAAAAGCTATTGCTTATGGAATTGATAGACAAGCTATAATTGAGAATGTATATTTGGGGCATGCTACTCAAACTGATTTACCAATACATCCTGATTCATGGTTGTTGTCAGATAGGGCAAATATTTATGGTTGTAATTTAGATAGAGCTAGGGAAGAACTACAAAAGATTGGGTGGAAAGATTATGATGGAGATGGATTTTATGAGGATGAAAATGGTAACGATATTTCCTTAAGAATCATTACAAATTCATATAATCCATTAAGATTGAAAACTGCAGATATGATTGTTGAAGATTTAAACGAATTAGGAATTCAAGTAATAAAAAATTATCCTCAAGATATCCCAAAAGATATAGATGAAGAAATGGAAGAACAGCATTGGGAAGAATTCAACGATAGTATTAAAAAAGGAGATTATGATATGGTGTTGTTAGGATGGCAATTATCACCTATGGCAGAATTATCATTTGCTTTCTATTCTGGATATATTCAAAATGGAAGCAATCTGATTAAATACAACAATGAAACTATGGATCAGGTTCTTTTAGATGCATATAAGGCAACAGATAAAGAAAAAATATTAGAAACTAGTGAAAAACTTCAATCTGTTATTATCAATGATTTGCCTTATTTTAGTTTATTTTTTAGGAATCAAGCTTTATTAATTGATGATAAGATTATGGGAGCGATTGATCCTACATTTTATGATTTATATAGGAATATTGAAAAATGGTATATACCTAAAGAATACCAATAAGAAACAGTTGATAAAAATTAAAATTTTATTTATAATATAATAATGTGGATAATTTAAATTGCAGGAGTGGTGGAATGGCAGACACGCTATCTTGAGGGGGTAGTGAGCAATGCTCGTGAGGGTTCGAATCCCTTCTCCTGCACCATATCATATACTGTTATGTATATGATTTTTTTATAATAAGGTGGGGTAACTATGAATAAATCAATAATCCATGTAGATATGGATGCCTTTTATGCATCGATTGAACAAAGGAATAATCCAAATTTAATGGGGAAACCAGTAATAATAGGTGGAATTAGTGATAGAGGGGTAGTGTGTACTGCATCATATGAGGCAAGAGAATATGGAGTCCACTCAGCTATGTCTATAAAAGCTGCTAAAAGGCTTTGCCCAAATGGAATTTATTTACCAGTAAGGATGGAAGAATATAAGAAAGAGTCGAGAAAAATACTTAAAATTTTTAATAAATATTCAGATATTGTGGAGCCTTTGTCTATAGATGAGGCTTTTCTTGATGTAACAGGCAAAAAAGCGGTAAATATTGCTAAGCATATTAAAAAGGATATTGGAGACGAATTAAAACTTACTGCATCTATTGGCATATCTATAAATAAGTTTTTAGCAAAAATTGCTTCTGATATAAATAAACCTAATGGATTGACAATTATAAAAAAGGAAGAAGTAATAGAATTTTTAAAACCTTTATCGGTTACCAAATTATGGGGAGTTGGCCCTAAAACGAAAAGAGAATTAAATAAGTTGGGCATATATTATATCGGAGATATACAGGCCTATGACTTAGACCTACTCATATCGATGTTTGGTAAAAGAGGGAAAGAGCTTTATGATTTTTCTTATGGATTAGACTCTAGACCAGTAGAAAATCGTGTATTGAATCGATCGATAGGTGAAGAGGGAACTTTTCAGCGTGATGTTAAAGATATCAATAAATTAATAGAGAGATTAGAACACTATTCCATTAATACATCAAGAAAACTAGTTTCAAAAGGATATTTAATAAAAACAATAACAGTGAAAATTAAATATAGCGATTTTTCAATGGAGACTAGAAGTATGACTTTAAGCATTCCAACAAATGATCATAATGTTATTTTTGAAACAAGCAAACGTGTTTTAATGACAAAATTTAATCTTCATAAAAGTGTAAGACTTATTGGATTAATACTCATAAATCTGATTTATCCAAAGGATCCTAAACAATTGAGCATGAAGATATAATAAAATAAATACGATTAAGTATGTTAAAAAAATCTCAATACCGATATAGGGTATACATCTTACCTAATTAATGTTATAATAAGTAGTGCTATAATCATATTTATACACTTTGTAGCACTCAAATTATCAATTCTTTGAAGTTAAATATTTCCTAGAATTAATAAATAACATCAAAAATTTATTAATTATTATAATTGTTTTTCTACTTGTTCAATGTATTTATTATATGTTGAACGAATAAAGAATACTAAAAAAAGAGGTGTAAAAGAATGAAGTTAGAAAATCTCACTTTCAAGGGTGGGGTAAATGTGCCACATCATAAGGATTTAACTGAAAGTCTTCCTATAGAGAAAGCAAAGGAACCTGATGTAGTTTATATTCCACTGCATCAACATGTTGGAGCACCTTGTGATTCTCTTGTGAAGATGGGAGATAATGTAAAAGTAGGACAAAAAATTGGACAATCTGATGCTTTTGTATCTGCACCGGTGCATTCATCTGTATCAGGTACAGTAAAAAGTATTACTTCTATGTCTACGCCTACTGGACAAACTGTTAAATGTGTAGTTATAGAATCAGATGGGAGAAACGAACTGGACGAATCTATAAAACCAAAAGGGAGTCTAAATGAATTATCTCCTAAAGAAATTATTGGAATAATTAAAGAAGCTGGTATAACAGGTATGGGAGGAGCAGGATTTCCAACTCATGTTAAATTATCACCACCTCCTGACAAAAAAATTGATGCTGTTCTTATCAATGGAGCAGAGTGTGAACCCTATTTAACAGCAGACCATAGATTAATGGTTGAACATCCAGAAAAGATAATATTCGGGTTGAAAGCTATTATGAAAGCAGTAGAAGTAAATAAAGGAGTTATCGGTATAGAGAAAAATAAACCTGATGCGATAATGGCATTAAGAGATGCAAGCAAAGGTGAAGAAAATATTGAAGTAGTATCTTTGAAAGCTAAATATCCTCAGGGAGATGAAAAAAGATTAATTAATGCTGTATTAGGACGAGTTGTGCCATCTGGTGGATTACCTATGGATGTAGGGGCCATTGTATGTAATGTTGCTTCAACAAGAGCGATAGCAGAGGCAATATTAGAAGGGAAACCTTTATATGAAAGGGTAACTACTGTTACCGGTCATGGTATTAAAGAACCTAAAAATCTTGTTACTAAAGTGGGAACACCCTTTAAGGATTTAATAGAACAATGTGGAGGATTTGCTGAAGGATCTCCTGGCAAAATTATTAGTGGTGGACCAATGATGGGTATTGTTCAATATTCTATAGATGTTCCAATTATAAAAGGAAGCGGTGGAATATTAATATTAACTGAAGAAGAAGCAAGACCAGAACCAATGCAACCATGTATTAAATGTGGAAAATGTATTGACGTTTGCTCTGTAAATCTTCAGCCATTATATTTAAGTAGTTATGCTCTCAAGAAAGATTTCGACAAGGCGGAAGATCTTAATGCTTTAGATTGTGTAGAGTGTGGTTCATGTTCATATATATGCCCAGCGAAGAGACCTTTAGTGGAATCTATCAGATTTGCAAAAAGAGAAATAATTGCTAAGAAGAAATCAAAAAAATAGATAGGAGGATATGAAATGGATAGTAAAGTAGTTAATACTTCTAAAGCAAAAGAAGTTGCTTTAGAAAATAAGTTATTAGTTTCTTCATCTCCTCATATGAGATCAAATGAATCTGTACAGAGGATAATGTTAGATGTTGTAATAGCTCTCACACCTGCTATGATAGGAAGCGTATACTTTTTTGGTTTAAATGCTTTAAAGTTAATATTAATTTCTATAGCATCAGCTATATTGTTTGAAGCACTTATCCAGAAGCTATTTAAGAAACCTATAACTATAGATGATTTTTCGGCTGTAATAACAGGTATATTAATTGCATTTAACTTACCAGCTAGTGCACCGTGGTGGCTACCGGTAATGGGTTCAGCTTTTGCAATTATTGTGGTAAAACAACTTTTTGGTGGTTTGGGTTCGAATTTCATGAATCCTGCACTAGCGGCAAGAGCAATGCTTTTAACTTCATGGCCTGCTCATATGTCTACTTTTACTGGAACTAGGCCAGATGTAGTTGCCTCAGCTACTCCATTGGCAATAATGAAATATGGAGTGGGTACAGATGGTGGTGCATCTGCAACTGTTGAAGCTGTTACATCTGCCTCAGGAGCAGCGGGACCAGAACTTCCAACTTTATGGAATATGTTTGTTGGGAACATTCCTGGAGCAATCGGAGAAACTTCTGCACTTCTATTATTAATAGGTGCAGCTTATCTGATAATTAGACAAATCATAGATTGGAAAATACCAGTATTCTATATAGGCACTACTTTTATTATGTTAGTAGTATTAGGAATTGAAACTGAATTTTTATTATATCATATGCTAGGTGGTGGATTAATACTTGGCGCTTTTTATATGGCTACAGATTATTCTTCTACACCAGTAACTCCTTTGGGTAAAATTATATTTGCAATTGGAGCTGGTATCTTAACTGCAATAATTAGAGTTAATGGAGGCTATCCAGAAGGAGTATCTTATTCAATACTATTGATGAATGTTGCAACTCCATTAATTGAGAAATTTACTAAACCTAAAGTATTTGGGGAGGTGAAGTAGATGAATGAAACAGTAAAGTTGGGGTTAATTTTATTTCTAATAACTGCTGTCGCTGCAGCAGTGCTAGGAGTTTCAAATTCAGTTACATCGGAGAAAATAGCAGAAGTGGATAGAATAGCTAATGAAGTAGCCAAACAAGAAATATTGGAAGATGCAGAAAGTTTTACTAAATTAGATGAAAACCAGTTGAAAGAAATTGTTGGTTCTAACAATGATGTTTTAGAGATAAATGAAGGATATGATGAGAATTCATCTCTTGTTGGATATACTTTTAAAGTTATATCAAAAGGGTATGGTGGAGATATTGAATTTATGACAGGCATATCTACAGAAGGACATATAACGGGTATTAAAGTTTTAAACCATGGAGAGACTCCAGGGCTTGGTGCAAATTCGACTGAGAGCTACTTCACAGATTCTTTTAAAGGGAAAACTGTGGATAGTAATATAACTGCAGTTAAAGATCCTCAAGCTGATAATGAAGTACAGGCTCTTACTAGTGCGACTATAACGACTAATGCCATAGTTGATGGTGTAAATATGGTACGTGAAATATTTAATTCAAAATTGGCAAATCAGTAAGTAGTGGAGGTGTGAAAAAGTGAAATTATCCAAAATTTTTTATAACGGATTGATTAAAGAAAATACTATATTTGTTCAAGCAATAGGTATGTGTTCGGTTTTGGCTGTAACTACCTCTGCAATTAATGGTTTAGCTATGGGGCTAGCTGTAATTGCTGTATTAGTTGGATCGAATATAGTAGTTTCACTATTAAGAAAGGTTATACCAGATAAAATTCGTATACCAGCTTTTATTGTGGTTATTGCAACTTTTGTTACTGTAGTTGAAATGTTTATGAAAGCATATACTCCTGACTTATATAATGCATTAGGAATATTTATTCCCTTGATTGTTGTTAATTGCATGATCTTAGGTAGAGCAGAATCATTTGCTTCAAAAAATAGCTTATTACCATCTATAGTAGATGGCTTGGGGATGGGTGCAGGATATACTTTAGCAGTAGTAGTATTAGGTAGTATAAGAGAAATATTAGGTGCAGGAACTTTGTTTGGTATGCAATTATTCGGAGCTAGCTTTGAACCAGCACTAATTTTCATAATGCCACCAGGAGCGTTTATAATACTTGGAATATTGATGGGGATTTTTAATTATGTTGGAAAGAGAAAAGAATCTCCTAAAACTGGTGTAAAGGAGGAAAACATAGATGAGTATATTTACAATATTGATTAGTACGATATTTGTCAATAATTATGTTTTTGCTCGTTTCTTAGGTATATGCCCATTTTTAGGGGTATCAAACAAGACAGAAACAGCAACAGGTATGGGTGTAGCTGTAACTTTTGTAATTACACTATCATCAGTTATAACTTGGGGAATACATTATGCTATATTAGACAGATTTGGATTAGAGTATTTACAAACTATAGTATTTATTCTTGTAATAGCTGCCCTAGTACAATTTGTTGAAATGTTTCTTAAAAAGACCAGTCCTAATCTATATAGTGCATTAGGAGTATATCTTCCATTAATCACAACTAACTGTATAGTATTAGGGGTAGCTATATTGAACATACAAGAGGGATATAGTTTAATCGAAACTATTTTTAATGCATTGGGAGCATCTGTTGGTTTCGCTATTGCATTACTACTTATGGCTGGAGTAAGAGAAAAGCTTGAGATAATAGATGTTCCAAAGGTTTTAGAAGGTTTTCCAATAGCGTTAATAACTGCAGGTCTTATGTCCATAGCATTTTTAGGATTTAATGGACTTGTTTAGGAGGTAATAAGATGAGTGGAATATTATATCCAATAGTAGTATTAGGTGGTTTAGGGCTTTTATTTGGCTTAAGTCTTTCTTTGGCATCTAAGGCTTTTGCTGTTGAAACAAACCCAAAAGTAGAAAGTATTAGGAAAGTTTTACCGGGGGCAAACTGTGGAGCATGTGGATATCCTGGTTGTGATGGCTGTGCTAATGCGATTGCAGAAGGTGAAGCTCAGACCAATGCTTGTAGCGTTGGAGGCAGTTCAGTAGCAGAAAAAATTGCAGACATAATGGGAGTTAATGCTACTAAAACAGAAAGAAAAGTGGCTACTGTATTATGTCAAGGCGATTGTGATAAAGCTAAAAACAAGTATGTTTATAATGGTATAAGAGATTGTAGAGCTCAAAATATATTAGCAGGAGGAAGTAAATCTTGCTCATATGGTTGCTTAGGTTGTGGTACATGTGCAGATGTCTGTAATTACGATGCAATTAAGATAGTTAATGGAGTTGCTGTTGTAGATAAAGAAAAATGTGTAGCTTGTAAGGCTTGTATAGCTGCTTGTCCTAAGAATATAATTGAACTTGTTCCATATGATAATCAAGTAGTAGTAAAATGCAAGAGCAATGATTCAGGAAAAGTAGTAAGAAGTAATTGTAGTACTGGATGTATTGGTTGTCAAATTTGTGTTAAAAATTGTCCTGAAGACGCATTTAGTTTCGAAAACTATTTAGCAAGGATTAACTATGAAAAATGTACTAATTGTGGAATTTGTGCTGAAAAATGTCCTTCAGGAGCAATATTTTCAAATTTAGAAGAGCTTAATGAGAAAGCACAATAGTTTAGAGCCTTTAATTAGGCTCTTTTATTTTTAGAAAAATTCATTTATAATATATAGGTGATATATAGAATAAATGTAAATTTTCTAGCTTGTAAATAGAAAATATAAATGGTAAACTTATTATGATGTTAAGATGGATGAATTTGTTTCAAAAGGGTGAAAAAATTGACGAAAGGTGATAAGATTTTAATAGTCATTATTGTAATTATTAGTATTGTATCACTAATATTTGTAAATATATCAGTTTTTAGTTATCAAGAGAAATTTATAAGTGTACAAGTGAATGGAAAAGAGATAAAGAAAATAATATTTGATAGTAGTTTAATAGGAGAAACTGTCCCCATCGAGACAGAATATGGATATAATTTGATAGAGATAGGAGATGAAAAAGTTAGAGTAATAGAAGCAGATTGTCCAGATCAACTAGATGTAAAGCAAGGATATATTTCTAATGTTGGAGAGGTTATAGTATGTTTACCAAATAGATTAGTTATTGAGATAAAAGGAATGGATGAAGTGGAAATAGATCGTATTAGCCGATAGAAAGGAATAGATATGAAAGGTATTAAAAGATTAATATTTTTGTCATTATTGGTTTCAATTGGATTAGGGCTAAGTATTATCGAATCAATGATGCCTTTACCCTTTATCGCACCAGGAGCAAAACTGGGACTTTCAAATATGGTTATATTGATAACTCTAGTTGTTTTTGATATAAAAGATGCTTTGACTGTAGGTATTCTCAAATCACTTATTTTCACCTTAATTACAGGAAGTGTTACGAGTCTTTTTTACAGTCTATCTGGTTCCATTTTAAGTTGCTTATTAATGTATTTAATCTACAAAAAGTTTTCAAGTATATTCAGTTTAATAGGAGTTAGTATATTTGGAGCAATGGCTCATAATTTTGCTCAAGTTCTGGTAGCAAGTATAATGATGAATAACTTTAGGATATTTTCTTATATTCCTATATTACAGTTAACTGGACTCTTTACTGGATATTTTGTAGGATTAACTTCTAAATTTGTAATTAAGAGTTTGAAAAAATCAATTGATAAGATATTTTATTCTAATGATTAAGGTGATGCTATGGACACAATTGTTTTAGCTTCAGGTTCTCCAAGACGAAGGGATTTGTTGCTAAAATACAAATTAAGACCTATTATCGAAGAACCTCAAATAGAAGAGAAAATTTATTTAGATGAAGCACCTGAACAAGTTGCTATGGCTTTATCTTTTGAAAAAGTGGCCCAAGTTGCAAACAAATTCAATAATGGAGAAATTATAATAGGCGCTGATACAATAGTAGCATGCGATGGACTTATACTTGGAAAGCCTAAGAATGAATATGAAGGCAAAGAAATGATTAAATTTTTGAGTAATAGAGAACATCAGGTAATAACAGGTATTAGTATTATGAGATCTAATTGTAATATTAAAATAATAGATTATGAAAGTACAATTGTGAAGTTTAGAAAACTTTCTGATAAGAAAATCCAAAAATATATAGAGTCCAACGAATATATTGATAAAGCTGGGGGATATGGTATACAAGGATTAGGATCTATATTAGTCGAATATATTAATGGATGTTATTTTAACGTAGTAGGATTGCCTATATATAAGCTAGATACTTTATTAGAAAGATATTTTAATATCAATTTATTATAAAAATGTAGGTGATTATATATGGGATCAAGTACCAACTCTTACAAAAATTATACTATAAAAGACCTTCCAATGAATGAAAGACCTAGAGAAAAATTATCCAAGTATGGGGTGGGTTCCTTATCCAATTCTGAACTGATAGCAATAATTATTAGAACTGGGCATTTAGAAAACACTGCTATTGATTTAGCTAGTAAGCTTATCAGTATGGATAGTACTGGAATTAAATATTTATCTCAAGTGACCGTAGAAGAATTAACAGCAATAAAAGGTATTGGTAATTGTAAAGCAGCCCAAATAATAGCAGCCATAGAGTTAGGGAAAAGAATATCTAGTCGTAGTGGTGAAGCTAAACTTAAAGTAAATTCGCCTGTTGTAGTTGCAGAATTACTTATGGAAGAGATGAGATATTTAAACAAAGAACATTTTAAAATAATGCTGCTTAATACTAAAAATCAAATAATCAGCATTGAGGAAATATCTATAGGAAATCTAAACTCTTCCATTGTACATCCTAGAGAAGTATTTAATATAGCAATTAGGAGAAGTGCTAATTCAATAATATTAATACACAATCACCCAAGTGGTGATCCAACACCAAGCACAGAAGATATCAATATTACACATAGACTTATAAATGCAGGTGATATAATAGGGATTAAAGTTCTAGATCATATAATAATTGGTGACAATAATTATCTAAGCTTAAAACAAAAAAATATCATATAATTTAGTAATTTATGCTATAGAGAGAAAGGAGTAATCAATATGGGAGTATTTAGTACATTTTCAAAAAATATGGGTATAGATTTAGGAACAGCAAATACGTTGGTGTATATTAAAGGAAAAGATATTGTAATAAGAGAGCCATCAGTAGTGGCTATTCAAACTGATACAAAACAGGTATTAGCAGTTGGCGAAGAAGCAAAAAAAATGATTGGGAGAACTCCTGGCAATATTGTGGCAATTAGACCTTTAAAAGATGGAGTTATCGCTGATTTTGATATAACACAAAATATGTTAAAATATTTTATTAAACGCGCTATTCAAAGGCGTTCATTATTACAGCCTACAGTTGTAGTATGTGTACCTAGTGGAGTCACCGAAGTTGAAAAAAGAGCAGTAGAAGAGGCAACTATTCATGCAGGAGCTAGAGAAGCATATTTAATTGAAGAACCAATGGCTGCAGCAATTGGTGCAGGATTACCAGTTCAAGATCCAACTGGTAGTCTGGTAGTAGATATTGGTGGAGGAACAACAGAAGTAGCAGTTATTTCTCTAGGTGGCATTGTAACAAGCAAATCTATTAGAATTGGTGGGGACGAGCTAGATGAATCTATTGTAAATTATATTAAAAAGGAATATAATTTAATGATTGGAGAGAGAACTGCCGAAGAAATTAAGATTAGTATCGGGTCTGCCAATGTTAGCAATAAGGAAAAAAAATTAAAAATAACAGGTAGAGATTTAATTAGTGGATTGCCTAAGGCTATAGAAATAACATCCAGAGAGATTTATGAAGCTATGAAGGATGAAATTTATAATATATTAGATGCGATTAAATCAACTTTAGAAAAAACTCCACCAGAGTTGGCAGCTGACATAATGCAATTTGGTATAATGTTAACAGGTGGAGGGGCTTTACTTGATGGATTAGATAAATTAATAATAAATGAAACAGGCATGCCCGTGCATATAGCAGAGAATCCATTAGATTGTGTAGCAATAGGTACTGGAAAAGCTTTAAATAGTATTGAAGTATTGAAAAGAACCTCATCAAGTAGTAAAAGAATAGGTTAAGTGGTGATAGTATGTTCTTTATCAAAAAATATAAAAATAGAATGATAGTAGTATCGATTGCTATCATTCTAATTATTATTATAGGGAATACCAGTAGTGAGAGAGTTAGCTTAACAAGCATAGAAAAGATTATAGGGAATATTTTTTCACCAACACAAAAATTTTTTTTTAATGTGAGTAATGGTATATCTAATTTTTTCACTTCTATAAAGGATATCGGTAATTTAAGAGAAGAAAATAAAGAATTAAAATCAAAGGTTTTAAAACTAGAAGAAGAAAATAGGAACTATGAAGATTTAATTGGAAAATCTGAATACCTAATCAATGAAAAAAAATTAATTGAAAATACAACTTATAATTTGATATCTGCTGAAATTACTGGTAAAGAACCAGGAAATTGGTTTGATAGGTTTACTATAGATAAGGGTTCTAAAGATGGAATAGCAAAAGGAGATACAGTTATTCAAGCAATTGAGATTGAAGAAGATGTAGTTCAAGAAGGAATAATTGGAAGAGTTATAGATGTTGGGAATAACTGGGCAAAGGTAAATTCTATTATAGACGAAAATAATAATATTTCTTTTAGAGTAATTAGAACACAAGATGGAGGAATATTATCAGGTAGTATAAATGGTGAAGTTAGTGGATATTTATTTGATTCTAAAGCTGATGTAATGAAGGGAGACAAGCTTATCAGTTCTGGATTAGGTGGAATATATACGAAGGATATGTATATAGGTGAAATTACAGATGTAATAAAAGAAGAAGAAGATTTAATGAAAAAGATTAAAGTTGAACCAGCAGTAGATTTTAAGAAAATTTTTAAGGTCTTTGTTATAACAGATTAACGATTGAGGGATTAAATTGACTGTATTTATTATATCTTTAATTATAATTATTAACTTTATATTGCAATCTACAGTAATATCCTATTTTAGTATATTTGGAGTTGTACCAAATACAAGTCTAATTATTATAGTAGCAATTGCATTATTAAAAGGGAAAAAAGTGGGTAGCACTACAGGTTTATTAATTGGCTTATTACAAGATATTGTATTTAGCTCTGTTATTGGAGTTAATGCGTTTATATACTTTTTTATAGGTTATTTAATGGGAATGGCTGAAGATAAATTATCTAAAGAAAATATTCTATTACCAGTTATTATGTCTATAATAACTACTATAGGATATCACTTTTTTTATTTCCTATTTATGTTTTTCTTAAACTATGATATTTCATTTTCTATCTTTTTCAAACAAATAGTAATTATTGAAATGATTTATAATAGTTTATTATCTATATTTTTATTTAAATTATTTTCAAAGATATTTGTCATGCCTTCGATAACATTTGGAAAGAAATAGGAGTGTGCTAATTTGAAATTATTGGAGAAATTAAAGAATAGATTTAATATTTTAATAATCATATTAAGTATTATAATGATAATTCTTATTTTTGGATTAGCTATCTTAACTATAATAGAAGGAGATTATTATAGGGATATTTCTGATAATAAGAGATTGAAAGAAATATATATTACTGCACCAAGAGGTGAAATTAGAGATAGATATGGTAGATTGTTAGCAGGTAATAAGCCTAGCTTTACTGTACAAATTTTAAAAGATGAGTTAAATACTTTGAGTACAGAAAAAAAGAACGAGATTCTATTATGGCTTACTAGATTATTAGAAGAAGATGGAGTTAATTATGTTGATGATTTTCCAATAGAATTTAATGTTTTTCAATATAAAAATGACAAAACATATAATCTAGAAAGTGATTCTCCAATGGATACGGTAATAGATATAATAATATCTAATAATTTACTTTCACAGATATTAGATACTTATTACATAAATCCCGACTATGAAGAACACTATAGTTTTGCAACTATTAGAAAAGCAATAAATGCTCTTGAAGAAAAGGATATTGAAATTCCTATTATAGTAGACATAAAGGAAGGAGAATTGATTGTCAAATACGATGAAGAAAAAGACATTGAACAATGGAAGGAAAACCATCAAATACATCAAAATGCTTCGCCTAAAGAAGCTATAATTTCAATGATTAATGACAATGAAAATATAATAAGGAAGATATTAGAACATCCTATTTCAAGACAATTAGTGTATAATATATTGAATGAAAAAAAACTAGATAATAATTTAGAAATAAAGAAATATTCCCTTACTTATGATGAAGAATATTTAGAAACAAAAAGATCTCTTATGAAATCATTCAATAATATAACTTATGAAACAAAAGCCATAGATGATTTTGTGGAAATTGTTAAGGAAACTTCACTAGTTGATTTATTAGTTAAGATAGCTGAAGTTGAAGATGAAGAAGGAAATATTGATAAGCTAATACCTGGACAAGTTTTGTTAAATAAAATAGAGGAAAAAGGATTAGAATGTCCTGTAAAGATTGATATTGATGAAGAACAAAATACTATTTTATATACACATAAGGATAGTAAGAAAACAGATAATAGAGCACCCATAGATACTTTGATTAGTTTCGCAGTAGAAAATAATTTATTAAAGGATTTTATTACGGATGAAAAGATTAAAGGAATAGCTCAAGAGATAGTGTTGCAAAAAGGATTTAATCCACAAATATCCATTACAAAATGGCAGTATACATCGTTAGTAGAAAAGGATACATGGTTTAAAAAACTTAATATTGATAATAAGAATAGTAGTGCTAAAGAGGTATTTGACTATTTAATTAAATATTATGATATAAATAAAAATTTAGGTAGATATGAAACAAGGATAATGATGTCTTTACATGATCAATTAGAAAAGCAAGGTCATAGAGCTTATCAACCTATTAATATTGCTTATGGAATAAAAGATGCTACCGTGGCTAAAATTGAAGAAGGATTTATGAGAATGTCAGGGGTGCAAGTATCAATAGAACCAGTAAGATATTATCCTGAAAATGAAACTGCAGCTCATGTACTTGGATATCTAGGGAAAATTTCGCAAACTAGTGAAATTGAGAAGTATGTTAAGAGAAACAAATATTCTCCAAATGATATAATTGGTAAGACTGGTATTGAAGAAAAATTTGAGTCAGAACTTAGAGGCAAAAATGGAGTAAGAAAAGTGGAAGTAGATGTTTTAGGAAATAGAACCAGTGTATTAGATGAGGAAAAAGCTATACCGGGAAATAATATCTATTTAACAATAGATTCAAATCTCCAAAAAACAGCACAAGATTCATTAAAACATGCTTTAGAGGAAATTCAACAAGGAGGAACTTTTAAAAGTAAATGGGGAGATTATAAATTTGGCATTAGCAGTTCAAAAGGAAGGCCATATATAAATGCAACTTCAGGTGCTGTAGTAGTTACATCAGTAAAAACTGGAGAAGTATTAGCTCTAACAAACTATCCAGCTTATGATCCTAATCTTTTTTCAACAGGAATATCCAATTCAGATTGGGAAAGTTTATTCCCTGAAGATGATGCAGACTTATTAGCACCTAGACCATTGTATAATATTGCTATACAAACAGCAATTCAACCAGGTTCCACTTTCAAGATGGTTACTGCTCTTGCAGCTTTAGAAAAAGGATTAGATCCTAATCAAGCTATAAGGGATATGGGTTATATTAACATAGGAAGCGCTAGATTTGGTTGTTGGATATGGAACTCTAATAGAACGACACACGGTTATACCAATTTATATGATGCTTTAAGAGATTCTTGTAATTATTATTTTTATTCTCTTGCATTAGGTAAAAATCAGAAAACAGGAAAACCAGTAGGAACAAGGGTTGACATTGAAGATATAGCAAATATGGCTAAGGAGTTAGGATTAAATGATAAAACAGGTATAGAGATAGACATTCCTAACGAAGCATCTGGAGGAGTGCCAAATCCACAGAGTAAAGTTATGATTACAAAGAGTATGTTGAGAAATTATTTAAATAGTAATATTCAGTCTTATATTAAAAAAGGAGAAGAATTTTCCGATAAAGAGATTAAAGATAAAGTAGAAACAATAGTTGGTTGGATAGAAGAAGAACCACTCTCTAGAAATGAAGTAATACAACGATTAGATGAAATGGGTATAGAACCAGAAAAGCGTCTTGAAGGTGAAAAAGAAGGATTAGCAGATAAGATTAAATACACCTATTTAAACTTTGCTGGTTGGAATATTACTGACACTTTGAATGCTACTATTGGACAAGGACAAAATGCATATACTCCAGTTCAGATGGCTAATTATATAGCTACTATTGCAAATGGAGGGTATAGGAATAAGCTTACTCTTGTAGATAATATAAAAAATTATGATAATACTAAGAATTTGTATAAAAGAGAAGCTAATCCTGAAAAAATGAAATTAAGTAACTATGAAAGTTTAGAACATTTAAAATTAGGTATGAGAGAGGTGGTCACTGAAGGTAGTGCTAAGGGGCTATTTAAGGATTTTCCTATATCTGTAGCAGCTAAGACTGGGACTGCTGAAAAATCCGGTATCAATCCAGTAACAGGGGACACATATGATTCCTATGCTTGGTTTGTGGCTTTTGCACCATATGAAGATCCCGAAATAGCAATTTCTATAGTATTATTTCAAGGTGGAAGTGGTGGATATGCTGGACCTATAGCTAGAGAGATTATTGCTGAATATTTTGGATTGAATAATGATAATGATAAGGAAATATTACCCTTTGAAAATGAATTGACAAGATAATTTTTAGGTCTTTTAATTTATTTCCTAAGATTGAAAAGGGTTTTAAAGATGTTTGCAGAATATATATTCATATGTAATTACGGAGGTAATGCCAGTGAAAGAAGCACTAGTCAACTTTAAAGGTATCAATGAAGGAATTTATATATTTATCAAAAAAGGCGATTTTGAACTCGTAAAGATTGAGCTTGAAAAAAAGTTAAGGGAATCAATAAATTTTTTTCGAGGAGCAAATATATTAGGTATAAAAGGAGAAAGCATATCTGAAGAAGAAACTAATGAATTATTCAGGATTATGAAACGCAAGTATAATCTTAATATATCAGAAGAAGAATTGCCTTCATATTTGAACAAATCAAATACCTTTACAGGTATATATGAAGGAATGACAAAATTTATAAATTCGACAATAAGATCTGGACAAACAATTGAATATAATGGAAATGTCATTATAATAGGAGATGTAAATCCTGGTGCTCTTATTAAAGCAAATGAAAATATAATAATACTAGGAAGTATAAAAGGAGTTGCTCATGCTGGTATAAGTGGAAATTATAGAGCAATAGTGGCTGCTTATGATTTACAGCCAACACAGCTTAGAATTGCAGATATTATTAGCAGGAAACCAGATGGCAATATTGCAACCTCTGGGTTACCAGAGGTTGCAAGGATCCATGAAGGTGAAGTAATTATAGAACCATATTTACCGAGAAAATAATGGATAGGAGGAAAAATATATGGGAATTGGAAAAGCAATTGTAATAACATCAGGAAAAGGTGGAGTCGGTAAAACTACTACAACTGCAAATATAGGAACAGGGCTAGCTATGCTAGGAAATAAAGTTGCAGTGGTTGATACAGATATAGGATTAAGAAATCTTGATGTAGTTTTAGGATTAGAAAATAGAATAGTATATGATATTGTAGATGTTGTAGAGGGAAATTGCAGATTAAAACAAGGGCTCATAAGAGACAAGCGATTTGAGGGATTATATTTATTGCCAGCAGCACAGACTAGAGATAAAACAGCTGTATCACCCGAGCAGATGATAGAACTTGTTAATAAGCTAAAGGAAGAATTTGATTATATTGTAATAGATTCGCCTGCAGGAATTGAACAAGGATTTAAAAATTCTATAGCAGGAGTAGAAGAAGCTTATATTGTTACGACTCCTGAAATTTCTGCCGTAAGAGATGCTGATAGAGTAATTGGATTATTGGAATCACAAGGAATTAAAAATCCAAAACTAATCATTAACAGGATTAGATATGATATGGTAAAAAAAGGAGATATGATGAATGTAGATGATATAGTTGGTATATTAGCAGTTGATTTAATAGGAATTATTCCAGATGATGAATCTATAGTAATTTCAACTAATAAAGGAGAACCAGTAGTATTTCAAGATAAACCTTTGGCTGCGAAAGCCTATAAAAATATTTGTAGTCGGATTACTGGAGAGGAAGTAGAACTACTTAATTTAGAAACAAACGAAGGTAAATTGAGTAAGATTATTAAATTATTATTTAGCAAGTAAGGGGGGAATAACCTTGGATTTATTCAAAATTTTTGGGAAAAATAAAAATAAAAGTAAGAATGTAGCTAAGGAAAGATTGAAATTAGTTTTAGTTCATGATAGATCTGATTTATCACCAAAATTTTTAGAAATGATAAAAGGAGATATAATAAGGATTGTTAATGAATATGCAGAAATAGATCAGGAAGGATTAGATATTAAATTAACAAGAATGAAGAGAGATTCAGACGACAGTCCAATGTCTGCGCTAGTGGCTAATATACCTATAGTTAAGATAAAAGATGACGAGAAATATACTTAAAATATATTTAAAATATATTTCTAAAGACCTAGTAGGTAATCATTGTATTGGATATCCAAATTTGTTATAATCTAAATTAGAGTTTGATTAGTAATTAACAAAAAATAAAATTGATTGGAGGGATACCAATGAGAAAAAGATTAATTTATATGGTCTTAGCTGTAGTATTAGTTGTTTCATTACTTGCTGGCTGTGGGAATCAAGATTCTGAAACTACAAATGATAGTTCTGGCGAAGTAACTACAGACGAATTACAAGATGGTACTTATTTAGTAAAAGACCCTGTAAGTGATCATGGCAATTATGGAATGGCTAAAATGGAAGTTGTAGGTGGTGAAGTTTCTACATTTGAATATGTGGAAATATTAGCAGATTCTGGTGACGAAAAAGATGAAAATAATTATAACTACCCAGAAGGTTTAGAAGTAATAAAAAATCTAAATGAACAATTTAATGAAACAAAGGATCTAAATGAAGTAGACTTTGATGCTATATCAGGAGCTACTTCTACTAAGGAAAACTTTCAGAGGATAGTTAATAAATTATATGCTAAGGCTTCAGAAGGTGATATTTATGAACCTGTATACGAAGATGGAGTATATACAGCAGAGGCTGAAGAAGATAGTCATGGTTGGCTTGGAGAAGTGAAAGTAGTTGTAAAAGATGGCCAAATTGTAGGATTAGATTATTGTGAGACTGCTATTGAAGATATGGAGAGTAGTAGAGTAGTATTTGATGAAGATGGTAAAGAAGTTATGGATGACGAAGGAAAACCTGTAACGGAAACAGTTCAAGTTAGTGCTGGAGAAGAGAAGTCGCCTGAAAATTATGCATACATGGATTCATTTGAGGTTATAAATCAAATGCAAAAATCATTAATTGATAATAATGGTACTGAGAATCTTGATGTTGATAGTATTACAGGCGCAACAAATACAAGATCTACAATAGTTGAATTAGTAGATAAAGCATTGGAAGATGCAAAATTATAGATTATAGTCAAAAAATAGACCCTAACATAATGTTAGGGTCTTTCTAAACATCTACAGAAAGGGAATTAATTATGAAATTAAAGAAATTTATAACTTGTGGAATGCTTTGCGTTTTGATTATAGTTACTATTGTTGGTTGTAAACATAACAATAATCAACAAATAATAACTAGAACAGAATTTTTGATGGATACAGTTATAACATTAAAAATATATGATAAGCAGGATGAAGAAATATTAGATAAAGCCATCAATAGATTAAAAGAAATTGAAAGTAGAATGAGTAGAACAATAAAGGATAGTGATATTAGTTTAATAAATAAAAATGCCGGGATTAGACCTGTACAGATTCATGATGATGTATATTATGTAATTGAGCAAGCGAAAGACTTTGCCGTTAAGACAGATGGTGCATATGAACCAACCATAGGACCATTAGTTGATCTTTGGAATGTAACTGGTACTACTCAGAAGGAAAGAGATTCTATACCAACTGAAGAGCAAATTAATGAAAACTTAGCATTAGTAAATTATAATGATTTGGAATTGATGGATGATAATTATGTATTTTTAAAAAGAAAAGGTATGAAATTAGACCTTGGTGGGATAGTTAAAGGATACGCAGCAGATGAGATCAAAAGAATATTTAAAGAAAATGAAGTAACATCTGCTATTATCGATCTGGGAGGTAATATCTATGTATTAGGAGAAAAAGAGAACGGAGATTCCTGGAATATAGGAATTCAAGAACCGGTTGAAGCGATATCAGATTATTTAGGAGTATTAAAGGTTAAAAATAAATCTGTAGTTACTTCAGGAGATTATGAAAGATACTTTATGTACCAGGGGAAGAAATATCATCACATTATAGATTCTAAAACTGGATACCCAGCAGATAGCAAAGTTGCAGGTGTAAGTATAATATCTGAAAACTCAATAGATGGAGATGCTCTATCAACTGCATTATTCGTATTAGGTATTGAAGAAGGAACAAAACTCATAAATCAATTACAGGAAATAGATGCAATATTTATAACAAAAAACCATAAGGTTTTTATTTCAGAAGAGCTTATGAATATATTTGATTTAACCAATAAAGAATATAAATTAATAAATAATACAAATTAATAGGTAATAAAACCCACCTTTATTAAATATGATAATAGTAGGTTAAGGTGGGTGAATTTATGAATAGGAGAATAAATAACAAATTTAATGGAATAACAGTTTTTTTGAAAAGAAGATTTAATCTGAGAAGGCAATTGAAAAGTGTAATATGTGTTTTGATTATATTAGTTTTGCTTCTTTTTTTGAAGATATTAAATAATAATATTTCAGATAATATAATACAAATAATTGATAATAGTATCAACTATAAATTTAGTTTAAAAGAAGATGGAAAAGTTGTATTGGATTATGGGAAAAGAATGCTTACATTGCCGGAAAAGGCTTTAACAGTATTTAATGTGACTAATATGTCTAAATATCCACCACCAACTGAAGGAACTGTTTATAAACCATTTGGAGAAGTAAAATACTTAGATGGAAGAACTGATTTTAATAATGGAGTAGATATAATTTTAAATACAGATAAGGAGCCAGTATCTATAGCAAAAGGTGTTGTCAAAAAAATCGAGGATAGAGGCTCTAAAGGTTATTTCGTTACAATAGAACATGAAGATTTTGTAACCGTTTATGGATACTTGATAACGGTTTATGTAGATGAAGGAAAACAGATAGAAAAGGATATTAAAGTAGGAAATCTTGGAACTAATAAGGATGGAAATAAATATTTACATTTTGAGGTTTGGATAAATAATTCTCCAGTAAATCCATTAGAATATATAGATTTAGCGGTAAAAGATTAAAACTGTCTTAGACAGTTTTAATCTTTTACTATTAAAAGCAGTAAAAAGATGTTAATATAATACTTGTAGTACAAATGACGAGGTGATATAAATGATAGATATTGATAAATTTGATAGGGCACTAAAAAGAGTAGAAAAACCAGCTAGATATATTGGAATGGAAAAAAATTCAATAAAAAAGGATTTAGATAAGGTAAAAATAAAATTTGCTTTTGCTTTTCCAGATATTTATGAAGTAGGTATGTCTCATTTAGGACTTCATATATTATATAATCTTTTGAATAACGAAGAAGATATTGCTTGTGAAAGAGTATTTGCTCCTTGGATTGATATGGAAGAACAAATGATAGAAGAAGAATTACCTCTATTTACCTTAGAAAACAAGGAACCAATAAAATATTTTGATTTCATTGGCTTTACGTTACAATATGAGATGAGTTATACCAATATAATAAATATGCTATACTTGGGAGATGTGCAGATCTTATCAAAAAATAGAAAGGAAACGGACCCTTTTGTAATAGCAGGTGGTCCTTGCGCATATAATCCTGAGCCTATTGCAGATATAATTGATTTTTTTGTAATTGGTGATGGGGAAGAAGTTATATTAGAGATAATGAATAAATATAGGAAGTTTACAGAAAGTAATTCAAGTAGGCTAAACTTTTTAAAAGAAGTAAGTAAAATAGAAGGAGTTTATGTACCCCAATTCTATAGGATAGATTACAAAGAAGATGATACTATTGATAAGATGAATCCTATTGTAGAAGAAGCATCTAAAGTTATAAAGAAAAGGATGGTAATAAATTTAGATAAATCTTATTACCCAGATAGACTAGTAGTACCATATATTGAAACAGTACATGATAGAATTCCATTAGAAATATTTAGAGGTTGTACTAGAGGTTGTAGGTTTTGCCAAGCAGGAATGATCTACAGGCCAGTTAGAGAAAAAAGTGTAAATACATTATTAAATATGGCAGATGAACTTATTAAAAATACAGGATATGACGATATATCTTTAACTTCATTAAGTTCTTGTGACTATTCAGAGCTTCAATCACTTGTTTTGCAATTAATAAGTAAATATGAAAAAGAACAGGTAGGCGTATCTTTACCTTCACTTAGATTGGATTCTTTTAGCTTAGATGTTCTTAAAGAGATTGAAAAAGTAAGAAAAACAGGATTAACCTTTGCTCCAGAGGCTGGAACCCAAAGACTAAGAGATATAATAAATAAAGGAGTGACTGAAGAAGATTTAACTACTGCAGTATCCTATGCTTTTAGTGAAGGGTGGTCAACTATAAAATTATATTTCATGATTGGACTTCCAACAGAAACTGAAGAAGACATATTAGGAATTAGAGATTTAGGATATAAGGTAAAGGATATATTTTTCAGTATGCCTAAAGAAAAGAGAAAAGGAAATCTAAAGGTTACACTTAGTGCTTCTTGCTTTATTCCCAAACCTTTTACTCCTTTTCAATGGATAGGACAAAACTCCATGAATGAATTTAATGAAAAGATTTATTTGCTTAAAAATAATATCAGGGATAAAAAAGTAACCTTTAATTATCATGATTCAAAGCTCAGTTACTTAGAAGCAATCTTAGCAAGAGGTGACAGAAGATTATCTAAAGTTTTAATTAAGGCTTGGGAAATTGGCTGTAAATTTGATGGATGGTCAGAAACATTTGATTTTGATAAGTGGATGAGGGCATTTAAAGAAGAAGGAATAGATGGAGATTTTTATGCACTGAGAAACAGAGAATTAGATGAAGTTCTTCCTTGGGATTTTATAGATATAGGAATAAATAAAGAATATCTGATAGAAGAATTTAAAAAAGCAACAGAAGAAGAATTGACTAGAGATTGTAGATTAGGATGTAATAATTGTGGTATCAATAAAAGCTTTACAGGTGGTGTTTGCTAATGAATTTGAGGGTAAAATTTACTAAAGAAAACTATTTAAAATATATATCTCATTTAGACTTGATGAGGTTGTTTAAAAGAGCATTCAGAAGAGGGCAGATGCCGATAAAGTATTCTCAAGGATTTAATGCACAGCCTAAGCTATCTATAGCAAATCCTTTAGCCTTAGGAATAGAAAGTATTGAAGAATATATGGACATAGATCTTAATAAAAAAATCCCTGAAGAAGAGTTTATAAAGATAATGAACAAGGAATTGCCAGAAGATATTAGGATCTTGGATGTTAAATATTTAGATAACAAAAAATCTATTTCTTCTCAAATAAGATGGGGGTATTATCAGATAAAAGTTAGGATAGGAAAAATAAAAGATGTAAAATTATTGGAATCATTAATTAAAGAATGGCTAGACAAGGATCAGATTATAATAAAGAAAATTAAACGTAAAAGAAAAAAAATCATTGAAAAGGATAAAGATATCAAGCATCTTATCGGAAATGTAACAATTTCTAGTGAAGAAAAAGTTAAATTATCTGATTCTGAATATTTGGTGACAATTAATTGTCTGTTAAGAGCAGGGGATAATGGTAATTTAAAGCCTACGGACTTTTTAGAAGGTATGGATAAGTATATTGATGTAGATATAGATATGGATTCAGCAGATATAAAGAGATTGAATATGTTTAGTGAGGAAAAAGGGGAAATTAAAAAACCAATGTAATGATATGGGAGAGATTATATGAATTATATTTTTATAGATTCAAGGAATGGTATTGAAAAAGTAGGAATTGTAGAGGACAATAAACTAGTTGAATTTTATATTGATTATCAAGATTATAGAAAATTGGCTGGTAATATTTACAGGGGACGAGTTGTAAATGTATTACCAGGCATGGAGGCGGCTTTTATAGATATAGGAGAAGATAAGAAGGCCTACTTATATATAAAAAATGCTTTGCCCAAAGGAGTAAAGTTTAAAGATAAGAATATAAGAATTAATGATATAATTAAGAATGGACAGGATATAATAGTACAAGTATTAAAAGAGGCTTCTGAAAATAAAGGATCAAAGGTAACAACTCATATCACCTTGCCAGGGAGATTTATAGTACTTACACCTTTTTCTAGTAAAATAAATATTTCAAGAAAGATAAAAGATGAAGATCAAATAAAAAATTTAAAAGAAATTGGGAAAAGGATGCAGCAAGATGATATAGGAGTTATATTTAGAACTAAATCTAAAGGAATAGAGGAAGAATTATTAAATGATGAATATAACAGGCTTATAAAGATATTCAGAAAAATACAAAGGGAAAAAAGTTTTTTACCCTGTCCTAAATTGATTTATAAGGAAATGGCTTTATCTCATAAGATTATAAGAGATGCCTTTAATGAAAAAATTGATAAAGTAATTGTAAATGACGAGGAGAAATATAACAGTCTATTAAATTTTCAGGATTTAATATATCCAAATCTTGAAAAAAAGTTATTCTATGATAAAGACTTTAATATAAAATTTCGAACTAATATTAATGAAGGAATTAAAACAGCGTTGGGAAGAAAAGTATATTTAAAGAGCGGAGGATATATAGTAATTGATGAAACTGAGGCTTTAACAGCAATAGATGTTAATACTGGTAAATTTACAGGTAGCAAAAATTTAGAAGATACAGTTGTAACAACTAATTTAGAGGCAGCAGAAGAAATATCTAGACAAATTAGACTTAGGGATATTAGTGGAATAATTATAATAGACTTTATAGATATGAAGGATAGTAATGATATATCTCTGGTATTGAATAAACTAGAGGAATATTTGCGGTTAGATAGGAATAAGGCTAATATAGTTGGTATCACAAAGCTAGGATTAGTTGAACTTACAAGAAAGAAAATCAGAAATAGTTTTGGCTCAAATTTTTTAAAAGAGTGTCCAAATTGTAAAGGTAAAGGCAAAATTTTGGAAAGTTTCATTGACAAACCTATAAATATTTGATAAAATAATAGTCTGTAAGTATCCGCTCGATGCAGGTTTAAAGCATAGGCACCTGTAATCGGCGAGAATGGTTAGAGGAGGTGCAATGATATAATGTATGCTGTAATTGAAACAGGCGGAAAACAATATAGAGTTCAAGAAGGAGATATTGTATCTGTTGAAAAAATCAATTTAGAAGAAGGAGAAAAAGTAGACTTATCTAAAGTTCTTCTTATTTCCAAAGATGATGATTTAGTAGTTGGCAAACCTTATATAGAAGGAGCAAAAGTTGAAGCAACTGTTTTAAATCAAGGTAAAGCGAAAAAAATTGTTGTATTCAAGTATAAATCTAAAAAAGGTTACAAAAAGAAACAAGGACATCGCCAACCTTATACAAAATTAAAAATTGAGAATATAGTTGATTAACAATGATAGAAGTAACTATATTTAAAGATAACAAAGGATATATTCAAAAATATAATGTTTCAGGACATGCAGATTATGATGTTATAGGAAAGGATATAGTATGTGCGGCAGTTTCCATGCTTGCACAAACTACATTAAATTCTTTGATCGAAGTCTGTAAATTAACACAAGATCAGGTTAGTTATTTTATAGAAGATGAAAACGGAGTATTAGAAGTAATTATTTCAAAGAAAATATCTATGGAAGTTAGGGATAAAGTTGAAATAGTTCTTAAAACTTTTGAGGTTGGAATAAAATCGATAATTAGTAATTATTCAGAATACGTAACTCTTAAATACAAGGAGGTGTAAGAGATGATAAAATTAAATTTACAATTATTTGCTTCTAAAAAAGGAGTAGGTAGCTCCAAGAATGGAAGAGATAGTGAATCAAAAAGGTTAGGTGTTAAAAGAGGAGACGGACAATTTGTAGTAGCTGGAAATATCCTTGTAAGACAAAGAGGAACAAAAATTCATGCTGGAAATAATGTAGGCAGAGGTGGAGATGATACTTTGTTTGCTAAATCAGATGGATTTGTTAGATTTGAAAGAAAAGGTAGAAATAGAAAGCAAGTTAGTGTGTATACTAATGAAGAATTAGCATAGATTTTTGAAGCTTACCATAAGGTAGGCTTTTTTTTCTGAAAGGATAAGAGAATATTTTAGATCATATAGAATAAAATAAAGGTTATAATAACGAAATTTAGCATATTTAATTGTTGACAGTCATAAACAAGTTGGTATAATTAAATTACTATATTTTATAGAGGATGATATTATGTTTATTGATGTAGCTAAAATCAATTTAAAAGCTGGTAAAGGCGGAGATGGAGCTGTAGCTTTTCGAAGAGAAAAGTATGAACCTTCAGGAGGTCCTTTTGGGGGAGATGGAGGTAATGGCGCAAGCATTATTTTACAAGGCGATGAGAATATAAGAACATTAATGGATTTTCGATATAAACGCATATATAAAGCTGAAAATGGAGAGAATGGTAAATCTAAAAAGCAATATGGAAAGAAAGGTCAAGATTTAATACTTAGAGTTCCAGTTGGAACCTTAGTTAAAGATGCTGATACCAATAGAATAATAGTTGATATTAAGAGAAATAATCAAAGATTTGTAATTGCTCGTGGCGGAAAAGGCGGTAAAGGTAATGCAAAATTTGCTACATCTACAAGACAAGCGCCAAGATTTGCTGAACCAGGGCAGAAAGGTGAAGAAAAAACAGTTATATTGGAGTTAAAATTATTAGCAGATGTTGGACTAATAGGGTTTCCTAATGTAGGAAAGTCCACAATTCTTTCAATTCTATCTAAGGCTAAGCCTAAAATTGCTAATTATCATTTTACTACATTGAAACCTAATCTAGGTATTGTAAGAGTTGATGATGGAAAAAGTTTTATAATAGCCGATATCCCTGGATTGATAAAAGGAGCTCATGAAGGTGCGGGATTAGGACTTGATTTCTTAAGACATATAGAAAGAACAAGAGTATTAGTTCATGTCCTAGACGCTTCAGGATTAGAAGGTAGAAACCCTATTGAAGACTTTTATAATATAAATAATGAGTTATTTGAGTATAATGATAGATTAAAAGAAAAGCCACAAATAATTGTAGCTAATAAGATGGATTTATTTGAATCCAATGAATGGTTAACAAAGATAAAAAGTGAGTTTGAGCCTAAAGGATATAAGGTTTATCCAATATCTGCTGCTACTAAGGAAGGAATTGACAAGTTAAAATATGGAATATGGGAAATATTATTAAAAGAAGAGGCAAAGTATAAAACATTTGATGAAGAGATGGATATAACTTTAGAACGTTCTAAGAAGGAACCTATCATAGTGAAAAAGGAAAATGAAAAATATATAGTAGAGGGCGAGTTTGTCGAAAGACTATTATATTCAACTAATTTTGAGGATTTAGATTCTCTAAGGTATTTTCAAAATGTTATGAGACAAAAAGGAATTGTAGATAAATTAAAAGAACTAGGAATTGAAGAAAATGATTCGGTATTTATCTGCGAATACGAATTTGAGTTTTTTGAATAAAATATATAGATATGAATTTAAATAGAAGTTGAAAGGGTGTAACAATTGCTAACAGGTAAACAGAGAAGTTTTTTAAAGGGCATAGCAAACAATTTGGATCCAATATTCCAAGTTGGAAAAAATGGAATAACCGAAAACTTTATTAAACAAGTAGATCAAGCATTAGAAGCAAGAGAGATAATTAAAATTAAGGTTTTAAATAATAGCTTGCTAGATGCAAAGGAAGTTGCAAGTGAACTAGCTAAAGTGACTAGCTCAGAATTTGTTCAGAGTATAGGAAATAAGCTAGTATTATATAGAAAATCTAAGGAAAGCAAAAAGATTGTACTACCTTAATGTTGATATTAGTATAAACTTCAGAAATTAATTTCTGAAGTTTATATATTTAATCTTTATTTGGAGGTAAATTAAGTTGGAAAAATTAAAAATAGGAATTATGGGAGGTACATTTGACCCGATTCATAATGGACATTTGATATTAGCAGAGTATTCTAGAATTTCTTTTAATCTAAATAAAATACTCTTCATACCAACAGGCAATCCACCCCATAAAAATAGTGAAGATATTTCACCTAATCGATATAGGTATGATATGACTTTACTTGCCATAAGTACAAATATGAATTATTATCTATCTACTATAGAGATTGAAAGAAAAGGAGTTACATATACAATAGATACAATTAAGTACTTGAAATCCAAATTTGAAGATGCAGAATTTTATTTTATTTTGGGTGCGGATTCTCTATATAAAATACATAAATGGAAAAATTATGAGGAATTATTAAGTCTGTGTAATTTTATAGTAGCAAGAAGGCCGAATCATAATAATAAAAAATTAGAGAAGAGAAAAGATGATTTAAATACAAAATATAATAGCTCCATACATATATTAGAAGCACCTCTTATAGATATATCTTCTACTCAAATAAGAGAAAGAATAAGAAATGGATTATCTATTAAATATTTGGTTCCAAGATCTGTAGAAGCTTATATTGAAAAAAATAGAATATATAGAGATTAGGAGGCTTTTATGATAGAAAATTGGGTTTATGAGAAGTTAAAAAAAGATATTGGCGTTAAAAGGTATAATCATTCTTTAGGGGTTATGCATGAAAGTAAAAAACTTGCTAAGCAATATGGATATCCTATAGAAAAGGCAGAAGTTGCTGGGTTATTACATGACTGTGGTAAACTTAAAGGAGAAATAAATTTATTGAAAATGGCTAATGCTTTTGGTATAATTTTAGATAATGTTACAAAGAACAATAGAGAACTTATTCATAGTGTATTAGGAGAGATAATAGCACAAGAGGAATATAATATAGCTGATAGAGATATATTAAAAGCTATTCGTTTTCATACTACTGGAAGAGAGAATATGGGTTTATTAGAGAAAATAGTTTACGTAGCTGATCTTATAGAGCCATCTAGGAACTTTGAAGGAGTAGAAAAAATCAGGGATTTGGCATATGTTAATATAGACCAATGCCTATTATATGCAATTGATAATACTTTAAAGTTTATAATTAGTAGAGAAAAACTAATACATTTGGATAGTATCAAAGCAAGAAATCAAATACTAATACAGAAGAATATGGAGTGATATCCAATGAAGGGAAGATTTTTCAAAACTTTTTTTGTTTCATTTATTTTGTTTGCTGTATTGTGGACAGGCTTTATATATAAAACTGTAATATTAGCTGAAAGTGAGGAAGCTGAATATGAAGAAGGTTTTATAGACAGACTAATAAATGGAGATGATGACATAACTTTCTTATTATTAGGCGTAGATTCTAATGATGTTGCTAAAAGTTCTGGTACTAGAACTGATACTATGATGGTATGCAAAGTTGATAAATCAACTGGAGATATTTCTATGTTATCTATACCAAGAGATACTAAAGTTAGAATAAGAGGCAGAAAAAATGAAGACAAGATAAACCATGCTCATGCTTATGGAGGAGCAGAATTATCAGTAAAAGCCGTAAAGGATTTACTTGGAATTGATTTAGATTATTATGTTAAGGTTGATTATAAAATAGTAAAAGAATTTGTAGACCTTATTGGTGGAGTAGAGGTAGATGTTCCGATGGACATGAAATATAATGATCCTATAGCAGACCCACCTTTATATATTAACTTAAGCAAAGGAAGACAAGTTTTAAATGGAGATAAATCACTACAATTTTTAAGATTTAGAAAAGGGTATGCTAATCAAGATTTAGGAAGAATTGAATCTCAACAGCAGTTTATTAAAGCAGCCTTTGAACAAGCGTTAACAGTGGATAATATTGATAAAATTCCGCAAATGATAAAATCATATTATAATAATGTGGACACTAATATACCTTTAGATCTTATATTAAAGTTTGCTGCTAAGGCTAAGGATTATAATATGGAAGGAATACAAACAGCTACATTGCCTGGCGAACCTCAATATGTTAATGGAGTTTCATACTATGTTTCTAATGAAGAGGAAACTAATAAGTTGGTTGATGAATTATTCATTAATCAAAAGACAGCGGAACACATAGATAATAATAGTGGATCAAATAAATAAAAAATATCAGGAGGTAATTTGGTGAAAGATATTGATGAAAGAATATCTGTTATAGTTAAAGCGTGTGATGATAAAAATGGGTTTGATATTAAAGTGTTGGATTTAAAGAAATTAACAACATTTACGGATTATTTTATCATAGTTAGTGGAAATTCTACTACTCAGACTAAGGCAATTTCAGATAAAATCGAAGAACGGATGAATGAATTAGGGTATGTAATTTCCAGTAAAGAAGGATATGGAGAGGGTAGATGGATTTTACTTGATTATGGTAATGTGGTCGTTCATATATTTCATAGAGATGAAAGAGAGTTTTATAATTTAGAAAAATTATGGACAGATAGTGAGGAATTAATATTAGATGAAATGTAAAAAACCGTTTAATGCGGTTATGTTGTATACAAATTAAATAAAAAGGAGACTAATAAATGAAAGTTAATCCTATAGTTACAAGTAAAGCACCATCAGCAGTGGGGCCTTATTCACAAGGGACAAAGACAGATAATTTAATATTTACATCAGGTCAATTACCCATAATACCAGAGACAGGTGACCTAATAAAAGATGATATTAAAAAAGCAACTAAACAAAGTTTAGACAACGTATTAGCAATAATAGAAGAAGGTGGAGCGACGCTAAATGATATAGTTAAAGTAAATATTTTTGTAAAGAACATGGACAACTTTTCATTAGTTAATGAAGTTTACGAAGAATTTTTTGGTAACCATAAACCCGCTAGATCCTGTGTAGAAGTATCTAAGCTTCCTAAGAATGGGGATATTGAGATTGAAGCAATAGCTATAGTATAATAGATAAAGACCTTGTTCATATGAACAAGGTCTTTATCTATATGAGCTAGGAACTCTATATATTTTACGTCTATGTTTTCTTTTCTTTTTTTGTTTAATGACAACTATAGCCCTTACTATGATAAAAAATCCAATTAACAAAAGGTACCATTTATTTAAAATTTTTTCAAAAATTGTAGGGCTAGAAATCGTATCTACATCTAGTGTAGAAACAATATCAACTTCGCCTACTAATTGATCTTCAAGATAATATTTTATTTTTCCTAAAGTTTGTCCATTTTCGATAGGAGCTTTTAATTCATCATCTAGCATAACCTTTTCTGTAACCTTATTAATAGAATCTTTAGGTATAGAAATTGGCAGATCTTTTTTTACTATTCCAGCGATTATAGGGATTTCGCCATTTTTAATTTCTAAGTTATCTACAAATTCATTTTTAACAGCAATATCAATTGTATCAAAATTGTCAAATCCATAATTCAGCAACTTATGCATATCTGAATATATTTCTTTTCCATTGACTTTTAGTACTACTGCAATTAAGTTTTGATTTCCTCTTTTAGCAGATGCTACTAAACAATTTTGTGCAGCTTGAGTATATCCTGTTTTTATACCAGTAATACCATCGTACTTAATAGGAACGATTTCGCCATCAACGTTAATTGTTTCATTGCTGTATAATAGTTTATTTGACGATTTTAAGTATCTCTCTTCATCCTTTTTATTGGTTACTGGAATGGTATAGGTATAGTTGGATACTATTTCTCTAAAAGTTTCATTTTCCATAGCATATTTAGCCATTAAGCTTAAATCATAAGCGGTTGTAAGATGATTTTCATTTGTCAATCCATTAGGATTAACGAAGTTTGTATTTAAGGCACCTAATTCCTTAGCTTTATTATTCATTAATTTTGCAAATTCATCAGTGCTTCCAGATATATATTTTGCAATAGCAAAAGCAGAATCATTAGCAGATTCAATTAATAAAGCATGTAGTAAATCTTCAAGAGGTAATTGTTCTTCGGGTTCTAAAGCTATATGGCTACCTTCCGTTAGATAAACTGTTTCCTCATCAACTGTTACAATATCATTCATATTTCCATGTTCGATAGCTAATATTCCAGTCATTATTTTAGTAGTACTTGCTGGGTGCAACTTCAAATGAGGATTTTTTTCATACAAAACTTGTCCGGTGTTTGCATCTATAAGTATAGCACTTTTACATGAAAGGTTTAAGCTATCTGCAAAAGATACGCTATATGTTACGAAAATTAAGAAAAAAACAATTGATATAATTTTTTTCAAATAGCTCCCTCCTTTATTTGACTAAATACTAGTATATCAGAAAATGCCCAATTAATTAATAGAAAATTTATATTTTTAACTGAAAGAAGGAAAATTAATCAAAAAATAGAATATTATACAGATATCAATTTTATTTCAAAGGAGGATGTAAAAGTGTCATATTTTTCAAAGAAAGAACAAATTATCGTTATCTTAATTGTTGTCATTATTGTTATCATATCCATTTTTAATTTTTTAAATAAAAATATATCACTTAGCGAGGAAGATATTGATTCAAGTGAAATCGATCAAGAAGAATTTTTTGAAGAATTAGAAACAGAAGAAATAGCTGAACAAGAAAATCATGATATAATGGTACATATAAGCGGCCAAGTATATAAACCAGGATTAGTTGAGTTGAAATCTGGCGATAGAGTTACTGATGCAGTAAATTTGGCTGGGGGATTGAAAAAAGACGCCGACTTGGATAAAATAAACTTAGCGAAGAAATTATCAGATGAAGAAAAGATATATATACCTAAAATTGGAGAAGAAGATATAGATTCTGAAGTGTTGAATCTTGATAATTCTCATGATATAAAGGGTAAGATAAACATAAATACTTGTACAAAAGAACAGTTATTGTCATTACCAGGTATAGGGGAGGCTTTAGCTGGAAGAATTGTAGAGTATAGAGAGCAAAATCTATTTAAGAATGTTGAAGATATAATGAATGTATCAGGTATAGGAGACAAGAAGTTTGAAAGTATTAGAGAATTGATTATAGTAAATTAAGGAGTGAAACATGTGGATAAGAGATTAACACAATTAACCAAAAGCTCTGGGTGAGCAGCTAAAATCGGTCCCGATATATTGGCACAGGTCTTGTGCCAACTACCAAAAACATATGATGAAAATTTAATAGTAGGATTAGATACTTCTGATGATGCAGCAATCTATAAGATAAATGAAGAAATGGCCCTAATTCAAACATTGGATTTTTTTACCCCAATTGTAGATAATCCTTATGAATTTGGACAAATAGCTGCTGCTAATTCTTTAAGTGATGTATATGCAATGGGTGGAGAACCTAAATTAGCGATGAATATTGTATGTTTCCCAAACTGTTTGAGTCCAGATGTATTAGTTCAAATATTAAAAGGAGGACATGATAAAGTAGCTGAAGCTGGTGCTTTATTGGTAGGAGGTCATACGGTAGAAGATGATGAACCTAAATATGGGTTATCTGTTGCTGGCTTTGTGTCCCCTAAAAAAGTGCTAACCAATGATAATGCAAAGCCTGGAGACTTGCTTGTATTAACTAAACCTCTAGGAACAGGTATTATAAACACAGCAATAAAAGGAGGATTAGCAGATAAAGATTCATATAAAAAAGCAGTAAAAACAATGTCAACATTAAATAAATATGCAAAAGAAGCAATTGATAAAGTAAAAGTAAATAGCGTAACTGATATCACTGGTTTTGGATTGTTAGGGCATAGTTTAGAAATGGCAGAAGGTAGTTCTGTAACCATCAAAATTGACTACAAATCTGTACCTATAATTCAGAAGGCTTTAGAATATGCTCAAATGGGGTTGGTGCCTGCAGGGTCCTATTCAAATAGGCAATACATTGGGGACAAGGTGAAATTTGTAATTAGTATACCTGATGATATAAAAGACGTGTTATATGATCCTCAAACATCAGGTGGATTATTAATATCTATTCCAAAGGACAATGTAGAATTACTGTTAAAAGAGCTTAAAAATACTCCAACTGAATATGGTGTGATTGGAGAAGTAGTTGAAAAAGAGAAACATTACTTAATTGTAAAATAGAAAAAAGAGAGGGATTATATGGCTAAGAATCGAAATTTATTCAAATTAATTCCTAAAGTAGATGAACTATTAGAGGAAGAAAGAATTAAAAATATTTTAGATACGGTACCAAGAAAATATGTAGTAGACTCTATTAGAGAAGAAATAGAATTGTTAAGAGATGATATAAAAAATAATAGGCTAGATGAAAAAGATATTAATGAAAGAAACAAACATTTAATAGATTTGGTTATAGATAGAGCTAATAATAAGAATGCATTACACTTAAAAAGAGTAATAAACGGAACAGGTACGGTTATACACACTAACATTGGACGTTCATTAATTAATGAAGAAGTGATGAAAAATGTTATAGACATAGCTACTAATTATTCAAATCTTGAATATGATTTACAAAAAGGAGAAAGAGGCTCAAGATACAGCCATCTAAAGGATATCTTAGTTGAAATCACTGGAGCTGAGGATGCTATGGTGGTAAATAATAATGCTGCAGCAGTATTATTGGTCTTAAGTACTATAGCTAATGAAAGGGAAGTCATAGTGTCTAGAGGTGAACTAATTGAGATCGGAGGATCCTTTAGAATACCCGATGTTATGGAACAAAGTGGGGCGATACTAAAAGCTGTTGGAACAACGAACAAGACCCATCTTAGAGATTTCGAAAATGCAATAAATGAAAATACAGCAGGTTTATTAAAGGTCCATACAAGTAACTATAGAATTTTAGGATTTACATCATCTGTTTTAGCTGAAGAACTATATACTTTAAAGACAAAATATAATCTGCCATTAATTGAAGATCTAGGTAGTGGAGTATTAATTGATCTGTCAAAATTTGGATTACAGTATGAGCCAACAGTGCAGGATTCAATAAAAAGCGGGGTAGATATAGTCACTTTTAGCGGAGATAAGTTATTAGGAGGTCCTCAAGCAGGAATAATTGTTGGGAAAAAAGAATATATAGATGCAATGAAAAAAAATCCACTTACAAGAGCTTTTAGAGTAGATAAGTTTACCATATCCGCTTTAGAAGCTACACTTAAGTTTTATATAGAAGAAAAGATAGCAATAGAGAAAATACCAACCCTTAATATGCTTTCAATAAGTATAGAAGAATTGAATAAAAAGGCAATAAGATTATATAATATATTGATGGAAAAGATATCCGATAAAAAATGTAGATTTGAAATAGTTGATAGTTATTCAGAAGTGGGTGGGGGCAGCTTACCTTTAGAAAAAATACCAACGAAGTGTATAATGATAACTTTAAATAGATTAAGTATAACAAGTTTTGAAAGAAGCTTAAGAGAATATAGGATTCCAATAATTACAAGAGTATATAAAGACAATATGTATATGGATTTAAGAACCGTTAGGGAAAGTGAATTTAATATATTAGCAGATGGAATAGTATATGGATTAAACAGATTGAAAGGGTGCATTCAATGAAGCATGTTATAATTGGAACGGCAGGACATATAGACCATGGAAAGACTACGCTTATAAAAGCATTAACTGGTAGAAGTACAGATAGATTAGAGGAGGAGAAAAAAAGAGGTATTTCAATCGAATTAGGATTTACCTTTTTCGATTTACCTAGTGGTAAAAGAGCGGGCATAATAGATGTACCCGGACATGAGAAATTTATAAAAAATATGTTAGCTGGTGTTATAGGAATTGATATAGTGTTATTAGTAATAGCAGCTGATGAGGGAGTAATGCCACAAACAGCTGAACATCTAGCTATATTAGATTTAATTGGCGTTGATAAAGGATTTATAGTTTTAACAAAAGCTGATTTAGTAGAAGATGAGTGGCTAGAGTTGGTTAAAGAGGATGTAAAAGAAAAAGTAAAAGGAACCTTTTTACAGGATTCACCATTAATAACTGTATCTTCGACTCAAAAAACAGGTATAGATGAAGTAACAAAGTTAATAGATAAATTAGCTTTAGAAATAGAGGATAGAGAAGTTGATGATATGCCAAGACTCCCAGTAGATAGAGCATTTACTATATCTGGATTTGGAACCATAGTGACAGGTACTTTACTCTCAGGAGCTTTAAATATTGGAGACGAGATTCAAATATTCCCAGGAAATAAGTTAGGGAGAATAAGAACATTGCAAGTTCATGATAATGATACATCAACAGCGTATGCTGGACAAAGAGTTGCTATAAATATAGCGGGTATAAAAAAAGATGAAGTTCACAGAGGAGATGTAATAGCTCCTAAAGATTCTATGAGGGCTACGTTGATGTTAGATGTAAAGGTAAAATTGATTAAGGATATAGAGCGTGCAATAGAAAATAGAACTAGACTTAGAGTATATATTGGTACAAAAGAAATTTTATGTAGAATAGTTCTATTGGATAAGGAAATACTTAATCCAGGAGATGAAGCTTATGCTCAATTAAGGTTGGAAGAGAAGACTGTAGCGAAAAGAGGAGATAGATTTATCATAAGATTTTATTCACCTATGTTTACTATAGGCGGTGGAGAAATATTAGAACCAAATCCTATCAAGAAGAAGCGATTTGATGATGAAGTAATAAAAGAATTACAGATAAAGGAAAAAGGAGATTCCAAAGATATTATTGAAAAGATAATATTAGATAATAGCAAGACTTTTCCCACTATAAAGGAGATATCCATTATAACTGCAATGTTAGAAGAAAAAGTTAAGGAAGATGTTAAATCATTAATTAAAGAAAATAAGATTATACAGTTTAATCTAACCAAAGATTTATATGTAATCCATATGGGTTATTTTAATAAATTAAAAAATAAAATAGTAGATGAATTAGAATCCTATCATCGAAAATATCCTCTTAGAATGGGAATGCTAAAAGAGGAAATTCGAAGTAAATATTTAGGAGATTTAAAACCGAGAGTTGCAGAAAGATTTATAGATTTATTAATTGAAAAAGATTTAATAGAACAAGATATGGAGACTATTTATATTAAAGGATTTGAAATTAAATATGATAATAATCAGTTAAATATTAAAAATGACATAATTAAGGTTTTATTAGAAAGTATGTTTATGCCACCTAAAAAAGAAGAATTGATTAAAATGTTGAGATATGACAACAATGAAGTAAATGAAGTATTTAATTCTTTGATAAATAGTAATAAAATAATCAAGCTAAATGAAGAAGTATATATGTATGGAGATATTTATAAAAAAGCATTGAAAAAAGCTAAAGAATATTTGAATAAGAACAAGTTTATTACTATTGGTCAATATAGGGATATATTAGATACTAATAGAAAAATAGCTTTAGCATTATTAGAATATTTTGATCAGCAAAAAATTACCAAAAGAGAAGGAAATAAAAGAATTTTAATAGATAATTAAAATGGATTATTCTTTCAATTCTGGGGTGATATTAGTATGGATACAAAGGTAATTGTTATTAATAAGGATAGATCATTTGTCAAGGGGCTAAAATATAGTTTAGAGCAAGATGATTATATAGTAGAAATTGCCCATAGTATAAAGGATGTTATTGAAAAAATAAAAAGCAGAGACTATGAGTTAGTGATACTAGACCTATTATTACCTGATGGAAATGGGTTGAATTTGTGTAGAACAATTAGAGAACATTCACAAGTACCTATAATTATTTTAACGGAGAAAGAGGAAGATATAAATAAAATATTAGCATTAGAATATGGAGCAGATGATTATGTAACTAAGCCTTTTAATATCTTGGTTTTAAAAGCAAAAATAAAAGCAATACTTAGAAGAGCCAACATGAAAAATCATCAGATAAATAATCAAGTGATTAAAATATATGATTTTACTGTAAATACAGTAGGAAGGAAATTGACGATTAAAGATAAATCTGTTTCATTAACAGGAAAGGAATTTGATTTATTTTATTTATTAATATCTAATCCCGGGAAAGTATTTACAAGAGAAGAGTTATTGAAAACTATATGGGGATATGAGTATTATGGAGATTTAAGAACAGTAGATGTGCATATTAGAAGACTTAGAGAAAAGATAGAAGAGGATTGTGATAATGTTGAATATATCCATACTAAGTGGGGAGTAGGTTATTACTTTAAGGATAGAAAGGCTAGTGCAGCCATGGATTGATGATAGAATAGCAACCTAACTGCTATTAAGAAAGGACAAAAAAACAGGATCATATAAAGAATTAAAACGTTTAATAGGTTAAGATAGATAATATTATCTTATATTTTATAATAGTTGACAATTAATATTATTTTTATTAAAATCAAATTTAGTATATACTGTGAAAATATCTTCCTGGAGGCCTTTAATGGAAAAATACCAAATACTTAAAATTTTAAGCAATAATGTTGTATTAGTGGAAAAACACAGTAAAGATTATATTCTTGTAGGTAAAGGGATAGGTTTTGGAAAGAAAAAAGGTCAATCAATAAACAATACTCAAGCTATTGAAAATGCATTTATTTCCTTAGAAGCTGTAGATTCTGGAGAGCTCAATGATATAATATCTAATGTTGATCCTAAAATAATTGAATTAACTCAAAAAATTGTATCAATGGTTGCTAATGAAACTAATAAGGAATTAAATCCTCATTTTCATTTAGGTTTAATTGACCATATTAATTTTGCTATAAAACGTTTGAAAGAAGGAATTGAGATAGTAAATCCTTTTTTATCAGAAACTAAACTGCTCTATCCTATGGAATATGATTTGGCTAAAAGATCAGTAAAATTACTTAAAGAGAATTTAAATATAGATATTCCCGAAGCTGAAATTGGATTCATAGCATTCCACATATATGGTGCAAATAATAAATCAAAAAATGATGCTCTTGAGAATTCTAAAATCATTAATAAAATAATTCATTTTGTTGAAATAAAACTTAATTTAAATCTAGACGAAAATTCTTTAGATTATACTAGATTTGTTACTCATCTTAGAGGCATATTAGATAGAAGTAAAAAAAAATACATAGAAAATATATTTCTAAAACAAATAAAAAAAGATATAATATATGAGTATAAGATTGCTTATGATATATCAGAAATTATCAAAAAGGATTTAAATATAAAAATCACTGAAGATGAAATAGGGTTTATTGCGATTCACTTATATAAATTAAATAATTCATAATTCTATTAGCGTGTTACTGATTCGATCAGGCATGAGCTAAGGATTTTATATAATAGTTATTTATTATTATGAAATAATTATTATATACCTTAGTTCATGTCTTTTTATTGTTTAAAATATCTTAAGGAGGTAGAATGATGAGTAATATAAAAAATAATATTTTTTCTGTTTTACAAAAAATAGGCAAATCATTAATGATGCCTGTTTCTGTACTCCCTGCTGCCGGATTATTAGTTGCTTTAGGTAGAATGTTACAAAATGCAACCGAAACATCCGGAGGGGAAATAACAAATTCCTTATTAAATGGATTAGGAAGTATATTCTATAATGGTGGTATAGCAATATTTGATCAATTACCTGTAGTCTTTGCAATAGGTGTAGCCATAGGCTTTGCAGGAGGAGCTGGAGTAGCCGGATTAGCTTCTGTTGTTGGTTACTTCACTATGACAAATGTTATAAGTGTAATAGGTGATTTAAGGGGCTTAGATTTGGCAATAAACACCGGCGTCTTTGGAGGAATCATAATAGGTCTTATATCAGCTAAACTCTATCAACGATTCTTCAAAACAAAGCTACATCCAGTTTTCGGCTTTTTCTCGGGCAAACGTTTAGTTCCCATTGTTACAGCAGCTTCAGCAATAGGGTTAGGTATATTATTTGGCTTTATATGGCCACCTATCCAAGAACTTATAAATGCATTTGGTAAATCAGTTATGTCATCAAGTGTTGGTCCTGCATTCTATGCGGCAGGTAAAAGACTATTAATACCTGTGGGACTTCACCATGTATATTATCCTCCATTTCTTTATGAATTCGGGGAGTTTATTACAGACTCCGGAAAAGTATTATATGGAGAAACAACAAGGTATTTTGCAGGTGATCCAACAGCGGGACGTTTTATGGCATCAGAATTTCCTATAATGCTATTTGGTCTACCTGCAGCTACATTAGCAATGTATCTTAGAGCGGATACAAATAAGAAAAAAGCAATTGCTGGTATAATGCTTCCTGCAGCGTTAACATCAATCATTACAGGAATTACTGAACCTATTGAATTTGCATTCATATTTGTGGCTCCAATTTTGTATGTGTTTCATGTAGCTGCAGCCTTTGTATCAGGATTATTAACCAACTTTTTCAATATCCATTTAGGATATACATTTTCAGCTTCATTAATTGACTATGTAGTAGGATTCTTTAATCAACAAAATAGTATTTATTTATTTACCATTGTAGGTCCAATTATATTTCTACTATATTTTGTTGCATTCTACTATTTAATTAAAATATTTAACTTGAAAACTCCAGGTAGAGAAAATGACGAAGAAGGTGAAATCTTAGAAGTATCAGCCTCAGAAAAAGCCGTTGAAGTATTAAAAGCCTTAGGAGATTCTAAAAATATAAAAAATATAGATGCATGTATTACTAGACTAAGATTAAATCTCTATGACTCTTCTATAGTAAATAAAAGAACACTTAAAAAATTAGGTGCATCAGGAATAATGGATGCTGGTGGAGGAAATATTCAAGTAATCTTTGGTACAGAATCAGATCAATTAAAAGAAGAAATAAAAGACATAATGTCTGTTGGTGATACACAAGCTGTGAAGATTAAAGATAATAATAATTCATCTAAAAAATCTACAACTAGTAAATCTTGTAAAATTCCTACTAAAGGAGAAATAATATTGAAATCACCTTTATCTGGTGAATTGATAAAAATAGAGAATGTACCAGATGAAACTTTTGCACAGAAATTTTTAGGTGATGGAATAGCTATTGATCCTACATCTGGGACAATAACTGCTCCTATTAGTGGAAAAATTGTACAGTTATTTGAAACAAAACATGCAGTTGGTATAATTGCTGATGAAGGCATAGAAGTTTTAATTCATATTGGAATTGACACTGTACAATTAAAAGGTGAAGGCTTCAAAGCCTTCGTATCTCAAGGTGATGTTGTAAAAGTTGGAGATAAATTAATAGAGTTTGATTTAGACTTTGTTAAAAATAAAGCTAAATCAATGATTACTCCAGTAGTAATTACAAATATTAGTGACTTCAAAGGTTTTGAAGTATTACGTGAGGGTAAGGTAAATAATAATGAAGATTTATTAAAAATTAAACTATAATAAAATTAATCATTAGGAAATCATAATTAATTATGATTTCCTAATGATATATTAAAATTTAAGAGGTATTTAACATGGGAAAAACTATAATATTATCTAAGGAATCATATAGTTCTCTTTTACATTTTAAGGTTGTATATACTTTGATTAGTTGATAAAATTTACTTAACAAGGATATATGTAGAATTTCAAGGTTAGTAGTGTATAGCTAGACTAATTAGAAATCTAATAGCAGCAATTGCTATTATGACACTAAGCAATAGAGTAGTTAAGGTATTTTTTTAATATACATAAATGGAGGTAATACAAATGCATGTAAGAAAAGCAGTTATACCAGCAGCAGGTTTAGGAACTAGGTTTTTGCCAGCTACAAAGGCACAACCTAAGGAAATGTTACCTATAGTAGACAAACCTACTCTTCAATATATAGTTGAGGAAGCTGTTGATTCAGGTATAGAAGAGATATTGATAATAAACGGAAGAAATAAAACAAGTATTGAGAATCATTTTGACAAATCAGTAGAATTAGAATTAGAGTTGGAGAAAAAAGGAAAAGATGAGTTGTTAAAAGTAGTTAGAAATATTTCTGATATGGTAAATATCCACTACATAAGACAAAAAGAACCACTAGGATTAGGACATGCTATTCACTGTGCCAAAAGTTTTATTGGGGATGAACCATTTGCAGTACTTCTAGGTGACGATGTAGTATATGCAGATAAGCCATGCTTAAAGCAGATGATACAAGCTTATGATGAATACAAAACAACAATACTAGGAGTACAAGAAGTACCAAAAGAAGATACAAATAAATATGGAATAGTAGATGGGAGGTTTATAGAGGATAGAGTATATAAGGTGAAGGGGTTAGTAGAAAAACCAGACATAGAAGAAGCACCATCAAATGTAGCTATATTAGGAAGATACATAATTAATCCAGCAATATTCAAAATACTAGAAAACACCAAGCCAGGAAAAGGCGGAGAAATCCAACTAACAGACGCCCTAAAAGAACTAGCAAAAAAAGAAGCTATGTACGCTTATAGTTTTGAGGGAAGGCGTTACGATGTTGGGAATAAACAAGGATTTCTAGAAGCCACTGTTGAGTATGCGCTAAGAAGAGAGGACTTGAGAGAAGGATTTTTGAAGTATTTAGTTAATATTGTGCAGAAAGAAACTAAAGATATTATAGTAGATGAAATAGCTAGTAGTAAGGAAAAATAGAGTATGTATATTATAGATGAAGGCAGCTGTAGAAATATGGCTGTCTTTTGTTATAATATCCAGTGTTATTATAATTTCAACTTTCATTTAAAAAACACTACCATTTGAACAACGATGATGCAATAAATTTAATATATATTTTTGATATATATATCCATCTTGAAAAAAGCGAGATTTTTTTATATATAATTTAATAATTATGATAAAGGGCTAGAATTAGAGCTAACTAAAACAAGAAAGGGGTTTATAAAGTTTTATATCAAATCACAGATATATGTTATTCAACAAGCTAGTAGGTTAGTTACATAAATTATAAATTAACTAGTTTAAAGTTATAGGGCATCTTTTTGTAATGAAAAATATTTTTTTATCTTTGTCTAAAGTTATAAACATATCTGCATAACAATAAACATATAATACAAGAGGGTAAAAATTTATTGATATACGATAGATTATGTGTTAAAATAAAATTAATTATAAATAAGTGAGGTGCTTTTTATGAAACGAGAAACATTCTTTTTAAAGGCTATTATTATTTTTATTGGAATTTCGATTCTTGCTCTGTGTATATTTTGGTTACCTTTTGGCGCAGATTATTTTGGTTATCTCGTTTTAATCGGTGTGTATACAACGGCAATATCATTTTTCTTTGCTCTATATCAGGGTTTAAAGCTTTTAAGCTATATTGACAAGAACAAAGCTTTCTCAGAATTATCTGTAAAAGCCTTAAAGTATATAAAATACTGTGCAATAACGATCAGTGCTATATATGTAGGACTTGTACCATTCCTGTATCCTATAGCGGAAGTAGACGATGCCCCAGGTTTAATAGGATTTCCAATTATCTTTATTTTTACTTCAAGTGTAATTGCAACCTTTACAGCTGTTCTTCAAAAGCTTTTAAAAGATGCCATAGATATAAAAAATGATAATGATTTAACGATATGAGGTGAATAACATGGCAATTATAATCAACATTGATGTGATGCTGGCTAAAAGGAAAATGAGCGTAACAGAACTTTCCGAAAGAGTCGGAATAACGATGGCTAATATTTCTATATTAAAAAATGGAAAGGCAAAAGCGATTCGATTCTCAACTTTAGAGGCCATTTGTAAGGCTTTAGAATGTCAGCCTGGAGATGTTTTAGAGTACAAAAGTGACGAAAAAAAGTAAAAGGCAACGGTGTCCTGTCACTTAACTTATAACTTTAATCTAAAGACAGTTTAGAAATTTTTCATTTCTAAACTGTCTTTGTTTTTGCTAGATTCATAAACTATTTTATTTAATAAATTAAAATTCTTGGTATTAAAGTTATATAATAAAATCTATGGATATATTCCATGTACATAACTTACTTATCATTAGGGAAGTGGAATGTAATAGATTTATAAATAGTTTCTACTTATAATTTATATAAAGGAGTTTGTATAATTATGAATAAGAGACAAGTAGATTTATTAAAACAATTAATAACTCAGGATGAGTATCTTCCTATAAAATATTTTTCTAATATATTCAATATATCTACCAAAACGATATCTAAGGATCTAAATAAAATTGAAGAGATTATTAAACCCACAGGGGCTACTATAGATAGAAAACAAGGCTTAGGTATAAAATTACATTATACACCTTTGCAACTTGATAGATTAAACACTAAATTGAATAGTATAGAAGTAGCTGATGGTGATAATTCTTTAGAACATCGAAGGGCTCAAATTTTGTTAAATCTACTTATTAATACAAACAAATATATTACAATTCAAAAGTTATCAGATAAATATATGGTAAGCAGAACATCTATCACAAATGACTTAAATGAAATAGCTGAGAAGTTAGATACATATAATATTAGGCTTTCAAAAACTGCAAAGGGTACAAGGATAGTTGGAAGTGAGATAAATATTAGAAGAGCATTGGTTACAACTATTCAAGAATATAGTAAAATCAATCCAAATTATATTACTGAATACCAAAATATCAGGCATAATGAACTTAAGATTAATGAAATTAACGCCATTTTAAATGAGGAATCCACTTCTTTCTTTGAAAATTTGTTGAATAGGATGGAGAAGAAGTTGAAGTTAGTAATATATGAACCTTATTATACAAATCTATTAACCCATTTAGTGATTATGATAAATAGAATAATGAGTGGTAATTATATTCAGGGCAATTCAGATTTAAATGATATGGTACTGGTAATGAACAAAGAATTATATAATATTGCTACTTATATGATAAGAGAAATAGAGAAGAAGTTTAAAATTAAAATTAATACAGAAGAAGTAGGTTATGTTTATAAATATCTTACCTCAATAGGATTAAGCTATGATGAAAATAATGAAAAATCTTATAATGGCCTTGATTTACCACCGATACATTTTACTAATAACTTGATAGATATTGTATCTCAAATGTCAGATACAAATTATAATTTAAGATTTAATTTGTATGACAGATTATTGTTACATATAAAACCAATGTTAAATAGATTGAAGTATAATATTCAAGTAAAAAATCCATTGTTGAAGGATTTTTTAAGGGAATTTCAAGAAGAATTCCTCATAATCAAAGTTGCTTGTTTCTTAATTTGTAGAAAATTTAAAATAAATATGGTAATTGATGATGAAGTGGCATATATTTTATCTTATTTTATATCTGAACATGAAAAAATTGAGGAAGACATAAAGGTGAAGGCTTTGGTTGTCTGTCACAGTGGGTATGGGACTAGTCAATTATTAGCTACTAGGTTAGAAAAGACCTTCAGCAATATTAAAGTAGTAGATATTATATCATCTAATTCTATCAACAACAGTCAATTAGATGAAATAGATCTAATTATATCTACTGTGGATTTAAATATAAAAAATCCACATTTAGTAGTATCTGCATTTCTAAGTGAAATTGATAAGAAAAATATAGAAAACTTTATTGATATTATATTAGAAAATAAAAAGAAACCTTCATTTAAGAGCTCTAAAGAAACAATTTTATTAGAATATGTTGATGATAGGGAAGATTTGAAACAATTAAGTAAATCTTTTAACAAGGATGATTTAATCCATATAAAGAATAATACATGTATATATCTTATATCAGATTCAAACAGTTCAATTAGAAAATATTTATATTTAACAAAAGAAAATAAAATAGAAAAGTGTATATTTGTCATAAATTATTCTAGTTATAGATATCTATCGAAGGTTTTAAGAAAGATAATCAGAGAATAATTGAATGAGGAGAATCGGAATGAAAGATAATGATCTAATTAGTATAGATAATATAATTTTAGATAGAAAATTTAATTCTAAGATGGAAGTAATTGATACTTTATCTGATCTTTTAACAGAATCAGGGATAATATCAAATAAATCTAAATTTATAGATGATATATATAATAGAGAGAATAGAGGATCTACCTTTGTTGGAAATTACTTAGCAATTCCCCATGGACTTTCTGATCAGGTCAATAGACCAGCGATTGCTATTGCAAATGTGGAGGAGGCTTTTCCTTGGGATGAAAATAGTAATTTAGTAAAGCTGATTATATTATTTGCAATACCTGAGGATATTCAACGGGAAAAAGATTCACAATTATTAAAAAAGTTTACATCTTCATTGAGTGATGAAAATTTTGTAAAAGAATTAATGAGTTCAAATAGAAGGCAAGGTTTAATTCAAGTGATTTTTAACCATATTGATTGAACAAGGAGGTTATTATGAGTACAAAAACTTCATCAATAACATTACAATCCCAGAGAGTAGGGATATTTAAAAGAGGAATTGCTGCAATGATTGATATTTACATATCATCAGTTCTGGCCAATATACCAATTCTGTTTATCTATAGTATAGAAACTGGAGAAACTGAGATGTCTAGAGAATTATCCGCATTATCTAGTACAAGTGGAATTTTAGCTTGTATCTTAGGAATTTTGTTGATTTTACTTTATTATGTAGTAATACCTGTATATAAATTTCAAGGACAAACCTTAATGAAGAAGCTATTGGGATTTAAGGTTATGAAGACAGATAGCAGTAATGTAGACTTAAAAACTATGCTTAAAAGAGAAGCGATAGGCTCTATGATTGTAGAAGGTGGGCTTATTAGTAGTGGAAACTACCTTAGACAACTAATATTGATAATAACTAGAGCAAACATACTACATACAGGACTCTTATATATTTCCTTTGGAACTACAATTTTATCTATAATATATATGGTGTTTTCAAAGGAACATAGAACATTACATGATTACATTGCAGGCACCAGAGTTTTAGATTTAAAGAGCTGATGTATTAATTATATTAAATTATGAGAAGGGGGGTGGAAAAGATGAAAAAGATATATTTATTTTGTGATCAAGCAATGAGTACTAGTATAATTGCAAAGAAGATGCAGGAGGTAGGAGATAAGCATAATCTTCCAATAGAAGTAAAAGCTTTTTCTATTAAGAACTTAGAAAAAATCTTAGAAGAAGAAAATCCTAACTGTGTATTATTAGGTCCTCAAGTCAGACATATGCTTGATGATACTAGAAATAGAGTAGAGAAATACGACATTCCAGTTGGAGTTATAGATTCAGTTGACTATGGAATGATGGATGGAGAAAAAGTATTAAAGAAAACAATTCTGTTAATGAAAAATTACAAGAAATCATAAGGTTATAAAAATAGGAGGGATTATTAATGTTTGATAGACTAGAAAAAGTTTTAATGCCTACAGCAGATAAATTGGGGAAAAATAAAACTTTAGTTGCTATCCGTGATGGTTTTTTAATATCAACACCATTGATTATCGTGGGATCACTATTTCTCTTGATAGCGAATTTCCCAATACCAGGTTGGTCTGAATTTTGGGCAAGATTCTTTGGAGAAGGATGGGAATCTTATCTATCTAATGTGGCAAGGGCAACTTTTGATGTTATATCATTACTAACAGTTATTGGTGTAGGATATTCTTATGCTAGAGAAATAGAAGCAGATAAAATACAAGGAGCTATAGTTGCTATTGTATCATTTATAATTTTAATGCCTACTAGCATTACATATGAAGGAGCAGGAGGTATAGAAAGTCTAACTGCTATAAACTTTTCTTTTATAGGGACAAATGGAATATTTTTAGCAATGGTAGTTTCAATACTATCAGTGAGTATATTTAGTTGGGCCTATAAAAAGGGTTGGACAATAAAAATGCCTAAAGGTGTTCCACCAGCAGTAGCGGATTCTTTTGCAGCTTTAATTCCAAGTGCTATGGTAATGTTTGTGTTTTTCTTATTGAGAATTGTATTTGAATTGACACCATATGAATCTGCACATAATTTTATATATACTGTATTACAGGCACCCCTAATGGGAGCAGGAAATAGTTTAGGTGCACAAATCATTTATGTTGTATCCAGTTCTGTTTTCTGGTTTTTTGGCATCAATGGTCCTGCAGTTACAAATACAGTATTTTCCCCAATATTTAGAACATTATCAATAGAAAATTTACAAGCCTTTGAGGCAGGTTCACCATTACCACATATATATACAGGTCAATTTGTTGATTTATTCCAGACATTTGGTGGAGGAGGAAGTACTCTTTCATTAGTAATAATTATGATGTTATTCTGTAAATCAAAGAGAATTACTCAATTAGGAAAGCTGTCAATTGTACCTGGAATATTTGGTATTAATGAACCTATTATATTTGGTTTACCAATAGTATTGAATCCTATAATGATTATACCTTTCATAGGTGTACCTTTCATGAATACAGTTTTATCAGCCATAGCTTTTGAAACAGGATTCTTGCCTTATACTAATGGGGTTGCATTACCTTGGACTACTCCTTTAGGTTTCTCAGGCTACTTATCAACTGGTAGTTTAAAAGCATCTTTAGTTCAAGTGGTATTGGTAATATTAGGATGCATAGTGTATTATCCATTTATAAAAATGTTGGACAAAACCTATTTAAAGGATGAGCAATATCAGTCCGAAGAAGATGAATTAGAAGATATTTCATTTGATAATTTATCTATGAAGGACTTATAGGAGGTAAAGTAATGAAGGTTTTAATGATATTTGACCAAATACAAGCAGGAATGGGAGGAAAAGAAAAAGCAGATATTCCTCTAGGAGGCAAGAAGGGTGAAATAGGATCAGTACCAATGATTAAGCCACATCTTAATGATGTAGATGGAAAGATTATTGCTTGTTTATATTGTGGTGATGAATACTTTGAAAAAAATCAGGATGAAGTATCAAAGAAGATGGTATCTATGGTTAAAAAGTTAAATCCTGATGTGGTTATCTGTGGGCCAGCATATAACTATAAGGGTTATGCACATATGAGTGCTCATCTTGGAAAAGAATTAAGTGAAAAAACAGATATTCCTGTAATTGCGGCTATGTCAAAAGAAAACAAAGATATCATTTCAAAATACAAAAATTCAGTAAATATTGTGAAAATGCCTAGAAAAGGTGGAATTGGCCTGAATAAATCATTAAAGAATATTTGTGTATTAGCACAAAAAATGGTTAATGGAGAAGACATTAAAGAATTGAAAAAAGATATATGTTATTAAATATATATAAGATAGTCTTATGATAAGACTATCTTATATATATTAATTTTCAGTAATGGGGGCCGATACAATGGAGCAGATTTTAAATGACAATATTGATAGGTATAGAGAAGAATTATTGAAATCCATCATAGAGATTGTAAATATACCTAGTATTAAAGGGGAAGAAAAAACTGATGCTCCTTTTGGAGAAAAACCAAAAGATGCATTAATAAAGACATTGGAAATATCAAAAGAATTAGGATTTGAAACTAAGAACTTAGACAATTATATGGGATATGCTCAGTATGGTGAAGGAGAAGATTATATAGGGGTTTTAGGGCATTTGGATGTGGTTGATACAGGAGAAGGATGGAAAAATCCACCCTTTAGTGGATATATTGAGGATGGAAGAATATACGGAAGAGGTGTGCTAGATAATAAGGGACCTATTATTTCAGCATTATATGCCTTATATGCTATTAAAGAATCTGGACTAAAAATTAATAAGCCCGTTAGAATCATATTTGGTACTGATGAGGAAAGTGGATTTAATGATATTCCACATTATTTAAAGACAGAAAAACCTCCTGTGATGGGATTTACTCCGGATTGTAAATATCCAGTTGTATATGGTGAAAGAGGAAGGGCAAATATTCAATTTCAAAGGAGATACAATAATGAAAATTATGAAGAGGCAACAAAAAACTTTTTTGAGTTTTTAAATAATTATATTCTTTCTAGTAAGAGCAATGGTGATAGATTAGGTATCGATTTTAGTGATGATGAATTTGGTACCATGGAAATGAAAAATTTCAAAGCTGAAATAAAGAACTCTAAGCTGCTATTTAATCTTAGTTTAAGTTATCCAGCCAATGTTTATATAGATGAGATATTAAAGAAAATAGATTCAAATTTAACTGATAATATAAAGTTGAAATTATTATTAAATTACAATCCAGTTAAATTTGAAAAGGACTCTTTTTTAGTTAAATCTTTGCAGAAGGCTTATGAGGAGATTACTGGTTTAGATGGTACTCCTGTTACCACAACAGGAGGAACTTATGCCAAGATAATGCCTAATATTGTGCCCTTTGGGCCTTCTTTTCCAGGACAAAAAGGGATTGCGCATAATCCTAATGAATATATGGATATAGAGGATATAATTTTAAATGCAAAGATATTTGCTCAGGGAATATACAATTTGGCAAAGTAAATATATAGATGGAAATGAGGGATAAAATGAGTTGGACAATTATAGCTACATGGAGGATGGCCTTAGAAGGTGTTCAAGAGGGAGCTAAATTACTGGAATATAAAGGAAACTCTGAGGATGCTATTGAAAAGGCTATAAAGATGGTAGAGGATTTTCCATATTATAAATCTGTTGGATATGGTGGTCTTCCCAACGAAAATGGAGAAGTAGAATTGGATGCAGCTTTTATGGATGGAGATAGTTTATCCATCGGAGCTGTTGCTGGAATTAAAGATTTCAAGAATCCAATAAGTATAGCTAGGAAATTGAGTGAAGAGAAGGTTAATTGTTTTCTAGTAGGACAAGGTGCAGAAGATTATGCCCATAAAAATGGATTTGAAAGGATGAATATGCTTACAGATAGGGCTATTATTCAGTATAAAAATAGGTTAAAAGAAACTGTAGATAAAGGTTTAAGTCCCTATTCAGGGCATGACACTGTAGGAATGGTTGCACTGGATCAAAATAATTCCATGGCCTCTGGTACATCTACAAGTGGATTATTTATGAAGAAAAGGGGAAGAACTGGCGATTCAGCTATATCTGGTTCAGGATTCTATGTAGATAGTGAGATAGGAGGAGCAACAGCCACAGGCCTGGGAGAAGATATCATGAAGGGATGTTCATCCTATGAAATAGTTAGGCTGATGAAGGAAGGTTATACACCTCAGGAGGCGGCAGATAAGGCTGTAGGCCAACTGAATGACTTACTTATCAAGAGAAGGAAAAAAGCAGGAGATATTTCTGTAGTTTGTATAAATAACAAGGGAGAATTTGGTGTAGCTACAAATATTGAAGGATTTTCCTTTGTAGTGGCTACAGATAATTTAACTCCAACTGTATATGTGTGTTCATCTAAAAAAGGTAAAACATCCTATGAAGTTGCAACAAGTGAATGGATGGATAATTATATGAAAAAGAGAACAGCTCCTTTAAAATTAAAATAATAAAAATAAAGTAGACAGAGGAAGATGGTGAATATTGTGGAAGGTATGGAATTATTAAATTTTCAAATAATAAGCAATGTAGGAGATGGAAAATCATATTTATTTCAAGCATTAAAGGCTGCAAGGGAAGAAAAATTTGAAGATGCTGAAAAGTATATAGAACTTGCTGAAGAAAGTTTGGTAAAGGCTCATGAAATTCATATGGAAATATTACAAAAGGAGACTCAAGGAAAATCCATTGATATATCCCTATTACTAATGCATGCTGAAGATCAGATGATGACAACAGAACTATTGAGGGATATGACTAATGAAATGTTATTTGTTCATAGGAAGTATTCAGGAGCTCATAATAAATAATATCACTATATTACTATATTATTAAGTAATTGCGAAACTCTTTCTAAAAACTGAATAATAGGAATATAGATCCTTCAAAAATAAGTTTCAAGAATAG
>NZ_JAIOUP010000012.1 GCF_019931165.1 Schnuerera sp. xch1
GAACACAGAAGTTAAGCCTCTCAGCGCCGATGGTACTTGGGTGGAGACGCCCTGGGAGAGTAGGACGCTGCCAAGTACATAGATAAAAAGCTCTATTTCGTAGGTCGAAGTAGGGTTTTTTTTAGTGTTTCAAACAAACCTTTATAGTAATTATTCCTCGTTCATATATATGATATTTTAATAGTATTATAGAAAGCCCATCAAAAACAATAGGTTCTTTAGGAAATAAGTCATAATTTTTTTAATTAACTTATCATGCATATATACTATTATTTATTCCATAGATAACGTTTAATTATATTTATCTTGTATAGCTTTCTGCATCATAACATAAGATATGAAAAGAGACAATTGAATAAAAAATAAAGAGAACTAAAAGGATAAATATTTAACAAATTATGATTGAATTATAATCATAATTATGATATTATACGATTGATAATATTAAAAAAAGAAAGGAAGTGTTTAAATGTCACTATTTGATGCTGATAAAAAAGTAATTATAATTGGCGATAGGGATGGTATCCCAGGACCAGCTATGGAAGAATGTATAAAGACTACAAATGCTGAAGTAGTATTTTCATCAACTGAATGTTTTGTCTGAACTGCTGCAGGAGCAATGGACTTAGAAAATCAAAAGAGGGTTAAAGAACTTGCTGAAAAATATGGTGCTGAGAACATGATCGTATTAATAGGTGGAGCTGAAGCTGAAGCAGCTGGATTAGCAGCTGAAACAGTTACAGCAGGAGATCCAACTTTTGCAGGTCCATTAGCAGGAGTCCAGTTAGGACTTAGAGTTTATCACGCAGTAGAGCCAGAATTCAAAGAAGCTGTAGATTCAAATGTCTATGACGAGCAAATAGGTATGATGGAAATGGTTCTAGATGTTGATGAAATAATAGAAGAAGTTAAAAGCATAAGAGATGAATATACTAAATTCAATGATTAATTTTTTTTAATATAAAATGAAATGAATTTATGAAGTTTGAACATACAAATAAAGTTTATAGACTTTTATTTATTTTTTAAAATATACTATCCAATGTATGATAATGAAAGGAGTGTAAAGGAATGAAACTCGAATTAGGTAATTTTTATGTCAAAGATATAGTCTTTGGAGATGAAACTTCTTATTCAAATGGCGTATTAACAGTTAACAAGGAAGAAGCCTTAGATGTAGTAAAAGAAGATGAGCATATTACTGAAGCAGATCTATTTATTGTTAAACCAGGACATAACGTAAGATTGGTACCGGTGAAGGAAGCAATAGAACCTAGAACTAGAGTAGAAGGAGGTCCAGTATTCCCAGGAGTAACAGGAGATTTAATGCAATCTGGAAATGGAAGAACATTAGCCCTTAAAGATTGTAGTGTACTAGTTGTGGGAAAACATTGGGGTGGATTCCAAGATGGGCTTATTGATATGAGTGGAGAAGGAGCAAAATATACTTATTATTCTCAATTAAAGAATATTGTGTTAGTAGCTGATACGGATGAAGAGTTTGAAAAGAGAGAACAACAAAAGAAAAACAGGGCTTTAAGATGGGCAGGAATGAGATTGGCAGAATATATTGGATCATGTGTAAAAGATTTAGAGCCTGAAAAGGTTGAAACATTTGAATTAGAGCCTGTAACAAAACGTTCAAAAGAAGAAAACGATTTACCATCTGTCGTTTTAGTATTACAACCTCAATCTCAAATGGAAGAGTTAGGATATAATGATTTGATCTATGGATGGGATACTAATAGAATGCTACCAACTTTCATGCATCCAAATGAAGTATTAGATGGAGCTATAATATCTGGAAGTTTCATGCCTTGTTCATCAAAATGGGCAACTTATGATTTTCAAAATTTCCCTGTAATAAGGAAATTATATGAGGAACACGGAAAAACATTGAACTTTTTAGGAATTATCATGTCAAATTTAAATGTTGCATTAGAGCAGAAAGAAAGAGCTGCCTTATTTGTCGCTCAAATGGCTAAATCCTTAGGAGCAGATAGTGCGATTGTTGCTGAAGAAGGATATGGTAATCCTGATGCAGATTTCATAGCATGTATAGCTGCATTAGAGGATGCAGGTGTTAAAACTATAGGATTAACCAATGAATGTACAGGTAGAGATGGAAAATCTCAACCATTAGTTACTTTAGATCCTAAAGCTGATGCAATTGTATCCTGTGGAGATGTATCTCAATTAATAGAACTTCCACCTATGGAAACAGTACTAGGGGAGTTGGAATCATTAGGAAGAGATGGATTATCTGGTGGATGGGAAGGAGACGAAATTCTTGGACCATCTGTTAGAGAAGACGGTTCCATTATTATGGAAAACAACTCTATGTTCTGTGGAGATCAAGTTGTTGGTTGGTCACCTAAGACAATGAAGGAATTTTAAGGAGGTGTAAAAATGAAAAAAGCTATACTTTATATAAATCAATTTTTTGGTCAAATTGGAGGAGAAGAAAAAGCAGATATTGCTCCTGAAATAAGAGAGGGCTTAGTAGGTCCAGCAATGGAATTACAAAAAAGATTAGGAGAAGATGTAGAAGTTACTCATACAGTTATTTGTGGTGATAATTATATGGGTTCTAATACTGATGGAGCAATAGAAACTATATTAGGATACTTAGAAGATAAAGATTTTGACATATTTTTTGCAGGCCCAGCATTTAGAGCAGGTAGATATGGGAGTGCTTGTGGTCACATTGGTAAAGCTGTAAAAGAAAAATTTGATGTTCCAGTTATATCTTCAATGAATGAAGAAAATCCTGGGGTAGAAATGTTCCATGAACATATATATATATTCAAAGGCGGCGCTAGCGCAGCTGCTATGAGAAAAGACATTAAGAAAATGGCCAATTTTGGTAAAAAGATATTGAATGGCGAAGTTCTTTTATCTGCTGAAGAAGAAGGATACTATGGAAGAGGTATAAGACGTCAAGTATGGTTAGAACCCCCTGTAACTGCTGCTGATAGAGTTATTGATATGTTACTTAAAAAGGTTCGTGGAGAAAAGTTCCAAACAGAACTTCCAATACCAGAGCAGGATATGGTACCAATAGCCGAACCTATAAAGGATCTATCAAAAGCAAATATAGCCATAGTTACATCTGGTGGTATAGTGCCAGTTGATAACCCAGACAGAATTCAATCTGCATCAGCCACTAGATGGGGTAAATACAATATATCTGGTTTAGATAGATTAGAAAGCGGAGTATACAAGACTATACATGCTGGATTCGACCCTGCAGCAGCAAATGCAGATCCAAATGTAATAGTTCCATTGGATGTTATGAGAGCTTATGAAAAAGAAGGAAAAATCGGAAAAGTTCATGACTATTTTTATTCCACAGTTGGAACAGGAACTACCCAAGGAGAAGCTGCTAGAATGGGTAAAGAAATAGTAGAACATTTAAAAGAAACAAATGTTGATGGAGTTATATTAGTTTCTACCTGAGGTACCTGTACACGTTGCGGTGCAACAATGGTAAAAGAAATTGAACGTGCAGGTATACCAATAGTACAAATGGCAAATTTAATTCCTGTAGCTAAAACTGTTGGTTCCAACAAAATGGTCCCAACAATATCGATACCTTATCCATTAGGAGATCCAAGCACATCAAAGGAAGAACAATGGAAATTAAGATATCATAGAGTTGGAGTAGCTTTAGACGCATTAACTATGGATGTCAAAGAGCAAACAGTATTTAAAGTTAAAATTTAGTTTATAAATTAAAAAGGGTGATAAAATTTTATCACCCTTTTTAAAGAAAAGCGTAGTTAAAACATTAACATTTAATTATAATTGATAGGAGGTAAGAAAATGAATGATGCAAAGCAGAAAGATAATAAAGTTTTTTATATGTCTCTTGGTTTATCTATCATAATAGTCTTATGGGGTATAATAGGACAGACAAGTTTTGCAAACTTTTCAAATTCCTTATTAAGTTTTTTAACTAATAACTTTGGTTGGTCATATCTGATATCTATGTTAGTGTTTGTAATATTTTCTGTTATACTAGCTTTTAGTAAATACGGTAATATAAAGCTTGGATCCGATGATTCTAAACCTGAATATAGTAATGCATCCTGGTTTGCTATGTTATTTGGAGCAGGAATGGGTATAGGGCTTGTATTTTGGGGAGTAGCGGAACCAATTTCTCATTTTGTTAGTCCTACAGGAGGAATAGAGCCTGGAACAGTAGAAGCAGCAAATTTTGCAATGAAATCATCTTTTATGCACTGGGGATTTCACCCATGGGCGAATTATGCTATTATAGGTCTTGCTCTTGCTTACTTCCAATTTAGAAAGAATAAACCTGGTCTGATAAGTAGTATATTCATACCTTTATTTGGAGAAGAAAGAGTTAGGGGACCAGTAGGTAAGTTAATAGATATTCTTGCAACTTTTGCTACAGTAGCAGGTGTAGCTACATCCTTAGGATTAGGTACTTTACAAATTAATAGCGGATTAAATTATCTTTTTAATATTCCAGAGACAACATTAATTCAGATGTTAATAATTGCAGTTATTACATTTTTATTTATTTGGACTGCAGTAACAGGTATAGATAAGGGGATTAAAGCTTTAGGTGATATAAATTTATATTTAGCATTTGGATTACTTGTTCTTGTGATGATATTAGGGCCAACTTTAGTAATAATAAATAATTTTACCAATGGTTTAGGACAATATATCAATAATTTTATAACAGATAGTTTGAGTATAAGTGCATTTGGAGATAATACTTGGTTAAATGATTGGAGAATATTTTATTGGGCATGGTGGATAGCTTGGGCACCTTTTGTAGGTAGCTTTATAGCTCGTATATCTAAAGGGAGAACTATAAGAGAATTTATTGCAGGAGTTATTTTAGCCCCAGCTTTAGCTTCAGTTATTTGGTTCTCTGCATTTGGATCCATGGGAATAAATTTAGCCGATAAAATTGGATTAGAAAATTTATCAATAGCTGCTCAAGCTCCAGAAACAGCACTATTTAAGGTACTTGGAGAATATCCTTTAGGAAGTGTACTATCATTGGTTGCAGTAGCATTATTATGTACATTCTTTATTACGTCTGCGAATTCTGCTACATTCGTATTAGGGATGTTTACTTCTGAAGGGAATTTAAATCCAGGTAATAGCAAAAAAGTTTTATGGGGATTGGTGCAATCTTTATTTGCGGCAGCGTTATTACTATCAGGTGGATTAGAAGCTTTGCAAACAGCCTCTGTTGCTGCAGCTTTTCCATTTATTTTTGTAATGTTATTAGCAATAGTATCACTTATAAAAGCGTTTAGAGAAGAAGTATAGAGTATAAAACTCTATTTCGTAGGTCGAAATAGAGTTTTTTTTATTTTATAATATATTATCAATCAAAATGAGACAATAGAATCATCCTATGCATTTATTTAATAAGTAGAGAATTAAGAGTGACTTTAATGTACATCATTGTCCTCTCAACAGCAGTATTACGATCTATTGTTCCTTTTATTACTTGTAATAATATGCCTTGAAATAGAAGAGTACCCATTTCATTAAGAGTTTCAGCATCCTCTTCTCTTATAAAACCTTCTTTAACACATTCACTTATAGTAGTCATCCCTCGTTCATATATGTTACGTTTTAAGAGCATTGTAGAAAGCCCATCATATTCAATGAGTTGCTCGGGGAATAGTTTATAATAATCGGCAATATACTCTTCGGGCTTATTACTTAAATCAGCAAAAAAGATTGCATAATATATTTCGGGATCTTTAAATGCAAAATCGCAAAAACATTCCCATACCTTGATAAACCTATCTAAAGCATTATCTGCATTTTTCAAGTATTTAGGCAAAGCAAAAGCATAGTCTTTTATATATCTCATAGCAGTAAATAGAATTAAATGATCCAGATTTTCAAAATAATTATATAAAGTGGCACTATTATACATAGCTTTATCAGCTACTTTTCTTATTGTAACATTGTTTATACCTTCTTCTTTTATGATTTCATCCGCTGCATCAATAAAGAAAGTCATAGTTCTTTTTCTTTTTAAAAATCTCTTATCCATATTTTTCACCTGTCTTTTTTATATTATGAAGATAAATATAGCTCATATATAACATCATAACATGAAGAAAGTGATAATTAAAGTAAAAAAAGATAAAAATTTAACAGGCATAGTTTAATTATAAATATGATTATGTTATCATACAGATGAAGAGTTTAAAAAGAAAGAACGACAAAACAAGGTTTTAAGATGGGCAGGAATGAGATTGGCAGGATATATTAGATTATGTGTAAAAGATTTAGAGCTGATGATGTTAGTCTACAAAAAAACTAGACAGTGTGATATGATATGATACTTCCAAAGTAGACAGTCTAATTAATTTAAATTAGATTATCTACTTGGAGGTATTTTTTTATTAAATAATATTTATCAGTTATAGGAAAAGCTCTTCTGATAATAGATTAGTTATCAGAGAGGTGGATTTGTTATGAACAAAAATTGGATCAAAATTGCATCTATATATATAGGTACGGTAATAGGAGCTGGATTTGCTTCAGGAAGAGAGATAATAGAGTTTTTTGCAGTATATGGAATTAAAGGTATTTTGGGAATGATATGTGTCGGAATATTATTTTCTGTAGTAGGGAGTTTAATGCTTATAAAAATATATAATAATAAAATACAGAATTTAGATGAATTAACTATTAGATTATTTGGTGAAAAGTCCAGATTCATCTTAAATACTATTATTGGATTTTCTCTGTTTACTGGATACAGTGTTATGATATCTGGAAGCGGAGCTATATTTAAAGAAGAATTAGGACTTTTATTAGATATTGGAATTTTGGTTATGGTAATTTGTTCCTTTATAGTTTTTTTATTTAAATTAGAAGGATTATCATTTATTAATTCTATACTAGTACCTTTACTTATTATAGGAATATTATTTACATCATCTTATCTTAATATAAGAGAAGAATTTAATTTTTCCAATATAGAAGGAGTAAGTTTAACTAAAAAAGGGAACTTTTTATCTTCTGCTTTACTATATTTTGGTTCAAATTCTTTGATAATCATTATAGTTTTTTCATCTCTACTTCCTTTGATAAAAGATGTAAGAACAGCTATTTTAGGTGCGACAGTTGGAGGAACTGTATTATTTATTCTTGGAGTATCAATATTGATTTCTATGCTTATATATTATAATGAAACATATGCCTTAGATATCCCAATGCTTAAGATGTGTAGTTATATTAGTAAAAATTATAGGAAAGTATATTCTATAATACTTTGGATTGCAATGTTTACCACCGCTCTGGCTAATGGATTTGGATTTATGAATAAAATATCAAAATATAAAAATAGATTATTATATACAGCATTGTTCTGTATATCTGCTATACCTTTGGCTAAGTTAGGATTTGCGAATTTAGTAGGGATAATATATCCTATTTTTGGACTAATAGGCCTTGGAATGATGTTATTGATTCTGCTATACTGATACTAAATATAAAACAGGAGATGATCTAGTGCCATATATAAAGATAAAAGATAAAAATATATATTATAGGGAATACGGTAATGGTGAACCAGTAGTTTTTTTAAATGGAGTAATGATGAATACCAGTAGTTGGGGACATTTTACTAAAATTGTATCCAAGAATTATAGAATGATTACTATAGATTTATTGGATCAAGGGAGATCTGATAGTTGTGAAGAAGAATATACTGTGAGAACTCAAGCTGAAATATTAAAAAGTTTTTTAGATGAGATTGGAATTGATAAAATTCATTTAGTTGGAATGTCCTATGGGGGTAAGGTAGCTTTAACATTTACTCTTAATTATCAACATATGATTAAATCTTTAATATTAACGAATACGGATAGTTATACTACGAGAATAATGAAAGAATTTGGGAAGGGATGGGGGTATGCTGCATCTACTTTAAATGGCGAGATTTTCTCTTCTATTGTATTGCCATATATGTATTCATACAATTATTATGAAGAAAAATTTTCTGATGTTGAGGGAAAAAAGAGAATAATTTCTAAAATATTAAATAAGAAATGGAGTGATAGATTTATAAGAAATTTAAGTAGTGCTTTAGATTATGATGTATCTCATAGATTGAATAACATTAAAGTTCCTACATTAATAATTAGTTCAGAACTTGATGCTATAACATTAATTAAGTACCAAGAGCTTATGCATAAACAGATAAAAAATTCAAAGTGGATAGTGATGAAAGATGTAGGTCATGCTGCTTTATATGAAAAACCAAATGAATATATATCTATGATAATGGATTTTTTAAGTGAAATATGATATGAGGTAGATATAGAGGTCTACCTCTATATTTCACTTATACAAAGGGTAAATATTTATTATTGTCTTCATCAAATTTTTTCCTTAATAAATTTTCTATAATTTTAATACCTTGAATTATTTCTTCATTGGACACAGCTCCAAAGCTTAAGCGAATATAGTTAGAATATATGTTATTATCAATAAAGAATATCTTACCAGGAACAAAGGTTACGTTATTTTCAACACATTCGTCGTATAATTCTATGGATTCTATTTCATTTGGAAGTTTAATCCATATACTAAGCCCTCCATTTGGTTCAATAAAAGAGAGTCCATATTTTTTTAATCTTTCTAATTCCTTAATCATAGTATTATATTTTTCTGAGTATACCTTTTTTATGGATTTTATATAACCTTTCCATAATCCTTTTCTTAAATATAAATCAAACGCTCTTTGTAGAAATCCAGAAGAAGAAATATCTGTAGTATGTTTTGCTCTTATAATACTTGTAAATAGTCTTTGAGGTACCATCATGAAACCTATTCTAACTCCAGGCATAAATATCTTTGAAAAACTTTTTACATATATGACCTGATCTAAATTATCAATTGATTTTAATGGTAATTTTTTGTCTTTATCATAATTTAAGTCTGTTAAAAAATCATCTTCAATTATATAGAAATTATGTTTTTTACTCAGTCTAATGAGTTCTCTCTTTTTTTCTTGACTATAAGAATAGGTAGTAGGGCTTTGATAATTAGTCATCATATATATAAATTTAGGATGGTATCTTTTAATATGTTTATTTAGTATGTCAAGGTCCAATCCATCATTCAACATAGGTATTCCAATTATTTTAGCTCCTCTAGATTTAAAAGCAGCAATAGCTCCTGAATAGGTTGGATTTTCGACAAATATACAATCTCCTTGAGAAACTAAGGTTTTAGTTATAATATCTATTCCTTGTTGCCCACCGGAAATAACTAACACTTGGTTTTTATCTATCCTCATATTATAATTATCATATAGGAAAGAGGATATGGATTCTCTAAAAGGCTCATATCCACTGATTTCTGGATATGTAAAGGCATTTCCTTTATCTCTGTCTAAGACTTCGACTAGAGCCTGTTTAAATTCCCCTATAGGAAATATTTCAGGAGTAGGAGATACAGAAGCAAAGTTGATACTATTTTTAGATATAGGTAGAACACCTCCTACCATAAGTTCAATATCTCCATCTTCCATATAAGGAATATTTATGTTATAATTAATTTTTCTAACATAGGTTCCACTTCCTTTTATAGAATAGATATAACCTTCTTGTTCTAAAACTTTGTATGCATTTACTACTGTGATATTGTTTACATTTAATTTATTTGCTAAACTTCTAATAGAAGGAAGTTTTTCTCCTTCTTTTAACTCATTGTCTTCAATCATATCCTTAAATCTATTGTATAATTGTATATATAGTGGAATATTTAAATTTTTATCTATATACATTTTCAAAACCTCCATTTAAATGTATGGGTACATTTATTATATCAAATATAAAAATAAATAACTACAATAAATTTAAAGGATATAATGAAAAAATAAAGAATTATAATAACAGAGGTGGATATTATGAAGGCAGAGCAGAAAAGCAATAATGGCTTTAAATTATTTGTTATAGTATTGATTGGCGTTATATTATTTTTCTCCAGTAGTAAAAATCAAGAAAAATTTATAAATTTCATTAATAATACTTCAATGGTAAGAAAAGATTTAGAAGTTATTAGATCTATTCCAATGAAAGAAAGTATAGATGATATCGCCTATTATGATAATAGCATTATAGTATGGATGGACAATAAATTGGTAAGATATAATACACAAGGATCGAAAGAATGGGAGAAGGAATTCAATTTAAATAGTCCTGAGGTGACATTTGGAGATGAAGGCATATATGTATATGAGGCGTTAACAGGAAATGTATACTCATTAAATACAAAAGGAGAAACAATAAGTAAGTTTCAGTTACAGACTGAAGTTAGGAATGTAATTGAGGGTAATAAAAATATTTTGTTACATGTAAAAAAAGATGATAATGAAGGAATCAACATATTAGATACTAATGGAAAAATGATTCAAAATAAATTAGTTGAAGGTGATAATGTTCTTACTTATTGTATAAATAGGAGTAATAGCAAATATGCTTTTGCGACATTAAATTTAAAAGGCAATAGTATTAGATCTGAAATTCAAGCCTATAATATGGAAGGTGAATTTTTATCAACCACATATTTAGATAATGAAATTGTTTTTTATTTAAATTTTATTAAAGATGATACTTTAATTGTAATGACGGATAAGGGATTGTATTCCATTGATGATAGTAGTATTTTATGGCAAAAAGATCATCAATTGATAAAAGATATATATATAAATGAAAAGGGTATAAATATACTTTATGGTAATACTCTTGAGAATATATCCTTTGATGGAATATCTGAATATAAACATTCATTTTTAGAGGAATATAGGAAAAGTATTCCTTTTAATGAATATATGATCATATATGGACCTAACAATATTATAGGACTGAAAGAAGGAAAAGAGGTATTGAAATATGAATCTGAAGAATCTATACTTAAAGTATTAAATGGAGGACAAAATTTGATAATAGTATATGAAAATAGAATTGATATAGTCTCAATTTAAATGAAAGTATGGTGTTTTGTATGAATTGGCTAGATGTAATTATAATTTTAATTTTGTTATTTTCTGTATTCAAGGGATTAAGATTAGGATTAGTTTTATCTATATTTAATATCATAAGAACTATACTATCGATACTGATAACTATTAAAATTTACCCTATTGTACATGAATATATAATTAGTAGTCCTGCAGCTTATGGAATATTTGAGGGGATAACTAAAATAATTCTTAGCATATTATTTAATTCACAAGCTAAAGATAATCCTAATTTTATTCCAAATTTGATGTCAGGAGAATTAGTAGGAATAATAATTAAACTTCTATCAATAATATTTATATTTTGGTTGGTTAGTGTTTTGATGAATTTAATTTTAGGATTATTTTCTTTTATATTGAATGTGCCAATATTGAAGCAGTTAAATAAAGTAGGGGGTATAATATTTGGATTGATGGAAGGAATATTTATAGTATATTTTATAACTTTAATTTTAACTTCTATAGCTACGTTTTCTCCAGAATCTTTGATAGGAGAAGGTGTATACAATTCCTTGATTGTTAGTTGTTTGAAAGATCTTAATTTATTAAATTTAATGATAGAAATTTTATCTAACAAGACTTATATTTAAATGGGAGGGATGTATATGAAAGCTAAAGATTATCTATTTGGTGTATTTCTAGTATTTGTAGGTATATTATTTTTATTGTTAAATTTAGATGTGTTAACATTTGAATGGTTATTGTTTTTGTTATCTATAGCAATTTTAATAGGATATTTGATGAAGAGACACATGGGATATTTAGTTTTAGGATTAGTTTTACTAGGTATTTCATTGATATCTATCCTAGATCGATATATGCTTGTTGGAATAGATATTAAAAGCTTTTTATTCTTATTGATATTTGGAATTATTTCTTTGACGCTTTATGTTAAACAAAAGAATAGGTCGCTTTTAATGGTTGGAATGATGTTACTTGCCTTTGGGACCCATAATTTGGTTGAGGAATTAGTTTCTACAGATGTAAGTTGGACATTATATCTAATATTTGGAATTGCCTTTTATATCATATATCTATTAGGATATAGAGGGTCTGGTATAGAATGGCCTAGAAATTTAGGAACAGTTATGGTAATTGTTTCATTACTGTTTTTATTATCATCTCAAACCATGTTAAAATTTGGATTTTGGCAATTTATATTTTATCTGTTCCCAGTGTTATTGATAGGTATTGGAATAAAGATCATATACAATATAAAAAAATTAAAAGAATAATCCTATTTGGGATTATTCTACAAATATTTCTACCTTTTCCCCGTTATTCCCTTGTATCTCTACTAATTTTCTAGAGGTTCATTTCTTATGACTTGAAATATTTCATTCAAGTCATTATCATCAGATCCAGTTTCTTTAAGCAAGATAAATGTGATTATAGATGTTTTTTATAGTTTATTATCGATATATAAAAATTATTTATTAAGCATGATGAGTAAGGAATAGTATAATATACTTATAATAAAAGAATAGGGGGATTTATTGTGAAAAAAGAAATAAACGCAACAGGACAGGCTTGTCCTAAACCAGTTATAATGACTAAAAAAGAATTAGATAATATAAATGAAGGTATGATAACAACTATAGTTGATAATGAAGCAGCGAAAGATAATGTTTCAAAACTTGCTAAAAGTTTAGGATACGAATATGAAGTTGATGCAAAAAGTGATAATGAATATCATATAACTATAACTAAAGGGGATAAAGAAGAAATTGAGAAAAAGTCCGATAAAGTAACTAAAGGCAATTCAAAGGATGTAACCATAGTATTTGCTTCGGATACAATGGGGAAAGGTTCTGAACAGTTAGGTAAAATACTTATAAAATCCTTTATATATACTTTAACCGAAGCAACCCCATATCCTTCTACATTGATATTTTATAATGGAGGAGTTCATCTAACTTGTGAGGGTTCAGAAGTGTTAGAAGATTTAAAGGAATTAGAAGCTAAAGGAGTAGAAATTATTTCTTGTGGAACTTGTTTGGATTATTATGAAATTCAAGATAAGCTTCAAGTTGGAGAGATATCAAATATGTATACAATATATGAAAGATTAAAAAATGCATCAAATACAGTAAACATAGGATAGGAGAGTATGTTATAATGAAAGAGAGACAGTTTGGAGTGGTTGCCTTTAAATCTACGCAATATGCAATTAAAGCTGATACCATCTTTAATAGACATAATATTAAATATCGAACTATACCGACTCCAAGAGAAATAACCCATAGTTGTGGTTTAGCTATTAAGTTCAATTTAGATGATATAAAAGAAGTGGGAAATATAATTGAGGATAATCATTTAGAAACAGAAGGGATTTTTAAGATCATAAAAGATAATGAAGGAAATAAGGCGGAGAAACTTCACTAGTATAAGAGAAAACATATGGATAGTATATCTAATTACTAGAAAAACTTTTACGTATAATGACTAATATGGTTGCAAAAACAAAGTTAATGGAGCAATGGAGTATAGAAATACCATATCCAAAGATGGTTATATACAATAATAAATCTTAGGAGGTAGGTATTAAGATGTTAAAATATGAGTTGGGAGATGTAATAACTTTAAAAAAACCTCATCCCTGTGGAGAGAATAAATGGGAAATAATAAGAACTGGAGTAGATATTAAGTTAAAATGTTTAGGATGCGGTAGACAGATTTGGATACCTAGAATAGATTTTGAGAAAAGAGTAAGAAAGATTTTAGTAGACGATAAATGGATTAGCATATTCAATTATAAGTAAAGAAAAATGAAGGATAAGAGCTGTTTTCTATTAAAATTTAGTTGGAAAACAGCTTATTGATGTTTAAATTGTATTTAAACATTAGACAATTTTATAATTTAATAGTAAACTATAGGTGAGGGGATTTGTTACAATATTAGCATGAAAACGTTTTTATAAATATTTTAGGAGGTGCTTTAATGTCTTTAAATTATGCAAAAAGAATGAGCAACATGAAGGCATCTGAAATTAGAGAGATGCTAAAGCTTACTCAACGACCAGAAGTTATTTCCTTTGCTGGTGGACTACCAGCTCCAGAATTATTTCCTATTGATCAAATGAAAAAGGTAGCACAAAAGGTATTAGATGAGAATGGATCATCTGCATTACAGTATGGTACTACTGAAGGATTTGGACCACTAAGAGAAAAAATTGTAGAAAGAATGGCTAAAGTTGAAGCTGATGTTAGTGTAGATAATATTCTAGTTACTAGTGGGTCTCAACAAGGGTTAGATTTTGTAGCCAAAGCATTTATCAATCCTGGAGACGTAATAATATGTGAAAGTCCTACTTATTTAGGAGCTATAAATGCTTTCAAAGCATATGAGCCTAAGTTTGTAGAAGTAGATACAGATGATGATGGAATGATAATGGAAGATTTAGAAAAGGCTCTTAAAGAAAATAAGAATGCAAAATTTATTTATGCTATTCCAGATTTCCAAAATCCATCAGGAAAGACTTGGAGTGTTGAAAGAAGAAAGAGATTAGTGGAATTAGCGAATAATTATAATGTAGCAATAGTAGAGGACAACCCATATGGTGAATTAAGATTTGAAGGTGAAAAATTACCATCTGTATTCCATTACGATACAGAGGGAAGAGTAATCTTTTTAGGTACTTTTTCAAAGATATTCTCACCAGGGCTTAGATTAGGTTGGATAGCTGCAGCTCCTGAAGTACTCAATAAGTTTATTATGATTAAACAAGGAGCTGACTTACAATCCAGTACAATATCTCAAATGGAAGTAGCAAAATTCTTAGAAGAGTATGATATAGAAAAACACATTGAAAAAATAAAGAAAGTATATAAGAAAAGAAAAGATTTAATGATAAAAACAATGGAAGAAGAATTTCCTGAGGAAGTAAAATATACAAATCCAGAAGGTGGATTATTTACGTGGGTAGTATTACCAGAACATATAAATGCAAGAGATTTAGGTAAAAAAGCTTTAGAAAAAGATGTAGCTTTTGTTCCAGGAGGGTCATTCTTCCCTAATGGAGGTAATGAAAATACTTTTAGAATGAATTATTCAAATATGGAAGATGAAAGAATAGTTGAAGGAGTAAAAAGATTAGGAGAAGTTATAAGAGAAGCATTGTCAAAAGAAAATGCTTAATAAAAATCTCACCTCAATTAATTGAGGTGAGATTTTTTTATAGGTAATTGTATTTTGATATCTGTTCCTTCATTAATTTTACTTTTTAAAGATATTTTACCGCCGTGATATTTCACAATATGTTTTACCATTGATAATCCAAGACCTGAAGAACCATCTACTTTTTTAGATCTACTTTTATCTACCATATAAAAGCGTTCGAATACCTTTTCTTGTTGTTCATGGGGTATACCTATTCCTGTATCCCTGACTTTAATTACACAATAATCGTCTACTTGTTTAATAAATACCTCAATTTTACCATTAAGTTTATTGTATTTTATTGAGTTATCGATAAGATTATATAGCAAGTCTCTTATCATTCTTCTACTGCCTTGAATTGAGGTATTTTCAGCTATAATATTTAAACTTAAATTTTTCTTTTTAGCTCTGACTTTTAATTGAGATACTACTTCATTAGCAATATCTGAAATATTCATAATCTCCATTTTTTTATTTTCAGTTTCATGTTCAATTCTACTTAGATTTATGATTGAATCTATTAGTTCTAATAGACGGATACCTTCCTTATGAATTATATTAGCGAATTTAATAGCATCTTCTTTATTTACATTACCAGTAGATAGCATTTCAGCAAATCCATTTATTGAAGTAAGAGGAGTTTTTAATTCATGGGATATGTTAGCAGTAAAGTCCCTTCTGGATTTTTCTGCTTCTTTAAGTTTTAGTATATAGGTTTCTATTTCTTTTTTTTGAGTTTGAATAGTTTCCATAAAGGGATTAAGTTCTTCATAGACTTCAATATTTTTTATTTCATCTCTTCCAGATAATATACTTTCTATATTTTTAGTGGCTATGCTTATAGGTTCTATAATACTTTTAGTCAATATATGTGCAACAAAATAGAGTAATATTAGAATAAATACTAAAACACCTGTAATAACAGGGAGTGTATATAAAAATTTGGTTACAAAATTAATATTTCTATTGAGTATATTAGCATTATACAAATCATAAAATAAAAATGCAGTAACGCTAGCAGTAATAATTGCGGTGACAGTCGCGACTATTGCAAGATTTTGATAGATTTTTTTCTCCATGATTAACCTCCTAGTTTATACCCTACATTTCTAATAGTTTTAATATATTTACCTGCATCTCCAAGTTTTAATCTCAGTGTTCTAATATGCACATCTATAGTTCTTGTTTCTCCTTCAAAATCAAATCCCCATATTTCATTCATTATTTTATCTCTTGATAGGACTATACCTTGATTTTTGATTAGATAATATAATAACTCAAATTCCTTATGAGTTAAAGATACTTCCTTTTGCGAAACCGAAACTAAATATTTGTCGTAATCAATGTAAATTTCTTTAAAGGTTAATTCTGTAGATCTATCTATTTTTTTACTGCGGCGTAAGACGGCTTTTACTCTAGATATTAATTCCATAATACCAAAAGGTTTTTCAACATAATCGTCTGCTCCCATGTCTAGGGATTTAACTTTATCAAATTCGCTAGTTTTTGCTGTAAGCATTATAATAGGAATATTTGATGTTTTAAAATTTGATTTTAATCTTTCTAAAATAACGTAGCCATCATCACCTGGAAGCATAATGTCTAATATAATTAGATCTGGAATAGGATTATCAAATAAAGTTTTTCCATTTTCAAAACCTTTTGCATCAAAATTGTTATTTTTGAGAGCATATACTACAAGCTCTCTTATGCTCTCATCATCTTCAATGCAGTATATCAAAGGCATATAATCAACTCCTAATATTCATAATGATCTCCTTCTATTGCATAATATACCCATTCTGCGATGTTTTCTGCATGATCTCCTATTCTTTCCATATCAGTAATTATCTTTAGAGAAGATGAAATAAGTCTTAAATCACTTGCAACAGGTTGCTGTTGCAATAATAGCTTCATACATCTTTTTTCAATATGACTTTCAATATTATCTATTTCATCATCGTTTTCTACTATTCGCTTTGCTAATTCTACATCTTGTTCTTTGAGAGCTGTTACAGCTATCTTTATGGAGCTTTCGATTAAATTACCCATTTCAATTAATTCATTGTTCAGCGAATCCAATTCTCTATCAAATTTACTTCTCATAATTGTCACCTCTTTCAATTTATTCACTAACCAAATCTACCAGTTATATAATCTTCTGTACGCTTATCTTTTGGTACAGAGAATATATTAACAGTTTTATCATACTCAATCAGTTCACCATTTAGGAGAAAGGCTGTTTTATCAGAGATTCTAGTTGCTTGTTGCATATTATGAGTTACTATAACTATTGTATAGTCTTTTTTTAATTCTTGTATCAATTCTTCGATCTTTGTAGTAGAAATAGGATCAAGGGCAGATGTTGGTTCATCCATCAATAATACTTCTGGTTCAATAGCTAGTGCCCTTGCTATACAAATTCTCTGTTGTTGTCCACCAGATATCCTTAAAGCATTTTTCTTGAGATCATTCTTTACTTCATCCCAAATTGCTGCAGATTTTAAACTTTTTTCAACAATTTCATCTAGTTTAGATTTATTTTTTACTCCATGGGTCCTTGGTCCATACGCAATATTGTCATATATACTCATTGGAAATGGATTAGGTTTTTGAAATACCATGCCGACTCTTTTTCTTAGTAGATTTACATCAGAATTTTCAGCATATATATCTTCACTATCAAGAAGGATATCTCCTTTGATTGTACATTTTTCAACTAAATCATTCATACGGTTTAAGCTTTTTAATAGAGTAGATTTACCGCATCCTGATGGACCTATAAGAGCAGTTATTTTTTTCTCATGGATATTCATATTTATGTTTTTTAAAGCATGAAAATCATCATAATATAAATTCATGTTTTTTATAACAAATTTATTCATTTCGATTCTCCTTTGTCAATTTATTACTTAGTAATGTAGATAAAACATTTATAATTAATATTACAAGCAATAGTATAACTCCTGTTGCATAAGATTCATCTACATGCATTCCTTCTGTGGAAAGCACATACATATGAAGGGCTAGAGTACGTCCTGATGAGAAAAAACTATTTGGAATTTTTGTAGCAGTTCCTAAAGTAAATATCAATGCTGCAGTCTCTCCAACAATACGACTTACAGAAAGAATGATTCCTGATAAGATCCCTGGCATAGTTACAGGAAGAACTATTTTAAAAATAGTACGTAGTTTACCAGCTCCAAGTCCAAAACTTGCTTCTCTAAGAGAATCATCAACAGACATTAAAGCTTCTTCAGTAGATCTTATAATTAAAGGCAATACCATTATTACAACTGTTAAAGTACCTGCTAATAATGAATATTGAAAATCGAGATATATAACAAAGAATAACATACCAAATAATCCATATACTATTGAGGGTATTCCTGATAATGTTTCTGTTGTTATTCTAATTATTTCAACTAATTTGCTACCCTTTTTTGCATATTCTATAAGGTAAAATCCTGTAAATACACCAATAGGTGTTGCAACTAAAAGTGTAAGGACTACTAGCATTAAAGTAGTAATTATAGCAGGGAACAGTGATATATTTTTTGTTGTGTATTTTAATCCAAACAAAGACGGAGTTAGGTTTGGTATACCCCTTATCAAAATATGACCAATCATGAAGAACAATACGCCAAATGTTATAATAGCTGATAGTTTTACAGCAAATCGTATTACTTTACTCAATTTTTACTCCTCCTTCTGACAATTAGAAAGGTTCCATTGATAATTAGGATAAATATAAACAATACTGCAGCTGTTGCTATTAGAGCTTCTCTATGTTCATCAGCAGCATATGCCATTTCAATTACTATATTAGTAGTAAGAGTTCTTATCCCTTTTGTAATTCTAGCAGGCATACGAGCTTGATTTCCAGCTACTAATATTACTGCCATAGTTTCTCCTATTGCTCTACCAATTCCCAATATTATACTTGATAATACACCTGATTTTGCAGCAGGTAGTATTACCGACATAATAGTTCTCTCATGCGTTGCACCAAGGGCAATACTTCCTTTATAGTAGCCTTCAGGTACAGCTTTAAGGGAAGCCTCTGACATACTTATAACAGTAGGAAGTATAATGATTCCAAGTAAAATGGAGGCAGTAAGAATGTTCATGCCTGTTCCTCCAAATATGTCTCTTATAATTGGTACAATAACAACTAAAGCAAAAAATCCATACACTATTGAAGGAATTCCAGCCATTAAATTGATACCTGGTTTTAATAATTTATATAGCTTATTATTGCAAAACTTTGACAAATATACTGCTGTCAAAACACCTATAGGAACTCCTATAATTATTGCACCTATAGTAACATAAATTGAACCCATTATCATTGGCAATATTCCAAAGGACGGAGGCGTATTGCTTGGTTTCCATTCAGTTCCAAGAAGAAAATGTTTGAGACCATATTCCTGTATAAAAGGAATACCTCCAGTAAATATAAATAAACATATAAGAATTATAGCTACTACAGATATAACTGCACTAATTAGAAAGACACCTTTCATAAAATATTCAAAGGATTTTGAACTCATTTTTTCACCTTCATTTCTATTTTACCATCGCATTCCACTCAGTTGTTTCACCTGTATAAATTGATTTTACATCTTCAAGGGTTAGGTCTTCTGTAGGATTTGAATTGTTAACTATTACTGCAATACCATCTTGAGCTATTACTTCTGAAGTTAATTCAGCGAGTTCTGATTCTTTAAGTTCTCTTGATGCCATCCCTAAGTCAGCAGTACCTTCCATTGTTGATTGCATACCAGCTGATGAGCCTGTGGATTGAATTTCGATTGATACTCCTGAGTGAATTTCTTGATATGCTTCAACTAATTTTTCCATTACTGGAGTTACTGAAGTGGAACCTGCCACTACTAAGTTACCTTCTTGTTCACCATTTGCTTCATATGCTGTTAAATCATTTCCAATTTGTACATAACCTTCTTTTAATACAATTTCTTGACCTTCTGTACTTAATATGAAGTTTAAGAAATCTTCGGATAATGTGTTAAGTTTTCCTTTATATGCTATATTGAATGGTCTTGATATTTTATAAGAGTTATTTTGTACATTTTCAGCAGTAGCTTCTGCTCCTTCTATTTTCAAAGCTTTTACAGTATCATTTAAAGAGCCTAATGAAATATATCCTATACTATATTCATCACCAGTTACTGTGGTCATAACTGCATTGGTGCTGTTTTGAACAACAGCTTCAGTATAAGTTCTATCTGTTTCATTACCATTTTCACCTTTTTCTAATATTCCTACTATTTCTGTAAACGCTTCTCTAGTTCCTGAACCATCTTCTCTAGTTGCTACATTTATAGTACTACTTGCATCAAAATTACTTTCACTATTTTTAGCTGGAGAATTTGTGTTATCTCCTGTTTTAGCTGTATTATCATTTGAACAGCTAGCTATAATAGTCATTGTCATGATTGATACTAAAAAGATACTCCATATTTTTTTCATAATATAATACCTGCCTTTCGTTATATCTTTATTTTCAATATAAGTTTACAGAGAGAATGTAAAATCTGTTGCATATAGAATGTAAAATCTATGTAAAATTTTAAGTATATAAAAATAATATTTATTGCATGAAAAGCATATTAATGATATACTTTATAAGTAAATCCTTGCTCTTAATTAGAGCCGATAGTCCAAAAGGAGGTGAAAAACATGAGAAAATACGAAGCAGTGTTTATTTTTATGGCAAGTCTAGAAGAAGAAAAAAGAAATCAACTATTTGATAGATTAAAAGGTATCATAGAAAAAGATGGTACTATTTCTAATGTAGATGAGTGGGGGAATAGAAAGTTAGCATATGAAATAAATGACTTAACAGAAGGATACTATATTATTGTTAACTTCGAATCCACCCCTGAAGTTGTAGATGAGGTAGATAGAATAAGCAAAATCACCGACAGTATAATAAGACATATGATAATTAGAGAAGAAAAGTAGTCAATTAATTTAAGGTGGTGTTTTGGTTGAATAGTGTTGTGTTAATTGGAAGGCTTACGAGAGATCCTGAATTAAGGTATATCCCAAATACAGGGAGCCCAGTGGCCAGGTTTAGTTTAGCGGTAGATAAGCAGTTATCCAAGGAAAAGAAGCAAGAACTTGAATCAAAAGGACAACCAACAGCCGACTTTATAAACATCGTTGTATGGGGAAAACAAGCTGAGAATTGTGCAAATTATCTAGCTAAAGGAAGACTTACTGCAGTACAAGGAAGAATTCAATCTGGCTCTTACGAAGCAAAAGATGGTACAAGAAGGTATACAACTGACGTTGTAGCGTCGAGAGTTGAATTTTTAGAGTGGGGAAATAACAATAACAATTCTAATTTTGATTCTGATTTCAATAACTCAAATACGGATTTTCCAGGAGTAGATGGTTTCGATCCCGTAGACGACGATAACATTCCATTCTAAGAAGGAGGGAAGAAAGGTGCAAAGAAGATTTAGACCAAGAAAAAGAGTTTGCAATTTTTGTGCGGACAAAGTTGAACATATAGATTATAAAGATATAAATAAATTAAAAAAATATGTTACTGATAGAGGGAAAATTCTCCCAAGAAGAATTACTGGTAACTGTGCGAAACATCAAAGAGAATTAACAAGAGCTATAAAACGTGCAAGACAAATTGCATTGCTGCCATATAGTGCAGATTAAGAGAGGAATAACCTCTCTTTTTTGTTTGACATATAATAGTATACTCTGTATTATTTTAATAGGACTATATTTTAATATAACTTTTTATGAGCAAGTATTATGATAAAAGGGTGAAATTATGGACGAAAAGAGAGAAGTGGATATAATAAAAAATGTTAGAACTATAGAGTGGCTAAAAAGTGAACTATTAACTTCAGTGGCTTATCTATATAAGACTTTATCCGAAGGAGAAGATGACACCAATAAAGATTTAGAAGATACAATTTCTAATATTATGTTATTGTCTTTTCTATTAAGTAAACGATTAGGATTAGATTATGAAAATATAAGTTCTAATCTTGAGGACAAAATAAGATTAAATATATTAGAAGATCATAAAATTGAGAAATGGTATGGAGATCTAAGTGAACTGTTAGAGTTTATAAAATCCAAGCAAGAATAGGGGTGGAAATTTGAATACAGAATTGAAAAACAAGATAATGGAGACCATATTTGTATTAGTAATAGCTACAATATTTATGATAGTAGGTATGTATTATTTTCCATGGATAATCTTTTTATATCCTATCCTATTTATATTATTAGGGGTTAGACAGGGGCTAAATTTAGCAATAATAGGCTTAATTTTATCAACTTTATCTATTGGATTAATTATGGATATAATATCTGGTATAGTAATACTTATAACTTTTGCACCTTTAAGTATTACTATTATATATACTCTTAAGAAGAGAAAAAGTTCCACTGAAATTTTAGCTGTATCTACTTTAGTTTTTCTTCTGAGTGTCTTATTGATAATTGTAATGATGAATGATATAACTGGAGTTAATATTATTAGTCTGTTAACCAATATTATTAATCAGTTAAAAGAAGCTTTTGATCAATCGATTGATAATCAAATTGAAATATTGTACGAATTAAAATTATCTAACTATCAAATATTGCAGATTAAGGATTTAATAGAGGATACATTTCAATATATATTAACTATAACGCCATCTATGATTATAGTATTTTCCTTAATAACTGCATATTTAAATTATTTAATATCATCATTATCCCTCAGAAAATTAGGATATGGCATAGTTTTTATTCCCCGATTTTCAAGGTTTAAATTACCTAGAAATATTTTAGTAGGTATAGGAATTATGTTTTTGGTTACTTTTTCATTAAGTTATCTGGGAATGCATCACTCTGAGGCAGTACTCGTAAACTTAATTGTGCTTGCATTTTTTGTATTTTTCACTCAAGGTTTATCAGTGACATATTATAAATTAGCACAGTGGAAAGTTAATAAAATTACTAGGATGTTTATTGTATTGTTCATTATTATATTGTCATCAGTTCTAGGAGGAATAATTACGATTATAGGGGTACTGGATACAATATTTGACTTTAGAAGATTTAGAAGATCTGTTTAAATCCATTTAGGAGGATTATTATGAATAATAAAAATTCAATTAACATGAAAGATGGGAAACTATATTTAATAATCATAGGGGTCCTTATAGCTATAATTGCTTACTTTCAGCCAATTTTAGCATTGCTTCTTACTATTGCTTTAGCCTATTTAATCTACCAATATATCGCTACTATAAATAATAAGGAGAAAGAATGGACCAAATACATTGAAAGCTTAGCAGAAGAATTTGATTCGGTTACTAAGCATGCTGTATTTAATATGCCATTTCCTCTAGTAATGTTAGATTCAAACTATACCATATCATGGTATAATACAAGATTTTTTGACATGATTGGTGAAGAGAATATATTAAATAAGCCAATTAATGAGCTCATACCTTGCTTTAACATAGAAAAATTGGAAAAGAATTCTGATAATGAAGTACCTATAAATGTTGAATGCAATGAACAATATTATAGGGTTTACTATAATGTAGTGGAAAGTAAAAAAGGTAGTATTGTAATGCTATACTGGATTGATAATACTCATTATATAAAACTTTATAACAAGTCTATGGATAAGAGGATTTCGGTCTGTTTAGCATATATAGATAACTATGATGAAGTAAGAAATAACACTTCTGAAGTCAATAGGCCTCTAGTATTTGCAGAAATTGATAAAATCTTAAATTCTTTTGCTAATATGAATAAAGGATTAGTACGAAAGTACGAAAACGATAAATATATATTAATATTTGAGAGTAGATATTTAAAAGAAATTCAGGATAAAAAATTTGATATATTGGATAGAATTAGAGAAATTGATAAAGGAAATACAATATCAGTAACATTGAGTATGGGAGTAGGAACAAATGGAAATAATCCAAGTGAATGCTATGAATATGCAAGAGCCGCAATAGATATTGCATTGGGCAGAGGCGGAGATCAAGTAGTAGTAAAAGAAGATTATAATTTAAGCTTCTATGGTGGTAAAACCAAGGCAATAGAAAAGAGAAATAAGGTTAAATCTAGAGTTATATCCCATGCTTTAATGCAGCTTATTGATCAATCTGATGAAGTATTCGTAATGGGACACAAAAATGCAGACATGGATGCCTTTGGCGCATCATTAGGAATAATTAGAGCTGTTAAGAACAGGTATAAGGATGGATATTTGGTTTTAAGTGGATCAAATCCGTCTATAAAAAATGTCTATGATAGAATGATACGAGAAGAGCCTGAATATTTGGACTTGATTATTACTCCAGATAAAGCTAAAGATATGGTTAATGAATCGTCACTTTTAGTGGTAGTGGATAATCATAAACCTAGTTTTATGGAAGTTCCTGAACTTCTAGATTTGACAGATAAGGTAGTGTTGATTGATCATCATAGAAGAGGGGCAGAATTTATACAAGATCCAATACTTACCTATTTGGAACCATATGCGTCATCTACTTGCGAATTAGTAACGGAGATACTATATTATATGGAAGATAAATTAAAGATGACAAAATTTGAAGCAGATGCGTTACTAGCTGGTATAACTGTAGATACTAAAAACTTTACGTTTCAAACTGGAGTAAGAACCTTTGAAGCTGCTTCTATTCTAAAAAGAGCAGGAGCTGATACTGGAAATGTAAGTCAATTATTCAGAGATGATTTTGATATATTTTTACAAAAAGCGGAAGTAGTAAAGAATTCTAGGATAGTGTTTAATAAAATTGCCATAGGGAGATTAGAATTTGATTCAGATGATTCGGTTTTGATTGCAGCACAATCGGCAAATGAATTATTAAATATTAATGGAGTAGAAGCCTCTTTTGTGTTAACTCATTCAGAAGGTAAAATTCATATAAGCGGTAGATCACTAGGAAACCTGTCTGCTCAATTGATACTTGAGAAACTTGGCGGTGGCGGACATTTGACTAGTGCAGGGGCTCAAATTGAAGAAAAAACTATGGATCAGGCAGAAGAAATGCTTATTGATATTATAGATGATTATTTAAGGGAAGGTGATGAAGAATGAAGGTAATATTATTAAAGGATGTAAAGGGTTTAGGAAAAGAAGGAGATATGGTAAATGCCAAGGATGGATATGCTAGAAATTATCTTTTACCAAAAAAATTTGCGATAGAAGCAACACCAGCAAATACAAAGAAATGGAAAATAGATATGAAAAATAAAAAACAAAAAGAAAAAGAAGAGTATGAAAGTGCTCTTAAATTAAAGGAAAAAATTGAAAATTCTACTGTCGAATTAAAGAGTAAAGCAGGAGAAGGTGGAAGACTTTTTGGCTCAATTACATCAAAAGATATTTCAGGAGCATTAAAAAAGCAACATAATATAGATATAGATAAGAAAAAAATTGAAATGGACGATAATATTAAATCTTTAGGAGTAACTACTGTAGAAGTAAAGGTATATCCAGAAACTACTGCTACGTTAAGGGTCAAAGTAGTAGAAAAATAGCGAGGTGATTCAAATAGAAGCACAAGCATTAGGTAGAATTCCACCACATAGTTTAGAAGCAGAGCAATCTGTATTAGGTTCTATGATAATAAACAAGGAAGCTATAAACACAGCTATAGAGCAACTTCATCCAGATGATTTCTACAAAGAAGCAAATAGAGAGATATTTGAAGCCATAGTAAATTTATTCAATAGGAATGAACCAGTGGATTTAATCACTTTATCTGAGGAATTAAGAAAGAGAGGCACATTGGAGAATATTGGAGGGGTTACATATCTTGCCGATTTATCAGGAGGGATAGCTACAACTTCAAATGTTAAGTATTATTGTGATATAGTTGAAGAAAAATCTATATTGAGACGTTTGATAAAATCTTGCGACGATATAGTAGGTAAAAGTTATGAAGGCAGCGAAGAAGTTAACGCTATAATAGAACAAGCAGAAAAAAATATATTCGATATTACTCAAGGAAGACATAGAGATGGGTTTTCTCCATTAAAAAATGTATTGTTAGATAGCTTTTCAAAGATAGAAGAAATGGCAGCTAATCAAGGAGATTTAACTGGTCTTACTACTGGATTTATAGATATTGACAACAAGCTATCAGGAATGCAAAAATCTGACTTAATACTTTTAGCTGCACGGCCATCTATGGGTAAAACTGCTTTAGGCATAAATATTGCTACCAATTCGTCTATTAAAGCAAATGCTAATGTAGGAGTATTTTCTTTAGAAATGTCTAAAGAGCAACTTGTCCAAAGAATGATTAGTTCAGTAGCCCATGTAGATTTACAAAAGATAGTCAGTGGACGTTTAGATGAAGATGAATGGATAAAGATTATTGATTCTATGGGACCCTTATCTAAAGCTAAGGTATTTATAGACGATACAGCGGGAATATCATTGACAGAAATGAAAGCTAAATGCAGAAGATTGAAAATAGAAAAGGGGCTAGATTTAGTTGTAATAGATTATTTACAGTTGATGCAATTAGAAGGGAAGCAAGAAAATAGGCAGCAGGAAATATCTGCTATATCGAGAGGACTTAAAGCATTAGCAAAGGAAATGGATTGTCCTGTTATAGCATTATCACAACTTTCTCGTGCACCAGAGTTGCGTTCTGATCATAGGCCTATACTTTCAGACTTAAGGGAATCTGGAGCAATAGAGCAGGATGCTGATGTAGTATTATTTTTATACAGAGATGAATATTATAATGAGGATTCGGATAAAAAGAATATAGGAGAGGTAATAATAGCAAAACATAGAAATGGACCAACTGGAACTGTTGAATTAGTTTGGAAAAAAGAATTTACAAAATTCTTAAATAAAGAGAATTTTGGTGGATAGATTAAATAGTAAAAAAAAGGGTAGATATCCATTAAAAGACTAACCAATATGATTATTATAGGAGGGCTTTTATGGATATGAAGATTTTAAATGTAAATGAAACAATAAAATGGATTGGAATTTTAGACCCAGGCTTAATAACCTTTGATGTGGTAATGGAAACTAAGTATGGGACTACCTATAACTCATATTTTATAGATACAGATAAAAAGGCTATTATAGAAACATCAAAGGAACCTTTTAAGGATGTATATCTAGATAAGGTAAAGAAAGTAGTGGATTATGAGGATATTGATTATATAATTTTAAATCATACGGAACCAGATCATTCGGGGAACTTAACTCATTTATTGGACGTTGCGAAGAATGCAACAGTAGTGGCTAGCAAGTCTGCTATTAATTTTTTAAAGAATATGGTCGATAAAGAATTTAAATACATGGTTGTATCAGATGGAGATGAATTGAGCCTAGGCAATAAAACTCTTAAGTTTATATCAGCACCATTTTTGCATTGGCCGGATACCATGTTCACATATTTAGAAGAGGATAGTATATTATTTACTTGTGATGTATTTGGTTGCCATTATTGTGATGAAAGAATGTTTGATGATTTAGTTGATAATTTTGACGATGCATTTGAATATTATTTTAATGTAATACTAAAACCATTTAGTAACTATATGTTGCAGGCTATAAATAAGATAAAAGATTTGGATATAGATATTATTGCTCCAGGCCATGGTCCTATATTACGTTCGAATTGGAAGAAATACGTAGAATGGTCTAAGAAAGCATCAGAAGAAACAGAGAACAAACCTAAAAAACATAAAGTGTTTATGCCTTATGTTTCTGCTTATGGAAATACAAGAAAAATAGGAGAAAAAATAGCGGAAGGTATTAAGATGGTGGGAAATGTTGATGTAGAAATTAAGGATATAGAATTAGTAGATATATCCACTTTAGAGGAGAAGATAGAAAAAAGTACAGCTATATTAATTGGTTCTCCAACTATAAATCAAAATACATTAAGACCAATATATGAGTTATTTTCAGTTATCAATCCCATTAGAAACAGAGGGAAACTAGCAGGGGCCTTTGGGTCTTATGGTTGGAGCGGAGAAGCTATAAAAATTATAGAACAAAACCTTAAAAATTTAAAATTAAAAGTTCATGATGATGGAGTTAAATGCTGTTTTATTCCTTTCGAAGATTCTTACCAAGAAGCTTTTGAATATGGAAAAAACTTTGGCAAAAAATTGTTGGAAGATAAAAGATAAATTGATACTTCAGTAGTATCTCGAAAAAGGATTAATTCTTTTTCGAGATACTGTTTCACCTTATAGGATGATGAGAGAGGGTGTTTGAATGGAGTTGAAAGGAAAAAGAGTAAGAATTGCTCCTCTGAAATTAGAAGATGTTTATGCTATGAGAAACTGGGGGACTCATGAAAATCCTTTACTTTTTGATTATAATTTACCACCATTAACTGATGAAGAATTAAAGAATTGGCATTATTATAAGACAAGCGAAAGAAACAGAAAATACTTTAGTATATTTGACGAAGACCATAGGCTCATTGGCTATTTAGGAATTAAGTCCATACGAAAAATATTTAAGGATTCTGTATTAGGAATAGTTTTTGATCCAAATAATGTGAATAAAGGATATGGCACTGAGGCTATTACTACCTTTTTGGATTATTATTTTAATGAAATGAATATGAGGAAGATGTATTTGGATGTAGCTAAATTTAATAAAAGGGCTTTACGATGTTATAAAAAAAGTGGATTTAAGATTATAAATTTATATTTAGATGATTTTTTTGACCAAAATATAGATGTGAATAATTCGTATTTTGTAAAGGAAAAATCTTCTTTTATAATAAAAAAAGGAAGGATATATAATTATATCTATAGAATGAAGATAGACAAAGCAACTTATTTAAAAGAGAGGGATAAAATTGATACGACTAAATCAAAGAATCAAACAAAGCCAAATATTGAGTGACATATGCTTACCGTTAAATACAATAGAAAATAGATATTATGAGCATTTAAAACATACATATAAAGAAGCGCTGAAGGATATTAGATTGATGGTACTATATTTTGGGGTGGTAGTATGAACTTTATAATTCAAACCACAGATATTGATTTAGGAGATACTCCTATTGAGAATATATTTATAAATGATTTTATGCCTATGGCTAATGGCACTTATGTAAAAGTATATTTATTAGGATACAAATATGCCCATGATAAAGACGATAGTATTATAGTTGATAATAAAACTATATCTAAACATTTGAATATACCTTTAACAGATGTTTTAGGTGCGTGGGATTTTTGGGAGAGCAAGGGGATAATTGAAAAAAAATATGATGATGAAGATAATAAATTTAATTATAAGATTAAATTTTTAAATTTAAAGCAGCTCTATATAAAGAATAACTTTAAACCATTTGATACTAAAGATGAATCAGCTACAAAACCTTATACTTGTTCAGTTGAAGATCTGGTAGATGCAAATCAAATACCTGCAATTAATAGGATGTTTAATAATATTGATTATATTATGAGAAGACAATTGGTGCCAAATGAAAAACAGAAAATATTGGAATGGATATATAATTATAACATGAATCCAGATATTATTGAAAAGGCATTCTTTTATGGAATAGAAAAGAAGGGAAAGAGAAATTTCAATTATATAGGCGGAATAATAAGAAACTGGTATGATCAAGGCATAACAAATGTGGAAGCTTTACAGGAATATTTGAAAGCTAACGATGAAAAATACTTTAGGTATGAGAAGATCATGAAATATCTAGGATATGGAAATAGGTTTCTTACTGAGCCTGAGAAGAAAGTAATAGATAAATGGTTTGATAAATATAAATTTTCAATGGAAATGGTGTTAAAGGGATGTGAAAACACTAAAAAAACATCAAATCCAAACATCAACTATATTGATAGTATTTTAGGCTCTTGGCATAATAAAGGAATTAAAACAGTAAAAGAGATAGAGGAAAAAGATAAACCGCCTAAAAAGAAAGAATATAGACGCACTAAAAAGGATAATGACAGGAAACCAACTAAGACTAAATTCCATAACTTTGAACAGAGAACTGCGAATTATACAGCAGAACAGTTAGAAGAAATTGCAAAGAGGAAACGAGAGGAATACTATTTTAAACAAAAGGGAGAAAGTAAGTGATGTATAATCAAATTCTAAAGGATATTTTGAATAAGTATGAAAATAAAAGAGATAGAGCGATTAATGAGCAAAAACTTAGGATTAAAAAGGTATATGAAAAGGTACCTGAAATAAGGAAGTTAGATAAGAAAATAACAGAAACAGGACTACTTATGTCTAAAGCTATAATTGAAGATCCGGGAAATTATGAAGAGAGTATGAAAGATGTAAAAGAGAGATTGGAAAAGTTAAAGATGGAAAAAGCATACTTGCTCACAGAAAATAATATTCCATTAGATTACTTAGATGTTAAATACGAATGTTCAAAATGTCAGGATACTGGCTACTTACCTAATGGTAATAAGTGCAATTGCTTAAAACAATCCTTTATAAATAAAGCTTATGAAATGTCAAATATAGAAGGTGTTTTGAAAAAGGAAAACTTTCAAACTTTTGATATAAATATTTTTCCTGACGAACCTTTTGAAGAAGAAAGCATGACCCCTAGGGATAATATGAAAAACATTTCAAGCATAAGTGAAGGTTTTGTTAATAATTTTGATGAAAATAATGATGAAAATCTGTTATTTTATGGAACAACAGGATTAGGAAAGACTTTTATGTGTAATTGTATAGCAAAAGCCTTGCTTGATAAAAATAAGATAGTAATATATCAAACAGCATTTAAAATATTGGAGATTATAGAAAAACGTAGGTTTGGAAGAGATTCTAAAAGATTTAAAGATGAAGAATATGATTTACTATTTGATGCAGAATTATTAATTATTGATGATTTAGGTACTGAATTATCAAATACCTTTACGAATACTGAAATTTTTAATATAGTAAATACTAGACTTTTAGGAAGTAAGAGGACCATCATATCAACAAATTTGACTCCAAAGGAAATATCTGACACATATACTGATAGAATTTTTTCAAGGATATTAGAAAAATTTATACCTTTAAGATTTTTTGGACCAGATTTAAGATATTATAGATGGCAAACCCAATAGTATTAAATTTAAGTCTACTTGAAGGAGTAGGCTATTTTTATTATCACAAAATCATAAAGTTTAATTTAAATTTTGGAAAGATACAGATATTAGGTATAATTTATGATAAAATATAGTATAAATATTTGGTCGTGAAAGGAGAATAATAGTGGATGCTTGGGAAAGAAGAGAAAAAATACTGTATACTTTAAGGAAAAGTGAAAAACCTATAAAAGGGACAAAACTCTCTAAGATCTTTGGAGTTAGCAGACAAGTTATAGTTCAAGATATCGCATTATTAAGAGCAAGGGGAGAAGATATATTAGCTACACCCCAAGGATATGTAATTCCCAGTATGAATAAAGAAAATAAGTTGGTTAGAAAGATAGTTTGTAAGCATAATCGTTATGATGAAATAGAAGATGAATTAAAAACCATCATTGATTTAGGAGGTAAAATAATAGATGTTATTGTAGAACACTCTATTTATGGTGAGATTAAGGGTTCTCTTGAGATTAGTTCTAGATTAGATTTACAGGAATTTATGGTCAATTTAAAAGATGCTAAGGCAGAACCTTTATCATCCTTGACAGAAGGTATCCATATTCATACCATAGAGGTTGAGAACGAAAAAGTTTTTAAAAAAATAAAAGATGCCCTTAATAACAAAAAGTACTTGATAAATGAAGAATAAAATGATATATTTTTACAGTAAGGTGACAAGACACATGTATATACACATATTAATAATAGAGAGGTGGCTAATTTGACAAAGAGAAAACCAGATAAAAAAGGCAGTAATAGTACAAGAAATTATTTAGTTAAGATTTTGAACGGTATGGCACGAGGACTTTTTGCATCGCTATTAATAGGGCTTATAATTAAACAATTAGGTGTTCTTTTAAATGTTGAACTGTTGACCATATTTGGTGAAATTGCTCAAATGCTTATGGGACCAGCAATTGGTGTAGGAGTAGCATATAGTGTAGGAGCTCCTCCTTTAGGAATATTTGCTTCAGTAATAACTGGAGCCATTGGAGCGGGAACGATAACTTTTAACAATGATATTGCATTGATACAGATTGGGGAACCAGTGGGAGCTTTTATTGCTGCACTGCTAGGTGCTGAATTTTCTAAGTTAATTAGCGGTAAGACAAAAGTAGATATAGTGTTAGTTCCTCTTGCAACTATTATAATAGGTGGTCTAACTGGCTATTATGTGGGACCTATTATGAGCTCTTTTATGGGACTTGTAGGAAATATTATAAATAGAGCAGTAGAATTGCATCCATTTCCTATGGGAATAATTGTGTCAGTTTTGATGGGAATAATATTGACTCTACCTATTAGTAGTGCCGCTTTAGCTATATCTTTAAGTCTTAGTGGCTTAGCTGCAGGAGCAAGTACTGTAGGTTGTGCTTCTCAGATGATAGGATTTGCAGTAGCTTCATATAGAGAAAATGGATTTGGGGGATTCATAGCTCAAGGAGTTGGCACATCTATGTTGCAGATTTCAAATATAATAAAAAACCCCAAGATATGGATACCAGCTACACTTACTTCGGCCATTTTAGGCCCTGTTTCAACCATCTTATTTAAGATGGAAAGCAGTGCATCAGGAGCAGGAATGGGAACTAGTGGTCTCGTTGGCCAATTTGCAACTATTGAAGTAATGGGATCGAGTCTAGATGTATTGATTAAAATGGTCATGCTTCATTTTATACTTCCAGCACTTATATCATTCCTAATTTCGCAATGGATGAGGAAAGCTGGATATATAAAATATGGTGATATGAAATTATAATTTCCAATAATTACTTGATAACAACATTTATTTGTGCTATTATTCACAATAAAAGGATTTTATGTAATAGAATAAAAAGATTATAAAATCCGGTGAATAATAGGAGGTGAATATGGTACAGATTCTAGATGATTCTAACAAAAAAGTTACACTTTGGACGAGACAACATAAAGATATAATGAAAGAGTTAGAGGAAAAAGGAATATATAGAGTAAAAAAAGAATATATTCAAGAAAAAATGGATACAATATCAGACTATTATTTAAATTTATATGACTGGTATGTAAAGCATGCTGAGAAAATTGTACCAAGACCTGATGGGGTGACATATCCTATCTGGTTTTCTACGTCTTCAGAGATGATGTTACAGCCTACGGAAAATACGGTTATTCTAAAACTAGAAGTAGATAGAAATCTTGTTGTTATTACTGATTCTAATAAATGGGGATATGTAGTAAATTATTTTTATTTACCTGTTGATCATGAAGATGAAATAAAGCATAATAAAGAGCTTGAAAAGTATGGTATAGGAGATGAGTCTGCTTTAATAATGGAGGATAAAGGTAATTTTTACCCGTTATTAAGAAACAAAATTATTAATAGTTGGGAAAGATTATTTGAAGAATGTGATGAGCAAGATCCTTCGGCACAAGCAACTATGTGGGAAATTAAAAGAGAATGGATTGTAGATGTTATATATGGGTAAATGTTAAATAAGAAGAATAGAGGGGTCAAAGATGGTTAATCAAAATGATAATAAGAAGATTACATTATGGACATCACAAAGAAAAATTGTATTAGATACCCTTGAGAAAAAAGGGGTATATCATGTAAAAAGAGATTTTATTGTGAAAAAATACGGGGAAGTTTCAAATGTTTTCTTAGAGCCTTATAACTGGTTTGTTAATAAGGCAGAAAAAATGGTGCCAAAGCCTGAAGGAGCAGAGTATCCTATTTGGTTATTCACTGATTTAAAATATATAGATCATCATGGAGATAGTAAAATTTTAAAAATAAGTGTGGATAGAAATAAAGTTATTTTATTTGATCATCTTAAATGGAACCGAATATTAAATTTATCTTATCTAGCAAAAGACGAGAGAGATGCCAATGAATATGAAGAAATGTTAGAAAAGCAAGGTATTTATGATGAAACAGATATATATATGACAAGTTTTTATCCTCACTTAAAGATGAAGGTAAAAAAGAGTTGGGATAGATTATTTGATGATAATAATGATAATAATTTATTAACTACTAAGCAAGCAGCTCTATGGGAAATAAGAAAAGAGTGGATAGTTAGTTCATAGATAGGTAAAAAGTGTTAATGATTGTTTATACTGACTTATAATGCAAAATAATTGATATTTTTAATAAAATATGATATACTAATTAGTAAAATATCACATTGTGGCTATGAAAGGACCAAGTAGATGACAAAGCTTTTTTTAGAGAGCCAATGGGTGGTGAGAATTGGTAAAGCTTGTTGTTGAATCCAGCCTTGAGCTTATTTTTATATAAGTGAACCGAAAGGTTAACTAGGGTGGCAACGCGGGAATAACTCTCGTCCCTAATATATAGGGATTGAGAGTTTTTTTAATTATAAGAATAGGAGGTAAGAATATGCTTGATATCAAACGTATTAGGAATAATTCAAATGAAGTAAAAACAGGATTAGAAAAGAGACATGGAGATTTTCCAATTGATCGAGTGCTAAAACTTGATGAGAATCGAAGAAGTTTGTTGACTGAAATGGAACAAATGAAAGCTAAACAGAACTCAGTATCAAAAGAGATTCCAAAGTTGAAAAAAGAAGGGAAAGACATATCATCGATATTAGAAGAGATGAGAGAGCTATCAGATAAAGTAAAAAAAATGGATGAACAGATAAAGGAAATAGACAGTGAGCTAAGAGATGAATTATTGCATATTCCGAATGTTCCCCATGAATCCGTTGTAGAAGGGGAATCAGATGAAGATAATGTGGAAATAAGAAAATGGGGGGAGCCTACTGAGTTTGACTTTGATGCAAAGGCTCATTGGGACATAGGTACCGATTTAGACATATTGGATTTTGAAAGAGCATCTAAATTAACAGGAGCTAGGTTCTCGCTGTTTAAAGGTGCAGGAGCATTACTTGAAAGAGCTTTAATTAATTTTATGATTGATTTACACGCTGTAGATCATGGATTTACTGAAATGCTAACCCCATTTATGGTTAATAGAGAAAGTATGACAGGTACAGGGCAACTTCCAAAGTTTGAAAATGATATGTTTCACCTACCAAGCAAGGATTATTTTTTAGTGCCTACTGCGGAAGTACCATTAACAAACTTTTATAGAGATGAAATATTGGACGAAGAAATGTTGCCTATATACCTTACTGCATACACTCCTTGTTTTAGACAGGAAGCAGGTTCTGCTGGTCGTGATACTAGAGGGCTTATCAGAAATCATCAATTTGACAAGGTAGAGCTAGTTAAATTTTCGCTACCAGAAAACTCATATGATGAGTTAGAAAGTTTGACAAATAATGCAGAGGAAGTATTGCAAAGACTTGGGTTACCTTATAGGGTAGTAATATTGAGCACTGGAGATTTAGGATTTTCTGCAGCTAAAACCTATGATATAGAAGTATGGATGCCAAGCTATGGAAGATATGTGGAAATATCTTCTTGTAGTAACTTTGAAGACTATCAAGCTAGACGTGCAAATATAAGATATAGAAAGAAAGATAACAAAAAAGTAGAATATGTGCATACTTTAAACGGTTCAGGATTAGCTGTTGGAAGAACTTTAGCAGCTTTAATTGAAAATTATCAACAAGAAGATGGTTCAGTAACAATACCAGAAGTATTAAAACCTTATATGAGAGGTTTAGAGAAGATAACAAAATAATTTAATGAAAAAGGCTAAGTATACTTAGTCTTTTTTATTATCTAATAAGGAATAATAATATATAGATAGAATATATAATATTAATAGAACAATAAAATGGGAGGAAAAAATCTTGAGAAAGAGACGTCTATGTATTGTTATATTAGTTTTCTTAGCGATTGCTACAACTGGGTGTACCGAAACTACGAGTCAATATTCTACATTAGTTGTAGACGATTATAATGGTATTGATTTAAATATGATAGACCATTACGAAATAGACATAGACTTTGATCCGGAAAGCAAAATATATTCAGGTAATCAAATAGTTACATATGTTAATAATACAGAAGTAAAGTTACAAGAAATATACTTTCATTTATACCCTAATGCATATAGGGATTTAGAAACAGCACCTATATTATTTGAGGAAGAGATTAAAAATGGGGGATATAAACCTGGTTATATAGAGATAGAAAAATTAGAAGTAGATGGGGAAAAAACTGATTTTCAAATACAAGGTGAAGGGAATACTATTCTAAAAATAAATTTACCAAATACTTTAGACCCTAAGCAGAAAGTTAAGATAGACTTTAAGTATGAAGCTAAACTTCCTCTAAATATAGATAGGTTTGGGTATGGAGAAAATGTATTTAACTTTGGCAATTGGTATCCTATAGCTTGCGTATATGATATCAATGGATGGAATACCGATCCATATTATAATATTGGAGATCCTTTTTATAGCAATATAGCTAACTATGACGTTACTATTATAGTTCCCGAAGATGTAATAGTAGCTACAAGTGGCAATGTAATTGAAGAGAAAGTAAAAAGAGACAAAAAGACATATATAATTGAGGGAAGGCTTATTAGAGATTTTGCATGGGTAGCCAGTAGTGATTTTATAGTAGAAGAATCTACAGTAGAGGGTATAGCTATAAAATTATATGCCTTAAAGGATAATCAAAATATAGCAGATTTTGCTTCCAAAGTTGGAAGTAAAACAATAAAGATGTTTAGTACATTATATGGGAAATATCCTTATGGAGTATATTCTATAGTTATGACCGACTTTCCAAGCGGCATGGAATATCCTGGCATAGTATTTATAAATAAGGATTATTATAATGAGTCGGGGAAAGACTACTTAGAGCAGGTAATCGTTCATGAGACTGCTCATCAATGGTGGTATGGGGTAGTTGGAAATGATCAAGTTGATGAAGCTTGGCTAGATGAATCCTTAGCTACCTATTCGGAAGTAATATATATGTATAATACATACGGTAGAGCAAAGGCTGATGATTATTACAATTATACTTGTGAATTGGCTTATGAATATGGAAAGGATTATTTAGAAGCAGATGAAATAATAAACAAACCACTAGATGAATTTGAGGGTTGGAATGATTATGGGCTTTTAGTATATACAAAAGGTGCTATGTTTATAAATGAAATAAAAGAGGAATTTGGTATGGAAACATTATATAAAATATTGAGTAGATATTATGAGACATATAGGTTTCATAATGGAAATACGAGGGATTTCATAGATATATGTCAACAAATAACAAATACATCATTTAAAGATAAAGTAGATCAATGGCTATATGATAAATAAATGGAGGGTGAAACCCTCCATTTAAGCTTAATATTTTTTATGCCCAAAGCCACCAAATAATATTACTAGGAGTAGGAAGAAGAATAGTAAGCTACTATCATCTCCATCCCAGAATCCACCTTTCATGTCACTCATATCTTAAACCTCCTTTTATGATATTGTATTTAGCCTAATACATTATATAAAGAAAGAACGATAAGTGTTACTAACTAAATATGATAATTTTTACATATAATTAATTAAAACTGTTTCAGTTAAAATGATATACATTGACAAGAATAAAAAAATGTTGTAAAATATATAAACATGAATATTAGTTGTGCATCCGTAGCTCAGTAGGATAGAGCAGCGCCCTCCTAAGGCGTGTGTCGGGGGTTCGACTCCTCTCGGGTGCACCATATTATTTTGGTGATTATTATGGATGAGATGTATATGCGTTTGGCATTAAAAGAAGCATATAAAGCGTTTAGCACCTGCGAAGTACCTATAGGTGCTATTGTTGTCCATGATGGAAAGATAATTGGGAGAGGTTATAACAAAAGAGAGACAACTAAAGATCCTACATCTCATGCAGAAATTATTGCCATAAAAGAAGCTAGTCAATATTTAAGTGGTTGGAGACTTTTAGATTCTACTATGTATGTAACTTTAGAGCCTTGTGCTATGTGTGCAGGGGCAATACTCAACTCAAGAATAGATCGTCTTGTAATAGGTGCTATGGATTTAAAAAGAGGTTGCTGTGGTTCTGTTATGAACTTGTTAAATAACCCTCACTTTAATCACATTGTAGATATTACCTATGGAGTATTGGAAGAGGAATGTAGCTTGCTAATAAAGAAATTTTTTAAGGATTTGAGAAAAAATAAATAATGGAGAGATGTCCGAGAGGTTTAAGGTGGTGGTCTCGAAAACCATTGTACAGTACATTCTGTACCGAGGGTTCAAATCCCTCTCTCTCCGCCAGAATATAAACTTTATATCAGTATAAGAAAATATACCATAGAATAGAAGAATTTGCTGACGGTTTTAAAGAAAGGAGATATTATGTTTACTAAAGAGATGGTCATACTAGATATTGTAGCAGACTATCCTGAAACAGAACAGGTCTTTAGAATGTATGATGAAATAGCAGAAAAATGTGTTATGTGCAACAATCTATTTGAAACTTTAGAGGAATTTACTACACTATATAAGATAAATTTAAATGATTTGATTAATAAATTAGATAATGCGGTGAAATCTGATTAGATTCATCAAAAGCTTTTACTTTTGAGTTTTTGGTGAATATATATAGGTACAAAGATAATGGATAAAGGGTACAATAATTAAGGAGAATTCCATGAATATTGAATTACTTTTAGAAAAGGTTATTCCATATATCGCAGGTTTATTAGAAGCTATAGGTGTATTTGTTATAGTTGTAGCTTCTTGTAAAGCTATTATTAAACTTATAAAATTTAAATTTGACCTTAGTAATGAAGATATAAAAATTGAACTATCTATGGCTATGGCTTTAGCTTTAGACTTTAAATTAGGTGCAGAGATATTGAAAACTGTTACTGTTAGGAATTTAGATGAATTTTTTGTATTAGCTGCTGTAACGATATTAAGAATAATAATAAGTTTTGTAATACATTGGGAGGTAAAATCCAAAGAAAGGAAAGATGAGATAAATAGGGCTAAGGATGAAATAAGCACTTATAAATAATTTACAAGTTATTAAATTAGAAATATTAATAACGGAGAAGAGATTCTCCGTTATATTTTTTGAAAAAATAAGATTTCATGAGAAAGGTCAAAGAAAGTCAAAATAATTAAAAATATTTTATCTTAATGTTTGATTAACATAATATTTGGAAGTTGAATAATAGTATATTAGGTGATATATTTTAATTAAAGTCAAAGTAAGTCAAAGTAAAACTAGAGGAGGTAGATCTGATGTTTGGAATTAGACCTTATAGAGAAAGAAGAAATCTATCTAAAAGATGGATGTCTAATTTCGATGATATACTAAATTCAATGTTTGATTCTATGTTAGAAGAATTTGATTATGGATTATCTTCATATTATCCAATGAAAGTAGATATTAAAGAGGTAGATAATAGATACTTATTAGAGGCAGAGTTACCAGGAATAGATAAGGAAGAAATCAATATCGAAATTAAAGATGATGTTTTAACAATATCCGTAGAAAATAAAGAAGAAATTAAAGAGGAAAGGGAAAACTATATTAGACGTGAAAGAAGATATGGTTCTTTTAGAAGAAGCTTTTGTGTAGAAGGTATTGATCAAGATAATATACATGCAAAATTCGAAAATGGAATTCTTCATTTAGAATTACCTAAAGATAAGAATTTTTCATCAAAAGGGAATAAGATTTCTATAGAATAGGCTATATGCCTATTCTTTTTTTTAAAAAGGAATATAATTTATAGTAATAGTAAAATTTTTCATAATTGCATTAACTATTTCAAAAATTTTTAATTTAGTTATAAATTCCTTCATATATCTGATATAATTAACATGTAAGCATAGTCAAAGATAGGGGGTAAAGTCTATGAAAAATCTTTTAACAGGCAATGAAGCTATTGCACGTGGAGCTTATGAAGCAGGATGTTTAGTAGCATGCGCTTATCCTGGAACACCGAGCACTGAGATTCTGGAAAATGTTTCTCAATATGACGAGATACGCTCCGAATGGTCTACAAATGAAAAAGTAGCTTTAGAGGTTGCCAGTGGAGCAGCTATTGCTGGAGCTAGGTCATTAGTGGCTATGAAACATGTTGGCTTAAATGTTGCGGCAGATCCTTTTTTCACAATAGCATATGAGGGAATAAATGGTGGATTAGTTATAATAACTGCTGATGAACCAGGAATGCATAGCTCGCAAAATGAACAAGACAATAGGTTATATGCTCTTCATGCTAAAGTAGCTATGGTAGAGCCATCAGATAGTCAAGAATGTAAGGATTTTACAAAAAAGGCTTTTGGAATTAGTGAAACTTTTGATACTCCAGTATTGATTAGAATGACCACTAGAGTATGTCATAGTAAGGGTATAGTGGAACTCGAAGAAAGAGAAGAAGCAAGTATTAAAGAATATACAAAGGATACAAGTAAATATATAATGGTTCCAGCCAATTCTAAACCAAAACATATAGAAATGGAAACTGAGAGAATTCCAAAATTAAGAGATTATTCAAATACCACATCTTTAAATAGTATAAAATATAATGATAAAAAAATCGGAATTATAACCAGTGGTATATCCTATCATCATGCGAGAGAAGTGTTTGGAGATAATGCTTCATATTTAAAGATTGGGTTCAGCTATCCATTACCAGATAAATTAATAGAAGAATTTGCAGAAGAAGTAGAAACCTTATATATAATAGAGGAAAATGAACCATACATAGAAACCTTTGTGAAAGCTATGGGAATTGATTGTATAGGAAAAGAAGCTATTCCTATATGTGGAGAATTAAGTCCTCAAATAATTAAAGAGTCTCTATTAAAAGAAGAGGAGAACGAAATATTAAAATTAGATTTGAATATACCAATAAGACCACCAGCATTATGTGCTGGGTGTCCACATAGAGGAATTTTTTATGAAGTAAGTAAATATAAGAATAAAATAGTTTCGACAAGTGATATCGGTTGTTATACTTTAGGAATGGCTCCACCTTTAGGAGTGGGGGATACATGTATTTGTATGGGTGCCGGTGTCTCTGCAGGCATAGGATTTGATAGAGTAAATCAGATGGCAGAGAGAGATAAGAAGGTATTTGGATTTATAGGAGATTCAACATTCTTCCATTCCGGCATTACAGGATTGATCGATGCTGTTTATAATGGTACTAATATGGTTGTTGTAATACTTGATAATAGGATTACTGCTATGACTGGGCACCAAGAAAATCCAGGTACAGGCAAAAACATAATTGGACAAGAAGCACCTATGGTAGATATAGAATCAATGGTCAAAACAATAGGAATTAAACAAGAAAATATTAGGGTAATAGATCCATATAAATTAGATGAAACTAAAGCAGCTGTTAAAGATGCATATGAAGCAAATGAGCCCTTTGTAATAATTACTAAACAGCCCTGTGCATTGATAAAAGATGTTCAAAAGAAAAGAAAAGATCTTTATTGTCAAGTTGACCAAGAGAAATGTACAAAATGTAAGACTTGCTTAAGAATTGGATGTCCAGCTATTTCATTTAAAGATGGTGAAGTGACTATAGATGAAAATCAATGTAATGGTTGTACAGTATGTCTTCAAGTTTGTCCATTTGATGCAATAGAATTTAATGGGGAAAGTAGGTGATCTTGTGGCAAAAAGTATACTTTTAGTAGGAGTTGGAGGTCAAGGTACAATTCTCGTTTCGAAAATTCTCTCTCAAGGTTTAATGAAGGGTGGATATGATGTTAAGATGTCTGAAATCCATGGGATGTCACAAAGAGGGGGAAGCGTAACTACTCAGATTAAATTTGGGGATAAAGTATATTCTCCCTCAATTGATAAAGGTGAAGCAGATATATTAATAGCATTTGAAAAATTAGAAGCAGCTAGATATTTAGATCATCTTAAAAAGAATGGCATATTAATAGTAAATGATGAAGAAATATATCCAATGCCAGTTTCATCAGGACTAGCTGAATATCCACAAGGAGTAATGAAGGCATTAACGGATACAATAGATAATATTAAAATAATACAGGCAACAAAAATTGCAAAAGAATTAGGTGAACCTAGATGCCATAATATAATAATGCTAGGTTCCATGGTTAAATTCTTAGGGGTTAAAGATATAGACTGGGTAGAAATGATAAAACAGAACCTACCTGAAAAGGTTCATAAAATAAATATAGGAGCATTTAAAAGAGGGCAAAATCTATAAGACTTTCTTTAATAATAAATAATAAGCTGAGGTGCATTTCAATGCACCTCAGCTTATTATTTATGTTCATTTAATAGTCTATCCCTTATGTCCCACAAAGGTTTGGACAAGTCAACAAAGTACTCATGAGGCTTTTCAAATCTTTTAACTTCATCCCAGAGAGTATCTAGTTGCGCTTTGCAATGTTCTTTTATTTCGTTCATCGGTGGGGTATCATATATTAATTTTCCTCTATCAAATATCTTTACCAATAGTTTTTTAGCGTAAAAATTAGTTAAAATTTTTCTTTTCCAAGTATAAAGAGGATGAAATATTTCATAAGGTTTTGTTTCATCTATTGTCTCATCGTGTAGAGTTACCACATCCGCTATAGCTTTATTAGTACTTTTATCGTATAATCTATATAATTGTTTAAATCCTGGATTTGTAATTTTACCAACGTTCTCACTTATTTTAATCTTAGGTACTATTTTTCCATTGATTTCAACAGCAGTTAGCTTATATACACCACCGAAAACAGGTTCTGATCTTGCAGTTATAAGTCTTTCTCCTACTCCAAATGAATCTATCTTTGCTCCTTGAGTTAATAAATCTCTTATTAAATATTCATCTAAACTACTAGAAGCAATAATAGAACAATCTTCGAAACCGGCTTCATCTAACATCTTTCTAGCTTCTTTGGAAAGATAAGCAATATCACCACTATCAATTCTTATTCCTTTAGGTCTATAGCCTTTTGGTACTATTTCTTCGTTAAAAACTTTAATAGCATTCGGGACACCGGATTTTAAAACATTATATGTGTCTACCAATAATACACAACTATCAGGATATAGCTTAGCATAAGCTCTAAAGGATTCTAATTCTGAAGGGAATACTTGTACCCAACTATGAGCCATGGTCCCTAAAGCAGGGATATTAAAATCTCTATCGACAATAGTACATGCAGTACCTATAGCACCTCCAATATATGCAGCTCTTGCTCCTAATATTGCGCCTTCATATCCTTGTGCTCTCCTAGAACCAAATTCCATTATAGGACGACCATTAGCTGCTCTGGTTATTCTATTAGCTTTTGTAGCAATAAGACTTTGATGATTTATGGTCAGTAGAACCATTGTTTCAATTATTTGAGCTTGAATTATAGGCCCTCTTACTATGACCAAAGGTTCTCCTGGAAATATTGGAGTCCCCTCTGGGATTGTCCATACATCACATTGGAATTCAAAGTTACTTAGATAGTCTAGAAATTCTTCACTAAACATATTTTTAGATCTGAAGTATTCAATATCTTCATCGGAAAATTTAAGGTTATCTAGATAGCCTATTAATTGTTCTACACCTGCCATTATTGCGAAGCCACCATTATCAGGAATTGATCTAAAAAACATATCAAAATAGGCAATTACATCTTTCATATCGTTTTCAAGATATCCATTAGCCATAGTAAATTCATAGAAGTCTGCTAACATGCTTAAATTTTTCTTTTCTTTCCAGTCAATATTTGTCATAATTAATATCCCCTTTTATTTTATCATTTGAATTTCGATACATATTTATTTTAATTATAACCTAAATAGGATAAAATTCAATTATTTAATAGATAATTATCAGCATTATTATAAAATTTAGATAAAAGTTAAAAGGTGTGCTTTGAAAAGCACACCTTATATTAAGGGTTAAGTTTGTGTTTGACTTTGGAAGGGATTACTTATTTAATAGTTTCTCACCTTTTTTAGTAATTATTATAGTATTTATTGGAACTTTATTACATAAACTAGCAAACGAGCAACTACTACATTTATAATTACAACTATTCATGTTATTTTCCTCTATATATCCCATTCTAGCAAGTTGATAAAAAGCTTGTTCTATTACGTTTTCATTTGTATTTAATTTTGAAGCAATATTAGCTTTTGATATATATTTTTTATCTTTAATTTCTTTTAGTATTTCTTTTAACAAAAGATCAACTCCTTATAGCTTAGCTAAAACCTAATAAACTACCGATTTGGAATACTAATACAGCCATAATCCATCCAATTACAAAACTATATACAGCACTAAAGATTGTCCATTTATATGAGTTGGTTTCTTTTTTTATAGTACCTAAAGTAGCAGCGCACGGTGTATATAATAGAGTCATTATCATAAAGGAAACGGCAGATAGTGGAGTAAAGGCTGTTTGTATTGCTTGAGTAAGTTGTACTCCATCTTCTACTCCAGCATATATCATGCCTAAAATAGCGACTACAGCTTCTTTAGCAGCTATTCCTGAAAACAATCCTACAGAAGCCTCCCAAGTTCCAAAGCCTGCTGGTTCGAATATTGGAGCGATAAAGGTTCCTATACCTCCCAATAGGCTGTTTTGGCTATAAGGTTCTACTCCCATAGGTAGTATTGCTAAAATCCAAAGCATAGTAACAACTATAAGAATAGTGGTGCCTGCTCTTTTTAAAAATTCAGATACATTGTCCCACATATTTCTTAAAACATTTCTAGGAGTTGGAAGCCTATAAGGAGGAAGCTCCATGATGAAATAAGAAGGCTCTCCTTTAAATAATGTTTTACTGAATATTTTGGCTACTAACAATGCAACAATTATTCCTAAGGAATATAATGAGAACAATACTAATCCTCCATTATTAGGGAAGAATGCTGATATAAATAATAAATATATTGGAATTCTAGCTCCACAAGACATAAAAGGATTAATTAAGATAGCAATCATTCTATCCCTCTTATCTTCTAGAGTTCTTGTAGCCATAACTCCTGGAACATTACAACCAAATCCTATTATCATGGATATAAAGGTTTTACCTTGAAGTCCTAAGGCTTTCATTATATTGTCCATCACATATGCAGCTCTTGCCATATATCCACTATCTTCTAGAAATCCCATTAGCATATATAGAACTAAAATAAGTGGAATGAATTCTACTACGGCTCCCAATCCGCTAATAACTCCATCAGTAAAAAAGGATACTAGCCATATTGGCGAACTTAAATAAATAAGTAGCTGTTCCAAGTTTTCACCTAATATCTCTATTCCAGTGCCTATTATTCCACCTAATAGATCTTCTCCTATAACAAAGGTTAATTCGAAGACAGCAAACATAATAAGGGCAAATATGGGTAACCCTAAGAACTTATTAGTTATTATTTTATCTATTTTATCTGTTAAAGTTTCCTTATTATCTTCAGGTAATTTCACAGTTAAATTTGATATATTATTTATGAATTCATATCTTTTATCAATAATTTCTAACTCATAGTTCCCAATTTGATTCTTTAATGTATCATTTTCATTTAACATTTGATAAATATATTCATCTCCCTCAAGAAGCTTTATAGCAATCCACTGATGAGGGTAGTCTAAATTTTTTTTACTTAATAATCCTTTTAAGCTTTTAATTTCTTTGTCTATATTTTCACCATAGCTAATATTAGCTTTATAATCTATATCTTTATTAATCAATTCTACGGCTTCATCTATAAGTTTGTCTATTCCCTTTCTTTTAGATGCCACAGTGGGTATTACGGGTGTACCCAACTTTTGAGATAGGGTTTTAATATCTACTTTGATGTTTTTGGTGTTTGCTTCATCTATCATATTTAAAGCTATTACTACCTTGGCTCCCATTTCCAATAGTTGAGTAGTTAGATATAGATTTCTTTCAATGTTAGTTGCATCTACTACATTTATAACTACATTTGGGTGTCCTTTTAAAATATAATTCCTTGCTACAATTTCATCTTCAGAAAAAGAACCAAGGCTGTAAGTACCAGGTAAATCTACAACGTTATATACGACATCATTAAATTTAAAATTTCCCTCTTTCTTTTCAACAGTAACACCCGGCCAATTCCCTACACGTTGATTGGATCCTGTTAAGGCATTAAATAAGGTGGTTTTACCGCTATTAGGATTACCAACTAATGCTATTGTATTCATTTAAATCCTCCTTTGACTACAAGTAGAATCACTATTTCAATTTTCTACTATTATTTTTTCGGCTAAACCTCTTCCTATAGCAATTTTATTTCCGGACAAGGAGAGTATTATAGGACCTATATCATTTTTTACGACTTTAATATTAGCTCCTGTATTCAAGCCCATTTCATAAAGTCTTCTAGTAGCATTATATCCTGCACATATTTTGTTAACTTTGCAATTATCACCAGGATGTAATTGAGTTAAATATATAGGTTTTAGTGTAGTTTTCATTGTGTGTCCCCTTTCTTATATATATGGAACTGATAATCAATATCAATTATTTCTATAAATATAATAATATACTTTAGCGATAAAAGCAATAGTATAAATTAATATAATTAAATTTGGAGAAAATATGTTTACAAAGATAGGGTGACGGGGTATAATAAAGATATGCTACCCCCGGCAGGGGGGTAAGATATAAAAGGAGTTGATATTGTGACAGCTAAAGAAATAGCTATAGGTGTACAAGGCATGACTTGTGCAGCATGCTCTGCTAGAGTAGAAAAAGCTTTAAAGAAGCAGGAAGGTGTCATAGATGCTTCCGTAAATTTGCTTGCACAAAAGGCAAATATAGAGTTTGATGAAGGAAAAATTAATATAGATGAATTAGTTAATACTATAGAAAAGACTGGATACGAAGTACCTCTGGAACAGAAAACTCTATTAATAGAAGGGATGACTTGTGCAGCATGTTCTACTAGAGTAGAAAAAGTATTGAACAAAGTCGAAGGAGTAGTTAATGCTAATGTGAATTTATCTACAAATAAAGCGGTAGTACAATTTCCTTCTGGCACTATAGAAGATGATATTTTAATAAAAGCTGTTGATAAGGCAGGATATAAGGCTGAAGTTGAACTGGAAAGGGATGTAGATAAAGAAAAGGAAATGAGGGAAAAGGAGATAAAATCTCTTAAAACTTCATTTATAATATCAGCAGTTTTAAGTATACCTCTTTTTGCAGCCATGTTTTTTCATATGGCAGGACAAGAAAATATACTTACTAATGGTTATTTTCAATTGCTACTAGCTACTCCTGTTCAATTTATAATAGGCTCCAGATTCTATAAAGGTGCTTATAAGTCATTAAGAGGTGGAGGTGCTAATATGGATGTATTAGTATCCATGGGAACATCGGCTGCTTACCTTTATAGTGTATATAATCTTTTGACAGGAGTTCATGAATTCTATTTTGAATCATCAGCAGTTATTATTACATTAATATTATTGGGAAAAACATTTGAAGCAATAGCAAAAGGAAGAACTTCAGAAGCGATAAAGAAATTGATGGGATTACAACCTGAAACAGCTAGAGTAATTAGAGATGGAGTAGAAAAGGATTTACCTATAGAAAAAGTTGAGATAGGAGATATTATAGTAGTAAGACCAGGCGAGAGAGTACCTGTAGATGGAACTATTACGGAAGGAAATTCATCAATAGATGAGTCCATGATAACAGGAGAAAGTATACCTATAGATAAATCAGTTGGAGATGAGGTAATAGGAGCTACTATAAATAAATTTGGTTCATTTAAATTTAGAGCTACAAAGATTGGAAAGGATACTGTACTATCTCAAATAGTTAAGATGGTAGAAGATGCTCAAGGTTCTAAAGCACCAGTTCAAAGATTGGCTGACAAGATCTCTGGTATATTTGTACCTACAGTAATAAGTATAGCAGCTTTAACCTTGTTAGCATTTTATTTAATACAAGGTAATGCTAATACAGGCCTTATTAATGCGGTATCGGTTCTTGTAATAGCATGTCCTTGTGCTCTAGGATTAGCGACTCCTACAGCAATAATGGTAGGTACAGGAAAGGGAGCAGAAAATGGTATACTCATTAAATCTGGAGAACATCTAGAAAGAGCTCATGAGATGAACACCATAGTATTTGATAAAACTGGGACTATAACTAAGGGAGAACCAGAGGTTACTGATATAATAACTAATAAATCTATGGACAGAGATGAACTTCTTAGGATTGCAGCTACTGTTGAAAGAACTTCCGAACACCCATTAGGGCAAGCTATAGTTAGAAAAGCCGAAGAAGAATTACTAAAGATAACAGAACCTGAGATCTTTGAAGCAATACCTGGTAAAGGACTTAAAGCTGTATTTGAAGACAAAGAAATATATATAGGTAATAGAAAGTTAATGGAAGAAGCAAAAGTAAAGATAGGGAATGAAGAAGGGGAATTGTCTCACTTAGAGGAAGAAGGAAAAACAGCTATGATAGTTGCTATTGATGGAATTATTACGGGAATAATTGCAGTAGCAGATAAGATCAAGGAAAGTTCCAAGGAAGCTATACAAAGGCTAAAACAGGATGGATTAGAAGTATATATGATAACTGGAGACAATGAAAGAACAGCTAATGCTATTGCCAAACAAGTAGGAATAACAAACGTACTAGCAGACGTATTACCAGAGAATAAAGCAGAAGTAATAGAGAATATTAAGTCTAAAGGTAAAAAAGTTGGAATGGTAGGGGATGGTATCAATGACGCTCCAGCATTAGTATCAGCAGATGTAGGGTTTGCCATAGGAACAGGTACTGATGTAGCTATGGAAGCGGCAGATATAACCCTTATGAGAGGAGACCTAATGAGTATAGTTACTGCAATAAGGCTTAGCCATAGAACAATGAAAACCATAAGGCAGAATCTATTCTGGGCATTTTTCTACAATTCAGTTGGAATACCATTTGCAGTATTAGGTTTCTTGAATCCAATGATAGCAGGTGGAGCTATGGCTTTTAGTTCTGTATCTGTAGTTACAAATTCACTTAGACTAAGAAAATTTAAATAATAGGAGGAATTAAAATGAAAAAAACTATGTTAGTAGAAGGCATGTCATGCAATCACTGTGTAATGGCAGTAACAAATGCATTAAAGGAATTAGAAGGAGTATCTAAGGTAGATATAAATTTAGAAGATAAAAAGGTGGAAGTTGAAGGAGAAAATTTAGTAGATAAGTCTTTAAAAGAGGCGGTAGAAGAAGCAGGATATGATGTAGCAGAAATTAAATGATAGTAGGTGAACATTATGAGTTCAGGTAAAGAAAAGGCAGCCATGAAACTTAAGACTGTGAGAGGTCAAATAGATGGCATAATCAAGATGATAGAAGAGGATAGATATTGCGTAGATGTATCAACTCAAATTCTATCAGCAATAGCACTATTGAAAAAGGCTAATATAGATGTATTAAATTCACATATTAGAACCTGTGTGAAAGATGCCATACTAGAAGGTGAATCCGAGGGAGAAGAGAAAATAGAAGAGATAATTACTGTAATAGATAAGTATATAAAATAATGTAGAAATAAAATTGAGTTTTCATTTATAATATAAATGAAAACTCAATTTCTTATATGAGGAATTAGTAATTTAATAATATCTTTAATTAAAGATAATTCTTTGCTAGAACAACGGGATAATAAATCGAATAATTCTTTTAAATCACTGTTTAATTCTAAATTATAGTTTTTATCATCGGATTCTAATATTGAGAATTGATATTCTAGTTCATTTGTTTTTTTATCATAATCATATGTATTGGATCCATATAATAAGTAATCAACTGATACATGAAGTGAATTAGAGATTTTTGATAAAGTTTCTAAGCTCATCCTTCTATCTCCTCGTTCAATCTGTCCTATATAAAATGAAGACAACTCTACAATTTCTGCTAATCTTTCTCTAGATAGATTTAGACTTTCTCTTTCAGCTCTTATTCTTGACCCTATATTTTTAAAGTTTAATGTTTTTTTGTCGTTCATTATCTCACATCCTTTAATCTAACTGTATTATTTTAATTATAATATTTAAATATGCAAATAGTATAAAAAAATACTTGCCAAATAGCTTAAGAAATATTATCTTATTATATGAGGATGAATTATGAGAAATTTTATCAAAGAGGGGTGGTAAGTTGAAGGATGATGCTGATGTATTAAAAGATAAGATTGATATATTAAAAGATCTGCTAAATAAGCAATTGGATTCAAAAGATTTTGATCGAGAAGAAATACTGAAGATAAGCCAGGAATTAGATATATGTATATTAGAATATTATAAAAATCAATAACTGATACTAAAGAGATGCCGTTGATTTATTATAATAAAATTATTATAATAAATATGAAAATCAATAAAAGTCGAAGTAAGTAAACTTGATTTAGAGGTGATAAACATATGGAGTATAAAGACTATTATAAGATATTAGGTATAGATAAGAATGCAAGCAAAGATGATATAAAGAAAGCCTATAGGAAATTAGCTAAGAAGTATCATCCAGATTTACATCCTAATGATGAAAGGGCACAGGAGAAATTCAAGGAAGTAAATGAAGCATATGAAGTATTAGGAGATGAAAATAAAAGGAAACAATATGATACCTTTGGTAGTGGAAATAACTTTAATCATGGCCAAAATTTTGACCCGTCACAATTTGGATTTGAAAACTTTGGTAATGGTCATAGATATACTTATACTACAAGTGGTGGGGAAGGATTTAGTGATTTCTTCAATATGTTTTTCGGTGGTAAGGATTTTGGAATAGGAGATATCTTTGGAGGAAAGAAAAAAGGAAGAAACCCTTTTCGTGGAACTATAAATAAACATCAACAGAAATATGAGTCAAATATAAATATAACCATAGAAGAAGGATACAATGGAACCACAAAACAAGTTCCGTTAAAAATCGGGAATGAAAATAAGTTTTTGTCGGTAAAAGTCCCAAAAGGAATATTGCCCGGGAAAAAAATAAAGATTAAAGGCGAAAAAGCAGGAATTGATGGAGATGTTTATTTCAAAGTAAAATTTATGAAAGATGAAAATCTTAAGATTGAAGGGCTAGATCTATATAAAAAGATAGATATATATCCTTGGGAGGCTGTTTTTGGAACAAAAAAGGTAGTAGAGACTTTATCAGGAAAAATAAAAGTAACAGTTCCTGAAAATATGGAAGGTGGCAAAAAAATAAGGATACCAGGGAAAGGCTATAGAGATATGAAGAAAAACAAGGGAGACCTGTATATCGTAGTAAATATAATAAATCCATCTAATATAACAGATGAGCAGAGAAGATTATATGAACAGCTAAAGGATAGCGTGGATTAATAATGCAAGATTGTAGGATTATGCGTCGTGATTTGTGGTGAATTGCGGTTCATTTGGATTATTGTCATACGTTAGCGCCAGGCCGCGACTTACCACATTGCAAACATATGATTGTTTCTTACAATACAGTCATCCTGATTCTATCAGTATAAGATTTACTTACGATGAATCTTAAAATCCCAGATACTTCACGAATCTTGAATCGGAGGCGGTGTTGTCCACAAATATGTCTTGACCTAATATACTGTAACTTACTATCAACTTAAGTTGTATGTTTATGACATAGAATAGAGAATTGCTGTGATTTGAATTATTGAGTATTGTCTAAAGTTTTCCCGATCTTATTATTGAAATTAAAAGTAACAATCCAGCCAATCCTGCACCTAGATATCCGAAAATACCTATAGATGATATACCATATATCTGCAACCCCACATTTGCGTTTATAACTAAAGAAGAGCTTACTAATAGACCAGCTACTATTATAGCAAATACCAATCTGTTTACCATTTTATTTATCATATTAAAAGTTTTAACTGAATCCTTAAGCTCAAGAGAAAATCTTAATCTGCCTTGTAGTCCAGACTCTAAAAACTCTATTAGTTTTGTAGGTAGTTGAGCAGTTGATTTTATAGAAGAATATAATAACATTATTATTTCAGTAGGATTGAGTTCCTTTATTTTACTTGCAAATATTTTATCCCTAAAATACGGAGTAGCTATATCCATTATGGTTAATCCCTTATCAATATTCGCCAATACAGCTTGAAGAGTTAATAATCCTTTAGCAAGGAGTGTTATATTATGGGGCATACCTATATTATTCTTTTTAGCTATAATAATCGTTTCTTCCAATACCTTTGACAGGTTAAAGTCATTGATTGATTCATCTATATAAGAATCATAGAAAATTTCAATATCTCTATATAGATTATCCATATCTATAGTACCTTTTTTTATTCCGATTGCTAGAAGAGACTTAATTATCAATGTGATATTTTTTGTAGCAGCTCCTTCCAATAACTGATTCATTTTTTTTCTTAAGTTGGGGCTTAAGTTTCCCATTAATCCAAAATCAATATATCCTATTGTGTTATTATGGATTAATATATTTCCAGGATGGGGATCTGCGTGGAAGTATCCGTCTTCAAATATTTGTTTAAAGTAATTATAGGTTATTTTAGTAGCTATGTCATGCATATCATATCCATCTTGTTGCAATTTACCGATATTATCAATTTTTATTCCAGATATGTAATCCATTACTAATATCTTTTCAGTACAGTATTTTTCATAAACTTGAGGACATGTTATGAATTTTACATTCTTATTATATTCAGAAAACCTTATGATATTTTCCATTTCATTTAAAAAGTTGAGTTCCTTTTTAGTTGCAGTACTCAAATCTTCTATTACTTTTCTCATGTCAACAATGTTTTTTGTAGGAGTAATATCCATAAAGGGAACTAATTTTTTAAGTATTCGAATATCAGATAGCATTCTATTTTTCACAAAGGGTTTTTGAACCTTTACTACAATTTCTTTTCCTGTCATTAGCTTAGCCCAAAATACTTCTGAAAGAGATGCAGATGCAATTGGAGTTTCCTTAAAGTCTAGGAATATTTTATTGATAGGACCTTTTAATTCAGATTCAATGACTTCTTTCATAATATCAAAATTTTCAGGTTTTACATTATCTTGTAGATTTTGTAATTCAGTAATATATTCTATAGGAAGTATATCAGGCCTTGTAGATAAAATCTGTCCAATTTTGACAAAGGAAGGTCCTAATTCTTCTAATGCAAGCCTTAATTCCTTCGGGTTCCCTAATCTATTTTTAAATCCATGTTTAATAAATATCGATACAATTTCTCTTATTCTCTTTTTAGTGTGGTTATTATTCATATTAAGAAGCCATCTTGTTCAACCAAGATGGCCAATCCCTCCTAAAGTTTTTTCTCTAGCTCTTCAATTCGGTTATTTAGATTATCTATATCTGTTTTTGTTGCCAAATTTAAGCTATCTATATATGCTTTTACGTCTGTTTCAATATCTGTAGTGTTTTGATTACCTGGTTGATTATCATTTATAACTCTTTTAAGCTCTTCATTCAGTTGTTTTCCTTGGTCTACTGTCAATTGACCTTTCTGAACTAATTCATCTACTAAAGTATTGGCTTTTTCATAGGTCAAAGCTAAAGTACCAATTCCAGCAAGAAACACTTTTTTTAATAGCTCTTCCATGATCATACCTCCCTTTAATTATGTAAGAATATCTAACAGTAATCCTTTGATATCGTCTAATCGTTTTAGTATTTTAATTCTATTGTTTTCTATATTTAAAAAATCTTTTGTTAACTCATCTAATTCATTGTCAACTTTCTTTACTAAAGAATATACCCTATGACGTCCTCTTCTATCCAAAGAATTTTCTTTATAAAATATATGAGAATTATTTACAGAAATATCTAAAAAATCTTTTACAAGTTTTTTGTATTCAACTAAATCCTCGATAAATAGCTTATCCTTCAATTTCCCAGATTTGGATTCAATCTTATCATATAAGACCTTAAGTTGTTTTCTAATATGTTCTTGTTGAATTTCTGACAACTTATTCTTGAAGGTTTCATGTACTTCTTTTTTATTGGTAGTTTTTATATTATTTACATTATTTACATCTTCTATGTTTTTGGTTCCAACTCTATCTACCCTAGTCATGGTTCCACTCTCCCTTATATTTCTATTATATACTATCGACTAGATAAATGAAAAAATTATATTTTACTTAAGAAAAATAATACATTGGTCGATATAATAAATGAAAAAATAGGTTAAGGATGGTTAATATGGAAGTTCTGAATATAAAGAATAAGGAAAATATAATAGATGCCTATGGATTAAAACCTACTCTTTTTTATGATATAGAAGGAACTTTAGGGCAGAAGAATGGCAAAGATATAAGAGTAGATAAAATAGTAGAAGATAAGAAAATATCCTATTCATTAAGATTGAAAGAAAAAATTGGTGCTAAAGTAGGAGAAAAGGTCATAATAGATAAGGACAATATACTATCGATTAAGATGGAGGAAAAAGGAGAGCGGCAGGCAAAAATAAACGTAGAACAGACAATTAAAAAACTAGGATTGGAGGACACTGAAGAAACTAGAGAAGGAATAGAATATCTTATAAACAATGGAATTTCAATAACTAAATCAAATTTGAAATCTTTTCTGGCTTCTAAAAAATACTTAAAGGAGATAGTTGATAATATTGATTTTGATTCCTGTATAAAATTGCTTGATAGAGGGGTAGATTTAAAGGAGGATTCTCTACAGAAGATTGCACAGGGTCTATCAGAAATAAAGGATAAAGGTAAGGAGCTATCCTTTAAGGAAATATTGAAGTTAAGCAGAAAATTAGGTTATAAAGAGGCAGAAATTATTGCAAGGAATATATATGGAAGAAAAATGGGGAAAGATGTATACGATGCTATAATAGCATTGCATAGGCAAAGAATTCCGATAGATAAGGGAAATATAGAAAAGGTTTTAGAGGTAATAGACAAGCTATATGATTTAAAGAATTATGATGATGAGATGTATATAAAGATATTAAATGATGATGCTCCAGTGAATATTGAGACATTATATAAATATAAACATTCATATAGTGATGTGATGTTAGGTAAAAATATTACTTCATCTATTTACGAACAGTTTACAGTAGATAAGGAGCCATCCTTAGAAGATATATTGAAAATATTAAAGAAATTAAATATAGATAAAAATGGGCAAAACATTAAGCTTGTTAGAGAATTTTTATCAAATGCAGTTGAAATAACTAAAGCAAATTTTGATAAGATTATGAGAATGAAAAGCAATTTAAAAGAGCTCATAAGAATAGTAGACCAGCAGAAGGTAGTTAAAGCTATGGAAGATGGAATAGATCCCCTTAAAGAGAATATATCTAAATTAGTAGATAAAATTAAAAACCAGGTAGATACAAGCAAAGACTATGATTCACCAGGTTTGACACACATAATAAGAGAATTAGATAGTTTAGATACCATTACAGATAAGGACTTATTATTACTTATAAAAAGTGGAGAAGATTTTAAAATAGAAAACCTAAAGAAGATAACAAGTACAGACATTAATTTAAGTAAAGGAATAAATGAGAAAACTGCTCAAAAGGTAATAACCATATCCAATATGTTTAATACTTTAGGAGGATTGAATTCTGATACCATAGCCTTTGCAACTAGAAGATACAGCAATATAACATTGAATAATTTATATAATTCACATACAGCATTAGCCTTGGAGGATAAAGTAAATATTCAATCTATAACAAAAACAGAAGAAAATATCATTAGACAAGAATATCTAAATATTAAGAATAACACTACAATCAGCCTGATAAAAGAAAGTATTAGGGATGGAAGTTTAATAGAGCATATGCCTTTAGATGAATTAAGTGGATACATAGATAAGAATATAATAAAGTATAATGAGACTCAAAAATTTATAAATAAGGTAAAACATATTAAAGGCAAAGAGGGGTCTATTATACCTATAGTGATGAAAAATGGTTTAAATATGTCCGTGAATCAACTAAATAATATAAATTCTATGTTCTATAATGGAAAAGGTATTGGAAATATATTTAATTATTTGTCGAAAACAAAGAGTCAATATGATCAAGAAATGCAAGAAGGAATTGAAATTTTGGAGAATAAAATAAAGGAATTTACATCATCTCTTAAAAAAGGAAATGATAAGATAAAAAGAGATTATAATGAGATTATAAATGGATTCACTGATCTGAATAATTCCCCTAATTCTAATGAGAATAATAGAGATGACAACTTTAATCAGATTAGGGAATATTTAGACTTACAGTACAAACTATCCAAAGATGATTTAATATTACAGCTACCTATGTCCATGAGTAACGAATACAACAACATCAATTTAATAATTCCTAATGTAAAAAAGGGTATTGATGAAAACAATATGGTATTTTATTTGAGTTTGACTACAGAAAAGTTAGGACAAGTGAATTTTAACTTAGAAGTAAAGGGCAATAAGGTTAAAATAGATTTTGAGACGGAAGATGATGAAGAAATATTGAGAAATAAAAATACCCTAGAAGATGGGCTAAATAAAATAGGATATGGATTACAAAGCATTCAACCAATTAAATAAGTTCAGGTGATATTGTGAAAATACGTTTAGTATCAAAAGAACAGGTAAAGAACGCATATAAAAAAAAGGACACAAAAAATGATGTTGATTTAAAAGAAGAAATGAGAATAGAAAATATTGAAAAGGTTCCAAAGGAATTGTTTCAAATATTAGGAGAGACCTTATCATTTATACAAAATGTAAATAAAATGGAGGATGATAAAGATGAGAATTAATAATAATATACCAGCATTAAACACCCACAGAATGTTGGGAATAACTAATAGTGGATTAGAGAAAACTTTAGAAAGATTATCATCAGGAAAGAGAATAAATAAAGCTTCAGATGATGCAGCAGGATTAGCTATATCTCAAAAGATGGATGCTCAAATAAGAGGGCTAAGACAAGCCTCTAGAAACTCCTTAGATGGAGTATCACTGCTACAAACAGCAGAAGGAGCATTAAATGAAGTTCATTCCATGCTACAAAGGATGAGAGAATTAGCGATACAAGGAGCTAATGGGATATATGAAGAAGGAGAAAATGGAGATTTAAATGCTATAGCTAATGAGATGAAGGAGTTAACAGAGCAGATAGATAAGATAGCCAATGATACAGAGTTTAATGGGATTAAATTGTTAAATGGTGAAAATAAAACAATAGAATTACAAATAGGGGCAAACTCAGGTCAGTCCATATCAATAGATATGTCAGAGATAAATATCATTGCTGCAAATAAAAAAAATAATAAGAGATTAGGGATTCTTGGTGATGTTGTTGTAAAATCAGGGGATGATTTTATAATTAAATCGACATTAAATTCAACTAAGTTTAACGATGCTATAACTACCTACGACGATGCAATACGAACAGTAGCATCTCATCGTTCCAAACTTGGTGCTTACCAAAATAGGCTAGAACATACCATAAGAAATGTAGATAACACAGCAGAAAACCTAACTTCAGCTAAATCAAGGATTGAAGATGCAGATATGGCTCTTCAAATGTCTGAATACGTTAAGTTAAATATATTACAACAAGCAGGTACATCTATGCTTTCTAAGGCAAATCAATTACCACAGACTGTACTACAATTATTACAGCAATAGGAGATGAAATAGATGACTGATATTTTAGAATTAGAAAAGAGAATTTCCACTACTAATGATGTAGGGCTTGTAGCCATATTGTTTGAAAGGTTAATAGATAATTTTATTAATTGCAAAGATGCAATAGATAATAATAATTATGAAAAAGTAAATGAACTCAATAACCATTCAAGAGATATATTAACAGAATTAACAGTACTATTCAGTGAAGATGATGAAATCTCTTTAACTTTACGTGAGATTAATAATTACATTAATAAATTGATGACAAGAGGGCAAATAAATAGGGATAAATCCATATTTGATGTTTGTATAAAAATATTAACTCCTATATGTGAAGCTTTTCAACAATTAGAGGTAGCAGAAAAGCCTAGGGCTGTAACAGGCCTTACATATGGAAAAGATAATCTAGACGAACATACGTTGAGAAAAAATAGAAGTTTTGAAGGATAAGAGAGTAAAATATAAAAACTGTGATATATATCACAGTTTTTTCTATGTAGCCGTGCACCTAGCTTTGTCGATACATCCCAAGCGTTACCTAAACAGTTAACTCGAAACAGGCACCCCTACGGCACACGAAAAGGTCTACTTACCGCTGCTTCCTCCCGGATCTGACGGGGTTCATAGGTTTTCGTTGCGCAGGACCCATTTGTCAACATCACTTATTCAGGGCAGACCTTGAAATATAAACGCCGCAACTAGGACTTCGATCCTGCTATAGCGGATTGCAGGTTACAGGGCACCGCTACCTCCCCATCTAGCACGGAAAAATTATAATGGCGGAGAGAGAGGGATTCGAACCCTCGAAACGCTCATCACGTTTACACGATTTCCAGTCGTGCGCCTTCGGCCAGCTCAGCCACCTCTCCTGAATAAAAATTAAAAAAATGTTTGTTTTCTACTACAGGTTTATATTATACTTAAAAATAGAACATATGTCAACCAATTTAGTGAATTAGGTATAAACTTTAATAATTGGGATGATATGGTTCATATTTATGAATTAAGGAGTGATTTCAATGACTACACCTCACAATGGTGCCAAAAAGGGTGATATTGCAGAAACTATTCTATTGCCAGGGGACCCACTGCGTGCAAAATTTATAGCAGAGAGTTTTTTGGACAATGTGGTACAGTTTAATTCTGTAAGAAATATGTTAGGTTTTACTGGTACATATAAGGGTAAATCTATATCAGTAATGGGAACAGGTATGGGTATGCCATCTATAGGAATATATTCATATGAACTAATACATCATTATGGAGTAAAAAATTTAGTTCGTGTAGGTTCTTGTGGCGCTTATACTGAGGACTTAGATCTTTATGACATAATACTTGCTATTGGAGCTAGCACTAATTCAAGTTATGCTAGACAATTTGAGCTACCAGGAACATATTCTGCAACAGCATCTTGGGATTTATTATATAAGGCAAAACAAACTGCAGATAAGAAGAATATTGATGTAGTCGTAGGAAATGTATTATCAAGTGATACTTTCTACTCTCCAGAAAGGGATGTACATAAAAGATGGGGAAGTATGAATGTATTAGCTGTTGAAATGGAAGCCTATGCACTATATTGTAATGCTGCAGCAGCAGGAGCTAATGCCCTCGCCATACTTACTGTTTCGGATTCCTTAGTGTCAAATAAAAACACAACTTCTGAAGAAAGAGAAAAGAATTTTACACAGATGATGGAAATAGCATTGGAATTAGCATAAAGGCTGGTATTTACCAGCCTTTTAAAATTCGTAGTTACTTCCAACAGATAAAATAACAGTTTTACCTGTTTTATTTTTTTCTTTAAATTCATTAGGATTTGCTTTTATAACGGGAAATGTATCATAATGCATTGGTATGGTTGCCTTAGGTTTAATAAACTCTATAGCCTTAACAGCATCATCTATGTCCATTGTGAAATTTCCGCCAATAGGGACTAATGCAACGTCAATATTTTCTGATTCTAATAGCTTCATATCCATTGTAAGGCCTGTATCTCCTGCATGATATACTTTCTTATTATTTACTTCAATAATGAAGCCGCAGGGATTTCCTCCATCTATCGTTCCCCTATCAGTAGTTATACCTGAACCGTGAAGAGCTGGAGTTAGTTTAACCGTGCCAAAATCAAATTTGTATTTACCCCCTATATGCATAGCATGAGTTTTTAACCCTTTATCCGATAAATAACCAGCTATTTCAGCATTTGTAATTACCAGTGCATTGTTTGCTTTGGCAAGGGGTATAGTATCACCAATATGATCATCGTGACCATGAGATACAAATATATGTGTTAATCCTTTTATATCTCCAATTTTTGTTGTTGATAGGTCGTTTCCTGATATAAAAGGGTCAATTATAGCTTTGAAGTCTTGTTCCTCGATTATAAATGCAGAATGTCCTAAGTAAGTAATTTTCATAATAATCCTCCTTTCTACTCATATCATATACCCAAATTATATTTTTATATTACAAATATATTTTTTTATAGTAATTAAACCAACACAGTGATAAAATAATAAAAATGAACATTTATATTATAGGAGATGGTGATTATAAATTTCAAAGATAGGATTAACAATACAACGCGAAATCCAGCACAAGTATTAGTTATGGGATTTGCAATTATTATATTAATAGGTACCATATTATTAAATTTACCACAATCTTCTGTTGATGGCAAGAGTATAGGCCTTATAAATGCATTATTTACTGCTACTTCCGCTGTGTGTGTAACTGGGCTCGTAGTGGTAAATACAGCTGTTCATTGGACTGTATTTGGGAAAATAGTTATATTGGTGTTGATTCAGATAGGTGGATTAGGGTTAATGACGATGACAACAATGATTGCATTAATGTTAGGCAAAAAAATAACTCTAAGAGAAAGACTTATAATGCGAGAGGAACTTAATCAGTTTTCTCTAGTTGGGCTTGTTAAACTTATTAAATATGTAATAATCTCTACTCTAATTATAGAAGTAATAGGAGCTACACTTTTAGCTATTAGATTTATACCGATATATGGTACTATAAAAGGAGTTTGGTTCTCAATTTTTCATGCAATTTCAGCATTTTGTAATGCAGGTTTTGATTTGATCGGTGAAAGCATGATTCCGTTTGTGGATGATATTATGGTTAATTTAACTATTGGATTACTAATAATTATAGGAGGTATTGGATATACAGTACTGATTGATTTAATTAACCATAGAAGTATTCGTAGAACTTCTTTACACACAAAACTGGTTTTGCTTATTACATCGATTCTATTGTTATTAGGTTTTATATTTATATTTGTATCTGAATATAGCAACCTGGATACTATTGGGGGTTTACCTTTTGCTGATAAAATAACCTCAGCTATGTTTCAGTCTATAACTACTAGAACTGCAGGATTTAATAGTATAGATATGGCTTCACTTAGAAGTTCCACAACTTTTCTATTTATTATTTTAATGTTTATTGGTGGATCTCCTGGCTCTACGGCTGGAGGCATAAAAACTACTACCTTTGGAGTGATTATGCTTACAATTAGATCAGTTTTGAAAGGTGATAAAGATGTTGAAGTATATAATAGAAGTATTTCTAGTAAATTAATATATAAGGCTCTTGCTGTTATAGGTATAGGAATGTTGATTATAATTTTTGTAACTATGATTTTAACAGTTACTGAAGCAGGTTATGATTTTTTGGATCTTTTATTTGAAGTAGTTTCTGCATTTGGAACAGTGGGATTAACTAGAAATGTAACTTCTAATTTATCCATAGTTGGTAAAATAATAATAGCATCAACAATGTTTGTGGGAAGATTAGGACCAATAACTGTGGCATTTGCATTGACTAAAAAAGAAAGGAAGAACAAAGGATATTATAAACACCCTGAAGGGAAAATTTTAATAGGATAAGAAGGTGAGTTTATGAAACAATTTGCTGTTATTGGATGTGGACGATTTGGTAGTAGTATTGCAAAGACCCTTTATAGTTTAGGTCATGATGTTTTAGCGGTTGATCTTGATATGGAGGTTATAGAGGATATTGCTAATTCGGTTACTCATGCTGTTCAAGCTGATGTAACTGATGATGATGCACTCAAAGCATTGGGGTTAGATAATTTTGATGTAGTAATAGTCAGTATAGCTTCTAATTTAGAAGCTTCCATTATGTCTACATTAATAGCTAAGGAATCGGGAGCAAAAAAAATTGTAGCAAAAGCACAGAATGAATTGCATGGGAAATTACTTTCCAAGATTGGAGCTGATAAGGTTGTATTTCCTGAAAGAGATATAGGTATTAGAGTAGCACATAATATACTTTCATCTAATATATTGGACTATATTGAATTATCTCAAGAGTATAGTATAATAGAGATTTCAGCAATAAAAGAGTGGGAAGGGAAAACTCTTAAACAACTTAGTTTACCTAAGAAATATGGTATTAATGTTATTGCAATAAAACAAGGAGAAGATATAAATATATTACCAAATGCAGATGACATTATTAATAAGGGGAATATATTTATAGTAATTGGAAATAATGAAAGTTTGCGTAAGCTCGAGAATAAAACTGACTAGAAGAAAAAAATCTTGGAATTCTATTTTGTTTTGTTGATGTAATTATTCTTCTCTTCTGATATAATATATATACTAAACAATACGAGGATGGTTTTTATGTATCAAGCATTGTATAGACAATATAGACCAAAAACTTTTGATGAAGTATTAGGTCAAGAGCATATCACAACAACTCTAAAAAATCAAATAGTATCAGAAAATATTGGTCATGCTTATCTGTTTGCTGGAACGAAGGGAACCGGGAAGACTTCTACTGCAAAGATATTTTCAAGAGCAGTAAACTGCTTAAATCCAATAGATGGGAATCCTTGTAATGAGTGTGCAATATGTAAAGGCATATTAGATGAGTCTATGATGGACGTTATAGAAATGGATGCAGCTAGTAACAGAAAAATAGAGGATATTAGAGAAATAAGGGATAAGGTCATATATCCTCCTTCGAAGGCAAAGTATAAGATATATATTATTGACGAGGTTCATATGCTTACCAATCAGGCGTTCAATGCATTGTTAAAAACTCTAGAAGAGCCTCCTAAGCATTTAATATTCATATTAGCGACAACTGATTTACAGAAATTACCTCAAACTATCCTCTCGAGATGTCAAAGATTTGATTTCAAAAGAATTACATCTAAGGATATCATTATCAATATGAGGAAAATAACTTCTGAATTAGATATAAAAGTAGATGAAAAGGTATTGCAGCTAATTGCTAGAAACTCTGACGGTGCAATGAGAGATGCCTTAAGTCTCTTGGAACAATGTATATCATATAAAAGCGAAGAATTAACTTATGTAGATGCATTAAATATCTTAGGAATAGCAAATACGGATCTAATATTTTCTATGGTTGATAATATAAAAAATAAAAAAATAGAAGATTCGTTATTAAAAGTAGATCAGATAATTCAAGAAGGAAAGGATATAAATCAGTTTATAAAGGATTTGATATACCATTTTAGGAACCTATTAATTGTAAAGACTTCAAACAACTCAGTAGATATAATGGATATGGATGAAGAGACGATATCAAAGTATAAAAAGCAAAGTGAGGATATATCATTAGATTTTATTTTAAAATCACTAGATATATTAAATAAAAGTGAGAATCAAGCGAAATGGGCAACTCAACCTAGAATAATACTTGAAATGACAATAATAAAACTGATAAACTTAGAAGATCAGGCTAGTTTAGAAGATAGAATTAAAAAACTTGAAATGGCAATAGATAATGGTAAATTGCCAATTGCCAAACCAATATCAACAGCAAATAAACCTAAAAATAAAGTAAGCAAAAAAATGCAACAGTCAAAACCGAAAGAACAGAAGTTAGAACAAGAAAAACAAAAAGAGATAGAACCAGTAGAAATAGTTGATGATGGGAAAGAGCTTCCTTTTGAAAATATAAAAGTTCATTGGGATACAATATTGAAAATAGTCAAAGAGAAAGATATAAAAACAAATGCTTTTTTGAGAGAAGGGAAGTTAGTATCATTTTCAAATAATAACCTTGTATTAGGTTATAATGATGGATTTGGCTTTCATAAAGAAGCCATGGAAAGACCACAGAATAAGGAGCTTGTTGAGCAAATCGTATCATCTCATTTTAATAAAAATATTAAGCTCAAGTTTATTATGATAGATGGTAAAATGGAAGATGATACAGAAAAAAATGAGGATAAAATCAAAGAAGTGATAGATTTCTTTGGTGAGGATATTGTAGAAATAGAATAATAAATAGAAAGGAGAATTAATATGGGTAAAGGTAAATTCCCAGGAATGGGTGGTAATATGGGTAGTATGATGAAGCAGATGCAAAAGATGCAAAAAAAGATGGAGGAAATGCAGAAACAGTTGGAAGAAGCTGAAGTAGAAGCAAGTGCTGGTGGTGGAGCTGTAACCTGTAGGGTAAATGGTAAAAAGGAAATTCTGTCGATTAAAATAGATGAATCTGTAGTGGATCCTGAGGATGTAGAGATGTTAGAAGATTTGGTAATGGCAGCAATAAATGAAGCATTGAGAAATGCAGAGGAAATGATGACAAAAGAAATGAGCAAGTTAACAGGAGGTATGAATATACCAGGATTGTCCTAGTAGAAAGGTTGATGTAGATGGACTATTATGCATTACCTATTGCAAATCTAATTGAACAGTTTTCTAAACTTCCAGGTATCGGAAGAAAAACTGCTCAACGGTTAGCTTTTTATGTTTTAGAAATGGATTTTGTAGAAGCTAAGAAGTTAGCTGTTTCAATTACAGAGGCAAAGGAGAAGATACATTATTGTGAAGTATGTTGTAACCTAACAGAAAATGAATTATGTAGTATATGTAGTGATGATAGGAGAGATAAATCTATAATATGTGTAGTAGAAGGTGCTAAGGATATAATAGCCATGGAAAAGACTAGAGAATACAAAGGATTATACCATGTGCTTCATGGAGTTATATCTCCTATGGAAAATATAGGACCAAATGAGATAAAGGTAAAAGAACTTTTAAATAGATTAAATGACGGGGAAGTGCAAGAAGTAATATTAGCTACCAATCCCACTGTAGAAGGTGAAGCCACAGCCTTATATATTGCAAAACTATTAAAACCTTTAGGAATTAAAACCACACGAATAGCACATGGAATTCCAGTAGGTGGAGATTTGGAGTATTTTGATGAAGTAACATTATCTAAGGCTATGGAAAATAGAAGAGAGTTATAGATGTTAGCGATGAATTGTCTACATCAAATAAACTTCTTTCATTTTGCAAATATCTGAAGTGAAGAAAATAAAGTACTATTAGAAAACATGGTTTATTAGGGTTTAGGAAAGCCCTGTAGGCCATATTTTTTTATTAGAAATTTTAGAGAGAAAAGGCATAGGGGATAAGGCTCAAGCCCAATAAACTCAATAGATTAAAAGGTTGAATAAAAAAGAAAATGGAGAGGAGAAATGGATAATATTTTCCTTAACTCTTCCCCCTAAACCTTTCTCCCTACAAGCACTTTATTTTCATTTTTTTGCCCCAAAAACTCCAAAATGTAAGTACTTTAGGAGGTCAGGTTCAAGGATTAAGGAATTAAATGGATAAATGGGAGAGAATAACAAGTGAGTATTTTCGAGGGTTTTAGGGGTGTCAGTGAAAGGACTTTATTTGAAAAAGGGAAGGAGTTTGTTTGGGTTACATATAGTTAGGATTAAGGATTTAGGGGTAAGGAAAGTAGGAAATAAAATAGGCAGGATATAGGGGTTAATTAGTTGTTGCAAAAAAATAAAGTTGTATTATTTATAAGAGTGCAAAAAACAGGTTGTGGTAGGGATTAAGAGAGTGTTAAGTGAATTGAATAAAAAATAATAAAGTACAAGAAAGTAGATGATTTTATAAACTATCTGGTGTAAAATAAAGGTATATGGTATACATTTGGTGGGATTTTGTATACTTGTAAAATATTAAAGGGAGTTAACGATTGCTAGTGTTTCACAACGAGGAGAGAGGCTTATATGGATAAAAAATATACTGAAGTTAACTCGAAGTGTATTGATAAATGGGTAGAAGAAGGCTGGGAATGGGGACAACCCATTAGTCATGAGGTTTTTGAAAAAGCAAGGTATAATGATTGGTTTGTGCTATTGACGCCTACAAAACCCGTGCCAAAAGATTGGTTTTGCGAAATGAAGAATGCTCAAATATTGGGCTTGGCATCTGGCGGTGGTCAGCAAATGCCTATATTTACAGCACTAGGTGCAAAGTGTACGATACTGGATTATTCAGAAAAGCAATTGTTTAAAGAAAAAGAGGTTGCAGAAAGAGAAAACTATGAGATTAAACTAGTGAAAGCAGACATGACAAATCCCTTTCCTTTTGAAGATGAATCTTTCGACTTGATTTTTCATCCAGTTTCTAATTGCTATATCGAGGACGTTCTCCCCGTTTGGAAGGAATGTTACAGGGTATTGAAAAAAGGGGGAGTTTTATTGGCTGGATTGGATAATGGCATTAATTATGCTTTTGATGATGAAGAGAAAATGATAATCCACAAACTGCCATTTAATCCATTGAAGGATAAACAACTGTACGAAGATTCAATAAAAAACGATTGGGGAATTCAGTTTTCACATACCATTGAAGAACAAATTGGAGAACAATTACAAGCAGGCTTTGTCCTTACAAATATATATCAAGATACAAACGGTGTAGGAAGACTTCATGAATTCAACGTCCCAACTTTTTATGCAACAAGGGCAATTAAAAAGTAATACAGTGTTAGGGAATGCCCATACTGGAAAGTTTGAATTTAGGCTATTGGTAGGTATTTATGTTTATAGAGAAAATTATTGAAGAAATGAAAGAAGTCTTTAAAGAAATTCCCTTCGGAATAGAGCATACCCTTAAAGTATTGGAAAATGCAGAGTATATAATGAAGGGTGAAAATATCCAAGAACAAAAAGAATTGCTTAGAATTGTTGCTATACTTCATGATATTGGTGCTGTTGAAGCACAAAGGAAATAAAGAAATGTATTGAGGAAAATTTTAAGACAAATACAGGAAGAGAATTGCATATAAACGCTTTATTTTATCTTAGAGAAGAATATGTGAACGGGTGATTATAATGAAACAAAATAAATACGATGATGATGTCTTCTTCGATAAATATAGAAATATGAGCCGTTCAAAAAATGGTCTTGAAGGTGTAGGGGAGTGGCATGAACTAAAAAATATGTTACCTGATTTTAGAAATAAAAGGGTTTTAGATTTAGGCTGCGGATTTGGGTGGCATTGTCGCTATGCTGTAGAGAACGGTGCAAAGTCAGTAATTGGAATTGATATTTCACAAAAGATGTTAAGTGAAGCAAAAAGTAAAACGAAATATGAGAATATCGAGTATATCTGTATACCAATAGAGGATATAGATTTTCCTGATAATTCGTTTGAAGTTGTCATCAGTTCTTTGGCTCTTCATTATATTCAAGCATTCGAAGATATTATAAATAAAATATATAAATGCCTTTCAAAGGATGGAGATTTTGTATTTTCTGTAGAACATCCAATTTTTACTGCCCAAGGTCCCCAGGATTGGTATTATGATGATAAGGGCAATATCCTGCATTGGCCAGTTGACTATTATTTTACAGAAGGTATTCGTAATGCTAAATTTTTAGGTGAGGAAATTATAAAATATCACAGGACACTTACTACATATTTAAACAGTCTCATAAAAATAGGATTTGAAATAATAGGGATTGTTGAACCAGAGTCTGCAGAAAATATACTTAATACAGTACCCGGAATGTTGGATGAACTGCGCCGACCAATGATACTGCTTATGTCTGCGAGAAAGAAGTGATATCTGAATGAAATGAAGATGGAGGTGAACTGCTATGATGGTAGAAAATATTTTGAATCAAATCAGCTGCGAATTGGAAGACATACCAGGTATTATAGGTATAGTTTTAGGAGGTTCAAGAGCAAGAGATACTCATCATGAAAAATCTGACATAGATATTGGAATATATTATGATGAGAATTTAGGTTTCGATATTAGTAAAGTAAGTCGAATAGCAACAAAATTAGATGATGAACATAGAGAAAACTTAGTTACATCTTTAGGAGAATGGGGTTCTTGGATTAATGGTGGGGCTTGGATTGTAGTTCAAGGATATCATGTTGATTTAATATTTCGCGATATAAAAAGGGTATCACAGGTTATAGATGATTGTTTAGAAGGAAAAGTTTCTACTCATTATCATACAGGACACCCTCATGCATATCTTAATGTAATGTATATGGGTGAAATTTCTGTATGTAAAATATTAGTTGACCCGAAAGGTATAATTTTAGAATTAAAATCTAAGACCATCCCATATCCTAAAACTTTAAAGAATGCAATAGTTGGATATTTTATGTTTGAAGCTTCCTTCTCCTCAATGTTTGCTGATGATAATGTTAATAAGGATGATGCTTATTATGTATGCGGACATTGTTTCAGAAGTATTTCTTGTTTAAATCAAGTCCTGTTTGCTTTGAATGGAGAATATTGTATTAATGAAAAAAAGGCTGTTAGAATGATTGATGGCTTTAGTATAAAACCAAGGGATTATAAGAAAAGAATAGATAAGATTATTACATTACTTTCCTCTGATAAAGATAGCACAAGAGAAGGAGTAAATATGCTTAAAGAGCTTGTTTCTGAAACAAAAATGCTACTCGATATGAGAGAAAAATATTAAAGAAAAATAGAATAGTTAAGTAATTTATCAGATTCTTTCCGAGAAAGCCTTACCTATAAATGAAGTGAATGGATGGAAAAGATGTTAATATGGTGAGTTTTTATGATATACTAAAATAAATAGTTGATAATGGAAAAATACGAAATTAATATGCTAATGTAGATAAGGAAGGCTCTCATAAGAAAGGGGAGATAATATGGAGGCAGTTTCGTTATATAGTAAAGATTATGAAGTAGATGTTAATCATATTGACTTCAAAGGAAAACTAAAACTAAGCTCTTTATTTCAATTCTTTCAGGACATTGCAGGCTTACATGCGGAGAACCTTGGGATGGGATTGAATACATTACAAGAGAAGTATGGGGTCTTGTGGGTATTAGTTAGAATGAGAGTTGACATTGTTAGATATCCTTTATGGAAAGAGAAAATTATTATAGACACTTGGCCTCAAGAACCTAATAAAGTAGAATTTATGAGAGATTTTATGGTAAAAGATTCTCAAGGGAATATATTAGCTAAAGCTGTTTCAACTTGGGTTATTATCGATATAAAAACCAGGAGATTAGAGAAAACAAAGGCAATCTATAATGGATATCCATCAATAGTAAATAAGAGAGCAATAGATTGTAAATTGGGGAAACTTAAACCAAAAGGAAAACTAGGCATGGTATATAAAAGAACAGTAAGATATAGTGATATAGATGTTAATGAACATTTAAATAATTCAAGATATGTTGATTTTATAATGGATTGTTTTAGTTTACATGAACATAAAAGACATAGTATCAAATCGATTGAGGTGAACTATAGTAATGAAGCTTCACCTGGAGACACAATAACTCTTTATAAAGATATGTCAGAAATTGATTCAAATTTAATATATATTGAAGGTGTTAATGAAAATAATAAGTTAAATTTCAAATCTCAAGTAAAGATTGAATTAATATAAAACTGAAGGAGGGAACATTTTTGAAATATATAGACTTGAGAAGTGATACTGTAACCCAACCAACAGATGAAATGAGACAGGCTATGCATGATGCAGAAGTTGGGGATGATGTATATGAAGATGATCCCACAATAAACAGATTAGAAGAATTAGCTGCAAAAGAAGTAGGAAAAGAGGCAGCATTATTTGTGGTTTCAGGGACTATGGGGAATCAAATTGCAATTATGTCTCATACTAAAATGGGAGATGAGATTATAGTTGGTTCAAATAGCCACATAGTTCAAAACGAGGTAGGTGCTGCAGCAAGACTTTCAGGGGTAAGCTATGCAATAGTGGATAATCCGGATACAAAGATTTATAAAGAAGATGTTCTAAGCAAAATTAGAACAGAAAATGTACATTATCCTGATACAGGATTATTGTGTTTAGAAAATGCATTGGCAAATGGTACTGTAGTTTCATTGGAGGAAATGAAGGAATTATACCAAACGGCACATAAAAACAATATCCCTGTTCATCTCGATGGAGCGAGATTATTCAATGCAGCTACATATTTAAATGTTCCTGCAAAGAAAATCGCCCAATATACTGATTCAGTAACATTTTGTATATCAAAAGGATTATCTTCACCAGTTGGGTCTCTTTTATGTGGTTCAAAAGAATTCATTAAAAAAGCAAGAAGGATGAGAAAGCTATTAGGTGGAGGGTTGAGACAAGCAGGGGTTTTAGCATCTTGTGGAATTATATCCATAGAAAAGATGGTAGATAGACTTCAAGGAGACCATGACAATGCCAAATACTTAGCTACTAAGTTAAACAAGATTAAAGGATTTTCAGTAGATATGGATAGGGTCCAAATAAATATGGTATTTTGTAAAGTAAATAGAGAAGACTTCGATTTTCAAGAATTTGCTGAAAAGCTATTAGAAAAAGGAATAAAAACTAACTCTGGCGAAGGAAATACAATACGATTTGTAACCAATAAAGATGTTAGTAAAGAAGATATAGATTATGTAGTAGAATGTATAAGGGAAATAATATAGAAGCTATATCATCACATTTTCAATTTTTATTATAAATATTATATTCAGTTAATTTTGATATAATATTTGACTTGTAAAAAGAATTATGTTACCATTACCTAGTAAAAGAATTAGTAAATAATTATTTGCTCAATTTCCCAAAAGGAAACTGGGGGAACCAATTTGTTGGGGTGAATCGCTTATATATAAGTGTAGGGTAGTTTCAAATCCGAATCCGTCAGCTAACCTCAGAAGCGTGTGAAACAAATAATTAATTAAAATTATTTTAATTTGCGTGTTGAATATTTTATTTATTGTAAAATATAGGTAGAATATAGATGCTTAATTCCTTTGGGACTTTATCAAAAGTCCCTTTTTAGTTTTTTGTAAGTAATTATAGGTTCCTATTAGAAACTATATATACAAAGAATAAGAATAACCATTACTTGGGAAGACTAGGTTTCAAAGAGAAAACTATAATTTCTACCTATACAATTATTATCTTATTAAGATGATGGTATGGAAAAGTTGTACAATACCTATATTAAATAAGGAGGAAAATAAATAAGAATGATAAAAATTAAATTGAAAAAATCTAAAATTTTATTAATAACGATATTAGTAATAAGTCTATTTACGTTGTCATCATGTGGGAACTTAGGGGCAAGTGATGAAAGTACATTGGAAAAAGCTAAAAGACAAGGCTACGTAACTGTAGGTTTTGCAAATGAAAAACCTTATGCTTATCAAACAGCTGACGGAGAGTTGACTGGCGAATCAGTTGAAGTTGCGAGAGCTGTCCTAAAAAACTTAGGAATAGAAGAAATGCGTGGTGAACTTACTGAGTTTGGATCATTAGTACCAGGTTTACAGGCAAAAAGATTTGACATGATTACAGCAGGAATGTATATAAAACCCGATAGGGCAAAACAGGTAGCTTTTGCAAATCCTGAATATTCAGTAGGGGTTGCCTTAGGAGTTAAGAAGGGAAATCCTTTAGGGTTAAATAGCTATGAAGATATCGCTAATCATGATACAGCTACAATTGCTGTACCTGGAGGAGCCATCGAGTATAAATATCTGATAGAATCAGGTGTGGAAGAAGAGCGTATCACTACGGTACCAGATATGCCTTCAGCTTTATCAGCATTACAGTCGGGCCGTGTAGATGCAATAACTGCGACAGGACCATCATTACAATCAACTCTTGATACTGCAGATGATCCGAATATTGAACGTGTTGAGAATTTTACACCACCAGTAATTGATGGTGAAAGTATTAAAGATTATGGTGCAACTGCATTTCGTCATGAAGACCAGGATTTTGTAGAGGCTTTTAATAAAGAATTACAAAAACTTAAAGATTCAGGAGAACTGTTAGAAATAATAAAAGAATTTGGATTTACTGAAGATGAGCTTCCTGGAGATGTGACAACTGAAGAGATATTAAACAGATAGAAAATTGTTAACGAAAGGAAGTGTAATGAGTGAGTACACTGGACTTAATATATGCTCTTTTAAAAGGACTTGAAGTTACTTTAGTACTTACTGTTTTATCGATGATCCTTGGTTTTGTTCTTGCGTTTGTTGCAGGGCTTGGTCGTTTATCAAAGTATAAAATAGTAAGGACTATATCCGCTATATATGTAGAAGTAATTCGGGGGACTTCACTTTTAGTGCAACTTTTTTGGATCTATTTTGCTTTGCCAATATTGGGAATTAGGTTGCCTGCTATGGCTGCTGGAATTTTAGCCTTGGGACTAAATTCAGGAGCCTATGGTTCCGAAATAGTTAGAAGTTCCATATTGTCAGTTCCTGAAGGTCAAAATGAGGCAGGAATAGCATTAAATATGACCCGTTTTCAGAGAATGTGGAGAATTATAATGCCTCAAGCTTTTGTAATGATGTTGCCTGGCTTTGGCAATTTACAGATAGAGCTGCTTAAGGGAACTGCCTTAGTTTCATTAATTACTTTAGCGGATTTAACATATCAGGCCAATGTGTTAAATGCTTCAACATTAGAAACTACTAAAATATTTGGTATACTTCTGATAATGTATTATCTAATTGCATGGCCTATGACTAAGGGAATTCGATGGCTAGAAAATAGATTGACAGTTGGGAGGTATTGATATGTGGGATTGGAATTTTACTATTTCTATACTTCCTGAAATTTTATCTGCTTTGAAGATTACGGTATTAGCAACTGTTACATCTTTCTTCTTTGCCTTAATATTAGGATTGATTCTAACCATGTTGAGTAGGGTAAGAATAAAATCTATAGCTATGATTACGAGGAAATTTATTGATTTTGTAAGAAATACGCCTCTTTTAGTACAATTATACTTTATATTTTATGTATTTCCTCAGTATGGAGTAGCACTTGAACCATTTACTGCAGGAGTAATAGGATTAGGTATGCATTATAGCACTTATTTATCGGAAGTATATCGTGGTGGAATTGAAGCTATACCTGAAGGACAGTGGGAAGCAGCAAAGGCTTTGAATTTTGATCGTGCAAATACGTGGACAAAGATTATTTTGCCTCAAGCAATTCCACCAATAATTCCTGTATTGGGAAATTATCTTATAGTTATGTTTAAGGAGACACCATTACTATCAGCAATAACTTTAGTTGAAATATTACAAACAGCTAAGACAATTGGTGCAAATTCATTTAGATATCTTGAAGCTTTTACAATTGTTGGAGTTTTATTCTTATTGCTTAGCTATCCGTCTTCTCGATTGATACGGAGTTTAGAATTGCGATTGAATAAAAATAGGTAAATTTGAAAGGAGAAATTTAGTTATGAAACCAATGTTTAGTTATAAAAAGGTTTCAAAATCTTATGATGAACTTGAAGTTTTGAAAGAAGTAGATTTAGATATAGAACAAGGAGAAAAGGTAGCTCTGATTGGACCAAGTGGATCTGGGAAAACTACCTTTGCTAGACTATTAATGACATTAGAGGAACCTACATCTGGAGTCATTGAAGTAGATGGTGAGCCTTTATGGCATGAGAAGAAAAATGGAACTTTAGTAAAAGCTAGTGAAAAACATCTTCGAAGTATGCGTGGAAATATTGGAATGGTTTTTCAACATTTTCATTTATTTAAACATATGACTGTTTTGCAAAATGTAATGGAGGCTCCTGTAACCGTTTTAGGATTTTCTAAAGATAAAGCGATGGAACTTTCTAAATCTATGTTGGACAAAGTAGGATTAGCAGACAAATTAGAAGAATATCCAGCAAATCTTTCAGGAGGACAGAAACAGAGAGTTGCAATTGCTCGTGCTCTAGTTATGAAACCAAAGATTATGATATTTGACGAGCCTACTTCAGCTTTGGATCCAGAATTAGTAGGAGAAGTATTGGAAGTCATAAAGGAAATAGCCAAAGAGGGAGATATGGCCATGCTACTCATAACTCATGAGATGGATTTTGCAAGAGATATAGCAGATAGAGTTGTATTTTTTGATGAAGGTAAAATAGTTGAACAAGGATCTCCTGAAAAAATATTTAATCAACCAGAAACACCTAGACTACAAGCTTTTTTAGATAGATTTAATAGTAGATAATTATAACTAAAGAGTAGTTTAAACTATTCACTAGTTGTTTATGTTGGGAATCCTCATCTATAATTAATTATAGATGGGGATTCTTTGTTGTTAAACCAAATTCATAAAAAACAAGCATAAGGAGTATAAGCTACATAGTGCGAACACCGTCTTTTCTCCAAATCCATTATTCTTAAATGTTAATGGAGAGGATACGTTGGCTTTTATGGGATAAAATAATCTTATTCCTTTACGAGTAAAGAAGTCTGATACTAGGTGGGATGCATATCCTATAGTAAAACTATAATGTATGGAAGATAAGCTATATTGAATCGTAATGAGCTTAATTATAGCCGCTAAAATAATTAATCCTACTATACTATGGGTAAAGCTTCTGTGAGTTGATATTGCTAAAGTAAAAGAAAACATACCTAATAGCATAAATAAAATATTGCTTTTTTGAGAATATAAATATATAAATATAGATCCCAAAGTTAAATAAAATAAAGCTCTAAAGAAATTATTATTGACCAGTAATAATTTTTGATTTAATTCACCTTTCGGATGATCTAGGTCAGGAGCCAAAGCGCCAATAGTAGAAGCTACTATTAAAGTTAATTGATGTTCTAAAGGTTGTCCAAAGGATAAGGACAATCCAATCGTCATTCCTATTGCCATATGAGTTTTTCCCGTCATAATCATTCCCCTTAGATGTCATTTATTATCTATCTGTAACAATTATACTCTATATCATAAAAAAGAACAAGTGTTTACAACGTATAATGTTTTAATTTTAATAATATAACTTGATAAATTATTCCTATAATATTTAAAAGAACGATTAATATGTATAAGAAGGGGTAAGATGTTAATAAATTACGAAAGAGGAAAGAATGATAGATGATGATAGGGCAAATAGAAATAAAAAAATTATAAGGAAGGAGAGTTATTCAGTGATCGATGTAAGATTAGCTGTTATTTATTACAGCTCATCAGGAACTAACTATCAATTAGCAAAATGGGCTGAAGAAGCGGCAAGGGATTTAAACGCTGAAGTTAGAGTTCTAAAGGTGGAAGAACTTGCTTCTCCAGAAGCCATTAATTCAAATCCATTATGGAAGAAACATGCTGAAGACACAAAGAATATACCAGTAGCAACTTCAGATGATTTAGATTGGGCAGACGCCATAATTTTTAGTTCACCAACTCGTTTTGGCAACGTAGCATCGCAAATGAAGCAATTTATTGATAAGCAAGGTGGATTATGGGCAGAAGGTAAATTAGTTAATAAAGTAGTATCTGCTATGTCATCAGCACAGAACCCACATGGTGGTCAGGAAACCACTATTCATGCCATATATAAATCCATGTTTCATTGGGGAGCAATTATAGTCCCACCAGGATTTAGTGATGCATCAATATTTAAATCCGGTGGGAACCCCTATGGGACATCAGTAACTGTAGATCAACATGGGAGAATGATAGAAGATGTACAAGATGCGGTGAAGTACCAAACTAAACGTGTAATAACTGTTGCAGAGTGGGTTAAAAAAGGGAAGAAGTAGACTATGAAGAATGGACGGGAGAAGATGACAGACCAAATTTAAAACAGTTTAGAGAAGATTTAGCTACAGAGATGATTGATAAAACAAACATATGAAGTAGATACAGTTGCAACAGCTACGGAATCTTCTGAAGGTTGGAAAGAGGCAGTTAAAAATGCTTTAGAAGAAGCACAATAATAATTAATACATAAAAAAGCGGTATACCGCTTTTTTATGTTAGTACATTTCATCAGTATTAGGATTTTCAAAAATACCTCCCATATTTTCTATTATATCCTTTGCCTTATTAGAATTGTTGTCGTCTGTTTCAACAATGACACAACAGTTGATATCTGTAATTTCTTCAAAACCTGCCATTCCACTTACCATTGGATTAGCTGCAGTTAATGGAGCTGCATTTGGATCTATAATATTACTTCCAGAGTTTAAAACTAAATCTGAAAGACTTTCTCCATAGGAAGTCCCAGGTGGGTTTGTTTTTACATTTCTATTTCTGTTGTGATAGTCATTTGCATCTACATAAGCATTTCCAATTCCTTCTGATTGTAGTTTTCTAACTGTTTCGGTTGCTGACTTTAAATCTGGGAAGTAACTTTTTATTTTCATATATACTCCTCCAATGTGATGATTTGTAATGCATAAATTAGTATTTGTTATTTTATTAAAATATATTAAAGTTAAATTTTTATTCTATATCCAGCTTCATTTACATAAAAGTAATATAGAACAAGTTTATAATAATTGTTTTCAAGGTGAGAAGATGAAAAACAAATTTAGAATTTATACAATCAAATTGAACAGAAGATTACTATTATTAATAGGATTTATGGTTATATTTCTAATAGCCATATTTAAATTGAGAGATTCACAAGTATTAGATATATTTAACTTTTCAGATAAAGATATTATTGTGGTAGATCCAGGTCATGGAGGGATAGATGGAGGAGCTGGAAAAAAAAGCGATATATTAGAGAAAGATATAAATTTAGGCGTAAGTTTGAAATTAAAGAAAGAATTGCTAGTTGAAGGATTTCATGTAATTATGACAAGAGAAAATGATGAATCTTTAGAGGATTTAAGCAGTATTAATTCTTCTAGATATAGAAAAGATTTAGATGCAAGAAGAAATATTATAAACAATAATAAACCTTTAGTATTTATTAGTATTCATTGCAATTCAAGCACTAGAAGTTCAGCCAGAGGTATTAAAATATACCATTATCCAAATTCAGTCGAAGGGGAAGAATTAGCAAAAAATATTAGCGAATCTATAGATAGAAACTTTTATTATAATTATTTTAGAGATGATAATTTAAAGTGTGAAATTTTATGTGAAGATTTTTTTATATTAAGGGAAACAGAATATCCAGGAGTATTGGTTGAAGTAGGTTTTATTACCAATCCAGAAGAACGTAGGCTTTTACAAGATGACGAATATCAACAGAAATTGGCTCGCGCTATAAAAAAAGGAATATTATCGTACTTGCAAAAATAAGTTGAAGTTTGACTTCAACTTATTTTTATTATGATATAATAACATAGATATATTACATAGGAGGAGAGACAGATGAATAAATATAGTTGTATATTTTGTAAAGAAGAATTTGTAGTATATGTTACATCGGTAGGAAGAGTGGTATGGAATGAATCAATGGTGGAGTAAAGATGTGGCATTTATTACGTTCTTTGATTTTAACCATTTAATCTATATTTCAATATTAGTGATTGGATTAATTGTACTTATAATAAATCGAGAGAAGGTAAAAACAAGTTCAAAAAAAGTTGGAAATATAATATTAGTTGTATCAATACTGCAACAGATTTTACTCTATTCATGGTATTTTTTAGAGAATGATTTCGATGTTTCTGAATCATTACCACTCCATATATGTCGTATTTCATCATTGTTAGGAATATACTTTTTAATAACTAAAAATACAAAGGTGCTTGATACAATGTTTTATTTTGGCCTTTATGCTTATGGCTCATTTCTATATCCATCAAGAATTTATCCTATATACCATCTTTTAGGGATCTTATGTGTAATAAATCACTTGATTACGATATTATTGCCCTACTTTGCATATATAGCTTATAATTGGAGGCCTAATTTCAAAAGTTTTATAAGATCATGTAGCATGTTTCTAATCTATTTTATATTTGTATATTTTTTAAATCCTATGGTTGATGGGAATTATTTTTATCTAAAGTATAGACCATTCTTTCAACAATGGCCAGATTATGTTTATGTACCCTTTGTTATTTGCTTTACTATTTTCATATTTTTTATTGGATATAATGTAGTTAAATACATATCTAAAGTTACAAAAGCCGAATTAACGTTAAAAAAATCAGCTAAGAAGTCTTAGTTGATTTTCTGAAAGTAATTATTAATTATGTTTGATAATCATTATTAATGGGTAAGTCTAACATAGGTAAATTCTATAATAAATAGAATAATGATTAAGTTTGCCTATATAGGAGGTGCTATTTTGTATAAAGAATTTAAAGCAGGATGTCAGAGACCTACAATAACTAAAGATGAGGGTATAAAAGAAATTGAAAAAGATGGGGATCGAAATATAAAGGAGGAGAAAATAAATATGATTAAAGTTGGACAACCAGCACCAGATTTTACAATACCAGCATTTCATAATGGTAAATTTGTTGAGTTAAATCTTTCAGAATTTAAAGGAAAATGGGTATTACTATGTTTCTACCCAGGAGATTTCACTTTTGTCTGAGCTACTGAAGTGTCAGCAGTTGCTGATAGATACAAAGAGTTGCAGAATTTGGATGTAGAAGTTATATCCATAAGTGTGGATAGTGTTTATGTTCACAAGATGTGGAATGATAATGAACTATCCAAGATGGTAGACGGAGATATTCCATTCCCAATGGGCTCAGATCAAGACGGAACTATAGGTAAAAAATATGGAATATACGATGGAGATAGTGGAGTAGAAACAAGGGGAAGATTTATAATTGATCCGGATGGAATAGTACAAGGATTTGAAGTACTTACTCCTTCCGTAGGAAGAAATGTAAATGAAACTGTAAGACAGATTAAGGCATTCCAATTAGTAAGAGAGTCAGAAGGAACTGAGGTTACTCCTTCAGGATGGAATCCAGGCAAGAAGACACTGAAACCTAATCCAGATTTAGTAGGCAATGTTTGGAAACAATGGAGTATAAGTGAAGCTAGAGACGAATAGAGAAAGATAAAATGGAGCTGTTTCAAAACTTATAAGTTATGAAACAGCCCCTTAAATAATTTATAATATTACTCTTCTTATTCCTGTGTTACATATTCTTTACCAGCATTTTTGTCTGGTAAATCCTTGTTTGTTTTCTTTGCTATTGTAGGGAGTATATATCCTAATCCTATTAAAATAAATACAGTTGCAAAATTTAATATAACTCTAAAGTTCCAATCTGGTGTAAAGGCTGGTATATCTCCAGGGAACATACCTAGTATGCATGCAAATGCTGTAAACGCAAAACACCATAAACCTGCCACAAACCCTAACTTTGAGTTTTTTATAAACTTATATGTTGGATTATATTTATCTGCCATACGTTTTAATCCCATGTAAGCAAAAAATACCCACAAATATCTAAGTGGCATAACCACAGAATTTAACTTTAATAACCAATTAAATAATTCGTTTATATTTCCTATTCCAAGTGCTGGAACTACTATTAGTGTACCAACGAGAACTGTAGTCATCTTATATCCATTTATAGGTGCTCCATGTTTATTTACTTTAGTTAAGGCTTTTGGTATATATCTGTTATCAGACTCAGCAAATAAAACTTTAAGTGGAGCATCTATGGAAATTAATAATACAGAAAGTTGAGATATTAAATTAGTTAAAGCATATACAATTAAAAAGAAGTTCCCAAGACCATAATACTCGCCTAATAATTGGAATGCATAATATGCTCCATTCATCATTAAATCATCTGGTCTATTTGTAGAATCAAACATCATACCCATAGCAATTGATCCTAGTATAGCTGATATAGTAACCATAATAGCTAGTGCTATCATTCCTTTAGGGAATTCTCTATCTGGATTCTTCGTATTGTTTACATATGGAGATAATTTTTCACATCCACCTACAGCAAATACTAACATTGATATTGTTGTAAAATATGAGAAATCAAGCTTAGGCATTATACTGTTAAAACTCCAATCAGCAGTAGCTATTTCTATTTCTCTTATGGATGGTGCTGCGACCATCATAACTACATATAGTATAGACATTACAAACATAGCTATCCCAGCTACATTACTTACTCTTTTAATAGATGTAATACCTTTTGAAGCTAACCACACAAATGCTAAAAATATAGCTAAAGTTATCAACTGTATTGTTAACGTACTAAACTTATCCATAAGGCTTCCATCTTGGAATGTTGCCCAACTTAGAGCCACTAAAGCATTTTGCGGTTTTTGTGCTAGATATGGTACATGTACTACCCAATACGTCCAACCCGCCAAGTAAGCTAATAATGGAGTTGCTGTACCTCTTATCCATGAACTTACTCCTGCCTTACTTGTTTTAAAAGCTGAGCCTAATTCTCCAACCATTAATGTATAAGGTATAAAATATAAAGAGATAATGAGTACCCATGATACTATAACTGTTAAGCCTTGGTTAGCGTAGTTATTAACTACATTCCCAAATCCCCAAACACTAACAAAAGCCATCATCGCTAAATTATACCATCTTAATTGCTTCGTATTTTGCTCTTGCATAAAATCCTCCTTGCACCTAAATATTTATTGTCATTCGTATCTTTTTTAACGAACTATTTAAGTTTAGCAAAGATTTAAACAAAAAGCTAGTAAATTTGTATATTTAGAAAAAATTTTCTTTTAATACTTTTAATGTTAAATTATTTAGATTATAGATAAAATTAATAACATAATATATGTTCTCATTTATCAAAGCTAAGAAGGGGTGTTTCAAAATAAAAAGCCCAAAAAAGTAAAACAGGTCTTAGAGCGCTAGCTCTAAGACCTGTTTTTTAGTATAATTTAACTACTATGAAAAACCATACTAAATTTGATTATAAAGCAAAAATCAAAAAAATGCAACTAACTTTTAGTTTTGATTTGACTAATAATTTTGATATGGATGATGAGGTT
>NZ_JAIOUP010000013.1 GCF_019931165.1 Schnuerera sp. xch1
TGTATACCTTCCTCATAATCTTTGCAAGCTTGTAATTTTACTTCCTTACAAAACTTTACTTTTCTTCCCATAAAAAAACCTCCTAGTAGAAAATCTAATTTTAATTAATTAGACTGTCTACTTTGGAAGTATCATATCAGAGCTAGCGCTCTTCGACCTGTTTTTCTTTTAAGGCTTTTCTATTTTGAAACAGCCCCTTTATTACTCTTATTATAAACTTAATATTAAGGTTGGCACACCCGGAGGGACTCGAACCCCCAACAACTTGATTCGAAGTCAAGGACTCTATCCAGTTGAGCTACGGGTGCACATCTAATTATATTATAGCTGTAAATATTAAATTGTCAATTCCTAATCGTTATATTGCTTATTTGGATTCTATTAAAAAGTCTAATTGGAAATACACTGTTGCCTAGCCCACTATCTATATATAGTATAGTATCTCCTAATTCAAAAACGCCTTTATCATATTCTGGTAACAAGCCTTGACCTGGAACTGTTAATGCACCTATTAAAGGCAATCTTACTTGCCCTCCATGAGTATGTCCTGATAGTATCAAATCCTCTATACCTGATACATATGATATAGGTCTACTTGGTGAATGGGATAATATTATAGTAAAATTTTTAATATCTATTCCCTTTATGACCTTCTTGTAATCTTCTCTACTAGCAAAAAAACTCAAACCTATAATATTTATATTGTATTCATTAATATCTAGTACTGTATTTTCATTATCCAGTATAATGACTCCAATTTCTCTTAACTTTGAAATAAATCTATCTCTTTGAACATTTCTTAACTCATGATTTCCAATAACAAAAAACACTCTTTTATTTATTTGATAGATCTCTTCAATTAACATCAAGACAGAATCAATATCTTCAGTTTTACTATCAATAATATCCCCAGTTAGAACTATTATATGAGGATTAAAATTTAAAATTTTATCTAATAGCCTGTTTTTATCGATTAAACTATTTTCATGATAATCTGATATTTGGGTAATCCTCAAATCATTAGATATTTTATTGCTATGAAAAACTGGTTTATTTATATAAAACCTACTTATTTGTACATAGTTATATATAAAAATTAGTATTAAAGCCAACCATATCATCCATATTATTTTCATAGTTATCTTTTCACTCTCCAAAACAAAAAGAGTTTAAAAAAATTGGCTTTCGCCAATTGTGTATTATGGTGCGGGAGAGAGGACTTGAACCCCCACGTCATAAGACACTAGATCCTAAGTCTAGCGCGTCTGCCAATTCCGCCACTCCCGCATAAAATGGTGACCCATCGGCGACTCGAACGCCGGACACCCTGATTAAAAGTCAGGTGCTCTACCGCCTGAGCTAATGGGTCATAATAAATTATTTCAGTTTTATTTGTCAAATTTGCAGTAAAAAAAATGGGGTGGATAATGGGATTCGAACCCACGATCTCCAGAGCCACAATCTGGCGCCTTAACCAGCTAGGCCATATCCACCATGAAAATTCCTGGAGCGGATGAAGGGAATCGAACCCTCGTTACTGGCTTGGGAAGCCAGCGCTTTACCATTAAGCTACACCCGCATTACTTTTCATGCGAATCTTGCTGACAATATAAGATTATAGCAGGTATTCTTAATGTTGTCAATAGCTATTTTGGTTTTTTAATCATCAATTTCTATTATTTTTGCCTTGATTTTTTCTTTAATTTCTATGATTCCAAGTGTCTTTCTTCTCTTATAACCTCTAGGTATAGAAGGGCTCCCAGGGTTCATTATTATTATACCCGACTCTTCAAATATAACGGGTATATGGGTATGCCCAAATAGTACTATATCTACATTTAATTCCTCTGCTCTATATAGTAAGTTATTTGTGCCATATCGAACTTCATACTTATGTCCATGAGTCAAAAGCATCCTTTTACCCATTACTTCTACTATCTCGTCTTCATCATAATCCTGATTGAAAAAGTCTCCGTTACCTTTGACGATAGCAGTCCTTACTCCAATTTCCTTCTTTATCTTTTCACCATCTTCTACATAATCTCCTAGATGCACAATTAAATCTGGTGTTTTCATGTTTTTCACTTTATGAATAACTTCATCTGTTCTTCCATGCGTATCACTTATCACTACTATTTTCATATACATCATCCTTTAGGATATTCATAACTTCGACCTTAAGTTTATCTAATGCTTTTGCTCTATGGCTGATTTTATTTTTTATATCTCCAAGTTCTGCAAAAGTCTTATTATAGCCTTCTACTATAAATAATGGATCATAGCCAAATCCACTGTTTCCTCTCAATTCAAAACCAATATAGCCTTTACACTCCCCAGTAACAGTAATAATATTGCCTTTTTCAGTTATTAATGCAATAACGGTTTTAAAGGTTGCTGTTCTTTTTTCCATGGGAACATCTTCTAATTTATTTAGTAATTTTATAATATTCTTTTCAGATGTAGCATTAGCACCTGAATATCTAGCAGAATTTATTCCAGGCTCACCATTTAAATGATCAACAAACAATCCAGTATCATCAGCCATAATTATACCGTCTACTTTTCCCACTAAAGATTGTGCTTTTTTTATTGCATTTTCTTCTAAAGTATTTCCATCTTCTTCTACTTCAAAACCCTTGAAACCTATTTTATCTTTTGAAATAACATCTATAGGTAAATTCCTTAAAATATTTTTTATCTCTTCTACTTTATTAGGATTACCTGTGGATAGTATTAAACTTCTTCTTTTCATCTGTTAGTCTCTCCATCCTCATATTTGATGTATTAATTATTGTCCAAATTTATTTTATCATTTATAACTATTTTTGCAAATAAAAAAATAAGCTGTCTATAGACAGCTTAATATTCATTGGCAAAGGTTGGTACTGAATCATTTATGTAAACATCTAAACCAGCCTCTTCTAGAGTTTTTCCATCAACGAGTAACTCTACTTCCTCTATTTCTTTAAATTCACTTAGTGTTAATGCAATATTTCTTGCCATATTATTGAGTACAACATCTACATCTGATGGATACTCATAATCAAATGAAATATCTACATATGCTACTCCATCACTAACATCTACTCCATGAAAGTTTACTCCCTCAGCAATATCGGAACTAAGGCCTAATTCCATAGGTGGCCCATCAAATAGAGATTCAAGAGCAGTATACATATTTGGTACTGGTGCCAAAGTTGGAATAGTTACTGGAACGTAATACTGAAATTCTTCTTCAAAATTTTCCCCTTTAAAATATACTACTACTTTTGACCCTTCTTCATTTAAGTCTCCTATTAAATTGATGTTTTCTCTTTTAAATGAACTAGCTGTTTCAGTTCCAAATTTAAAAGTTGGAACTACTTCTCCTTCTACTAAAAATTGGACCTCATTTATATTTGGAAATTCGGTTAATGTATAGACCACACCGTTTATTAAATTCTCTTCATCTTTTTCCGTTTCACAGTTTAAAACTGCTTCAGAAAAATCTACTTTGCAAATTCCAGTTTCTTCATCTATAGACATCCCTAAAATTTCAGTTCCTGTTGGTATTATAGGAGATAAACCAGTAGAACTAATAGTTTCTCTTAATTCAGGACTATCTACCATATTTTTTAATGCAAGCTTAGCTATTCCTTCTTCCCATGGAATTTTTCTCATAACAGGAACAAGTAATCCTTGCTTATCTTTAAAATAGAGTACTGTTTCTCTTATGCTTTCATCATCTGTTACTTCAAATTCATAATCTTCATCTGATCTTATGATTTCAATTTCATCATCCTCAGTTAAAATCCTCGAACTTTTGTCATCTTTATTTCTATTGCAACTAATTATAATTATACATAATACCAATACTACCAATAGGATTAGTATTATTCTTCTATTTTTATTTACCATCACTTACCCCCCTTCACGTTTTATTACATTATATTAGAGGATAAGCAATACTATGATTATTATTTCTTTTTAACAGTTGAAAAATAACCTCCACTTATAGGACTTATTGAATTTGTGGTAATAAATGCTTTAGGATCATAATCATAAACTATCTTCTTTAGATTACCTAAATCCTTTCTTTTAATAACTACACTTAATACTTCTCTGTTACCCTCTCTACCTTGACCTACTAGTACAGTAACCCCAAATCCACTATCTCTTAAACAATTAACTAATTCAGAATTGTTATCATCTCTAAGTATTATCTGAGTTCCTAAATTTCCAAGTCCAATCTTATTTTCTAAAGTTATACCTACATAGTTTCCACAAGCAAAACCTAACCCATATGCTAGTAAATTACCTATATTGTCCAAATTATTTACTACTTGGTTTAATGCTGTAATATAAATTATTATTTCAAAAAATCCAATAACTGCAGCATGAATCTTTCTACCCTGTACCACCATCAACATTCTAATAGTTGCCAGTGTTACATCTAATACTCTTGCAACAAAAATGAATAAATACCCTAATAAAACACTCATTCAAATCCCCCCCGATACTTAAATATAGCGGAGACTAAGTCTCCGCTATACTATATATTAATATGTTTCAAAGTATCTTTCAATACCCTTTATAATTGAATCAACCATAATATCTTGATAAGCATCATCTTGCAAGTTCTTTGCATCCTCAGAGTTAGTTAAAAATCCCATTTCGATTAATGCTGCAGGCATAGCTGTCTTTCTTAAAACTACTAAGCGTGGTCTCTTAAGTATTCCTTTATTAACAGCTCCTGTGCCCTTTATTATTTCATCCATAAGCGCATCTGATAAAGGATAATTGTCTTTCTCTTTCAATTCAGAATCAAAAGCTGGACAATATAATACTTGTATACCACTTATATCGCTATTACCTATGGAATTAGAATGAAGACTTATAAATATATCTGCTTGATTTCTATTAGCAATATTCGCTCTTTCATCTAAATCTACGAAATTATCATCATCTCTTGTCATTATGGTGTTATAACCTTTATTTCGCAATGATTCATTAAGCTTCAATGCCACTGCTAGATTTACATCCTTCTCTTTAACTCCATTAGGAACTGCTCCTGGGTCATGTCCACCATGCCCTGCATCAATTACTATGGTCTTATCAGAAGTTTCTATTTCTTCAGTACTATTAAAGTTTAAAATTATCTCATCATCCATGGAATTGGATAAAACAGTATATTCAATTCCTCTTCTAAATGATACAATGATCTTATATTTATTGTCCTCTTCTTTGACTGTTATATCATTAACCAAACCATCATTAATACTTAGAAATCCCTCTTTTATATCTAACCTATCAGATGGAACTTCAACTACCATTGTTTTCTCTTTTTCATTATATTTTACATCATAATCTGTTTTTTTATTTGTACTAATTGAAATTTCTCCATTACCATCCTTCATAGAATAATCGATTGCTTCCTGTAAATTAGCCTCTGGAATGATAACCATCTTGTCATCATATGTATTGATACTAACTTCAGGATCAGTAATCCCATCTTTAATATCTAATACCATTCTTACTATTCTATCATTAGGCTTATAAAGATTATCTGGGACAAATTGCGATACTCTTACACCTTTAACAACTCCTAAACTATAGTCGTATTCAAAATAATTTCCACCCTCTAATGAGGAATCCAATAAATCAACAACTATTCTTTCTGGATTTGTTAAATTCATTGTTCTTATTTCAGCTTTATTAGTATTGTGAATAACTATGGCTTCCTTTCCGTCTATTTCTTCCTTTTCAATCTTTTTTACTTTGTTTACAAAAGAAAGAGTTAATGACTTGCCATCATCACCTGACACTAGATCAAAATCAGCCTCTTCAGTTAAATTAAGAACTATCCTGACTACATTTGGCTCTTTAGAAAATTGAGATACACTCATCCTTTTGATTGGACCATTATTTACATCAATTTTACCTATTCCATCTTCAAAAGGTATATCCTTTACATTTAATGTTGCATTTTCAATGTCTATAACCAATCTAGTAGGATTTTTCAATGATAATGTAGAATAATTTAATTTTTCTGTCCCTTGTATTGTTACCTTTGGCTTATTAGTACTTCCTTTTTCTACTACAACATTTGTTACTTGACTAGTATTAGTGTTTTCATCCTTATCTTCATCCCCATTCTTAGCAGTATTGATAAATGGCAATCTATTTGTTTCATCATATCCTACTTCATATCCCAGTGTTTCCGAAACAAATCTCAATGGTACCATAGTTCTAGAATCAGTTCTTGAATTTCCAACATTAAAAGTTACAAGTTTAGGAATCCAAGCGCTATCCAACACTACCTTTTCTCCATTAACAAATACATCTGACTTATTAATACTTAACTCTATTTTCTTATCTTCAGTAGTAATAGTAGCTGTCCTTGTGCTTTGTTCCCAGTCAACTTCTGCTCCATAATGTTCTGCTATAAACCTTACAGGTACAAAAGTGGTACCATTTGTAATAAAAGATGGCATATCTAAGCGTATTGCTTGTCCATCCATAACGACTGGTACTTCTCTTACTGATTCTTTTTCTCCATTGATACTAACCAAAATATCATTGCTAGAATTAGCTGCAATTGCAGTAGAGGTAATGAATATTAGTATAAACAAAAAGGATAGAAACACTTTCCATTTCTTCATACTGATTGCCCCTTTCTACATCATCTTTTGTGCTATTCCACGCCTAAATTATTTATATCATTTCATAAGCTATTATGTCAATGAAATGGAATTTTTGTAATAATAATGTAATATTCAATATAATATGGAAAGTGCTTTATATAATTCGTCGCTTGATGGTGCTTCTATGTCCTTTATCTTTCCATCCTCCTCTATTAATATTCCTTCATCTATTACCTCTCCTATTACAGTGACTTTAGTACCATTTTCTTTCAATTTGCTTTCAAGTATATTAACCTTTTTTTCATCAGCAATAATAAGCATACTACCACTGGAAATTAATCTGTAAGGATTTATATTTAAAATGTTTGATATTACCGCAGTAACATTTTTCATAGGAATTAAGTCTTTATATATTTTTACGCCTCTATTAGTCGCTACAGCAGCTTCCCATACAGCTCCCAATATTCCTCCTTCAGTGATATCATGCATATAATTTACTCCTATATTCCCGCATATTACTCCTTCTTTTACAACAGATATCATATTATACATATTTTTTGCTTCAACTATTCTTTCTTCATCCACTTTACCTTTTAGATAATCATTCAATTCCTTTGCTATTATTGCAGTTCCTTCAATGCCAGCATATTTAGTCATGAGTATCTTATTTCCTACTTTAACGTCTTTTGAATTTATCATCTTTTTCTTTTTTTGTTTTCCTATAACTGTAGTAGAGATAACCACCCTATTTACAGCGTCTGTAATTTCAGTATGTCCGCCAATAATCTCTACATTCAATTCTTTGGAAGCTTCTCCTGCTCCTTTCATTATAACTTCTATATCATCCTCAGTTATATATGGAGGAGCTAAAATAGTTAAAAGAACTCCTATAGGTTCTGCTCCACTACTTGATACATCATTACAGGATATATGTATTGATAATCTGCCTATATCTTTAGTAGCCCCTGTTATAGGGTCAGAGGATACAATGCAAACTTCATCTCCAAAATCTAATATTGCATTATCTTCCCCTATAGCAGCACCTACTAGAACTTCCTTTCTTTTATTTTTTATATTATTAAATACTATTTTACTCAAAATTTCATTTGGTAATTTACCTATTTCCATATAAAAATCCTCCTTGCCAATATTATATCCTAATTATTGTACAAGTATATTGTATCAGAATGCAAACACTTTTAATACACACTTATTGAGTTTATTAAAGATTATCCTAATAATAAAAATGATGAAATCTGAATAGATTTCATCATTTCTCACTTATTATATCTCTTATCATCTTATTTACCATTTGAGGATTAGCCTTTCCTCTTGTGACTTTCATTGTCTGTCCTACTAGATATCCTAGGGCTCTATCCTTACCATTCTTATAGTCTATAATGGATTGTTCATTTTCCTCTAATACCTTCTCAACTATTTTCTTTAGCTCATCTTCATCATTAATCTGAATTAAACCTCTTTCCTTAACTATCGTTTCTGGTTTCTTGCCTGTTTCAAACATTTCCCTGAAGACTTTCTTCCCTATATTATTGCTTATCTTACCATCATCTATTAGCCTTAGAAGGTCAGCTAAATCCTTAGCTTCAAATCTTAGATCTTCTACTTCTATCTCTTCATCATTTAATCTTCTCAATACATCTCCCATTATCCAGTTGCTTACCTGCTTAGGATCTTTTGATAGTTTGACAGTTTCTTCAAAGAATATGGACAGTTCTTTGGATTGAGTTAATACACCAGCATCGTATTCTGGAAGATCATATTTATCCATAAATCTCGCTTTCTTATGCTCCGGTAATTCTGGTAGATTGTTTCTTATCTCTTCAATCCAATCTTCATCTATCTTAATAGGAGCTATATCTGGCTCAGCTCCATATCTATAGTCTGCGACTTCCTCTTTACTTCTCATGAGCACAGTTTTATTTTCCATTTCATTCCATCTTCTTGTTTCCTTACGTGTATTTTTCCCTTTCTCTAATAATTCAATATGTCTTTTTTCTTCATATTCTATCGCTTTTCCTACCGCACTAAATGAATTCAAATTCTTAAGCTCAGATATTTTGGTCTTTGTACCCTTTTCAGTATCTACAACATTTAAATTGACATCACACCTTAAAGAACCTTCCTCCATTTTACAATCTGAAACTTCAAGATATTGTAATGTTGCCTTTAATTTTTCAAGAAAATCTTGGGCTTCTTCCTTTGTATTTATATCAGGCTCAGTAACTATTTCAATCAAAGGAACCCCAGCTCTATTATAATCCAATAGAGAATCACCAGCTTCCGTATGAATGGACTTACCGGTATCTTCTTCTATGTGAATTCTTATTAACCTTATCTTCTTAAGTCCGTTTTCAGTATCTACCTCTATATATCCTTCTGAACATAAAGGAACATCTGCTTGACTTATTTGATATCCTTTTACCAAATCAGGATAAAAATAATTTTTTCTATCCATCATGGTATTCATAGCAATTTGGGAATTGAAAGCTAATCCTGCCCTTATGGCATATTCTACTACTGATTTGTTTAACACTGGAAGGGCTCCCGGTAATCCTAAACATACAGGACAACATTGGGTGTTAGCATCTCCGCCAAATTCATTAGCACAATTACAGAATATTTTAGTTTTAGTCATAAGTTCGACGTGAATCTCTAAACCTACTATAGTTTTATATGCCATTACCTAACACCCCCTAAATTCTTTTCTAAAGTATAAGCAGCTTTTAATATGTTTATTTCTTTGAATCTATCTCCAATTATTTGTAGCCCAACAGGCAATCCTTCTGCATAGCCACAAGGCATGGATAATGCACAGATTCCTGCCAGATTAGTTGCTACAGTAAATAAATCAGATTTATACATGGTAATTGGATCTGTTATTTCTCCCATTTTAAAAGGTAAATTTGGTGTTGTTGGCCCTAATATTATGTCATATTTTTCAAATGCTTTGTCAAAATCATTCTTAATTAGAGTTCTTACCTTCAGTGCCTTTTTATAATATTCATCAGCATGGCCTTTACTTAAAGAATATGTTCCTAACATTATCCTTCTCTTCACTTCATCTCCAAAGGCTTCTGATCTAGTTTTTTTGTATAGTTCATCCAAATTCGAATAATCTTTGGCTCTGTAGCCATATCGTACACCATCAAACCTGGACATATTGGAACTAATCTCTGAGGTCGAAATTATATAATAACTTGATAATCCATATTTTAAATTTGGTAATGATATTTCATCTACTTCCGCTCCTAAATCTTCAAATAATTTAATAGCTTTTATAAACCTATCTTTAATATTGCTATCAATTTCTAAATCAATATATTCTTTTGGTATAGCCACCTTCATGCCTTTTATATCATCACCTATATTTGCTAAATAATCAATGATGTCTACATCCATAGATGTTGAGTCTCTTTCATCATATCCCGCAACAACTTTTAATAATAATGTTGCATCTGAAACATTTCTTCCAAAAGGTCCTACTTGATCTAGTGAATTTGCCATAGGTATTACTCCATATCTGGATACTAAACCATATGTAGGCTTAATCCCTACAACTCCACAAAAACTTGCAGGTTGTCTTATAGAACCACCAGTATCCGTTCCTAAAGCCAAAGGCACCTCTTCAGCTTTTACTGCTGCAGCAGATCCTCCACTAGAACCTCCAGGTACTCTTTCAGTATCATTAGGATTTCTAGTTAGTCCAAAGTATGATGTTTCAGTAGACGAACCCATGGCGAACTCATCCATATTGGTCTTTCCTACTATTATTCCATCTTCACTTTTTATCTTTTCAATAACCGTTGCCTCATAAGGAGGTATGTAATCTCTAAGCATTTTAGAGCCACAGGTAGTTCTAATACCATTGGTACTTATATTGTCCTTTACTGCTACTGGGATACCGGCTAATAGTCCTACATCTTCTCCATTCTTTATCTTTTCATCTACTCTATTTGCTGCCTCCAAGGCTTCTTCCTTAGTTAACGTTATAAAGGCATTTATGTCTTGCTCCATTTTCTCAATTTTATCAAAATGAGCCTTAATTATTTCAGTACTGGATATCTTTTTATTTAAAAGATTTTCTCTCATTTCTATTGCAGTTAAACTTGTAATGTCCATTCTTTCACCTCTCTCTAATCCATCACCCTTGGCAATCTAAAATAACCATATTGCTCTTCAGGCGCATTTTTAAGTACTTCTTCTCTAGGTAAACTTGGTTTTATATTATCTTCTCTTAAAGGTTGAATTTTGGAGCTTATATTATAAGTAGGTTCTACTTCATCAATATCAATTCCTTTTAATTCCCCTACATATTCTACAATGTTCGAAAATTCCTCAGTAAAATAAGTTAATTCTTTATCAGAGAATTCCAGCTTACTTAATTCAGCTATATGTTTTACATCTTTTTTCGAAACCATTTATTACCCTCCTTTCTCACGCTTATAAGACATATTTAGAAAGATAAGCCTAACCTTGATCAAGGTATATCTTTTAACCTTATCATTTTATCATTTTTCATATGGAAAAATCAATTATTCAATTATCTCCAATAGTCTCTTCTCATCTATTATTTCAATTTCTAATTCCACTGCCTTATCATATTTAGAACCTGGATTTTCCCCTACTATTACATAATCAGTATTCTTGCTAACTGAACCTGTTACATTGCCTCCCATTTCTTCTACTATCTCCTTTAATTCCTTTCGTGTATAGGTCTTAATTGTTCCAGTTAGAACTACGTTCTTTTCAGTAAATATAGACTCTTTTACTTCTTTTTCTTCATAGCGAGGATTAACACCTTCCGCCAGCAGCTTATCTATACTATTGAGAATTCTTTCATCATGGAAAAATTCTACTATGCTCTCAGCAATCTTAGGTCCAATATCTGTTATAGCCATCAGCTCTTCATATGTAGCATTTTTGATATTTTCTAGAGATTTAAAATGTTCAACTAAATCTTCAGCTGTTTTCTTCCCTACATTTGGTATTCCCAGTGCATATATAAATGCATCCAAATTACAATCTTTGCTTTTTTCAATAGCTTCAATTAAATTTTGAGATTTCTTTTTTTGGAAACCTTCTAATTCTATTAAATCCTCATATTTAATCTCATAGATTTGAGGTATATCCTTTAAGTCCAATTCCTCAAATAGCTTTTCCGCTGTTTTCTCACTAAATCCTTCAATATTCATGGCATCTCTACTAGAATAATGAACTATTCTGGATACTAATTGTGGCTTACATGATAATGAATTAGGACAAAATATATGAACTCCATCCTGTATCAACTCCGAATTACAAGCAGGACAATGAGTAGGTTTTTCTATTTCTTGAACCTCTTCATCTGAGTCCACTACTCCTAATATCTCAGGAATGACCTCATTAGATCTTCTAACCAACACCCTTGAACCTATAGCTACCTTTTTTCTCTTTATATCATCATAGTTATTTAAAGTTGCTCTTCTTACGGTAGCTCCTGCAATTTCAACAGGTTCGAGTATTGAACTAGGAGTGACCTTGCCAGTTCTACCTACATTCCACTGAATACCTATTAACTTAGTTGTGACTTCTTCTGCTTCAAATTTATAGGCCATAGCCCAACGTGGAAATTTCATAGTATATCCTAATACTTCTCTAGTTTTCATATCGTCTATCTTAATAACCGCTCCATCAGTTAGTATATCTATTTTATGTCTTTCTTCATCTATCTTTTCTATTTCCTCTATAACCTCATCTATGGAACTACATTCTTTTACATAATCATATACAGGAAGTCTATTGTTTCTTATAAATTCCAACATCTCCATATGCGTTTTGAATTCTTTTCCTTCGATATATCCTATGCTATAGAAATAACCTACTAGATTTCTACTAGATGTAATTTTAGGATTCAAGTTCCTTAATGCTCCTGCAGCTGCATTTCGTGCATTCTTCAATGGTCCATCTGCTGTTTTATTGTATTCCTTGAAAGCCGATAGTGGCATCAGTCCCTCTCCTTGTATTTCCATAGTTCCTTTATAGTTAATACTCAAAGGGATATTTTTAATAGTCTTTATCTGTGGTAAAATAGCTTCCCCTATAGTTCCATTACCTCTGGTCGTACCTTGTACTAACACTCCATTTCTATAGGTTAAATTAATTGTAAGTCCATCAAACTTATACTCTACTATATAAGTTGGAGAAGGTAATTTATCATCATGATGCTTATTGTAATCCGCAATCATTCGTCTTACTCTAGTGTCCCAATTTCTCAAATTACCATAATCTTGGCTTTTATCCAAGCTTAAAAGCCTACCTATATGAACATGTTTTTCAAACTTATCTAGTATTTCTCCTCCAACTCGTTGAGTAGGAGAATATTCCTTAACTACGCCTGTCTCCTTTTCCAATTTAACTAGTTCATCATAAAGAACATCATATTCCTTATCACTTACCTTAGGATTATCCAAAGTATAATAGTAATAATTTAACTCATTTATAGTGTGTATAAGTTCTTCCATTCTTTTCATCTTATCCATAACACTACTATCCTTTCATTATTTCTATAGGAGCAATTGATAATAGTAGTCTCTTTAGTCCTACTTTATCAAATGCAATTACTATTTCTTTATCGTTATCTTTATCCTTTACTTGTACTATGGTTCCTATACCCCATTTTTTATGGCTAACCTTTATTCCTACTTTCACTTCTGAACTGTTCACATTTTGTTTTGGCATTGGTCTATTAATAGTAGGCTTAGCCTTTTTAGAATAATCCACAAAATTAACCAATCTTTCATCATCCTTTTCTTTTGTTCTATTAATGGATTTCCCATTGCTAATAGAAGGTTCTATCAAATCCTTCGGCATTTCCTTTAAAAAACGTGATGGATATGAATACTCAGTCTTACCATATATAGTTCTTATCTTTGAATGAGTTATAAACAGTAACTTTTCGGCTCTAGTTATAGCTACATAACATAACCTTCTCTCCTCTTCCAGTTCCGATTCATTATCTATAGCCCTAGATATTGGGAATAATCCTTCCTCCATACCTACTAAGAATACAACAGGAAACTCTAGTCCCTTCGCGGAATGTATTGTCAATAGAGTTATTGAATTATCAACATCTTCTGTCTTATCAACATCAGAAAGTAGAGATACATTGGCAAGAAAATCCTCTAGTGTCCCATCTGGATTATTGACTTCAAAATCTACTGCTACAGATATAAATTCTTTTATATTTTCCAGTCTAGTTTGAGACTCAATGCTTCCTTCATCTTCTAATTGTTTAATATAGCCTATACCGTAAACTATCTTTTCAATAAATTCATTTACACTCACTACCTCACTCATAGCCATAAACTTGTTTATTATATCCACAAAAGTTTTTATATTATTCTTTGCTCTTGTTGATAGTTTTGGTATGTTATCTATTTCTAATAATACACTATACATATTCTCATCAATTTGATTTGCATATTCTTCAATCTTTTCTATAGTAGCTTTACCTATTCCTCTTTTAGGAACATTTATAATCCTTTTTAAGGAAATATCATCAGCTGGATTTTGAATCATCTTTAGATATGCCATTATATCCTTTATCTCTTTTCTATCATAAAATCTCAATCCACCAACTAATTTATATGGTATATTTCTCCTCATAAATGATTCTTCAAAAGATCTTGATTGAGCATTGGTTCTATAAAGTATCGCAAAATCCGAAAGTTCATAGCCATCACTTACTAACTTTTCAATTTTATTAGCTACAAAATAGGCCTCATCTTGTGCATCTAATAGATTCTCAACTACTACCTGACTTCCTTCCTCATTATCAGTCCATAGGTTCTTATCTTTTCTATCAAAGTTATTCTTTATGACATGGTTTGCTACCTTTAGTATCTTTTTAGTAGATCTGTAGTTTTGCTCTAATTTAATAATTTTACTACTTGAAAAATCCTTTTCAAAGTTTAAGATATTAGTTATATCTGCTCCTCTCCAACCAAAGATTGATTGGTCCTCATCCCCTACTACACATATATTCTTGTGTTTGCTTGTTATCAACCTAACCAACTCATACTGAGTCTTATTAGTATCTTGAAACTCATCTACAAATACATATTTAAATTTCTTTTGATAATAGTCTAATACTTCTGGGTTTGTCCTAAATAGCTCTACAGTTTTAATAATCAAGTCATCGAAATCTAATGCATTATTGCTTTTAAGTTTTTTCTCATATAGAGCATATAACTCACCAATATTTCTTAAGTAATAATCACTATAATTCTCATTTATATATGTATCTGAATGTACCATGCTGTCCTTTAATTCACTAATTTTACTAAGAACAGACCTTTCCTTATACATTTCCTTGTTTAGATTTCTTTCTTTTATACATTCTTTCATAAGTGTTATCTGATCATCTCTATCATATATTGAAAAGCTTCTTTCAAATCCAATTCTATTTATATCACGTCTGAGTATCCTTACACATACGGAGTGAAAAGTACCCATCCATATATCTTCTACATTATTATCCAATAAATTGCCAATTCTATCCTTCATTTCGTTTGCTGCCTTATTGGTAAAGGTTATCGCCAATATATTTCCAGGGAAAATCCTTCTTTCTTCGATTAAATACGCTATTTTATGAGTCAATACTCTAGTTTTCCCTGATCCTGCTCCTGCTAAAATTAATAAAGGCCCTCCCTCATGAAGAACGGCTTCTCTTTGTCTATCATTTAAACCCTTTAGGTAGTCCATCAATTCACACCTTCCTAATTATCATTTCTCATTAATTATATAATAAAGAAAGGATTATTCCAAATTAAAAAAAGCATACCTCTAAATATTAAATTTTACTATAATATTTAAGATATGCTTTTCATATAGCTATAAATGAACTATATCCTAATTGTTGGATTCCCTACAAAGTTTAACACTTTTGGTTTATTACCTTTTTGCAAATAAATTTTCCTCTGGCAGCTGATCAATCTCTATGCCTGTCATTGCTTTATCTAAATCTCTTGATACCTCTGCTAATACCTTTGAATTATCATAATTTTTAACGGCTTCAACTATGGCTTTTGCCCTTTTCTCTGGATTTTTAGATTTGAATATACCTGAACCTACAAAAACACCATCACAACCTAGCTGCATCATCAAAGCAGCATCTGCCGGTGTGGCTATTCCTCCTGCTGCAAAATTTAATACTGGTAATTTCCCATTTTCAGTTACATATAGTATCAATTCATAAGGCGCTGCCATTTCCTTTGCAACAGTCATTAGTTCTTCTTTAGGCATATTCTCAAGTCTTCTAATTTGTGACATAACAGTTCTCATATGTCTTACTGCTTCAACTACATTCCCCGTTCCAGCTTCTCCTTTAGTCCTTATCATGGAAGCTCCTTCTCTAATACGTCTCAATGCCTCTCCTAAATTTCTTGCTCCACAAACAAATGGTGTGCTAAATTTTCCCTTATCTATATGGAAATCATCATCAGCTGGAGTTAATACCTCGCTTTCATCTATGTAATGAACTCCAATTGATTCTAAAATTTGTGCCTCGACAAAATGTCCAATTCTTACTTTTGCCATTACAGGAATAGAAACCTCATTTAATATTTCCTCTATCAACTTTGGATCTGACATCCTAGCTACTCCACCTTCTTTTCTGATATCCGCTGGGACTCTTTCCAACGCCATAACAGATACTGCACCAGCCTTTTCAGCAATTCTAGCCTGTTCAGCATTAACCACATCCATTATTACTCCACCTTTAAGCTTGCTATTTAATTCACATGTTATATCTTTCATCATATTCCTCCCCCTTTATTTTTATAGATACACTTTATACTTTATATTTATTGTATCTAAAATGTATTGGTTCTGTCAATACGCTTTTGTTAAAAAATATAATTGTATCGTATTGCTTATTGGTTTGAACCGTACATAAAAAATACCCTGCTATTAATAGCAGGGTATTTTTTATCTTTTCTCAAATCATACAGATTCTTTTATAAAGTAAACTTCTTTGATATTCCAATAATTATTTTATACTAAATTTATCGCCATCACTAGATATGGCAACTTGCTCTGTTAATTCTGATAACCCTCGTCTTCATTTCATCATCATTGCATTATACAAGCTCTTTTGCTTCTTCTATTACCTTATCATAATTTGGATGTGTTCCAACTTCCTTTACGTACTCAACATATCGTACCACATTATCTCTATCTAGAATTACTATACCTCTGCTCAGAAGCCTTAGCTCTTCCATAACAAATCCGTAATTCATACCAAAGGAAAGATCTCTATGATCAGATAATGTAATGACCTTATCTATGCTATGAGTACTGCAGAATCTTTTCTGTGCAAAAGGTAAATCTACACTCATAGTTAGTATGACAACATCTTCTAATTGTGAAGCTTCCTCGTTAAATCGCATAGTTTGCATCTCACATACTCCTGTATCCAATGATGGGACTACACTAATTATCTTTATTTTATCTCCTATATCCTTTAAAGAATATTCTTCTAAATCCCCATTAAGTACAGTGAAATCTGGTGCTTCATCTCCTACCTTAATTTCTTTGCCTATAAGAGTTACATGATTGCCTCCCATAGTTACTAAGCCAGTTCTCTTCTCAACCATTATTATATCTCCTTTCATATAATTAGTACATCTAATTTTAATCATTTTATTGATACCCACTGACTTCAACTATATTCATATAATTATGCCAACAAATAATATAATTGATTTTAAGCTACTCTAATTCGTCTACTATTACTTCATGAATCTTCTCTCTACTTTCTTCTTTCCTTTTCCAATCTATGGTCTTTGTTTGTTGCAATTCTACTAATCCATCCTATAAACCTGTTTTATTAATTTTAAAATACTAGTAATGATTGTCTATTTATATAACGAAAAAAATGTATTATAATGAATATACATTATAAATTTTTGATACTATCAAGATAGCGATTTAATACCAATACAAGAGGCTATCGGTATAAATAAAATGGAGGAAACTATGTTAAAAGAATTTAAAAATTTCGCATTGAAAGGCAATATGATCGATATGGCAGTGGGTATTATTATAGGTGGTGCGTTTAATGGAATAGTTAATTCATTGGTTAATGATATTGTCATGCCAATACTTAGCATATTTACAAAACGCATTGATTTTAGTAAATTATTCATTGCATTAGATGGGAAAAAATATGCAACAATAGAAGCTGCGCAGAAAGCTAATGTAGCCACATTAAATTACGGTACATTTATTTCTGGAGTTTTGAACTTCCTAATAATGGCCTTCGTTGTATTCATAATAATTAAATGGATAAATAAATTGAGAAAACCTGCACCAGTTGCAGAACCTACTACAAAAAAATGTCCTTATTGTTATTCAGAAGTTCATATTGACGCTACAAAATGTCCTCATTGTATTTCTGATTTAACTGAAATCGAATCATCAATATAGATAAAAATTAAAAGCAAGGTAATTACCTTGCTTTTAATTTCACTTTTCCATTTAATATGCTCTTAAATATTGATCTATCTCCCATTCATGAACTTTCATTGTGTAATCTTTCCATTCCTCAAATTTAGCGGTAGTAAATTTATTTGTTATATGACTCCCCAAAGCTCCTTTTATCAAATCATTACTGGATAATTCCATCAATGCTTCATATATATTCTTAGGTAAGGATTCAATATGATTTTGTTGTCTTTCTTCGAAACCCATTTCATAAATATTCCTATTAATAGGCTGTGGTGGAACTATCTTGTTTGCAATTCCATCAAGTCCTGCAGTTAAAGCTATAGCAAGAGCTAAATAGGGGTTACAGGATGGGTCTGGATTTCTTAGCTCAACTCTTGTACTTAATCCTCTTTTGGCTGGTACCCTTACAAGAGGACTCCTATTCTTTTCCGACCAAGCTATATTTACTGGAGCTTCGAATCCATTTGTCAACCTTTTATAAGAATTTATTAGTGGATTTGTAATAGCTGCAAATCCTTTGGCATTTTTTAATAATCCACCGATAAAATACATAGCTTCATCACTTAGACCATTCTCTTTATTTTTATCATAGAATATGTTTTCTTTACCTTCAAACAAAGACATATTTAAATGCATTCCAGAACCTGCAATTCCTTCTACTGGCTTTGGCATAAAGGTAGCAAATAGTCCAAAATCATCTGCTATTTTCTTAACCACATATTTAAAAGTCATTATATTATCTGCAGTAGTAAGTGCATCTGCATATTTAAAATCTATTTCATGTTGACCTGGTCCACCTTCATGATGTGAAGCTTCAACCTCAAATCCAAAACCTTCTAATGCTATGGTTATGGCCTCTCGTACACTTTCACCCTTGTCCATTGGAGCCATATCAAAATATCCCGCTTTGTCATTATTCTCCAGTACAGGATTTCCCTTTTCGTCTACATTAAACATATAAAACTCAGGTTCAGGCCCTACATAAAATGTATATCCCATATCACACGCTTTTTTCAATGCTTTTTTAAGTACATTTCTAGGACATCCCTCAAAAGGTTCTCCATTAGGAGTGTATACATCACATATCATTCTAGCTACTGTATATCCATTGTGAGTTGGCCATGGAAACAAAACGAATGTTGATAGATCTGGATAGAGATACATATCCGATTCTTCTATACGTGTAAATCCATCTATTGATGATCCATCAAACATAATCTCATTATTTAATATCTTATCGATCTGATTTACTGGCAATGTAGTACTCTTTACAGATCCTAATATATCCGCTAATTGTAAAACAATAAATCTAACGTTCTTTTCTTCTATTATTCTTTTAATACATCTTATTTGTTCATCTCTAGTATCTAGTATTTTCTGCATAAATAACTTCCCTTCTAATAAAAAATATAATACATATTATATAATAAAATTTTTATTATGGAAACTATTTTTTGGCTGTAAACACAGTAAATATGTGGAAAATCTTCCCTTATAGTTCATTTAAATTTCTAATCAGCACTAGATTTCTAAAGTAATATCTAGTGATTGAAATTATAAAGTATAATTTCCACTTTTAAATTCCTTTTTTAGAACCTCAATAAACTTCAAAGTTATCTCCATTTTCAATCTTTCTGTGGAATCCTCCAGATCTACATTGCATAATTCTTTAATTTTGGAGATTCTATATCTAACTGTATTGCTATGGACAAATAGTTTTTCTGCAGTAACATTGCTATTAGATGCACTTTCCAAATATACCTTTAGAGTTGTTAATAGCTCTTCCCAATTACTTTCTTTAAATATAGGATAAATTGTCTTCAAGGTGTTTTCAAAATTCTTACGTTGAATGTTTTCTATTCTAAATAACCCAAATAGTCCTAGATCTTCGAAACTAATTATCCTTTTGTCTGGATAAATATACTTTCCTACTTCTATAGCTTTTAAAGCCTCAATATAACTTCTCTTTATCGAACAGATATCATCTGTTATATCACCTATACCTACTTTTATATTTTTTAATTTAAATTGATCTCCTGTTTTTTCTAGCAATTCCCTAAACTCTTTCTGAACATTTTTCACTGCATCACTTTTATACTTCGATACATCTTTAATAATCACTAAAATATTATCATCTACAATACCAAATATAGCTTCATTCTTTGGAATTTTTAACAATAAGTTACCATATATTTTTTCTCTTATTGAATAAAAAGATAGGTTTTTCTCCTCTAGTTTTAAAATTAAGCATATGAACTTGCTATCAATATTCAATCTGAAATTATGAATTTTCTTTTTTGCTCTAATGAGCTCCCACTTACAATCTATAGTTCCATTAACTAACGATTTAATAAGATCATCATAATACAATTTTTCAAATGAATTCATAACATAGATTTGCTCATATACTTCCATAATCAATGAATAACTTAATTCTAATGCAAACATATCATAGTAATCTATTTTCCTATTTTTTTCCCATACTATCAGTTTCGATACAGATGAACTGTTAATTTTTATATCCATTTCAATCCAAGATTTTTTATTACTCATATCAGTAATACGGTAAATATTTAATTGCTCACTCAACAATTCTTTTTGATAATTGGATAATACATTTCCCAGCAAAACTTTTAATTCTTTTTTTGACTTAAAGTCAGTAGGGTAAATAATTAATTTATTATCTATGGTATCTATTATTGAAATCGGACAATTCACTTCTTTAGATAAGCATATCATTATATTTTCAATCTTTTTATAAAAATTATTGCTCGTGAAATGTTGACTCATATAATTTACTTCGTTTATTCGAATAATAAATCTATTCATAACAATAGAATTAATCGCATTTATTATATCAATCCATGCTACTTCATAAGGTATATTAATTAGTGGAAAAGCTATTTTATTACATAAATTCACTATTTCTTCAGGAATTTCTTTTAAAAATCTATCCTTTTTAATTCCTAGAGCGCAATTGCCTTTACTATTTAAAAACTTAATAACTTCTTTAAAATGTTCAATATTATCCTTAAAAAAATACCCAGTAGTTAATACAAACTCCCCTCCTTTCATCCATTTATAGCCGTCTGGAGCATCAAATAGTACTACGCCTTGTATGCTTATATTCATATCACTTGTTCCTGCGATTAAATAGTAATCCTTAAAAAATCTTGACCGTAATATTTCATTAATACTAACACCCATCCATATGCACCCCTCGCTATAAGATAATTATAGTATAATATTAAAAACAACCTCTATTATATAATAAAGGTTGTTTTTAATCTCTGGAATCTATTCTAAATAATCCAATGCTCCTTGTATTAACAAAGCTGCTCCTTTAAATAGCTGGGATTCATCAATAGCAAACTTTGGATTATGATTTGGATAAACGTGGCCATCTATTGCCATTGGAGTATCCATAAATATAAAGGTTCCTGGTACCTGTTTCAAATAATATGAAAAATCTTCTCCACCCATGGATGGTTTCTTCAGTTCAATAATATCTTCCCTAGGAACAATTTTCTTAGCAGATTCTACAAAATACTTTGTAAATTCCTCGTCATTTACCAACGGAGGATATCCAAAATTATAACTAAATTCGCAAGTTCCTCTCATGGTCTTCGATAAATCCTTGGCTATCTCCTCAAGTCTCCTGGCAATATATTCTCTTATATTCTGGTCTACTGCTCTTACAGTTCCTTCTAATTCCACACTGTTGGGTATAATATTATACGCTTGCCCTCCATTTATTTTTCCCACTGTAATAACAGCACTATCTGTTCCTGCCAGTTCTCTACTTATTATGGTTTGAATAACTGTTAAGTAGTGACTTACGACAACTACAGGATCCACGCCACTTTGAGGATATGCGCCGTGACAACCTTTTCCTATAAGCTTAACTTTAAAGCTATCTAGGCAAGCCATCATATTACTATAGCATACCCCTATAGACCCGTTTTTAGTAACGGTATTTATTAAATTCCCAACGTGAAGACCTAAAACTGCATCTACTTTAGGATTTTCAAACGCCCCAGCTTCTAACATTGGTTTAGCTCCACCAGGACTTTCTTCAGCTGGCTGAAATATAAGCTTTACATTTCCATATATTTCATCCTTATTTTCACTAAGTACTTTAGCAACTCCTAATAGTATAGCCGTATGAGCATCATGTCCACAAGCATGCATATTATCATTTTGTGATGCGAAAGATAAACCAGTTTCCTCTTTAATTGGTAAAGCATCCATGTCAGCTCTTAAAGCTATAGTTTTACCATCTTTACTACCCTTTATTAATCCTACTACTCCAGAACCTGCTACATTTTCCCTAAATTCAATACTCATACTTCTAATCTCGCTTGCAACATATGCAGAAGTCTTGGGCAAATTCAATCCAAGTTCAGGTATCTGATGTAAATCTCTCCTACATTTTATTATATATTCTTCAACACCTTTAGCTTTTTTAATAACATCCATTAGATTCCCTCCTATCTTACCAAATAATTCTCAATTAACCCAACATAATACTTTATTGCGTTTTCTAAGCTATCAATTGTAATATATTCATTTGGTTGATGAGCCATATTCGAATCACCAGGACCATAGAATATACAAGGGACTTGCTTAGCTGGTAAAAATATCGAGGCATCTGTATAAAAGCTTACCCCTGTTGCTTTTATATACTTACCAAATACTTCTTTATATGTGTCTTCAGCAAGTTTTACAAAAGGATGATCACTGTTAGTCTCTACTGCTTTTCTGTTATTCAATACCTTAATATCAGCTTTGAAACCACTTATTTCAGTTGATAACTTATTAATAATCTTCTCAAAATCTGCTATTATTTCATCATGTTCCATACCTGGTACAGTTCTCATATCTATAGTAATACTACACTTATCTGGTACTACATTAGTTTTAACACCGCCATGAATCGTTGAGATATTCATCGTTGGATGTCCTACAATTTCATTTTTCTCATATTTAAATTTATACTTTAATAGCTTAGATACTAAATAATTCATGTAAACAACTGCATTTACTCCTTTTCCCGGAAACGCTCCATGTGCTGTCTGCCCATAAGTAGTTATTTCTATCCAAAAGGCACCTTTTTCAGCTATATTAATTTTTTCAGAACTAGGTTCACCTATGATTATTGCACCAATATCATCTAATCCACCATCATTTACAAATTTAACTGCACCTATACTAACAGTTTCCTCTCCTGCAGTTGCAGAATATACGAAATCTCCTTTCAGCTCTAATCCAGAATTCTTTATAGTCTTAAGAGCTATGAGCATAGCAGCTAATCCACCTTTCATATCTGCTGTGCCTCTTCCATAGACTTTCCCATCAACTATATCTCCGCTGTATGGGTTATATTGCCATTCAATATCTCCAGGTGGAACCGTATCTAAATGCCCGTTAAATAACAAAGTTTCTCTTTCACCAGTTCCCCTTAATCTCCCTATAACATTAGCTCTATTGTCTCCTAAATCATCCAATTCAGTTTCCAGGCCAATATCGTCCAAAAATTTCTTTATATATTCTGCTAATGGTTTCTCATCACCTGGTTCATTAACAGTTTTAAAATTCACCATTTCCTTTAGCACTTTAACCGCTTCGTCTACTAAAGTTTCATCTGAAATCACTTCATTATTGATCATAATAATATTCACCTTCTTGTATTAGTCTATTTTTCAGCTCCTTTAGAATTTTTCTTCTTGTGTTCAAAAATTCCAAATGCAATAGTTGAAAATACAGTTAGTGGTAATATTGCAAATACAGGTAATGGAGTAAATATTTTAAGAATTAAAACTAATGCTAATGCATAAACACCAAATTTAGGAGCCTTAATAGCAAACATTGAACCAAATACCGCTGGCAATACGAAATCAAATGCTCTTAGAACACTAGCAGGTAACACGTTAAGTATGAAACTACCTACAAATACTGAAAGCGTTCCTGCTATTACACTAGTAACAACTGATCCAGCTATAGCCAATGTGCCGACTAATTCTGATTTTTTGGTTCCTTCTTCAACTTTTAAAACACTTTGTGCAACAGCTGCACATGGAAGTCTCATATTCCCTATTTCACCAGCCAAAAAAGACATATAGGTTCCTGCAATTCCTAAAACTGGAAAATAAGATATAGGTTCAATAAAATAAAATGGAGCGTATACAGCAGCTGTTAAACCCCATCCTGCTAATATTGCACCTATCGGTGGCCTTGCACCATATCTTATTGCTAAATAAATTGAAGGAACAAAACATGCAAGTGTTGCTATAAACATCGAAATTCTACCTATTCTAATTACTGGTATCGTGAATTTTTGATTATAAGTTTGATCTATATTTTTTTCCATTATCTAACCCCCCTCTTTATTGTGGAAAGACAATTGCACTAACAGCCATTCCAATTACCATTGCTATTCCTAAACTTAATTCTTCTAGCTTAGGATATTTCTTACAAATTCGCATTATTACTACCATTGTAAGTCCAGATATAACTGCTGTTAGAGCACTCCCTCCCCCAGCTCTTAAATGATCACTTAATAAAAATGAGAAAGCTGCAGTTATTGCTGCACTTCCTATTATGCCGTATAACGCTGTATTTCCACCAGCTATTTTATCTTGTATTACACCCAATTTATCAGTAAATAATCCACAAATTATAAGCCAACCTGATCCATTCAATACCATTGCTAATATGGAATTTGCATATTCTGTAATTCCATATTCAGGACTACCAAATTCAACTCCCATAGCTTCAGCTCCAAAAGTTGCAGCTGTAAGTTCCGTTGATGCAGCTCCTATAATAACTGTTCTCAACCAAGTTATAGGACCTCCTAAAACTGCTATCATAGCTACCATTACTATAAATACGGATAAAGCAGGACCAATACCAGATACAAAACCTATTCTAAATGCTTTTCTTGATTCTTCTTTTGTCATTTCCACTTCTTCAGCTGTGGCAAATGCTCTTTTAGCAATAAAAAATACCTGAGCTAATACTACAATAATTGCTGGTAAAACCATCAACCACATCATAGGTTGATTTGCTACTTGTAAATACTCTTTCATAAATTTGACCCCCTTTAAATTTAATATGATTACTTCTTGTAAACTTAAATAAAATGTTGACAGTTATGTGATATAATTAGGTTCTATATTGAAAATCAAACACGCGAGTTAGAATATTTCATTATTTTTTATAATAAACATTAAGTTTACAAAATTTATAAACTAAACTTAGTAATATTGTACAATGAATTATTTGAATAAATTTTGTGATTATTTACAATTTTCTATAAATTATTTATGCTTTTATGCTTTTTTGTTTATTGTACAAAATTTTTTCAATATTTTTTCATATATTTACAATTGTAAATATGAAAAAATAGTTGGCTTACACATTTTTAGCAATCAAGTAAACCAACTATTAGATATCAGAAAATTTAATTTGTTTGATTTCTAAATTATTGAGTCTTTCTAAGAAGCTGTCAATATAAAACACATGCTCTAGCAAAATTTCTATAAATTAATATTAAATTTGGTAAAAACAAATATACCTAAATAACATGATAGCCTTAGGCTTTAATTATTATAATTTTAACAATATTAAATTCAGAAGATTATTTAACAGGTAAGTCTAAAACAACACAATGAACTAGCTAAGTGATACATTGCGTTTTTATTTCATCAACTTATCAATTATTATCATATTTATAGTATTATTATGGTATTATATAGAAAGGTTCTTCTCACAATGAATGATATTACACAGTGTTTTAACGTACATTACACTTTTATACTTTCTATTAAGTTGTTTTTGCCCACACAATTTCAAGGAGGTATCATTATGGAAAAACGATCTACAGATCTGGAGTTTTATGGTAATGAATGGGTGTCATTTTTACCATTTGTTGTATTCCTAGTATTGATTGTACTCACTACATTTATCTGGAAGTCAACTTCTAATGGAGCACTTTGGATACCAGCATTTAGCGCCTTAATCATTGCCTTTTTCTTTGCAAAGGATAAAAAATTATATGCTGAAACAATCATAAAGGGGATGTCAAGTAGAGAAGCAATTATCCCAATAGTTTGTTGGATATTTGCTGGAGTTTTCGCCACAATTCTTCGTTCGTCAGGATTGGCAAATGGTATTGCAGGAGTAGCTGCTTCAATAGGAATTAAAGGAACTTTCTTCATAATTGTCAGCTTTATAGCTTGTGCTATATTTGCCACCGCAACTGGTACTGGGTTTGGTACTATAGCAACTGGTATGGGAGTTTTATATCCTGCAGGTATTGCTTTAGGAGCTCATCCTGCTCTATTAGCCGGAGCTATAATATCTGGTGGAATATTTGGAGATAACGTTGCTCCTATATCCGATACTACTATCTGCTCAGCAACTAGCCAAGGGGTTGATGTACCAGGAGTAGTAAAATCAAGACTTAAATATGCCATCTCAGCTGGTATTATAGTCATCATTGGAATTTTAATTATAGGGTCAGGTTATGATGGAACCATATCATCTCAAGTAGCTGTTGAATACAATCCAAAAACCTTGGTGATGTTGATTCCTGTTGCCATTACTATTATGATTGCTATAAAAGTAGGCGATATAATAGTTGCTACTACCATAGGTTCCGTTTTGGCAGGTGCTACAGCTGTATTAGCTGGGTTATTTAATTTTATACAAATAGATCCTGCTGCAAATGTAGCTAAAGAGGCCTTAATCAGAGTTTCCGGTACTGGTATGGATAGGACAGTTGATGGTGTCATCTACTCAGGATTATTTAGTATGATACAAGTTATTATCTTAGCCCTTCTACTTTTTGGTTCAATAGAAATAATGAGAGCAGGCCGTGGTGATATAAAACTATTAAATGTACTTGGAAAAATTGCAAGAACTGCACAAGGTGCAGAATTCGTTATAAGCGCAATGATTATAATACTATCTGGACTAATGGGATTAAATGCGCCAGCAATCTTAGCAGTGGGTGCTTCTTTTGCTAAACCATTAAGTCAAAGATATGGTATCAGCCCATATAGAACTGCAAACTTATTAGATGCACAGTCCAATACATTTGCATATGCATTGCCTTGGACACCAGCTATAATCTATACTATAAGTTTTGCAAAGGATAGCCCTATTCCACTTTCAGCTACACAAGTTGCCCCATATGTATTATATGCATATGCAATGCTTGCAGTAATGTTTGTAACAATAATATTTGGAATTGGTAGATATGATAATATGCCTAAATTAAAGAAAAAATCAAATGAAACTGCCTGAAAAATAGCTCGATTTGGAGCTATTTTTTTATACAATTCCTTCCCCTATTAATTTTTACGACACTTATGATTAATGAACTTCATTATGATATATTTATGTTATCATATAGATAATAGTAAATATAAATAAGGGGGAGTTGATAAAATGAAGTTTGTTTCGTACATATATGATGGAAATGAAGGTTATGGAGTTTTTAATGAAGATAATATTAGTGTATTCCCTATGAATGTATTACTTGGAAAGCTAAACAGAAAAGTACTCGAAAATCTATTGGAATTCATTCGTACTTATTCCGATGATATAATACTTGAATTAGGAAATGTTTTAAACGGTAGTGTGGATAATACTATATCTATTGATGACATAAAAATCACCGCTCCAATACCATATCCTCGCAGAAATGTATTCTGTCTAGGAAAGAACTACGCTGACCACGCTATGGAAGTAAAGAGTTTGCCTGGTGGAAAAGCAGCTGTTCCTGACTATCCTATTTACTTTACAAAGGTGACAGATCCTGCAATAGGACATATGGACAAGGTTATAATACCTAAGGATTATACTGAAAAAATTGATTATGAAGTAGAATTGGCTATTATTATTGGAAAGGACGGTAAGGATATTTCTCCTGACGATGCTGAAGATTATATATTTGGTTATACCATCGGAAACGATATATCAGCAAGAGATATTCAAACTAAACATGTACAGTGGTTTAAAGGGAAAAGCCTGGACACATTTACTCCAATGGGACCATATATAGTGGATAAATCTGAAATAAGCTTTCCAATTGAATTGGATATCAACTGTAAGATAAATGGAGAAATTAGACAAAACTCTAATACCAAAAATCTAATATTCGATATACCAACTATAATCTCAGACCTATCAAAAGGGCTAACTCTAAGAGCGGGTGACATTATACTAACAGGAACCCCATCAGGTGTAGGAATAGGATTTACACCACATAAGTATTTGAAATCTGGAGATGTAGTGGAATGTTATGTAGAGAAGATTGGATCTTTGGTTAATTATGTAAAATAAACTCGGGTTAAACCCTAGGAATCTTAATAAGTGAAGACATATTTAGAAAGATAAGCTCGACTTCGGAAAGATTCGTATAAAGTATTCGACTAGGGGAAAAAATCGTTTAGTTGCGTATTATAGCGATAGCGATCTTCGCAGCCACTTTTTTCCCGTGTCGTAATACTTCACGAATCTTGGAATGGAAGCGCGTTCTTTCTAAATATGTCGTAGCCATTCACTAGCCTAATTTTAATGTTTATTATGTTTCTCAATTATACATTATCACCTCATTGCCCTCATGGAATTCAATATTGCAATAACCGCTACTCCTACATCTGCAAATACCGCTTCCCACATTGTGGCTATTCCAAATGCACCCATTATTAGGAAAATAAGCTTTACACCTATTACAAATACAATATTCTGCCATACAATTTTCTGTGTCTTTTTAGCAATTTTAATAGCCGAGGATATTCTTGATGGCTCATCTGTCATTATTACTATATCTGCAGCTTCTATTGCTGCATCGGAACCTAATCCTCCCATAGCTATGCCAATATCTGCTCTAGCTAGAACCGGTGCATCATTTATACCATCACCTATGAATACAAGTTTCCCTTTAGAGGGTTTTTGACTATCAAGTGATTCCAGTTTTTCTACCTTATCAGTAGGCAACAGCTCTGAATAAACCTCATCCAAACCCAATTCATGACCTACTCTTTCACCAGCCTTTTTTGTATCTCCTGTTAGCATAACTGCCTTTTTAACACCAAGAGCCTTTAAAGTTTCAATTGCAATTTTTGAGTCATCTTTAACCTCATCAGAAATAGCTATATTACCAGCATATTTCCCATCTACTGATACATGAACAATGGTTCCAATTGATTCAACGTTTCTGTAGCTTATATTCTCTTTATTCATCAATTTCACATTACCTGCCAGTACCCCTTTCTCATCAACTATCACTTTAGTACCATGACCAGATATTTCATCATAACTTTCAACCTTAGCCTTATCAACTTCTTTTCCATATTCCTTCATTATGGAAGTTGCGATAGGATGATTTGAAAAGCTTTCAGCATAGGCTGCATATTCTATTAATTCTTCTTCAGTAAATCCATTTTGAGGATTTATTTCACTTACATTAAATACTCCTTTTGTCAATGTGCCAGTCTTATCAAACACAACTGTTTCTACATTGTTTAAAGCTTCTAAGAAATTACTTCCTTTCACCAATATACCCTTCTTTGAAGCTCCTCCTATGCCACCAAAGAAACCTAAAGGTATTGATATGACTAATGCACATGGACATGATATTACTAGAAATATCAATGCCCTATATATCCAATCTGAGAATGTTGCATCTTGCAATATTATCGGCGGAATAAATGCAATTGACATAGCTGCAAATACAACTACTGGCGTATAGTATCTTGCAAATTTAGTAATAAAATTTTCTGTAGGAGCTTTTCTACTACTAGCATTTTGAACCAAATCTAAAATCTTAGAAACAGTTGATTCCCCATAATTCTTAGTAACCTTTATAGTTAAAACTCCATTATTATTTATAAATCCACTTAATGCATCACTTCCTGGCTCCAATTCTCTTGGAACAGATTCACCTGTTAATGCAGATGTATCAGCCATTGAATATCCTTCTATAACTTTACCGTCAAGTGGAACCTTTTCACCTGGTTTTACAACTATTATATCTCCAATACTTACTTCCTCAGGAAATACCTTTATCATATTATCTCCAACCTTTAGATTTGCAAAATCAGGTCTTATATCCATCAATTCACTTATTGACTTTCTGGAACGATCTACAGCTATATCCTGAAATAGTTCTCCTACTTGGTAAAATAACATAACTGCAACACCTTCTGGAAACTCGCCTACTAGAAAAGCACCTATTGTAGCAATCCCCATAAGGAAATTTTCATCAAACACTTGCCCTTTTGCAATATTTTTAATAGCCCTTAATAATACTTCGCCTCCTACTATTAGATAGCTTATTAAAAATATAGTAAGTTCCATCCAATTTGGTAAGTTTAAGGCTAAACATATTGCAAATAGAACAGCACTTACCCCTATTTGAATAATTTTCCCTTTATAACTTTCCTTTTCATCATTATCATCTTCATCATTATCATCATTATCTCTATTTTTATCTATAACTTTTACATGTGGTTCATACTTATGAACTATAGAATTAATTTGCCCTAAAATACTATCAAATTCACTGTCATTACTGGTTTCAAATGTAAGTGTTTTTGTCATAAAATTCATCGATGCACTTATTCCATCTATTTCATTAACTTCCTTTTCAATTTTAGTTGAACAATTAGCACAATCCAGACCTTCTAATAACAGTTCTCTCTTAACAACAGCTGTCACAATACGATACCCCCTTAATGCTTTAATCTTCTTTGATATGAACTAAACCTTGATTAAATATTTCCTTTACATGCTCATCATCTAATGAGTAGTAAACTACTTTTCCTGCTCTTCTATTTTTTACTAGTCTTGCTTGCTTTAAAACCCTCAGCTGATGAGAAACCGCGGATTGAGTAACATTAAGTAATGCTGCAATATCACAAACACACATTTCAGTTTCATCTAATGCCCAAAGTATTTTTACTCTAGTCGTATCTCCAAATACTTTAAATAGCTCAGCAAGATCATAGAGAGTCTCTTCCTCAGGCATATTACTTTTTACTTTGTTCACAACATCTTCATGAATAAGAGTACAATCACACCTGTCGATATTGCTATGCTTCATAATTCACACCCCTTTTTAAATGAACACTTGAACAATTGTTCATATGTTATATTATTATTGTACGCTAATACATATTTATTGTCAATGTAATTTACACATGAAATAACCCAGCACTAAAAATACTGGGTTATAAATTTCTCTTATTTGATTTTTTTAATTTTTGCTCGTATACTTAAATAAAATGATAAATAGAAACCTACAATCATAATCAATACACCTATAAAATATTTAAAATTCAATATGAATCCAGGATAAATAGGTATTATAGAGCCTAAAACAAAACCTAATACTGCATAATATGTAAATCCATATAACTTATCAAATAATGTGGATATCACCTTCGCAAGCAAAAGAAAACAGATTCCAAATCCTATTCCCATTGGTATTAACAATAATAAATCAATGGTTGATATTGCTTCTAATACAAAATCATACGCACCTATATACATAAGTATAACAGAAGAACTTACTCCTGGTATTATAGTACCAAATCCAATAATTATCCCATATAAAATAAGTTGTATTGTTCCTGGTTCTCCATTGGGGATAATATCAATTATATTATTTTCCGAAAGAGTAAACATTACTGTGATAGATAATGCTATAATAAAAGGAATCATATACTTCTTTTTAAATCCATTTTTATTGGCCGTCTTAAACAGTGAAGGGAATGTTCCAAGCATAAGTCCAATAAACAAATATCTAATTTCTATATTATAATTTTTAAAAAGATATTTAAAAATATTACTAAATACTAATATTCCTATAATGCCACCCAATCCTATGGGAATTAAATATAAGACCTTATTCTTAAAATCTGTAAAAATATTTGCTATTGCACGAGTAAGATTTCTATACATTCCAAATACTACAGCTATTGCTCCACCACTTACCCCTGGTGCAATAGCTCCTGTACCAATAACCAATCCTTTCAAAAAATTTGATAAAACTCTTTTCACCAAGATCACCTCTACTAAACTAAGTAGCCGGCACTAATATTTTAATGTTTTAATTATAAAATTTAGTAAAATTAATGCCGGACTGTTCAATTAAATTTTTATATTTAATTCAGAATTATTATAACATACCAAATCTATTCTTGGTCTTCTAAAAACCCAAGTCTTTTTAATGCAATCTTATATCCGTCTGCCCCATAATTTAAACATCTATTTACCCTACTAATAGTGGCTGTACTGGCTCCTGTTTTTTTCTCGATTTCATTATATGTGTTATTAGTAGTCAAAAGCTTGGCTACTTCTAGTCTTTGCGCGATAGATTGAACTTCTTTTATTGTACAGATATCTTCGAAAAACCTATAGCATTCTTCTCTAGTTCTAAGTAATAAAATTGCATTAAATAACTCATCTACCTGTTCGCTTTTAATTTTAAAATTATAACCTCCCACAGTATCACCACCTTAAAACAATTTTTACACTACTTCTATATAAAAAGTCTGGGATTATAATCCCAGACTTTTTATGCTAGAATAACCCTACTATCTCTCCGTCTTCTAATATGTCAATATTATTAGCAGCAGGTACCTTAGGAAGTCCTGGCATAGTCATTATGTTCCCAGTTAAAGCTACTAGGAATCCTGCTCCATTAGATACATTTATGTCTCTAACTGTTATCTTGAATCCCTTTGGTCTCGCTAATAATTTTGGATCATCAGACAATGAGTACTGAGTTTTTGCCATACAAATTGGCTTCTTATCTAAACCAAGATTTTCAATCTGTTTTATTTTCTTCTCGCACTTCTTAGTATATTCAACCCCATCAGCACCGTATACTTCCTTAGCTATTTTATCAATTTTTGCCTTTATTGATTCTTCTGAATCATATATTGGTTTAAAGTTGGATTCTTTTGTTTCACATGTTTTTACTACCTTTTCTGCTAAGTCTATTGCACCTTCTCCACCTTTTGCCCATACCTCTGATAATACAGTTTCTGCTCCTAATGCTTGACATTTTTCCATTAACAAGTTAAGCTCTGCTTCTGTATCTGTAGGGAATCTGTTTATAGCAACAATTGCTGGTACCCCAAATTTATTAACATTTTCTATATGTTTTTCTAAGTTTTCAACCCCTTCTGCTAGTGCATCTAGATCTTCATTTTCTAATTCACCTTTTTTAGCTCCTCCATGATGTTTTAATGCTCTTACTGTTGCTACTATTACAGTAGCATCTGGGTTTAAGTCACCAAATCTAGCTTTTATATCAAAAAATTTCTCTGCACCTAAGTCTGCACCGAATCCTGCTTCTGTAATTGTATAATCTGCAAGTTTTAATCCTAATTTTGTTGCCTGCATAGAGTTACATCCATGTGCTATATTTGCAAATGGTCCTCCATGAATTAGTGCTGGTGTATTTTCTAATGTTTGAACAAGATTTGGATTAATTGCATCTTTCATTAGTAAAGCTACTGCTCCTTGTGCTTTTAAATCCCTAACATATACAGGACTGCCATCATATTTATATGCAACTATTATTCTTGCAACTCTTTCTTTGAAATCCTGTAAATCTTCTGCTAAGCAGAAGATTGCCATTATTTCTGAAGCTACTGTTATGTCGAATCCATCTTCCCTTGGTACTCCATTTGCCTTGCCTCCGAGGCCTACTACTATATTTCTTAGCGCCCTGTCATTCATATCTAGTACTCTTTTCCATACAATTCTTCTTGGATCTATGTTCAATTCATTTCCGTGATGAATATGATTATCCAATAAAGCTGATATCAGGTTGTGAGCTGTAGTTATTGCATGAAGATCTCCTGTAAAATGTAAATTAATATCTTCCATAGGTACTACTTGTGCATATCCGCCTCCTGCAGCTCCACCTTTTATACCAAAACTAGGTCCAAGTGATGGTTCTCTTATAGCTGTAATTGCAGTTTTACCTATTTTATTCAACCCCATTGCAAGCCCAATATTTATAGTGGTCTTGCCTTCTCCAGCTGGAGTTGGATTTATTGCTGTTACCAGTATTAATTTTCCATCTTCTTTGTCCTTAAATTTTTTAAACACATCTAAACTAACCTTTGCCTTATACTTTCCATACTGAATTAAATCATCCTCTTCTAGCCCTATTTTTTTAGCCACCTCAACTATTGGTAGCATTTTAGCTTGTTGAGCAATTTGAACATCCGTTTTCAACTGCATACCTCCTTTATTATTATAGTTTCATCCTTGGTAAAACCGGATGAACATTATTAAATTAAATGGTATATATACTTGTAGTTATTTATACTATCAATATTCATAATTTATTATTTTAATAAGTACTATGTAGTATTTTATTATTTCATAGTATTATATCAAATATTTCAGACTTTTTGAAATGGTTTTCATATACAATAAATATTTTATAATAAAACTTACTAAAATAATAATTCCACTCCTAATATAAAGGTTAGTATAAACCCCATAGTTAAAACATTTAAAGCATATCTTTTTGAATCCTTTTCAAATTTCCATTCCATAAATGCTCGAATTCCACTTAACAAAAAAAATATCCAAGAATAAAATAGCGTGAATGTTTATCAATTATAAGTGTAACAATATAAATTACGAACATCACAACAGCTAATAAAATTTCTACCCATTTATGCATTTTATTAACATATCGAAATAAAAATGTTCCTTCATTTATTTTCAACTTCCATTTGAGAATGAAATAAATTACAAGATAAACTAAAAACATTATTATTGAATACAGCATTGGCTTCTGCAATGAACTCACTATCCACACCCTCTGATTCTATTCTCAGTATACTATAATATTACTGCAAATAATATAATAATTTCTAAATATTAGTATCTCAATAAAAATATTACCATAAGAAATAAAAAAATCCAAGAACCCTCTGCTTATTTCATTTAATCACTACAGAAAAATTCTTGGATATATCTATTATTTTCCTATATCTTTTCTATAATAAACACCATCAAAATTTATTTTATCTATATTTGAATATATCCTTTTTCTAGCTTCTTGTAATGAATCCTCCAATGCTGTAATAGACAACACTCTACCGCCATTAGTCAAAAGTTTCCCATTATCATATTTTGTTCCATTATGAAATAGTATTATATTCCTATCTAAATCCTCACACCCAGTTATTTCATATCCTTTTTTATAATCTATAGGATATCCTCTTGATGTGGCTACCACAGTCAAACAATGTTTATCACTCCATTTGACATCTGAATAATCTAGTGTAGAATCTATTGACTTTTGAAATAGGTCAACTATATCCGACTCAAGCCTAGGCATAAGAACTTCTGTTTCCGGATCTCCAAACCTAACATTGAATTCTAAAACATATGGATCGTTATAAACTACCATAAGCCCTACATATAGAATTCCTTTGAAATTTAGTTTTTCACTTTTAAAACCATAATAAATTCTATCCAATATTTCATTCTGTATTTTTTTCATTAATTTCTCAGTAAATAACGGACTTGGTGAAAAACATCCTATACCTCCAGTATTGGGTCCTAAATCATTTTCATATATCTTTTTATAATCCTTTGCACTTTCCATAGGAATTATCCTATCTTCTGTTACAAAACATAGTAGTGAAGCTTCGATACCCTCCAAAAATTCCTCCACTACTACCGTATCTCCTTCTTTACCAAATTTATTATCTCTTAATATCTCCTTTAATACATTAGTTGCCTCTTCCTCTGTGCCACAAATTGATACTCCTTTTCCTAAACACAATCCATCTGCTTTAATCACCAATGGAAAAGAAAATTCATCTAATCGTTCAACAGCATCTTGATAGCTACTAAAACTCTTGTATTTAGCAGTAGGAATATCATATTTATTCATAAATGATTTTGCAAATTCCTTGCTTCCTTCTAATCTAGCACAACTTCTATTAGGTCCAAATATCCTCAATCCTTTATCTTCAAATTTATCCACTATACCCATTACTAAAGGTTCTTCTGGACCAACTACTGTTAAATCCATAGCATTTTTTATTGCAAAATCCAATAATCCATCAATATCATTAGCTTTAATATCAACGTTTTCCGCCACTAAACTTGTTCCACCATTGCCTGGAGCACAATATAGCTTGTTTACTTTTTGAGACTGTGCAATTTTCCAGCATAAAGCATGTTCTCTTCCACCACTACCTATAACCATAACCTTCATATTAAACCTCCTAATGTTTAAAATGCCTAATTCCTGTAAATACCATACTCATATTATTCTTGTTAGCTTCTTCTATTACTTCCTTATCTCTAATGGAACCTCCTGGTTGAATAATTGCTGTTACACCTGCTTTTGCAAGTATTTCTATGGAATCTTTAAATGGAAAAAATGCATCTGAAGCCAATACACTCCCCTTTACCTTACCTTTCGCTCTTTCAATTGTATTTTCCACTGCCCAAAATCTATTTACTTCACCTGCTCCTAATCCTAGGGTTGCTTTATCTTTAGCTAGGACTACTCCATTGGATTTATTATTTTTAACAGCTTTCCACGCAAATAATAGGTCTTCCATCTCTTTCTTTGTTGGTTGCCTATCTGTTGCAACTTCTATTTCATCATTCAATAATATTGAATCCTTTTGCTGAATGAGCAATCCTCCTGATACTCTTTTAAAATCTATTTCATTATTATTTATATTTTTTATACCTTCTATCTGAATAAGTCTTATGTTTTTCTTTTTAGTTAAAATATCCATGGCCTTTTTAGTAAATGAAGGTGCTATTACAACTTCTATGAAAATCTCACTTATCTCCATTGCTACATCTTTATCCAGTTGTCTATTAACTACTATGATTCCTCCATAAATGGATTCTGTATCACATTCGTAGGCTTTATTATATGCTTCTAAAAGTGTATCTCCACTTCCTATACCACAGGCATTTGTATGTTTTAAAGCTACTACTGTTGGTTCATCGAATTCTTTTATCATATCTATTGCAGCATTGGCATCATTGATATTATTAAATGATAAATCCTTCCCATGTAGCTTTGCACCATTTGCTATAGTACCTTTAATTTTGCCTGCTTCCCTATAAAAAGCTGCACTTTGATGAGGATTTTCACCATATCTCAATCCCTGTTGTAATTTATATCCAAGAGCTACATAATCCGGATATTGTACATTATCTAATTGATTAAAATAATTAGATATCAATGCATCATAGTATGCAGTATAGTTAAATACCTTTCTAGCTAGATACCTACGTGTCTCTATACTTGTATCTTCATCTGTTTCTAATTCAGCTAAAACCTTATCATAGTCTTTAGGATCAACTATTACGCTTACATATTTATAGTTTTTAGCAGCAGCTCTTATCATAGAAGGTCCACCTATATCTATATTTTCTATTATCTCATCGTGAGAAACATCAGCTTTATTTATAGTTTCTTCAAATGGATACAGGTTATTTACTACCATATCTACTGGTCCAATGTTCATTTCTTCTATTGTTTTTACATGAGAATTGTCATCTCTTTTATATAATATTCCTCCATGAATGTATGGATTTAATGTCTTCACCCTTCCATCCAATATTTCCGGAAAATCTGTAATATTTTCTATCTCTATAACATCTATTCCTGCTTTTTTCAATTCCTTATATGTGCCTCCTGTAGAAATAATCTCCCAGCCTAAATCCATTAACTTATGTGCAAAATCCTTTATTCCTGTCTTATCATAAACACTAATCAATGCCCTTTTCATCTCATCACCTCTAATTGATTTTACTAACCGACCTTCTATCGTCAATCTATTTTCACAGTACAACCTGATAGCTTTCACTAAAAGCTGATGCTCTATTTTAAACACCTTTTGCTTCAATGTATCCACAGTATCATCCTTATCAACTGCTACAATTTCCTGCAAAATAATTGGCCCAGTATCCGCTCCTTCATCAACAAAATGCACCGTAGCACCTGTGTACTTAACTCCATAGTCCAATACTGCTTTATGCACCTTTTCTCCATAAAATCCTTTACCACAAAAGCTAGGTATTAAAGATGGATGAATATTAATTATCCTATTTTTATATGTTTCAATAAATTCCTTTGAGAGTATCTTTGTAAAACCTGCCAATACTATCAAATCCACATGTCTCTTATTGAATTCCTCTATCAATTTTTGACTGTAATATACATCTTCTCTAGATTCCTTTGGATTTAAATATATGGATTCAATTCCAGCTTCCTTGCCTCTTGTTAAACCATAAGCGTTCTCATTGTTGGATATGATTAATTCTATATTTCCATCTATAACTCCTTGATTGATCCCATCAATGATGGCTTGCAAATTCGTTCCATTTCCAGAAATCAATACTCCTATTCTTATCATAGTACTACTCCTTTGTTTCCCTTTTCAATATGGCCTAATTCATAGTAACACTCTTCTCTTTCTTCTAGATACATCTTAATATACTCTAATTCCTCTTTATTAACTACTAAAATCATGCCTACTCCCATATTAAATGTTCCGTACATTTCATCCGAATCAATGCTTCCCCATTGTTGTAATAGATTGAAAATCTCTGGAGTCTCTATAATTGAAGTATCTACATATGCTGTTAATCCTTCTGGCAGCATTCTAGGAATATTTTCATAAAATCCTCCACCTGTTATATGGCTTATTCCCTTTATGTTGAATTTCTGGACTAGGTCATATACTGGATTAGTATAAATTCTTGTAGGCTTTAACAATTCTTCTCCTATAGTATTTTTGAGTTCTGGAATATATGTGCCTACAGTCATGTTTTTCTCTTCAAATACTATTTTTCTAACTAAGGAGTATCCATTGCTATGGATCCCATTTGAAGGCAATCCTAATACCACATCCCCTTCTTCAATTGTAGAACCTGTAATAATATTATTTTTATCAACTATTCCTACGCAAAATCCTGCTATATCATATTCGCCTTCTTTATAAAATCCTGGCATCTCTGCAGTTTCCCCACCTATAAGAGCACAACCAGCCTTTATACACCCATTGGAAACTCCTTCTACTATACTTGCCATCTTTTTAGGTACTAATTTTTCTGTTGCTATATAGTCCAAAAAGAACAATGGTTTAGCTCCCTGACACAGAATATCGTTAGCACACATTGCAACACAATCTTGGCCTATAGTATCATGTTTGTCCATCATAAAGGCAATCTTCACTTTTGTTCCAACTCCATCTGTACCAGATACCAATACAGGCTCCTTAAATTCATTATTATTCAACTGAAACAAGCCAGAAAATCCACCTATATCCGATAAAACACCAGGTATATAGGTCTTATTTATTAATCTCTTTATAAGCTGAACTTCTTTATAACCAGCTTCCTTATTAACTCCTGCATCCTTATATGTTAGAGACATTTTATGCACCTCTTTCCTTTGATTTGGTAAAATGGGACGGACATCTCACCGCATATTCCCCTGTAAAACATCCCTTGCAAAATCCACCCTCCTGTCCTGCTGCTCTGATCAATCCATCTAATGATAAATAATATAATGAATTCGCGCCGATTTCTTCTCTTATCCTTTCAACAGTCATATTAGCAGCTATCAAATTTTCTTCCGTTGGCGTATCCATTCCTAAATGACATGAATTGATCACTGGTGGAGAACTTATTCTTACATGAACTTCTTTAGCTCCTGCTTTTTTTAACATTGCCACAGTCCTTTTTATTGTGGTTCCTCTAACTATAGAATCATCAACCAATATTACTCTTTTCCCATTGATATTCTCCTTTAAAGCATTCAATTTTATCCTTACTCCCTGTTCCCTTAATTCTTGAGTCGGTTGAATAAAAGTTCTTCCTACATATCTATTCTTTATTATCCCTTCTTCATATGGAATATTCGATTCTTCTGCGTATCCTATAGCTGCCACTATACCTGAATCTGGGGCTCCTATTACCATATCAGCTTCTGTAATACATTCCCTGTATAATTGTCTTCCTGCTTCAATCCTACTCTTATAGATACTCCTACCGTTGATATAACTATCTGGCCTTGCGAAATATATCAGTTCAAATAGACAATGATTTCTCTTCATAGGTTTGTATAATATTGTGTTAATTCCTTTTTCATCTATAGTAACTATTTCTCCGGGTTCTACATCTCTTACAAAATCTGCACCTATGGTATCAAAAGCACATGTTTCTGAAGCCAATATATAATCATCCCCAAGTCTTCCTAATGATAATGGTTTTAATCCATAGGGGTCCCTCGCACCAATTAATTTTTCTGGTGTCATAAGAACCATACCATAGGAACCATCAATAATAGATGTCGCTTTTATAACAGCGTCTTCAATATTATCCTTATGATATCTAGCTATTAAGTTGGCAATTACTTCAGCATCTAAATCCGTTTGAAAGATACTACCTTTATCTTCTAATTCATCTCTCAACTTTGTAGAGTTCACTATGCTTCCATCAAGAGATAATGCTAATGCTCCTCTTTTATATCCCACAACTAAAGGCTGAGCATTGTTTAAATTCCTTTCTTCATGTTGAGACGCATATCTAACATGACCAATTCCAATATTGCCTATTAATCTTTCCATTGACTCCTTAGAAAAAACCTCATTGACCAAACCTAAATCCTTAAAATAGTCTACGAAACCATTGTTGTTCACTGCAATACCAGAGCTTACCTGACCTCTGTGTTGAAGTGCATATAGCCCATAGTATGCTATTTGGGATACATCATTTCTATTTCTGCTATATATACCTACTACACCACTCAAGGCACAGCCTCCTCACTATGACTGGATTTCTTTATCCATTTTAATAACTTCTTCAGACATTTTCTTCTTATACTCTTTAAACTTCTGTCTTAATTCCGGATATTTCAATGAAAGGATTTGAACTGCCAACAATCCTCCATTTTCTCCTCCATTGATAGCAACTGTTGCTACAGGTACTCCTTTTGGCATCTGTACTACAGATAATAGAGAATCTAGACCATCCATAGTTGAAGATTTAACTGGAATACCTATTACAGGAATAGGAGTAATTCCAGCTATTATTCCAGCCAAATGAGCAGCCTTCCCTGCTATTGCAACTATTGCCTCTATTCCATTTTCCTCTACTTTTTCTGCAAACTCCACAGCAATATGAGGAGTTCTATGAGCTGAAATAACTCTTAATTCATACTCTACTCCAAATTTGTCCAATATTTTTGTAACCTTATCGCCTATTTCCTTGTCAGATATACTTCCCATAACAATACTGACCTTCATTCTAAATCCTCCTAACCAAAATATTTGACTCCAGATTCGAATATATTATGAGTCCCTTTTATATCAATATTTTTGTATATATCTTTCTCGATTCTATCTATAGATGTTACAGTTCCTAACACTCTTCCATCAGAACTTGTCAATGACTCTATTGCTAAATCTGAGCCTGTTGGATTATGACCTACAAATTGAGTTGCAATCTGTCCTGCTTTTATTAAATCCTTACCACCTACTAACACTCTTCCTTCATTTGTAGCTATTGGAGCAGAATAGATATCTCCCACACTCATTCCACTCATCCAAGGTGATAAATTTGATACCACCTTTATATCTACAATGGTAGACATAAATTGTCCTGATGTGTTATAGGATACATAAGGTGAACTTTCATTTATACCTGATATCTTTCCATTTTCTATAAGCCCTAATTTTAACAATGCATGAAATCCACTTCCTATACCAAGTACCAATCCATCTTGTATCCTTAAGTGTTCATTTATAGCATCTTTTAGTATAGGGTTATTGAATATTATCTTTAATAGTTTTCCTCCGGTTTCAGGTTCATTTCCAAGAAGATACCCATTTGCCAATCCTAATATTTGACACTGACTGATCTTTTTAGCTAATTCCATGTAGGATTGTTTTATTGAATCCTCGGATAATGAGTTGAACACAAAAGTTTCTACCTTTGCTCCAGCTTTTTTGAACCTTAATGCCATATCGTATTCTCCATGAGTGCCTGTAAATACTGGAATAAGAACCTTTACTTTTACTACATTTTTTATTCTCTTTATTTTTTCCCCTTTATCATATGAAATATCTGTCACTTTCACATCGTCTTCTTCTACAGGGAATATTTCCTTTAATGGTCTTTCCCATTCTTCAATTAACTCATCTAATAATATAATCTCATCGCTGATTTCTATTTGTTCATCTTCCATGGTTGTTCCAACTAATGTATAATCTATATCCTTAAGCAAAGTTTTTAAGTCTTCTTCTTCCTTTATTTCCAATATAATTGAGCCATATAATGGCTTATATAATCTGTCAATAATTTCAGCATTGAATTTAAATCCTATCCTGTTTCCAAATGACATCTCAACTATACTTCTTCCAATTCCTCCAAATTTAATAGTGGAACTTGACAATACTTTTTCATTATCTATTAATTCCTTGATTTTCAAGTAGTTCTTCTTCAATTCTTCAAAATCTATTAAGCCATTCTCATCTATATTTAAATTTACTACCACAACTTTTGAACCTATCTTTTTAAATTCCTTTGATACTATATTGTCTACATCTTCAGTAACTACAGCAAAACTAAATAATGATGGTGGTACATTTATATCTTCAAAACTTCCGCTCATGCTGTCTTTCCCACCAATACTAGGTATATCCAAATTTTTTTGTACTAGAAATGCGCCTAATAATGATGCAAATGGTTTGCCCCATTTTGAAGGATCGATACCTAGCTTTTCAAAATATTCCTGGAATGTAAGCCTTATCTTTCTAAAGTCCCCACCTAGCGCTACAACTTTCGCTACCGATTCAATTACTGCATAATATCCACCATGAAAAGTACTCCATTTTGCTAATTTTGGATCGTATCCACAGGTCATTATAGAACATGTCTTGGTATTCCCATCTAGTACCGGTAGTTTTGCAACCATACCTTCCTGAGGAGTAAGCTGATATTTACCACCTAGTTGCATCAATACTGTTCCTGAACCTACTGTGTTGTCGAATCTTTCTATTAATCCCTTTTGTGATGCTGTATTGAGCTGAGATATATTCTTTATAAAATCTTCTCTTAAACTTTCTTCCTTAATATGACTTGGATTTTCTGCTAAATAGACTTCATCTTCTGGTTCCAATAGTTTTACCTTGGTCTTCTTTCTAATTCCATTTGTATTTAAGAATTCTCTCTTAATATCTGTTATTACATTTCCTTTCCATACCATATGAATTCTATTCTTATCTGTAACTTCTGCTATTACCGTTCCTTCCAAGTCCTCTTTTTCTACTAATTTCATGAACTTATCCAAGTTATCTTTAGATATTACTACCGCCATTCTCTCCTGGGATTCTGATATTGCTATTTCCCATCCTTTAAGTCCAGGGTATTTTAATATCACTTTGTCCAAGTCTATATTTAGACCATCAGCCAATTCCCCAACAGCAACTGCTACTCCACCTGCTCCAAAATCGTTACATTTCTTTATTAATTTTGTTGCTTCCGGATTTCTAAATAGCCTTACTATTTTTCTTTCAACAGATGGATTTCCCTTTTGTACTTCTGCCCCTGCAGTCTGTAAAGCATCGTCTTTTTGTTCCTTTGATGAGCCTACTGCTGCTCCTATACCATCTCTTCCAGTTCTACCACCTATCAATAATACTAAATCCGTTGGTTCTGGTGTTTCTCTAATAACCCAATCTTTTGGAGCTGCAGCAACCAATGCTCCTAATTCCATTCTTTTGGCAATAAATCCTTCATCATAGAATTCATTAATATATCCTGAAGCACTACCTATTTGATATCCATAAGAGCTATAGCCTTCCATAGCAGTTTGAGTAATCCTTCTTTGTGGGAGTTTCCCTGGCAAAGTCTCTTCATATTGTTGATTTGGATTACCTGAACCTGTAATTCTCATTGCCTGATATACATAGGCTCTCCCTGATAGCGGATCTCTAATTCCTCCTCCTAAACAAGTAGCAGCTCCTCCAAAAGGTTCTATCTCAGTAGGATGATTATGGGTTTCATTTTTGAACATTAAAAGCCATTTTTCATTTTTTCCATCTACATCCACATCTACTTCTATGGAAGCAGCATTTGCCTCTTCCGATTCCTCCTTATCATTCAAAAGCCCTTTCTTCTCGGTCTCCTTCATATTGATGGTTGCCAAGTCCATCAATGAGATTGCTCTTTCCTTTTTATATACATATTCTCTAGATAGCAGATATTCCCTTATAGCTCTTTCAAATACTTTCTTGTACTTACCTTCTTCAATATCAATATCAGTAATTTCAGTCATAAAGGTTGTATGTCTACAGTGATCTGACCAATAGGTATCTATTATCTTTAATTCTGCTACCGTTGGATCCCTATCCTCTTCACTAAAATATTTTTGACAATATAGAATATCTTCCATATCCATAGCAAGGTCGAATGTTTCCCTTACATTATCTACTTCACTTTCAGTCATCTCTGTAAATCGATTAATTACTTCAACAGTACCTTCTGCTTCTACTTCCCTTTCATATGAAAAGTAATCTAATGGAATTTCTTTTGATTCTGTGGGATTTATATAATAGGATTTAACCTTTTCAAAACCTTCATACGATATATTCTTAAGAATTATAAGCTTTGAATGCTTAATATCAACTCCTTCAAAACCTAAATATTTAGAAACAATATTTATAGCAGAATCCTCTCGCTGATTATACTGCCCCCTATTAGTCTCTACTCTAAATGCTTTCTCATCCTTTTCCATAGGAGGTACATCTTCATAAACGATATCTAGAGGCTCTTCATATAGTAAATCTTCAGTAATTCTATCTAATTCTTCATCACTTCCACCAATTACCTCATACACGTTTAATACTCTTACATCCTCCAACCCCTTTATACCTAGATAATTTCTAAACTCCTTCAACAAATTCTTAGCCTCAACATTCACATTCCTTTTCTTTTCAATAATTATCCTCTTCATTTTTTAACCTCCTTATAATAAAAGCCCAGTCGGGTAGGCAAGCGAAACCTACCCGACTGGGCTTTTATCCCTTCGGTGTAATACCAAAAATAGTATCCGTACCGCTCGGACCAGACAAGAATAAGTCTTCGGAACCCTAGGTACACTTTCGCTCATAGTTAAATGATTTACGGTCATTTTGTAGAAACGTCCCACCCCTATTATGGGACTTATACGAGCTGTTAAACTATATTTAATTTATCTTTCCAATATCATCTTCTCCAATAGAATAGGTTCTATATATTCGCCATTCTTATAAACTCTCATATTCCCGCCAGAAACTTCATCTATAAGTGCAATATGATTATCATTACCAATCCTTCCAAACTCAAATTTGATGTCGTATAATTCCAATCCTTTTATTGCTAATTCATCCTTTATTACCTGCCCAATTTTCCTAGTAAGTTCTACTAATATTTTGTATTCTTTTTTAGTCATTATATTTAACATTTCCAATCCTTCGTCTGTAATCAAAGGATCCTTTCTTTTATCATCCTTTAACGTTACCTCAACATATGCATCCAAAAGTTGTCCCTCTTTAACATATAGACCATATCTGCGTATGAAGCTTCCAACAGCTCTGTATCTACAGATAACTTCTACACCTTTACCAAAGTGTTTTGCAGGCAAAACTGTCATCGTATTATCTTCTATACTAGATTCTATATAGTGGGTTGGAATACCTATTCTATTTAACTTCTCAAAGAAATATTTAGTAAGTTTAAGTCCAGCTTTTCCAACTCCTTCAATGGATAGCCCAATTGAATTAGCTCCTGGATCAAAAATTCCATCTTCCCCAGTTACATCATCTTTAAATTTAAGCTGATAATTTCCATTCTTTAATTCATAAACATCTTTTGTCTTCCCTTGATATATTAGCTTCATAAAATCTCTCCTTATTTTTTACATCAATATAACTCTAGCTATAAATAATAGTGATAATACATACATAACTGTTGATACTTCTTTGCCTTTCCCACTTAAAAGCTTTAATACTACATAGGATACCATACCAAATACTATACCTTCTGCAATACTATATGCAAATGGCATCATAACTATTGTCAAAAATGCTGGTATTGCCTCTGTGTAGTCATCAAAATCTATGTCTTTGATTGAACTCATCATAAACAATCCAACTAATACCAAGGTTGGTGCTGTAGCAGCTGACGGTACCATGGTGAATACTGGTGCAAACAATAGAGCTAAAGCGAACATACCAGCTGTAGTCAATGATGTAAGTCCTGTTCTGCCACCTTCAGCTACACCTGAAGCAGATTCTACAAAAGTAGTAGTTGTACTGGTTCCAAGACATGCTCCCGCTACTGTTCCTACGGCATCAGCCATTAGAGCTTTACTCGCCCTTGGAAGTTTCCCTTCCTTATCCAACATACCAGCTTTTGATGATACTCCTACTAAAGTCCCTACAGTATCAAATATATCAACAAATAAGAAGGTAACAACTGCGACTAACATATCAAAAGAAAGTACCTCATCAAAGCCAACAAATTTAAATGCTACATCCTCTAAGGATGGAGGTAATGATATTATGCTAAAATCTTCCGGTACCATAGTAACTCCCATAGGTATACCGATTAAAGTTGTTATGATAATACCTATTAATAATGCCCCTTTAACATTCTTGACTAAAAGAATGCCAGTGATAATCAACCCTATAATTGCTAAAATTGATGCTGCTGATTTTAAATCTCCAAGAGCTACTATAGTATCTTCATTTAGAACTATTATATCTGCCCCAGAAAGACCTAAAAATGCAATAAATAATCCTATACCTACTGAGACTGCCTTTTTCAAATTTGCAGGTATCGCATTGAATATGGCTTCCCTTGCCCTAACAGCCGATAATAATATGAATATTATACCTTCAATCAATACAGCTGTTAATGCAAACTGCCATGATTTTCCCATAGGTCCTAATACTATTGTATAAGCAAAGAATGCATTTAAACCCATTCCTGGTGCTAAAGCAAATGGATATTTAGCATATAATGCCATAACAGCCGTAGCAATAACTGCTGCTAAAGCAGTAGCTGTAAATACCCCTCCACTTTCCATACCCGCATCTCCTAAAATAATAGGATTTACAACTAATATATAAGCCATGGTCATAAAAGTAGTAATTCCTGCAAGTACTTCTGTTTTCACATTTGTATTATTTCCCTTAAGATTAAAAAAGTTCTCCATTGTGACTCCTCCTCCATGATGTTATATTTTCCTAGATGCACTTACTTATTCTTAAAGACTTTTATCTATTAAAATGAATAAATTTATATTATTTACAAAAAAACAAATAAGCCCAGTCGAGTAGGCGCTCAAAGCGAAACCTACCCGGCTGGGCTTTTATCCCTTCGGTGTAATATCATTTATATACAACATAAAACAATATTTGTACCGCTTGGACCAGACAAGAATAAATCTTCGGAACCCTAGGTACACTTTCACTCATAGAAAAATGATTTTCGGTCATTTTGTAGAGACTCCTCAACCTTATTATGAGAAATATATGAGCTTAATTATTAATTTGTACAACCTAATCATAACAGTATAGATTATTAATGTCAAGATATATCTTAAAGAAAAAATATTGTAATAAATTCCTATATGGAGAAATACACTTTACTAGTTAATCTTATTATAAAGGGGGAATTCTGTGTTATCGCAAAAGGAATTTATTCAAATGTCATTAGAATTAAATTTATTCTTCGGAAGAATAATGAAAGAACATATGATACTTATGGAAATTGCTTTCCTACTAAAGGATAGCAATTATATCTTAGAAGCAGATAACTTAAAAGTAAGTTTTGAAGAAATACTAAAAGAAACCGTAGATTTATCTCAAGGAGTTATAAGTAAGGAGGCAATTGACTCCAATGAATTCGTCACACCGTATACTTTAGCTGCTGAAAGTAAAGTTGAATTTTTATCTGGAGCATGTATCAATAAAAATATAACTCGGGCTCAGTTAGGCTTAAAACCCAATAAGGACTCTGATTTATCTCCTGGCTTAAAGGGATGTGTCTTTGATTTAAATAATCGAATTATCAATTTACTTATAGATATTATAAAATTCAAAGAAGAAATATTGAATCAAGTATTGAACTGTAAATTATTAACATCAATATATCCCGAAATGTTAGATCACCTTCTAAGAGAAGCTAAATTCTATTTAGAAATGCTCTTGGATCTTCAAGAACAAACAAAACCCAAAAAGGATATCTTAGAAAAAGAAATTTTCTGGAACCATATAATGGAAGAACATGCCTTATTTATTAGAGGTTACTTAGATCCAGCAGAAGAACAGCTAATAAAAACAGCTAATGATTTTGCCAAAACTTTTGAAAAGTTATTGAAAAAAACCGAGGAAGCCGATAAGGAAGATATCTGTAAAGTTACGAAAAAGAACTTAGAAGCCACTAAGGAAATTAAAGAATTTAAGTCCAATTCCACTAAAGGTTTACTAGATTGTGAAATAAGAGCAATTATGACACCATTATTAGCAGATCATGTTCTAAGAGAAGCTAATAGATATATTAGGATATTAAAAGAATATTTAAGGAAATGTTAAAATAATAAGCTACTACGATGGTGCCTGGCACCATCGTAGTAGCTTATTTCTACTATATTGGTTCTTTAATATACTCTTCTAGTTGTGCTCCCTTTCTTATAATCTAATTTTTTCAATAAATGTTTCTTTCATGAGTTTATTTATATTATCAATATCAACTTTTCCAGTTTCCTTCTCCATAGCATTTGCAGTGCCACAAGCAGATGCTAGTTTTAACATGCTTTCAAAATCATAGTTTCTATTTAGTGATACTGCAAATCCTGCTATCATAGAATCTCCTGAGCCTACTGGATTTACAGCTTTCACTGTAGGAACCTTGATTCTATACATATAATTGTCATTAAATATTAATGAACCTTCACTGCCCAATGATACTGCAACTATTTTAACACCTTTTTCTAATACAAATTTTACTCCTCTTATTATATCATCTTCTGAAAAAACAGTATCTCCAATAAGGTTTTCTAGCTCCTCCTTGTTCGGTTTTATCAAATATGGACTGGCTCCCAAACCTTTCCTTAATGCCTGTCCAGTGGTATCAAGTATAAACTTTTTTCCTTCCCTATTCGCTATACTAATTAAATCTTTATAGACATCTACATTTACACCATTTGGAACACTTCCTGAGGCACAAATTATATTAAAATCTTTGATAAGTTTTTTATATAAATCATAAAATCTTCCAATATCTTTTTGTGCTATAGTAGGACCTGATTCTAATATCTCCGTTTGACTACCATCGTCTGATAGTATGGCCATACAACTCCTAGTCTCTCCATCAATAGAAACAAAACTATGACCAATATTCATAGTATCTAATTTTTCTTCTATATAATTTCCAGACATGCCACCCAAAAAACCTGTTGCTACCACAGGCTCCCCAAAGACTTTTACTACCTTCGATACATTTAAACCTTTACCTCCAGGAGTATATTGAAAATCATTAGTTCTAAAAATTTTCCCCTTTTGGAATTCATTTATATTATATCTCCTATCGATGGAAGGATTTAATGTAACAGTCAAAATCATTTTAATCCCCCTTACTAACTATTCTTATGCTCTATTTGCGCTACCGCAAACTTGAATTTTCTTTACTACAACTTCTTTTAATACATTCTTAGCAGGAGTTAAATAATGTCTCGGATCGTTATCTTCGGGGTTTTCATCAAAAAACCTTCTAATTGCATTACCAAAAGGAATTTTTAATTCAGTAGCTATATTAACCTTACAAATTCCCTTTTTTACTGCCTTCTTCACACTTTCATCTGGTACTCCTGAAGCTCCGTGTAACACTAGGGGAACATCAACTAAATTATTTATAATATCCAATCTCTCAAAATCCAATTTTGGTTCATCTTTATATACTCCATGAGCAGTTCCTATGGCTATAGCCAAAGAATCCACTCCTGTTATTTTGACAAATTCCAATGCAACATCAGGATCTGTAAGTAAAACATCTCTTTCGCTTATTTTTCTATCATCCTCTACTCCACCGACTCTTCCTAGCTCAGCTTCTACTGATACATTGTACTCTCTAGCAAAATTAACCACCCTTTGAGTAATCTTTATATTATCATCATAACCCTCTAATGAAGCATCTATCATTACTGATTTATAGCCAGCCATTATGCACTCTTGTAAAAAATCTATACTACCACAATGGTCTAAGTGTAAGGCTAATGGTATATTATATCTTTTAGCGCCAGTTTTTGCTATGGCCACTAAATAATCCAATCCAGCATAGTCAATAGTTCCAGGAGTAGTGGCTATTATTACAGGAGACTTCATCTCCCATGCACCATCTAAAACCGCTTGAAAGGTTTCTAAATTGTGTATATTGAATGCTGGAACTGCATACTTATTCTTTTTTGCATCTAAAAGCATTTCCTTTGTAGAAATAATGTCCATTATATCTTACCTCTCTTTTTAAAATACTTAGCTATGATAAATCGTGATTAAAATTTATTTTGGTTATTTTATTTCATAACTTTCACTAAATTCAACAAAACTTAGGCTAAAACATTTTTAATTATTCTGATAATTTCACTTTCATCATTAGAAGCTATAATACTATTCACAGCACTACTATCTTGCAATAATAACATGGCTTCAGATAAAACTTGTAAATGAGATTCACTATCTATAGCCCCTAACACAAATACAAGTTTAACTGGATCATTTTTTTGAGCATTAAAAATTATTCCCTTTTTAAAAACTGCTAGACTTATACACATAGTTTTTACTCCATCTTCCGGCCTTGCATGAAATAATGCTATTCCAGGAGCTATAACAATATATGGTCCATACTTCTTAACAGAGTCAATCATTGCATCAATATATCTATCTTCTACCATCTCATTATCTAGTAATGGTTGTCCTGCAATTCTTCCAGCATCTTCCCAGTCCTTTGCCCCTGAATAGATTTTAACAGTTTCTTCATTTAATAAATCTAATAACAAGATTCTCACCTCAATAAGATATGATTTTGTTAATTTATATTATTTGAATTGCTCCATTAAATCCTCTTCTAATATACAATTTTAAGACAAAGACCTCTTAGTCTTACTGTAGTTTATTTCTCGGTAACTATATAATGCATAAACCCCAATTATTATTGGTATTCCAATAAATGGTTGTTTTAAAAGCATCATTAACACCATGATATCTATGCAATCATGTCCTACTCCTCCTGCACCTACTGCTGCAAAATCAAACATAGTGTAAAGCATTCCAGATAGGAAAATCAAAAGGAATCCATATATAAATCCTGATACAATTGAACCTCTACGGCCACCAGTAGCATTGCCCATTATCCCTGCGACTCCACCAGTGAAAAAAGCTCCAATTATTGATACAAGGGGTGTTGAACCAAACACAGCTGAACTCACAAACATGCCTACTATCATACCAATAACAGCCATTATAAATCCAATCATTAGAGAATTTGGAGCAAACCCAAATAAAGCCGGAACATCCAATGCAGGTATGGCTCCTGGAACAAGTTTATCAGCAATACCTTTAAATGAAGGCACTAATTCTCCTAAGAACATCCTTACACCTTGCAGTAATATCAAAATACCAGCTGCAAATCCCATAGCTTTCAACAGTCCAAATAAAATATAATTTTGCTCTCCAGCGTATTCAGCTACAGTATCTGCCCCTGCAGCAATTACAACAACTAGATAGAAAATCATCATAACTAGAGAAACTGAAATGGACGTATCTTTAAAAAATTCCAATGATTCAGGTAGCTTAATATCTTCAGCAGATTTAGATTTATCTCCTACAAAGCCACCAATTTGTGCTGAAATAACTGTCCCCAGAGTTGTTAAATGAGCTATTGCAATGCTATCGTTGCCAATAATTTTTCTTACCATAGGCTGTGCAATTGCAGGTAACAAGGTCAATATCAATCCGTGTAATAAAGCACCAAGTACTATAATTGTAATCTCATTATAACCTAGTGTATACAGACTATAAGATAATGCAACGGATAAAATCCACATCATATGTCCGGTCAAAAAGATGTATTTTAAAGGCGTAAATCTTGCTAGTACTATATTAACTAAAAATCCAATAGCCATAATTAGCGCGCTTGTGGAAGCGATAATAGGTACTGTCGTTTGCATAGCCCCTACAACTGCTTCCGATGATGCTGCAAATCCATTTAAATTAAATACATGAGTAAATAGATTCACAAATGGTAAGATCTCTGTAACAATTAGGCTTGCACCAGCTGATAATACAAGCATACCTAATGCAGTTTTCAATGAACCAGCAAATACTTGTCCAACAGATTTTTTCTGAAGTAATAAACCAATCATAGCAACAAGGCCAAGTATAATAGCTGGGGTACCTAAAATACCTAACAGTAAATCTAACATTTTTATTCCCCCTTAAAATTCATTTATTTGTCAAAATACTGTACTAGCTTAGTTTTTATCTCCTTTTTATCTACAATATTGTCGATAAAAATAACATTTTCCTGTCCTTCAAAAGACTTCTCAAACTCGCTAGTAGTTATTATTAAATCTGCTTTTCTTCCCTTTACAGTGCCCATATCCCAATGCTCTATATTGCATTTTATACCCAATTCTTTTGTCACAGAATCAACTGTCATTTTCAATATGAGACTAGAACCAACACCTAAACCACACACCGTTACTATTTTTAACATTATTTCTCCTCCCTTATAAACTTCCTATTTTATTTTTATATTTTTCTATATACCCTTTATTAATTTCATCTCCCTTATCTAAATTCGAACTTACATATACAGGTGGAATATATCCATTATTTACGCAGTTTTCAATGCTCTGAGCAACTATTGCTTCCATAACTGCCATGCCTAGTACAGTTGAAGTCCCACAAAATTGTGCATCCATTCCATCAATTGATAAGCATGCGTCACCACTAACACACTTTATATCTATAGTTACATCAGCTAAATCCTTTAATAGCTTTCTTGAACTATGACGTGATGTAACACTATTTGTAAATTCTAATGAGGTTAAAGCAATTACTTTCATACCCTTTTCTTTGGCTGCTAAAGCCATATCTATGACTCCAGCGTTTCTTCCGGAAATTGACACTATGATCATAGTGTCATCTTCAGAAGTATTCTCCAATTCTAAGTATGATGGCGTAAAACCTTCGATTCTCTCCTGTATAGTACTTAGTTTAGCCTTAGGTGTTAAAGCCATATGTGGAATAAGTAACGGATTAACCTGTACAAGTCCCCCAGCACGGTAAAACACTTCCATTGCAAACATTTGTGAATGCCCACAACCAAAAACATGTATTAGACGATCTTTCACAATCGAATTAGAACAATACTTAGCTGCTTCCTCAATTTTCTTTCCTTCTTCTTCAAATTGAGCTTCTAACTGTTCCTTAATAATTGAATAATATTCTAAATACTTCAAATTAACCCTCCTAACGAAATATAAAATTATCATTTTTTAAAGACTTCTAAAATAATACTAAAATCTTAGCATAATTTCAGCTGTAAAAATGCTGGTAAAAAAATATATAGCTGTTTCTCTCAACCCCTATAATTATTAATAATCATATATCCTAACTCCCTGTACCACCCTATTAATTACTCCAGATGGACTAGGATTATCAGGTTCTATCCCCAATTTCACTGAAGATAATAATGCAAATATTTGTGCATAAAGTATATATAATAGTCCAATAAATACATCATTATTTATTCCATCTGCATTATTTAAACTAATATGAAAATCAGAGATATTTTCTAGGTCTTCAGAATACTCTTTTGCTATAGTTATTAATTTATGATCGCCTACATCATTGTGTATTTCATTAATTAGGTCTCTATCGTATTTTTTAGTATAATCGTCATCAGAAATATAAATAAATATATAGGTATTACCATCTATTATTGATTTAGGTCCATGTCTAAACCCAAGTACAGATTCGTTATGGGGGACTATCTGTCCTCTAGTTAATTCCAATAGCTTTAGACTACTTTCTTTTGCTAGACCATAGAAAGTTCCAGACCCTAAATAAACTACTCTACCATAATTTTCATCAATTAATTTTTCTAGAATTGTATAATCATTGCTCAATATTATTTTTCCTATCTTAACTGTATCTAACAACTGATTCTTATTTTCTTCATAATTATCCTTATCAAACAATAGTAAGGCTGCTATTGTCATACAAGAAAAACTACTGGTCATCGCAAATCCTTTATCATTAGATTCTTCTGGCATAAGAAGTAGCAAAATGTCCTCATCTTTAGCTGATATATTCGCTAACTTGCCTTCCTTATTACAAGTAATAAATATATGGCTAATATCATCAACCAATTTATTTGCTAAATTATAAGTAGCTATACTTTCAGGACTGTTCCCAGAACGAGCAAAGGATACCATTATTGTGGGTATATCGTTTTTTAAATACATTTTTGGATTAGAAACAATATCTGTAGTAGGTATAGTTCGAAAATCTAGCTTTCTTTCTCTATTCAAATAAGGAGTTATAATTTCCCCTATATAGGCTGAAGTACCAGCACCTGTAAAAATAATTCTAAGGTTTCCCTTTTTTATTTTATCTTTCATAAATTTATTTATTTTTTCCTGGTTTAGTTCAACATTCTTCAAAGTCTCTATCCAAAGGTCCGGTTGGTTAAATATCTCAGTTGCTGTATAAACTCCATTTAACTTTTTCCATTTTTCTTTGCTAAAACCAAACATCAAATCACTCCTATTATAAAAATTACATACATAATGTTGTTATGTTGTCATTACCAGTTAGTTTAAAAAATTATTTCCCTAAATACACATGGTACTTAAATCTATCTCCTCTTGCAATTCCCTTAGTATATTCAATTATGGAACCATTCTCATATGTTACTCTCTCTATCATCATACTAGGAAGTCCAGGAAAGTACTCTAATAAATCAGCCTCATCTTCTCTAGTCAACACTGCTTGAAATATTTCTTCTGCTCCAGTAAAAGTAGCAGCATATTTTTTTGTGAATATATCATACATTGCATTATGTTCTAAATTCTCTTTTGTTATTCCAGGAAACCTTCTATAAGGAACATAAGATGTTTCTAACATCATAGGTTCATCATCAGCTAATCTTAATCTTGTAAATACGTATATCTTATCCTTAGGATTTAGTTTCATTTTCCTTGCGATTTCATCATTAGCTTCTACTATATCAAAATCCAACACTTTAGACGAAGGGATTTTGCCAATTTTTTTCATCTCCTCTGTAAAACTATAAAATTCTAATAGATCTTGTTTGAACTTTTCTTTTGATACAAAAGTTCCTTTACCATGAACTTTATATATATATCCTTCCTTTTCTAATTCTTGTATAGCCTGTCTAACGGTAGACCTGCTTACATCATATATTTCGCAAAGCTCCCTTTCAGAAGGTAGCTGATCGTCTTCTTCAAGATTTCCTTCATCAATCATTTCTATAATTATATCCATCAATTGATAGTACAGTGGAATTCGATTGGATTTATCTATTTTCTTCATCTATATATCACCTTTTTCGTATAATGGTACGTACCACTTACTACAATAATACTTTAAAAACAAAATATTGTCAACACAATTTAGAAAATTCATTAATACTAATAAAAAACTTTCTTTTTTAATGTTAAACACCAAAAAAGAAAGCTATTTTTGTGCTGGCAATATATATGCAATATAGTAAACAATGGGTACTATTATTCCACCACCTAGAATATTCCCTAAAGTTACAGGGATTAAATTTGAAATCCAAATATCCACCCAGGTAATAGATAATCCCATAAATTTCGCAAAAGGTATAAAAAACATGTTTGCTATACTGTATTCATATCCAGATACAACAAATAGCATTATAGGAAACCATATCGCAAATATTCTTGAGACTATGTCTTGTGCAGCTGCAGATGACCATACACCAAGAACAACTAATATATTGCAAAGTATACCTCTTAAAAATGTGGCTTGAAAGCTAAGGGATGTTTTGGCTAATCCTGTATTAAGTGTGAAATCTAAAATATTTTTATTCACTAACTGAGTCTTAGATATAGTATATGCTAGCAGTATTGAACCTATAAAATTACCTAAGTATACAAAAAACCAATTTTTAAATAAACCTTTTATGGTTATTTTTTTATCCATTATAGCCATTGTCATTAGATTATTTCCAGTAAAAAGTTCACTTCCTGTAAATATTACTAACATTAATCCTACTGGAAATACAGAAGCACCTAAAAATTTAGCTAAACCAGCATCTATACTTCCTAAAGATTGAGAAACTATAATATATGCAAAAGCTCCATAACCAATATGGATCCCTGCCATTATCCCAAGAAGTAATAATCTGGTTGTAGATAAATTAGCCTTTGTCTCTGCTGAAATAATTGTTGACTCTGCAACTTCTGATGGTGCTAAAAATCTTTTCTTCATGTCTATTATCAACCTCTGTCATTATATCTATTTAATATTATCCTTCCATTCTATATGGAGATAATACTAGGTAAAAAACTCTATTTGTGGTAAAAAATTTGTCGGTTTACAGAGGTACTAATCAATCAACTTTTCCAAATTCCTTAAACTTGGAACTCGTCCATTTACTCTTATTGCTTTTCCTTCTATAATTTCAATAGTGTTTCTATTTAAAAATTTCTTATAATATAATGTCAAAAATAGTTTTTACCTATCAATAATCATCTTTATAATTTAAAGTGGTCATCATCCTATCATATCCAACTTTAGTATTTGGAAATACATCAGTAGCATTGTGAATATATCCTTCTGGATTATCCATAGCAGTGCTGAAATGAGTAAGCCACAATTCTCTAACATTGGCTCTTGATGCTAAATCAGCAGCTTCGGCAAATGTCATATGCTTATTTTTAATAGCATTTTTCAAATCATCATTATCCCCATAAGTTCCTTCACAAATAAATAAATCACTTTCTCTAATAAAATTCACTATGGGATCAATAGGTCTAGTATCAGTAATATAACTTAACTTAATGCCTCTTCTCTCGTTACCTAGGACTGTATTAGGCTTAATAACTTGACCTTCATATTCTATGGATTGGCCATTTTGTAAGTTTTTCCACAGATTCTTAGGTATGTTCAGTGATCTAGCCTTTTTAGGATTGAATTTGGGCCTTCTTGGTATACAGAAGCTATAACCTATACAAGAAGATGAATGGTCTAATTCTATAGTTGAAATTATCAAATCTTCATAGTATAAAGATCCATTAGCCTTATCTATATCTAAACCTTCTTTTGTAAAATTGATTCTAAATGAGTTACTAGAAGCTTCAACTAAATATACACTATATGGTAAGTATGGCACTGCTACCATTAACCCTTCTAAAAACTTTCTTATGCCTTTGGGTCCTATTATGGTTATAGGATCAATCCTACCACTATTGCCCATTGTTGCAAATAACCCTGGTAGCCCTAGTATATGGTCTCCATGTATATGGGTTAATAATATTACATCTATAGACTTAAACCCCCATTTTAATAATCTCATAGAGACTTGAGTACCTTCCCCACAATCAACTAAAATCTTCCTTCCTTTATAGCTTATTAACATAGAAGATAAAAACCTATTTGGAATAGGCATACCCCCTCCAGTTCCTAATAAAGCTACATCTATCATAAAATCACTCTTTTCTTACAGATTAGATTCTATCTATATAGTACCACATAAAAGAAATTGGCTATAAAAAATTATATGCCCATTCTCTAACATTATCTTTGTTTGCAGTTCTTAGCTTCTACATTTTATTCTTCTCTTATATCTACTAAGGGTGAACTACTTAGCGAAACTTCTTCAAAGGTTCCCATGTTTTTTAAGGTGTACATTCCGATTTCTATGATTTGGAAAGCTAATGGGCACCCTGAACCTTCGCCTAATCTCATACCTAAATTTAATATTGGTTTCAATTTTAATTCATCTAATACATATTTTGCGCCAGGTTCTGCTGATAGATGAGAAGGAATTATATATTCACTTACTAATGAATTTAATCTAAGGGCACAAAGAGCTGCTACCGCAGAAATAAACCCGTCTATTACAACAGGCTTTTTATTCTTAGCTGCTGATAATATTAATCCACACATACCACCTATATCAAATCCGCCAACCTTTGCTATTACATCTATTGAATCTTCTTTATTTGGTTTGTTCAATTTTATACCTTTTCTTATTGTATTTTTTTTATTGGTATGTTGTTCATCTGTCAGACCTGCTCCTTTTCCACAGGTTATGTCCACATCCAAGCCTGATAGTACAGACAAAATAGCTGCCGAAGTAGTAGTATTACCTATGCCAACTTCCCCAGTACCTAAAATATCATATCCTTCCTTATATAATTTGTCTCCAATTTCAATACCTATTTCAATGGATCTAACTGCTTCTTCATAGGTCATAGCCGGACCCTTGACAAAATTCTTCGTACCATTTTCTATTTTTCTGTTTATCACTTTTGAGTCATCTATCTCTCCTATTATGCCTAAATCAACAGTTACTATATCTGTATTTGTATATTTGCCTAAAGTTGCAACTCCTGTTACTCCTGTTGTCATATTTTCAGCTAATACCTTTGTAAATATTTGAGGAGCAGAACTTACTCCCTCTTCAACTACTCCATTGTCACTGCACATTACAACTATTGCCTTTTTATCTAATTTATTGATTACTTTACCAGTCATACCTGCGATTTTAATTGTAATCTCTTCTAAAGCACCTAAACTTCCCATTGGCTTAATTAGCCTGTCCCATTTTTCTTTGGCTAGTTTTTTTGCCTTTTCATTAGGTTTAGTAATTTGATTCAAGGTATATTTTAATAATTTCATAAATTTTCACCTTCCTCATTATTTGTATTTATTTCTTCTTTTTATGTTTTCAGTCATTAGCTTTTCGTTTATATAGTCATATCCATTAGGGCTATGTGGTATTAAACAATTTGAACAGTCCTTTATTCTATCATTATAAACATAATTACCACCACATTCTTCTAAAAAATATAGTGGGCAATAGCAAAACATACAGTTAAACTCTTCTTCACTTTTTACTTTATGACATGGAAAATAGTCACAAGATGTATTTCTATAAAATCTATAGCAATTCTCCATTTATTCTCATCTCTCTTTTCTGTAATTTTCTATTTTATTTAACAAATAATTAAAGCTTTCCATATTCCCAAGGAAATTAATGTGTTGATAGTAGCCTAATACATTTTTAAATGCATAACCACATTGATACTTTCTACTACTCTTTAGTTTACTAATATTAAATAAGGGAGTACCATCTATATCTATTGTTGAATTATGATATTCATTTCCTGTAATTATGCTACCTTCTTTTCCAAATATTGTATCCTTAGCTAATTCTATATTCGCATATCCAAATCTCTGAAGTCTATCTGTCATCCTTGCTTGTCCATTGAATATATTACACATTGGATAGCCTTCTATTGAAGAAACTAGATACATAAAACCACCAGCTTCTCCTATAATATGCTTCCCCTTCATGGCATTATCTCTTATTGAATTAATCATCGATCTATTTGATGATAGTTCTTCTTTAAAAAGTTCAGGATAACCTCCACCTATGAAAATCAAATCACTATCTGGGATAGTTCTATCTTTAAGAGGTGAAAAGTATTCTACATTACAAATATTTTCAAATAGATTTAAATTCTCACCATAATAAAAATTAAAGGCTTTATCATAAGCTATAGCAATATTGATATCTCTTCTCATAGGATATTCATAGGGTTTAGTCTCTACTTCTTCCATAATATTGATCATTCTATCTATATCTAGGGTTTCTTCAATAAGTCTTGAACTTCTATCAATGAGTTCTTCCGTATTGGATATTTCGTCATATTGCATTAGCCCAAGATACCTACTTTCTATTTCTAACGAATCATTATAGGGTACATATCCGAGTACCTCTATATTAATATGTTCTTCGATTATCTCCTTCATCATAGTATAAATAGGCTCCGTTACTTTGTTTAAGATTATCCCTTTAATTAATCCATTTGAAAAATCCACCATTCCCTTTATCTTAGGAATTGCTGAAAACATTTCACCTTTAGGTGTATACACTAAAACAGATGGAATATTTAGTTTCTTTGACATATGAAAACTAGAATTCTCATAGGTATTATGTATTCCATCAAAATACCCCATTGCTCCTTCAATAATTCCATATTCGCTATTATTCATAGAAAGAGAGCTTCTTAGACCTTCTTTACCCATTAGATGCATATCAAGATTCCCTGCTCTTTTCCCAGAGGCTAATCCTAAATATCTTGTATCTATAAAATCAGGTCCCGTTTTAAAAGCTCCTATATCTAGTCCTCTATTTTTTATAGCCCTAATTATTCCAGTAGTCAGTATTGTTTTCCCTGAATTGCTTGATGGAGCTGTTATCATTAATGTTCTCATTTTGATTCCTCCAGTTCTTTAAATATCTTTATTAATCTGTTATTACCGTTTCGATCCTTTATTGCTATTCGAATAAAGTTATCATCTAACCCCTTGAAACTAGAACATTTTCTTATAACAATTCCTCTATTTAGAAAATAGTTAAAAATATATTCTTCATTCCAATTCAACAGCTTAATTAATATAAAATTACTATTAGTAAAGTAAGGCTTAATTCCACTTATATTTGATAATCCCTTTAATAAGTATTTTCTTTCCTGATCTATATATCTTTTGGATTCCTTTATATACTCCTTATATTGGAATATATATCTGCCTGCTATTTCAGCTAATGTGTTAATATTCCAAGGCAGTTGGATTTCTTCTATTTTTTCAACCATATCCAATGAAGTACAACCATAGCCTAGTCTTATACCAGGTAAGGCAAAGAATTTAGTAGCTGCTCTTATAATACCTAGATTTTTATAATCTGTTTGTTTGAATAATTCTATACTATCGTAATCTATAGGACAGAATTCGAAAAAAGCTTCATCTATTAATAGAAAACCGCCAAACTTTTTCACTATAGTATATATCAATATTAGCTCTTCCATTTCTATTCGAAGACCTGTTGGATTGTTTGGATTTCCTAGTATGAGCATATCTCCTTGTTGGATTGCATCTTTAATTGCCTTTAAATTTACTGTAAAGTCCTCATTATAGGGAATTCTAATTAATTCTTTATCATGGATTAAAGCCCTCTGTTCATATTCTGAAAAGGAAGGTGTGCATACCAATACTCTATTGGCTAAAAGAGTAAAATTATCTATTAATTCTACTGCACCATTCCCTAGAATTGTATTTTCAGCTTTACAGTTCAAGTATTTTCCTACAGACTTCTTTAACTTTCTATATTTTACATCTGGATAGGATTCTAAATCCTTAAAGCCATTCATTATTACTTTTTCTAATCCTTTTGGTGACCCTAATGGGTTTATATTGCTGCTATAATCTACTAATTTACCATCATAATAACCTTCATAGGATAATAAATCTCCACCATGTTCCATATTGTCACCTACCTTATATGATTTTATTGACTATAAAATAAGGAATAAAAAAACCCCCAGCCAACTAGCTAGGGACATAATTCTTGCGTAAAAATACAAAAAATACAAGCTCTCCTCTTCCCTCCGAAGGTGGCATAATCTTTACTACTATTAGGCAGGTCTCCTGACTTGTGAACCATTTTACTCTCAACACCTTCCCGAATTAACTCCAGTGGTATACGTTGATTTCATCATCACTTACAGTAGCGGGGGCTGTATGGGATTCTCACCCATTTCCCTATTATTCCTTTTATGGAACCTAAAGTATATATTCAATTTTCACTACCATGCTATCATAAGTTAAAACCATTTTCAAGTTTGTTTTGATTAAATTATCTTAAGTTTCACAAAACTATAGATAATCAGTATAAGAACTTGACTACGATACATTATCTCAATAGTATTTTTTATATGATTCTTATTTATATTTTCCAGTTTATCTCCAATAGTTGGTTTCTCAACTAATTTGCCATGGTAATAGTTATTACCTCCTAATTGAATGCCTAGAAGTCCTGCTACTGCTGCTTCTGGATAAACAGCGTTTGGACTTTTATGATTTTTTCTATCTCTAATCATAATCCTAAATCCATTTTTAATATCAAATCTACCAATAGAACCTATGGACATAAGTAATCCCGTAATTCTAGCTGGAATGTAGTTAAATAGGTCATCTGTTTTGGCTGGAAAATATCCAATATCAATGTACTTTTCATTCATATATCCTAACATTGAATCCATGGTATTGATAAATTTATAAGCTAGTCCACCTGGAACTCCGAAGAGCATAATGAAAAATAAGGGTACTATTACTCCATCAGATGTATTCTCTGCTACAGTCTCCACAGTTGCCATCATTACTTTCTCTTCTGAAAGGTTTTTTGTTTCTCGTCCTACTATGTATGATAGCCTTGTTCTTGCTTCTTTAATTCCTATATCCAAAGCTTGATATACTTTCATAGCCTCATAGTGTAAAGATCTTGCAGCTATACAGGTATATATTAAATAAATATTTATTATATTGTAAATTACTTTATACTGTTTTATAAATTTCAATAGAAAATATGAAATAAAAAAACCAAAACATATATTCATTATAACTATAATAAGCCCTGCTATTTTTAGCCCTAGTTTTGATTTATCTATTTTCCTTGCTAGTTTGTCCTCCAAAGATATTATTCTACCCATTAGTTTTACTGGATGGGGGAAAGAATAAGGGTCTCCCAATATAAAATCCAGTAAAACTGCAGCTATTATATTCATTAACATTATTGATTAACCCTTTAGTCCCATAATTTCATAGACACAATCTATATCCATATTTTCCCTTAACATTAAGGATAGTTTGCCTAACTCCATTTCTGTTTCCTCTTCTGTCTGTGGATTAGTATTGCATTCCTTCTCATAGTCTACTAAGCTATCTTCATCTACTAATTCCAAAGGAGCATATGGTATAGTACCTATAACTGGTATATCTAACATATCCTCTATCATCTTAATTCCTGAATCAAGTAGAGTTTTATCGCCTCTAAACTTATTGATAATTAAACCCTTTATTCTACTTCTTTCATGGGGCTCAAGTAATTTTACTGTACCATAAAGTGAGGCAAATACGCCTCCCCTATCAATATCACCAACTAGAAGAACAGGTGCATCGGCCATTTCTGCCATACCCATATTTACAATATCATTTTCCTTTAGATTTATCTCTGCTGGACTTCCTGCGCCTTCAATAACAACAATATCATTTTCTCTTTCAATTTCCTTATATGTATCCAATATCATTGACCTAAGGCTATTTTTAAATTTAAAATATTCTACTGCTTCCATATCCTCTTTGTCTTCGCCTTTTATAGCTACCATAGAACCGTTATCAGATTTTGGTATTAATAGAATCGGATTCATATTGGGTTCTGGCTCTAAGCCAGCAGCTATTGCCTGTAAAGTTTGTGCTGTGCTTATTTTATACCCTTCCTTGGTAGTGTAATATTTTGACGACATATTTTGGGATTTGAAAGGGTATACTTTGTATCCATCTTCTTTAAATATCTTACATAATCCTGCACACATTAAACTCTTCCCAACTGAAGAGGCTGTGCCTTGTATCATTATATTTGTCATAAAAAACCCCCTATTTATATCTTTTTATTTCTTCTGCAGATGGACTTTGGTGAGTATCATATTATCCATCATTTAATATTTTCCTCTCCATGATTTGTGTTCTTTCCTACTTTTATTACATATTATATTCTTTTAATCATATAATCAAGAAATTTTTAAATTCAATATTTTTAGTTAGCCTTAGTATAATAGATACAGAATCTTTTTTATATATTTTTATTTGAAATCTGGAAATCTTTCTACAAATATTTCATTGGCCTTCAATAGACTCTGATAATACTCTTCATATGATGGAGATAATCTCCTCATGGCAGGAATAAATACATCATTATAACCACTAGTTTTTCCAAATGATTTCATGGCTTCCATTAGTTGACCATAGGGGGAAGACTTATATCCTACAGATTCTTTAAAATCTTGATATTGTTCAATTATCTCTGAATAATCATCTAAAAACTTCTCTGGATCTTCAATTCCTTCTTGTTTTCTAGCCTCTGCTTCAGCAATTCTATCATCTGACCAAAAATCCATGTCTTCTTCAAAGTGGCTCATAATCTTATATGAAATTTTTGGTAGTTCTACTTCATCTAAGAATTTAACAATTATTTTATAGGCTGTTTCTTGTTCTTCTGTCTTTACAGGCTCTTCTAAAAATCTATTAAAATGAATTATAAAAAATCTACCATAGAATCCTGGAAAAGTTTCTAAAAGTTTTTCTTTTATTGATTTCTTTTTATTTAATTCATTAATTTCTGCATTTATTTTTTCTATGTTTTTACCTTCTGTAAGCTGCTTTAGTAATTGAATTTGTCTATTAGATAGTTCATTTTCTAGTTCTTTTCTAATAATACATTTTCTCAACTCTTCTTTGGAAAATTTGGAATTTATAACCTCTTTAATCTCAGACACTGATAATCCTAATACCCTAAGTACACTTACTTGTTTTAATCTTTCAACCTCAAGTTCATTAAATTCACGATATCCATTTTCATTAATATTTGGGTCGATAATTTTCTTTTGTTGATAATAATCGATAGCTTTTTTTGTTAATCCCGTAGCATTACATACTTTATTAATTTTCACAATAAACACCTCCTACATTAACTATAAGCTAACCCCTTAGGGACTAGTCAAGATATAGAATTAACTTAACATAAATTTTATAAGATTATAAAGTGTGTTTAAGACACATAATTTATATTACCTTCCTAAAACACTCTACAAAATCATCAGTATAAAATAATTGTTTAAACTCACAAAAAAATGTATAATTATCATAAACATATTTTTGAAATTTTCTAGACAAAAGATAGGAGTGATTAATTGAAAAAACATAAGGATAAAAATAATCTACAAGAAAATAGATTAGGAGTAGAACCAATCTTGCCACTTTTAATAAAGTTATCTATTCCATCTATATTTTCCATGACCATACAAGCTCTATATAATATAGTAGACAGCGTATATGTGGGAAGATATAGCGTTGATGGACTTACCTCCCTTTCTATAGCTTTTCCCTTACAAATGTTTTTAATAGCTATAGCAGTAGGTACCGGGGTAGGTTCTAGTTCTCTTATATCTCGACTTTTAGGGCAAAATAAAAAAGAACAAGCTTCTAGAACCGCAGAACACGTTCTTCTACTATCCGTTTTTTACGGTTTAATAATTGCCATAGTAGGTATATTCTTTTCTAAGAATATCATAGAACTTTTTACAAGTGATCCAAATTTACTAAAAATGTCTACAGACTATGCTAGAGTCATATTTATAGGTTCTGTATCTTTATTTGTCCCTATGCTTGCTAATCAAATACTAAGAGGCGAAGGAAATACCTTTACTCCTATGATTGCAATGTTGATAGGTGCCATTACAAATATAATACTAGATCCATTTCTAATATTTGGTATAGGACCCTTTCCAGAACTTGGTGCTGCTGGAGCCGCTTATGCTACAGTATTTAGCAGAGCAATAAGTGGAATTTATATCATACATATGGTGATAAATAACGACAAGGACATAAAAATTGATAGAAAGAAATTTAAATATAACTTCCAGATTATTAAGGACATATACAAAGTAGGATTCCCTGCTATGGTGATGCAGTTTTTAGGTTCCTTTACAATAGCAGGCTTAAATATTATAGTAGGCTCTTATAATACTAATGCAATAGCCGTTATAGGCATCTACTTTAAACTGCAGAGTTTTGTGTTCATGCCCATATTTGGTCTAAACCAAGGATATATGCCCCTTTTAGGATATAACTATGGATACAATAAGCCAGACAGAATGAAAGAGAGTATAAAGTATGGTCTTCTCACAGCTTTTACGATAACTACTTTAGGATTTATCCTATTCCAAATAATGCCTGAACAATTTGTACGTCTGTTTAATAGCGACCCCGAACTTGTAAGAATTGGAGCGAAGGCACTTAAAACCATAAGCTTATCCTTCCCAATAATAGGTCTTGCAATAGTAGCATCCACTACATTTCAAGCTATAGCTAAAGGTTTTATAAGTCTATTTATATCATTTTTAAGACAGATAATAGTACTTCTTCCCGTAGCATATGTTTTAGCTAAGTATGGAGGCTTAGATGCTATGCGGTACTCTTTTCCAATTTCAGAAGCAGCATCTGGTATAGTGTTATGTATACTATTTATAAAGGTATTCTCTAGAACCTTTAGAGATATGAAAGATAAGTCAATAGAATAATAAAAATATTAACTATTTTAACCTTTTCACAATAAAATCTGAATCTATAAAGAATGCTTGTCTTTTATCCTTGTCGTCTATATCTTCAAATCCCAATTGATAAACTGTTGGATTGGTATTGGATTTTACAGTTAATAGTTTATTTTTTGTATCATAGGAACAAATATATCTGGTATAAGTAATATGATTATACTTTTTGTTTCTTACAAATCCATTGGGCATAATCATTGTAGCCATTATATTATAAGAATGAGAAAGTGCTTCCTTAGAGCTATTAGGCTTAATGTTCATTTTAGTCAGATAAAAGGCTTTAATAAACCTAGAAATAGGATCATAACCTCCTGGCAAATTTTTAGCAGAGTTAAAATGTTCAAGATTATCTAAATCTATAAGTTTCTCAAGTCTTCTAACATGAGACTCAAAGCCGGGCGAATTGGTCATTACATCATATGGATTTTCATAACATACCAATTTCCCTTTTTTAGGCTCAACAACAATACATCTTTTAGTAGAATCAGCAAACATAAAATGAAAATCTGGTGATATTACATTTTCTCTTCTATGGTCTTTAGTAGATATATGAATATTTGGTAAACCTTCAACTAATCCTTCTACTGATTTATAGTTTGTAAGTGCATAGGTGAAGTAATCCAAACTGGAGATATTGACCTTTTCCGACTTTACTTGATTAGAGTAAAGATTAAACCCTGAAAAAACATTGGTAATCCCTATTAATCCATGTTCATTTACACCATCTTTCAACGCATTTCTGTTTTCAAAGCATATCCCTAATGTCCTATATTTTGAATACAGTGGGTTGCCCATCAAATCATTACAGTAATTATAATTTTTTGGTAAATAGATTACATTGTAATTTAAAGGAACCTCATAATCCATTGTCCTTGCCATCACACAACCATCTTTATAATTTATTTTTATACCTGTACACATGTTATCCCTCTTAATGTTTTATTATATTTATCAAAAATTAATTTTATCACGCTGTTTTGAAAATAAAAAGAAACATATATCTATATTCTACCATATATGTTTCTCGCCATATTAATTAACATTGCAATATTTACATATTATTTATAATTTAAATCCTATTTCTCTCATAAATTGTAATAGATCAATATAATTAACGAAAATATTTAAATCTACTAAGTAATTTTTATTCATATCTAATTATATCCTCTTTTAAAACATCATAATTTTTAACCTTTATATCTAATAGGCTAAAAGCATAGTTATAACTTATATCACCAGATTCTAGTTGCTTTGCATATCCTTCTCCAGTAATGCAAAAACCCCCCGTCCCCATTGCACATTATTTATATAGCAAGAATTAACAATTTCTTATTTAGCCTCAAGAAAATTTAAGCAGTCTCAGTCTGATAAAATATCAGACTGAGACTGCTTAATACAACTTTATTAATTATATTAATCTTCTCAACATATCAATAGATTCTCTATCCCTTTCTAATACTTCTCCAGTTAAGTCTCTAGATTTATCGTCTAAATTGCCCCTTAAAACTTTTTCAGCCATATTTACTCCCTTTACTTCACCTTCTATAGCCTTCTCTACAATCGCGCCAGTATCAGCTTTTGAACCTAAACTCATATTAAGTTGCATCTCTCCCATTTTCCCCTTCATGCCTAAACTCTCATTTGGTTGGCCACCTATATCCTGAATATAAGTTGCTAATTTATCGATATTCTTTCTATGTTTTTGTTGAATATCTTTAAAACAGTCCTTTACACGATCATCATCTACTCTTGAAATAAAATTATTAAAACTCTCTATAGCCATATACTCTCCTTGTAAGAGTTCGTTTAATGATTCTATTGTTTCTGTATTATGAGACATTTTATCCTCCTTTTGACTATAATTTTATCTTTATGTTCCCACCAAATCTAAAATTAATACAACTCTTTTAAACATTAGTAAATTTACTTTGATAGTTATATAATATTTGTGGCTACTTTATCTATAATTTCTATATTTTTTAAAAGGAATACTAATTATAAACTCTTTTGTATTTTCTATTAACTTATAAATATGTTTTGAATATCTAACAGCAACCATAAATACAGGCTTTTTCAAATACAACTTATACCGCCCAGCTATTATCATTATATTTATTTCATTTTTATAATTAAAAATGTCCCTTTCTTTAACTGCTCTAAAGCTTCTGATGAATACTCATTAAAATTAATCCTTTGAATTATTATACTAATATCTCCTCTCCTTTGTTTTACAATTATATTAATGTAACTTATTATTTCTTTTTCTATCTACATTGTTAATTTGACATAAATAATATACCAAGTGTATTTGGTCCACAATGAGAAGAAATTGTACATCCAGCTCGAGTAACTAATATTTCTTTAAAATCATACAAATTTTCTACAGTTCCTTTTACAATATCTATATTCTCAAGGGATGTTCCTGAATGTGTAATAAAGATCCTATCTGATTTCAAATTAGTCTGTCCCTTTAGCCTATCAATTGTATACTGTTTTAGAACCTTAGACAATCCACCTCTATATTTTTTCCCTACACTCATTTTACCACTTGAGTTGTCAACCTGTATACAGGGTCTAATATTCAATATATTAGCACCCATGGAAGCAAGAGCTGAACATCTACCTCCTTCATAAAGATAGGTCAAATTGTCAACTACAAAACTTGCATTAACTTTAGACTTTAGCTCATTTAATTCTTGATAAATTTGATTAGCCGACATTCCCTTAACTATACGTTCAGCAGCCTCTATAACAAGAAGACCTATTCCTGTAGAGAGATTGCATGAATCTATTGGATAAATATTTCCAAGTTCCTGCGCTGCTATACAACAATTTTGGTATGAAGAAGAAAGTCCTGAACCAATGCATAAATGGATAACTTCAAATCCCTCATCCGTCCATTTTTTAAAATATTCCATATATTCTAAAGGGTTAGAAGCAGATGTCTTTGGCAAAATATTATCCTTTTGGTATGTATCATAAATATAATCTGGGTTAATATCTATTCCATCTCTATATTGTTTACCACCTAAGTTGATATGAAGTGGATGATAATTGACTTTGTATCGTTCTTTCAATGTATCATTAAGATCACAGGCGCTATCTGCGCTTAGAATGATTTTTTTCAATCTATTTACCCCCTTAAACATACAATATTATTCTTAATTACACTTCTTCACCAACTCTAAACCACCATTACGACCTATCTCATTTATAATTGGTATTCTGCTTTCTCTTATATTTTCAATATATAAATATAGTTGATGTAAATAATATTATTATAATAATTAAAGGAATATACATAAAAATTTCCTATAATTTTTACTTTTTCGCTAATATATCCATAGTCTTTTTTAGTATTTCATTATCCTCTTTGAGTTTTGCATTTTAAATTTATTTATTAATATACAAAACCTTATTTTCTGTTTATAACTATATACTAACATGATTATGTACACTATTATGTAAATTTCGCTTCGTAAATTTAAATGAAAATTGAGGACTTCAATCCTCTGTGTTACAATGTTTTCGCGAGAAAACAAGTACCTCTCAGAAAGGATCAAGCCCTCATGCAAAAAATTGTACCAGTAAATATTCGAAATCCAATAATAAAGATTCGTTTTATAATTATGGCAAAGATAAAGATAGTTACCAAAAATACCTTTGCCATAAATTTAATCACCAATTTACTTCTAATAGATTAATGTCTAGGCAGTTACGAAATTATCCTCGTTGTCCTGTCTGCGGTAAGACAACATTTTTTCATCATCAATTTAAAGCTTGGTGTAAAATTAAACAAGGTTTTAATTCCTTTGAATTCGCAAATAACTTAATCAGTATGTTTATATTTTTCTATAATTTTGTAAGGCCTTATTCATCTCTTAATGGTTTAACACTAGCTTAAGTTGCTGAATTAAATCTAACTTGATGGAAAAAAGAAAAGGTATTTTCTCATAACATAAATCTTGCTTCAATTCCGCCTAAATATTTCCCCTTTAAAGCCTCTCCTTCCCGTTTTAATGCTTATTTCTTCTTTGTCCATATTATAAAAACTTAAGCTCATATCTTTTGGCAAAATATTATGGAGATCTTCTTGATTGAGAAACTAAAGATTATCAGTCCTGTGAAATTTTATACTAAATTAGTATACGATTATCCAAATGGGTTAGGAAGCTCAATAGACAGCATCCACTTTGTATTAATATTCTTTCTCTAGCTTTTCCCTTATGTCTATGATGAAGTCTATGCTTATGTCTCTTTCTATGACTAACAATACTATTAAAAGCTAATAAATTATCAAAACATTATAACTTATAATAGAAATACCTTCATATTAATATTATTGTGAATAAGAAACGACACATCTTTTTTCATATTATTTTGACATAATCATAAGGTAATTATGGCTTACATTATCAAAAGATAATAGTATTAAATAAACAAATATATTGACATTTTTGTATTTTTTAAATATAATTAAGTATAGAAGATAAATGGAATCTAGTTCCGTGTTATAGAACTAAAGGGGGTGATAAAATGAAAAGAGAATTTTCATTAGCACATTTGACAGTATTAGGATGTGCTCCACCAGAAATGACTTACATAGCTGCTATGTCTGGATATGATTATGTAAGTATTCGACCTATTTATATGGGTTTATCTGGTGAACCAAATTATGATTTAGCCTCAAATAAAGAGATGTTAAAACAAACTAAAAGGGCCCTATCAAGTACTAATATGAAGGTTCATGATATCGAGCTAGCTCGTATCTATAATGGAGTTGATGTTAAGGAATATTTACCTGCATTTGAAGTGGCTGCAGAGTTAGGTGCTAAGAGTGTTCTAAGCAGCATTTGGACACCTAATCGTGATTTTTATATTGAAAAATTTGCAGAACTTTGTGATTTAGCTAAATCGTATAGATTAACCGTAGATTTAGAGTTTGTAACTTGGGCTGATGTTGATAATTTAGAGAAAGCAGTTGATATTCTCAATACGGTTAACCGTGATAATGCTGGAATTATGATTGATACGCTTCATTTTCATCGTTCTCGGGTAAGTCTTGAAGAATTGGATTCGATACCAAGAGAATGGTTCCATTTTGCTCATATATGTGATGGTCCTTCAGATATACCTACTACTAAAGAAGAATTAATCCATACTGGTCGTGATGAACGTTTATATGTAGGTGAAGGTAGTATTGATATAGCAGCAATTTTAAAAAGAATTCCTGAAGTAGTTTATTCAATTGAATTGCCACATATTAAAAGAGTAAAGGAATATGGTTATGCTGAACATGCTAGACGTTGCTTACAAACTGCTAAAGATTATTTAAATACAAATTCTCATATTTAAACATTTGGACGTAAAAAACTACTATCGAAATAGTAGTTTTTTATATTTGCTTATTTTATTCTAATAAATCTTTTTAACTAAATCTACAATCATATATCTTATCCAGACTAAATATTAAATAGTACAGACTCTCGTCAAATACCCTTTATAGTTTTACATCTAGTAACTATACAATTATAACATCTCTTAAAGTTCAAAAAGGTATTGTGCATCTGGAGAAATTTAGTATATTCGATCAGATATTTTAATATCCATATAATGCATATAGTTCCTTAAATTTTATTATCCACCTAATTCATCCTTTTTTATTCAAGATATATTGGCCTTTTCTCTCTATATCCTAGTTTATAAGATATGTTACTAGCAGAATCTGTTATTAGTCTTGCAAAATACTCAATATCTTTAGGAAATCTATAAACTGGACCGGACATTGATATACAACCTATTACCTTTCTATTTTCATCAAAAATTGGTGCAGCAATACACCCAACCTCATTATAATATTCTCCTAAACTCAAACTATAACCCTTCTGCCTAATTTCTTTTAATTCATCTACAAATTCTACTGGATCAGTAACAGTATTTTCTGTAAATTGTTTTAAATCCTTAGCCATGTCATACCAAATTGATTCATCAAGAAATGCTAGTATAGATTTACCTGTTGCACCTGCCCATATAGGGAACCTTTCTCCTATTTTTACTAATTGTTTTATAGGTGCTGGACTTTCAACTTGTGCAATACATACTCTATCTAACCCTTCCAATATATATAAATTACTTGTTTCATTAGTAATTTTCGTCATATTTTCCATATACGGAATACTAATAGTTCTTATATCCATGCTTTCTTTTGCTACTAAGCCTAATAAATGCATAGTATAACCAAGTTTATATTTTTGAGTATCACTATCTCTAATCAAAAATCCTTCATGTTCTAGTGTTGATAATATTCTTGAGGTGGTTGATTTAGGAAGATTGATCATTTCAACAATTTGACTAAAAGTTAATTCCATATGTTCCAAATCAAAACACTCTAGTATTTTCAGCGCTCTTTGAATAGATCTTATAATATTTTTTTCTGACAATATTCTACAACTCCTTCTAATCATCAGCTATTACTAAAGATGAGTTAAATTTTAGTAAATTATAATTAAGGCTATGTTCATTATAACATAAAATACGTCAAAACTATAAAGTTTTTCTGATTTTATAGTTTGCTGGGTAACGTAGGTAGTATCAACATTAATCCAAGGTTCTAAATAAAAATATTATAAGTAATAATCTCTAAAAAGAAATAAAAGAAAAGCCATGTTATTAAATATTCTTCTCATAAATGGGTCCAATTTAAAGCTTCCTTAACAAGAATAGCCAATTCATCAATGGATTTTCTAAGATCTGTTGCACCGATTGCTAAATAAACATTATCTATAAACCCTTGGTTTAATATCTTAACAAAACCGCTAATGTATCTTCAGTTGTTGCTTTACCTATTAGGTGAAATTATTTCATAGAAACTATTGATCGAAAATATGGAATATATTTAACACTTATCTATTATTTTTGGTTCATCTTATTATTTACCAAATATCTCTCGCTTTATTAAATCAATTGGCATATCTTTATCAGTCCAAATTTTAAAAGCAATTGCTCCTTGCCAAATCATCATCATAAGTCCATTCATATATCTACAACCAGCCTTTTCTGCAATTTTTAATAACTTAGTTTGATTAGGATCATATACAATATCAGCAACAAATAAATCTTTTGGTAATTTTTCAGGTGAAGAAATTATTGCTTGGTCAATTGTTACTTTCATCCCTAGAGAAGTACAGTTTACTAATACCAATGCATCCTTAATCTCTTCTACTAATACAGCTTCATTTAATGCTAATGCTTTACTCTTGCAAGTTGGAATGTTTTTATTAATGTTATTAACTATTTCTTCTGCAGAACTTAAAGTTCTATTAAATAGTATAAGTTCACCAGCACCATCAAAAGCTAGTTGGGTTGCTACTGCTCTTGCAGCACCTCCTGCACCAGCTAGTACAACTTTTTTCCCCTTAAAGTCTATACCATTTTCTTGTAAAGCTTTTACAAAACCTCTACCATCAGTATTATATCCAATTAATTTTCCATTATCATTTTTTACAGTATTTACTGAACCGATAATTTTGGCATCCGGGGATATATCATCTAAATATTCAACAACCTCTTTTTTATGAGGCATTGTAATGTTAAATCCCCCAACATTAAGGATCCTCATTGCATCCAATGCTTCTTTAATAAAACCATCTTGTATTTCAAAAGCCATATATACGTGATCTAACCCCAATGCTTCAAATGCTGTATTATGCATATGAGGGGATTTGCTATGTTTAAGTGGGTATCCGATAAGACCCATAAGTGTCGTTGTTCCTTGTATTCTATTGCTCATAATAACCATCCTTTCATTATTTAAAATATATTAGGCGTTTGCGAAACGCCAAAACCCGTATAAATACGGGATATTTTTTCATAAAATAATATAACTCCTCACCGATT
>NZ_JAIOUP010000014.1 GCF_019931165.1 Schnuerera sp. xch1
TAATTGCTAGAGGATATCATGAAAGATATGGAGAAAGTCATGCAGAGGCCAATGCAATAAATAGCGCAGATCAAGATCTTTCTGAGGCTACTATGTATGTTACTTTAGAACCTTGTTCTCACTTTGGAAAGACTCCACCTTGTGCAAATACAATAGTGGAAAGTGGAATAAAAAGAGTAGTAGTAGCTATGGAGGATCCTAATCCTATAGTTTCAGGAAAGGGATTAGAAATATTAATGGAGAACGGAGTAGAAGTGAAAGTAGGAGTTCTAAGAGAAAAAGCAGAAAGGTTAAATGAAATATTTATTAAGTATATAAAGACTAAAAGGCCTTTCACTATTTTGAAAGCTGGGATGAGCTTAGATGGGAAAATAGCTACACATACAGGTGAATCAAGGTGGATAACAGGTAAAAGTTCAAGAGAATATGGGCATCTATTGAGACAGAAAGTTTCTGCCATATTAGTAGGAATAAATACAGTAATAATGGATAATCCCATGTTGAATACAAGATTAGATAAAATTCAATGCAAGGATCCACTAAAAATAGTATTAGATAGTCACGGTAAAACACCTCTTACATCGAACGTGCTAACTAGAAATCCTATCAATACTATTATTGCAGTAACAAATCTTGCCCCTGATGAAAATATTAAGGCTTTTAAAAAGAGAGGAGCGGATGTAATAGTAACTACAGCTAGTCATGGAAAAGTGGATTTGCAATTTCTTATGGAGGAATTAGGAAGAAGAAAAATTGATAGCTTACTCATTGAAGGAGGCGGGGAAGTAAACTTTGGCTTTTTAAAACAAAATTTAGTAGACAAAGCTGTATTTTTTGTTGCTCCCAAAATCATAGGAGGTTTAAATGCTAAGACTCCTGTTGAAGGACAGGGAATAGCATATATGAAGGATGTCATAAACTTACAGGATGTACAGATATCTAATGTTGGCCAGGATATAATGATTGAAGGTTATATAAAGTAAAGGAAGTGATGAAATGTTTACAGGGCTTATAGAAGAAGTAGGGAAGGTATTGGATATAGTCGTGAAGAATGATATTTGGACTATTACTATTGAGTGTGAGAAGATAGTTAACAACATTTCCATAGGGGATAGCGTAGCAGTAAATGGAGTTTGTTTAACTGTAAAAGAATTCAACAGTAATTCATTTAAGGTAGATGTAATGGCTGAAACTATAAGGAAAACAAATATTAAATTTTTGAAGATAGATAGCAAAGTAAATTTAGAAAGAGCATTAAGAGTTGGAGATAGATTAGGAGGGCATATGGTGTCTGGGCATATAGATGGAATTGGTGTTATAGAAGGATTTGAAAAAGAAGGAGATGCTATACAGGTAAGCGTATCTGCTACTGGAGGAATATTAAAGTATGTAGTTTATAAGGGCTCTGTTGCCATAGACGGGATTAGTCTCACTGTAAATTATGTAGATGATGAAATATTCAAGGTTTCTATAATTCCTCATACTAAAGAAGTTACTACATTAACTAAGAAAAAGGTAAAGGATTTAGTTAATATTGAATGTGATGTAGTTGGAAAATACATTGAAAAATTTTTGAAGTATAAAGACGTTGAGGATGAAAGTAGTATAGATATGAAATTACTAAAAGAAAATGGATTTATATAGGAGGAGATAAAATGGCCAAATTTAATACCATAGAAGAAGCACTAGAAGAATTAAGAAATGGTAATTTTGTAATAGTTGTAGATGATAAGGATAGGGAAAATGAGGGAGATTTAATATTAGCAGCAGAAAAGGTTACAGATGAAAAGATAAACTTTATGATTAAATATGCTAGAGGTCTTGTATGTATGCCTATAGTTGAAGAGAGGCTAAAGGAGCTTAATATAGATCAAATGGTAAACGAAAATACGGATAATCATGAAACAGCTTTTACCGTTTCTATTGATTATAAGGATACTACTACAGGCATTTCAGCTAAGGAAAGAGCATTAACTATAAAAAAGGTATTGGATTCAAATGTATGTGCTGATGACTTCAAACGTCCTGGACATGTTTTTCCACTTAAAGGCCGAGAAGGCGGTGTATTAAAAAGAGCAGGGCATACAGAGGCTGCTATTGATCTTGCAAGACTAGCAGGTTTATATCCTGCAGGAGTGATATGTGAGATAACAAATGAAGATGGAACAATGGCAAGAGTTCCACAGCTTATGGAATATGCAACAAAGTTTGATATTAAGATAATAACCATTGCAGATTTGATAGGTTATAGAAGAAAAAATGAAATTTTAGTAACAAAGATTTCAGAAGCGAAATTACCTACTGCCTATGGTAATTTTAATATTGCAGGATATGTGAACAAGATAAATGGAGAACATCATGTTGCACTATATAGAGGAGATATTAGGAAAGATGAACCAATACTTGTAAGAGTTCATTCTGAATGTTTGACAGGAGATGTATTTGGTTCATTAAGATGTGATTGTGGAGAACAACTTCATGAGGCATTGAGGAGAATAAGTGAAGAAGGAAAAGGAATATTATTATACATGAGACAGGAAGGTAGAGGAATAGGCTTAATAAATAAGATAAAGGCATATGGACTTCAAGATAGGGGAATGGACACAGTTGAGGCCAATTTAGCCTTAGGATATCCAGAAGATTTACGAGATTATGGAATAGGTGCTCAAATATTATCAGATCTTGGGGCGAGGAAGATAAAGCTAATGACCAATAATCCTAAAAAAATTCATGGATTATCTGGCTATGGATTGGAAGTTATTGAAAGAATTCCTATAGAAATAGATCCTAATGAAAAAGACTATTTTTATTTGAAGACTAAAAAGAACAAGATGGGGCATATATTAAACATAAAATAAGGAGGATGAAATTATGAAAACTTATGAAGGAAAATTGATAGCAGAAGGCTTGAAGTTTGCTGTTGTAGTAGGAAGGTTTAATGAATTCATTGGAAGTAAATTATTATCTGGAGCTATAGATGGATTAGAAAGACATGGAGCTAAAGAAGAGGATATAGAAATTGCTTGGGTTCCTGGAGCCTTTGAAATTCCATTAATTGCAAAGAAATTAGCCAAATCCAATAAATATGATGCTGTCATCTGTCTTGGCGCTGTGATTAGAGGCTCAACTCCTCATTTTGATTATGTATCTAATGAAGTATCAAAGGGAATAGCAAATATTTCACTAGATACGGAAATACCAGTTATATTTGGAATATTAACAACAGATAATATTGAACAGGCTATTGAAAGAGCAGGAACTAAAAGTGGAAATAAGGGCTATGATGCAGCAATTACGGCGATAGAGGTGGCAAATTTATTAAAAAATATAGAATAAAAATAGGAGCAGAAAATCTGCTCCTATTTTTGATTCTCTTCAACCCATTCCTTTGCCCTTACTACTCCTTCTAATGTTGGAATCGGAACTCTTGATTCAGGTTGTAAATTTTTAATATCATAATAAGCTGCATATCTTTGTTCTTCAATTGGAATTGACATTTTTTTCTGTTTAAATTTGTTATCTATTTTTTTATTCACTTAAATCCTCCCAACGGAAAAGGTTTATTAATAGTATTTACCGAATTAAATAAAATATGTTACACTTATATGGAAAGAATAATAATGAAATGCTTTTAGGAGATGATTATATGATAAAGGATGGACTAAAAAGAGACATCGAATTTATAGTGGAATTGGATAAGATGAAATCTATATTAAGGCAAACCAATTTAATAGATAAATCAAGAAGGGAAGATGATGCTGAGCATTCTTGGCATATATCTGTAATGGCAATGGTTCTTTCAGAATATGCCAATGAAAATATAGACGTTTGTAAAGTAATTAAAATGTTATTAGTTCATGATTTAGTGGAAATATATGCTGGAGATACTTTCTGCTATGATGTGGAAGGAAATAAAAGCAAAAAGAAAAGAGAACTGGAAGCAGCAGATAAAATATATGGAATGTTGAAAGAGGACAAAGGTCAAGAATTGAGAAATCTATGGGACGAATTTGAAGAAATGAAGACAAAAGAAGCATTATTTGCAGCAGCTATGGATAGGCTACAACCACTTTTTAGCAATTACTATTCTGATGGTGGTACTTGGAAAAAATTTAATGTTACAAAAGCAGAAGTGTATAAAAGAATTGCCCCAATAGAAAAGGCTTCAGATGAGCTTTGGGAGTTCACAACAAATATGATAGAAGATGCAATTAAGAAAGGATACATAAAAGAGTGACAATGTAGGTTTGATAAAAAGTGCGTAATACTTTGGTGGTGAGTCGCGGCTCACCACCAAAGTACGACTTATAATCCCACTAAAATGCTGGTATCACTGCGCCTTCATAATTTTCTTCAATAAATTCTCTTACCTTTTCGCTTTGCAAAGTTTCCAAAAGTTTAGCGAATTTTTCCTCATTTTCTTCACCGTTTCTTACAGCTATTATATTAGCATATGGAGAATCCTTATCTTCTAAAAGAATAGAATCTTCTGCGGGAACTAATCCTGCTGAAAGTGCGAAGTTTCCATTAATAATTGCCGCATCTACATCTTCTACAATTCTAGGAATTTGAGCGGCTTCTAATGAAGTAAATTTCAAATTCTTCGGATTTTCTACTATGTCATTTTCTGTCGCTAATGTTCCTGCATCTTTATTTAATGTAATAAGTCCCGCCTGTTCAAGAAGAATCAGTGCTCTACCGCCATTGGTAGCATCATTTGGAACTATGATTTCTGAGCCATCTTCTAAATCATCTATGGATTCATATTTTGAAGAATATAGTCCCAGTGGTTCTATGTGTACTGCTCCAATTGATACTATATCTATATTATTTTCTTTTTTAAAATTATTCATATAATCCTTATGCTGAAAGAAGTTAGCATCTAAGTCACCATCAGTTAGGGCCATATTTGGTGTAACATAATCGGTAAATTCAATTATTTCAATTTCTATTCCTTTGTCTTTCAAATCATCCACAATAAAATCTATAATTTGTCCATGAGGCTCTGGAGTCACTCCTATTTTGATTGTATTTTCTGTAGTTTCAGTTCCATTGCATCCTGTAAAGGTAAAAGTTAGTACTATAATTAAGACTAATGAAGCAAATTTTTTCATATTAATTCCTCCTTATTTTTTATTAATATTTAATGATAACCTATTTCCTAAAAACTGTATTCCCTGTACCAGAACTATTATTATAGCTACTGATATTATCATTACATCGGTTTGGAACCTGTATAATCCATATCTAATAGCCACATCACCTAAACCTCCACCACCAATGGCTCCAGCCATTGCTGAATATCCAACTAAATTTATAATGGTAGTAGTTATGCCCAATATAAGGGAAGGCATGGATTCTGGTATAAGTACTTTAAATATGATTTCAGTTACACTAGCTCCCATAGCTAGGCTTGATTCAATTATTCCCTTGTCCACCTCTTTTAAAGAACCTTCAATTATTCTTGCTACAAAAGGGGCCGCAGCAATTGATAGAGGTACAATAGTTGCTGTTGTACCAATGGTCTTTCCCACGATTATCTTTGATAGTGGGAATAGTAAAATCATAAGTATAATAAAAGGGAATGAACGCAATATATTTATGATTCCATTTAAAATTCTATTCAATTGTAGCTTTTCCCATATATTGTTCTTTTCAGTAACAACCAGTAGAACTCCTAAAGGTAACCCTAATAATAATGAAAAAATTGTAGAAAAGAATACCATATATAATGTTTCCAATAGAGCAGGAACAATCAATTCAGCCATTTATATCACCTCCACATTTATACTCTTATTATTTAAATATTTGATAGCATCATTTACTTCACCATCTTCACCTTGTATTTCAAGGATTAGATGTCCTATACTTGTACTCATTAACTTATTTATATTCCCAGACAATATGTTTACCTGTATGTTAAAATTTTTAATCATATTGGATACTATGGGTTCTTTTGCGTTATCTTCAGAGTACCCTAGTCTAACTATAGTGCCTTTAAAGTCAAAAGGATTTATAATTTCGTTCTTAATATTTGATTTTAATCCACTGATAAAATCCATAGCAGTTTGAGTTTTTGGGTTTTTGAACAATTCTTCTACTGTATTTATCTCTATTATCTTCCCATCTTCAATTATTGCCACCTTATCACATATATCCTTTATGACCTCCATCTGATGTGTAATAAGTACTATAGTTAATCCAAACTCTTTTCTTATCTTATTAAGTAACTTCAGGATTGATCTCGTTGTCTTAGGATCCAATGCAGAAGTGCCTTCATCACTCAACAGTATCTTTGGATTATTAGCTAGTGCTCTTGCAATAGCTACTCTTTGTTTTTGTCCACCACTTAACTGCGATGGATAAGCGTATTTTTTGTCTTTCAGTTCTACATATTCTAAAAGTGTATTTACCCTTGAATTGATTTTATCTTTGGACAGACCTTCTAATTCCAGAGGAAATGCAATATTTTTGTAAACTGTTTTTTGTGATAACAAATTAAAATGTTGAAAAATCATTCCAATACTTTTTCTTAATTGATTTAAACTTTTTTTATCAAAAGTAGTGATATCCTTTTCTTCAATGAAAATGTTACCTTCTGTAGGTTCTTCTAACCTGTTTAAGCAACGAATCAAAGTTGATTTGCCTGCTCCACTTAACCCAATTATTCCAAATATTTCATCTTTATTTATCTGAAGGTTAATATTGCTTATAGCTTCTATTTTAGTACTTCCATTGCTGAAACTTTTAGATAAATTTTTAATTTTAATCAACAAATATTCCCCCTTATGTCAAATAGGTAATAAAAAAACCTCTATAAAATATAGAGGTTAAATAATAAAACCTCTTATAAGAAAGAGGTTTGTTCTCTTTCTTATCTCTCGACATCGATACAATGTCGCTGGATTTAGCACCTTGCACATACAGGTTGCCGGGTTTCATAGGGCCAGTCCCTCCACCACTCTTGATAAGAGCGTATTATTAATTTTGTTATTAAAATATATTTTAATACTAATATTATTATTTGTCAAATATCTTCGTAATCATACAAATACTTATTCAAGTTTATTTTCTATAATATTTTGAACTTCTTGAGGAGTACTGCCTTTTGCTTCAATAATTGGTACAGGTGGATTATTGCTATCTCCTTCTCTATAACCTAAATTATCTAAACCTGAAACAACAACAGCTTTGTATTGATCTGAAGTTATATTTTTTAAATTGCTATTTTTATATAAAGTATGAACATCATATCCAGCACTTTTTAAATGTTCGATATATGGTGTTAAAGTATTTTCAACTACTACTTTATTTTTCATCTTTTCACCTCCGTTTAAGATTAGTATTTCCTTATTTTAAGATAATATTTATCAGTTTTTTTCCATGAATAAATTGAAATTTAAGAGACAAAATATTTAATGTAGTTTAAATAAATTAATGAAAGGAGTAATTTTATGGCACTTAAGAATACCATTAATTTAGGAAATATTAATCAAATGGAGCTACAACATGTACGAGAAATAGCAAGCCTTCATCAAAATATGGCTACTAAATATAAGGAATTTGCCAATCAATGTCAAGATCAAAAGTTGAAACAAATGTTTCAACAATCTGCACAAGATGCTGAAACCACTGCTAGTAGTTTAACAAATTCATTAAAATAGGAGGGAAATAGATGCAAGAAAAAGATATTTTAAATGATGCTATTAATACAACTAAAACAGCTTTAAATTGCTATAATACAGCTATAACGGAGAGTGCCAACCAACAATTAAGAAGCACATTACAACAACTAAGAAATGAAGCTGAGCAATTCCAATATCAATTATTCCAAACAGCAGAACAAAAAGGATACTATACACCAGCGCCAACAGCTAATGCCAGTGACATGCAACAAGTAAAATCTGGATTAAACGGTGCAAATACAAAGATGCAATAACAATAAATTGGGCAAGTATTTACTTGCCCAATTCATTACTACCAAACATAATTATAATAGATATGGTTATACTAACTATAAATGTAATATTAAGGATGATTATATGATATCGAAAAAGATTGATGTGAATAAAAAAGAAATAGAAAATATTTTTAACAATGTTCCAGATTTAGTAGCTTATGAATTTCAAACCAAATCAAAGATAAAGATGATGGCTTGTTACATAGAAGGACTAATAGATAAGAATTTATTCGATAGGGATATACTAAAAGCTTTAATTTTTTATTTAGACAAACATAAAGATATAAAGGATGTCATCTTAACTTCAAAAGTCAATGAACTAAATAATATGGAAGATATAGAGAAAGAAATAATTGGTGGCAACATTGTTATATTTATGGAAGGATGTAGAACTTGTTATACAGTGGAACTAAGTAAATGGGATAAAAGAGCTGTAGAACAGCCACAAGCAGAATCAGTAGTTAGAGGACCTAAAGAAGGATTTATAGAAGATATAGCTGTAAATAAAGTTCTGTTAAGACGTAAGATAAAAAATAGTAATCTAATATTTGAAGATTATAGACTTGGGAAACAAACTAATACAGAGGTTAGTATAGCATATATTAAGGGAATAGTTAATCAAGATGTATTGGATGAAGTAAAAAATAGGTTAAAAGAGATAAATATAGATGCTGTACTAGAAAGTGGATATATAGAAGAATTAATAGAAGATAATACAAATTCATTTTTTGCTACCGTAAGTAACTCAGAAAAGCCAGATATTATAGCAGGTAAGATATTAGAAGGCAGGGTAGCAATATTTACTGATGGAACTCCTCATGTACTTGTTGTGCCTACACTTTTTATAGAAGGTATTATGAGCAGTGAAGACTATTACAGAAGACCTTATTTTAGTTCATTCTTAAGACTTTTAAGAGCTTTTGCTTTTTTTGTAACTATATATCTACCAGGAGCATTTGTTGCATTAATGCTTTATCATCAGGAGATGATACCTACTGTATTATTGATAAGTGCAGCGGGAGCTAGGGAAGGAGTACCCCTCCCTGTAGCTATAGAAATTATTATAATGGTTATAGTCTTAGAATTAACTAAGGAATCTGGACTTAGATTACCTAAAAATATAGGTGCAACAGTAAGTATTGTAGGAGCATTAGTACTAGGGCAGGCAGCAGTACAGGCAAAGTTGATTGGTGCTCTTACAGTAATACTAATTTCTATAACAGCACTTACAGAATTTATTATTCCTGAATTAGTACAAGGTATAGTTTTATATAGACTAGTAGTTATTTTTTTAGGAGGATTTTTTGGTCTTTATGGTGTAGTCTGTGCATTTGCTGCTATAACAATGCACATTATATCCTTAAATTCGTTTGGAGTACCTTTTGGTTGGCCTATAGCGCCAAGGAACAATAGAGGACTCAAAGATACTGTTGTAAGACTACATAAAAAGAGATTTATATTTAGACCAGAAGCTATAGCTAAGGAAAATGTAAAAAGGCAAGAGCCTCCGAAAGGTGAGTGAACTTATGAGAAATAAGGTAATCTTATTAATAGCATGTAGTATATTGATGGCTTTCCTAGCTGGTTGTTTTGATGCTAGGGAATTAGATGATCTTGGAATTTCATTGGTTATAGGTGTAGATTTGCAAGATAATAGGATTTTAGTAACAGCAGAAGTAGTTGATCCTTCAGTTTCAGCGCAAGAGAATGAAGTAGGAAGTGATGGTTCTGTTAAATATGTGCAAGGTACTGGGGGCAATATATTTGAAGCCTTAAGAGATATTACCTTAAAATTTGATCGTCGAATTTATTTATCTCATAATAAAGTGATAATATTTGGAGAGGATTTTGCTAAGAAGGATGTTGTTTTGTATATGGATGAATTATTTAGAGATAGGGAGCAGAGGGAGACTGTTTATATATTGATAGCAAAGGGATCAAAAGCCTATGAAGTAATGGGAATAAATAGCGGCTTGGAAGAATTGCCTGCAGATTATGTACATAGACTTATTAAAAATATAGAATTTAATCCAAAGACTGTTGATACCAATATAGCAGAATATCTTAAATATTATTATAATCTAGGTCAACATCCTGTTGTAGGTGTTGTAGAAAGAAGACAAAGAAGGGACATAGATAAGAGTGAACAGAAGACAGGAACCAGAGAAACTGAATTATCAGTTTTAGGTTCTGCAATATTTAAAGGAGATAGTTTAGCAGGATATTTGAACGGAAATGATACTAAATCTTATAATTTTATTATAGATAATATACAAGTATCACCTATTACTTTTCCTAGTCCACTATCATATGAGGAGACAGGGAAGAAATTAGTTCAAAATGAGGAGAGATTAAGTTCAATATCTATAATCAGAAATAGAACAAAAAATGATGTGGAAATAAGAGGAGATAGATTAATACTTAAAACTGAAGTTAATATAAGGGGGACTTTAAGAGAAGTAATAGGAGATATTGATGTATCTAAAGAAGAGAACTTAAAGAAAATGGAAGAAGCATGTTCTAAGACAGTAGAAGAAGGCATTAAGCTAGCAGTTGAAAAAGTGCAGAAAGAATATGAATTAGATATATTTGGCTTTGGACTTGTATTTCATAGAAAATATCCAGAACAATGGGAGAAAATAAAAGAAAATTGGGATCAAATTTTTGCAGATGCTGATTTTCAAATAGATGTTAAAACTCACATTATAAGAACTGGTTTAATAAATAAGCCATTGGCACGATGAGGGGAAATACTATGCATACTAAGAGAAAAAAAGATAAAGTATATTATCATCAGATATTATTATTAATTGTAATTTTGAGAATGATGGTGGGATTGACATATTTACCAGTATCAAAGATCTCACCTGCCAATCAAGATTCTTGGATTGTGCTTTTAATGTCAATTCCATATACTATTATATTTTGTTTGCCTTTGTTATATTTAAGCAATAAATTCAACGAATATAATCTATTAGAGGTTTCGGAAAGGATTATGGGGAAATTTTTTGGAAGAATTATAGCAGTATTTTATTCTATCACTTTCTTTATATTTGCTGCATTTTTTTCAAGTGTATTTGTAGAAATATTAGATTCCTCTTTATTTCGTAGGACTCCAACTATAGTAAGCGTGTCCATATTATTGGTTACATGTGCTTATATTGTGAATAAGGGATTAACGAATATGGCAAGATTAGTAGAGATTATTGTTCCTATTATATTACTTGTTTTTTTCATACTAGCAATATTAGCGTATGATAATTACGATTTTACAGTATTATTACCAATTCTTAGCGACTCTACATTCACAGAAATAAATGCAGGAGCTATTAATATAGGTTTAAGGTATATGGATATATTAGTTATAGCGATGATCGTTCCTAATTTGGATGTCAAAACGAATGTAAATAAAATCTTTATCAGGGCGTTAATTTACTCAATTTTTATTATCATATTGGCATCAATAGTTGTTCAAGCGACATTTGGTATAGAATATGTAAAACGTATAAACTTTCCCTATTTTACCTTTGCTAGATTAATAAGTATTGGTGAGGCTCAAGGGTTTGATGCATTGTATATAAGCTCATGGATATTGGGACATATAATAAAGATCTCAGCATATATATATTTTACATCAGTAGCATTAGGTAAAGTGGCTAATAGAAGAAATCAGAAATTTACAATTCCAATAGCTATTGCAATATTGATTATAGTTTTACTTATAAAGGATAGAAGACCAGTAGTAGCTGTAGATGAACCTATTCAACAAATTATGATGACAGTATCAGTTTCATCTATAATAGTTGTTCCTTCAATTATATCAATAGTTTATTTATTTAGAAAAAAGAATTTAAAAAATATTAATAAATCAATGAGGCAATAAAATGATGAACTTAGTACCTTTAGCAATTTGACTTTCTACAGAAATTTCTCCTCCATGAGCATCTATTAAAGCCTTAGTTATGGACAACCCTAATCCTGTTCCGGCTATGTTCCTATTTCTGGACATATCAGACTTATAAAATCTTTCAAATATGTGAGGTAAGTCCTTTTCTTTTATACCTATTCCATTATCTTCTACTATGATTTTCACATAGTCCTTATCCTTAGACAAGCTAACTGTAACCTTTCCTTCATCCTTTAAAAATTTTAAAGCATTAGATAGAAGATTGTACATGATTTGCTTCAATCTATTTTTATCCATAGATATATGAATATTTTCTTCAATTTCTGATTTTAGAATGTAACCTTCCTTTTCAAATAATGGATTAAAGGTAGAAATTATATTTTTTAATTCATCTGATATATTAAAATTGGTTTTATTTATATTTAATTGTACTTCTAATGATTTGAATGTGTTCTTTAAATCCTCTATTAATTTAGTCAATCTGTCGATTTCCTCATCTAAGATAAGGAGGTTTTCATTACTGGCTTTCCATATTCCATCAATCATAGCTTCTACATGAGATTTTAATGTAGTTAAAGGGGTCCTAAGCTCATGAGCTATATCCGTTGCATACCTATTTCTTAAATCTTCTTGCTTTTTTAGAGTTTCAGCTAAATAGTTTATGGAATAAGATAATTGAGAAATCTCTTTTGTATTAGTTTTTACATCTGAACCATATTCTAAATTACCATCACGCATTTGATTTGCTGTGTTAGTAATTTCTATAATAGGATTTGTCAAACCTTTTGATATAAATATTGAAATTATAAGTCCAATGATAATGGTAATAATGCTTGATATAAAAATTGATTTGGTTAATGTACTTTTGAAAATCAAAGCGCCTTCTGTCATAAATGAATTGTCAATATATCCAATAACTAGAGTTCCAATTTCCTTATCATCATCTACTATAGGAAATGATGTTTCTACATATTCTCCAATATAGTTAGAACCTTGATGCATCATTCGCCCAGGTTTCATCATATTTTGATGCATACCTCTATGAAGATAATTCTGATTGTTGGAGCTAGCTACAATATTATCATTTAAATCTCTAATTTCTATATAGATTCTTTCTATTGAAGCATAACTCGATATATCTCGATCAGTGATGTTGTTTCCCATTTCAATATATAAATTGTTGATGTTTTCTTTTACTCTTTCGAATTTTTCATTCTGTTCTTCTATTAAATAATTATCGAATCTATTATTAATCATAGTGTTAGATATAAAGCCAATTATAAGAATAGAAACTATTATTGCAAAGATAAAGCTGATTGTTAATTTTTTAGATATGGACATTTATATTCCCCCAAACTTATATCCAACTCCGTATACCGTAATTATATAAGTTGGATTTTTTGCATCATCTTCTATTTTTTGTCTTATATTTTTTATGTGTGTATCTATAGTCCTATCAAATCCTTCATATTCATATCCAAAAGCCATTTCTATTAATTGTTCCCGTGAAAATACCTGACCTGGTTTTGTCAATAGAGCTGTTAAAACTTTAAATTCATTTGAAGTTAGCTCTACATTTCTTTTCTTTTTTTTGACAATCATTTTATTTATATCTATTTCTAAGTTTCCATTATTAAATACTAATTTTTCAGCGAGAGGACTAGAACTGTTATAACTTCTTCTTATAAGTGCCTTAACCCTACTTACCAATTCTCTTGGGCTAAATGGTTTAGTTACGTAGTCATCTGCACCAATTGATAGACCTTCAATTTTATTATCCTCTTCAACTTTTGCGGTTAACATTATTATTGGAATATTTGACTTGGATCTTATTGTGGTGCATACTTTTTCACCTGATAATTTAGGCAGCATTAAATCTAAAATTATTAAATGAATTTCTTCGTTATTAAATATTTCTAAAGCTTTTTCTCCATCTTCAGCAGTAAAAATTGTATATCCTTCTTTTTCTAAATATGCTTTTATTACTTTTAAAATATTTCTTTCATCTTCTACAACTAAGATGTTTAACTGTTTCATAAAATCACCTCATATATATGATACCCAAAAAAATTGACAATTGTCATCTCAAGATTGTCGAAGTATCTTATTTAAATTATAACTATAATTATGAAAAAAAGAAGATGAATTTTTCTTCTTCATATTTCCTCCATATTTAAATTTTATAATAAAAATAGAAAAATAAAAGGAGATGATTATATGAAGAAAGTATTAACGGTTCTATCATTAGTATTAGTAGTAGGGTTAACAGCTACTTTTGCATATGCTGAAACCTCCGAAACAACACAAAATGTTGATGAGGAATCATGGACAGAATGGTTTGAGGAAAAAATGGAGTGGAAAAAATCACAAATTGAAGAAGCTTTAGATGAAGGCTTAATTACTGAAGAAGAAGCTGAAAATTTGTATGATCATTTCGACTACATGGAGGAATTCCATAATGAGGATGGATTCATGCCAGGTAAAGGTTTTTATGGTAGAAGAAATGGATTTGGTAGAGGTATGATGAGAGGATGCAGATGGTAAAATACATCTAAAAATTAGATAAAGAATCGCAAATTCTATATAGAATTTGCGATTCTTTATTGCTTGTAATAATTTACTTGAACAAAATCTAACTATATTGTAGAATAGTATTACTTAGTGTTACGAAGTAAATAAAACTAATCAGCAATAGATGGGGGAGTAGGTTATGGAGAACAATAGACTTACGGAAGGCAGCATAACGGGTAAATTGGTCAAACTTGCTATACCTATTATGGCTACATCTTTTGTTCAAGTAGCATACAATATGATGGATATGATTTGGCTTGGTAGAGTAGGTACTAATGCAGTAGCTGCTTCAGGAACTGCAGGATTTTTCACATGGTTTGCATCAGCATTATTCATGATATCCAAAATTGGGGCGGAAGTTGGTGTTGCGCAATCCTATGGACGAGAAGATATGGAATCAGCCAGAAAGTTTGTATCAAACACCTTAAAACTTGATACATTCATTGCATTAACATACTCATTGATTCTTATAATCTTTAGACATCAGATTATAGGATTTTTTAATTTAGGAGATATGAAAGTAATAAATATGGCAACAGATTATCTGTTGATTATATCCTTTGGATTTATATTTTTCTTTTTAAATCCCGTTTTTTCAGGTATTTTTAATGGTACCGGCGATAGTTCTATTCCATTTAAGGTAAATTCAATTGGATTAGCAACCAATATGATACTTGATCCACTGATGATTATGGGAATTGGGCCGTTCCCTGAAATGGGAGTTAAAGGGGCGGCTTTAGCTACAATAATCGCCCAATTTACAGTAACCGTTGTCTTTGTGTACACTAGCAGACAAAAAAATAGAATATTTAAGGATTTGAATATATTTAAAAAACCTTTTGATAAGGAGTATGTTAAGACTATATTCAAATTAGGACTTCCTGCGGCTGTCCAACAAGGAATCTTCTCAAGTATTGGTATGTTATTAGCTAGAATAATTGCTCAATGGGGTCCTACAGCTATTGCAGTACAAAAGGTTGGGACTCAGATAGAATCCATATCATGGATGTCTGCTGCTGGATTTTCCACTGCCATATCTGCATTTATGGGTCAGAACTATGGAGCGGAAAAATGGGATAGAATAAAGAAAGGTTATAGAAAAGGATTACAGATAGTGAGCTGCATAGGAGTTTTTGCTACCATATTACTCATATTTGGAGCAGACCCTCTATTCAGATTTTTCATACCTGATGATCCAGAAGCTCTAGAAATTGGAGTAAGATATCTTAGAATTTTAGGTGTATCCCAGATTCTGATGACTTTTGAAATTGCAAGTCGGGGAGCTTTCAATGGTCTTGGAAGGACTATTCCACCTTCACTTGTTGGAATAATATTTAATGCATTGCGTATTCCTCTAGCACTGATACTCTCTTCTACATCCATGGGATTGGATGGAGTATGGTGGACTATAACTATAAGCAGCATGTTGAAAGGAATCGTTTTAACAATATGGTATATAATTATACTTACAAAGATACCAAATATGGATAATCAATATGTGGAGTAAGACACGGTATCTCATCGTGTCTTATTTAGCATAAAACTCATCATTAACTCTATCCTGTAAATATACATTTGTAAATGAATTGGGAGTATTTTTATACAATCTATGTCCTTCATCTACACAACTATTACAGGCATCCCTTGGAATAGTAATGGCAAATATATGGTATCCTTTATCATTTCTAGAATCAATAGTATTTATTCCAGAGCATTTCTTACATACCTTAAAATTTTGCACCTGATTTTCAAGTATTCCGTCAGTGTCATAGTAGATTTGTCTTTGTCTATCTATATGAGTTGCATTTCCTAAATCCTTCAGTCTTAAGCCATCCTTATTCTTCCATCTGCTATACACCAATTCGCATACTTTTTTTACATATTCAGTAATATCTCTAGATTGTCTTAATTTCTCCTTATTATAGTCTGGTTCATGAACATTTGAATAGTCGAGTCCTGCCATGGCCAGTATTATTCCAAGATTAACATAGGGGAGAGCACCTTCTATAGAATACCCTCCTTCTAAAACTGCCATATGAGGATTTAGCCGATAATTAAGCTCTGCATATCCCTGTGCTGTAAAATTCATATGAGTAATAGGATCTGTATAGTGATTATCCTGGCCAGCTGAATTTATTATAATGTCTGGATTATATTCATCCAGTATTGGCATTACCACATTGTCTAGCACGTAAAGGAATCCATCTTCTCCAGTTCCAGGTGGTAAAGGTATGTTTATATTATAGCCATATCCACCAGGACCACCAAATTCGTCTATAGAACCAGTTCCAGGATATAGAGTTCTTCCATCCTGATGGAAGGATATAAACAATGTATCCTTGTCATTCCAAAATATGTCCTGAGTACCATCCCCATGGTGACAATCTGTATCAACAATGGCAACTCTCAAGTTCCCATATTCCTGACGTATTCTTTCAAGCATCACAGCTTCAATATTTATTATACAGAAGCCTCTATCTCCATAGACAACCCTATGGGCATGATGTCCAGGTGGACGAGTAAGTGCAAAGGATTTGTCCACTTTGTTTTCCAGTATCATTTGTAGAGCCTTAATGGCTCCTCCTGCAGATATAAGATGAGATTGAGTAACCCTTGACTTCACATCAGGAACGCAGAAGTGAACTCTTTCAATATCCTTCTCATCGGCTACAATTGGATTAAAAAATTCTACACCTTCGATATCTTCTATTCCTTCTTCAAATAATTGATCTCTAGTATATAGAAGTCTTTCCTCCCTTTCTGGATGAGTAGGGCTAATAGCCCAATCAAAAGCAGGAAAGAATACAAGTCCTAATCTATTCTTTGCCTTAAGCATTGTTATCACCTCCCAATTGATGGATAAGACCAGGTTTTATTTGAGCTTTTACTCTTATATCTTTACCAGTAGTATAAAAACCCCTTACCATATTAAAGCTGTTTTCCTCAATTATCTCAGCATCAATTTCATCTTTAGTCTCACCTATTGATATAGCGGATTCTTTTATCAATCTTAGAGCTCTTTCCTTTGCAAAATTTAGACTATAATTACGATCCACTTTTTCATAAATCTCCAATTCAGGAACAGAAAGAGTTTTTTTAGATGTATCCACATGCATTGTTATTTCAGCAGTGGGACGAGCCAAAGCTGCACCTACAGCATTAGCCACATGATAGTTTTCAGGATAATAGCAAGGTAGATTGAATTTATCTTTAAGTATAGGGGTTAATACTTCAGCAGGTCCTCCGATTATATTTATGAGTTTAGGCTCTAATTTCTTCCCATACAATAGTTCCTTTATGGTATAAACAGGCTGACTATTTATTTTTTCTAGAAGTTTATCTATTTTATACTTAATCATATTACCCATGGTTTCAAGAACTAATTTTGCCATATCTTCTGCTGATAGATTAAGTTCCTTTCCCAATAAGCTCATGGATTCATGAGCTTTCTTCTTATAATCGTGGTCATAACCAATTAACTCTAATGTAATCATAGCATCGGTAGGAGTAGGTTGGGGGCCACCAAATGCATAAGGCTTTCCTTCTCGTTTTGGGCCTATTTTAACTTTACCATTTTTAATATTAATGCTACTGTCTCCGCCTAAACCTATGGAGACACTGTAAATAGCTCTTACTAGAGTATTATATTTTCCAATCTTAATTCCTAATGGTTCAAACAAAGGCACTCCATCTGCAAGGAAAAATATGTCTGTAGTAGTTCCTCCAACATCCAACAATATTGCATCCTTATCCGTAGGAAGCATAGCGGTAATTCCCATAAAACTTGCAGCAGGTCCAGAAAGTATAGTTTCCACTGGTTTCTCTTCTGCTGTATTCATATTCATAGTACCTCCGTCAGCCTTAAGTATGAATATAAGGGCGTTTATGCCTTCAATTTCCATGGATTTTTTAATATTAGCTGCAAAGTCATTAAATGTACTATGTACAGCTGAGTTCAGGTAAGATGTATATACTCTACGAGGGAAACTCAGCTTACCAGATACAGTGTGTCCCATAGTAATGGGAGAGAAGTTTTCTAGTATTTCCTTTATCCTTATTTCATTCTCAGGATTTCTAGTAGAGAATTTGGTGACAACAGCAAAAGAATCAATATTTTTCTTCTTGAATAGTTTAACAGCATTTTTTACCTCGGACAAATTCAAGCCTTCAATTACATTGCCCCTATGGTCAACATAACCGGATATGAATACATTTTCATCACCACATGCTAAAAAATCATTAGCTATTCCTGGACCGGATTGTATAATCATACCTACAGAGGAAGTCTTATTTTCAACAATAGCATTAGTGGATACAGTAGTGCTTAGGTTTATCCTATCTATTTTAGTCTTATCATATCCTGTAAGAAGTTCCTTAAGGGTAGACCAAATAGATCCAAATAAGTCATCCCTATTCGTAGGTTTCTTTATGGTATTTATGATATTGCCATCTTCTATAATAACTCCATCTATATTAGTTCCACCCATATCGAGACCAACAATCAAATTAAAACCTCCTTTTCCTTATTTTTCTATATATTATTATATCCCTTACAATGTTTTAATATCAAGTGGACAAATTACCTGTCTTCGTGTTCATTGAAGACGAAAGTAAACCTATGGCAAACACAAAATTTTGCTTACCATAGGTTTTTATATAAATGTGAGGGAAATCTATTTTTTAACTTATATATACCATAAACTAATAAATTTTAATCAAGGAATAAACATTAAGATTTATTAGCATATTTATAATAAAGATGTGGTTTTAGTTGTATTTCAACTACTTAATTGATACAATTTTTATATAAGATATTTTTATAAGATTATAATATTAGGAGGATATAAAATGAAATTTTGTTGGTGTACAATTCATGTTAAAAATATGGAAGAGTCTTTAAAATTTTATAAGGAAATAGTTGGGCTCAAAGAAAGTAATAGATTTAAGGCTGGCCCAGAACTTGAAATCATATTTCTAGGAGATGGCGAAATTAATATTGAGTTAATATGCAATATGGAGAATGATAATGTAAATATTGGACAGGATATTTCATTAGGTTTTAAAGTGGATTCAGTAGATGAAATGATGAAATTTGTAAAGAAAAAGGGTGTAGATATTCATAGTGGTCCATTTGAACCAAATCCACACGTAAGATTTTTCTTTGTGGAAGATCCTAACGGTCTAAAAATTCAGTTTGTAGAGGACATTAAGTAAAATTGCATAAGAGAGGATGAATAAATATGAAACTTTTTTTCATGTCAGATATACATGGCTCACTTTATTTTTTAAATAAATCATTGGAAAGATTTAAAGAAGAAGAGGCGGATTATATAGTAATATTAGGTGACGAATTATACCATGGAGCAAGGAATCCACTGCCTAAAGAATATAATCCAAAAAGGGTAACCGAAACGCTTAACAGATTTGCAGATAAAATAATAGCAGTACGAGGAAACTGTGATAGCGAAGTAGATGAAATGGTAATCAACTTTCCAATTATGGCAACATACTCTACAATTCTTTATAAAAATAAGAGATTGTTTTTAACTCATGGTCACATATATAATGAAAACAATATGCCAAAATTAGGTGATGGAAGCATATTCATATACGGACATACTCATATACCTGTAGCTAAAAAGAAAGATAATATATTTATAATAAATCCAGGTTCAATCACATTACCAAAGGAAAATAACCCACATACTTATGGCGTTTTAGAAGGAGATGTTTTTACAATAAAAGATCTTGAAGGAAATGTATTTAAAGAGATTAATATTAGATAGTGGGAGGAAAACCTATGTATCAATATAAAAGTGTAAAATTAGCTCTAAAAGGATTTTTTGTATCAGACTTAGAAAATCATAATGAAATCATTGATAAATATGCTAAAGAAGGTTGGAGATTAGTACAAATTTTTCCTGTGAAATATGCCTCTAACGGTGTACCAATGGAGTTTGAAATTATTTTTGAACGAGAAATAGATAATTAGTATTAAGGATTTTATTTTTATATCAGTAGTATAATGTATAACAACTAAATTAAATTTAATAGAGGTGAAAATATTGGTTAAAGAAAGAAATAAAGCAAGGTTACTTTTATATGGAAGCATGTTTTTGGCTATTGCATTAGGAGTATATGCTCAAGACATTGCTTATTCTTTGTATGATAATTTAACTATACCTTTAATGGTAGGTATAAGCATTGCAACAATACTTAGCATACTTTTCTTCTTGAGTTCACCTATATTGGTATCCAAGGTTAATAAACAAAATAAAGTTCGAAAGAAAGAAATTATATATACTTAGGTATTAATGCTTTAATAGGTATAGTTATATCTGCATTTTCATTAATTGTTTTGATAGCGTGGTGGGGTTAATATATTGAAAGGGATATAATTTATATATTGTGCAATAATAGACTAAATTACTTAGGTGTATGACATAAAAAACTTGCTTTTATAGCAGGTTTTTTATTGGATAAATATCCCTTGACATTATAGAAAGTATAATGTTAGAATTAATGTAACGATTATATATTGGGAGGTAAATATGAACAATAATAAAATTATACTTAAAACAGAAAAAGAACTTAAAATTTTCATGTCGCCTATTAGACAAAAAATAATTAAGCAAATGGAGATAGAAGGCAAACCTATTACTTCTAAACATATAGCAGATAAGCTCAATATATCTCCATCATCAGCGCAGCATCATATAAAGCAGCTGCAGGAAATAGGAATAATTGAATTTGACCATAGTGAAATCATAAATGGTATAAGAGCCAAATATCTTAAATTAACTGAAAAAACTGTTAGCATTGGAGGATATATAGATGATGATTTAGCTTTAGATCGGGATGCTATAGCGAAAAATATGTTGTTTGAAACATATAATAACTACCAAGCCCTTATTACTGAAAAGAGACCTATAATAATTGAAGAGTATAATAAGGGGAATAAAGTAGTAGATCTTTTATCTGGTGTAGTTCATCTAACAACAGAAGATGCTAATGAGTTATATGACATAATTAATCAATTTATAAATAATCATTCAAAAGCATCTACTGATACTCACCCATTTGAATTTGCTCTAATTGCATTTAGGTCAGACCTATATAGATGAAGGGAGTAGCAAAATGAGACTAAATATTTATTCTCTAATATTTTTCATAAGATCATATGTATTAGGACTACTAGTGCCAGTATTAAGCTTAGTACTATTAGAAAAGGAAGTATCGTTAAGCAGTTTGTCTATCATAATGAGTATATACTCGTTTATAATAATATCTTTTGAATTACCTTCTGGGATTATGTCAGACGTAATTGGTAGAAAAAAACATTTTGTATATCATTAATTATATCATTATTAAGTTCATTAGTCATATTGCTAGGTAGGGGTTTTTTTATTATGTCTATAGGAATAATATTATATGGACTAAATAGAGCTATATCAACAGGTTCTTTTGATGCACTTTTTATAGACAGCTATATTGACGTATTTGGAAAGAATAAACTGCATGATATTACTACTCGCATAAATGTTTTGGATGCATTAGGTTTAGCAGCAGGATCTTTATCAGGAGGTATCTTGCCAGAAATTTCAAATGGTTGGTCTCCTATTTTTGGAACATATGACTTAAATCTTGTTGTTCAAATAGTAATGACTATAATCCTTATAATCCTTGTGATAATTTTTGTTAATGAAGCAAATCTACAACAAAAAGAAGAAAGAATATCAGTAATTGAACATGTGAAAAGAAGTTCTTTGTTTATAGTTAATAGTAAAAATGTAATATGTATTTTTATTTCAGTCTTTGCTACAGGATATTTTTTAAGCGCTTTGGAGACATACTGGCAACCTCATTTTATATCCTTACAGACTAATAATGATCAACTGTTTCTACTTGGTATTGTTGCTTTTTTATATTTAGTTGCTGCAATGGCTGGGAGCCTTATTTCAAATAAGAATATTGATAGATTCAACTCTAGAAAGATATATTTAGTTCTTCGTGTATTAATGAGTATTTCAATAGTATTTACAGCGTTGCAGACAAATATTTCATCATTTATCGTCTGTTATATAATAACATACTTAATATTTGGAATGGCTAATATACCTGAAGCCGTTATTCTAAATAGAGAAATATCTAATAAGATCAGAGCATCCATATTATCATTAAATTCATTAATTTTACAAATTGGCATGTTACTAGGTTCTATAGCAAATAGCATTATGATAAAGTATATTTCAATTCCTAGAATTTGGATTATCAGTGCCATTATAATTTTTCTATCCATTTTAATAACATCTAAGAAATTATTGGAGGCTGATAAGTTTAGTTCATCTTGAAATCATACAGTATTTATTAAGCTGTAGGTAGGACTATTAAATAGTTGATTATTGTTCATGTCTATTATTGTATTTTCACCATTTAACTGATACAATTTTTCATATAGACTTATAGTCATATTAGGGGGGGATCATTATGGATATGAAAGATAAAAGCCTGATAAAAATTCATTTAGCTGTTTTTTTGTTTGGCATATCAGGATTATTTGGTAAATTATTATCTCTGTCATCAATTATAATTGTTCTTGGAAGGGTTTTCTTTTCAAGCATTTTTTTATTGGGTATAATGTTATATTTTAAGAAGGATATAAAATTAAAATGCAATAAGGATTATTTTTATTTGGTTGTGATGGGTGTGATTTTAGCAATCCATTGGAGTACCTTTTTTGCATCTATTCAAGTGTCTACAGTAGCAATAGGACTACTTACATTTTCCACATTTCCAGTTTTCGTTACTTTTCTTGAACCATATTTTTTTAAGGAGAAAATTAAGCTATCAGATATTGTAATTGCACTCATTACCTTCTTAGGTGTAGTTTTTGTCGTTCCGAAGTTTGAAGTGGAAAACAATTTAACTCATGGAGTTTTACTAGGATTAATATCTGGTTTTACATATGCAGTTCTTTCAATATTTAATAGAAAATATGTAAAAGATTATTCAAGTTCATTAATTGCTTTTTACGAACAATTTGTGGCAACAATTATATTAATGCCTTTTTTATTTTTACAAAAGCCAGTTTTTCAACCTAAGGATATACTATTACTCATATTATTAGGAATAGTTTTTACTGGGATTTCTCATACTTTATTCATAAATGGATTAAAGAATATTAAAACACAAACAGCTGCAATTATATCGAGTCTTGAGCCAGTATATGGCATTATTTTCGCTATTTTTTTGGTAAAAGAAATACCAACTTTAAGAGAAGTTTTGGGAGGAATTATTATTCTAGGCACTGTTTTTTATTCGACTATTAAATCTAAATAATTTATATCATTAATACCTCATTAAAAGGAAAGCATAATAAGAATGGTAATTTATGTAGTATAGTTTATAAGGAGGTACTAAATATTTGGAAACTATCAAAAGGAAGTACGAAAGAAGAAAGAAAAGTTATAATAAACTGCTAGAAAAACAGAAAAAAGGAGAACGACAGATAAGCAACTTAAGGCTTTTGATCTTTATAGTAGGAATTAGTGTTGCTGTTTATGCTTATTTGACTCATAGATTTATAATTCTTGCTTTAAGTTTGGTTGTTTTTGTAACTACATTTATTTATCTTGTTATATCCCATAAGAAGCTGAAAAAAAGGATAAAATATACTGCTTTGCTTAGAGACATAAATATTAAATCGTTGAAACGACTAAAAGGGGAATGGAATACATTTGAAGATGATGGAGAGGACTTTAAGGATGACAATCATAACTATTTAGTAGACCTTTATATATTCGGCAAGAACTCTCTTTTCCAATATATAAATGCAGTTAATACCTTTGTTGGAAGACAAAAACTTAAACAATTGTTATCCGAAGTAGTTGGAAATAGTGATGACATTTATCAAAGACAAGAGGCGATAGAAGAATTGGGCACAATGCTTAATTGGAGACAGAGATTTTTGGCAGAGGGAATGGTTATATCAGAGAAAATGCATAATCCAGAAAATCTGATAACTTGGGCGAATGAAAGGAATGAAGACTTCAGAAAGCCTTGGGTTATTACTATTTTTAGAATATTGCCATGTATCACTATTGGTTTTGTTTTAACAGGGCTTGTAATGAATATAATACCTTGGTATTGGCCGATAATTGCATTAATAGTTCAGTACGTTTTGATTCGCCATAAAAGAATAGAGCGATTTCAGATGTTCAATATATCAGAGAATTATAATAATGATTTGAGAATATATTATAATATGCTAAGATTATTTGAAGAACAAAATTTTAAATCTAAACATATCAACAAAATAAAGGATGGAATTAAAAACGAGAATGGTCTTGAAGCCTATAAACAAATAGATTCTTTATCTTCAATAATTGACTCCATCTCAAATAGAAGGAATTCACTTTATTTTATCTTTAATATATTAACATTGTGGGATTTTCAGCTTATTATAGACCTTGAGAAATGGAAGTATAAATCTGGGCATCTTCTTAAGAATTGGCTAGATGCTCTAGGAAAAATTGAAGCATTGTCAAGTCTTGCAATAATTAGATTTGAAAACCCTGACTGGGTAATGCCAATAATTGATGATGAAGAGACAAAACTTATATCAAAAGATATAGGGCATCCCTTAATCACAAAGGATAGAGTGCATAACGATTTGACCATTGATAAAAATGTAAAGGTAATGTTAATTACTGGCTCGAATATGTCAGGAAAGAGCACACTGCTAAGAACAGCAGGTATCAATCTAGTACTGGCATATGCAGGTGCACCAGTATGTGCAAAATATTTTCGTGCATCTATTATGAAGATATACACCTGCATGAATGTTACTGATGACCTCAGTGATAACATATCATCTTTCTATGCGGAACTTTTAAGAATAAAGGATATTGTAAAGGAATCAGAATCAGGAGAGAAGATTTTTTTCTTGCTAGATGAGATATTTAAAGGTACCAATTCTCTAGATCGCCATACTGGTGCTAAAGTACTTATTAATAAGTTAAGTCATACCAATTCCATTGGAATGGTATCTACTCATGACCTTGAACTCTGCGACTTGGAAGAGGAAAATGACAGAATAGCAAACTATCATTTTCAAGAGTATTACAAGCATAATAAAATATACTTTGATTACAAATTACGTTCTGGTTCTTCAACTACACGAAATGCCCTTTATCTTATGAAGATGGCAGGAATTGACGTGGAACCATAGATAAAGATTTAAATAAGCTATTTGAAACAATCTATAATAGAAGATATAAGGAAGTTTTTATTAAAGGGGGTAATTTTTTGCTTAGTAAAAAAGTTATAGAAAATGTACTTAGTGCAGCTCTTTCTACAGGAGGAGATTTTGCAGAGATATTTATAGAAGATAGATACAATACAAACATTAACATGGTAGGAGGATTTGTTGAAAACAGCATATCAGGTAGAGATTATGGTATTGGAATTAGAATATTTGATGGATTAAATAGTGTTTATGCTTATACCAATGATTCAACAGAAGGTAACTTGATAAAGGTAGCAAAAGAAGCAGCATTAGCCATAAAATCAAACAAAAAAGATATAGTATTAAATTTGATGAAATCAACTACAAGAAATATAAATCCAATAAAAGTGATACCTAATACCATAGATAAAGGTAAGAAGGTAGAATTATTAAAAAGAGGATATGAAAATGCTAAAAATTATGATTCTCTTATAACTCAAGTTACAGCTGGCTATTTTGATGAAGAACAAAATATACTAATAGCCAACTCAGAAGGATTGATGGTAGAGGATAAGCGCGTAAGAACTAGGTGCAAAATTCAATCTGTAGCATCTAAAAATGGAGAAATGCAAATAGGTTTTTATGGTCCAGGGGCGGCTAAGGGATTTGAATTTTTTGATGATATCAATGTAGAAGAAATAGGAAATGAAGCATCAAGAATTGCTAAAACAATGATGTTGGCGGATTATTGTCCAAGTGGAGTTATGCCAGTAGTTATCCATAATGAGTTTGGAGGAGTATTGTTCCATGAGGCTTGTGGACATTCATTGGAAGCGACTTCTGTGGCTAAGAGGAATTCAGTATTTAGTGGCAAATTGGGTCAACAAATAGCATCTCCAGTAGTAACTGCCATAGATGATGGTACCTTGCCGAACAATTGGGGTTCTCTAAACATAGATGATGAAGGAACACCAACTCAAAGAAATATACTTATAGAAAATGGGATACTTAAATCCTATCTAATAGACAAATTGAATGGAAGAAGAATGAAGATGAAATCAACTGGTTCAGGAAGAAGACAGTCCTATAAGTTTGCCCCTACATCAAGGATGAGTAATACATTTATAGCTAATGGAGAATCCACATTCGAGGATATTATATCAAGTACTCAAAAGGGATTATTTGCTAAAAAATTAGGTGGTGGAAGTGTAAATCCAGCTACAGGGGATTTTAACTTTGCAGTAATGGAAGGTTATTTAATAGAAAATGGCAAGATAACTAGACCAGTAAGAGGTGCAACTCTTATAGGAACTGGTGCTAAAGTATTGGAAAATATAGATATGGTAGGCAATAATCAAACCTGTGGACAAGGAATGTGCGGTTCAGAAAGCGGCTCCATACCAACCAATGTAGGGCAGCCAACTATTAGAGTTAAAGCATTAACCATTGGTGGGAGAAAGGGGGAAGAATAATATGAAATATGAGAACTTATCTAAAAAGATATTTGAAGCAGGGAAAGACAGATTTGAGGATATGGAAACCTATATACAGAGATCCAAGGAAATTGAAATAGCAGTATATAAAGGAGAAATAGATAAATATAACATATCAGACACAGAGGGACTTTCTTTAAGAGGAATTTGCAATGATAATATGGGTTATTCATATACTGAAAAAGTAGATGAATCCTCCATTGATATTTTAATAGAAGATGCTTATGAGAATGGTAAATATATAGATGCAAAAGAAAAGGAATTAATATTCTCAGGTTCTAAAGAATATAAAGAATTAAACAGTTTCAACGAAAACCTCAAGAATATTCCCCTAGAAGACAAAATTGAATTTGTAAAAGCTTTGGAGAAGGAAGCACTTAGTCTTGATTCAAGGATTGCAACAGTAAATTATTGTGAATACCAAGAAATAGAAAATAGTAGATATTTAATGAATACAAGAGGCTTGAACTTAAAAGATGATATGAATTTAGCTGTCTCAATTATAATGGTTGTAGCAAAAGTGGGAGAAGATACTAAAACAGGATTAAGTTATGCAATAGTTAAAGACTTTTCAGAACTTGATTATAAAAAATTAGCAAAGGAAGCAGTAGATGAGGCAATATCGCGTTTAGGCGCAAAATCAATAAAATCTAAGGAATATAAAGTAGTACTAAGAAATGATGTATTTGCAGATATATTAGGAGCTTTTCAATCCATTTTTTCTGCAGAAAATGTTCAAAAAGGGCTATCTTTATTAAAGGATAAAGTCGGAGAACAGATTGCCAATAGTAACTTTACATTAATAGATGATCCTTTTATAGAGGAAGGATTTAATGCCAGCTCTTTTGACGGAGAGGGTACAGCAACAAGAATCAACAAGATAATAGACAAAGGTATATTAAAAACCTATCTATATAATTGGAAAGCTGCATTAAAGGATGGTGTAGAGTCTACGGGGAATGGCTTTAGAAATTCATATAAATCTTCCATATCAACGTCTATTACTAATTTATGTGTGGAAAAGGGAGAAAAGTCCTTAGATGAATTATTAGCAACTATGGATGCTGGTGTAATGATTACTGATGTCCAAGGATTGCATTCAGGGTTAAATCCAGTATCTGGAGATTATTCACTTTCAGCTCAGGGTTATAAAATAGAAGATGGTAAAATAAAAAGACCAATAAATCAAATAACTATAGCTGGTAATTTCTTTGAAACCCTAATGGATATTGAAGAAGTAGGCAAGGACTTTAAATTTGGAATGAATGGAGTAGGATCTCCATCCATAAAGGTTAAGAAATTGGCTATATCAGGAGAATAGGAGATGAATATTTGTCTCCTATTCTTTTTCTTTTGTTTCATCCATTTCATCTTCTTTATTTTGTTTTGGTTGTACATAGACCACAGCTCTTTCCATTCGATGGTCTTTGATGGATGTTACCTTAATTTGAAGACCAAAAGCTTCTAATTCAGGAGTGCTTCCATCAGCTGGAACAGTACCCAATAATCCAAACACAAGTCCACCGAAAGTGTCGGATTCTTCATCTTCAGGGAGTGTAATATCCAATTGTCTAGTAACCAATTCCAGAGGAGCACATCCTTGTATTTTCCAAGTTCTAGAATCAATTCTTTCAATAGGTGGTGGTTCTACTGGTATTGTATTATCGTCATCGAGATCTCCTACCAATTGTTCTAATAGGTCATTAATAGTTATAATACCAGTCATACCACCGTACTCATCTAAAACGACTGCAAAATGATTTCTAGTTTTTTTCATGTTATGAAATAATATATCTGTACGTACTGTTTCTGGTATAAAATAGGCAGGTCGTACAGCAATTTCTAATACATTTTTTCTAGATTTATCTTCAAGTCGAAAATAATCCTTAGTATTCAGTACTCCAATGATATTATCCGTACTTTCATGGCATACTGGATAATACGTATGTCTACTTTCATAAATTGTTTTATCCCAATCTTCTTCACTTTCATCTAGCCATAATAAACTTACTTCAGTTCTATGAGTCATTACATCTTCAGCAAATTTGTTATCAAATTCGAATACATTGTGTATCATCTCTTGCTCATTAGGATTGATAGAACCTTTTACACTACCTTCATCTACCATCATACGTATATCTTCTTCTGTAACTTTATTGTCATCTGCAAATGGATCTATTCCTATGAGATGTAAGACACCATTGGTGGATTTAGTCAATAACCATACCAAAGGATTGAATAACTTTGAAACTGTGAGTACAATACCGGAAATAATTAAAGAGATTTTTTCAGGATTTTTCATAGCGACTCTTTTTGGAACTAATTCTCCAAATACTAGAGTAAAATACGATAGTATCAGTGTAATTACTATTACAGATATTGTATTCAATGTAGCAGGATTTATATTAACTCCTAATTCTATAACTAAATTTACTAATCGACTGGCAAAGTTATCTGCAGCAAAAGCACTTGCAAGAAAGCCAGCAAAAGTAATACCTACCTGTATAGTTGAAAGAAAACGCGAAGGTTCTTCTATTAGGTGTAGAATTCTTTTAGCACGTTTGTTGCCATCCTTTTCCATAGATTCCAGCCTATTTTCATTTGCTGACAGAACTGCAATTTCTGCACATGCAAAGATTCCATTAATGATTATCAAAGCAACTTGAAGGGTAAGTTGCCACCCTACAGAAACGTCTGACAATTCAACAACCTCCTAAATAATAGTATAGTATAGACGGGTTAAAAAAAGACACAAAAACAAGGGCAATTACAGATAAATGCCATTATTTACGTGTCTGGTAAATTTTGATTATATTTTTCAAATCAGTTTTATGTAAAATAAATTCTAAATTCAGGTCAGGGTAAGGCGAATCGTCCACTTTTTCAGTCCACTTCCTTTCTTAGTAAAATTCTAGCATACAAAATTAATTTAGTCAATACATGCTATTTTTAATATTTTTAGTCTTTGGACAATATGTTATGGAGGATTTATGAAAAATATGTAGAATAAATAGTATATTACGGAAAACAATGCTTTGATGATGTATTGGTCATTTTTAGAAGAAAGCAATAACATCTGAGCATTATGATATAATTGATAATGAAATATGCATAATATTTGATAAATAGACAAATTAATATAATTGGGTTTGACATTATTTTCGTCTAAAGATAAGGATGTTTCATATGGAAAATAGACATTATAGTTTAATAACTATAAAAATCCTATTAATATTAATCATAGTACTTTACTTTTCATTCCTATACATAGATATATTGAATCCACAGTTAATCAGATTATCAGATAGTCTTAAATTTACATCTATAATACTTTGTTTTACTGTTTCCATATTAGGAAAAGAAAATGTCTTTGATACTGTGAATATAAAATTACTCCAAATAGGGCTTTTTTTTACTGTAGTTGCAGATTTATTTCTTTTAACGATAGATAGTTATTATATACTAGGAGTAGGGGCATTTTGTATAGTTCAGATAATATATTCAGTTAGATATGATATTGAAAGTTGGAAGATAACTGTTAGAAATATTACCATAATCTTAGTAATTATATTAATAGCTTTCATAATTACTAATTTGCTATTCATAAAGATAGACTTATTGATTATGATAGCCATATTTTATGGCATATGCTTACTAATCAGCGTTATCAAAGCTATAAAGACATATACACACAGGTTATACCCAAAACCAAATGGGATCATGGTAGCTATAGGTATGATTCTTTTTCTATTATGTGATATAAATGTAGCATTATATAATATATTTGGGATTATAAATATAACAGATGGGCTATTGTATAATATATCTCTTATATCAATATGGCTATTTTATTTACCTTCGCAAGTATTATTGGCGTTAAGTGGCATGGATTTTAATTAGGTTATAGGAGGGGTTAAGTATTATGAAGAATGTGAAAATAGGAATAATACAGATGAGAGTTGTTGAGGATAAGAAGGAAAATATAAGAAGAGCAGGAGATTATATTAAAGAAGTAACTAAAAATGGAGCTGATATTGCAGTACTTCCAGAGATGTTTAATTGTCCTTATGATACAGAGAATTTTCCTAAATATGCAGAAAAAGAAGGGGGAGAGACTTACACTTCACTTTCAAAATTAGCAGATGAAAATAATATTTATCTAGTAGCTGGATCTGTTCCTGAAGAGGATATGGGAAGAGTATATAATACGTCCTTTGTATTCGATAGAAGCGGAAATAAGATTGGTAAACATAGAAAGATGCATTTGTTTGATATCGATGTTGAAGGAGGTCAATACTTTAAAGAGTCTGACACTCTATCTCCAGGAGAGGAGTTAAATGTTTTTGATACTGAATTTGGCAAATTTGGACTAGCAATCTGTTATGACTTCAGGTTCCCTGAAGTGGGAAGGATATTTGCACAAAAAGGCGCAAAGGCTATAATAGTACCAGCTGCATTTAATATGACCACGGGTCCAGCGCATTGGGAAATCATGTTTAGGTCAAGAGCATTGGACAATCAAGTTTATACCATTGGAGTTGCTCCAGCTAGAGATGAAGATTCTAATTATATATCATATGCAAATTCAATGGTAGTATCTCCATGGGGAAATATAATAGAAAGAATGGACGAAAAAGAAGGATATAGGATTGTAGATATCAATTTTGATTGTATACAAAAAGTTAGACAAGAATTGCCATTACTTAAACATAGAAGAACAGATATATATTCATTAGACCTAATAGTCAAGTAATTGCTCACGCAATTTTAATATGTTATACTAAAGAAAAGAATGGAGGAATAAACTTGAAAAATTGTCCAGACGATTACATTGGAAGATGGTTTTCCGTACTTCATAGATTATCATTAAGTTTTGTATACGAAGGGTTAAAGGAGTATAACATAGGCAGTGGTCAGATAATGTTTTTATTGGAACTCTATTATTGCGATGGTATTAGTCAAGAAAAACTTTCATCCTATTTAAGCATAGATGGATCAAATACTACTAGAGCCATTAAAAAATTAGAACAGGAAGGATACGTAATCAGAAGACCAGATGAAAACGATAAGAGAATCAAAAGAATATATTTAACGGATAAAGCCATTGATATAAAACCAAAGGTTTTAGATTTGATGAATAAATGGGAAAATAAATTATTGAATAATTTGACTGGCATGGAGGGTCAGGTATTTGTAGACTTAATAAAGAGAATGGGCCATTCTATAGTAGACAATAATAGATGTGCTATTTGTGATAAAGACTGTTGTTAAAACATAATTGGTTAGTTAATCCCATGAATTTTTATAGAAAATTCCATGGGATTAACTTTTTTCATAAAAAATAGTTGCGAACGCAATAAAATTATGTTATCCTTAATTCATAGTAAAACAGTAAGAATTAAATAATAAGGAGAATTGATCATGACGAATAAATTTTTATCAATAAACAATCTTCATTCAAAGATAGCAGACAAAGAAATATTGAAAGGACTTAATTTAGAAGTCAATAAGGGTGAAATCCATGTAATCATGGGACCTAATGGGGCAGGTAAGTCCACTTTGGCAAATATACTTATGGGACATCCTAAGCATGAGATCACAGAAGGGGAAATCGAATTTCAGGGACAAAAAATAAATAATTTAAAAGTGGATGAAAGAGCAAAACTTGGAATGTTTTTATCTTTTCAATACCCTGAAGAAGTACCAGGTATTACCCTTGAAAACTTCTTGCGTTCATCAAAGATGGCAATAGAGGATAAACCAATTAAGATCATGAAATTTAAAAAGATGTTAAAGGAAAAGATGAAATTACTTGAGATGGATGAAGAATACGCTTCAAGATATCTAAACGAAGGATTTTCAGGTGGAGAGAAGAAAAAAAGCGAAATACTTCAAATGTTAATTTTAGAACCAAAAGTAGCTATATTAGATGAAACTGATTCAGGTCTTGATGTGGATGCTGTAAAAATTGTAGCTAATGGAGTTAAAAAATACAAAACTGACGAGAATTCCATTATAATTATCACTCATCATAGTAAGATATTGGAATACTTAGAACCCGATTATGTTCATTTTATAATAGATGGTAAAGTTGTTAAAAGTGGAGATGCAAGTCTAATTGAAATAATTGAAAAAGATGGATTTGAAGCTCTAAAGAATAGGATGTGATATAAGTGGATAGAAGTACAAAGAAAACCTATGTAGAGGATATAGAACGTGGAATATATAACAGGAAGGATGAATCCAACTATAGTTATAAAGCAGAAAAAGGGTTAACACCAGAAATAGTAAAAGAGATTTCTAAAAAGAAGGATGAACCCTCTTGGATGACAGAGTTCCGTCTAAAATCTCTAGAGATATATAATAAATTAGATGTTCCTGTGTGGGGGCCTAATTTGAATGATTTGGATATAGAAAACATAGTTACTTATGTAAAGCCTAACACAGATATGAAATACAGTTGGGAAGATGTGCCAGATGAAATAAAGAATACATTTACTGCACTAGGAATACCAGAGGCAGAGCATAAATCTTTAGCTGGAGTAGGGGCCCAATATGATTCAGAAGTTGTATATCATAACCTTAAAGGATATCTCTCTAAACAAGGGGTTGTATATACAGATATGGAGACTGCAATGAGAGAATATGAAGACACAATAAAAGAATACTTCATGACAGTAGTACCACCAGGTGATCACAAATTTGCAGCACTACACGGAGCTGTGTGGTCTGGCGGTTCATTTGTGTATGTACCTGAAGGGGTAAGCATAGATATTCCATTGCAATCCTATTTTAGATCAAATGCACCTGGAGCAGGACAATTTGAACATACCCTTATAATAGTGGAAAAGGGAGCCTTTCTTCATTTTATAGAAGGCTGCTCAGCGCCAAAATATGCAGTCAATAATCTTCATGCAGGATGCGTAGAGCTTCTTGTAAAGGAAGGTGCAAGATTAAGGTATAGCACTATAGAAAATTGGTCAAGAAACATGTACAATTTAAATACTAAAAGAGCTGTAGTTGAAGAGAATGGCACTATTGAATGGGTATCAGGTTCATTTGGATCAAAGGTTTCTATGCTATATCCTATGAGTGTATTAAAAGGCGAAGGAGCAAGATCCGAATTTACTGGTATCACTTTTGCAGGTAAAGATCAGCTTTTGGATACAGGAACTAAAGTGGTTCACGCTGCACCCTACACTACTTCTACTGTAAATACCAAATCCATATCCAAAGGTGGAGGTACTGCAATCTACAGAGGGACATTAAACATCATGCCAAATGCCCATAATTCGAAAGCAACTGTATCCTGTGAATCCTTAATGCTTGATAATGAATCCAAATCGGATACCATACCAGCATTGGATATAAGAAATGATGAAGTGGATATAGGGCATGAGGCAAAAATAGGTAGAGTAAGTGACGAAGCCATATTTTATCTAATGAGCAGAGGAATCAGTGAAGAAGAAGCTAGAGCAATGATAGTAAGAGGATTTGTAGAGCCAATAGCTAAGGAATTGCCACTAGAATATGCAGTAGAAATGAATAATCTGATTAAGTTAGAACTTGAAGGAAGTATAGGATAGGAGGTAGTAATGTGAGTATACAGATTAAAGAAAAGATGAATTCACTTCCTGTAAAAGCATATAAATGGCTTAAACTGAACCACCTAAAATTAGGAGAAGATATAGGTAAAAGTATAAAGCCATATAACAAGAAATCCTTAAAAGAAGTAAATGACAAAAATATACTGATCGGGAATATAAATAATGTTATTTCTTTAAATCAATATATGGATAAACTCAATGAACAAGAAAGTGAATACGGAGTTTCCAAAGAATTAGTTGAATTAGCAGAGAACTTTCATAATACAGGAGTATTTGCTCATGTTCCTAGGAATGTAACAATAGAAGAACCTATAAGGATTGAATATGTATTAGATGATGATAATGATGTGGTCATAGATAATAACGTAATAATAGCCTCGGAGAATAGTAAGATAACGGTTGTAATAGATTATTCTACGGCTGAAGATATAGATGCTTTTCACAATGGAGCCATGAAGATATATGCCAAGGAAGGTTCTAATGTAGACATCATAAAGATACAGAGAATGAATGATAAATCCTACCATTTTGATTCAAATCTAGCCATTATAGAGTATGGAGCGAATGTAAACTATGTACAAGTGGAATTTGGCAGCAAAAAATCCGTAACAAACTATATTAGCAATTTAAAAGATGAAAGTAAATCTTCCATAGATTCAATATATTTGGGAGATAAGGATAGACGGATAGATTTAAACTATTATATGAACCATGTTGGAAGAAAAAGTATAAGTAATATTCAAACAAGAGGAGCACTTAAGGATAGAGCTAAAAAAGCTTTCAAAGGGACCATTGATTTTAAACTAGGCTCCAGTAAATCTGAAGGCAGTGAAGAAGAATATGTGATATTATTTGATAAGGATGTAAAATCACAGGCAGTTCCTTTATTACTATGTACTGAAGATGATGTGAAGGGACAACATGCTGCAAGTGCAGGGAAAGTAGACGAAGAGAAACTATTCTATATGATGAGTCGAGGATTTGATAAAGAAGAAGCAATGAAGATTATAGTTGAAGCTTCATTTAATCCAATTATAGATAAAGTGCCTTTAGATGAATTGAAAACTATAGTTAGGGAAGAGATTCATCATAGATTAGTGACGGAGGGAAATAGATGAAAAAATTTGATGTAAAACAAATAAGAAAAGATTTTCCAACTCTTTCACAAAAGGTCAATGGAAAACCACTAGTTTATTTGGACAATGCAGCTACAACCCATAAACCAAATTTTGTATTGGATGCAATGATAGATTACTATGAAAAACACAATGCAAATCCCAATAGGGGAGCTCATTATCTTGGAGTTTCTGCCACTGAATTATATGAAAATGCAAGAGAAAAGGTAAGAGAATTTATTAATGCCAAATCTAATAAGGAGATAATATTTACGAGAAATGCTACAGAATCACTTAATTTAATAGCCTATTCCTATGGGATGAAATATGTAGAAGAAGATGATGAAATAGTAGTATGTATATCAGAACACCATAGTAATATAGTGCCTTGGCAGAAAATTGCTAATTTGAAGAAAGCTAAGTTAAAATTCATATATCTAAATGAAGATTATAGACTGAATATGGATGAAGTGTACACAAAGATTACAGATAAAACCAAAATAGTAGGGATAGCTCAAATGTCAAATGTTTTAGGTACAGTATATCCTGTTAAGCAGATTGTGGAATATGCTCATTCTAAAGGGGCTATAACAATTATAGATGGAGCTCAGAGTGCTCCTCATATAAAAATAGATGTTATAGATATAAATACTGATTTCCTTGTCTTTTCAGGGCATAAGATGTTAGGACCAATGGGCATAGGGGTATTATACGGAAAAGAAGAACTGTTAGAAGAGATGCCACCTTTTTTAATGGGTGGAGATATGATTGAATATGTAGAAGAACAGAATACAACATTTGCAGAACTGCCTCATAGATTTGAAGCAGGTACACCTAATGTGGAAGGTGCAGTAGGTTTGACAGCTGCAATCGACTATATAGAGGAAATAGGACTTGACAACATAAATACACATGGGCATAAGTTAACATCCTATGCATTAGAAAAATTGATGGCTATTCCATATGTAAAAATATATGGACCTAAGGATTTAGATAATAGAGGAGCTGTAATATCCTTTAGTGTAGAAGGCTGTCACCCTCATGATGTATCTACAATTGTTGATACCTATGGTGTGGCACTGCGTGCAGGACATCACTGTGCTCAGCCTTTAATGAAATATCTGAATGCCCCTGCAACATCAAGAATTAGTTTTTACATTTACAATACCAAATCAGAAATAGATATCTTTATAGATAGTTTAAAGAATGTAAGGAAGTGGTTAGGTTATGGATCTTAATCAGTTATATACAGAATTAATATTAGAGCATAGTCAGAGCGGACACAACAAGAGACACTTAAATTCTGCTGATTGCACCCAAAGAGGGCATAATCCAAGCTGTGGAGACGATATAACACTGGAATTAAAATGTGATGGCGATAAAATTGAAGAAGCCTCATTCACAGGAAGCGGATGTGCCATATCTCAAGCTTCAACTTCAATGATGATAGACTTAATCACAGGTAAAACTCTAGAAGAAGCTCTAGAATTAGCAGGGAAATTCATATCCATGATAAAAAAGGAAATAACAGATGAAGAAGAACTTGAAGTCCTAGAAGATTCCATAGTCTTCAAAAATATTTCAAACATGCCAGCAAGAGTAAAATGCGCAGTACTATCATGGCATACATTAAAAGAAGCAGTAGGTAAGCAATAAAAGGGAATGATTTTTGTGGGACGCCTTGCCTCTTGATTTAGTAAGAGGCAAGGCGATCAGCATTTTACGAAGCATGACAGTTTCATTATCCTATTTTGTTTATTTAATTCAATTTATACATACCATATGTTATAATATATATGTTGTCTTAACACATTTTTTTGTTTCTAAAGACGTTCATATATATCTATTCTATTTTTTATATAATTTTCACTTTACTATTGATAAGATTTCACATAACATTAGAAAGGAGCTGATATATTTGAATTTATTGTTCAATAAATTTAAAGAGGTATTGCTGTCAGTACTACCTATAAGTTTATTTGTAATTATACTTAGTTTTACTTTAATTCCTATAGAAGCTGAGGTACTTGTTAGATTTATAATAGGTGCTATATTAATTATAATTGGACTCGGGATTTTTCTATTTGGAGTTGATATTGGTATAAGTCCAATAGGAAATCTAATGGGTGAAACAATAGCAAAAAGTAATAAAGTAAATATAGTAGGAATACTTGGGCTTGTTTTAGGATTACTAATAACAATAGCAGAGCCCGATCTTCAGATACTTGCTAATCAAGTAAATGATGCAACTGGAGGAATAATACCGGCATATTCAATCATCATTGTGGTATCTATTGGAGTAGGTGCCATGGTATCTATAGGATTGATTAGAATATTATTTGAAAAACCATTAAACAGGGTATTTACTATACTATACTTTATAATATTTATTTTAGGATTACAGGTTTCAGAAGAGTTTTTAGCTATTTCAGTCGATGCATCAGGAGCAACTACAGGAGCCATGACTACACCATTTATTTTAGCTTTGGCATTAGGTGTTGCTCAGCTAAAAGGTGGAAAAACATCAGAAGAGGATAGTTTTGGATTAGTTGGTATTGCATCGACAGGTCCAATTATTGCTGTAATGATGATGAGTATATTATCAGGTGTAGCCGATATACAAGGTGAAGCTGAAACGTTTGTGTTACATGCTGGAATTTTAGGACCATACCTAGAAGAATTTCCAAAGCTAATGAGAGAATCTGTTATAACATTATTACCCATTTTATTATTGTTTTTAATTTTTAATGCGGTTAAATTTAAATTAAATAGAAAAAATATGAATAAGATACTAAAAGGACTTCTATATACATATCTTGGATTAGTATTATTTTTAGTCGGAGTCAATGCAGGATTTATGGAAGTAGGGAGAGTGATTGGATACGGTATAGCAAGTCTTGAATTTAATTGGATATTGCCAATTGTTGGATTTTTACTAGGTATGATGGTTGTACTTGCTGAACCAGCAGTATATGTATTAACAGAGCAGGTAGAGGATGTAACATCAGGACATATCAGAAAGAAGATTATCTTAGGAGCATTATCCATTGGAATTGCATTTGCAGTATCTATGTCCATGTTAAGAATAATGATACCAGAGTTGAAACTATGGCATTTTCTATTGCCAGGATTTGCAATAGCTATATTATTAAGTTATAAAATTCCTCCTATTTTTGTTGGTATAGCATTTGACTCTGGAGGAGTTGCATCAGGACCAATGACCGCCACGTTTATATTAGCTTTTGCACAGGGAGCTGCCGAAGCTATTCCAACAGCAAATGTGTTAATAGATGGATTTGGTGTTATAGCAATGGTTGCTATGACTCCATTAGTAGCAATACAAATACTTGGATTTATATTTAAAATAAAGGCAGAAAAAGGAGGTATTCATATAAATGGATCATCCAAATAGAAAGTTTTCATTATTTTGTTCAATTGTGGATTTTGGAAAAGGAGATAAAATTTTACAGGAATCTAGAAAACTAGGTGCGACTGGAGGAACTTTCATATTAGGAAAAGGGACAATTAAGAATCCATTGTTAAACTTTTTAGGTCTTGATGAGATGAGAAGAGAGATACTCATTATGGCAATCGATCAAAATTTAGAAGAAACTTTTCATGATGAATTGACAAAAAAGTTTTGTTTCCATAAGCCTAATCACGGCATAGCTTTTTCTATGCCAATAAAATATTTGTTAGGAATGAGAGAATATGAATATATACTAAAAGCTGAAAAGAGAGGTGTAAATAATATGGGTTACGAAGCCATATTCATAATAGTGGATAAAGGAGTATCTGATGATGTTATAGAGGCGGCAAAATCTGCTGGTTCAACAGGAGGTACAGTGATTCATGGAAGAGGAGCTGGGTCTAAAGAAAAAGCGAAGCTATTCAATATAGAAATAGAGCCAGAAAAAGAAATCATATTAATTCTATCAGAAGTCAAAAATACAGATTCAATAGTAAATGCCATTAAAGAAAAAATTGATATTGATAAGCCAGGAAAAGGCATCATATTCGTACTGGATGTTAATAGAACATCAGGAGTGTTTAAAGAATAGAAAGGAAAGTCCTTTTAAGAGGATTTTCCTTTTTATTTAACAGGCGAGGCTGAAAATATAATTTTGTTATAGAATAGTAGTTGATTACATCTTCTTATAGATTTTATTTCATAATTAGCATTCCTAAATATATCTAAATATTCATGTTCATATCTTATATATTTTCCCCTATCAAAATTGGACATATACCAGTTAGGTAAATGAGCATCTTTATAAAAGCATGGTTCTGCAGTTATTACGCTACCATCAGGTTTTAATATATTTTGAAAGCTCTTTAGATAATTTAATAGTGATTCAGTAGGTATATGATGAAGTACTGACAAAATTAGAATACAATCAATGGAGTTTTCTGGTATAGGAAGTTGAGCATCTTGAACTCCCATAAAATTATGATTAGGATATAATTTTTTAGCATACTCAATTCTTCTATTGTCACAGTCAACTCCAAGATAATATTTTGGTTCAAATAAATGTGAAGCAGAGCCAATACCGCACCCAAAATCAAGAACATTTTTTCCTTCAAACTCAAAGTAATCTTGAAATAATGTATTATAGAATATATTCGAAAACCATTTAGGTCTAATAAAATAATGATATAGTCTTGGAGATAATTCCATATATGCTAAACCTCCATTTCAAAATATGATACGCAATCTAGTTTTTCCTTATTTCTAGTATTTATAATTAAATTATTATGGTTAGAGAGTAAAAAGGAATCCTTATAATTTTGGAATATTGATAATAGGTACGGGTAGAATAGAACTAAGAATAAAAATAGAAAGGATATGGCAAAATGAGCGGAGATAAAAATAAAAATCCGAATGAATTGATCTATCAAAAATCCCCCTATTTACTGCAACATGCTTACAATCCAGTTAAATGGTATCCATGGGGAGAGGAAGCCTTAGATAGAGCTAAGAAAGAAGATAAACCTATATTTTTATCCATAGGATATTCTACTTGTAGATGGTGTCATAATATGAACAGAGAATCATTTCAAGATGAAGAAGTAGCAGAAATATTGAACAGTCATTTCATACCTATAAAGGTAGATAGAGAAGAAAGACCAGATATTGACAAGGTATATATAACTTTTTCAGAAGCCATGACAGGAAGCGCTGGTTGGCCTCTAAATCTATTGTTAACACCTGAAAAGGAGCCTTTCTTTGCCGGGACATATTTTCCTAAAAGGTCAGAAAGAGGTCTCACAGGATTGATTGATTTATTAACAAAGGTAAAGAATTTGTGGCAAGATAAGAAACAAGAGATAATTAAAGACAGTAACCAAATAGTAAGGGAAGTGAATTCAAGGTATAATATATTATCTGAAGGAAACTTAGATGGCGATATATTAAAAAAGACAAAAGATGAGTTAGAAAGTATATTTGATGAAAACAATGGTGGATTTTCACGACGACCCAAATTCCCGTTACCTCAATACGTCTTATTTTTATTACAATATGGGCAAAGTGTAGATGATAATAAGGCTTTGTATATGGCTGAAACTACTTTGAAGAGCATGTACAAGGGAGGAATATTTGATCACGTTGGTTTTGGTTTCTATAGGTATTCAGTAGATGAAAAGTGGCTTGTACCTCATTTTGAGAAGATGTTGTATGACAATGCTCTTCTTGGAATTGCATATACTAAAGCATATGAAATAACAAAAAAATCACTATATAGAGACGTCGCAGAGAAGATATTTAAATTTGTATTAAAAGAACTTACATCTGACAAAGGTGGATTTTATTCTGCATTGGATGCAGAAAGTGAAGGGGAAGAGGGCAAATATTATATATTTGAATATGATGAAGTAATAAGTCTTTTAGGAGAAGAACTTGGGGAATTTTATTGTGATAATTATGATATAACAGACGAAGGGAATTTTGAAGGAAAGAATATTCCAAATTTGATAGATAAAGATTTAGATTCCATAAGTGAAGAGAATAAGAATAGATTAGACAGCCTAAGGGATATGTTACTTACTTACAGGGAGAAAAGAACAAAACCTCACAGAGATGAAAAAATACTTACATCATGGAATGGGCTTATGATAGCAGCCTTAGCTTATGGTGGTAAAGTAATGGATAACAATATATTTACAAATAAAGCAAAGGAAGCTGCAGATTTTATAATAGCTAATTCTGTAGATGAAGATGGACATCTATTGTCCACACATATAGGAGGAGAAAGCTATAATTATGGTTTTCTAGAAGATTATGCCTTTTTCACATTTGGATTATTATCGTTATATGATGTAACAAAAGATGAAGCTTATTTTAAAATAGGTAAAAATTTAGCATATGATATGATAGAACTATTTTTAGATGAAAAAGATGGAGGAATGTTTTATTACAGTGATATTTCAGAGGAACTTATACTTAGACCAAAGGATATTTATGATGGAGCAATACCTTCAGGAAATTCATTTGCTATTTTAGTTTTGAGCAAATTATATCGCATTACAAAAGATGAAAACATCTATGAAAAATATCAAAATTTAATTCATTCATTTGGTGAAAATATCAATAAAAGACCTAGTTCATATGTTTATTCAATTTTAGCATTATTAAATTTCAATTTATAAATTTTGATAGAAATGTTTCAATTTAAAAAAAATGTGGTATAATTAATTATAATATATTTATATATTAAAAGCTGTGAGATGGTAAAGTAGAATGTAGGAAGTAACACAGAGAGGATTCTAAATGGTGAGATGAATCTATACTGAATATATTTGAAGTGCACCATTGAGCTTTTGGTCGAAATACAAGTAGACTAAAACGGTAGTTCCCGTTACAGAACTAGAGTATGCTAGTACTCGAAAAAGATAGGACTATATTGTCCTAAACAGAGTGGAACCGCGAAAGTTAACCTTTTGCCTCTGTATAGTGATATACATGAGGTAAAGGGTTTTTTTATTTTGCTAATTTGAGCATAATATATTATATCCATTTAATCATAAGCTTTTATTTTAATTGAATTATTATGAAATTATTAAGTAACAAAAATTAATATATATGGAGGTAATAGTAGTGAAATATAACAATATTTATGAAACCATAGGTAGAACACCATTGGTTAAATTAAATAATATAACTACAGAAGATATGGCGGATATATATGTAAAGATAGAATCATTTAATCCCGGAGGAAGTGTCAAAGATAGGGCAGCATTGTATATGATAAAAGATGCTGAAGAAAAGGGTGTTCTTAAAGAAGATAGCACCATTATAGAACCAACTAGTGGAAACACTGGTATAGCTCTAGCTATGATAGGAGCATCAAAAGGATATAAGGTAATAATAGTAATGCCAGATTCTATGAGTATAGAAAGAAGAAAACTGATGAAAGCTTATGGTGCAGATTTAATTCTTACGGAAGGAAAACTTGGAATGCAAGGCGCAGTAGATAAAGCCAAAGAGCTTGCAGATAAAAATGGATATTTTATGCCAGGTCAATTTGATAATTTAAGCAATGTAAAAGCTCACTATGAAACTACGGCAGTAGAAATATTGGAGGATATGAATAAAAATGTAGATGCTTTTGTAGCAGGTGTAGGAACAGGAGGGACTATATCAGGAATAGGCAAGAAGTTAAAAGAGGTAAATCCTAATACACTAATAGTTGCAGTAGAACCAAGTAAATCTCCAATAATATCTGGAGGTCAGCCGGGTAGTCATGGAATACAAGGAATAGGAGCTAATTTTATACCAAGTATATTAGATAGAGATATAATTGATGAGATAATTAAAATGGAAGATGAGGACGCATTATCCCAAGCTAGAATAGTTGGAGATAAAGAAGGAATTTTCTGTGGAATATCTTCAGGTTCAAATATAAAGGCTGCAATGATGATTGCAAAGAGATTAGGTAAAGGTAAGAAAGTTGTAACAGTACTTCCTGATACAGGAGAAAGATACCTATCTACAGCTTTATTCAATAAGGAGTGATATTAATGTTTAAGATTATAAAAGAGGAAGCAAAAAATATATTAGAAAAGGATCCAGCGGCAAAAAATATGTTTGAAGCTATTTTTTGTTATCCTTGTCTAAAAGCAATAATATATCATAGATTATGCCATAGGCTTTATAACAAGAAGAGATTTATATTGGCAAGGATTATTTCTCAAATAGCAAGAAGAAAAACAGGAATAGAAATACATCCAGGTGCTAAAATAGGGAAAAATTTCTTTATAGATCATGGTATGGGAGTAGTAATAGGGGAGACTGCAGAAGTTGGAGACAATGTAACAATGTATCATGGAGTAACCCTAGGAGGACTTGGTGGAGATCCTAATTCCAAACGTCATCCTACCGTAGAAGATAATGTGATGATAGGTTCAGGAGCTAAAATACTAGGTCCAATAACCATAGGAAGAGGTGCAAAGATAGGGGCTAATGCAGTAGTATTGGACGATATACCTCCATATACCACTGCTGTAGGTATGCCTGCCAAGGTAGTAAAAAACAACAGAGATGACAATTTGATGTATGTGATATAAAAGAAATACTAAAATAGACATTTTCATAATTGCTCTGGATATGGTATTATTATATAGTATAAAAATATCAATAATAAAATTAAATAAATTTTAGGGAGTGGTTTTATGAAAGAAAATAGAGTAAATAAAGTCCTAGAAGAAATGAAGAAAAATGATATTCCCCAGATGATAATATCAGATCCAGCAGCAATATTTTATTTAACAGGAAAATGGATAAATCCTGGAGAAAGACTATTAGCTCTTTATTTAAATATTAATGGGAATTATAAACTTTTTGTCAATGAATTATTTCCTATTACAGAAGATTTAGGTATAGAAGTCACATGGTTTGATGATACACAAGATGCTGTAGAAATTATCTCAAAACATGTAGAAAAAGACGAGGTAATGGGAATAGATAAAAACTGGCCATCAAGATTTTTACTTAGACTTATGGAATTAGGTGGAGGATCAAAATTTGTAAATTCATCATTTTTAATAGATCAGGTAAGAATGTGTAAAGATGAAGAAGAAAGAGAATTGATGAGAGAAGCTTCAAGGCTTAATGATAAAGCAGTAGAAAAATTAATAAAAGTAATATCAAGCGAATTATCAGAAAAGGATTTAGTACAAGAACTTAACAGGATATATGATGAACTTGGAGCAGAAGGATTTTCCTTTGATCCAATAATAGCCTTTGGTGCCAATGCAGCAGATCCTCATGGAGTACCAGGAAATGTTACTACAAAACCTGGAGATAGCATAGTACTTGATATTGGATGTGTAAAGGACTACTATTGTTCAGATATGACTAGAACTGTATTCTATAAAGAAGTATCTGAGAAATCTAAAGAAATATATAATATTGTACTAGAAGCAAATAAAAAGGCCATAGAAATAATAAAACCTGGGGTAAGATTTTGCGATATAGATGCTGCAGCGAGAGATCATATAGAAAAAGCAGGATATGGCAAATACTTCACTCATAGGACTGGTCACTCTATAGGTGCAGAGGTACACGAATTTGGAGATGTATCTTCAGTTAACACAGATCAAGTAAAACCAGGAATGATATTCTCTGTTGAGCCAGGAATATATATACCAGGAGAAGTTGGAGTTAGAATTGAAGACTTAGTACTTGTAACAGAGGATGGCCATGAAATATTAAATGATTATGATAAGGAATTAATTGTAGTAGAATAAAATAAAAGGTTTACTTTTATAAAAAAATGTATATAATGGAATTAAATATAATCTAACACGTTGATCAGGATTAGTAGGCATAATAAAGGTCTATCAGCGAATCGGGGATAGTGGAAGCCTGATGATACTATTATGCTGAATGGACCTGAGAGGTAATGTCTGAAATCATAGTAGGATATTAGGGCTAATCATCCTTAAAAGATTAAAGTGGGCAATATGCCAATTTGAGTGGTACCACGGAAGTAACCCTTTCGTCTCTATATAGAGACGAAAGGGTTTAATTTTTTCACTAGTATGATTATCTTACAAACTTTATAGAAATATTTGAATTGATAGGAGGTATCAAAGTGGGAAAGAAAACCGTATTTAGTGGAATTCAACCATCAGGTAGTTTAACCATAGGAAATTATATTGGAGCTATAAAGAATTGGATTTCCCTACAGAATGAATATGACTGTTATTATTGTATAGTTGATTTACATGCTATTACAGTACCTCAGGTACCTAAAGATTTAAGAAAAAATACCTTAGAATTATTGTCTATATATTTGGCTAGTGGGCTCGATCCAGAGAAGAGCACCATATTTATCCAATCTCATATACCGGCACATGCAGAATTAACTTGGGTACTTAATACCATATCCTATATGGGACAACTAGGTAGGATGACACAGTATAAAGAAAAATCACAGAGATCAGAAGAAAATTTAAATGCAGGTTTATTTACCTATCCAGTATTGATGGCAGCAGATATACTACTATATCAAACTGATTTAGTACCAGTAGGAGAAGATCAAAAGCAACACTTGGAGCTAGCTAGAGATTTAGCAGAGAGATTCAACAATAGATATAGCCCAACATTTAAAGTTCCAGAACCTTTAATTAAGAAAGAGGGCGCAAAGATTATGAGTCTTCAAAATCCAAAAAGTAAAATGTCCAAATCCGATGAAAATGAAAATGGATATATACTGATCCTCGACAAGCCAGATGTTATTAGAAAAAAAGTAAAAAGAGCAGTAACCGATTCCATAGGAAAAGTAAAATATAATGATGAACAATTAGGCATCAAAAACCTGATGAATATATACAGCGTATTTTCAGGCGATTCCATACAAGAGATAGAAAACAGATATGGAGGTACTGGATATGGTAAATTTAAAGAAGATGTAGCAGAAGTAGTAGTAGAAGGATTGACCCCAATTCAGGAAAAATATGATTACTACATGAAAAATAAGGACTATCTAGAAAAAGTATATAAACAAGCAGCGGAAAAAGCTAACTATATATCCATGAAAACTTTAAGAAAAGTATATAGAAAGGTAGGATTTATACAGAGATAGTTAGATAATTTACGATTAAAACAAAGGAATGATCTTTCTGACACACAAGGATCATTCCTTATTTGACTCTAAAAATTGCAAATTGGATTAAAATACTCTTCTACCATATGAGAAATGCTTACTATAATAACTAGAAGTAAGATCTGATATAATTACTCCCTTATGCGAAGTACTAGCATGTATAAACTTATTATTTCCTACATATATTCCAGCATGACTAGGTCCAGATTTATAAGTATTGCTGAAGATCACCAAATCTCCAACCTGCAAGTTTCCTTTACTAACCTTAGTACCTACACTTGCCTGAGATGAAGAAGAGCGAGGTATACTTATACCATATTGTTTATATACGTAATGAGTGAATCCTGAACAGTCAAAACCACTCGGACTAGAACCACCATATACATAAGATACACCCAGATGTTTTCTTGCTGTTGCTACAATTCTTTTTCCTATACTACTAGATGTTGATCCGCCTCTACTAGATGTTGGAGCAGGTTTGCGAATTTTTCCACTTAATACACCATTTATAGTTTTAATGGTTTCAGGTCCAGCTATCCCATCAACTTTAATATTATATTCATCTTGAAAATTCTTAACAGCTTCTTCAGTCATTGAACCATAATAAGTAGTGCAATTATCTATTTTTAAAAAGCCTAAACTCTTAAGTCTTTCTTGTAAAGCTTGTACATCTTTTCCGGTTAAGTCTTTTTTTAGCACTCGGTTATATTCTAAAGGTTCATGCTTGTCCAAAACATTCTGTAAAGTTTTAAATGAAGCAGAACCAAAACAACCATCCACACTCAGCCCTTGAGATTTTTGAAAATCCTTTACGGCGTTAAAAGTCATATCACCGTAATATGTAGTAGTTTCTTCCAGTTCTAAATAACCTAAATCTTTTAGGTGTTGTTGAAGTACCTGCACATCTTCATGGGTTATTCCTTTTTTTAGGACTTTATCTCCTAATTCAGCTTGTACTGACATGGGATTTATATATATAGCTCCAGCTATAGTAAAAGCTATCACTGTATTTTTCAAAGGTTTAATATTTAACATTGTCAAATCAGCTCCTTTTTTGTCATTTTAACTTACATGTTTTAGTATATATTATAATTAAGAATAAGAAAAGAGGAAAATGTAACTAATTTGTAACTTATTTATGCATTTCAAAATTTAGAAACGATATTGATTGTTTAAACAACCAATATCGTTTCCACTGTTTTTACTCTAATTTAATATTTTTCATCGCATTTTCAGCAAATGTAGTTATAACTATTTCATCATAATCTGCTCTTTGATCTAATTCTCCTGCCATTTCCATTATTTCCATCAGATGGTCTAATCCTTCTTCTGATATTATAGGATCTGGTTTCCAACTATCCTGATCCCTATATCTTTCTATAAGTGATACCAATATATCATCTTCAGTGTCTGGGAAATATGGTTTTACTACCTTAGCAATTTCCTCTAGAGAATGATTTTGTACCCATAGCATACCTTTATATAATGCATTTGTAAATGATTGGATTAGCTCAGGATCTTCTTCAATTGTACTTTTTAGTGCAGAATAACATGTATAAGGAATATATCCTCCTTCTCTACCTATTGATGCAACAACATATCCCTTGCCTTCCTTTTCTAAACTAGAAGCTACAGGTTCGAATAGAGAAACATACTCACCTTCGCCACCAACAAATGCTCCTGATAGTACATCAAATTGTACATCAGTTCTTAGATTTACATTTTCTCCTGGTGTCAATCCATGTTTTTTGATAACATATTCTAAAGTCATGTAAGGTACTCCACCTTTTCTTCCTCCAAGGACTTCCTTCCCCTCAAGTTTATCCCATGTAAAGTTTGGATCAGGCTCTCTTCCTACAAGGAAAGAACCGTCTCGTTGAGTTAATTGTGCAAAGTTAATAGCATAATTTCCCCTACCTTCATTATAAACGTATATTGAAGCTTCAGGTCCCATGAATCCAATATCAGCTTCACCGCTTAGTAGAGCTGCCATAACCTTGTCTGCACCTTTTCCATCAGCAATCTCAACATCCAATCCTTCTTCTTCAAAGAACCCCTGAGCTAAAGCTACATATTGTGGAGTGTAAAATAATGAATGGGTTACTTCTACTAGTGTAATTTTTCTTAGTTTCTTATTTTGTTGACAACCAGTTAATACAGTAACCATTAATAAAGTCAGTAACAAAATCAATGAAATTACTTTAAAAACCTTTGACATCCCATCACCTCTGTAATATTATAAAAATAATAAGTATCGTTATATAGTTATAATATTCTAGTCGTATGTTTTGGTGACTAAACTATATTAATAATTGAAAAGAGGGCTTAATGTGAACATTCCTAACATATTAACTGTACTTAGAGTTATTTTGGTGCCAATGTATTTATACTTTTTTTTCAATAGCGAGAATAACAGCCTACTCTATTCAGGAATAATATTTATAATAGCAGGATTAACAGATGCTCTAGATGGTCGCATAGCACGTAAATATAATTTGACTTCAAAAGTAGGAGCTGCTTTGGACCCTCTTGCAGATAAGTTAATGACTTTTGCTGTACTCATCAGTTTTACCATAGGAAAATTAATTCCATCTTGGGTATTATTGATTCTTGGAGCAAAAGAAATATTGATGATTACAGGCGGATTAATTCTTTATTTATTCAAAGGTAATAAGGTATTACCATCCAATAAATTTGGCAAAGGTGCTACAATTTCCTTTTATGTTGCTATATTAGCAATTGTACTGGATATATCTTTCTTCAGTTTACAAGAAGTATTAATTATAATCACAGTATCATTAAATGTAATAGCTTTTATGAATTATTTAAGAATTTTCCTATCCAAGGATAAAGAAGAAGACTTTCTGTAAAACTATATTGACAAGAAATAACTTTGTATATATAATATTGATAATAATTTTATATTAAGCTATGAAGAAGAGGAGTAAGTTAATATCCTATATAGAGAAAAAAGTCCAAAGGCTGAAAGACTTTTTTAGTCAATATTTACTGAAGGTAGCTTCTGAGCATTTGAGCTGAATGTATAGTAGGCTTAAACGGCAATGCCGTTAAAATCTGCAAGAGTCATAATATTTTTTATTATGGAATTAAGGTGGTACCGCGAATATTACCCTTCGTCCTTGACAATTAAGGACGAAGGGTTTTTAAATTGTAAATTGTGTAATTAGTGACATTTTCAAGATCTGTGAAGCATTACAACATACAAAAAATTAGGAGGTAAAAAGATGATTGAGAATTTATCAAAAACATATAACCCTAAAGACTTTGAAGATAGATTATATGATTTTTGGAACAAAAATGAATATTTTAAAGCAGAAGTAAATAGAGATAAAAAGCCATATACCATCATGATGCCCCCACCAAATGTAACAGGGAATCTTCATATGGGGCATGCATTGAATAATACAATACAGGATATCCTTATTCGATGGAAGAGAATGCAAGGCTATGAAGCCTTATGGCAGCCAGGAACTGACCATGCAAGTATCTCTACAGAAGCAAAAGTAGTAGAAAAGATAAGAAAACAAGGGAAAAATAAGGATGATCTTGGACGAGAAGGATTTATTCAAGAGGCTTGGGATTGGACCAGGAAATACGGTGGAAATATAAACAATCAGCTTGAAAAGTTAGGTGTTTCATGCGATTGGAGCAAGAAAAGATTTACCTTAGATGAAGGTTTAAGCGATGCAGTTGAAGAGGTATTTATTAAACTATACGACAAAGGGTTAATATACAGAGGAGACAGAATAATAAATTGGTGTCCGAATTGTGAGACTGCTATATCAGATGCAGAAGTGGAACATGAAGATACTAAAGGACATATTTGGTATGTAAGATATCCGTTAAAGGATGAAGATGGATATATAACAATAGCTACCACAAGGCCGGAAACAATATTAGGCGATTTAGCCATAGCTGTACATCCGGAAGATGACAGATATAAGGATTTAGTTGGCAAGATTGCTATACTACCATTAGTAGGCAGAGAGATACCAATAATAGCTGACGAATATGTAGAGATGGAATTTGGTACTGGGGCAGTTAAGATAACCCCATCTCATGATCCTAATGACTTTGAAGTAGGAGAAAGACATGAATTGGGACAATGCAAGATATTAACTGATGATGCTAGAATAAATGAAAATGGTGGTAAATATAATGGATTGGATAGATATGAGGCAAGAAAGAAGATAATAGAAGACTTAGAAGAACAGGATTATCTAGTTGAAGTAAAAGACCATGATCACAGCATAGGTCATTGTGAAAGATGTAAAACAACAGTTGAGCCAATAATATCAAAACAATGGTTTGTAGATATGAAACCACTAGCAGAGCCTGCACTAAAAGCGTATAATGAAGGAAAATTAAACTTTATTCCTAAAAGATTCGGGAAGATATATACCCATTGGTTAGAAAATATAAGAGATTGGTGTATTTCTAGGCAGCTATGGTGGGGGCATAGATTACCAGTTTATTATTGCGAAGACTGCGATGAAATAATGGTTTCTAAAGAAAAACCAAAAAGATGTACTAAATGTAACAGTACCAATATACATCAAGACCCGGACACATTGGACACTTGGTTTTCATCAGCATTATGGCCATTTTCAACATTAGGTTGGCCTGAAAACACAGAGGAATTGAATTATTTCTTTCCAACAGATGTATTGATTACAGGTTATGATATCATATTCTTCTGGGTTGTAAGGATGGTATTTTCAAGTATAGAACAGATGGGGGAAGTACCATTTAAAGATGTATTTTTGACAGGACTTGTAAGGGATTCTCAAGGTAGAAAGATGAGTAAATCTTTAGGAAATGGTATAGATCCGCTAGATGTTATTGATGAATATGGTGCAGATGCACTAAGATTTACTCTTGTTACTGGAAATACTCCAGGAAATGATATGCGTTTTTATATGGAAAGAGTCGAAGCAAACAGAAACTTTGCAAATAAATTATGGAATGCCACTAGGTTTGTACTCATGAATCTGGATGAAAAGATATCAATGGAAACAATTGATAAAGAACTATTAGAGGAAGAAGATAGATGGATAATATCAAGAATAAATAGTGTTATCAAGGAAGTAACGGAAAACCTCGAAAAATATGAAATAGGTTTAGCAGCTCAAAAGATCTATGAATTTATTTGGGATGAGTACTGTGACTGGTATATAGAAATGGTTAAACCTAGATTATATGGTGATAGCATTGAAAGTAAGGAAACAGCAGAAAAGGTACTTCTATATGTTCTAGAAAATACACTAAAATTGTTGCATCCATTCATGCCTTTTATCACTGAAGAGATATGGCAACACTTACCTGGAAGAGAGAAGCCTTTAATTATCAGTCAGTGGTCAGACTATAATGAAGAAGATACTAATAGGGAAGCTGAAAAAAAAATGGCATTTATCATGAAAGCGATAAAGGGAATAAGAAATGCAAGACAAGAGATGAATATTGCTCTCTCTAAAAAAGCCTCTCTTATGTTTGTAACTAAGGATGAAACTATAAAGGATATAATAGATTATGGTAAGAGATACTTCATTAACTTAGCAAGTGCCGATGACATTATAATTCAAGAAAACAAAGAAGGGTTAGGAGAAAATAACCTATCAGTGGTACTAGATAGATGTGAAGTATTTATTCCATTAAAAGATTTAATAGATTTTGATAAGGAAATTGAAAGATTGGAAAGGGAAAAGGAAAAATTGGATTCGGAATTAAAAAGAGTAAGAGGTAAGCTTTCAAATGAAGGATTTGTAAACAAAGCACCAGAACAAGTTGTAGCAAAAGAAAGAGAAAAAGAAAAGAAATATGAAAACATGATGAAGAAAGTATTAGAAAGACTTAAAGGTTTAAAATCCAATTAATATTAACATGAGACGAGGGGTCGAAGTGAATTATATAGAGGCATTAAATTATATAAATGATAAGAATAAATTTGGGTCAAGATTAGGACTGGATACAATAGACAGACTGCTAAACTTACTCGGTAATCCTCATATGGGAATGAAATATATTCATTTAGCAGGTACTAATGGTAAAGGTTCCACTGCAGCATTTGTAGCAAATATATTGAAGGAATCAGACTATAAGGTAGGATTGTTTACTTCGCCATATTTGGAAAGGTTTAATGAGAGAATTTCTATTAATGGAGCAGATATACCTGATGAAAGGTTAGCGGACATAACAAAGAGAATTAAGGATAGAATTCAAATTATGTTAGAAGAAGGATATGAACACCCAACTACTTTTGAAATAGTAACTACCATTGCTTTTGTATATTTTAATGAAGAGAATGTTGATTATGTTGTATTAGAAGTTGGATTAGGTGGAAGAGCTGACTCTACAAATGTGATAAAAGATTCCTTAATTTCTATTATAACCACCATAGATTATGACCATATGGATGTATTAGGACATACACTAGGAAAGATTGCATATGAAAAAGGTGGAATAATAAAGGATAATGGTCTAGTATTATCCTATACTCAGGAAAAAGAGGCAATAGATGTTATAAAGGAAATCTCTGCTGACAAAGAGGCAGAACTAATAGTGTGTCCTATGAAAAGTGTGGAAATAGTAAATTTAACTAAACATGGTGGAGTATTTAATTTCAAATATAATGACAAGGAATTTAAGAATATAGAAATTAGTTTGTTAGGAAAACATCAGACTTATAATGCTGCTTTAGCACTAACGGCAGTATTGATACTAAAGGAAAAAGGGTTAGTCAATGCAACCGAAGATAATATACGAGATGGACTAAAAAACACAAAATGGCCAGGGAGAATGGAGATACTAAAAAAAGCTCCTACATTTATGATTGATGGAGCCCACAACATTCAGGGAATAAGATCATTAGTTGAGAGCTTAAAGGGATTTGAATACAATAGATTAATACTTGGAACAGCAATTCTGAAGGATAAAGACGTGGAACATATGGTAGAGATGTTAACTCCTATGGCTGATGAAATAATAGTTACAGAAGTTAATATGTCTAGAAAGATGGAAGCAGAAGACCTAGAAAGAATAATAAATAAATATAATAAAAATACTCACATAGAAAAGGACAATGAAAAAGCCATAGATAAAGCCTATGAATTAGCTGACAATGATGACTTAATAGTGTTTGCTGGATCTTTATATTTAATAGGTAATATAAGAAGGATTTTGCTCAATAATTACTAGTTATAAGTAACCCTTCCATAGAATATACATTATTATATATTCTATAGGAGGGTTTTTTATGAATAATGTAAAGTTTTATCCTTACAAGTCAATGGGAGACGGAGAGCTAATAGATATTACTATAAAGGAAATGGATAGATTAAAATTGTTAGAAAAAGCTGGTTACTTTGAGCAATGGAAGAGAAAACTGACTACAGTAGATTTACTGATACAGGAAATAAAAAGAAGAAAATTATATATAGAAAAACCTTTTTTGATAAAAAGAATATTTGATGAAAAATGAAAGAATAATTTAGTGTTTTTCATCACCTCTGACTACTATAAAGCATAGATTAACTTATATAGCAGTTGGAGGTGATAAATTGCAATTAAGAGAGAAAGTGATAGTAGCCAATACTGGAGATGACACATTAACATTTATAGACTTTAAAGATGGGAACAAAATTGACACATTAGATTTAAAGGACTCAATCAATAGCAGTAATAGGCAAACTATTAGATTTCATGGATTTCCAATTGGTCCTTATGATTTAGAATACAATAGAAAAGATTGTCTCTATTGTACAAATGTATATGATAATTCAGTCTTGAAGATTGATCTGAAACATAAGAAGATAGTAGATATTATATCCGTAGGGAAATATCCAACCTGTATAAAATATTTTCAAAACAAACTCTATATAACCAATAGTGATTCTAACTCTATATCAATAGTTGATGCAGATGAATTTTCTTTAATCGAAAATATTCCTGTAGGGGAAAAACCAATAGACATTGAAATAGATGAAAACAATTTTAAAATGTATGTTGCGAATAGCAATGGATATAGCATAGATATGATAGATTTAAAAGGAAAAACCATAGAAACAATAAAATTAGATAATAATCCAGTAAAGATGGTTATTGATAGAGACCAGATGTTTATATTAGCAAATATAAATAATAGTATAATCAACAATAGCAATATTTCTATAATGGACATAAAAACCCATAAGAAAAAGGATAGTAGAGTTTTTAAAGGGATATTCAATAACATGTTTAAAATAAATAGCAGTGAAATAATCTTTATCACCAGTATGGACAATGGATATTTATATAGGATGGATTTGGAGAAAAAGGATTTATTAAGCAAAACCTATTTAGCAGGAATGCCTAATAAATTAGGATGGAATGGAGATAATATCCTTTTTATTTCCAATTTATCCACCAACAAGTTGATCTTGTTTAATATAAACACAAATAAGATCATAGAAAACATAGAGGTAGGAAAAGAGCCTAGTGGTATCCTAACCCTAAACTGAAGTTATTTCATCATCAACTAACATATTTAGTATATTCTTGTAGATATATTCAGTATTATCTTTCCATATCTCGCAGATTTTTTCCGCTTGTTTGATTGTAGCAACATTTAGATAAAGGCTAAAAAGAGTTTCAGTATTTTCAATAAGTTTTAAATTAACCACAAATTCATTATTATTTTTTTTAAAGTATTCTGCTGAAACTTGAGTAGCTTTTTTTTCATTTTTATTTATCTGTTTGAATCTATCATTAATGTTGTCTTTAATACTTTGAGAAATTCTATTTTCAAAATATGATAAAGTAGCTTTTCCTTTGTTTAGCAGATGATAAACTTTTTTGTCTTTTGTATCTGCATATTCTAGGAAATTAGCAGATACAAGTTCAGATAAGTATTGTTGAACTAAAAAATAATTCATATAATCCTCTTTTAATACAAATTCAGTAAGTTGTTCATTTGTAAGTAATTTTTTGGATTTATCTATAATATATAATAAAAGCAACTTATTTTGTGCTAGCTCTTCACTATTTTCGAAAAACATGTTTAACACCTCTTTAACTTTTATGTAATTATATTAAATTATACCATATTTAAGAGGTAAGTAAAATTTTACTTATCTCTTATAAGTTATTTTTCAATATTTACATAGAAATCAATAAATTCTATTCAGCAAAGTAATATAATGAGTTTTTTAGAATAGATTGTAATAATAGAAACTGTGGGAGGGGATATATTGAAAGTGATAAAAGCTAAAAATGGAATGTTATATAGAATAATGATTATTACAATTTTAGTTATGATCTCTATATCTTATATGACTTTAAAGACAAATAATAATATTCTGGAGGCATTTTCTTACAGCAAAGAATTACCCATATATAGTGTAGATACGGAAGAGAAGAAAATAGCTATTACATTTGATGCAGCATGGGGAAACGAGTTTACTAGAGGGATATTGGACATACTAGATGAATATGATGTCAAGTCAACATTCTTTTTAGTTGGATTTTGGGTAGACAAATTTCCAGAAGATGTAAAAGAAATACATGCAAGGGGTCATGAGATAGGAAACCATTCTACCAATCATCCGTATATGACCGAACTATCCGATGGAGAAGCAATAAAAGAGATAGATACAACTTCGGATAAAATAGAGAAACTAATAAATGAAAGACCTATATTATTCAGACCACCATTTGGTGACTATGATGATAGAATAGTAAATCTATGTAGAGAAAACGACTATTATGCTATCCAATGGGATGTCGATTCACTGGATTGGAAGGAATTAGGAGTTCAACCTGTAGTGGATAGAGTGACAAGAAATGTACAAAACGGATCAATAGTGTTATTCCACAACAATGCGAAATATGTATTAGAATACCTACCTATAGTTATTGAAAGATTGCAGGAAGAAGGATTTGAGCTAGTACCCGTGTCAGAATTAATATATAAAGATGATTTTCACATGGATAATACAGGAAGACAGATAAAGGGTAAATAGACAAAAAAGCTTTGATTTATTTAGAAAGTCTAAAAATCGACTAGAAAAAGCATTTTATATTTGATAAAATATTATCAAGGGAATTTGCTAATGATAAATTATCTATAATTAAAAAATTCATGCTCTTAATCATAATAATAAAATTCATTGAATAAACATAATTATAGATTGTTAGAAACATAAGAATAAGGGGGAGATGATATTTGTGGTTAAAAATCTGATGGAAACAAACAAGGTGGACGTTACGGGGAAGATAATAACCCCAATTGAGTTTAGCCATGAGATGTATGGAGAAGGATTTTATAATTTTGATTTGGAAGTTTTAAGATTAAGTGAATCTGTAGATATTTTGCCAGTAACGATATCTGAAAGATTGATTATTAACATTGATTTATCAGAGGGTTCATATGTAGATATTTCTGGTCAATTGCGCTCTTATAATCGATATGAAAATGGTTCTAGCAGATTAGTATTGACAGTATTTGCAAGGGATATAAAGCTTTTAAAGGATGAAGAAGAAATAAAAGAACACTTAAAATCTCCTAATGAAATATTTTTAGACGGCTATATCTGCAAATCACCAATTTATAGAACTACTCCTTTCGGTAGAGAGATATCAGATTTACTTATAGCGGTAAACAGACCCTATAATAAATCAGATTACATACCTTGTATCGCGTGGGGAAGAAATGCCAGATTTTGTGACAACGTATTAGTTGGAGATCATATGAGGATATGGGGAAGAATTCAGAGTCGTGAATATCAGAAAAAGCTCAGTGATAATGAAGTTGAAACAAGGGTAGCTTATGAAGTGTCTATTTCAAAATTAGAATATGTTGAAAATGACAATAACAGAGCTGAAGTTTATAAAGACGAAGTATAATTTATAGTAATACCTTTCATATTTAAATATGGAAGGTATTATTTTTATATTCCCTTTTACCAAACCCACAATTTGTGTTATAATCTACACAATAATTAATATTTTAAATATCAAATTCAATATTAGGGACAAGGAGAATTTTAATGAATTATACAGTGATAATTATTTTTACAATAGTGATAATTTTAGTAAGTCTCCAATATACTCTAAATAAAATTTTATTAGAATTAAGAGAAATAAAACAAATATTAAGAAGAAAACCAAAGTAATATACAAAAGGAAAGGGGAGAATATTGTTGGAGTTTAATAAAAAGCCTAAAATATTATTTGATGAGGATGAAATTGCAAAAAGAGTTAAAGAATTAGGAAAAGGAATATCTAATGATTATAAAGGAGATAATATTGTAGTAATATCTTTGCTTAGAGGAAGTTTTGTTTTTGCTGCTGATTTAGTCAGAGCACTGCATGTGCCTGTAAATGTAGACTTTATGACTACTTCAAGTTATGGTCATAGCGAAACTTCTTCAGGAATAGTAGAAATAATTAATGATATTAGAACTGATATAAAAGGTAAACATGTATTGATTGTAGATGACATTATGGATTCGGGAAATACCATGAAAGAGGTAGTAGAATATATCGGTGAAGAAGAGCCAAAATCCATAAAGGTATGTGTTATGTTGGATAAACCAAGTAGAAGAGAAGCTGATATTACTCCTGATTATGTAGGATTTACTATCCCGGATGTATTCATAGTGGGATATGGACTTAATTATGGGGATTACTATAGAAATATACCATATATTTTTACTTTTGATGATTAAACCTACAGGTCAACCTGCAGGTTTATTGACTTTTAAAACTTATATTAAAAAGAAGGTGTAAAATGTTTAATGGACAAAAATAATAACAAGCCAACAATAGTAGAGACCAATTTTTTTTATTTAATTATTGCTCTATTATTAATAACAGTAGGAGCATGGGCTCAGAGTAAAGAAGTATATAGTGGTCTTTTTATAACCGAATATATAATAATACTTCTACCAATATTACTATATTTAAAGATGAGAGGATATTCAATAAAAAATATTCTAAGACTCAATAGGATAAGCCTAAAGCAGATTATGTACGTAATATTTATTGCTTTGTTTTCGTATCCAGTAGCTGTATTTTTTAATTATATAGGTATTATCATAATGAGCAAATTTGGCGAATTCATGCCAAGTTCTGTACCCATACCTACTGCACCAATCGAATTTTTAATAGGATTTTTCTTAATAGCTTTAACACCTGGAATATGTGAGGAAACAATGTTTAGAGGCATGATAATGAACTCTTATAGCTCTCTAGGCAGGAAAAAAGCCATTGTTTATTCAGCCATATTATTTGGAATATTTCATTTTAATGTTCAAAATCTACTAGGGCCAATATTTTTAGGTATATTGTTTGGTATATTAGTATATAAGACCAATTCAATATTTGCTTCAATTATTGGTCACGCAACCAACAATTCTATAGCATTATGTATAGGGTTTTTTACAAATAATATGGAACAAACGATAAATGTGGAATCAGCTATTATACCTGATATTGAGCTAATATATAGTACTATAGTTATTGGTGTCATGGCGTTGCTATTCTGGTTAATTGTAAAGAGGTTAATTAGATCAATTCCTACTAACAAACAAAGTAAAATTGAAGAACCTTTATTTAAACAAGTAAACAATGAACAAAAGATGAGTGGTATAGAGATAGTCCCTATACTAGTAGTAGTTCTAATATTCATAGTCTATAACTATAGATATTTCTTCGTATAAGAATAAAAATGTTCATTCATTCCAATAATAACTATTAGGAGGGATGAATATGGCAAAAAAGAAGAAAAAAAAGCCAACTTTAGAAGATAAATTAAAATATGAAATTGCTGATGAATTAGGATTGACAGATAAGATTAAAGAAGTAGGATGGGGAGGCCTAACTGCTAAGGAATCAGGTAGAATAGGTGGATTAATGACAGTTAGGAAAAGGGATATGAAAAAGAAGAAAAACGAGAGCGAATAAAAATGTATAAGGGGGATCAATAATGTATAACAACTTTGCATTATTATATGATGAATTGATGACAGACGTAGACTATAAGGAATGGTACTTATACATTAAAAAGGTACTCAAAAAATTTGATAAAGATCCTCAGTTCATATTGGAAATGGCCTGTGGAACAGGCAATTTGACCAGTTATTTAGCTAAAGATGGCTATGATATAACCTGTTTTGATTTATCTACTGATATGCTTAGCATAGCTTATAACAAGTTAAATAAATATAAAAATGTAACTATATTTAATCAGAATATGGTGGATTTTAATATAAATAAGAAATTTGATTGCATAATATCTATATGTGATAGTATTAATTATGTTACAGATAAAGATGAACTACTGAGTACTTTTAAAAATGTAAAAAATCATCTTAAAGATGATGGCGTGTTTATATTTGATATTAATTCATATTATAAATTAAAAGATATCATTGGGAACAACACATTTCTAGAGGATAGAGAAGATATATTTTATACGTGGCAAAATTATTTTGATGAAGATAAGAATTGTTCAGAATTTTTTCTTACCTTCTTTGTAAAAGATGAAAGGGGAAATTACAAAAGATTTGATGAAGAACATATTGAAAGGGCATATCATACAGATGAAATAATTGAATTACTTCAATTGGCAAATTTTCAGGAGATCAATTGTTTTGATGGTTTTTCATTCAATAAACAGAATAATAAAAGCGAGAGGATAAATTTTGTAGTTATTGCTTAAATAGATTAGAAAACACAGGAATAATAAAAAAATAAATGGGAATATTATTTGACAAGAATATAAATATTGTGATAGACTAAACTAAAGGTAGATGATACATAAGGACTCATCTATTATTAAATTGTTGTATTGGAGGAATGTTTTAAAATGGTAAAAGGTACTGTAAAATGGTTTAATGCCACAAAAGGTTATGGTTTTATCTCCACTGACGAAGGCGAAGATGTTTTTGTACATTATTCAGCAATCGAAGGAGACGGATTTAAAACTTTAGAAGAAGGACAAAGCGTTGAATTTGAAATAGTTCAAGGAGAAAAAGGTCCACAGGCTACTAACGTTAACAAACTATAATCCTTGATTCTCTTTGAATTAAATTAAATAGTTTTTTAACAGTAGCAATCAAGCCCCTATTAATAGGGGCTTTTAAATATTTCAGGAGATGAATTAACGAAACTATTAGATAATCCCTATTAGTTGTTGGCTGCTAATAGGGATTTAAGAATTTATTATTGACTTTACCAAAACAATATTGTATACTATCTAATGTACTACATAGCCAAATAACTTATAGCAAGTCCCAGAGAAGCTTATATTTATTATATTAAGCCCAGATAGCTCAGTCGGTAGAGCAGAGGACTGAAAATCCTCGTGTCGGTGGTTCGATTCCGCCTCTGGGCACCAGATGTGTGCGGAAGTGGCTCAGTGGTAGAGCATCGCCTTGCCAAGGCGAGGGTCGCGGGTTCGAATCCCGTCTTCCGCTCCAACAATAAACTCAAATATGGCGGCATAGCCAAGTGGTAAGGCAGAGGTCTGCAAAACCTTTATTCCCCAGTTCAAATCTGGGTGCCGCCTCCAAAAAACCTTCTATCTTTAGAAGGTTTTATTTTTTATCAGGATGGTGATAATATGTCAGAAAATCCCTTTGTTCCAAATAGATATACAAATACTGTAATAGTAGATGGACGTATTTCAACAGAAATGTTTAACACACTTCAAAAGTTAAACCTAAAGGTAGTTCCCACTATTCAATGCAAAGAAGTATCAGAGTCTATTTCGTACCATCCAGATATTGTTTTACATCCTATTAATCATAATACTGTAATCGTTGCACCAAATGTGTTTGATTATTATAAAGAGAAATTATTTGGAATGGGTATAAAAATTATAAAAGGTGAAACAAAATTAACTGAGGAGTATCCAAGCGATATAGCGTATAATATAGCAAGAGTACATAATTTTGCTATACATAATTTTAAATATACCGATGAAAAATTAAAATACTATTTAAAAAAGGAAAATTTAGAATTTATTCATGTTGAACAAGGGTATACTAAATGTTCCATAGCAATAATCAGCAATAAAGCGATTATAACTGCAGATTATCCTATATATCGTAAATTGACTAAATTAGGAATAGATTCTCTATTAATAGAACCAGGATATATAAAATTAGAAGGATATCCATATGGTTTCATAGGAGGAACTTGTGGCAATATATCTAAAGAAAGTATAGTTTTTTCTGGTAAACTTATAGAACATCCAGATAGGTTTAAAATCATAAAATTTCTAAAAAAATACAAAAAAGACATTATTTATTTAAGTAATGATATAATAAGAGACATTGGAAGTTTAATTAGTCTATATTGCCAATAGAGTAACTCTTTATGCAGTATATCGACATTTTCATAGAGCATACTATTAACAGAAAGGAGTGAAAATACATGAATATTCAAGTAGGATTGAATAAGAATGTAGATGAAGCACGAGAAATAATTGCTAATTATTTCTCGCAAAAGAAGATAAAAGTAGAAGAAGTAGATTATGATTCCAGACATTTTTTTAACATAACTCCTGTAAAAAATAAATCTGTCAAAGATTTTTATAATAAAATAACGAATTTAATATTGGACTTGATATTAAACATATATTCTGAAGGTATAATGAACAAACAAATAAATGATAAATTTAAACAATTACAATCAGTTGAAAGAAAAGAAATAGTTAATATAGCTAAAAAGTTGTTGTTAAATGAAGATAATTTTATAGTTGAAAAGCAATATTTAAATAATCAGATTAAAAAATATATAATTGATAAACATTTGATTTCAATAGATGGATTTATTACATTTAGATTGAAAGATCTTAATCTCTTTTTAAATGTAGTTATCGATAAAGGGATTGAAGAATTCACTGCTCGAAAAGAATACAGAGAATTCATCAGCATATTAAAGTATTTTATAGATGCTCAAAATCCAAAATATGAATTATTAAATTTAGTCACTAAAAACGATGAATACAAATTATTAGATGAAGAAGGTAATGAAATAGATAAAAACTTCTTTGATGATATAAGTACAGAGATAAATGTTAATAATTTTAGTGAAGATGATATATTAATCAGTGCTTTAATTGTTCTAGCACCTCAAAATTTAATAATACATTTGAGTGATAAAAGCAAAGATAGAGATGTAATAAAGATAATTACAGACGTCTTTGAAGATAGAGTATATTTTTGCTTAGGATGTGAAAAATGCGAAGGAAATCTTAAAGTTAAGAAAAGTTAAAAATAGAAAATAAATGAAGCTGGCATGGCATTCAGCTTCATTTATTAAATAATTTATTTGAAAAAAATCGTAAAGATGATATTATTATACTAAATGAATTAGATGTTTGGAGGCGTACATATGAGTAAAAGTATAATTAAACCATCCATATTGGCAGGATTTATGGAATTAACTCCATTGGATCAGATACTTTTTAATGAAATGATGGATACCATTAGAAAAAACTATGAAAAGTTTGGATTCTTACCAATAGACACTCCAATAATAGAAAAAGCGGAAGTGTTATTGGCAAAAGGCGGAGGGGACACGGAAAAACAAATCTATAGGTTTAATAAAGGTGATACGGAGTTAGCGTTAAGATTTGATTTGACAGTTCCACTAGCTAGATATGTAGCTCAACATTTTTCAGAATTAACATTTCCTTTTAAGAGATATCACATAGGTAAAGTATATAGGGGAGAAAAGGCACAAAAAGGTAGATTTAGAGAGTTTTATCAATGTGACATAGACATAATA
>NZ_JAIOUP010000015.1 GCF_019931165.1 Schnuerera sp. xch1
ATGGCATAACTCCTACAACTATTGTTGTATTTGTTATGCCTTTAATTCTATTTTGCTAGGACTTTTTCAGTGACCTCCTGGTATTCATCTATCTTTTTAACTGTACCACTGGCAGTAACATAGCTGCCACCGTCTTTCTTTTCATCTGGTTGAAAATATATTATTTTAACCTGGGGATATTCATGGAGTTGATCTATTAGTATTTGCAATTTATTGTTTAATGCTTCTTTCATATATACATCTAGTTCTATTCTATCTTCTGTAACTCTTGCAGTTTCTTTAATTGCAGTATCATAGCCAGTTAGTGCGGCAAAAGGAGAAAATTGTGCTGCTCGGTCAATAATTGGCATAGGATTTCGTTTTTCAGATACATGTCTTGGTAAATTAATAATATCATCATATTTACCTGTCATGCCTTATGCCCTCCAATCTGTTTGTTTCTATCTACTGTTGTAGCCCCTTCCTCTAGATTTAAGCCTTTTAAAACTGCATTCTTTCCAAATTTCTTCTTTAATTCTAATATGGTTTCCTGTATTTTTCTTTCTCGTACGAGTTCTGATTCTTCTTCCTTTTTTTCATTCTCCGCAATCCTATAATCTGTAAAAAGATTAAGTTGTTCAACCTCATCTTCCTTTTCGATACTTGATTCATCTACAACACGATTTGCTGACATATTGACCCTTCTAACTAAAAGATTTTTATCTACAATTCGTTCAAATAAATCCATGACAGCATCTATAATTAACTTTGTAGAAGAGAAATATCTTTCAAGATTTACAGTACCATGTGCCGATTTTGGAACTTTACGCCCATAACCATCGATGGTAATTTTTCCTTTATATAATTTCTTTATTTCTGGATTTGTTAAGTTTTCTATATCATATCCTACTGTTAAGGTAATCTGATTGGTTACAAGTCTTTTATCTACTAGGTCAAGTACAAGTAAATCAGTCATTTCCATTACAATAAGCTTTGCTTTTTCATAGGTGTAGCCACATTGGAGCACCTGCCCTGATCCGATACTTTTGGTGCTTGGTTTATACTCTTTAATATCAGCTATGGTACATGGTTCCCATCCCCATGCATGATCTATTAGTAATTCTGCATTAACACCAAATAGCTTATATAACAAATCTTCACTGTAATAATCAGTAGGATTTCCAATAGAACATCTTGCTATATCCCCCATGGTGTATAATCCTTCTTTTTCTAATCTTCTAGCATATCCTTTTCCCACTCTCCAAAAATCTGTTAAAGGCCTGTGTGACCAAAGCAATCTACGATAACTCATTTCATCTAGCTCGGCTATTTGCACACCATTTTCATCTATGGAAATTCGTTTAGCTTGAATATCCATGGCAATTTTAGCTAGATATAGATTTGTGCCAATCCCAGCTGTTGCCGTAATTCCCGTGGTATTAAATATATCCAAAAGTATTTTAGTAGTAAACTCTCTAGCTGATAGACTGTAGGTATTTAGGTAGTTTGTAACATCAATAAAAACCTCATCTATGGAGTAAACATGGATATCTTCAGGTGCAATATATTTTAAATAAATATTATATATTCTTGTACTATATTCAATATAATAGGCCATTCTAGGTGGAGCTGCGATATAGTCTAGTGAGAGATTTGGGGAAGCTTTTAATTCAGTATGGTTGAAAGAAGCACCAGTAAAAGTCCGTCCCGGTGCTTTGTTTAATCTTAAAGCATTTACTTCCCTAACCTTTTGTACAACCTCAAATAATCTAGCCCTACCAGAAATTCCATAGGTTTTTAGCGTGGGAGAAACTGCAAGGCAAATAGTTTTTTCCGTTCTACTTGCATCTGCAACAACAAGGTTTGTAGTTAAGGGATCAAGCCCTCGTTCCATACATTCAACAGAAGCGTAGAATGATTTTAAATCAATGGCTATATAGGTTCTATTTTTCATAACCCTCCAATCACCTCCAAAATTATCTATTTGTTACAGTGAATTTTAACTTATTTATATATTCCACTATAGATTGTATATTACTAACACCGATAACAATGAAATCATTAATATGGTACCTATTGATGCAATTGTATTTATAAATTTCTGTGCCTTAATACTGTCTTTTGATATCTTTCAATGGCCCTATAGATTAACAGTCCAATTGTTCCACCTAAAATATTATTAATAATATCCGTAATATCGGAAGCTCCAATACCCAAGATAAATTGAGAAACTTCACACATCAAACTAATTAGAAAAAATAAAAATATTTTTTTACTAACAGTCCATTCCTTAAATAGGATTTCTGAATATATTCCAATTGGTATAAAGATTACTACATTCATAATGATTTCGCTAAAATCAAGTCTTCCATTTATTATTAAAGATTCACTAAAGGGAATTAGATTTATACTTCTCATATAACCTAATTCTGAAAACGGTAGACTTAATTTAAATACTATTATCCAAAACACAGAGATTAAATAAATAAAAAATAATACTTTAGTCAATTTGATATTTTTACCCTTATCTTTCACATTGTTCCTCCAATATTTTTACAATATATGTATAATTTCCATTTATACATATTATAGCACATACATTCTATCAAATAAACTTTCAACCATTACCACTTACTCATCACCAAATACAACCCATCTTTCCCCATCATAATCTTCATATTTTTCAGTAGTTACATTCTGCTCGTAATACACTCCAAGAAGCCTTTTAATATCTTGATTATCAGCCCTTCTGGATTCAAATCCTTGATCTTTTAAATTTTTTTCTATTCTTGCAAGATAAGGAAATATATTTGATTCCTTTTCATCCTTTAGTCTTATTATAATCAAAAATTCCCTAGCAGTTGCCATCTGTACCTGCATTCTATCAAGATTAATGCTATCTTGTTTTAGTAAATTTCTTATAACAAGATTTTGTTCCATCTCCATTCTTCTTTTTAAATACTGCTTATTATCATCAAAGTTTTCCTTTGAATTAAGACATAGCATTTCTATTTCAGCTATTCCTTTTAGAACTGTCATGAGAGCATAAATTCTAGCTCCTATATTTTCATCTGATAATACGGATATATTAGTTGGGTGGATTATAAAGTATACTAATTCTCCATAGGGAGTCTTAGTACTAAAATCTGTAATTTCATCTACCCCCATAAGTTCCCTTGTGGATTGCTTTTGTTTTTCCTTTTTTCTCTGCTTCCTACTCATTTTACAACCTCCATTCAAATACTTGCTGTTTTAAAATAAAGAAGGCACAAGCATATTGAATAAAGTTTAGTATGCTTGTGCCTTCAAATTGTATAGTTAAAAAGGCATAAACTGCTGTTATTACAATTGGTGGCATAAAACCTAGCTGTACTAATGCAAATACAGAAATAAGAAGTCCTATCCCAATTACTCCTATATCTTTTAATTCCCATAGCCATAGAGTTGCTTTAGCCTTTAGATTATCAGGGTACATATACATTATTTAATCAACTCCTTCCTCCTTTTGTTTTCTTAAAAAATAAGCAATCCCTTTCATAACAAAATTTACACAAGGGATTGCTACACTATTGCCTAATGCCTTATATCTTGCACTATCTGATGCCTTTTCAATATTAGTCCATCCATCTGGAAATCCTTGAAGTCTTTCACATTCTAAAGGAGTAAGTCTACGAACTAGATTTCTTGTAGCTACTAAATTTTCACTTCCCCCACCATTATCTCCCCCTCCTGCTCTTAGAGTTGCACAACCTTCCTTATAGTTAGCAAATGTTGATTGCCCAAATATCATCTTTTCATAATCTATAATACACTTATCCTGACTTACATATTGATTACCAATACCTTTTTCATCCCCCACACACAATGTACCTACTGTATCTTGATATGTTTTAGGTGGAAAACAAACAGCATGGATGTCGCTTGTAGTAAGAGTGTAGCTAATGTCTTCTTGGAATCCACGCCCATTTCCACCATTGTGTTCTTGCCTATCTATAATGTTTCCTGCAATGCAATAACTTTCTGGACCAATAGGTTCTGATACCAAAGGAACATTATTTCCACCTGTTCCATAGGTGGCTGCAATTGTAGGTGCTACTTTCAGGGGACCATTGTATCTGCAGTCCCTCCCATGGTTATCGAATAGAGCTGGTTGATTGTTACCACTTGTGCCTTCTGAAGATGTAATAGTGGGACAAGGATCAACACAAATCTCTGCATTACCTTGCTGAGTTGCCATGACTATAGGTAAATTTCCTCCCATACTAGCCCGTAAAGTAGAAGTGATATTTTCCGTTATATCCATTCGATTACCACCTTGATCATTCAGGCATAACATAGATCCTGTAATAAATGTTTGCATCTGCATATTTTGGGTTGCCATTAAAGCACCTGATACTCCGTCTAGATCAATTCCTTCATTGCGTTGATTAATGTGATATGCTTTGTATTCATTGGACATATCCTGATTAAGATCCTTTTCTGTTATCTCAAGTCCAGCTTGAATTTCCAAAGCAATTTTTAATTGCCTCGGCAGTTCCTTACCTCTTAACTTTGACCTTCTAAGTATTCCCAAACAAGCTTTCTTGCTCAAATAATATTTTGGGAGCGGTGTGTCCTCCAAAATCTGCCACAAGAAAGATTCTTTTACGCCTTTGGGCGACACCCCAGTATTGAGCATCGAGAACTCTCCAAGCAATGGTGAATTCATATCCCAGTATGGACCCAGCAGGTTTCCATATCCCTCCCGCAGGTCTAGGTATAGATACATTGCTGTCTGCAATTCTTGCGGTTTCTTCGAGGACCGCCTTGAAGTCCTCCCCTTCTGTACTGGAAAATGCTCCGGGGACATTTTCCCAAACGAAGTATCGAGGTCGTATAAGGTGATTTGCTTTTCCTTCTCTTCCATCTTTATACCTCATTTCTTTTGTGATTCTAATTTGTTCCATAAATAATCCTGAACGCTCACCTGCAAGGCCTGCTCTTTTACCAGCTACACTTAAATCTTGGCAAGGTGAACCACCAGTGATGATATCAACAGGAGGCAATTTATCTCCCTTTAATTTTGTTATATCACCAACATGGATCATGTCAGGAAACCTTATTTTAGTCACTTCAATCGGAAAGGATTCTATCTCACTTGCCCATATGGGGGTAATCCCATTATTAACAGCAGCAAGGGGAAATCCTCCTATCCCATCAAAAAGACTCCCCAAGGTAATCATTACTACATCCCTAACCCTAAAGGAGCCAATTCATTTGTTTCCATATCTATTTCCATTATTCTTTTAATAGGTATCCCTTTACTTTTAGCAAACTCTATCTCCTCAAACATACCACTTGATATATGGTTTCCAAATACCCAGAGCTCATCACATCTAACAAGCAATTCTTTCCCTAAGCTAATTCCTAATTTTCTTTCTTCTGGATTATTATCATTTAAAATTTGAGGGTAGAGAAGATGGGGACAAAAAAAGGCATTGCCCTCATTTAATACATACTGGCAAGCCTCTTTTGCATAATCTGTATTCTTTTTTATATCTCCTGCATAGGGAGATGCAATAAATATTAGTTTCATTAAACACATCCTTTCTTTTTTTATTTGTTCTATTTTGGCACTGCTTGTACAATAGTTTTCGTGGTGTTAACTGCTGCCTGTGCTGTGTAAACAGCACTCATTATATTAGCCTTTGTGGATGTATCAAGTCCAAATGCCCCAGCAATCCTTGGCACTTCTCCTGCTGATAACATTAATCCAAGTCCTAATAATGCATGGTCCTTTACTACCATAAGTCCTGCTGTAAGTATGGTAGCCTGCAAGAATGTAGTAAGGCATAGACCGATTATCTGCTTAGACCATTGAACAAATCCATCTATATAACCACGGGGAACAGAAAACATATAAAGACTTCCAACTGCTATCTGTATAAGGAGTATTCCACCTCTTTTAAGGTTAGCAAAGAATACTTTAATAACTGCATAACCCATTAGGATAATTATAAAGAGGGCCATAAAGGGACTTGTTATTACAGAAAGCCCACCAAAGATTCCCGAACTTCCTACACTAGTAACATCTCCTGCATTATTTAGTGTTGTAATGATATTTGAAGCTATTTCACTAATCCCTCTACCATACCCTGTAATTCCTGCTGTCAAACTTGCTTGCAAGTTAACAGATAATTTATATAATTCTATTGGTACAATTGTAAACAGACCTACTGCCATAAATCCTTTTATTGCATTTAAGCCTGCATACTTAACACTTCCCCTACCACTTTGATATTCTATTCCTGTTTCAAATACTGATACCATAAGGCCTGTTCCATATAATGCCCAGGCAAGATAAGAGAAGAATAAAACAATCGATTGAACCCAACTCATCTCAAAAAGTTCTACTCCCATATTTCCCATATGTGCAAAAAAGTCACCGAGAAAACCTACAATCTGGCCATAAACCCAGTTAATGATTTGATCCATAATATCGCCTAAGATAAAATCCCATATAAATATTTTTACCGCCTCCTTTTATAGAAATTAAAAAACACACCGTTTCCCAAGGGTATCCCTGGATAAGATTATTTGAATGTAGCAAGTGAATGTAGTATTATAACGATAAATAGGAATTTGCTGAACTGCATCAAATTATAAATTACTTATTTTTTGGGGGTATACTATTGAAAATAAAATACAAAATAAAAAAATCATATAAAATCGCACAGTTATTATTGATTTCCATTGGTTTTATTCTAACTATCATCAGATGGTCGAATGCTTTTAATAATAATGTTGTAGTGATAAACTCTGAAATAACATCTCATATATCAAATTTTTCATTAAGTCTTTTAGCCTATTTAGCTATAGGTTCTTCTTGGATAACATCTGGAGTAAAATTTCGTTTTGTTACTGTTTTAGGAATATTTATGATTGCGGCAAATTTTATTTGTGAGACTTTAATGGGCTTTATGAATACTGTAGATATTGTTGATGCCATATACGGAACAGTTGGTGTCATGCTAGTTTTTATTTATTTTTACTTCCTTAATAATAAGGGATTAATTGAAATCAATTCCGATAACCAATAAATGTCTCCTAATTTTTACACTAAATAAAATAATCATATCCAATGTCAAATACATTTCAACTTACTAAACAGGCTGATTTTCTTTATAAAATCAGCCTGTCTATTCTTATTACAATCCAAGAATTTTCCAAATATATTTTGGTGCTGTTAAGGTAAATACCAAGCATGCAAACAGTATTGCAGGGGCTGCCCATTCAAATTGTCCATGTTTGCGATAATCAAAATAAGCCATCCCCAGTTTAGCAAAGAAAAACACTGCTAAAATAAGGTCAATGGCGGGAAATACAACTTTATTTACTACATTTTTTATCTGTCCAGACGCATCCTTCCAAGTACCCTCAATAGCGCCTGCTACATCTCCTGAACCTGATGCAAAAGTTGTAGTAGTAAACATTAAAAATAGCATTAATACCATACAAATAACTAAATTTTTCTTATATTTCTTCATAAAATCCACCTTTCTTTTTCTGTATTTATGGTTTTAGGGGTGCAATATGCCAATCTTGCCATAGGTTCCCCCTTATTGTTAATGTGTCTCTTAAATTCATAGATAGCATCCCCACTGGAGTCCATGCATCTATGACCCATGTATTTACTGTATATGCTCCATCTGGCATCCATATAGGAGTAAAATGTGTACGATTCTTATATGTGGAATATATATTTTTCTTAAACTCAAATCTAGTATTTGAACCACTCGAAAGACATTCTAACAGTCTCCAATAGGTTTCATATTGAAATTCTGGAAAATATGATATAGCATTTTGAGGATAGGTAATGGCAGAACTTTGATTATTGCTCAAATTAGCTGTTACCAATTGATTGATACCATACCCACTTTTAAAAATGCTTCCACTTCCAGTAGGATTCTTGCTATCATTTGTAATTCTCATATCAGCAGAAAGCCTTGCACTATATTGGTCAAGGTCAAATTCCCACCAGCCATGATCACACCAGTATCCTGAATCCTCCCCAGTGCTATGCCATACCCAATACCCTTGCCACCATGGACTCCATATACTCCAATTAGCTGTTGTTTTCTGCTCCCGGTTAGGAACAGAAGCATAAGAGAAGGAATCATTCCTATCATCAGCTACTGGATTTGGTGGCGGATTTTTGTCTAGATCAACTATCTTTACATTAATTGTTGATTTAGTTGTCATACCAGAACCATGTACACTTACATTAATTATCATATCCTGCTCTGTATCTGGTGTTGTCCATTTTACCCAAGCCAATTGGGAATCACCACTAGGATAATAAATGTTTCCCACATTATATGTTCTTCCACCAATTTCAAAACTGACATTGGTCGGATTATCAGGATCAGATTGTCCACCACTTACCATTACTGATGTGATAACTTCTGTATTTACTCTATACTCATAATCAAATGTATTAATGATCGGTGGATCTGGTTTCTCTTTAAATCGAACAATTCCAAGACCTAGATAAGACTTTATATCTGAATTAGAAGCAGGCTTTGATGTACTGCCACTCCATGCAGGATATCCCAAATCTCCCACTTCTAAGAACATTGAAAGTGGCAAATTTTTATGGGATAAAGACACCATTTTTCTTCTGAGTCCTCCACTTAATTTTTCATCATACATGGCTGCTTCTGTTGCAGTTGTAGCAATCATTGCTCCTTGAAATGTATAATATGCTATTGGTTCTAGAAGAAGTTTATACTCTCCGTTGATTAGTATGTCATAGTTTATTCCTGTTATATCTGCGATTCTTTTAATGGTATATTCTGAACAGAAGTATTTCTTTATTGCATCAATGTTATTCTTTCCATTTGTACTTACTATTCTTGGCATTGCTTGTGCTGGATTATAATAATAATATGAACCTTGAATTGGTGATAGATTACTCCCACTATTATATTGGATCTTGGATACCTTCCCAAAGTGGAACATTGTTGATGGGGGTTGTCTATTAGTAAAATCAATTGGTGCTGTTACTATTGAGTGGTCACTTGAGCGAACTACAGTTATACGCACCCCATCATAACCAGGTGACCATTTATTTTCACTTGTGCCACTTCCCATATTCCCCCCACCTGAGTCTATGTTTCCATCTCCAACTGCAAATACAGCAATGGGCATTATTGAATTCATTAGCATTACAAGTAATATTAAAAATATGATTGTCCTCTTCATTAAATCCTCCCTTCTGTAAATAAAAAACACTGCATTTCTGCAGTGTATCTTATTACTATTTATATTTAATCCATATCACCTATTTGTTTATTGATATCTCCATCTCCATCTACCTTTGTACCTTGATTCTCTCCACTATTTTCTATCCATCCAAATCCAGGTAGGTAAGTTTGTCCCTTACTATTTGTATCCCCACCCTTTGGTTCATCTTTCTGTTCTGGTGGTTCTTTTACCTTTTCTCCATTAGGTTTTTTAGTTGGATCGGTAAGTTGTTCCTTTGTAGGTTCTTTAGGCTTTTCAACATCCTTTTGAATAGTTTGCTCTGTTCCCTTATCTACACCATTCTTATTTGTAGACTGTGTATCTGAAGTTTTAATTGGTGGTACTATAATTTCATCCTCTTTCTCATTATCTGTTTTATCTTCATTATTCATAATTTCTTCATTCATAATTTCTTCTTTTTCTGTCTTTCCTTCATCTTTTGGTTTTTCTATTGTTACATTATCAACTTCTTTATTTTGATTTGGCAGTATATCATCTATTGGTTCTTTTTTAAACTGTGAGCTTATCATAACTATAAGCATTACACAGATTACTAAACCTCCAGCAACTACAAGCCATTTTTTAGTTTTTTCACTTATATTTTTCATAGATTTCTGCCTCCTTTTTTCCTTCTTATAAGTCAAACCCTACCACAATGATTTGAAAATGTCTATTCATATTTTCCATAGCCTTAAAACTTAGGGGTATAACCTCCGCTTGTTTTTATTCGTATCTTCATACTCGGGAGAAGTCTTCCACCAAAGGATACTGGTACTTCAAGCATAATAGTGCCATCAACCTTAAATCTTGAACTAGCAATATCCCCTGATGCAATGGGTGCATTTCTTATATCAACATCTAAATCCCATACTCTAAACTCCATTTTCCCACCTGATATTGTCTTTACATGATATCCACCACTTTGTTTTAATCCTAAGATTGTATCTAATCGATTGTAAATATCTCCATAGTCAAGAGATTCTTCAAAATCATCTGCTACTGGCTGATATCCTCCTGAATAACCTTCACGGACTCCATGATAAACATCATCATAATTATCATTTACCGTAGAAATTACTGCATCCTGAACTGCGTCACGAACTCCCTGTGCTATAATCATCAATCTAAAATATTCAGATATCCCCGTAACAATCATTACAAGACACAAGGTCACAGCCACTATCAAAGGAAAGGAACTTCCTTTTTTATCTTTTAGTATTTGCTTGATCCTTTTCATCCTTTCACCTACTTCCAATATACTTCTGATTTTCCTGCAGCATCAGCTCTTAAGGTTATAGGAAAGGAACCAAAGCCACCAAATAAACCAATATTAGTTTCATAAGTGACGGTAAGACTTACTTCTTCATTTAATTGAACTCTTCCTGTTTTCGACCATCTTACTGTTGGTGTAATCCCCATTTTATCCCTTAATAAGATTTCCCTGTTTGTAGTCTCAACTCCTACCCTACCTGCAATTTCCGCCTCTCTTACAAGTTCTGTTGCAAAAGTATCGATTTGCTGCTTTGCAATATAAACTGGCAGTACCTTTACTGCAAGGGCAATAACAAGCATTACACAAAGTACAAGAACAGCTACATCAATATATCCTTCTCCCTTATTAGACTTTAGTACCTTAAGCATACGAACACCTCCTAAAACAGTCCGCTGAATGAGCGGATAATTTCATAGATGATAATAGATATATATACACCCATAAAACACATAAGCATAATAAAGGAGAACACTCTAATCTTTGGTGGTATCTTCATAGCTTCAGCCTTTAACCTTTGAAGTTCTAATTGCTTCATATCATGGGATAACATTTGAAAATACATTGATCCATCATCTCCACGAAGGACACCAATTAATCCTCTAGTAATATCTGATAGCATAGGTGAGTTTATCCTTGCCTCAAATCTTGTAAGAGCCGCTTCGTAAGATGAGGACCTCATATCTGCAGTTAATATATCCAATTCATTTGCAAAATCTACTCCTGCATTTTTCTTAAAGTTCTCTAGCATAGATAAGACATCCCTGCTGGCCTTTAACTCTTGGGTAATTGTTGCTACAAATCTTGGCAGTTCTCTTTCTATCTTATTTTGTTTTTCCTTTAGCTCTTCATCTGCCCTTCTTATCTCTTTAAAATAAACTAAAATACTTAAAAATATAATAATTGGTGCTAAAAGTGGCAGTATTATTAAACAAGGAACCACTCCCAATGCAATTACACCTGATTTTACAATAGCTGATGCCATATACTCTTCTGGAGTCATATTAATTCCAGAAGCATTTAGTGTATTTTTCATCCTATTTCTTTTATACTCATCAATTGGAATATATTTTGCTAGACTTGTTGCCCACCCTAAGAGCAATATATCTATACTTTTTGCCTTTTCTTTTCCTTGTTTTCCTGCAGATTGCATAGCTCTTTGTGTGGCAAGACTTGGAAGTCTAAAAATATCAGCTAAAATAAAAAACAGTCCCAGAGCAAGAAGTATTCCAAAGATAATAATTAAAAATGTCATCTTATCTACCTCCTATACTCTATGGGCTGAGTTAACTTGATTACAAAAGCTGTAGATATAAATATGACAGTAATACATATTGCAAGTACAATCTGCCCCATCACGGTGTGCATCAAGGTATGATACCAATCTTTATTTAGGAAATATAAAAGTGGGATATTCCCTATAACTAATATTTCCATAGTAATAAATTCTTTCCTTGGCTCAAACACCATATTTTCAAGTTCCCCATTTACAACCCTCATATCAGACAATTTACTTACAATGGGAGTCAATGTAGTCTTTAAACTTCTGTCAAATTGACAAGCAATTAATGCATCACACCACTCCCTAAAAACTCCATTATCAATTTTCTCCCTCATTTCCTGTAAGGATGCTGTTATATCTGGATTTATAAGTTTTATCCTTGAAACGAATTCTTTGAATACAGACAATACAGGAGGATTTAAATAGTTCATATTTTCTTCTACAGCAGTTAAAATATCCTCATTTCTTAAATATGCTGTTGTAATAATACTAAGTGCTGTTTCAAGTTCAGCTGAAATAGCCTTTTTAAAATGAGTTTGGGTAATACGAATATACCAAAAGGGGATAAACATAAAGCCTATTGCCATTACTGGAACTAGAAAAAGATTCCCAAGGATAATAGCAATAGATCCTCCTATGGCAAATAGTAGAAGAGATAAGGCACAAAGCATTGGAAACTTCTTCTCTCTTCCTGTTACCTTTAAGATTTCTTGGACCTCTGTAATCTCGCGTCTTAGAAAAGATAATTTCTTTCGCTTAGTTGTCTCGTTAATCTCATCTTTAATACTTTTAGGTTTATTCATTAAGCCTTTAAATATATTATCCGTAAATTCTATTGGTGAAATATTAAATATAATAAAAGAACCTGTAATCATTCCAACACAGGCCATTAACAAGATGGTACTCATACACTTTGTACCTCCTTCTTTTTAAGTTTTCCTATGGTACTTATTGGCATCCCGTTTTCTAAAAATCTTTTTGATAGACTTTCTGATATGCTGTTTGTTTGTTCATGGTATCCTTTGATTATAAATTCCCCATCTTCCATTCTATTTTCAGTAATAATATATTGAAATAATGGTCTATAGTTTCTTGTTCCATCTGATAGAATTTCGCACTCCATAATCTCCATCAACTTTCTTTCCTTGTTTTCAAGTTGCTTACAGAATACAACTATAGGATAAGCTTCAGTTACATATCCCATTAGTGTTTCATCTGTCATATCTACTGCTCTTTTACAAAGGGATACCATTCTTCTGTAGGTTGCCTCACAAGAGTTTGAGTGAATGGTTGTAAGAACAGCTACTCCTGTCCGAGCTGCTTCCTGTGCTGCATTGGCTTCTGCTCCACGCATCTCCCCTACTACAATAATATCTGGATTAAATCGAAGGGACATATCAAGAAGTGTAATCTGATCTATCCTTTGCCTTTCATTTTCACTGTCACGAGTAATAGTATGAATAACAGAGTTAGATACTCTCCCATTCCTCTTACGAACCAATGATAACTCCCTTGAACCATTTTCAATGGTAAATATCCTTTTATTATCTGGTATTGTGGTAAGAAGCCAGCCTGCAACTGTTGTTTTACCTGAAGAGGTTGCACCTGCTATACATACAGATATCCCATAACGGATACATTCTGATAAAAAATCCAGCATAGGATTTGTTGCTGTACCTCCATTTACAAAATCCTCTTTTTTCATGTTCTGAGGATTTACAATACGAATAGAGGCTGCAATACCTACATCTTCATCCACAAGTGGTGTCTTTAGGACTGCTATACGAATATTTTTTGATAAATGACCAAGAACAGCAGGGCTTGCATTATCAAGAATCATTCCAGATATATGGAGCATTCTCCTTATTACATTGATTGCATGTTCCGGGGAATCAAAGTGTTCATCTAGTTTTTCACATCTACCGTCTGAATACTGAATCTCTATGTCATTCCATGAATTGATGTCAATTTCTTCGATTCCTTCCCCATATATATACTTTGTTAGAAATCCAAACTCAGCCATTTCACTGTACAAGGCATCTATAAGTTCATTCCTACTCATTCCCTTTACTGATATTCGGCTGTCTTGTACATATTTAGATATATATCTTTTTAGATGCTCCTTAGATCCTTCTATTGTTTCATCGGTAATCAGGATTGAATAATTATTTGATATATATTCCTGAACATCTTTTAAGACTGTAGAAAAATCTTTGCCATCTGATTCTGGGGTAAAAAATAGAGAGTGGGTTCTATTATCAGTTCCCAACTCTCTTTGGCTTATTATTTCTTTCTCTACTTCTACTATTTTATTTCTTTCTTCTATCTCTGGATTTTCTAATATTTCAATTGCTCTTTCAGAAATACTGGATATGATTTCCCCCCCTGGCTCTTTTCCATTGAATATATTTAATTCCTTGGTGGTATTAGTTACATTATCTCTGACTTCATTTTCTATTGAACTCTCATTTTTATTTACTCCATTTTGGTGCTTTTCTTCTTTTAGAAACACAGAATTATTTCTTTTTTTACCTAACACCCAAACACCTCCCCTGCAATCTTTTCTATTTCTTTTCTAAATGCTCTGCTATCCTTCATGGATAAATCTGCAAATAGATTTCCTGCAAGGTACTGTTCTTCAAGCTCCTGTGAATGTGGGAGTTTAAAAGCTACACTTCCAAGGGCCCCACTTATATGTTCAATGCTTTGCTGTGACTTTAAATTTGATCCTATCTTATATTGCTTATCTGCATCCCATTTACTATCTTGCAGAAGAGGCAATTGGCTGGATAAATAACTGATACTTTTTAAATCACAATTGGCTAGTCTTAATACTGAATCTGATTCCATTAGGGCAACTGCAGATAAAATATCATTTGCAATATAACTGCCACAATCAATAATTACAAATGGTGCTATTTTTCTAAGGTTTTCAATTAATTCTCTTGCTTGTACTTCTGTATATGGAGGATAGGTATATTCATTTTCCCCTTTAAGCATTCCAAGGATTGTTAAATAGGATAATCTTTTATGGATAATCATATTGTGTTTTACAAGGGCCTCACTTACATGGGCTGCAGCTAAAACACTTCCCAAGGACTTTTCATACTCAAGATCTGATGGAGGACAAATACAAGGAAGCATAGGTGCTGTCATATCACATAAAACCAATACTACATTCTTTTTCCTATCTGCTAGGTACTTAGCAATCTTTGTGGCTGTAATTGTCTTTCCGCTTCCGGGACTTCCCCAAACTGCCAAAACCCCTCCATGGAGAATTTCCTCTTCTACCTTTTCCTCTGTCCTTCGTGTGAATATACCTTTCTTTTTAAAATTCAGCAATTTATTCCACCCCACCCTCTACTGCTTCCTCAACCTTACTTTCCTCAACTTTATTTTCTTCAGCTACTTCCTTATCTATTTTTTCCTCTTCTTCTTGTTCTTCTGGATATAGTTCCTTTATTATCTCTTCCTGCATATCAATAAACTGTCTTGTATTTTCTGGTGTTCCCCTATAGACCAGTGATAGATGTGCCTTGGAATCGGATTCTAGTTCAGCAAGAATATTTCCTTGTTCTGGACTTACAAGAAGGGTTACAGTTGATGGAAGTTCTCTTTCATCTTCCATTCCTTGCTCCCCAGTATTTGCATCATATCCTGATGAGGCAGTTACAGATATAACTTCTACATATTTAAGTTCTAATGGAATTACTGTTTCACCCTGTTTTTTATAATCAGGTGCAATAACTGAGACTATATCTCCGCTTTGAAGCTTCCCAGAAAGCCCATTGGCAAAGTTTTTTATGGTAATAGATATAGCTTGTTTACTTCCGTTAAGATTGTATAGATAGGCATTTTCTGCTGCTGGTATATCTGATAGCTTTGTATTTAAAATGTAATCCCCTATTCCCAAATCTGATGTAGCATACTTTCCAATTACATTATCTTTTGTTCGAATAATATTATCAGGTAGATTATAACCACCTACTTCCACAGACTGGACCATGTCCTTTGTAATTTCATCCCCTGCTTTTACTTCCTTTACTACTCTTACAATCTCTGTTTTCCTGCTCATTCCCTTATTAAACAATGGTGTCAGTCCAAAGCATATAAGGAGTGATAATAAGATACATATCACGCCTATTACAGTTCTATTTTTTAAATAACCCATGTAATTTCCCTCCTAATTTATAAAATATATAATCATAAAACCTATCCCTAAAAAGGGAGCAAGTGGCATAGGAAAATTCCTAGCCACTTGCTTTTTTTCTATCTTAGATATTAATATAAAGCGCAAATAAAATAATATTAATAGACTAAGCCCTATTATTAATCCATAGATTCCTTTCCAAAATCCAAGGACCATACCTGCCGAGGCAGTTAATTTGATATCACCCCCACCAATACTATTTTCTTTTAATACTGCTCCTAATAAAAATGGGATAGCAATAACTATCCCAAATAGGTTTACAAGGCTAAATCTTAACAGTCCTATTAAGGCTATTAATACACAAATTGTATCTGGTATTTCTCTTTTTTTAATATCTGTATAAGATGCTGCCATAAGCAGAAAAGAAAAAAACATCCCCTCTAGGATGCCATTAACCTGCATAGTTAAACATTTCTTTAATTCTTTGATTTAGGGTTGGCATAACTACATCACCAAACAATAGATATAGTCCCCCTAGAAGCAATGCCCCTAAAACTACAGCAATTAGAATTTTCACAGCTGTATCAATATAGCCTTCTCCGCGATTGTTGCTTACTGCTGTCTTTACAGCTATAATTTTCTTTGCTATAAAATTATTTGTTTTTTCAAATGTTCTTTCCATATTCATTTCCTCCCTGTTTATTCAAAATGGTAACTTACTGAATAGGTTATATTTGATTTGTTATACATGCAATTATGGTTAGTGTAATAATAAAACTCTAGTTTTGAATAGACTCCATTACTTAGAGTTCGGCTGAATGTGATGCCATTACTGGTAGTTCCATAGTCTAGTTGATCCCATTCCTTAGTTAATACATTATATCCTCGAACACGGCCGTAATCACTTCCACTATGTCCTGCTACAGGAGGGACAGTAAATGTATACTCACTAATAGTTGCACCTTCCAATCCATTTTCTAGAATTACTGAATCAGATCCGGTTAACGTCATACCTCCACTTCCATTTGAATCAGCAACAAAGAATACAATTGCCGCCCATGGAGATTCTGCACCTGTGGAATCTACAGCTTTTACCCGTACCGTATTTTTCCCTAATGGATAGACTTGTGTTTTTGCATTACGCCCTTCCCAAACATAGGTAATTGGATCATTATCTGCATCAGTACTCTTAGCTGTAATAGTTACCTTAGTACCAGGGGCAACACTATTTCCATTTGGTGTCCTAGTAATTACAGGTGTAGTTGGTGCCGAGTTTTTTATTGTAAAGCTTTCTTCTACCCAAGGCGAATAAGCCCCGGCATCATCCTTGGCACGTACACGAATGGTATGTGTTCCTACTGGATAGTAGTTATCACTGGTTGTACCTTCATATTCCAAGGTTGTTGAATCTCCATCTGGATCACTGGCTGTTGCCTTAATATCAACAAAGAATTTACCATTCTTTACAGTTCTAGTTGGGCTAGCTGTTAATGTTACTGTTGGTGCAGTATTGGTAATAGTAATCTTTTCTTTATGAGTGAACATTCTGCCTTCACCATCTATAATCGTGGCTATGAGAGTAATTTCACCAGTGTCTGATATGGAAATTTTCCCACCTTCATTGGTTAATTCACCATGGTACTCTACTACTTCACCTGTTTTTTCTAATGTCCATTTTACTTTATTTGTTCCAAGGTTTTTAGAGTCTACTTTTACTTCAAACTCTTTGCCATAGTGAATTGAATTAGGCATGGAAAAACTATATTCTATAACAGGTTTTATAGTTATTTCCTGACTATATGAAAAATTTCTTTCTAGGAAATCCGTCATTGTTGCTTTTAATATATAATTTCCATCTGCGAGAAAAGTGATTTTTCCGCCCTGTGCATTTAAACTACCAGAGATTGCATGATTTTCAGATATAACTTTACCGTCTTTGATAATACTCCATTCTACTGGAAGTACATTGTTATTACCATAGGTTCTGATATTAATAATGCTATCTGTGTAAGCTAATCTTGGAAGTTCAAACCCTATATCTAATACTGGTAAAACCTCTACTTTATCCCCTGTTTCAAAGAGGAATACTCTGCCAGTTTCATCGGTGATTCTAGCCACCAGTTCATAAACACCTGCCCTTTTAAACCTGATACTGCCTCCTAAGTTATTTAGATTTCCCTCTACATAAGTTGACCAATCCTGAAAACCAAAGGTATTGTCAACAAGCCATTCAATTTCTAAGTTGTCTATCTCCACACTATCTACATCTACTCTAATATCACTATCTGTGTGTGCGTATTTGGGTACTATATAGCTTACATTTGGTACAGGGTAAACCTTAAATTTTTGTTCATAGTCATATACTCTACCTCCATTATCGGTGAAGGAAGCTTTTAGAATATATTCACCCTTATGTGGAAAAGCAACAGTCCCACCTTCATTTGAAAGTTTTCCATTAATAAAATTTGAAAGTTCCACTATTTCTCCATCTTTAATAAGTGACCATTCTGCATCACGATTTCCAGTTTCCTCAAAAGCTACTTCAATCTTTATTTCATCATCTGTATGAAATATTTCAGGCAAATAAAAACCAGCAGAACCTACAGGATATACGGTAATGGAAACCTTGTCTGTAAATGTTCTGCCAGTTTTGTCCATAGCTGAAAGAATTAAATTATATACACCTTTTTCTTTAAAACCAATGGTGCTATCTTCTAATGCTATAGTCCCTTCAATAAACTCTGATATATCTACTTCTTCTCCATTTCTAGTCAGGGACCAAGTTAGCTCCATATCATCAAGATTTTTTGTTTCTGTCTTTAATATAATCTTTCTATCAGTATGGGTTATTTCATCAAGTTCTAACTCAATCTCTCCCACAGGATATATCCTTATTACATTACTTACTTTGATTTGTTTCCCTAATTCATCAGTTATAACAGCTGTTAGCTCATATATTCCTGTGTTATTAAATATTATTAAACCACCTGAGTTTGTAAGTTCCCCTGTAATATTAGTATCAAGTTCTATTTCAACATTGTCTTTTTTTAGCAACCATGATACAGGACTATCTCCTAAGTTTTGGGTGGATAAATCAACATCTATGGTTGTATCTGTATGGGCTGTTTCAGGTAGTTTAAAATTAGCAGAAGCTACTGGGTAAATATCTATGGTTTGTTCATACTTAGTCTCTTTTCCACGGCTATTTACAGCTGTGGCCGTAAAGGTATAATTACCAATAGATTTAATTTTAATAGTTCCCCCATCTGCCTCTAGTTCCCCATCAATAACTGAAAGTAAATCTACAGGAATACCATCTTTACTAATCTCCCATGTGACCGACTTAACATTGGAGGCTTTAGTAATAATTTTTATTTCCTCATCAACATAAGCTGTAAGGGGAAGTTCAAAACTATATTTTGGTGCTGGAACATAATTGGAACCATTACCTGTTGATGAGTTATTTTCTGTATCTTTATCTGGCTTTTTATCTGTGGGATTAGTTGGTTTTGATGGTACAGTAGGCTTTTCTTCTTCATTTTTATCTTTGGCTTTATCTTTCTCTATCTTTTCTTTAGCTTTCTCCTGCTTAATCAGCATTGTAAAGGCTTCAGCACGAGTAGATTCTCCATTAGGACGGATCGTTCTATCTGGATAACCAGAAATGATATTATAGTGTTTTCCAATACAAATATATTCTACTTCTTCTTTAGTCAGGTTTTTCTCATCAATAAACCCTGTATCACAATAACAATCTGGATCATGATTTTCTTTTCCCGTGGCTCTAACTAACATTTTAATTATTTCCATCCGACTAATAGGCTTATTAGGAAAATATAACTTACCGTAGTCCTCCACTAAAATAATGTCTTCATCAACAAGTGCCTCTATTTCCTTTTGGGCAAAATGTCCTATGATATCCTCAAATACTGGCTCAACATCCTCCCTATCTTTTGTTTCAAATTTCATAGTTCTTGCTAAAAGTGCTGAAAACTCTCCCCTTGTAATAATATCATCAGGATGAGATAATCCATCAGGGTAACCCTGGATGATTCCTCTTTCAGTCAGAATATTAATTGTTTCTTCAGCCCAATGCCCTATGCTATCTGAAAATATATGTTTCGTAGCATAGACAGTCCCTATAAAATTAGTTACTAATATACAAACTAATAAAAGAATATTAATTATTCTCTTTGATTTATATTTCATTATTGTATTCCCCCTTTTTAACCTGCATAATTGAACATTTCTCTTATTCTTTCATTTAAGGTTGGCATAACAACATCACCGAATAATAAATAGAGTCCTCCTAGAAGCAATGCCCCTAAAACTACAGCAATTAAGATTTTTACTGCTGTGTCAATATATCCTTCTCCGCGATTATTGCTTACTGCTGTCTTTATAGCTACAGCCTTTTTCATTGTAAATTGATTTACCTTTTTAAATATATTTCTCATATTATTTTCCTCCATATTTTAAGTTTTTAAATAGTCATATTCATATCTTGTCTTTGATTCTGTTGTTCAAAATCAATTTCTTTAAATCCAAATCGATCTACATAGTAAAATTCACTGTTTGTACTATCATAAAGCTCTATTACATCAGATATAGAAAGGGAATGACCAGTAAATCCTTGAGGATGATTTAGATTAAACTTTGTATATATTTCCTCCAAATCATTGGTTTCAATTATCCCTTCATAGGCAATTTTATAATTACCCTTATCAGGCTCTCCAAAATTATTTCTTAGTTCTTCATAGCCTATAAATTTACGACCAGGGCATACATCAGTTTTTAACTGCCATATTCGGCAAGCTTTTAGGGTTAATGCTTCATCGGTAAAAAGCATTGTGCCTCCTTCTGCCAGCCTTTCAAATACTCCTTCTGTCCATTTAGCTATAAGCTTTCTTTCATATATCCAATTCTCAAATTCTTCATTTTGAAATATTAAGTCTACTGTAGCAATATCCTTTTCTACATATCCTGCAGGATTTCCATAGTAGAAAATACAATCATTCTTAAGCTTAATACTACTCATACTCCACCTCCTATCTTTCTCTAGCTTTTCTTGTTTAATATCTTTACTCTTTGCTATCTGCCCCCTCCTTTGTATTTTTAGTTTTATCACCCCTTTCCTAATAACTTTTTGGAAAACTATCTTTTAAAGATCATTCATCTCCATAGACAATATCTTCCATTATCAATCTTTCTTCTAACTCTTTAATGCAGATTCCTGATATTTCAAAAATATCTATTACAAACTGCGGTACATCGGCTATATCATAGCTATAATCTGCCTGCATCACTAAGATTTCACCACTATCTTCTAAGGTACAGGCACATAATTTTGCATCCTTTGGAATACCTGCTTCTTCTAGAAGATAATCCGGAAGAAAGATCTCATCATATTCCTCTAATCCCTGACAATAAGAACAATCCTGACATCCTCCGCAAACCTCTGCAAGATGGACAATTAAATCCTCAGATAGATTCTTAAGTCCTTCTGCTAACCTTATAAGCTCCATTGCATTCATAGTCTTTTTCATGGCTACTACAGCATTTTCTATAGTATTTAGTTCAATTTCACTAGAGCTTATAAGGTCTGAAGCTTTAAGTATCTCAATGGGTAAATCAATAGTGGTACCTGTATTTTTCTTAATCATCTTCATAAAAATTATCCTCCTCTTTTTTTATTCCATTTTTCATTTCAAATAGGTTTATTTGTGTAGTACTTTTCTTTCTTTCACTCATATCGTAATTTGCCACAAGTATTTCTGGAAACTGGGCCCCGTTATCATAACGTTGTTTAATATTATTGATACGACTATAGCTTTTAATCTGAATGTTTGGATCATCGTATAAATTTCTTATAAAGTCACAATCATTATAGGAAAGTAAGAACTTTCCTTGGATCTTCATTAAAGTATCCCTTAGCCTTATATGATCCTTTTCTTGGAACCCATCTTCTCCAATATTTTTATAATATTTCTCTGTTTCGTAATATGGCGGGTCTAAATAGAAAAAGCTAACAGGGCGATCATATTGGCCTATCAGCTTTTCAAAATCCTTATTTTCAATTACAACCTTACTAAGTCTTCTATGGGCCTGTTCAATTAGGGGGAAATTAACCCACATATCATGGGGTTGGCTGCCAAAACTAGTAAGTCCTGATGCATAGCTATACCTGATAAGCTGATAAAAGTAGGCTGCCTTTATTACATCACTTTCTGGGCTATCCCTTGCAAGTGCATCCTTTACCCTATCAAAATCTTTCCTAGAATTTAATACAAAATATAAGGCATCGATTAATTCATTTGGTTTATCTCTCACACAACAATATAAGTTAGTCAAAAGTCCATTAAAATCGTTGTATACTTCGAAATCATTACCAGGGTTTTTATGAAAGAGTACCCAGCCACCTCCCCCAAACACCTCTATATATCTTTCATAATAAAGGGGAAAAGAGGACACTATTAATTCTCTAAGTGCCTTTTTTCCACCTATCCAACTCATAAAACTATTAATATTTCATCACCTCTATTCTTTTTCTTCATCAATATCTAGCTTCAGTTGTCTGCTTTCATCTGGAAAGTTTTTTAAGGATTTAACCAGACCATTCTTTGCTTTTGCAATTTCTTTGATTCTGCTATTCATTTGGTAAACACTATTTAGAACCTCATCTTTATCTGTGCCATAATAATAGCCATTTTCATTACTGCATATGGGATTGCCATCATTTCTTAATTGATTAACAATTTTTCTTACAGATCTGCTGCTTATGGAAAACCTATTTTGCAGATATGCACTAGATACTGCCTTTTCTTTTCCCTGATGATATTTTTTTATATAGGTTAAAAAATCATGTTTCACCCCCAAACCCTCCTTTTGCTCATAATTTTAGGCAATAAAAAAGGCCAATTGTATGCTGTTAAATACAGCAGTCAATCGGCCTTAATCATTTTTAGGTATTAAAAAACACGGTTTTTACCGTGCTATCTTAGCATACCAAGTTTTATTAATAATTTGAGGCAGTCTTTTATTCCTGCCTTATAGACAAATTTTTGCATCTCCCTTTCTATCAAATATGATATATCTTTGTAGTCTTCAATCTGTCTTTTTACTTCCCTTGGGATAATATTGTTATCACAGAGTTTTATCCCCAATTCCTTTACTTTCTCAACATTTTCTTTTACTTCTTCACCTTCTTTGATTAATTCAAAGTATGCCAGCTCTAACCTTTCATATATTGCATCTTCTAATATTTCCATGATATCTTCCATGGATTTCACCCCCTTAAGCACCAAAGCATACCACAGAAAATGCAATATATCTATAGAATATTTCCTATTCCATTGATAGTTTAATACCACCTGGTTCCTGGCTAAATTGATAGTGAAACTTCTCTTCATTTCTTTTAATGAATCCATGCGTGCAAGGCTTTAATTCTTCCTTTTCAATATTTGCTTTAGCATATTTTACATAGTCAAAATTATCTCCAAGTATAGTACCATCTTTAACAACTTTATCCCTGTCTGCTATAAACCTTCCATATTTCTCAAGATTAGCAGTCTTTGGAAGGTAATCATAGCAATCTAGGTTTTGAGAGATATCTAGTGCATAGTCCAATCTTATGCACTCTTCCAATTCCATAGCAGAATGAAAGTGTTCCATAAAAAAATCCCTATCCTCATGGGGTTCATCTAGTATATAGCCTAAATTGTTTCCATCTTGAACTAAGTTTTCTAGGCTTGTATATTGTTCCTTTAGATAACAAATATTAGGAAGTATGCATTTAGCATCTTCTAATATAACTTCATTTATATCTTCTATTCCCAACCTTTCCATAGCTATTATTAGTTCATCAGGTTGACCACTTGATATTTCATAATCAGGTAGGTTGACCCAGACCCCTTTAGACTTTTCTTTACTGGTTAACTTTACTTTAACTGCCCAGTCTCCCTGGGACAATTCATCTATATTTGTACCATCATAGATTTGTCTAATGATACCCCTTTGGATTACATAGCCCTTATCTGTAAAGACACCTTGATAATCTTCATGGTATTCCCTGCCTAATTTTTCTGTTTTGATAAACTTTAAAACTTCATCACTTGCATTTTCTTCATGTCTTGCAACATACTCTCCTAAAGACTTTTCATCTTTAGTTTTATGATAATACTCAAATCTATATAGTTGTTCCGTAAGATTAATTAAGTCAGCTGCAGTCCCTACTTCATTAAGTTCAAGAGCTCCTTCTAGAATATACCTCTCCTTTACAGACATTTCTCCCAATCTTTCCTGAAGGAATTCTAACTCATCCTTATTCTTTTCAAGATTCTCTAATAGATGTTCTAAGTTCTTCATAAAGTCATACCTCCCATGCCTTGGTTCTTAGATATTTCTTCTTCTTGAATATTTTCTTCTGGTCTAGATAGGACTGTAAAATTATCCTCTCCCGGTATTAACCCAAGACCTCTACCATTATCCCACTTCATATGGATGGTTCCAATATCATCTACACCTACTACAGTTCCTTTAACACCTTTCTCTACCCCTTGAATATCATCCATGGTAGAGAGTAACTCTATTCTTGTTCCTATAGGATACCTTTCCTTTATTCTTTCTATTTGTCTCCTATTGTTCAAGATTCATCCCTCCCATTATTTGTTCTTGATTTATTCCCATTTCTTCAGCTGTTTTAATAAACCAACTATCACCGCTGTTCCAAAAACTAATATATACATCCCCCATATCAGTCCCTATCTCCCTTTGCTCAAAACCTTCTCCCCAGCCGTCAGAGGCCTGTCCAGTTACATAATCCTTAATCTTTTGCAGTTCATGGCTATTTAAATCATCATTTAAAGTTAGGACTGCCACTCCCATTAATTCATCCCCTACCATTTCAACTGAAAACTCATACTTCTCCACCTTACCATTAACGCTATCCTTCCCATCATAATAATGCATAAGACCCCTATGGACTTCATCAGGCAGTTTATCCCTTTCTATTGCATCTAAGATTTCATCAATATAGTCTACTATTTCATAGTTTCCTAATTCCAATGGTTCGTTTAAAGTTTCCCTATAACCATAATCATTTTGAATTTCATAAGTTGTAACAGTTAAAGGCATATATAATTTCATTGTCTTTAATTGTTTTTCTTCTGGAATCACTATGTCGAGGTTCTCAAATAACAAATTGGCAAGTTTCTGATTATATCCATGGTAAATAATATATCCCTTAGTTGAAAATCCCCCATTTTCCTGTGCCATTTTTTCCCTTCCATATTCTTTAAAATTAATGTATTCTTCCAAGTTATAATCATAGTCAAAATATCCTGATTCACAAATCATATATCTCCCATAACTTTCAATATCTTTAATGCCATCAAATAATTCAAACTCATACATAGACTCTGCCAAAGAAAATATTTCATCAATTGTTTTAGGATTTACATATTCCATAAGACTTTCAAAGTATTGCATATCTCTTCCCATTTCTTTAAATTTGCTTGCAAGCTTATTTAAAGTGTCTACTTTTTCTATTGTTCTTATATTATCTGGAATCATTTCTAATACTTTATTAGGTAAGTCATGGCTATCAATATAAACTTCGCAATCTTGTAGATAGGATACGCCTAACCGCATTAATGCTTTTTCAATCTCAATATCAGAACAAGGAAGATATATGAATTCATGCACTTCCTTTGCTTTTAGTTCAACTGTAGCCATAGATTCTTTCCAGCCATATGGTGGGAATTGTTTCCCATTATATACTTGTTCTATTTCATTTGAGTTTCTATATAGGACACCGTAAGGAGTAACTCTAGCAGTCTTATTGTTTTTTATAACATCTAATGCATAGGCTTCTCCATCCATCTTTTCTAAGTCATCACTGGCTACTGCCATCTTTTCAGTTAAGTATAGGTCTTTTCCTAGCTTATTAAAATCACTAAAGTTGTTTATGAGACTATAACAGTGTAAATTAAAACTTAAGTTTATTAAATCTGCCATTGATTTTGCTTCTTCTGTAAAGGCTGCAGCATAGAACTTTTCTATTTCTCTTGGGCTAAAGCTATCAAATCTTTTCATTAGATAATTTAATTCATCTATGTTTACATTTTTATCTTCTAGTATATTCAGGAATCTTTCATCCCTACTATTTTCTACATAACAATTTACCCCTGTACTTGTTTCTATTCCTACTTCATTGCATATCTCTTGTAATTCCATTTCTTCCATTGGAAACCATATGGTCTTTATTTTACTATCATCATTTGATTTTTTGATTGTAATATACAAATTCTATTCCTCCATTCTATTTAGTAATTAAAAATATATCTGAACCATATCTTGTAATTAATGCTGAGTTAATAATTGCTTTGAAGGTCATATCATTAATTAAGTCTTTATCTGCTATTTCGCTAATTTTAATGCGTTCCTCCCCTGTTGATATGGTCTTTGCAGTTTGGAATAAAGCATAACCATTGGTGCTAATCTGTTTAAGGTTAGATTTATTAAAGTCAACTCCATTTGGTTTTACAGTATCTTTTGATAGATTCCATAGGGTTTCATCTGCAGTTAGGAGAAATAATATAGCAATATATCTAGAGGATATATCATGGATATCAAGGTCTTGTTTATGGAGATAATTATAGAATCTTTCTTTATGCTTGGGATCTAAGAATACTTCCCCCTTAAATTTATCTGTTAGGAATTTTAATCTATCCTTTAAATAATAATTTTCTATTCTGCCAAAACAGTATTTAACAAGATTCTTATATTCCATTTCATATATATTTGGTCTTATATTAAAAGGAACATATCCACGGCTATGACAGTTGCCATCACCTCCTTCATAATTAAAATAGTTGTTAATGATTATGCCACTTCTCCTTGGATGAAAGTTTGGAACCATAACCATTAGTTGTTCTATTCCCTCCAGTGATGTACCATACATAAATAATTTTGACATTGTACTCAATCCTTTCTTTTTATTCAGAAAATAAAAAAAGGCGAAGCCTATTGATTCATAAGTTGAATCGAAGACTTCACCTATTTGTATTATTTATTTTAATTTATATAGAAAAAGCACTAAGATTTTTATATCTCAGTGCCTTTATACCATTATTGTAACATGCAAAATTAGTAAGAACATTTTAATTAATTCTGATTTTCTAACTTTGAAGCTTGATAAAAATTTTTAAATAACATTTAGTTTTAATTCGGTTTTTATTGTTTTTATCTTATCATCACCCTAATACTCATATGTCATCTATAAAATGCCCTTAAAAACGGGGTCAAAACAGGGTACTTTTTCAGTCATTTTCGACCCTAAAACCATCCTCGAACCACTACATGTTGTGTCTAAACCCTGCTTTTTCATCCCAAGGGTACAAGATGTCATCAGAATTGTACCTCCAACGTGCCTTGAGAGTACAATAATGATGTCGTAAGTATCTAGTACCCCCTTAGTGGAAGGGTATACTTCTGAAGTTCTAGCAATTGCTCCACAAAATTTTTGAATTTTTCATCTACCACTATATAACATTGCTATATTTAGTCAAGTATTATCTTGGTAACTGACACTTATTTTTGCTAATATAAGCTAATACTTTCGTATCAAGAATTGTAGGCAACAAAACCCTCAAATGTTTATTTGAAGGCTTTGTTCATTACAATTTAAAATGTTATATTAATGTATATCTTTTTAGTTCTTCTATTGGAAAAGTTTTTCAGTATGAATTGCTTTATTCGAGTTAGAACAAAACTGCCTATTTCTTATATGCAATTGCATCAATTTGTACATGTAATCCATCTGGACCACCAATATGTGCAAAATCTGTTTGTATCGTTTTTCTTGCTGGATACTGACCAACGAAACGTTCCTTAAATACATTTTCCATAATAGGTATATTCCAAGCATCTCTTAATAATACATCTACCTTAACTACAGATGATAAAGTCAATCCAATCTGTTTTAGATGATTTTCCATATCATCAATCGCACCATGCACCTGCGCCTCAATAGATTGTCCAACATTACCTACGCAGAAATTTAAAAACACAAAATCTCCAGCCTCTACCATTTCTGACCACGCATATTCTTCATTAACATGATATCTTTTAATATTAGTCACAGTTCGTTTTCCTCCAATAATTTATTTTTTTATAATCGTATCAAAATAATTTTGCAAACAAGGTGCTTCCAGATATTCTGCAAATTCCCCTATTGCAATATTAATTGCATCTAACATTTCATTAGTAGTCTTAATTCCAGGTTCCCACCACCAATTTCTAATTTTAAATGGTGCATTAGATATCACCTTCTCTGCTTCAAACCTTGCAATAAATTGGTTTCCATATATAACCGGTAAAACATAATAACCATACTTTCTCTTAGCAACTGGCGTATACACTTCCCATCGATACTCAAAATCAAATATTTTAGCAATCATATTTCTGTCCCATAGCATATTATCAAGTGGTGCAAGGAACTTTACTTTTTTCTTTTTTTCCTTAAGTTCCAAGAACTTTTCATCTTCTTTTGCAATATAGAACGGAACATTTATTCCCAAAACATAAAATCGTTGTATTTCTCCTTTTTTATACAGCATTTCCAATACGGTTTTTCTTTTACAGGTGTCAGATATATAATGCCCTAACCATCCACCACCACTTTTTTCCCATAATGCACCTACACTTCTAATTCTTCTTTTTATGTACCATTTTAAAAATTCTTCTCATTTTCAAACTCAAAATTGTAAGAAAACTCTTTAGGCAAAACATTTAATGTGAAATCAAAATATTTCTGTATCCCCCTTTTTTCTGCCACACACAACTCTCCTGTACTATATAGATAATCCAGTGCAGCGCTTGATAATTTTTTGTGTCCCCAACGACTTTTCTTGCTCTCCCCTATCGAAATATCTTTTGTTCCCGTAATTCCATTTTCCTTTATGAAACTTCTTATATTTTCTAATAGATCAAGTGCATCCAATTGCCCACGATTAGCCAATGTACTTTTTGTGCTTTGCATATTTGCTTCTCGTACCTTCGCGAAGAGAGGATAATCCTCTACTCTGTAAATACTCATTTCTTTGTCAAAACCATCAATCAGTGCGTGTTCTTTATATAAAAGACTCTGTAACATTTCCGGCTTATAGCCTTGTACTTTTGACTGCAAAACCAGATCTGTATTGCGACCAACCACATTCAAAGGGTCATACTGAATACTTCCTACTCTTTTAAAATATTCCATCACTCCATCTGTTCCTACAAAGCTTTCATATTCATTTAAGTTATGATAATTTATTAGAAATTGTCTTAGCTCTTCTTTTGAAATCATTTCCCTCATATAAACACTTCCTTTTCTACTACTATACCAAAACAAGTATGACAACAGTATGTCATACTTGTTTATATTGATTTAATATTTTTTGACAGTTTTCTTTTATCTTGTTAATAAGCTCTGCTGGCTCAACTATTTTAACATAATCTCCAAAAGACAGTATTGTTGCATACCAAAACTGCTCATTTTCAGGAACCATCATCTGATAAATAAAATCACCATTTTCATACTCTTCTAGAGTCCTCCCATTCAAATACTCCATACACTTTGACTTTATAGAAGCTTTGCAAAACAGTTTTATTTTAATCGTTTTTCGCTTATCTTTAGATTCTTCCCATCTTTTCTTTGCTTCATCAAGATTATGTGTTCTTTTGTTTTCACACTCAGTAATCTTCAATTTATCCATTCGAACCAACTTAAAAATGCAGTAATCATCATATTTTGGATAATAACATAGCAGATACCAATTATACCATTTGTACATTGTTGCAACAGGCTCAACTTCAAATTCTTTATTTCCATTTTCTGCATTTGTATATGTAAACTCCACTGTATGTCTCTGATGAATAGCCTGATTCAATATATTTAGCAACTCATTCGTATCTCTATTTTCATGCACTACTCCTAAATCAAGTAATATATTGGACTGTCTACCAGAACAAAGATTTTGGAATTTTTCTAATGTATCATTCAATTCTTTACTACTATAGGCCGATGATAATCCTTGTAATGCAGTAACAATATAGGAATAGTCTGTCTGCTCAGCAATTTGTCTTTCCATCTTAAATGTGTCTGTTATTTCATATCCACCTTCTGAACCATATATTGCTACTACGGGTATTCCTGCTAGGCATAAAGTGTTTATGTCTCTTATAATTGTTCTGGTTGATACTTCAAATTGATCTGCCAAAATTTGAGCTGACGTTCGTTTATGATTCAGTAAATATATTGTTATTCCAAGCAATCTATCTATTTTCATTCTTTATCATCCATTCTAACTTTTTTCTATCATATCATAAAAAACAAGGTAGAAACTCTTTATTTTGAATTTCTATCACAACTTTTTAGGCTGAAACCACACTAAGTTTTGATATACACGCTATCCAATAAGAATGTTAAAATCCAGAATAGAGGATTACATCAAAATTTCTTTAAAACACACTAAACATTATTTTAATAAGTTAATCACCTGGCACCGCTATTTATTAATCTAAGCGATTGATTGAACCCAGCTCATCTCAAAAAGTTCTACTCCCATATTTCCCATTTGGGCAAAGAAATCAGCAAGAAAACCTATAAGCTTGACCGTAGAACCAATCAATGATTTGATCCATTACATCCCCTAAGAGAAAATCCCAGATAAATATTTTTATCACCTCCTTTCGTAGAAAAATGCATTTGTTTTGATGTGACTGGTTAAAAACTTTTATAACTCCTAAGTGATTACTGTCATATAAATTTTCAATATTTTTATTAAATATTATATTCAATATTGACTTTAATAATATTAAGGTATATACTCAACATTATTAAAGGAGGCTTTAATATGGCAATAGAAATTGTACCAGAATGGATACACGGTCTTGATGATGAAGATGTATCATTCATTAAAAAATTTCTTTTAGCTTCTGGCTCGCTTAAAGAGATTGCAAATCAGTACGGTGTTACTTATCCTACCGTAAGGCTTAGATTGGATAAGTTGATACAAAAAATACAGATTGCTGAAGATAACAAAAATGAGCCTTATATATCGCTCATTAAAAGACTTGCTGTTGATGATAAGTTGGATTTCGATACAGCAAAAATACTCATTAATGAATACAAGAAAGTGAAAGGGGTTTAGTATAATGTTTTTCCCAATAAGAACAATTATTTTTCTCATAGTAATAATTGGAGTTGTTTTTCTGCAAATATTTTTATCTAAAAAGCAAAGCAAATGGTTTGGACTGATATTACCTATAATATGTCTGCTATTTTCACTAATAGCTGTTTTAAGTGTTCCAGCATTTTTTACTCAAGGAGAATTGACCTTAGAACAAATTGCTCCTGATGGAACAGTAATTGAAGAAACTATAACAGAACAACATAACAAACCTATTGGAAATATTGGCACAGCCGTTTTTCAAGTGATTGTTGTTTTCCTTCTATACAATATTCCTACTGCGATATTGTTGGTCATATATTTCGCTTGTAGAGAAAATTTAAAAAAGCGTTCATTACTTGATAAGATGAATATACAAGACCTTGAGTAGTTCCTATTATGAGCATTGCACGAGAAGTGAAAAAGCAAACCCACTAAAGTTAATCAAACTAATTATGAAATTGAGCCACTACACTTTTTTCGGTGTAGTGGCTCTTATTTTTACTACATCCCCAAAATCGTCCAAATATATGCTGGTGCAGTAAGTGTAAATACTAAACATGCAAACAAAATTGCAGGAGCCGCCCATTCAAATTGTCCATGTTTTCTATAGTCAAAATAAGCAGTACCCAGTTTTAAGTTAATAAGTTAATCACCTGGCACCGCTATTTATTTGTAAGCAATTTGTCCTTTTCTAAAATATAGCCCATCTGTCTGTATTCATTGGATGCAAGGCATAAAGAAAGAGCAGACAGTTGTTTTAAATTTTCAACCATCTGCTCTGTATCATGAGTATTGCATTGTTCAAATAAGGTATTTAGTTTTGAATGAGAATTATCATTCTTTCTTATTTTTAAGATATATTCTTTGATTTCAGAGCAAACTTCATCACGAATAATATATTGTGGGTGTTCCTCTGATGGAATTGCTGAGAGGTTGAAGCTTTCTTTAATATCTTCATTCCAGTCCTTGCATTTAGAAAGCAATCTGCTACATTTAATTCCTTTCTTAGAAAGCAAATCCTGAAATTTTTCACTTGCTTCAATCCCGGCTGCATCATGGTCTAAACATAATAGAACATGATTTAAATTAGGATTAATTTCGAGTATTTTAAGCATCGCTTGTTCCGATACTCCACACAATGCGACATAGCTGTGTTCCTGCCAATTGGTATTTTTATTTATTGTAATGAAAGACATCATATCAATAGGTGCTTCAAATACATAAAGCCTATTACTTGTTCCTGTGTAATGAAAGCTATAACAAGGATTGCTGTTCTCAACATTACCTTTAAAACTTTGACCATTAGAATAGATTCCACGTTTGTGAGCGTGGCAAGGTACTCCATTTTCATCATAACCTACAAATACTGCATTATGATATTCTTTTGCCTTATCTGCTGATTGTTCACAGCTTTCATAGAGTAATTTTTGTTTAGCAAAGAAACTGACTACATTACGTTCAATATAACGATTTTTAATAAGATATGCAAAAACTCTTCGCATATCTGAATTCTTTGGTGGGAGTTCAAAGGGTTTTTGTTCCGTTTGCTTTATTTCTTTTGCCTTACTGTATACTTCACCTTGCTCACCTCCAAGAATCTTCGTTACCTCCTCTGGAAAAGATAAACCATAAAAGCTTTGTACAAAATCAATAGCAAGACCTCCCTGCTCTAATGCATGATCATACCACTCGTTCCCTATTACTGTAATACTATGGTCACTTGCAAGTCTTTTTTCTCTACCTGATTGCAATAGTTTCTCACCTTGCCTTTGCAAAAATTCCACAAGATCAACTGTATTGGCTCTTTGCTTTTGTTCTTCTGTAAAATGAATATAAATACCCATAGGCACCCTCCTTATATTTTTCTTATAATTTTAGACATAAAAAAACAGCCTTCCATTTGAAAGACCGTAGTTTTTTTAACTATTTATTATTAATTTTCTTGATGCCTGCTTTAAATTAATATTTCCTTATTTATATCAAACCCACTTATTAGATTTTATCTCTGAGGTTTGATTTTTAAATTCTCATATAATTCTACCAGTATCCTTCCATTTCTTTTTTCTATAATAAGATTTAAAATTCTAAGGTAGTCATAAAATGTCTCAGGTTCCAAGGGTAAATCGAAATCTTCATAAGAATGATTACTCCAAAAGTCCATTGAGATATAATCCCCATCTTCATCTTTCATTAATTCACCATCATCAGATAACTGCATAAAATCTTGCAAATAGTTTTTTTCTACAAAATTATTCCAGTCTGTAAAATATCTTAGCCAATGTTTGCACAGTTCTATTGAAGTCTTCTCTTCTTTATTCTCTCTATTTGGATTTAGCAGCTGCTTTAATGGTTCGTTGTCATCAGGACACTTATACCATTTCTTGATTTGTTGCATAGTTAAATCCCAAAAATCATATCTAGCATACTTACCGCTACGCTCTGAATTGAAATAGCTTGGTACTGGAATCATATTTCCTATTGTATGATGTAATTTTGCATTTTTTTCTATTTGCTCCTTGATTTTTTCATTACTTTCAAAGTGCTTTTCATAATGATTATACGTATTCGTAAACGATGTCATCGTATCACCCCGATAATATTCCTTTTTTTCATCATGGTTTATTACCAATTGATACTTATGATTTCGCACATAGTAAGGGATTTCATTATACTGTCTAGTAGGTCTATCACCATTAACTTTTTTCCCTTTTAAAAAACCCCAAACCTTATAATACACATATAATGCCAGTTCACAAACATCACAGTCTATAGAATCATTATCATGTGGAGACTTATATTTTTTATACTTTTTCCATTTTTCAATATTAGTATCACTCTCTATTAAATACAGTAACGATTTATACTCATCTTTCATATCATATATAATAGGTTTCTCATCTTTAAATAATACAAATCTTACATATTCTTCAATCATATTAAGCAAATTCCTTTCTAATAAATTCCTATTTACCGTTGTGACACAAATCCTTCATATATAGGTTCATATTTTACCGATTTTTAAGAAACTACCATTATACCAAAATGTATACACACCCATCATTCCAATTGGCAAGCTTTGAGGACTATGGGGTATACCTCTATCCATTACTTTATATTTGTCTTTATGTATGGGTTTCCCTAACATTTCAGAGACCTCTTCAATTATCTTTTTAAATTCACCTAAATAGTTCAATGGTCATTACCTCGCATAAGTTCTTCTTTATTAATCATTTACGTTTATCTTTACATTCTCATTATACAGCAGCTAGATATCTTTTAAAATAAAAACTTATAAACAAGCACGATGTAGCTTTAAAATATCAAAGTATAATTTCCTGCTCATGATCATCTCTCTTATGTCCCTGAGCAACTTTCTTTTCTCTCAACTTTTTCATAAGCTTACTATCAATTTTAAGTCCCACCCCTGATGATTTTAAGAGAATATTATCCTCAAATATTTCACTCATATGGTGGAGCATCCTCGATGCTACAAGACAAACAGATGGATTATGGATCTTATCCATATTTTTAAGAAAAAACGTTGCATATTCATTTCCCTATTCAGCAGATAGGTCAAAATACTTTTGAGCTATTTCTTTGTATTCCGTTATATACTTTCCCAGCAAATATAATTTCCCTAGCATATATTGCGCAAACTGGTTTCCATTGTCAGATGCTATCTCTAGAAACTTAACAGCTCTTTTTATATCTTCTTCCTTGGGATTCTCTTCTTTAAGAATTACCTTTGCCTTGCCATAATAAAAAAATAATAAGTTAATCACCTGGCACCGCTATTTATTATTGCATCAGCAGAAATAATATCTAATACTTCTTTTGAAAAATTGTCATCTATAATTGTAACTTCACAATCATGTAAGTAAGAAGTTTCTAATCTCATCAGTGCCTTTTCAATTTCAATATCAGAACAAGGAAGATAGATAAATTCATTTGCACCTTTTGCGCTTAGCTGTATTGTTGCCACAGTTTCTTTCCAATGATATTGAGGAAACTGCTTGCCATTATATATTTGCTCTGGTTCATTGCTATTCTTATATAAGACTCCATAAGGAGTAATTCTAAAATTAGGATTGTTATTTATTACCTCCATTGCAATGGATTCACCATCAAACTCTTCTAATTCTCTATTATCTACTGCTTGCTTTTCTGATAGATATAAATCTTTTCCTACGGTTTCTAGATTATTAAAGTCACTTACAAGGCTATAGCAATGAGTATTAAAGCTTAGATTGATTAATTCTGCTATTGTTTTAGGATTTTCTACAAAGGCTGAAGCAAAAAATACTTTTCTTTCCTTTGTATCGAAACTATCCATCCTCTTATATAGGAAATTTAATTCATCGATATTGCACTCTTTACCTTTTAAAACTTCATTCATATCTGAATCATAGACCACTCCATCAATATAACAGTTGGGAGCAGCTGAAACTTCAATCTCTAGTTGATTATATACATTGGATATTTCATTTTCCTCATAAGGAAAATTAAACATAATTGACTCATCTTCTTTTCTGTCGATTCTTTTTAATCTAATTAGCATATCTGTCCTCCATCCTATTTTTTAATTGAAAATACATCTGCACCATACTTTGCTATTAATGATGCATTGATTATTATCTTAAATGCAGTATCATCGATAAGTTCTTTATCTGCTATCTCACTGATTCTTATATATTCTCTTCCTGTGGATATAGTTTTTGCCGTTTGGTAAAGGGCATAGCCTTCTGTACTAATTTGTCTAAGATGTATCTGTGAAAAATCAAATCCATTTAAACAAACCGCATGCTCCGAGATTTTCCATAATACTTCATCAGCAGTAAGAAGAAATATTACAGCAAGGTAGCTTGGCGATCCACCCTCTATACCAATATCTTGTTTCTGAATTAAATGGTAAAATCTTCTCTTGTGGTTATGATTTAAAAATAGTTCTCCAGTAAATCTGCTGCTAAGTAATTTCAATCTATCTTTTAGGGAATAATTTCTTATTCTTCCAAAGCAATCTTTTATCAGATCTGTATATTCAATTTCATGCGCCTCTAGTTTTTCTTTGAAACAAAAACAATCATTAGGGTTACCTCTGCTTTTAACCTTTACTACACAACCATTACAAATCTTAATACCTCCTTCAGAATTAAAATGATTATTAATGACTATTCCACTTCTTCTTTGAGGGAAATTAGGTGCCAGCATCATTAGCTGCTCTATCCCTCCTAGTGACGTACCATACATAAAATATCTAGACATTGTTCTCATTCCTTTCTTTCTATTTTTGAGTATAAAAAAAAGACTAAGCCTATAGGTCATTGACCTAAAAACTTAGTCTCTTAATATCTTTATTATGTTGTATCAATCATTTTCTTGATTAAATAAATCTTTAAATATTTGGGTATTTACTTTTATATTTGAAGCCTCATCAAAATTTTTTAATTTCATAACTGCTATTTCATCTGCAGTTAGAATTTATATTAAAAACTAATCGCACTTAGTAAGCCAATGCCAATTTTTCTACAGCTTCTTCTAAATTATCTACAAAGAAAATGTCATTGCCGTTATTACACTCATAAATAAAATCATGCAAAGGCTTACTCGTATACTTGGAATAGTCACCGATTATTGCTATTTTAAATTTATAATTAATCAGTTTTTGACATACTTCACCTGCTATACCGCTGCTAAGAGTGAAGAACTTTTCACTTATACTATCTTTGTCTAAAATAATTCGGCTACAATCTTTTTCATATTTAACCGTCATCATAAGATCAAGCGCAGATTGCGAGTCAATTATTATAATATTTTCACTCTCAATATATAAAATGGAATCTTTATTACCTAAAAAAGTGTATTTCATTATTGCGTATCTCCTTCTTATTTTATTTGTTCAAGTATTGTATCATTAACATTTATTATACTGTGTCCTCTATCAGGAAAAACATTAATCCTTGCTTCTGGAATAAGCTTTTTCAAGCGGTCAACAGTCTCTATAGAATTCAGAATTATATCTTTTACTCCAACAAATAAGAATACTGGCATAGTCAGGTGCCTTATATCATCATCACTAAAAATAGGTATTGGTTCACGCCTTGAATTGAAATTTTGTGTTATAACTCTTTGATAGTTTAATATAATCTCTGGAATATCAACATCACCGTTAATTTTCTTAAACAATCTTCTGATACCTTTTTCACCGAACAACATATGAAATAATGCTGTAAATATAAATTTTTTGTTTTGTGTTCCTATACCAGCAGGACATAGTAAAACCAATTTATCAACTTTTTCTGGATATCGCATGGCAAATTTAGTTGCCAACCATGCACCTAAAGATGCTCCAATAACAACCGCCTTATTTATAGATAGCTCATTAAATACGTCATATAGCCATTCATCCAAATCTGATGTTGTAAATGGATATTGTCTCTCATCACTTCTCCCTGGTTCTCCAGGCATATCAATCGCATACACTCGATATCTTTGAGAATATTTCATGATATCACTTATCCACATACTTGAATTCATACTGCTCCCATGTAGCAAAACCATAGGTTGTGAGGAAATATCTCCCGCCGTTATCAAAAATGTATTTCCATGTCGAGTATTTATATTTACTTTTTCAAATGGTATTGTCAGCTCTTCAAGAAGCATATCATAGTATTTTAGTACTTCATCTCTGCCTCGTTCTGTTTTGAATGCTTTATTATAATTCATTTAAATTTCCTCCTTTTGTTTTAGGCTTAAAAACCATTTTTCTGCATCATTTATATTTTTAAATACTCTAAGAATATCATTTTTACTGCTTTCAGCAATTGAATCTTTAAATTCACTTTTTATGTTATTCATATCTTTAATAACAATTGCAGACTTAATATTATAAATTGTGAATTTTTGAAGTAAAGTTCCAACCAATCCTTTTTTTAATTCAAGTAAATCTTTAGAAAGTGTTTCACTATCGAATAACACAAATTGCGTATTGTTTTCAGTTAATGCAACAATTATGTCTAATATATTTTTCTCTGTATCAAGTTTATTTTCTGAATCACTAAAATAAATATAACTTATTTCATTACAGCTGTTTAAGGTATACTTCATAATACCGTTGTTTTTTTCTTCCCGACCACTCACTTTCATATTTGCATTTTCAATTACGTCATTCTCATTAGTAATATTAGCAATAGCTCCTCGCAAGTCTTGAATCCATTTCAATTCATTTTCGTATTCTTTTAGAATATTATTGTTGATAAAACTCCATACTGTTGTTTCCAAGGCAGTTGCTCTGTCCGATAAAAAAATAGTATTCTGTTTCTGATTTCTGTTTTTTTCCATTAATAACTGTGTCTTAATTTGATTTTCATATCCATTAAGAATCATGTTCAATTCATAGGTATTAATGTGATTGAAACATGCGAGCTGAATAAGAAAAGGCTTCTTTATTTCATTTGGTTCAGATGGAGAAAGCACCCATTCTTTTAGAGTAGCCAGCCCTTCATTGGTTATTGTATAAATTTTTTTTGTTGGTGAACTTTCTTGATGTTTGACTACATTAGTTACCAACCCTTTATTAAGTAGCTCTGTTAGCGATTTATATATTTGGTTATTATTTCCTGACCAATACATAAAAGTGGAGTTTTGAATAACTTTTTTTATATCGTATCCTGTCATTGACTTATAGCTCAATATCCCCAAAATTGCATAATTGATTGACATGTTTCAACCTCCTTATTTAATAACATATGTTAACAGTAACATATGTTATTAAATAAGTCAACAAATAAAATAAAGCCTATCATAATAAGTTGAGTAAAGACTTCACTTCTTGGGATTAAATATTTAGTTTAGATTTATATAAAACAAACGCACAAAGACTTTTACATCTCAGTGCGTTTATATTCTATGTCTCCCTACAAAATTTATCTCGTTTTACCCTATGTCATCTATAAATCACCCCAAAAACAGGGGTCAAAAAACGGTGTTTTTTTGCTCTTTTTTCGCTACAAAATCGTCCTCTGACTACTATATGTTGTGGTCAACCTCTACTTTTTCTCCTCCGAACCACAATACGTCATCAGAATTATACTCTCAACGTGAGCGGTATGAGGAAACATATCAACTGGCTGCACCTCTACTACTTTGTATCCTTCTTCCACTAAATATCCTAAATCCCTAGCCAATGTTGATGGATTGCAGGATACGTAGACTATCTTTTGTGGGTTAGCTTCTATAATTGAATCCACCAATGACCTATCCAATCCTTTTCTTGGTGGGTCTACTATTATGGAATCTAATTTAATGCCTTTTCCAATTAGTTTGGGAAGTATCTCTTCACTTTTTCCTAATACGAACTCAACATTCTTTATTCTATTTAACTTCGTGTTCTCCTTAGCATCTTCTATAGCTTCCTTTACAATTTCCACTCCATATACCTTTTTTACATATCTGGAAATATATAATGATATAGTTCCTATCCCACAATATAAATCTGCTACTATTTCTTCTCCTTTCGGGTCTAAGTATTCCACTACTTTATCATATAGTACTTCTGTTTGAACAGGATTCACCTGAAAAAAAGATTTTGGGGAAATTAAAAATTTATACTCTCCTATATAATCTATAATCTTATTCTCTCCAAATAATTTTATATACTTTGACCCTAGTACTACAGAGGTATCTTTATTATTAATATTTTGATATATACTTACTACATTTATATGTGATGAAAAAAGAACCGTCCTCAGTTCATCTTTGTGGGGAAGCTTTTCATCCTTAGTTACGATTATTACCATTACATTATTATCTTTAGTTGTTCTGATGATTAAATTTTTAATAACTCCTCTTTTAGTCTTTCTATCATAGCCTTCCACCTTGTATTTTTTCATATATTCCTTTATTAACTCTATTATCACATCTACAGTCTCTTTCTGGATGATAGACTTCTCTACTGGATATATGTCATGGGTTTCTCTTTTAAAATAGCCTATTTCGAAATTTTTACCTACTTTAAATTCTCCTTTATTTCTATATCTATAGGGATAATCCATTCCAATTGTATCTCTAACTGGTACATTTTTTATTTTTCCTATCCGTTTCAAATTATTTTTTACAATATCCTTTTTTAACTCCAATTGCTTTTCGTATTTCAAATTATGTAGTTCACAACCATCACACTGAGCAGAATATTCACATTTAGGTTCTACTCTATATGGCGACTCGTCCAATATTTCTAGTGTTTTACCTATTCCAAATCGTTTTTTAAGCTTTACTATTTCAAATAATACCTTATCTCCTAAGGTACAGCCTTCAATAAAAAAGGTAAATCCCTGGTATCTACCTACACCCATTCCTTTATTATTTATATCGATAATTTCTGATCTTATTCTATCTCCTATTCTAAAATTCATCATAAATACTCCTTTCAAAAAAACAAGGCACGAAACGTGCCTTTATAGAATCAGTTCCCCTATTTTTGCCTTTCTTGATTATACCCAACATTTTTATATATATACATTTAATGGTATAGTTACCACCTAATTCTTAACCTAGTATAACCTTTCATAATCATATTTTCTATCCTTATTTTAAAATAACCCCTATAAAAATCTCTAGTCACAGGTAATACCATAGTTATACCGACTATATCTGTTACAAACCCTGGTAACAATAGCAAAAATCCACCTATTAATATACTTAATCCTGCCAAAATTTCATCTCCAGGTATATTTCTTCTCGCCATTTCTCTATTTATATCTTGAATCACTAATTTCCCCTCAGTCTTTGCTAGATAATATCCTGCTACTCCTGTTAAAATTACAATAATTAGAGTATTACCGAATCCTATGGTTTGAGATGATCTAATCAATATATATAGTTCTAATATAGGAATAATAAGCATTAACAAAATTAGTTTTCTCATATTTTATCTCCTAACAACTCCCAGATATCTTTATGTTTTTTCTTAATATTTATAGGCCTAATATTCTTATCTACAAATGCATGTATAGTATAACCTTTTGCTAATAATACATTTTCATCTTTTTCAAATATAGAATACTCAAATTCTGATCTTACACCTGTTAGTTTCACCAATTTTGTTTTTATTATTATCTCATCATCATACTTAGCTGGCTTTATATATTTACAATTTGCTTCTATTACAGCTATTAGTATTCCTCTGTCTTCCAACTCCACATATGTCATACCCATACTTCTAAGTAATTCTGTTCTACCTATCTCAAACCATGTAAAATAATTGCCATTATATACAATCCCCATCTGATCGGTTTCTTTATATCTTACTCTTATTACTGTAGTATTCTCCATATTCTGACCACCTTTATAAAACTTGAGCTTCTCCTTTATATACTAATCCAGTAACTGCATCAACCGTTACTATATCACCATCTTTTAATACTCTAGTAGCATCTGTAGCACCTACTATTGTTGATTTTTCAAAGTTCAACCCAACTATTGCTGCATGAGATGTTAATCCTCCTTGTTCAACTATTATAGCTTCAGCTTGTACCATATATTCTACCATATCTTTATCTGTGTATTCACAAACTAATATATCTCCTTTTCTAAACTTATTTTTCAAATCTTCTTTATGACTTCCAATACAAACCTTTCCACAAACAGATTCTTTACCTATGCCTGTTCCCTTTAATAATACTTTACCTATAGTATGAACTTTTAATAAATTAGTAGTTCCTGAAACACCTACAGGTATTCCAGCTGTTATAACTATTAAGTCTCCTTCTTTTATATATCCTTTTAACATTGCACTATGAATTGACATATCTATAACTTCATCTGTATTACTACTCTTAATAGATAAAACAGGATAAACTCCCCATACTAAAGCTAATTTTCTCATAACCCTTTCAGATGTAGTAGCTGCTATTATTGGAGCTTTTGGTCTAAACTTGGATACTGATTTAGATGTATATCCTGATGAAGTAGCTGTTACTATAGCACTTGCTTTTAAATCTTCTGCCGTAGTACATGTAGCTCTACTAATGGCATTAGTTGTTGATATATGATCATCTAGCTTCCTCTTAGATTTCAGTATATCTAAATATTCAGAAGATGTTTCAGTTCTAATTGCTATATTATGCATTGTCTTCACGGCTTCTATTGGATACTTTCCTGCCGCAGTTTCTCCTGATAACATTATTGCATCGCTTCCATCAAGTATTGCATTAGCTACATCAGTCACTTCAGCTCTTGTAGGTCTAGGATTTCTTATCATAGAATCTAACATTTGAGTAGCTGTAATTACCGGTTTACCAGTTAAATTACACTTCCTAATGATTTTTTTCTGAAGAAGTGGAATCTCTTCAGCTTCTATTTCAACCCCTAGATCTCCTCGCGCTACCATTATCCCATCTGAAGCTTCAATTATCTCGTCTATATTGTCAACACCTTCTTGATTTTCAATTTTAGAGATAATTTCTATATGCTCCCCATTATTTTCCTCTAGCACTTTTCTTATCTGTAACACATCATCTGCTTTTCTAATAAATGAAGCAGCCACAAAATCCACACCATTTTCTATACCAAATTTTATATCACTAATATCTTTTTCTGTCACTGCTGGCAAGTTAATAGGGATATTAGGTACATTTACCCCTTTATGGTCTTTTAGTGTCCCACCGTTGAGAACAGTACACTTAATATCTGTTCCGTTAACAATTTCCTGAACTTTAAATTCTACTAAACCATCATCAATTAATATTTTATCTCCTTCTTTAACATCATTTGCTAATCCCTCATATGAAACACTGACTATAGACTGATCACCTTCTATATCTCTCGTAGTTAAAGTAAATGAATCTCCATCAGATAATATGGTTTCTTCCTCTTTAAAATTTCTCAACCTAATCTCTGGACCCTTTGTATCTAACATTATCGCTATAGGAAGTTCTAGTTCATCCCTTAATTTTTTTACTAAATCCATTCTCTTCTTATGTTCCTTATGATTCCCATGCGAAAAGTTAAGTCTAGCTACATTTAATCCGTTTAAAAATAATTCTTTTAAAATCTCTTCTTTTTCAGATGCTGGACCTAAAGTACAAACAATCTTAGTTCTTTTCACAATATCACCCCTCAGCTTAAATTGAAAGTATTTTTGCTATTTCATACATAGATGTATCAAAATCTTTCTTAGTATTCAATGCTTCTTCTAAGTCTATACTGAATATTTCGTTACATTTTATTCCTAAAGCTTTTCCACTTATATTAGATATCAATAATTCCACTGCTTTATTTCCCATTTTGCTTGCTAAAATCCTATCATAGGCTGTAGGCATACCACCTCTTTGAATATGTCCAAGTATAGTAACTCTAGTATCTGTATCAGCTTTATCCTGAATTGATTCTGCTACCTCATATGCATTTCCCACTCCTTCAGCCAATACAATTATATGGTGTAGTTTACCTCTATTTTTACCTTGGATCACTCTTTTACATACTTCATCTATATCAAATTCAACTTCTGGAACAATTATGCTTTCTGCTCCACCAGCTAGTCCTGCATAAAGAGCTATATCACCACATTCTCTACCCATTACTTCAACTATATTAGCCCTTCCATGGGATGTAGATGTATCCCTTAACTTGCTTATCGCATCTATAACAGTTTCTACTGCAGTATAAAATCCAATAGTATGATCAGTATATCCCATATCATTATCAATAGTACAGGGAATGCATATAGTTGGTACTCCTGAGTCATTTAATTTTTTTGCACCTCTAAATGTACCATCCCCTCCTAACACCACTAATCCATCAATATTAAATACTCTTAATATGTTTACTGCCTTGTTAAAACCCTTTTCATTCATAAATTCCTCTGACCTAGCACTCCTTAACATAGTTCCGCCTCTATGAATTATATCAGCCACAGAAGATAAATTCATCTCCTCTATCTTTCCATTGATAAGTCCATTATATCCTTCTTTTATCCCTAGAATATTTAATTTATTATAAATAGATGTTCTCACAACGGATCTAATGGCGGCATTCATTCCAGGAGCATCTCCTCCACTTGTTAAAATTCCTATTGTTTTCATACTTTGTCCTCCTATATTAATAAATATTTAAATAATTTCTAAATCAAATAGAACTGCTTGTATCTCATCAGCTTCAAACTCAGGAATCAATACTTCATATAAATCTTGATCATCTTCTTTACAAAATAACTTTAACTTTACTAAAAATCCTTCTTCTTTTAATGCTTTCTCAATTTTTTGCGCTGCATCCAATCCTGTAGCTAAATAAACTGCAGTCCACATCTTTACATTCTCCTAACTACATATTAAAAAATATGACATCTAAATCCTTATATTTATAATTATATTATAATTTTGCTACAATTTTTTCATGAAACCCTAACATTATTCTTTCCTAACATTTTAGCTAATTCGTCAAATAATGATTTTTGTTTCTTGTCAACCCACAAATCTCTTTGAGCCATAACTGTTTTATCACTCTCTTCCATGTATACATACACAGGAGTTTCTCCTCTGTATTTAGATAGTATTTCCTTTATGGATTCGAATGTGTCTAGTGATTTTCCTTTACAAATCTTTAAATAGACTTTTCCTTTCTTATACTTAGCTAATTGAGTAAGTTTTTCACATATTATTTTAGGTTCATCTTCTTCACTTGCACTAATCTTTCCTTCAATTACTACAAGACTATCTTCCTCTATCAATCTACTATATCTATCATAAGTAGCTGGAAATACAATACATTCTATTGCACCATATAAATCTTCTAAAGTGATAAATGCCATCATATTATTGTTCTTAGTTATTTTATTCTTCTTTGTATTTACAATACCACCTATCCTCACTCTTTTTCCATCTATATTTCTAGATATAGCATCTGCTAAATGATCTTGAACTTGCAATATCTCTGAAGTATTCATTGTAGAAATTTGTTTTAACTCCTCTTCATAAGGCTTTAGAGGATGCCCACTTATATATATTCCTAATGTCTCTTTCTCCATAGTTAATAAATTCTTTTGTGAAAACTCTTTTAAATCTGGTAAATTATCTTCTGACAATTTAGTGTCTATTGTTTCAAATATTGAAAACTGTCCTCTTATATTTCTCTTTCTATCTGAATGAATACCATCTATAGTCTTTTCAAATATAGCCAATAACTGTGCTCTATTTCCGCCTAAACTATTCATAGCTCCACATTTTATCAAACTTTCTATGGCTCTTTTATTCATCAAAGAAGGATTAATATTTTCAATTCTTTCACAAAAATCTGTAAAGCTACTAAATGGAGATTCCTTTCTTACTCTTATAATTCCATCTATCAAACCTTCTCCTACATTTTTAACTGCCATTAGTCCAAATCTAATCTTCCCGTTTACCACTGTGAATTTTTTAAAGCTTTCATTAATATCTGGAGGTAATACTTCTATTCCTAGTCTTTTGCACTCCTGAATATATAGCGAAACAGAATTTGTATTCCCCATTACACTACTTATTAGAGCGGCCATAAATTCTACAGGGTAGTAATATTTCAACCAAGCAGTTCTATAAGCTACTACTGCATAAGCTGCTGAGTGAGATTTATTAAAGGCATATTTAGCAAAATCAATCATCAGATCATATATTTTATTAGCAGTTTTTTCATCTACCCCATTTCTTAATGCTCCACTTATCACTACTTCGCCTTTTTCATTAGTTTCTCCATATATAAATCTCTTTCTTTCTTCCTCCATTACACCCATTTTCTTCTTACCCATGGCACGCCTTAATAAATCAGCTCTCCCCATGGTGAATCCGCCAATGTCCCTTACTATCTGCATTACCTGTTCTTGGTATACAATACAACCATAAGTTACATCTAAAATTGGCTTAAGTTTGGAATGTAAATACTCTATATTATCAGGATTATTCTTATTTGCAATATACTGAGGAATTTGATTCATTGGTCCTGGTCTGAACAAAGAATTGGCTGCTATTAAGTTCTCAAATTTACTTGGTTTTAATTCCTTTAAGAATTGTCTCATGCCAGCACTTTCAAACTGGAAGATACCCAGGGTATCTCCTCTTGCAAACATTTCTAAAACTCTTGAATCCTCGTAATTTAAATCAGAAAAGTCTATTTTGATTCCATGGTCTTTTTCAACTAAATCTATAGCATCCCTAATAACTGTCAAAGTTCTTAACCCTAAAAAATCCATCTTCAACAGGCCTAGTTCTTCTAATTCTATCATATTAAATTGTGTAGTAATAGCATCTTTATTTCTCGATAAAGGTACATAATTAGTAATAGGCTCCTTTGAAATTACCACTCCTGCTGCATGAGTAGATGTATGCCTTGGCAATCCTTCTACCGCCATAGCTAAGTCAAGGAGATGCTTAATCTCATCTCTCGACTCATACATTTCTCTTAAAGATTTATTTATTTCTAACGCTTTTGATATTGTAATACCCAATTCCATAGGTATTTGTTTGGCTATATAGTCAACTTCCCCATAAGGCATATTTATTGCTCTACCTATATCTCGTATAGCCCCACGAGCAGCCATAGTACCAAATGTAGCTATTTGTGCTACTCTATCTTCTCCATATTTTTCTACTACATAATCTATCACTTCTTCTCTTCTTTCATAACAAAAATCTATATCTATATCCGGCATTGATACCCTTTCAGGATTTAAAAACCTTTCAAATAATAAATCATGTTCTAATGGGTCTATGTCAATGATTCCTATTGCATAGGATACAATGCTTCCCGCTGCAGAGCCTCTACCAGGTCCTACCATTATTCCATTGTCCTTTGCAAATTTAATAAAATCCCATACTATTAAAAAATAGTCCACATATCCCATTTCTACTATAGTATTAAATTCAAAATCAAATCTATCCCTTATTTCCGAGGTGATCCTTTCATACCTATTCTGTAATCCTTCTATACAAAGCTTTTTTAAATATTCTACATTAGTATACCCTTCTGGTACCTCATATTCAGGTAAATGTAACGTATCAAAATCTATATCAACATTACATCTTTCACCTATCCATACTGTATTTCTTAAAGCTTCCTTTATATTGCTAAAAATGCTTTCCATTTCATAGTAAGATTTTAGATAAAATTCATCTGAAGGGAACTTCATTCTATCTTCTTCATTAATAGTCTTCCCAGTTTGAATACACAAAAGAGTATCATGAACTATTGCATCCTCTTTTTTTAAATAATGAACATCGTTGGTTGCTACTAATGGTATACCAGTTTCTTTGCTTAACTTTATCAGTTTATCATTTATTTCTTTTTGTTCATCCATGCCATGATCTTGTAATTCCAAAAAGAAATTATCCTGTCCAAAGATCTGGTTATATTTAAGGGATATTTCTTTAGCCTTCTCATAATTTCCATTTAGTAAATATTGCTGTACCTCTCCAGCTAGACATCCACTTAATGCTATAATTCCTTCACTATATTTTTTCAATACTTCATGATCTACTCTTGGTTTATAGTAAAATCCATTAACGTATCCTTCTGAAACTATTTTTATTAAATTCCCATATCCAGTATTATTTTCGGCTAATAATACTAAATGATATTGATTTTTATCCTTAGGCTCCTTTTCAGTGTATTTATTCATAGCGACGTAGACTTCACAACCTAATATTGGCTTCATTTCTTTTTCTTTAGCCTTCTTATAAAAATCAATCACTCCAAACATAGATCCATGATCTGTTATAGCTATTGTATCCATGCCTAATTCCTTAGTCCTATCTAATAGATTCCCTATTCTACTAGAACCATCTAATAAACTATATTCCGTATGCACATGTAAATGAACAAATTTATTATTATACTCCATAGTAAAACCCTTCCTGATTTTATTTATACCTATATTTTATCATAAATAGATATAAATAAAACTACAATCTGATAATCTGTTATTGATGTGATTTTTATGATAAAATAAATATATCAAAAGTTTTGGAGGTCTAAAGATGAACGATATAATAGTTACAAACAACAAAGATGTTTATGAAAAATACAAAGATGATTTTGAAATAGTATATAATGAAAAGTATACTTACTTGGATGTACTAAAATATGTAAGAAATCAAATCCATAATGGGCATAAACTAACCACGCATCCCCTATCAGGTAGTGTTAAGCCTAATGAAACGCCTTATAAAACAATAATGATAAGTAAAGAAAAAAATAAAATGGATTATGATAGTTTAACGATAATTGAAGATAGTATTAATACAACAAAAAAATTTATAGATAACAAGCCTACACCTAATTGGCCTGAAGAAATACTTGCTGATTTTAGAGTAATAGACTTATCGTTAATAGAAAACGTGATTAATAAAATAATCTAATGATAAATAATAACCCCTTATATATAAGGGGTTATTATTTATAGATCATTTAAACCATTTTCTACTAGGTCTATCAACTCTTCAATAGCTTGTTTTTCATCTACGCCATTTGCTATTATAGTAATCTCTTCTCCATCAAATGCTCCTAAAGACATAACCCCTATAATACTCTTACCATTTACCTTTTTGCCATTGAATTCTATATATACATTACAAGAAAACTTATTTGCAGTTTGCACAAATACTGCTGCTGGTCTTGCATGTAGTCCTACTTCATTGTTTAAAATTACATTTTTTGATATCAATTTTACTTCTCCTTTCTCTTCAAATCCTCAGCAATTTTTTCAATCCTTCTAAATCTATGATTGACTCCTGATTTACTTACAGGTGATTTAAGCATAGCTCCTAATTCTTTTAAACTAGCATCTCTATTTTCTAATCTTAATCGTGCTATTTCCTGCAAGTTTACAGAAAGTTTATCGATTCCAATCTTATTATCTATATATTCAATATTCTCAACTTGTCTTATAGATGCGTCTATAGTTTTACTTAAATTAGCAGTTTCACAGTTTACAAGCCTATTTATATTATTTCTAACATCCTTGAAAACCCTCACATCCTCAAATTTAAGCAGTGATTGATGAGCACCTATTATATTAAGCACATCTACTATCTGTTCTCCTTCTTTTAAATATACTACATGGTTTTCCTTTCTTATAACTACCTTAGCATTTAAATTGAATGAATTTATTATTTCTAGTAAATCATCGCTATGTTCTTCATTATTGGTAACAAATTCTAAATGATAGGACTTTTCTGGGTCGCTTATAGAACCACCACCTAAAAATGCTCCCCTTATATAAGCTCTTTTGCAACACCTATTCTTCACTAAAACCTTCGGAGCTCTATAAGCAACGACATAATCACTATCTTTTTCGTCTGTTATAAATCCTATATCTTTTAATATTTTCTTTGTCATATTCCCATTAGGTACAACTATTAAATAATTGTTATTTTTCTTCAATTGTCTATTTCTTCTTACCATTACTTCAACATCTGTCTTATATAGCATCTTGAGTAGAGTAAATATCCTTCTGGCAACAGCAGCATTTTCAGTAACAAATTTTAAACTTATTCTCTTCATTCCTGAAATTTGTATTGTACTATTCATTCGTACAATAGCTGCAACTTCAGCTATAGCACAACATCTATTGTCAATAGATAATCTCGATATTTCATTTTTTGTAATTGATGAAAAAGACATTTTATCTCTCCTACTTCCATTTTATAAAAATTTTAAAGCTTTTTTTATAATCTTTCTTTCATCCCTATATTTTACCAGTTTTATCACCTTATCCTTATGGACAAATCGAGCTTCTACAAAGCCTTCTCTTTTTTGAGGCACAGATTCCATACTATTGGTTTCCATAAGGTACCAATGAACAGTCTTGTAAACGGTTTCATTTCCTTTAATATTCTTATAGGTAAAATGGACCATACCTATATATCTAATAATCTCTGCTTTTACTCCGCTCTCTTCAAATACTTCTCTTATAGCAGTGTCGCGAATATCTTCATCTTTTTCTATTCTCCCTTTAGGCAATACCCAATCTCCATTAAATTTTTTCAATAACAATATTGCATTGCCAAATATAACAACACCCCCAGCGCTAACCTCTTCGAACACTGAAACCATCTCCTATTAATAATAACTATACGGATATTAAAGTTATTATACTACAAATAAGAATATTATGCTAAATAATTTTTAAATATCGACTATAATATAGTATTATAATAGTATATATAAAGTTAAAGGAGGCTTTTTATGGAATTAAATGTTGATTATGCAGTAGAAAGATTAGTATCTTTGCTTAAAATCCCAAGTCCTTCAGGGAATACAAAAAAGGCTATTGACTTTGTAAATGAAGAATTTAAAACTTTAGGTATACGTACATATATGACAAATAAGGGAGCATTAATTGCTACCATCAGAGGTAAAAATCAAAATAAGGAAGTTACCCTTTCTGCTCATGTTGACACTCTTGGTGGGATGGTAAAAGAAATAAAGTCCAGTGGAAGAATCAAATTTACACAAATTGGTGGCTATGTTATGAATACTGTAGAAGGTGAATATGTTTATATAGAAAATAGTAATAACAACCTATATTCTGGTACTATACTCACAACTAAGGCTTCATCTCATGTTCATGGACAAGAGACGAAAGAAATAGAAAGAAACATGGAGAATATGGAAATTAGGCTAGATGAGAAGGTGTCCTCTAAAAAGGATATTGAAAATCTTGGAATCAATATTGGAGACTATGTATTCTTTGAACCTAGAACAACTATTACAAATAGCGGTTTCATTAAATCTAGACATTTAGATGATAAGGCTGGAGTTGCTTCTCTGTTGGGTATAGCAAAATATCTAGTTGATAATAATATTAAACCTAAATATACTACTAATTTCTTTATAAGCAATTATGAAGAAGTCGGACATGGCGCTAGTGCAGCTATTCCTAATAAAACTTTTGAATTTATTGCAGTAGATATGGCGGCTCCTGGAAAAGGTCAATCTTCTGACGAATATAGTGTAACAATCTGCGCAAAGGATAGCTCAGGTCCTTATGATTTAGAACTTAAAAAGAAACTTGTTAATCTTGCAGAAAAAAATGATTTAAGTTACAAAATTGATATCTATCCCTATTATGGTTCAGACGGTTCAGCAGCATTGAAGTCAGGCTATGATATCAAAGTTGGACTAATTGGTCCTGGAGTCGATGCATCTCATTCATTTGAAAGAACTCATAAGGAAGCTATAGAAAATACAGTAAAACTAGGTATCTTATATTTAACAGAATAAATTTATTAAAATATCGTTAAATCATCTTATGATTTTATCATATTACATAATATTACCACGTTTAAAATCTGGTAATTTCTTTAAAATATAGATGAGGTGATTTAATGAATATTAACGAAAAATTTATCATAAATTTACAAGGCAAATCCTATGTCACCTATGAGGGATTATTAGATCTTGGTCATCAAATGAATTTAAAATCAATTGAAGTAGAACTAATACAAATCCCAACAGAAGAAAACGGCATGATAGCAATTTGTAAAGCTACTGCTACAACTGATAACGAAACTTTCACTGACTTAGGTGATGCTAGCCCTAGATCCGTTAATTCGAGAATAGTACCTCATTTAATTAGAATGGCATCTACTCGTGCTAAAGCAAGGGCTCTTAGAGATTTAACCAATGTTGGAATGACTGCCTTTGAAGAACTATCAATTGATGATGATAATGTTAGTGAGGAAGAAACCTATATGACTAATGTAGATAATCCTCCTACTAAAAGACAATTAGAAACAATTAAAAAATTGGCAGATGAACTAAACGCAACTGTTAACTACAATAAGCTAACAAAAAAATCTGCAGGTACTCTCATATCTAAAATGTTAGAAGAAGTAAAAAAAACATAAAAGATTAATAAAAGGGCGATCAAATGAACTGCCCCATGTCAAGTAGACAACTAAATTAATTAAAAATTTATGCACTTATGGATGCATGGTTTCGATATTCT
>NZ_JAIOUP010000016.1 GCF_019931165.1 Schnuerera sp. xch1
TTATGAAATATAGTTGACAACTAGAATATAGAAAAAGAGGCGTTTCATAACTTATAAATAAGTTATGAAACAGCCCCGTTTATTGTATTATAATCTGTTATATAATGTTTTTATTATTTAAATAACTTAATGTAAACCCTATTATTTCTTTAGAAAGGAGCTTATATATGAAATATACTGAAGAAGGAATAATTCCAAAGGACATGAATCCAAAGAATAGATCTTTGATGAGCATATAGTTAGATATGAATCTGTAAAGAAGTTTGTTAAAAGAAGAATCTTAGATATAGCTTATGGTTCAGGATATGGTAGCCAAATCATAAATAATAATCCAGTCCTACCCCTTTTATATCAATAGATTCTATATTATCTTCTGAAATAAAAAGCTGAAACTTTCCACCCATTAACGCACCTGTAAGTCTCTATTTCTATTTCAGTTTTGATGAGAACACCTTTTACCTTACTATAAATAATTAAATTATTATTAATCTCTTTTATTGTATAATCACTATAATATTTGCAAGATAATATACCCCCTATTAAAAAATCTCTTATAACATCTCCTTCTACTATTCATTCATACATCCCTATATCAGTAACATTGAATACAACTTCCGTCAAAATAATTCACCCACATATTATAAGATGTGGAAGGTATAAGATTCATCATCTGGATGTGAGAAAACACGCAACAGGACCATATCATCCCTTACCATGGCAAATCTCCTTTTCTAAATAAATTCTATTTTTTAGTAAGCATCCCTCTATCAAATAACTTAACTAATACACATTTTCCTACTGTTGCATAATATATAAATATTGCATCTTAACCCTATTCAGAAAGATAAAAAATTAATCTTCTAATTTTAACTCCATATACCTTGTTCCTTCAATTGGATTATATGTATATGGAGTAATATCATAAAATCCTAATGATGTATATAAAAATTGAGCGGTTTTCATTGTTGGAAGAGTATCAAGCCTAATATATTGATAATTCATTTTTGATGCGTATTCAATTATTATATTAATAAGCCTTGTGCCAATTCCCAATCCTCTATAATCATCACGAACATATAATCTTTTCATTTCGCATATACTTTCAGAAATTTTATGAAGAGCAACACACCCTGCTTTTTTGCCATCAACTAATGCTAATATTAAGGCTCCATTGGGTGGTCCATATTTACCTGGTAATGTCTTAAATTCTTCTTCAAAATTTTGAAAAGCAAGGTCTATTTTTAGTGATTGGGCATATTCTAAAAAAAGTTGTTTAACTTCTTCTATCATATCTTGTCCAGTTATACGCTTAAACTCAATATTTCGTTCCTTGTTAACAACGATAGATTTCATAAATTATATCCTCCTACTTCTGTTGCGTAATATATAAATTATGTGTCTTATTTATACTTTGATGATAGTCCCCGGTTTATTTAGGTACAAGCGTAATGAATATAGGGGTCGGATATGGAATATTAGGCTCTTCACTAATGCTCAGAATAACGACTTTTACATAGTTTATTGTTTTTTACAATTGATTTGCTAAGATGCAAAAGGAACCATCCCTTTTGCATCTATTATATTTAGAATATAAATCAATAGTTATTCTATTTAGGATTTGTAGAGACATATTTGGAAAGATAAGCCTCAACTTCAGAAAGATTCAATAGAAATATCCGACTAAGAGGAAAAAATCGTTTAGCCGTGTATTTTAGCGATAGCGATCTTCACGGCCATTTTCCCTCGTGTCGAGTTACTTCTTGAATCTTGGAGTGGAGGCGGCATTCTTTCCAAATATGTCACGACCAGCCACCAAAATATAAATAAATCGCAACTCACCACAAAGCACAAGCATAAATCTACTTGCATGACATACTTAATATAAATATTATACCATTAAATAACAATTTATTATAGTTATACACGGGAGATCAAAAGTCTCCCTTGTATAACTTATGATACAACTCATCGTAACTTGCTATCAGCGGTTTTTATTAATTATCAAACTCATCTCTAGCATATTCCTTATACTGAGACATAGGATTATCACATCTTTGGTACTTTACTGGAATATCTCTAAAGACTCGCTTTTGTCTATATACTTCTCTTTAAACTCTTCTTCCAATATGCTCATAACAATTATATCGTAGTATTTATTGTAGTAAAAAGCTCCATCTCTCTTAATTCCTTCTCTTTTAAAGCCTATCTTTTTATATACATGAATTGCTCTTTGATTAAACGGAAATACCTCTAATTCAATCCTATGCAAATTAAGCATCCCAAATCCATAATTCAATGCTAAAATCAGTGCTTCGCTACCATAACCTTTGCCAAAATCTTCTTTTCTATTTATTATGATTCGAATACCGGCACTTCTGTTATTTCTGTAGATGTCATTTATAACAACTTCTCCTACTATTTTATTAGATTCTTTTGCAAAGATTAAAAAATCAACTCTACTTCTATCCACAGATATGTTTTCTAGATGCCTTTCAATGTCTGATTTATTAAATACCTGTTGTGTACCTGTAAATATATTTGATTCTAAACTACAGTTATTAAAACTTTCCCAATACTCTCCAATATATTCCTTATCCAATTTTTTTAAATATATTAGATTACCTTTTAATTCTAAAAAATTTCTAGTATTAAATTTCATTTTTCATTCTCCTATAAAATTTTTTAGTCCTTGATCAAAAATACAAAAGCTATTAAATCATATTATTCTTCCCTTATAGATTCTTATTTTATCTATAACTAACAAAGAAATAGAAGCTATTGCAAACCTAAAAAAGATAAGTGAAAAATTCGGAATATGGTCTACCAAGAACTTCATACTAACAAAATTTATACCAAAAATAAATACCCCTATTCCAGTTGCTAAATTCTCTTTAGTTTTTTCATCCATTTTCTTCTTCCCCTTTGCCAATAGAATTGTACATATTGCAATTATTTATGGTACGGTTTAGAGTATCGCTATAAATACGATTCATGTATTCATGATTATAATATAATTATATTTATTGTTCATTTATTAAAATAATACCCTGATATTAAGAAATTAGGGTATTATAAAAATTATTATTCTTTATTGGCTATAACGAAAAATCTGTGACATGTAAAATCAATATATCCTTCTTTTTGAATTAGATTATCAATTCCTTTTAGCCTTTTAAAATATTTTTCTACTGTAAAATTCGGTACTTGCCACGGTATTGCTTTTAAATAAAATACGATGGCTCCAATATCATAAAATCTTGTTTTCACCATATCTTCCTTTTGTTCAGTTATCTTTAAGCCTACTTCATTTAATTTACTAATTGCAGTTTCTAAATTCCAGTTATAATACTGACTTTCAGGGACACCCAAAAGTTCATTGATTTCCTTATCATTTAAACCACCAACCTGCTGAGTTATAAAAGTTCCTTGCTTTTTAAGAATTCTTTTAACTTCTTGAGCAGAATAGGATTCATGTTTGTTTATTATTAAATCAAAAGTTTCAGCACTAAATGGCAAGGATTCATCATCAACTCTATATACTTTTACACCTAGAGGCTCTAATCTTTTCCTTGCAATGATTATATTAGGTTCATATCCCTCTGTAGCATAAGTATATTTAGGCAATGGATTTAATGAAGATAAAAATTCTCCACCACCCGTACCCATATCCAATAATGAAGACGTTCTAAACATTCTAATCTTTACTTTACTTCTATAACTCCAACTCAGTGGAAACTCTTGCATTCTTCCTGTTGATTCTAAATATGAAAAATCCCATCCTTCAAACTTTTCGTTTACTTCATTAATTAAGTAATCAAATAATTCTTTATTTGCTAAAATTTTCCCCACCTCTATATCCTCCTTTATATTTTAAGTTTTAAAAAAGTAACTTTAATAGGAGGACCTCTTGTAGGTTGTTACACGCCATATAATATAAAATAAATATACATATAATTACCGCCTTCTTCATAAATCCATATATGAATTGTATAATAATTCATATAATTTTTCCATTCAAATTTAATCTTTTTAAAATTCCTATTATTATAAATTTTAACTACTTGTGATACGGTTCACCTCTCATAATCCTGAAACCCCTATATATTTGCTCTAACAGCACTAGCCTCATCAATTGATGGGGAAAGGTCATGTTTGAAAAAGATAATTTGAAGTTGCTTTTATTTAATATTTCTTCAGATAACCCTAGTGAACCGCCTATAATAAAAGTTATATCATTTATGCCATCAATCATTAAGGATTCCATTCTCTTAGATAACTTTTCTGAAGATAGCCCCTTGCCTTCTATCGCTAAAGCTATTATAAAAGAATTTTTAGGAATCTTGGATAATATCCTTTCTCCTTCCTTTTGCTTTACCTTTTCCATATCCTTCTCCGATAAATCCTCTGGTGCCTTTTCATCTTTGACCTCAATGATGTTTATTAAACAATATTTTGATAATCTCTTTTTAAATTCCTCTATCCCCTGTTGTATATATTTCTCCTTTATTTTACCTACAGCGACTATTTTTATGTTCATGTCTTCTTCCTTTCAAATATTTTATAATTAATTCATCTTTATATTTCTTAAATCATTTCCTGTTGGCCTTTGATAGATTTTTAGATCGAATTCGTGAATAATGGTTAATAAATGATCAAAAATATCTGACTGTGTCTTTTCATAATCTGTCCACTCTGTCCCTTTTGTAAAGGCATATATCTCTATAGGGACACCATTCTCAGTTGACTGAAGTTGTCTTACCATTTGGGTCATATCTTTACTAATTTTAGAATGATTCTTTAGATAATTTTCTATATATGCTCTAAAAACACCTATATTAGTTAGATGTTCCCCATTAACAATGTTCGAAGAATCCATATCATAGCCTTGATTATAATCTTCTATTTCCTTTCTCTTTCCGTTAATGTATTCTTTGATATATTGAATTTTTTCAAATTTCTCTAGCATTTCTTCATCACAAAACTTGATACTATTTATATCTATATATATAGCCCTCTTTATTCTCCTACCTCCTGATTCCTGCATCCCTCTCCAATTCTTAAATGATTCTGATATTAATAGATGCGTAGGAATAGTGATTATAGTTTTATCAAAATTTTGTACTTTTACAGTGTGTAATGAAATATCTATGACATCTCCATTTGCTCCATGCGAAGGCATTTCAATCCAATCTCCAATTTGTACCATATCGTTGGTAGCAAGCTGAATACTAGCCACAAAACCTAGAATTGAATTCTGAAATATTAACACGATCACTGCAGTTGCGGCACCAAGCCCACTTAATAAAATCCAAGGTGAACGATCTATAAGAGCACTTATGATTACTATAGCCGCTGCCACACTTATAATTATTTTTACAACTTGAAGATATCCTTTAATAGGTCTTATCCTAGAAACTTCATAATCTCTATAAATATCATTTACTGAATCAAGAGTCTTACCAATTGCTAATACAACATTAATAACAATATAAGCAAAAGCAATACGTTGAATCCAGTCTTGATAAATAGGAAATACTGGAGCAAAAGCATGAACAACTAACGCAGGTGGTATACGAGCAATTATATCAAATACTTTATTGTTTAAAAGAACATTATTCCATTTTACTTTGCTTTTTGAAATATATGTTCTTAAAATCCTCAACAAAAATCTTTTTGTAATTATATCAACTATGAAGCAAATAATTATAATAATTCCAACTGCTATTATATTGGATAAGATTAGAGACAAATTTTCGTTTATATCATAATTTAATAATATATTCTTAATAAATTGGATCATATTAAACCTCCTAAAGCTAAACTTTTTAACTAAACAATTGACTATCAGAAAAATAAAAAAGGCTTTCATAAAAAACAAAATAATTAAAGAGCCTTTCCCCTAACTGATAACCTCTATATCCAGCTATTAACCTTTTCTAATAATTCGAAATTAGTCAAATCATACTGTAAAGGTGTCACAGTTATATATCCTTGAGAAACATAATGCCTGTCTGTATCTTCTTCTTGTCCATTATGTTTCCTACTGTCTGTGATCAATATAGTTTCGCCTTCTACATCACCATTTTCCATTAGAAAATAATCATATACTACTCCGCCAACCTTACAAACTTTAATACCTTTAACTTGATTTTCCTCTACAAAGGGGGTATTGATGCTTAAAATTATATTATTCCTTAATAATTCATCCTTAGATTTTTCTAATATATATTTACCATATTTAGCAGTTGAATCATAATTAATATTTCCATTTACCCATTCTGCTGACAATGCTATTGATGGTACATTGTATATATTTGCTTCTATAGCTGCAGATACTGTTCCTGAATAGAGCACATCCATGCCTACATTTAATCCTTTATTAATTCCTGATAATACCATATCAATTGGCTCTGTAATTAGCTTATCTATAGCTACTCTTACGCAATCGGCCGGAGTCCCTGAAACACTATAGGCTTTTGAATTAATTCCTTTTAACTTAACCTCCTTAACAATTAAAGGTTTCCGTATGGTAAGTGCATGACTCTGAGCACTTCTCTCATCGTCTGGTGCCACAATTGTCAATTCATAATCTGTTTCTAACTCTTGTGCCAATTTATATATTCCTTCCGCATATATTCCATCATCATTTACTAATAATAATCTCATTTTTACCTCCATATCATTCTAAATATTTATAATTATCATATTTATATCATATATTAACTTATATAGTTTTTAAACTACCAAATATTTGGGTATCTTTTCACAATAATTACAACTATGAGGACTAGCCCAATCTGTAAAAGAAACTTTTTCAAGTTCATATATATCTGGTGACTGTTCATATACGTCTACAAATTCTTCAATTGCATCTTCCAAATGCTCATTACAAACTACATACATATTATCAGCTCCGCTCATCTCAAATATATAATAACACAGAAAATCTTTAATAGTATATGCAATACTAACTATCTTTATAAAACCTACTGTACCTCGGTAAATACAATATCAATAGATAACTGTTCTCCATTTCTTACAATATTAATTGTAACCTCATCTCCCTGTTTATAATTATATAATATTCTTTTTAACTGATTCATACTATCAACATCTCTATTGTCTATCTCGGTAATTACATCTCCTGATCTAAGTCCAGCTTTATCCGCAGGAGAACCTGACGAGATTTCTAAAACTATAATTCCTGAATCAACGCTTTCTAAGTCAACTCCTAGCTGTCTTTCATATATCTCCACTTCAGTTCCAGCAATACCCATATACACAGTTTCAAAATTTCCAGTATCAATTACTTCCCGAATTATTGGTTTTACAGTGTTTATTGGAATAGCAAATCCTAATCCTTCTCCTGTTTGAACTTTAGCTGTATTTATCCCTATTACTTCTCCCTTACTATTTAACAAAGGTCCGCCACTGTTCCCAGGATTAATAGATGCATCTGTTTGAATCAAATTTTCCATTACATTATATTCGTCTAATCTTATAGATCGATTAAGTCCTGATATAACTCCTGCAGTAACAGTTCTCTGAAAATCTAAACCTAAAGGATTACCTATTGCTACAGCAACCTGCCCAACTTCTAAAGAGTCTGAATCTCCCAGATCGGCAACAGGTAATCCTTTTATTTGAACTTTGACTACAGCCAAATCTAAAGCTGCATCATTCCATAATACTTGACCTTCAACTGTATCTCCATTTTCAAATAATACATTAATCCTTCTAGCCTCTCCATCAGCTACTACATGAGAGTTAGTGAGTATATAGCCATTTGGATCTACAATTACTCCTGAGCCTATTCCTTCTACTTCCCTTTCCCAGATAAATTCTCTTTGTACTTGAACAGTAGTTATACCAACAACAGAACTCATTGCTTTTTTAGCTACTGCTTCTACTACTGATATATCTTCGTTTGGTGTAATATTTATGTTTTGCGCTATATTAGGTGATTTGTTCTGTTGATAAATATCTGGTAAAGGAATTACTTTTCCATAAAGATATGTAGGTGCAATATATGCAGTAACCAATCCTCCAACAATGGCAGCGATTAAAGCTACAATGAAGTAAGAAAATATCCCCTTTCTTTTTGGTGGTTTTTCATAATACATACAAAATTCCTCCAATCAATTATAATGCATATACCTTAGTAGCTTTGTCTCTATAAGTTAAATCCAAAGCTATGTCTTTATCTACATTTAGTCCATAACCTTCCATGCATTCTCTAACTGTACTATGTGCAAGAGATGGTTCATTATTTTCTTTGCTTAGATGAGCGAGCAGTACTATCTCTCCATTTCCCATCAATATTTCTGACAAAGTTTTACCTGCATCCAAATTTGATAGATGTCCTCTCGTCCCTAATATTCTATTTTTTAAATACCAGGGATAGCTGCCTTCTTTAAGCATCTTTAAATCATGATTTGATTCTATTAAGTAAAGCGAAGAGCCCTTAATTATGTTCTTCATATTATCATTTACCCATCCAGTATCTGTCATTATACTAATTTTAACATTTTTATAATAAAAACAATAGCCTACAGGCTCTGCTGCATCATGAAATACACTAAATGGATATACTCCTAAATCCTTCAATTCAAAATCCTTTTCTGTTTCTATTATCTTTATATTCTCAGTTTTTATTTTACCTATGCTAGATCCCATACTAATCCAAGTATCCCTATTTGCAAAAATAGGAATATCATACCTCCTAGAAATTATGCCAACTCCTTTTATATGGTCTATATGTTCATGAGTTACAAATATACAGTCTATATCTGTTGGTAAAACATCTATAGACGCTAATAATCCTTCAATCTTTTTACCACTAAAACCTCCATCTACTAACACTTTCATCCTATCAGTTTCAATATATTGACAGTTACCGCTGCTGCCACTAGATAGGGAACAAAACTTTATTCCCATTTTTATTCCTCCAATACTAATACCTATTTTATGTATAACATATATATTATAATATATAACTTATCAAAAAACTAATGTAAAAAAAGAAGAATCAATTGATTCTTCTTAAATACTCATCTATAAATATCTTATATCCATCATTAAACTGAATCCTCCACGCAGGTATAGCTTTCCCCTGCTTTGCTTTTCCAGGTTCCTGTAGATATTCATGTCTTTCAGGATCAAAATAATAACAAAGAGAAATATCAGTAATATTTTTATCATAACCCTCTTGCATATCTAATAAAGTTAACAAAGCTTTTGGTGCTGTACTAATATATATATCTACTTTTCCTAATTCCTTGGTGTTTAACCATTGTCTCTCAAATCTTTTAACACCCCTTTTATCAACTTGTAAATTAGTAAATGTCCTTTCCACAAGAATATCATCGTATATCTTAGAGTATTCTATGAAAAAAACACCATTTTCTTCTTTAATAAAAGTGAGTTTCATGTCTGATGTATCAAAGTTTCCATTATTGATAAATTGTTTAGATATCTCAATAGCCTTATCCTCATCAAGGTCTTTATATACTTCTTCTTCTCTTTTATTTTCATACATGATAAGTCTATCATTAATCACTAAAATGGATTCATTCTCCTTTTTTATCTCCTTAATATTTTGTTTATACTCAATAATACCTTTGTTATTAAAATAATCTTTATTTAATTGTTGAGCATCTGCAGTTTCAAATTCTACTATTACTGAATTTAGATGAGGTATATCTGTGGGGATATCAGTATCTATATTTATACCTTTATCCTTTAATAGTTGTTCTACATTTGCTATAAATTCTTTACTGACAGTTGGTTCATCTGCAGGTTTCTCATCCATTATAACATATAGAACAAATATATTTGTAATAATAAAAGCTACTATCAATATGGTCTTCGCCTTTGACCAATCCATTCATTTCACCATCCAAGCTTTCCTCATTGTTTCCTATCTAGCACTAAATTTCCTTCATATACATCAAAAGCATAAGTTCTACTCTCCATGTTCAACAACCATACTCCAATTAGTTCTTCCTTTTCCTCTTTTTGGCAAGGATCTAAATATGCAACAGAAATATCCGTAATAGAAGATAGAACCACTTCTGTTAATATTTCGATATCTATATCTTCTATCGGTATATTATTGTCCTCAATATAATTTTTTTCTAATAAATCATAATTCATATTTATGACATCGAACGCTGATAACATCTTGCTACTGTCCATCACATCATAGTCTTTTATATTCATATCTTCCCTAATAAATCTCTTATAATTTCTAATATGTTTATTAAATACTTCTATTTGAATAAAATCTTTAGCTACATTGCTTTTCAATACTACAGGAAAACCTCGTATTCTATATTTAAAAGTTAATCTATATCCTAAATCCTCTCCTGATTGAATTTCTTCAATCTCTGCTAAATACATATCCTTTGGCCCTCCTACATGAGTAGATAAGAACTCGGAAACCGTATTTAAACTAATATAGAGATTTCTTTCATGAACATCTTCTTCTAATGGAGCTAGGTATTCTAAAAGTCCATTTTCATTGATTTTCAAAACTTTTTGATCATACAAATATAGTATGGAACCATTATTCTCAATAATTTCTCTTACATAATCAATGTCTTTATCAAAAAATGTTTCTGCTATATTCCTAACTTCATGAATATTATTACTATCTAATTCATTTTTTACATAAACTAAAGGCATAGTTTTGGACATTTTATAAGGTATATATATATTATTGTCAACATCTAATGTATCCTTCATAGGATAATAGTAGGAATAATTTTTGCTCTCTTCTACTTCATCCAACTTAGCTTCAATATTATCAACATTTAAATCTGCACTATGCACTTTTAAATGTTGATCCCCTTGGCTAAATACAATATAAGGTTCTCCCCTACCTAAATAAACATATATACTATCCACTTCTGAAATCATTTCAGTAATATCATTTGGCTTAGTTACATTTAAAGAACGGGCTAATATATAGGTATAAAACTTTTCAGGAAAGTAAAAAACTATGGACTTACTATCGTTATAGGTTAAAAATTCTTCATTGGATATATCATAAGCTTCTATATCATCTGAAGACAAAATAGTCGCCAAAGAAGAATAAGTACCAGTCCATAGATTATTATCCTCATCATTATAGAATATTGTATGACTTTTTTCATTAAAATTGAGTAGATATTTATTTGGTTTTATCATATCAGCAAATAAATAATCCGTATATTTTTCTTCCTCATCTTCAAAAACAATTGCCTCGTAGGGTGATTGTATCCAGAATTGTCTAATTAAAAATAGACTGAGTACTACCAAGGATAGGAGTAGAAAAGTCTTCAATCTTTCTTTCAACACACTAATCATCTCCTCATCAATGGTATATTATTTAGTAGAAGGTATTGTAGATGGTTTTCTTAACGTTTCAATTAATTTATCTACTTCATAATAATAGATAATCCTCTCCTCTGGATCTATACCATTAACATTAAAATCAATAATGATTTTATTGATTCCATGAATTAACTCTACTTCCTCAGCAAAACCTAATGCTCCAGTCTCTACATCTAAACTAGAAGTTAATATATAATCCTCTTGTCTCGGCAATTTAGCCAATGAATATTCTTCACCAGTTAAATCAATTGCCCCATAAACTTTGATCATTATATTTGTCCCTTTAGGAGCCTTTCCTGATATTAACATCGCTTTATTATTAGAGGAAGAAGACTCATCTTTTGGAGTAACAACTTCATATTTTGATGGATCTACATTTGCTGTAAATCCTATTGTTGATATAGAGATAATTATCATAAAAACAAATAAACTTATTACTAATCTTTTCCACATATTTGAACCTCCTTCACCTTATATTAAGAGGATACTACTATTACATGATTATACATAAGATATATTACAATTTTATTACACCCCAATTAAAATTAAATTACAGTTGACGATTATCTATTGGAAGCACTATTATTACTTCAGTACCTACATTATATTTAGATCTTAATATTATATTTCCACCATGAGCTTCAACTATCTGTTTAGCAATAGATAATCCTAGTCCTGTTCCTCCTAATTCTCTACTTCTTCCCTTGTCAACTCTATAAAATCTTTCAAATATCCTCTTTTTATCCTCTTCAGGTATCCCTATACCATTATCGTTAACAGTAATAACTATATTATTGTTTTGCCTTTTCGCTGATATATTGATCTCTCCATTATTTGGAGTATATTTTATTGCATTAGATATTATATTTAGTATAACCTGTTCTATACCATCTCTATCTATTACAATATTTGGTAGATCGTCTTCAATGTTTAAATTCAGATTATGATTTTTTTCTCTAACTGAAAAATCAAGCTTGAAGCAAATATCTTCAATCAATCTTTTAATTGAACATTCAGCCATGTTCCATTTGGTCTTATTATAATCTAAATTGGATAGTTGAAGCAAATCTTTAACTATCCGATTCATTCTATCACATTCATCATCTATTACAGTTAAAAACTTATGTGAAAGCTCCCTATCTATGTCTCCATATCCCATTAAGGTCTCTGTATATGATTTAATAGTGGTTATAGGAGTCTTTAACTCATGAGATACATTAGCAACAAATTCCTTTCTCATATTATCTAGTTTATGCTGTTCAGTTATGTCTTGAAACACAATTATAACTCCTCCAACATCATCTTTCTCATTGCGGAAAGGAGCATACTTAACCTGATAGATTGAGTTATTTATCTTCGCTATTTGATCCCCCTCAAGAGTATCAGAATCCTCATAGTCTATCTTTTCTAAATTAATCTTCTTCATAGGAAGAAGATTTTGACTTAAAAATCCTTTTTCAGGTATATTCTCCAATTCTAATATATCAACTGCAACAGGATTAGCGTGAATAATGTAGCCATTAGTATCAACAGCTATAACTCCGTCTGCCATATAATTGAATATGGTATCTAATTTACTCTTCTCTAAGTCCATTTCATGTATTGTATCCTTTAGCTTCAACGTTAAATAGTTAAACATACTTGCTAATTGGCCCATCTCATCATTGGATTTCACCTCAACGAATTGGTCAAAATCACCTTTCGCCATTTTTTCAGCCTTTTTAGTTACATCTCTAATAGGTTCAGTTATGCTACTTGCTATTAAAAATCCTAATATTACAGTTATTGACAGCGCTAACAGAGTGGCATTAATTAAAATAGTTTTAGTATCATCTATTGTCTTATACACATCTTTAAGGTCATCTGTTATATATAGAATCCCTTTTACCTGACCTACTTTATTAAATACAGGATAAGCTAAATGCTTAAGTACAGTATTTTCATTTGCATCCTGCTTAACCCTATCACTTCTTTCTCCATCATATGCTGATAATATCAAAGTAGGATCTAAAGATTTATAGGAAAGAGCATTTTGACCTGTTATATTCTCATAATTTACATGAGAAGAGGCAACTATTCTAGGTATATCTGCATCATATATAACGTACAAGGTTTCAGTACCACTAAAACCACTAAATCTCCATTCATTTAAACTATTTTGAATTTCGTCGCTTAATTCTAACCAATCATCTTCAGATAAGTCACTAAAAGTATTGAGTAATGTTTCTACTTGTTTTACCATTGTATTTGTTCTATTTTCTAACTGTTGTGTTTCAAATCTTTGTACTATAAAAATCCCTACGATTACCATAGCCATAAGTACAAGTAAAAAATATATTATGATAAACTTCCACTTTATACTTGAAAACATAGGTTAGCTCCTCCTGAAATAGTATCCTACCCCTCTTTTAGTAATTATGTATTTATACTGTCCAGTTTTGTCTTCTATTTTTTCTCTAAGTCTTCTAATGGTTACATCTACAGTTCTTATATCCCCGTAATATTCATATCCCCAGACTTCTTCTAATAATTGTTCTCGTGTAAATACCTGTTCTAAACTTGAAGCCAAAAATTTCAATAATTCAAATTCTCTTAGGGTAAGTCCTATAACTTTTTCATTTTTTCTAACTTCATATTTATTGAAATCTATAGTTAAATCTCCAACCTCTAATACATCTCCATTTTTTAATTCTCCATTTGAATACTCTGTTCTTCTTAAATTTGCTTTTACCCTAGCTATTAACTCTCTCATGCTAAAAGGTTTAGTTATATAATCATCTGCTCCTAATTCCAATCCTAATACTTTATCCACTTCTTCTTCTTTTGCAGTAAGCATTAAAACTGGAACCGTATAATCCTTTCTAATCTCCTTTAAAACCTGAAAACCATCCTTCTTAGGAAGCATTATATCTAATAAAATTAAATCTGGTGATATTTTATAAACTTTATCTATTGCATCTTCTCCATCAAAAGCTAAATTAATTATATAACCTTCCTTTTCTAAGTTAAATTTTATAATATCAGCTATAGACTTCTCATCTTCTACTATCAAAATATTCTTGTCCATAAACATCACTCCATTTATCAAAAAAATATTTGTCTAACTTTCTTATATTTACCTTAAGACCTTCTATAATGAAGTGCTTATATTATTTCCTATGCATAAATTATCTAACAATATATTTAACTTGTCAAACCAATATTTTAAACTTAGATCTGCTTAAAATATAATTATTATAAAAAAGGACTACAGGAAAATTTCTATAGTCTTTAAAAAAATATGGAAACTTAAATTAAATTCTATTGATTTATATACATATATAGTATATAATTAATTCAACAAAGGGGAGTAGCTTTTGAATGGTTGATCGTCAATCCGGAATAATCCCGGTCAACTTACCTATTATTTTAGGTAGCAAGACCTTTGTTTGGATATTAATATCCAAACAAAGGTCTTTTTTGTTTATTAGATTATATTTTATAAGTATTACTCCCATTGTTTAATAGTTACCACAAAGTAACAACTTAAGCTTTATTTTTTTACTCATAGTGGTATACTAAATACCAAATATAGAAAGGAATGATTTTCTTTGGAATGGTATCAAAAAAGCGAAAAAGAATTGCTATCTGAGCTAAGTACCAATATAGATAAAGGTATTTCTCAAAATGAAGCTAAGAATAGGCTAGAAAAATATGGTTTAAACGAGTTAAAGGAAGAAGCAAAAAGAAGCTTATGGTCTAAAATAGTAGATCAATTTAATGATTTTCTTATAATTATACTTATTATAGCAAGTATTGTATCATATATGGTTGGAGAAAAAACTGATGCAATTGTAATAATCGCCATAGTAATTGTCAATGCAATATTGGGTTTATATCAAGAAGGTAAAGCTGAAAAATCATTAGAAGCACTGAAAAAAATGGCTGCTCCTAATGCAAAAGTATTAAGAGATGGTTCTACATCAGTAATTCCAGCAAATACTTTAGTTCCTGGAGATGTAGTCATTCTGGAGACTGGAGATATTATCCCAGCTGATTTAAGATTGATTGAAGGATCTAATTTAAAAGTTGATGAATCCTCTTTGACTGGGGAATCTGTCCCTGTTGAAAAAGATCCAAACATTACCTTTGATGATGAGGTGTCTTTAGGTGACAGAACAAATATGGCCTATATGAGTACTATAGTGTCATATGGTAGAGGTAAAGGAATTGTGGTCAATACATCTCATGATACTGAAATAGGTAAAATTGCAAGTATGATACAAACTTATGAAAATGAAACCACCCCTCTACAGAGAAAGTTAAATCAATTAGGTAAATATTTAGGCATTATTACCATAATAGTATGTATTGCAGTGTTTAGTATAGGTCTATTCCAAGGGAGAAACCTATTAGAAATGTTTATGACAGCTATCAGCTTAGCAGTGGCTGCTATACCAGAAGGACTGCCAGCCATAGTTACTATAGTATTGGCTTTAGGCATGAATAGAATGGTTGAACGCAATGCTATTGTAAAAAAATTATTAGCAGTAGAAACTTTAGGTACTACTACTTATATTTGCTCTGATAAAACTGGAACCTTAACACAAAATGAAATGACTGTTGTAAAATCCTATACGGATGAAAAAGTAATTGATGTAACTGGCATAGGTTATGAACCTAAAGGAGAATTTATAATTAATAGAGAATCCATCAATCCAACTGAATCCAGTAATATAAATACATTATTATCTATTGGAATACTTTGTAGTGATGCAACTATAGATGAAACTGAAGATGGGTATAGAGTATTAGGAGATCCAACTGAAGGTTCACTAGTAACCTTAGCAGGTAAGGCTGGTATAAATAAAGATGAGATAAATAATAAATATCCAAGAATAGAAGAATTACCCTTTGACTCCGACAGAAAGATGATGACTACATTTCATAAGAATTTTATTCCAAATAAAGTAGTTTCATTTACTAAGGGTGCTCCGGATATATTAATAAATAGAAGTAGTAGTATTTATATAGATGGTGAAATAGTACCTTTTACTGATGAATTGAAAAAAGAAGTACTGGACATGAACAGTAAGTTTTCAAGTGATGCATTAAGAGTTCTAGCCATGGCTTTTCAACAATATGATAATCTACCTGATGAAATCTCACCTGAGTCAATCGAAAATGATTTGATATTTGTTGGTTTAGTAGGAATGATAGATCCACCAAGAGAAGAAGCTAAATTGGCAATTCAAGAGTGTAAAGATGCAGGTATAAATACTGTAATGATCACAGGAGATTACAAAGAAACTGCTTATGCTATTGCTAAACAGTTAGGTATGGCTGACCATAAAGACGAAGCTATAATGGGTAAAGAGTTAGACAATGTATCTGATGAAGAATTAAATGAACTAGTTAAACATAAGAAAGTTTATGCTAGAGTTTCTCCTGAACATAAGGTAAGAATAGTAGATGCTTTAAAGGCTAACGGAGAAATTGCAGCAATGACTGGAGATGGAGTTAATGATGCTTTAGCTCTCAAAAAAGCGGACATAGGTGTATCAATGGGTATTACCGGTACTGACGTAGCAAAAAATACTGCAGAAGTTATTTTAACAGATGATAACTTTGCTAGTATAGTTTCCGCTGTAGAGGAAGGTAGAATAATTTACAGCAATATTAAAAAATTTGTATTCTTCCTATTGTCATGTAATATAGGTGAAATATTAATAGTAACCTTGAGTATATTATTTGGTTTAGCAGTTCCACTAATCCCAATACAACTATTATGGCTAAACCTTGTAACTGATAGTTTCCCAGCCTTAGCTCTTGGTATGGAAAAGGGTGATCCAGAGATAATGGATATACCACCTAGAAATCCTGATGAACCTATACTTGATAAGGATATGATTAAATCCTTAATTGTACAAAGCATTGCAATTTCTGCAGGTGCATTGCTTGCATATAGTTGGGGGCTATTCACATATGGTACAGAAGGTATAATAAAAGCAAGGAGTATAACCTTTGCTACTTTAATCACAGCTGAATTATTGAGAGCTTATTCGAGTAGATCTGAAAAACATACTATATTTGAAATAGGAGTATTTTCTAACAAGACTTTAACATATTCTACTCTACTAGCTTTCATCCTACTACTAATAGTAATATATGTTCCATTTTTACAGCCAATATTTGATACTTATTCATTGGGATTGAATGACTGGGGAATAATTTTAATATTTTCATTTATTCCACTGGTTATTGGCGAAATATATAAAATTATAGTAAGAAAAAATAGGTAATTTTAAAAGCCCTTAAGGGCTTTTTTTCTTTTAAGAACATTTTATACTTTATTGCATAGAATAGAACAAGGAAGGGGGTCTAATATGAGAAAAATAAATAATTCTAAAATTTGCCCTATACTAGGTGCAAAAATAATGTCACAATCCAATGAAAAACTGCCAGTAATTGTTCAATTAAAAAAGGATGACAATAGATTAGAGGATGGAATCATGAGTGTATCTACAAATGTTAAAAAACGCTTACCTTTAATTAACGGAATTGCTTGTGATTTAGATACGGAAACTATTTATAAATTGGCTAGTAACCCTAATATAGAATATATAAGTTTTGATTCAGAAGTTTATACTCTATTAGATATTTCAGTTCCAACTATGGAAGCACAATTTCCCTATGCACAAGGATATAAAGGAAAAGGGATAACTGTTGGAGTTATAGATACAGGTGTAGCTCCTCATCAAGATTTGACTAAACCTGTAAATAGAATTATAGATTTCAAAGACTTTGTAAATAATGAAACTTCAGCTTATGATGATAATGGACATGGAACACATGTGGCTGGAATAATAGCTGGAAATGGTTATTCTTCAAGAGGCTTATATTCTGGTATAGCTCCCGAATCGAATATTTTAGCAATTAAAGCTTTAAATGATAATGGCAGCGGAAACACATCTGATATAATTGATGCAATTGCTTATGCGATCGAAACTAAGGATGAATTCAATACAAAGATATTAAACCTTTCTTTTGGAAGTCCTGCAAATAGCAATTGTAATAAGGATCCATTGTGTAACGCTGTGAAAAAAGCTACAAAAGTTGGCTTGATAGTTGTAACTGCGGCTGGTAATAGCGGTCCTAATGAAAAAACTATAGTGTCACCAGGTATTAGTCCTGATGTAATCACTGTAGGAGCTGTTGATCATAGGAGAACCATTGATACATCAGATGACGTTGTTGCATCTTTTTCCAGTAGAGGTCCTACAAATGAAGGCCTATCCAAACCTGATATAGTTGCTCCAGGCGTAGGCATCAATTCATTATCAAATACTAAGCCTGATGGATATAAATCGTTAAGTGGTACATCTATGGCTACTCCATTAATTTCTGGATCTGTAGCCTTATTATTGAATAAATATAATTCCCTTTCACATAATGAAGTAAAGAAAAAATTAATGGATTCATGTATAGATTTAGATGATGAGATAGATAATCAAGGATCCGGTTTAATAAATCTACAAAAGCTATTTAACGGAGACTCAAAGAATGATGAAAATTTAAAAAGAAATAGTGGGTTAGAACCATTTAATTCCACAGATAATATAATTGAAAACTTCCTAGTTTTATTATTAGTTTTATACCTTCTTGACAAAAATATATAAAAAGAGGAAGATATACCTTCCTCTTTAATATACATAACTTGCTGGATTTCTATTTCGCCCATTTTTCAATACTTCAAAATGTAAATGTGGACCAGTAGATCTTCCTGTATTACCTACCCTTGCTATAACTTGCCCTTTATAAACTCTTTGCCCTACTTTAACATCCATACTACTACAGTGAGCATATCTTGTAGTATATCCATTTTCATGGTTTATTTCGACCATATAACCATAAGAACCTTTCCAGCCAGCATAAACCACTTTACCACCATCGGCAGCTTTAATAGGTGTACCTGTTCTTGTCGCTATATCTAATCCATAATGCATACGTCCATTTCTCATTCCATATCTTGATGATAGAGATCCTCTGGTTGGCATCAAGAATACTCCCGTAGCAGCTGTTTTGGGTAGCTCCTTAGTTCCTTTTACTACTAACTCATCAACAGGTTCCTTAATAACCTCTTCTTTTAGTATATCTTCTTCTACCTTTACTCCATTGTGCTTTGTTATTCTAGAAAAATATTTAGTCTCACCTTCTGAGCCCTTAACCTTTACATCGCTCTGAGTTTTATACATATCATCATCATATTCAATTTTAACTTCGTAATCAACTTCATCCGTGTATTCAACTTCTTCAATGGTTGCAACAGTTATCAAAGACTTTGGAACCATTAGCTTAACTTCATCACCTATCTGTAATTTTTCTGGATTTTTATCAGGATTAGCTTTTACCAATTCTTCTACAGACATATCATAAATCTCAGCTATAGTCCACAAACTTTCTCCTACTTCTACAACATGAATTTTTTCTTCCTCTGTTCCTGTTTGAATATATTGCAATAATTCTTCCTTATCATTTATTTTATTTAAAGGTATATCTTTCTGTTTAATTTTAACATCCTCAACAAAACTTACATCTATGATATCGCTATTTTCATTAGTTGTATTCAGATAAGGTTTTTTAATAGTTTGTAATATATCTTCTAGCTCTTCTTTAGATTTACAAAAACCTACTTCCTTATCATCTACTAACAACTCGTATCCACTTACTAAAAATGTCATATTAGATTGAATATTAGACTTTAACTCTTTAGCTGATACTAATGATTCATCTTTAGCATGAGTATTTTCAAACCTTATATCTTTTCCTAAAACTATTTCACTATCATATGTATTGGATAGTATTGTTTTTATATCTTCTATTACTTTTAAAGCTTCTTCTTTTTTTCTAACTGTTCCTACCTCTTCATCTCCATAATACACAGTATAGCTTCTAGTTTTTATCTCATTAATTTTATAGGTTCCTAATAAGAGAGTCGCAATTACGGCTATCATAAGTACCATAACTACTCTCTTGAAACTATACCTATTCTCTATTTTCCTTTTTAAATCTTTTAATTTCTTTTGTATCTTACCATTCTCCATGAGTAAATTAAAACTTTTGGATCCAGGATGATTCGAATCTCCCATGGTTTTAGTACCTCCCTATTATTGGATTAGCTTAAAACCATATGTAAGTTGTTGATTTCTGTAACCTTTTTGTAACTTTTAATAATTCATGAACCCATTATAACACAGAAAATATTTTTTTCAACTATAGTAGCCTGTCTACATATATTCTATTCATTATTCCGATAAATATACTATATCTCTAAATTTAGTAATTTCAACGAATTCATCTACTAACATGATTAACATTTTAATTCAAAAATAATTTATTAAGATTTCTTAACATCTCTTAATGAATTGTAAATATTTCCTTAATGTTATTTAATTTGTTTTCTAGTATTTATAATCTCGTTAATGGAAATACTTCTATTATATCCGTCTAAATCATATATTTGAAGAAAAGGTTTTACTAATATGACTATCTACTTTTCATAGGAGGGCAATATGCTAAATTTAACAAATAATAATTATATTGATACTCATTCGCCTTTTGCTAGCATTAAATTTTCTAATCTAATCTTAGAATATTTACGTACTAATATTAAAAGTACACAGGAATTAATCATCTTGTGTATTGGAACTGATAGATCTACTGGAGATTCACTTGGTCCTTTAGTTGGATATAAATTAACTCCTCATTTAAATTATTATGATAATGTTAAATTATTAGGTACTTTAGACAATCCTATCCATGCAAAAAATTTAAATGACACATTGAATGAAATTGGTCGTCTCCATAGAGAAGCTTTTATTATAGCTGTGGATGCTTCGTTAGGTACTCTTGATAAAATTGGATATATTAATATTAAAAAAGGACCATTAAAACCTGGTCTAGGGGTCAACAAAAACCTTCCTACAATTGGTGACATAAGTATTACAGCAGTTGTCAACGTATGTGGCATGATGGAATATATGGTATTACAAAATACAAGATTAAGCTTGGTAATGAATATGGCAGACATAATTTCAAAAGGTATAAGTAGAAGTCTCTATAAACTATATAATAAAAGTTTAAGAGAAGAAAATAAATAGCTTTAAGATAGCTTGGCTTTCTTATCATCTCTATTGTTATTCTTCCATAAAAAAACCCTCCTAGTCTTTTAATATTACAATTTCTAGGCAGGGATTTATTCAAATAATATACAATTATTCATTTATAAGAACTTGTAACTTCTCCTTTTGCATAGTAAAAAATGTTTCTTTTTGTACATCTTCAATTTCACCATCTATATTCAAATAAGTTTGATCCTTAGTCACTATTTTTATGCTCTTAGCTCTAAATGTTTCCAGATTCTTTTTAAAAACTGTTGGCATTCCCATTAAAAGAGTAATAAAAAATAATATTAATTTCAATTTAGGCATCTTTTTTACTACACACACATCAAAAAACCCATCTTCTATGTTAGCCATAGGCAATATCTTTCTTCCGCCTCCATAATATTTTCCATTTCCAACTACCGCCATGAAAATTTTTTTATTGAGAGAAACTTCATCAATCTTCAACTTTACATCTACATCTTTTAAATTAATATATGAAATAAAAAATCCGATTATATATGCAAAACTCGATTTTATCTTCTTTTTAACTTTCTCTGTATTTTTAGCAATTTCTGAATCAAAACCAATACTTGAAATATTCAAGAATATTTTATTGTTTATAGTTCCCACATCTATTTTCTTTACTTTACCTTTTATTATTATATCTATAGATTTCTTTGGATCATTGGGTATATCCAAGGTTCTAGCTAAATCATTACCTGTACCACTAGGGATTATTCCTAATGTAACTTTATCAGATCCTATTAAGCTTACAGCTACCTCATTTATGGTTCCGTCTCCACCTACTGCAACTATTTTAGTATAGCCTCTATTTAAATTTGATCGAGCTATTTCAGTTGCTTCTTTCGGTTTTGTAGTAAAAATAATATTGTATTCAATTTTTCTACTTTTCATAATTTTATTAATGATAGGAGCCAAGCTTTTTGTCTTTCCTCCACCAGCTACTGGGTTTATTATAAAAAGTATCTTATCCATATGCCCCCCTATTAGACTATATTTTGAAATAAATCTCCCTTAATTGCCCTATCTATAGATTGCATTTCTTCTACTGATAATGGATATATAGATTTGCCATTTTTTATTGGTTTTGCATAACAAGTAGATTGTTCTCGATTATAAATACTAGTTAATACAAAACCATTTGAAAACCCATCTAAAAATGCAATGGAAAAGCTAAGTTCAGAACCCATATCTGCAAATGCATTATATCTAACAAATCCTACTTTTTGAATTGTAAAAGTCAATTTTGTATTTAAGTTACTTAACTCTTTATTCCATTTTAATATTTCCTCTCTTAAATTATCTATGTCATGCCCATTCTGTATCAATAATTCCTCAATGTTAATATCTTTTGTACCATGTACTAATTCCTTATATCTGTACTCCATCCTCGATATTCTAACTTCAGCTATTATATATAAGATAAGTAATATAAAAAAGGCCAGAAGCGTACATAATATTATTTCTACGTTGAATGCTTCGATAAATTGTATAACTTGTTTCATTAGCATTTCTCCCTTCTCTATATTTCTCTGGAGATTTCTTTTATAGCTTTTACCGCAAATTCAATTTCTTTATGGGTATTGAATGGTCCAAAACTAAATCTAACTACTCCTTGTTCAAACGTTCCTATAGTTTTATGTGCCATAGGTGCACAATGAAGCCCTGGCCTTACTTCTATATCATATTTACTATCTAATATATAACTAATTTCCGATGAATCTTCATTCCCTATATTAATGGGTACAACGGCACCCCGCTCTTCTACATCCAAAGGGCCATATACCTTTACATTATCTATTTTTAAAACCTCTTCTACAAAATGCTTAGTTAACTCTTCCTCATATTTCCTTATATTACCAATCCCTTCTTTAAAAATATATCTTACTCCTTCTCCTAACCCAACAATTCCAGGACCATTATGGGTTCCACTTTCATATCTATCTGGAAACATTTCAGGTTGTTCTAATAGATGAGAAACACTACCTGTACCCCCTTGTTTCATTTCCCTTATATTTAATCCATCCCTAATATATAGACCACCTGTACCCTGAGGACCTAAAAGTCCTTTGTGGCCTGGAAAGGCTAAAATATCAATATTCATTTCATCTACATCTATATCGTATACTCCTGCTGATTGAGCTGCATCAACAAGATAATATATACCGTTATCTTTGGCAATTTTACCAATTAATTTAACAGGCATAATAGTTCCTGTTAGATTAGAAACATGAGTATTTATTATTAGTTTGGTATTTTCTTTGATATTCTTTTTAATTTTAGATGGATCTATTCTTCCCATAGAATCCCCTTCTATAATAGTTACTTCTACTCCTTGGCTTTTCAATACAGAAATAGGTCTTAATACAGAATTATGCTCCATAGAAGTAGTTATAACATGATCTCCTCTTTTTAATACACCTTTAATTCCTAAGTTTAAACTCTCAGTACAATTAGAAGTAAATATTATATTCATAGGATTTCCCACATTAAATAACTTAGCTAATAATTCTCTAGTCTCAAATATCTCACGACCAATTCTTAATGCTAATTTATGTCCAGACCTACCTGGATTAGCTCCATACTCCTTCATAGCTTTCATAATCGAATCATACACTACATCTGGCTTAGGAAAAGATGTAGCGGCATTATCAAAATAAATCATAACGTCACCTCCACTATATATAAAATTATACCATATAATCTTAACTGATGAATAATAAATAGATGAAAAAAGAAGCCTTTTGGCTTCTTTTATCCTAATCTCTTATATACAATTTTAAGTAATTCTTCTTTTAGTTTAGTTCCATCTGTCATAATACTATCAATTTTTTTCTCAATATTGTTTCTAAATTCTTCATCCTTTATACTAAGTAAATTAATCTTAACATTCAAAATTGCACCTTCAAGTCCAGTAGTTGCTAATAGAGTTCCTACTCCAACATCTGTAATCGCATTTATATTCCCATAGTTTGCAAATACTTTTTGATTCTTTAATACTTTGAAACATTCTTCGGCACATTTTAAAGGAACTTCTAATGCAACTTTATATCCATCTTGAATTGCAACAGATCTTTTTGTTCTTTGTTCTTTTGTCTCTTTCGGTAATTTTAATGCTTCCATTACTTTATCAAATGCTTTCGTGTCTTCTTCTACTATGTTGTTCAGATTTTTTATGCTCTTATTTAATTCTTTAAACTTAATATCCATTTCTTTTTTTATTTCGTCATCTAATTCATTATATACCTTCCTACCAATTGTCAAATTACCTACCATTGCTGTTAATGCAGAACCTAAACTACCTGCTAAAGCTGCAACGCTACCTCCACCTGGAGTAGGTTCTTTTGATGCAACCTGTGTAACAAAGTCCTTTACTGTTTTGTTCATTAACATCAAATCACCACCATCTTAATATTATATATAAGGTAATTATATTATACACGAATTATATAATCAAGATAGTATCAATTACCTCTATTTTTTAAGAAGTTATTCTCATAGTCCCTCAATATTTTAGATGCTTGAGGAGCCAATATAATTAGACCAATTACGTTTGGTAATACCATCAAACCATTAAATAAATCTGCAACTTTCCAAACAGCATCTACTGCAATAAAGGAACCAGCTACTATAAATATCAATACTATTATTTTATAAACTGGTATACCTCGCGTTCCAAATATATATTTAATGTTTGATTCTCCAAAATAGTACCATCCTATTATTGTTGAAAATGCAAAGAAGAATAAACTTACAGCAATAAATTTATCACCTAAACTTCCTAACCCTAAATTAAATGCCTTTTGAGTCATTTCTATTCCAGTTAATCCTAATGTATGAGCATTAGTTATTATATTCACTAACGCTGTTAAAGTACATATTACTAATGTATCCAATATAACAGCAAATATGGCTGCAAACCCTTGTTGAGCTGAGTGATCTACTTTAGCCACTGCATGGGCATGAGGTGTAGAACCCATTCCAGCTTCGTTAGAGAATAATCCTCTAGCAACACCAAATCTCACAGCCTGTTTTACAGTAACACCTATAGCTCCACCAGCTGCTGCTTGTACTGAAAACGCTGATGTAAATATCATTTTTAAAGCTGGTATAATTTGAGAATAATTTAAAGCTAAAATTAAAATGCTTCCTAAAATATATATAATAGCCATAATAGGTACTATTAATTCTGTAAAAGACGCTATCCTTTTCATCCCACCAGCAATTATTAGTCCCACTAATATTGCAGATACTATTCCACCTATCCAATTAGGTATTGTAAAAGCTGAGTTTAATGCGATCGCTATAGAATTTGATTGAACCATATTCCCAACAAATCCTAAAGCTATTATAATTGAAATTGCAAAAAAACCTGCTAAAAATTTACTATGAACTCCATCTCTCAGATAATATGCGGGCCCACCTGTAACTTCTCCATTAATCCTTGCTACATATTTTTTAGCCAAAACAGCTTCTCCGAATATTGTTCCCATTCCTAGAATCCCGCTAATCCACATCCAAAAAACTGCTCCTGGTCCACCAGAAGCTATAGCCGTAGCAACTCCTGCTAAATTTCCTGTACCTACTTGAGCTGCTATTGAAGTTGCCAATGCTTGAAACGAAGACATACCATCATTATCAGCTTTTTCTTTTTTATTAAATATCTTACCAAATACATTACTAAATACATCTTTTATTCTTCTAAGCTGCACAAATCTCAATCTAAAAGTATAATACACGCCAACACCTAATAGAAGAAATATAAGAATATTGTCCCACAAAATACCATTAAGAAGTTCTACAATCGCCATAAAATCCATATAATTACCTCCTTGAGTTTTTTAAATGTAGTGCTAACCTTATTGTAATTACTATTTGACAATTTTATAACAATAATTATATCATCTTATTGTTAAATATCAATACATATCATTTATTTTCCAATATTTCGAATTATTTTAATATTATAATTTTATTATTTCAACTTGTTATCTTACTATACCTTTTATTTCTTTCATTGCTATCCATGTCAATAACAAATATTGAACTTCTTATATATTAATTTTCAAAATACATATTTCACTAAAAAATAGCATATGAATATGCTATTTTGAATTTATTTCATAGTCTGAACTTTGAAACTCATAACTGAAATTATGATTAATTGACTAAGCATACATTAAATGAATAATTATATAGACTATATAAATTACCATAAGTATCAATCCAGTAGATCTACTAATTTTTTCTTTAAATATACCTGATAATATAAAAAGTAATGAAACTAGCATAGCTACAGGCAAATCTAATAATAAATTTTGTTTATTTATCATCAGCCCGTGTTCACTAACTAAAGCAACAGTTCCCATTATTATTGATAAATTTATTATATTGGCTCCTAATATGTTTCCTATCGATATACTCTGATAGTTTTTAAATACAGATGATAATGCTGTTACCAATTCAGGTAGTGAAGTTCCTATGGCTAATAATGTAAGACTAACAACTAATTTAGGTATTCTTAAAAAGTTTGCAATTTTTACTCCACTGTCTACCAATATATGTGCCCCATATAATATCATAATTGCACCTGAAAAAAATTTTATTAAATTAAAAATTAATTCTTTAATTTTAATCGATTTTCTTGTTATTCTATTATTAGTAGATATTTTTTTATTTTCTATTAAATTTATTATTATAAACAATACTATTAAAGAAATTAAAATATATCCATCTCCATATGTTACTACACCTTTTAATGATAATACAGAAAAAATGCTTAAAAAGCCTATCATCATTGTACCCTTAATGCCAAAAAAAATTGAATCAATTTTAATTGGCCTTATTAAGGCACATATACCTATTATAAGTGCAATATTGCATATATATGATCCAATAGAATTACCAATAGCAATATCTGAAAATCCTTCATCACTTGCTATTGTAGATACAAAAAATTCTGGTAATGTTGTTGCTATACTAACTATTGTAGCTCCTATTATACCAGATGAAATGCCAGTCTTTTTCACTATCCATATTGCACCTTCTATAAATATATCTCCTCCTTTTATAGTCATTAATAAACCTATAACAAAGATAACCAGAACTAATTCTATCTGCATAATATCACCCTAAGATATTTATTTTGTGACTATTATATTTATATAAGGGTAAATATATTTATATTCCATTTATGTTAAACTCCTCTTTTCCATAATAAAAAACCAACCTTATGGTTGGTTAAAAACAGATGATACCTTCTAAAACTATCTTAGCTTGTCCTCCTACTTTAACATTATATTCTTCATTCTTTTTACTTATGACACAGTAAATTTTACTGGGTCTATTCAGTGATTCACCTTGTATTGATACTATATCATTTCTCTTTATATATCCTTCATCCTTTAAATAATATATTAGTGCACCATTTGCTGTACCAGTAGCCGCTTCTTCATTTATACCTACTAAAGGTGCAAAGTTTCTAGTATACACCTGATCTGAATCAAACTCTGGTAAATAAAATGCATGAACTCCTGTTACATTTAATTTTCTCGATATGTCTGCTAACTTATTAAAATCAACTTTTAAATTATCTAACTTTTCCCTAGTATTTATAGGTAATAAAATATCAGGTAAACCTGTAGATATAATTTTAGGGTCAGCAAATTGCTCGCCTATTCCTATATCATTTTTATTTATATTAAAACAACTTAATAATGTATAAATATCTTTCACCTTTCCTAGATCTTTAGGTGTGGATTGCTGCATCATAACTTTTTCTATATTTCCATCTTTAAAAAATATCTCTACTTGTAATTTACCCGCGTTGGTCTCCTGATATATCTTCTTAACTCCTTTGTATGCTGATGATATATAACCTTTGTATGCCAAAGTGTAAAAGGCTCCAATTGTCGCATGACCACACAAATCCACTTCATTAATGGGGGTAAAAAATCTCACTTTATAGTTGTTCTTATCTATAGCAATTATAAAAGCAGTTTCTGAAAGGTTCATTTCCCTCGCTATATTTTGCATATCTTCTTCAGAAATTCCTCTCGCATCAGGAACAACTCCTGTAGGATTTCCTCCAAAATATGCAGATGAAAAAGCATCAACTTGGTAAATGTTTACTTGCATAAAATATACTCCTTTCTAGGATGTTTCACGTGGAACATTTTAACTTTGCTAATTAGTTAATAGTTCTATGATCCTATCTAAATCCTCATTACCATAGAATTCAACTTCAATCTTTCCTCCCTTTTTATTAGTAGTTAAAGTGACTTTAGTACCTAACATTCTCATCAAATTCTCCTCGATTTCTTCAATAAATGGATCTTTTTGTACTGGTTTTGCTTTTGTTCTAGCTTTCTTCTTCTTAGTATTGTTAACCAACTTTTCTGTTTCTCTTACATTTAAATTGTTTTCAACAACAATCTTAGCAATCTTTAATCTCCTATTATTATCCTTTACTCCTAATAGTGCTTTTCCATGTCCACTAGACATTTTACCTGCAAAAATGTAATCTATTATTTCTTTATTTAATTTTAACAACCTCATAGTGTTAGCTATATAAGATCTACTTTTACCAACTGATTGAGCTACTTCTTCTTGTGTCAAATCATAGTCTTCTATTAATCCTTTGAAAGCATAAGCTTCCTCTATAGGATTTAAATCTTCTCGCTGAAGATTTTCTATTAATGCTAATTTAATTACTTCTTTATCATCTATTTCCTTTATTATACAAGGAACCTTCTTAAGATTTGCAGCTTTAGATGCTCTCCATCTTCGTTCACCAGTGATTATCTGATACTTATTACCTTTTTTTCGTACAACTAATGGTTGAATTACACCATGTTGTATAATAGATTCTTTTAATTCTTCTAAAGATTTCTCCTCAAAATCTTTCCTAGGTTGTTCTTCATTTGCTTCAATCATAGATATATCTATATTAATTATTGATCCTTTATCTACATCATCATGAAATAAATCAACCTGCGATTCATCAGATATTAAAGCAGATAGGCCTCTACCAAGGCCTCTTTTTTTAGATGCCATATTATATCTCCTCCTCTAGTAAATATAAAAATTCTTCGGCTAATTCAGTATAAGCTTCAGCTCCTCTAGATTTAGAATCATAATCAATAACAGAAAGTCCATAGCTTGGAGCTTCAGCTAACCTTACATTTCTAGGTATAATAGAAGTATAAACTTTACCTTTAAAATATTTTTTTACTTCATCTACAACTTGAATAGATAAGTTTGTCCTACCATCGAACATGCTGAGAATAACTCCTTCGATTTCTAGTTCAGAATTTAAACTCTTTTTAACTAACATTATAGTGTCCATTAACTGGCTAACCCCTTCTAATGCATAATATTCACATTGAATAGGTATTATAACACTATGAGAAGCAGATAATCCATTAATACTCAACAACCCCAAAGAAGGTGGACAATCAATAAAGATAAAATCATATTCATCTTTGATAACTTCTAAAGACTTCTTTAGAGACAATTCTCTACCTCCTATTTCTATGAGTTCTATTTCTGCACCAGCCAAATCCACATTTGATGGTATAATATCTACATTTTTTGCTGTTGTTTCCTTTATTATATGTGTAACATCTATATCATTAATTAGTGTATCATATACAGAAGTGTCTAAAGTTTTTTTGTCTATACCTAACCCGCTAGTAGCATTTCCCTGAGGATCTATATCTATTACTAGTATTTTTTTATCTAACTTTCCTAAAGCTGCAGCTAAGTTAACAACTGATGTAGTTTTGCCAACCCCACCTTTTTGATTAAATATTGTAATAATTCGGGCCATTCAATCACCTCATATAATATAATTAAAGTTTTAATATTTTATTTTTTATCTCATCCTAAATTATACTTTATCATATAATATCAGATTATAGAATAAAAAAGAAAGTATTTAGAAAAATAAAAAATGTTCCACGTGGAACATTTTTTATGAACTACTCATCACTTATTCATTATCATTCGTTGAACAATATGCTTTTTCATTTCTAAAAATACTTTTGTATAACTATTAAAATAAAATGTTCCATATGGAACATTTTATTTTTTAGGTATATGTATAACTACCTCTAAATATTCTCCTTTATCCTTTTCTTTATATTTAGCATCTATGCCACTATCCTTGATAGCATTAAATGCTTTTTTAATGGTATTAACATAGATTTTAGTGCTGATTAATCCTCGAATATTAGGTTTCTCTTCTACCTTATCTTCTTTTGTCAATTCATCTAAAATGTCGTTAACTAACTTCTCAGTCTTCTTTACATTTAGATCCTCTTGAATAACCTTATCCAACAGGTTCCTTTTAAATTCATAATCCGGTAATTTTAATAAGGCTCGTCCATGTCTTTCTGTTAAATTATTTTCTAGCAGATCCTTTTTTATATCATCTGGAAGTTTTAAAATTCTTAGTTTGTTCGCAATGGTTGACTGACTTTTGCCGATTTTTTTTGCCAACTGTTGTTGTGTAAATCCATGATCTTTTATTAAATTATGGTATCCCTCTGCCTCTTCAATAAAATTTAAATCTTCTCTTTGCAAATTTTCAATTAAAGCAAGCATAGCGGATTCATTATCCCTATATTCCACAACAATAGCAGGTATTTCTTTAAGATCAGCTAATTCTGAAGCCCTGAGCCTTCTCTCCCCCGCTATAAGCTCATAGCTATCATTTTGCATTTTCCTTACACTAATAGGTTGTATTAATCCGAAAGCCTTAATTGATTGGCTTAACTCTTCTAAGGATTTTTTGTTAAAGTCTTTCCTCGGTTGATATGGATTTGGTCTAATGGATTCTATAGGAATATTTTTAACCTCTGATTGAATGTTTTTCATTAGATTACCCACTCCCAATATACTATTTTGAAATTCTTATATATTATATTCTACAAAAGAAATTTATTTCCTTTTAATTTCCCAAACTTTCCTTCGTCAAATTCATTGAAATCACAACGGCTTCTTCTTTGGTTTTCCACCACCTCTTGGATATTTTGTCGGAGTTTCTTTTATTTTTTCGATTATTATCAAACTATGGGTAATATCGCTTGAAGGCAAATCAATTATTTTCTTGTCTTTAACTCTTCCACCTAAAATTTTTATACTATTCTTTGCTTCATTCAATTCTTCATCCACATCAGAGCCCTTCATAGAAATAAAATGTCCACCTACCTTTACAAGAGGTAAACAGTATTCACAAAGAGTATTTAAAGATGCTACAGCTCTAGAAATGGCAATGTCAAATTTTTCTCGATATTTTTTATCTCTACCCATTTCCTCTGCTCTTCCATGAACAGGTGTAACATGTTCAAGGCTTAGTTCATCAACTACTTCGGATAAAAATTTTATCCTTTTCATTGTACTGTCAAGTAATAATACATTCATATCTTTTTTTATAATCTTTAAAGGTATCCCTGGGAAACCTCCCCCAGTACCTATATCAATAAGTTTAATATTTTCCTTAAATACGTTAGTAGTCAATGGAGTTATACTATCAATAAAGTGTTTTATATCAACTTCAATATCGTCGGTTATTGAGGTTATATTAATCTTTTGATTCCATTTTTTTAGAAGTTCCTTATATAGAACAAAATTATTGATTTCCTCTTCATTTAATTCTATACCTAAAGTTTTAGCTCCTTTAATTAAAGTATTTACATTAGTCATTGTTATTCCCTTTCTTTCCTCTTCGTTTCTGCTCTAAATAGATTAATAATACATTAATATCTGCTGGGGAAACACCAGAAATTCGAGAAGCTTGCCCTACGGAATCAGGTTTAATTTGATTTAGCTTTTGCACAGCTTCGTTTCTTAAACCTTTTATCTCAGAGTAGTCTTGATCTTCACGTAATCTACGACCCTCTAGTTTCTTAAACTGTTCTATCTGGGACATTTGTTTCTTTATGTATCCTTCATATTTTATTTGAACTTCTACTTGAAGTCTAATTTCCCTAGGTAAATGCTTTCTGTTTGGATCCAGTTCACCTATTGATTCATACTTAATCTCTGGTCTTTTAATTAAATCATATAGATTAAAACCATTTTTTATTGGCGAGCTCCCAAATTTTTTCAGTACTTTATTCACTTCATCTGTAGGTGAAATGGTTACCTCTTTTAATCTTTTTAGTTCCTCTTGTATAAGTTCCTCTTTTCTAACAGTTTTTCTATACCTTTCTTCAGTTACAAGACCAATCTCATAACCTTTTTTTGTCAATCTTAAATCTGCATTATCCTGTCTTAATGTTAATCTATATTCTGCTCTTGAAGTCATCATTCTATATGGTTCATTTGTACCCTTAGTAACTAAATCGTCAATCAAAACGCCTATATAAGCTTCAGATCTATCTAATATAAAAGAATCTTTTCCTTTAATATTCAAAGTAGCATTAATCCCTGCGATTAATCCTTGTGCTGCTGCTTCTTCATATCCTGATGATCCATTTATTTGCCCTGCAAAAAATAAGTTTTTGATTTTTTTATGTTCTAATGTCCTTTTCAAAATAGTAGGATCAATACAATCATATTCTATAGCATAAGCCGATCTCATAAACTGAACATTTTCTAGCCCAATTATGGTTTTATACATTTTTAACTGAACTTCTTCTGGTAATGAAGAGCTAACACCTTGAACATACATCTCTTTAGTATCTAACCCTTCTGGTTCAATAAACACTTGATGTTTATCCCTATCTGCAAACCTTACAACTTTATCCTCTATAGATGGACAATATCTTGGACCTACTCCTTCAATTTCACCTGCATATAATGGTGAACGCATTAAATTCTTTTTAATAACTTCATTTGTAGAAGGAGTTGTATAGGTCAAATAACAAGGAACCTGTTCCATATCAAATTTTTTATCTATATTTAAAAATGAAAATGGTATAATTTCTTGATCTCCTGGCTGTATCTCCATACTTGAATAATCTAGTGAATCCTTATGAACTCTTGCAGGAGTACCTGTTTTAAATCTTCTTAATTCTATTCCCAATTTAGTTAAAGATTCTGAGAGAATATTAGAAGGAGAAAAGCCACTCGGTCCACTGGAATAGTTTACCTCACCTACATATATCCTTCCTTTTAAATAAGTTCCAGTGGCTAATATTACAGCCTTTCCATTATATATAGCACCAGTTCTAGTAATTATACCTTTTATCTTATTTTCCTCTGTTATTATATCTATTGCTTCTCCTTCACGCAAATCAAGGTTAGGTTCATTTTCTAATACCTTTTTCATTTCAATATGATATTTTTTCTTATCAGCTTGGACTCTTAATGAATGTACAGCAGGACCTTTTGAAGTATTCAACATTCTACTTTGAATAAACGTTTTATCAATATTTAAAGCCATCTCTCCTCCTAAAGCATCTATCTCTCTAACCAAATGACCTTTCCCTGTTCCTCCAATATTAGGATTGCATGGCATATCTGCTATTGAGTTAAGATTCATAGCAAGCAATAAAGTTTTCATGTTCATTCTAGTAGAAGCCAAAGCAGCCTCACATCCGGCATGACCAGCGCCAACAACTATTACATCATAATCACCTGCATTATATTTTTTTACTTCTCCCATCGAAACCATTTCCTCCTTGTATACTATTTTCCTATGCAAAACTCGGAAAATATCTTATCTAATATATCTTCTCCTACAGTATCCCCTGAAATCTCACCTAAATTCTCCCAACAGCTCTTTACATCTACTTCTATACAATCCAACGGCATATTTAAGTCTATACCTTCAATTCCATCTTCCATATTCTTTTTAGCTTTGACAAGCTGATTTTTATGTCTTATATTGGTTACTATTACATCGCTTTCTACTTCCAATTCACCAGAATAAAACATATCCTTTATTGTATCTTCTAATTTATTTAAACCTAATCCTTTCACAATAGAAGTAATGATTATCTCCTTATTAGGTAATAATTTTTTTAAATATGTTTCATCATATTTATTAGGGAGGTCAGTTTTATTCAATAGAATAATAGAGTTTTTATTCTTAATTATATCTATTATCTCATAATCTTCATCAGTAAGTCTATCTGAAGCATCAAATACAGCTATTACTAAATCAGATTCATCTACCATTTCTTTAGCTTTATCTACCCCAATCTTTTCAACTAAATCTTCAGTACTCCTAATACCAGCAGTATCAACTATTCTTAAAGGAATACCATCTATATTTACATACTCTTCGATAACATCTCTCGTAGTACCTGGAATATTAGTAACTATAGCTCTATTCTCTCTCAATATTGCATTCAATAAGGATGATTTTCCTACATTAGGTTTTCCTAATATGACAGTATTTAATCCATCTCTAAGTATTTTACCTCTGTCAGATGTATTTAAAAGCATTTCTATTTCTTGTTTAACTATTATAGCTTTTTCCCTTAGTTCATCATAAGCCAAATCCTCTACATCGTCTTCAGGAAAATCAATAGAAGCTTCAATATGTGCAATCATTTCTAATAATATTGTCATTATTTCTTTTATTTTATTTGATAAACTGCCTTCTAGTTGATCTAATGATACATTAAAGGATTTTTCAGTCTTTGCTCTAATGACATCAATTACTGCCTCTGATTGTGCTAAATCCAATCTTCCATTCAAAAACGCACGTTTAGTAAATTCGCCTGGTTCAGCTAATCTAGCACCAGTTTCAAGTAAAAGTTCAAGAATCTTCTTTACTGAAATGATACCTCCATGACAATAAATTTCCACCATGTTTTCCCTAGTGTAAGTATATGGCTTTTTCATATATACAATTAATACTTCGTCTATTATCTCTTCAGTATTAAAATCTACTATATGACCATAAGTTAATCTTCTGTTCTTTGCTCTTTTTAAGCTATCTACTTTACTCCCTCTGAATATTTTATCTGCAATATCTAGCGAATTTTCTCCACTCATTCTGACTATTCCAATTCCAGCTTCCCCAATAGCAGTAGATATAGCTGCAATTGTATCACTCATAATCTTCACCGCACCTTTCCTAAGATAGCAGAAACCCAGCATAGCACTGGGTTTCCTAAAAGTTTATTTTGCTTGAATAACTACTCTTCTATAAGGGTCTTCCCCTTCGCTATAAGTAGTTACACCATTTACATTTTGTAATGCTGAATGTATAATTCTTCTTTCATATGGATTCATTGGCTCCAATTTTATTGGCTTATGTCCATACTTGGACTTTTCAGCCATTCTATTTGCCAATCTGATCAAAGTTTCCTTCCTCTTCTTTCGATATCCTTTGATATCAACTAATACTTTAATATAATCATCTCTATCTTTATTAACTGAAAGACTTAATAGATACTGAATTGCATCTAAAGTATTTCCTCTTTTTCCGATAATAATACCCATATCAGAAGAATCAACATTAACAATTTCTACATATAATTGAGAACCTTCTCTCCTAACAGAAGCATTCCCTTCCATATTCATCTGTAAAAGTATTTTATTTAAAAAAGTTTCCACAATTTCTACTGGGTCATTAACTACTGTTACTCTAACTGCTGCATCTTTCGTACCTATTAATCCAAACAATCCTTTGCTTGGTTCTTCTAAAACTTCAACCTGAACATCATTCTTACTTACTTCCAATTGTTCTAATGCTTCATTAATAGCTCCTTCAACAGTTTTTGAAACCTTAACAACAGACTTCATACTATTTTGTCTCCTCCTTAACTTCACCCAAAGACCTATTAATAATCAATTGCTGAACTATCTGAAATATATTACCTATAACCCAGTAAAGTGCCAATCCTGACGCAAAGGATCTTGAAGCCATAAATATCATAACTGGAAGAAATATATTCATTATTTTTTGAGTCGATTGTGCTTGAGAATTAGTCTGAACATTTCCAGTCATTAGTTTACTCTGTAAAAAAGTGGTCAAGCCAGCTAAAAGAGGTAGTCCCCAAAGGTAAGGATCCGGTTGTTCTAAATTAGGAATCCATAAAAATCCTTTACTAATTGTATCATAAATAGCTGGATCTTTAAAAACAAACTGTACTGGATCTCTTAACACCTTAAAAATAGCTATTATTATTGGAAATTGAATAAGTAAGGGTAAACACCCAGACATTGGATTATAATTATTTTCTTTATATAATTGCATCATTTTTGTTTGTTGGGTCTGTGGGTCATTTTTATATTTCTCTTGAATTTCTTTCATTTTTGGTTGCAACTCATTCATTTTCTTAGTAGACTTACTCTGGTGCAAACTAATAGGCAAAAGAATAAGTTTAAATATAATAGTAGTTATAATGATAGTAATACCATAATAAGAAACAAGTTTTGTCTCTGTACCTACTTGTGATACTACATCAAATACGAATTTCATCAAACTTCCTAATAAATTACCTAGAAATGTCATTCATTAACCTCCAATCATTTTAGTGGATCATATCCTCCTTCGTTAAACGGATGGCATTTTAGAATCCTTTGTATACTTAAATAAGTTCCTTTCAAAAATCCATATTTCTTATAAGCTTCAAGAGAATATTGCGAACAAGTTGGATAAAATCTACAATGACCTCCTGTTAATATATACTTTGAAATAAATTTTTGATAGAATTTTATAAATAAAACAGCTAATTTAGCCATTATTTTCACCTTTATCCTTTAAAATATTAGCTAATTTCAAAATATGAAGCATTGCACTTTCCAAATCACTATATTTTATATTTACAACATTTTTTTTAGGTATTAATATTATATCATATTTTCCTTTTATATTATCAAAATTCTTCCTAAATATTTCTTTCATTCTTCTCTTTACTCTATTTCTGACAACACTATTTCCTATTTTTTTCGTAACGGTAAAACCAATCCTTGAATAATCCAATCCATTCCTTCTTGCATACATGATTAAATTTCTATTCCAGTAATTTTTCCCATTCTGATACACTTTCTTAAATTCTTGATTACTTCTCAATCTAAACTTTTTATCCATAAAATGCTCCTTGTAGACAAAAAGGCCACTATTATTGCGGCCCTATGCTGATAATCTCTTTCTGCCTTTTCTTCTTCTATCCCTTATTATTCGTCTTCCTGATTTTGTTTTCATTCTTTTTCTAAAACCATGTTCTTTACTTCTCTGTCTTCTTTTTGGTTGATAAGTTCTTTTCAATTATCTACACCCCCTTAGATCTAACCATCTATAAAAATTTCATAGTTTTCAATAAAGAAAACACGAATACTACTATAGATTATATTTATAGGAAGGTTATATGTCAAGAAATTTAAAACAACCATATCCACAACAAAAACTATTAACAAGTTCTTAATACTGTGGATAATTTTATTGATATAATCTATTTTTTTTGATATTATAAAATAAATGTGGATAATTTATATTTTTTAAATAAATTTTAAACTTATTAACATTCTGTGGATAAAATTGTGCATAAGTTTATTTTTCTTAAAACTCATTCTTGCTTTAAATTTGTTAATTCAACTAAATTTTTATCCACATATTTTTTATCTACAACCTTGTTTATTATTTACATTATTCATAATAAAAAAATTGATACTAACATATTATTAATAGTTTATCCACAATTATTATACCTTTTCTCCTTATTATTATTTATATTTATTATTGATTATTTTGTGGATAACTATGTTAATATTCATCTATATTTTTTCTTTTAGTTATAAAAACCTATGAAATGGTTATAATTTACATCAAAATAGGAGGAATTATAAAATGGATTCAAATTTAAACACTATTTGGGATGAAGTGTTAAAATTAATAAAAGTAGAACTGACAGAAGTAAGTTTTAACACTTGGTTAAAAACCATTAAACCAATCACCTTGACACAAAATAAGGTTGTCCTTGCTGCCCCTAATGAGTTTACAAAAGGTATACTAGAGGGTAGATATTTAAATCTAATTAAAAATGCAATAAAACAGGTTACAGAAAAAGAATACAATATTCAATTTACGATCCCTGGTGAAGATATTGATATAAATGTTGCAAATGTTGGACAATCTATGCCAACAAATAATAAAAAAACAAACCAAAAATCAAAATTAAATCCAAAATATACGTTTGATACCTTTGTTATTGGGAATAGCAATAGATTTGCTCATGCAGCTTCATTAGCAGTAGCAGAAGCTCCGGCTCAAGCATATAATCCCTTATTCATCTATGGTGGTGTAGGGTTAGGTAAAACTCATTTAATGCATGCAATAGGTCATTATATATTAAGTCAATCACCTGATTCGAAAGTAGTTTATGTATCATCAGAAAAATTTACAAATGAATTGATTAATTCAATAAGAGATGACAGAAATAATCAATTTAGAAGCAAATATAGAAATGTAGATGTACTATTAATTGATGATATTCAATTTATTGCAGGTAAAGAAAGTACTCAAGAAGAATTTTTCCATACATTTAATGCTTTACATGATGCAAATAAACAAATAATAATATCCAGTGATAGACCTCCTAAGGAAATACCTACTCTAGAAGATAGGTTAAGATCAAGATTTGAATGGGGATTAATATCAGATATTCAACCACCTGATTTAGAGACAAGAATTGCAATACTTAAGAAAAAAGCTAAAGTAGAAAATATTGATGTATCAGATGATGTCATGTTATATATTGCTTCGAAAATCCACTCAAACATAAGAGAACTAGAAGGTGCATTAATTAGAATAGTAGCTTACTCATCCTTGACAAATAAAGATGTGACAGTTGAATTAGCTGAAGAAGCTCTAAAGGATATTATATCAACAAATAAATCTAGAAAAATAACTGTAGATTTAATTAAAAAAATTATATCTAAAGAATTCGATATAAAAATAGAGGACTTTAATTCTAAAAAGAGAACTAGAGCTATAGCATATCCAAGACAAATAGCTATGTATCTAACCAGAGAACTAACAGATCTTTCTTTACCTAAAATAGGAGATGAATTTGGAGGAAGAGATCACACAACTGTAATACATGCTTATGATAAGATATCTAAAGATATTGATGAAAATGAAGACTTTAATGGAAAAATTAAATCACTTATTAAAAACATTAAAGGAGAATAATCAACAAATTTTGTGAATATCACTGTTAACCAAATGTTAATAAGTTAAAGAACTTTTAACGTTTTGACTTATGGGGATAAATAGAATAGTTATTATTAACTTATCAACAGGTTTTTAAATGCTATACCTATTTTATTTATTGTTTTATACATAGTTATAAACATATTAACAGCCCCTACTACTATTACTACTATTATTATATTAATCTATTTCTATTAAAATGGATAAAAGGAGGAATTCTCAATTGAAAATAAGAATCAATCAAAGTTTATTATCACATCATATAAATATAGTGCAAAAAGGTATTTCTTCTAGAACTACATTACAAATATTAGACGGTATACTATTAGAAACGGTTAATGGAAAGTTAAAGTTAACTGCTACAGATTTAGAAATAGGAATAGAAACATATTTAGATTGTGATATAATTGAAGAAGGCTCAATAGTTATAAATTCAAATATCTTTGGAAATATAGTTAAGAAATTACCCAATTCTACAATAAATATTAAGGTTGAAGAAAATAATGTTAATATTACATGTGAAAGTTCAGAATTTAATATATTAGGCAATAATCCTTTCGAATTTCCAGAATTACCTACTATTTCTAATCATAATTCATTCAATATAGCTAAAGATTTATTTAAATCTGCTATTAGACAAACTGTATTTGCTACAACCCAAGATGAAACAAGACCTATTTTAACTGGTGTTTTACTAGAAATAACTAATAAAAAGGGTTCTTTTGTTGCATTAGATGGATACAGATTAGCTTTAAGAAATATACCTATAGATTCTAAAGAAGATATAAAGATAGTTATTCCAGGTAGGGCGTTATCAGAATTAAATAAAATATTAGATGATGAAAGTGAAGAATTTACTATAATTACAGCTCCAAGTAATGTAATATTTAATCTAGGAGATACCGTAGTATCATCAAGGCTTTTAGAAGGACAATTTTTAAATTATAAAGATATTATAAGAGAAGATCATAAGACAAAGGTGATAGTAAATAAAAAAGCGTTTCAAGATAGCTTAGAAAGAGCTTCTTTATTAGCTAAAGAAGAAAAGGCTAATTTAGTTAAAATAAACATTGACGATGGTCAAGTAATTATTAAGTCACATACTGAAATAGGTAATGTAAATGAGCAGATTCCATCAAAAAATGAAGGAGATAGTGTTAATATAGCGTTTAATTCTAAATATATACTTGATGGAATAAAAAATATTGATTCTGAAGAAATAGAACTTCTATTTATGGGAAGTTTAAATCCTTGCATAATAAGACCGATAGATGATGAAAACTATATTTATTTAGTATTACCAGTACGATTAGCTCAGGAGGATTTCTAATTAAAGCATAATTTTTTCGAATCATGCTTTTAGATCTTAGGATGATAAAAAATAAGAGGAGAATATTATGAAGGAAATAAAAATTAAAACAGAATTTATAAAACTAGATCAATTGCTTAAATTTGCTGGAATTGTACAAACTGGTGGGGAAAGCAAGATTATGATAAATGAAGGTATAGTTTCTGTAAATGGAAGTATTGCAAAAGAAAGAGGAAAGAAAATAAGAAGAGGTGATATTATAGAAGTAAAACACATAGATAAATTTATTGTGGTGTAATTGTATGATATAATAGATTAAGGAATGATATAAAGCCTCAACCTTCGTGGTTGGGGATTTGTAACTTATGAAATACTTTTGAGAGGTGCTTTGTTTGAATGTAGAAAGTATTAGAATTATCAATTTTAGAAATTATAGTGATCTTTTCTTAAAATTAAATAAAAGAATAAATATATTTGTTGGCAAAAATGCACAAGGAAAGACTAATTTATTAGAGGCAATTTATATATGTGCTACTGGTAAATCATTTAGAACTAATAGAGATAAACAATTAATAAATTTAACAAAGAATGAAGCTTATATTGGTTCTAAAATTAAAGTTGGTAAAAATGAAAAATTAATTGAAGTAAAATTAGATAACAATTCTTCCAAAAGAATAAAGATCAATAAAATTGAATTAAAGAATTTTAAGGAATTAGATAGCGGACTAAATGTAGTAGTCTTTTCTCCTGATGATTTAAATCTAGTAAAAGGTGGTCCAGCAGAGAGAAGAAGTTTTTTAGATATGAGTATCTCTCAAATTAGACCTGTTTATAGACATAATATAAATAGATATAATAAGATATTATTTCAAAGAAACAACTTGCTTAAATCAAACAAATCAAAATCTGATATAATAAATTTGCTGGGAATATTCGATTTACAACTTGTAAAAATAGGCACTGATATAATAACTTCAAGAATTGAATATGTTGACAAATTGTTTAAAATAGCATCGAAAGTTCATAATAATTTAACATTAAAAAAAGAATATTTGATTTTAAATTATGCTTCCAATGTTGAATTTAATAATAAGAATAAGAATGATATAGAAAAAAATTTTTTAGAACAACTTAATCTAAATAAAGACAAGGATATATATACTGGTATTACTTCAATAGGTCCTCATAGGGATGATATTCAAATTAAGATAAATAACATAGATGCAAGAACTTTTGGGTCTCAAGGACAGCAAAGAACAATAGTTTTGTCTTTGAAATTGTCTGAAGTAGAGATTATTAAGATAGAAAAAGGTGCTTATCCAGTTTTGTTACTTGATGATGTGTTTTCTGAATTAGATATAGATCGACGAAAATATTTAACTAAGTCCTTTAATAATATGCAAACAATTATCACTTCAACAGAAACCATTAAATCAAAGGAATTTGATAAAATAGATAAATCTGTATTTTATATAGATAATGGTAGGATAATAAAATGAAGGAGTAGGTCTAATGTTTTTACACGTAGGTGAAAATATTTATATATATAAAGACGATATAGTTGCTATATTAGATAAAAATGTATTGGATAATTCCAAACAAGATAATGTTTTTGTTCAGAATTTAATTGAAGAAGGATGTTTAGTAAATAATAATTTAAAGGATTTAGATGATACAAAAACATATATAATAGCTTGTAATAAGAGAAATCATAAAAAAAATAGAGGATTAAAAAAAGAATATAAACTATATGTTTCAAATATATCATCCACAACATTATTAAAAAGAAACAAGGATATAGCAATAAGAATGGAGGTATAAAATGACTAAAGAAAATAATGGAAGGACGTATACAGCTGAAGAGATCCAAGTATTAACAGGACTGGAACCAGTTAGAAAAAGACCAGGTATGTATATAGGAAGCACAGGATCTAAGGGACTACACCATTTGGTTTATGAAGTAGTAGATAATAGTATTGATGAAGCATTAGCGGGAGATTGTGATACCATTAAGGTTATTATAGAAGAGGACAATTCAATAACAGTAGAGGATAATGGTAGTGGTATACCCGTAGAAAAACATCCCCAAACAGGAAAATCAACAGTAGAAACAGTTCTAACTATTCTTCATGCTGGTGGAAAATTTAATAATTCTGCATACAAGGTATCTGGTGGGCTTCATGGTGTTGGTGTTTCAGTTGTAAATGCATTATCTACATGGTTAATTGCAAGAGTAAAAAGAGATGGAAAAGAATATATGCAAAAATTTGAAAAAGGCGTACCCACAACAGAACTTAAAATAGTTGGGGATGCTAAAAATACAGGTACAACTATTAGTTTTAAACCAGATAAAGATATATTTGATGAAACCCAATACAACTTTGAAACATTAGAATATAGACTTAGAGAAATGGCTTTCTTAAATAAAGGTATAAAAGTCATCTTAATAGATAAAAGAACTAATACCGATAGAAAGTTTCATTATGATGGTGGTATAAAATCATTTGTAGAATATATAAACAAGAATAAAAATCCTATTCAAAAAGATATTATGTATTTTGAAGATGAAAAAGATGGTACTATGGTAGAATTAGCAATACAATATACAGATGCATATTCACAAAATATATATACATTTGCCAACAATATTAACACTCAAGAAGGCGGAACTCATTTAAGTGGATTGAGAACAGCATTAACTAGAGCTATTAATGATTATGGTAGAAAATATAATTTTCTAAGAGAAAAAGATGATAATCTTCAAGGAGATGATGTAAGAGAGGGTTTAAGTGCAGTATTATCAGTGAAACTGGCAGAACCTCAATTTGAAGGACAAACTAAGACTAAATTAGGTAATAGTGAAATAAGGGGTATAGTTGAATCTTTAACTTATGACCACTTAAGTAATTTTCTTGAAGAAAATCCAGAGTATGGGAAAGTAATATTAGAGAAAGCCATTAGTTCATCTAGAGCAAGAGAAGCTGCAAGAAAGGCTAGAGAAATTTCTAGAAAAAGAAGCATATTAGATAATACAACTTTACCAGGAAAACTTGCAGATTGTCAGGAGAATGACTTAGAAGTTACTGAAATATTTATAGTCGAGGGTGATTCAGCCGGAGGAAGTGCAAAACAAGGTAGAAATAGAAAATATCAAGCAATCCTTCCTTTAAGAGGTAAGATAATGAATGTAGAAAAAGCAAGGTTGGATAGAATATTGGAATATAATGAAATAAGAGCTATGATTACAGCCTTTGGGACTGGGATTGGAAATGAATTTGATATAAGTAAATTAAGATATGGCAAGATAATAATCATGACAGATGCTGACGTAGATGGTGCGCATATAAGAACATTATTATTGACATTTTTCTATAGATATATGAGAGAGCTTTTAGAAAATGGAAATGTATATATTGCACAGCCACCTTTATATAAAGTTACAAAGGGTAAAGCAGAACATTATGCTTATAGTGATGAAGAATTAGAAAAATTGTTAAGAGAAATAGGTAAAAACAATTATTCTATTCAGAGATATAAAGGTCTAGGAGAGATGAATCCAGAACAACTTTGGGAAACCACAATGCAACCAGAAAATAGAATATTATTAAAAGTATCTATTGAAGATGGAATGGCTGCAGATGAGATATTTACAACATTGATGGGTGACAAAGTAAAACCAAGAAAAGAATTCATCCAGAAAAATGCAAGGAATGTTAGAAACCTAGATATTTAAATTATTATAATTAGTTTTGTAGATTAGGAGTGATATATTTGAGCAACGAAGAAAATAATACAAATATAATAGATATAGGTATTGAAGAAGAGATGAAAAAATCTTATTTAGATTATGCTATGTCTGTAATTGTAAGTAGGGCTCTTCCAGATGTTAGAGATGGATTAAAACCTGTGCATAGGCGAATACTCTATGCAATGAATGAGTTGGGATTATTTCCCAATAAACCACATAGAAAATCAGCAAGAGTTGTAGGGGATGTACTAGGTAAATATCATCCCCATGGTGATTCATCAGTCTATTTTGCTATGGTAAGACTTGCTCAGGATTTTAATACTAGGTATCCTTTGGTAAATGGACATGGTAACTTTGGTTCCGTAGACGGAGATAGTCCAGCAGCTATGCGTTATACAGAAGCAAAGATGACTAAACTCACTTTAGAAATGTTAAGGGATATAAATAAAGAAACTATAGATTATAGACCTAATTTTGATGAAACTTTAAACGAACCTGTGGTATTGCCTAGTAGATTTCCTAATCTATTGGTAAATGGTTCATCAGGTATAGCAGTTGGAATGGCAACTAATATTCCACCACATAATTTAAATGAAGTAATAGATGGAATAGTTATGCTAATAGATAATCCAGAAGTGGATATTGAGGATTTAATGACGGTAATTAAAGGACCAGATTTTCCAACAGGAGCTATGATAATGGGGCAAGAAGGTATTAAATCTGCCTTTAAGACAGGAAGAGGAAAAGTAAAACTTAGAGCAGTTGCAAAAATAGAAGAGAGTGTTAGAGGGAAAAGTAAAATAATAGTAACAGAAATACCATATCAAGTAAATAAAGCAAAATTGATTGAAAAAATTGCTCAATTGGTTAGAGATAAAAAAATTGAAGGAATATCAGATTTAAGAGATGAATCTGATAGAGAAGGTCTACGTATAGCTATAGAATTAAAAAGAGATGCAAATGCTAATATAGTGCTCAATAATCTATATAAACATACTCAATTACAGATAACTTTTGGGGTAATAATGTTGGCTTTAGTAGACGATGAACCAAATGTGTTAAATTTAAAACAAATATTAAGACACTATTTAGAACATCAAAAAGAGATAATTACTAGAAGAACTCAATTTGATTTAAATAAAGCTGAAGCAAGAGCTCATATAGTAGAAGGATTAAAAATAGCATTAGATAATATAGATGAAGTTATAAATATAATTAGAAATTCTAAGGAAGAATCTGTAGCAAAAGAAAAACTTATGAATAGTTTCAAATTATCTGATAAGCAAGCACAAGCTATATTGGATATGAGACTTAGAAGGCTAACAGGACTGGAAAGAGAAAAATTAGAAGAAGAGTACAAAGCATTAATAAAAGAGATAAATAGGCTTAAAGAGATTTTATCTAGTGAAAGATTAATCTATAACATAATAAAAAATGAATTACTAGAAATTAAAGAGAAATTTGGAGATAAAAGAAGAACAAGAATAATGCCTTCAACTGATGAAATTGATATAGAAGATATGATTGAAGAAGAGGATGTAATCATTACTTTAACGCATTATGGATATATTAAAAGGACACCTGAGACTACTTACAAAACTCAAAAAAGAGGTGGCAAAGGAATTACAGGAATTACTACAAGAGATAAAGATTTCGTACAGAATCTTTATATCACTTCAACTCATGATACAATGTTATTTTTCACAAATAAAGGTAAAGTGTATTCTCTAAAAACTTATGAAATACCTGAAGGAAAAAGACAAGCTAAGGGAACTGCTATAGTTAACTTATTAAATTTGACAGGAGATGAATTTGTATCAGCTATTATTCCAATAAGTAAGTACAATCCAGAAAGTAATCTTTTATTTGTAACTAAAAATGGAATTATTAAAAAGACTAAGATGGATTGTTTTAAAAATATAAGAAAAAATGGAATAATAGCTATCAATTTAAAAGAAGATGATGAATTGATATCAGTTAAAAAAACAAATGGCAATAGAGAAGTAATTTTAGCAACATCCATGGGAATGGCTATTAGATTTAGTGAAAAAAATGTTAGAGAAATGGGTAGAAGTGCTACCGGAGTTATTGCTATAAAATTAAAGGGCAATGACAAAGTAGTTGCAATGGATTTAATTGAAGAAGGAAATTATCTATTAGTTGTAAGTGAATATGGTTATGGAAAGAGAACTTCTTTAGATGAATATAAACTTCAAAATAGAAGTGGAGTAGGTTTAAAAACTTATAATGTGAAAGATAAAACAGGAAAATTAATATCAGCTAGAGTAATTGATGATAATGACGAAATAATTATGATTTCAAAATCAGGAATAATAATTAGATTGAAATCAAAAGATATTTCTACAATGGGAAGAAGTACTCAAGGCGTTAAATTGATGAAAATTAATAGTAAAAATGATAGAGTAATGGCAATAGCAAAATATGTAGAAGAGGAGTAGAAAAAAGCAGCAAAGCTGCTTTTTTTTTCTTATATTTAAATCCTACCATTTTACTTTACATTAGATTATTTTTATTATAAAATTAATTCAAATGAAAGATTTAAGGAGGTATCCATAATGACTTTAAATATAAATATTGATTTTTATGAAGAAGAAGAATTTTGGTTAGTACAACCAGAAGGGGAAGTTGACATATATACATCTCCTACATTAAAAGAAAAGTTAATAGATGCTCTAGATGAAAAAAAAGCAAATGTAGTAGTAGATGGTGAAAAATTAGTATATCTAGATAGTACTGGGTTAGGCACATTAATAAGTGTTCTTAAAAAAGCAAGAGAATATGATAAAAAAGTATATTTGAAAAATATCAAACCAAATATAAGAAAACTATTTGATATAACTGAATTGGACAAGGTATTTATAATCGAGGAGTGATAAAGGATGAAAAAAGATATTTTTGAATTATCTATTCCTAGTAAACCTGATTATATATCAGTTGTTAGATTAACTTCATCTTCCATAGCTAGTAAGATAGGGTTGAACATTGATGAAATCGAAGATATTAAAGTATCATTATCAGAAGCTTGCATAAATGCGCTAAGCAGTACTGATAAAATAAATATAAAATTTGAAATTAATGATAACAGATTTATAATTACAGTTAAAAATGTGTCTTTACCTAGTGATAATAAAAAGAATTTATATAATGAATCAGAGCTTGGTATTTTAATCATTCAATCTCTGATGGATGAAGTAAATTTTTCTAAAGAAGGAGTTGAGATGATAAAATATATAGAGGATGGTAAAAGATGAAAGCAAACAAACATTATAAAGAAAATTATTTAAAAGATAAGAATAATGTTGATGCCAAAACTCTGTTTATAATGTTTAAAGAAACAAAAGATATGAAGATAAGAGAAGTCCTTATTGAAAAACATCTGTATATAGCTGAAATACTTGCGAAAAAATATGCTAATAAGGGTATAGATTATGATGATATATATCAGGTTGCTTCTATTGGACTTATATATGCTATAGATAGATATGATGTTGAAAAAGGATATGAGTTTTCAAGTTTTGCAACTCCTACCATAATAGGTGAAATAAAAAAACATTTTAGAGATAAAGGTTGGACTATAAGAGTTCCTAGAAGGATACAAGAGTTATCGAAAAAGATAAATAATGCTAAAATCCATTTAAGTCAAGAACTTCAACGCTCTCCTACAGTAAAAGATATAGCAGAATACCTAAATTCAACAGAAGAAGAAATTTTGGAAGCTATGGAAGGTAGTAAAGTATATACTCCTCAATCTCTAGATATGACCTATGATTTAAATGGAGATGATAAAGATGTTAACCTTGCAGATCTTATAGGAGAAGAAGATAGTTATTTCAGCAAAGTGGAAAATAACGATTTTCTATTAAGGGCTATGGAAAAATTAAATAAAATGGAAAACAAAATTCTTATAGATAGATATTTTAAAGATAAAACTCAAATTGCCATTGCTAAGGAATTAAAAATATCTCAAATGACTGTATCAAGAATTGAGAAAAGAATTATAGAAAAGTTTAGAAAAGAGATAAAAAAAACTTTAGGTTAAAAACAAAAAAAGTGTTGACAAAAGAATAAAAATAATGTAATATGTAAAATTGTCAGCGAAAAAACTGATTTCATTTAATTAATAAAAGTTGATATAAAAAATCATAATTAAATGTTGACAAACCTAATAAAGTTTGTTATAGTTAATAAGTCGGCGAAAAAAGTAGCTGACGAAAAAGAACCTAGAAAACTAAACAGTGTGAAGTACTTTGAGTAAGAAAAAAGTCAGCGAGA
>NZ_JAIOUP010000017.1 GCF_019931165.1 Schnuerera sp. xch1
TATATAATACAGTTGATAACAAGAACATAAAAAAGAGGCGTTTCACAACTTCTTTAGAAGTTATGAAACAGCCCCTTATTTTTTAACATACACCAATTGTTACACATAATCTGTTTGCTAAAAGCTTTATCATATAAGCATATAATGGAATATGAACAACTTGACCAATAAGTCGTCCAGGAAGAGTCACCGCAAATGGTATACTAAATAATATTTTCATAAAAAGTGGAATCAATATTATTGAAGTAATTACCTGACTAATTCCTATTGCTACAACAAGCTTCCAAAATGAAGTTTTACTGATCTTTTCGCCAAACATCCTTATAACCAACCCAGGTATAATCCCTGTCAAAGCAGCCGTGAATGTAAAATGCGGCATATATGGTCCCATTGGACTAACTATCATGCCTATTATATCCCCAAGAGCACCAACAATTCCTCCGGCTAGAGGACCAAATATAATTCCTGCAAATATTACTGGAAGGCCTCCAAAGCCTATACGCACTATTTCTGTTCCTCCACCGCCTATTCTAATACTAGCTACTCTTGTCAATACAACATTTAATGCAATTAGCAATGCATAAAAAGCGATGTTTCTCATCCTAATTTTTCTCATACAAAAAGCCTCCTTCCATAATGATATGACAGAACTGCCACATCAAGAAAGCAGACTATTAACGATGTGTCAGCGAACGCAATAGTTCAACGCAAACTTTAAACTACAAGTTTTTCGTTTAGAGGCAACGTCCCATCCTCTAACACTTAACGCAAACTATCTACTCTGTCATTAAATTTATATACAAAGTATATCTTCTTGTATATAATTATTATACTCAATATCTATAAACTATTCAACACAATTAAATTATATTGATGATAATACATCTGCTTTTGATACTATTCCTTGTAAACTTCCATCCTCTTCTAGTACCGCAATGGGGAATTTAGTTTCTGCAGCCATTGAAATTATATCACTTAACAAAGAATCTGGTGTTGTAGTATTTACATCACTTATTAAGACATCCGAAATAGTTAACCCTTCTTTGTTAGCTTTAATTGCATCATCAATAGTTACTACACCTTCAAATTTCATTTTATCTGATACTACATATGCGCTAGATACTCTATTTCTCTTCATCATATTAATAGCATAACTTGGATTATTTTTTAATCGTACAATACTATTAGGAGTAATCATTACATTTCTTACACTTATTACTTGAGTTTTATCTGCACTATCTATAAATTGTTTTACATAAGAAGTCTCAGGATTTGCACTCATTTCTTCGGGAGTATCTATTTGTATAACCTGGCCATCTTTCATTATTGCAACTCTATCTCCTAATTTAAAAGCTTCATTTATATCATGTGTTATAAATACAATAGTTTTGTCTAGCTTCTTTTGAATTGATAATAATTCAAATTGCATATCCCTTCTTACCAAAGGATCTAAAGCAGAAAAAGGTTCATCCATAAGAAGTATTTCAGGATTATTAGCCAAAGCTCTAGCAATACCAACTCTTTGTTTCATACCTCCAGAAAGACTACTAATAGGTTCATTTTCAAGTCCTTCTAATCCAACCATAGATATCATTTCTTCTGCTTTTTTATGCCTTTCATCTTTAGATATACCTTTAATCTCAAGCCCATATTCTACATTCCCAATAACATCTCTATGGGACATTAAACCAAAATTTTGAAATACCATTGAAACTTTATTTCTTCTATAATCATTTAATTCCTTTGTATTAAATTTTCCTATGTCATTACCTTCATATAGTATTTTGCCTGAAGTTGGTTTATGCAACATGTTGAAACATCTTACTAATGTAGATTTACCAGACCCTGATAAACCAATGATAACAAAAACTTCACCTTTCTTAATTTCTAATGATACATCCCAAAGCGCTATTGTAACTCCAGTCTTATCATATACTGAATCCTTATCTAATCCTTGTTTTTTTAATTTAATAGCTTTCCTTTTATCTGTACCATATAATTTAGATACATTCACAACACTTAATATATCATTCTCTTTCATCTGAATTCACCTCACTACGTTTAGCCAAACCTTGTGTAATTCTATCCAAAATTACCGCTATTATAACTACAGCTGTACCAGATATTAATCCTCGCCCTATCTCTACACGATTTACACTTAGCAATACCTCCATACCTAATCCTGTAGCACCTATCATTGAAGTGGTAACAACCATTGACATAGCCATCATTAGTGTTTGATTAACACCAGTCATTATTGTAGGTAAAGCTTGAGGCATTTGTACTTTTATTAATGATTGAAATCTTGTTGAACCAAAAGCAATAGAAGCCTCCACTACTTCCTTATCAATTTGCCTAATCCCATGACTTGTAAGTCGTATCATTGGAACAATAGCATAAATAGTTGTAGCAATTACTGCTGGTGGTTTCCCAAGTCCAAAGAATAATAACGCCGGAATTAAATATACAAATACTGGCATTGTTTGCATCGTATCCAATATAGGACGAACTATAGAATTCGCTTTATCACTAGTTGATATTAGAATACCTAATGGAAATCCTAATATTAAAGAAATAATTACTGATGCTATAACAATTGATAATGTTTCAAGCATTAAAGACCATAACCCTACTACTCCTATAAGAAATAGTAAAACACCGTATAATATTCCTTTTCCAATTTCCCCACTTAATCTCCATGCTAAGACAATTACTAATAATATCAATATGAACCAAGGAATAAAATCCAAAACACCATATAGAAAATTAACTAAACCTCCTAAAAAAGATTTTATACTACTAAAAAATGTATCATATTTTACACTAAAATCTCTTACGGATTCGTCAATAGAATTGACATCAATGGGAATTTCAAATGGAAAATCATATAAATAATCAGTATTCATTGATTCATTCGTATCTTTATTTAAATAGTCTCTCATAATTTGTGCTTCTTCAGGTTCTAACCATTCATCTAATAATTCATCATTTTCTTTTAAGAACCATTTTGCAGTTTCAATATAATCTGCTTTTGTATCTTGCATATATGCAAGCGCTTCAGATGTTAGTGCACTTGATGTCTTATAATTACTCAAAAATTCGACTATTTCTGGATTTGCTTCTGCAAAATTATTACTCGCAGCAACTGTAACTCTTACTGGTGGTAAAGCTGTTTTACCATCTTTATAAGTTTCTTCATTATATGGTTTATCTTTTAATAATACAAAATCATACTTTCCCATCAGCCAAGTAGGTTCCCAATAATATGCAACAATTGGCTCTCCACTATCATAAGCAGAAGTTATTGCAGTTGATAAAGATGCTTCAGAGCCTGGCCTAAAGTATACAAAACTCTCATCTAAACCATAATGTACGTATTTATTATACATAATCTGATCTACTTCCCAGCCAGGAATTGCACCATAAATTCTACCTTTATCTGACTCTTGATCATCTGAAAAAATTTCAGCATATTTTTTTAAATCCCATACATATTCTAGATCTGGTGCTACAGCTTCAATTCCTCGTTCAGGATCACCTTCAATAACATATCTTGGTACATAAAATCCCTGATAATTATCATTATAGTTTACACTAAGCTCTGTAAATTTATCATTTGCTAGATCTTCATAATAGGTTGGGAGATTATCTGTCCAATTCTCCATATTTACATCAATTTCCTCAGTCAATAATCCTTCATGCATTACTGTTGATGAGCCAGGTACTTCTCTCCATGAATAACCATAAACTTGTTCAGCTATAATACCTGCTACTGCATTATGAAATAATACGCTATCCCATCCAGCATTTGCAAATACAATTTCCTTATTTGAATTATCAGATGTTGTTTCTGAACATCCAATCAATATCGTAGTCATGAATATACATATCAAAATCAAACTAATTGTTTTCTTCATATGAGTCTCCTTCCTTTAAATATGCGTATATAATTCCACCGAACCTAAAATTTGCCTGTTTATTATACTACCATGTGTTTAAAAAGCTGTCAAATTAACTATTATTTAATTAAACTTTTTATATAGGCTTTAAATAAGTTAGTATTAATGTTCACATAACTTTAAAATAGAATTATTTTAATTGTATTATTTACAATTTGTTTATTAAATAACCTGATTTAAAAAAGCAATATAAAAATCACTTACTATATGTAAGTGATTCAATAAATTACGATGAGTAAATCTATAAGCCGTGTTCTGTTTTAGATGATCATCTATCTACGACTTATTGTCACCAATAAGTTCATGCGACCTACCTTTGGGACGGTAGCGGGCTACTACCTTTTTTAGTCCCTTCTTGGTCTTGCTCCGGATGGGGTTTACAGAGCCAACTAGTCACCTAGCTGCTGGTAAGCTCTTACCTCACCATTCCACCCTTACCTAATATAAAAATTAGGCGGTATATTTCTGTTGCACTATCCTTAGGGTCACCCCCACTGGACGTTATCCAGCATCCTGCCATATGGAGCACGGACTTTCCTCATGCTTATGAAGCACGCGATCATCTGATTTACTCATCTCTTTTTTTATTATTATTTAACATTATTACTATAGCATAAAAAAATCTTTATTTCAAATGCAATTTTAACCATATTAAGTAATATCTAATATCTATCTTAATAGTTAAAATATATCATATCTTCAAATAAAGAATTCTATCACAATTATCACAATGTATTATTCCATCATTATTCTCTAATTTATAAATAATATTCGAGGGTAAAAACATGTTACAGCCACTACATTTATTATCTATTACCTCTACTACAGCAACGTCCTTATTTTTTATTAACTCATTAAATTTATCAAGGACACTTTTATCAATTTTAGATGATGTTACATCAATTTCATTCTTTTCCTCAATTACTTTTTTATTAAAATCCTCAACCATCAATTTATCATCTTTCACTGTTTTAGTATATTTTTTTCTCAACTTATTAAATTCCTCTTGAATCCTTATAAATTCTTTTTTCAATTCTTCCATATTGCTCATCTGTGAAATAATCTCTGTTTCCTTATTATCAATTTCTTTTATAATATTTTTTCTTTCCTTATCAAGAAAATTTAATTGCTTTAAATCAGTTATATTTTCACTATATAAATTTTTTTCAATTTCTTTTAATTCATAATCATAATTCTTTAAGATAGAATTGTTCTTATCTAGTTTCTCCTCATTTTCTTCTATTCTATTCTCTAAATCTATTAATTTTTTTTCTGTTTTCTCTAATTTTATACCTATTTTTTTAATTTTCTCTCCATTTATGATATATTTGAGGTTATCTTTTATATTTTTTAAGTTATTATAATGTACTTGCAATTCCCATAAATCCTCTATATTAGACATTTATTCACCTCCGTAATTAAAATTAGTAAATTATATAGGGTGCACTACTTTCTTCATACAATTCTATTGCAATAGAATTTTTAGTATTTTCCTGTATATAATCTTTTATTATTGGTAATATAACTTTCTCAGTATGATAATGCCCTGCATCCACAATCGTCAGTCCTAATTCATTAGCATATTGGGCATCATGATATCTTACATCTCCAGTTATATATACATCAGCTCCTTCTAAATATGCATCATGTATAAAAGAAGATCCACTTCCTCCACATACAGCAACTTTTGTAATTTCCCCATTTGAATTTCCATATACAAATAAATGATCTAATTTTAATTTTTCCTTTATCCTATCCACAAGATTTATAAATGGTATTTTATTAACTTTACCTATTCGACCATACCCATAAATATTACCCTTATTTTTTAATGGATATATATCATATGCCACTTCATCATAAGGATGAATCTTTATTACCTCATTTAAAGTTTTAGATAAATTTTTCTTTTCTACTATGGTTTCTATCTTAGTTTCCTCTACGTCTTCTAGCTTATTAATTTTCCCTATAAAGGGAGACGTCCCATCAAGAGGCATAAATGTACCCATTCCTTCAGTATTATAGGTACAATGACTGTAATTTCCGATAAATCCTGCGCCTTCATCCCCTAGAACCTTTCTAATAATACAAGCATGAGACTTAGGAACAAAGATTACTAATTTAAATAAGGGCTCTTCATAAATAGTATTTAATGGTCTAGTATCTTTTATATCTAAAATATTAGCTAATGCATCATTTACACCATTCATTGCTAAATCCAAATTAGTATGAGCATTATATACTACTATATCTTCTCTTATTAAATCATATATTAATTTTCCCTTATAAGTAGTCCTTGTTATATTTTTTAAAGGTTTGAATATTATTGGATGATGGGTAATTATCATCTGAACTTTTTCTTTTATTGCCTTTTTTAACACTTTCTGATCTATATCTAAAGATAATAATACTTTTTCTACTTCTTTTTCTGGATTTCCTATTTGAAAACCTGTATTATCCCATTCATCAATTAAATAAGGGGGTGCCCATTTATCCATTAAATTTATTATCTTATATGCCTTCAATCTTATTCAACACTCCCTTCAATTCTTTAATATTATCCATTAATTCGTAATATCTGTCTTTACTTTTCTCAGTATCTTTATCTTGCAATTGTTGTAATATATCTTCTAATATTCCAATCTTATGATATATAAATCTTTTTAATAATGGATTTCTATTTAATATCAACTTTTCTCCTAATTCTAGATAGATATTATCTTTTAAATACATCTTCCCTTTTTTTGCATAGATTATTTCATAAAACTTATTTCCCTCTTCTACTAATTTTTCATCTATTATCTCAAATTCATTTTGATATAAATATTCCCTTAATTCTTTAGTAGCAATATTGGGTTGTAATATAAAATTAGTTATGGATTCAGCTATGTCTTTGTTTTTATTTAATATATCTTTAATGAGAATTCCACCCATTCCAGCAATTACAACTGTATCTATTTCAAAAGGTTTTATTATCTCTAAACCATCACCTAATCTAATATCCACAAAATCTTTCAAACACCTTGATTCCACAAATTGAATTATTTTATTCAATGAATTATTACTGATATCTGTTGCTATTACTTTCTTAGCTATTTTATTTTCTATTAAATAGACTGGTAAATAACCATGATCTGTTCCAATGTCTCCTACTATCGTGTTGTTAGGGATAAAATCTGCTATAGATTGTAATCTTTCTGATAATATCATTTCTCTATCCTTTCTATCAATCTTACAATTAAAGATTCGCAAATGCGAATCTTTAATTTATTCTAAAAAATCCTTTAATTTTTTACTCCTACTTGGATGTCTTAGTTTTCTTAATGCTTTTGCTTCTATCTGTCTAATTCTTTCTCTTGTAACATCAAATTCTTTACCTACTTCTTCTAAAGTTCTTGCCCTTCCATCATCTAATCCAAATCTTAACCTTAACACTTTCTGCTCTCTAGGAGTTAAACTATCTAATACTCCTATTAGTTGTTCTCTTAACATAGTAAAGGTAGCAGCATCAGCGGGTGCTAAAGCATTGTCATCTTCTATGAAATCACCAAGATGACTATCATCTTCTTCACCAATTGGAGTTTCCAATGATACAGGTTCTTGAGCAATTTTCATAATTTCTCTTACTTTATCCACTTCCATATTCATCTCATTTGCAATTTCTTCTGGTAATGGATCTCTACCTAATTCCTGTACTAATTGTCTTTGAACTCTTACTAGTTTATTTATAGTTTCAACCATATGCACTGGTATTCTAATAGTTCTAGCTTGATCAGCTATTGCCCTTGTTATAGCTTGACGTATCCACCAAGTTGCATAAGTACTAAATTTAAATCCCTTTTCATAATCAAATTTTTCAACAGCCTTCATTAGTCCTAAATTGCCTTCCTGAATCAAATCCAAAAACAACATTCCTCTACCTACATATCTTTTTGCAATACTTACTACCAATCTTAAATTTGCTTCTGCTAACTTCCTCTTTGCTAATTCATCTCCAGCTTCCATTCTTTTAGCTAAATTAACCTCTTCATCTGCTGTTAATAGCGGTATCTTTCCTATCTCTTTCAAATACATTCTCACAGGATCATCTACATTTATTCCTTTTGGTAACGAAATAGCTTTTTTGCTATTATTATCTTCATCATCATCATCATTATTATCTGTATCAAGGAGAGCAACATCATCTTTATCTCCTACTACATCTATCCCTAGATCCTCTAATCTTGTATAAATATTATCTATCTGTTCTACATCAAGATCTATTTCTTCTAATGCATCCATTATTTCCTTATAAGTTAAAATTCCTTTTTTCTTACCTTTATTAACTAAATTTTTAACTGCTGCCATTTTTTCTTTATCTATTTTTTTAACACTTTTATTCTTTTGATCCAATGTAGACCCCTCCTTTCCTAATCTTCATATACGTGATTTTAGCTCCTTGTCTAATTCTGTTAATTTCAAACATAATATCTTAAATTCATTTACATCTCCTTCATCTCTATCTTTTTTTGCTTCGATTTCTTGTATTTTTCGAATTATTTCTTTTCTTTTTACCTTTAACTTGGAATACTTAATTGTATTTATCAAATCCATTATTAATTTGTTTTTATCTTCCGATAAAAATTTAGTATCCATATTTATAATTTCATATATATATTTCATGTCAATATTATTTTCATTTTTAAGTCTATTTCTTATATTTTTTAATTCCAATTTCATAAAACAAGGGTTGTTATCATATTCATTATATATTATTCTCGCTAAAATATTATTTTCATGATTTAAAAAGTCATCTTCTTTTACATCTTTTTTAATTATATTATAATGATCTCTATTTTCAATCATTAATTTGATTAAAGTTTTTTCAGCAGTCAAGTGTGCTGACTCTAATACTGTTGTAATTGGCATTATATCATTCTTATTATATCTATTTTTACCATTAATATACTTGTCCTTATAAATTGTTGTAACAGATTTAGAATCTTTATCCAATACTTCTCTTCGTATTGCTTCTTTTGATATTCCTGTATCCATCGACACCTTATCTATATAAACATCTTTTTCGATTGGACTTTTTAATTCTCTTAAAGTCTTTGCTACTTCCTTAGTAAATTTAATTTTATCTTCATAGTTTGTTAATTCATATTTTTGCTTATTTATATAAATTCTATAATCCACATAGTTTAATGCATAATCTTCTAGCTTCTTAAATTCATCCAGTCCATTCTTTTTTATAAAATCATCAGGATCATAATTCTTTGGTAATATTATAGCTTTTGGTTTAATTCCTTCTTTTCTTAATATATTGAATGCTTTATTAGTAGCATTTATTCCTGCATTATCTGAATCAAAACAAATATATACTTGTTTTGCATATCTTTTTAAAAGCTTAGCTTGATTTTGAGTAAAGGCAGTACCAAGACTTGCAACTGCATAATTTATTCCATAATTAAATAATGAAATAACATCCATATATCCTTCAACTAAAATTATCTTCTCCCTGTTGGAATTTTTTTTGATTAGATTTAAGCCATATAGGTTATTTCCTTTTGAAAATACTAATGTATCTTTTGAATTTAAATATTTAGGAGTTTTATTATCTAGTACCCTGCCGCCAAATCCTATAACTCTATCTTTAATATCTATTATCGGATACATTATTCTATTTCTAAATTTATCATAATATCCAGTATTATTTTTTCTTTTCCCTATTAACCCTGATTTTTCTATATCTTCTTCACTATATCCTTTTTCCCTTAAATAGTTATATATGCTATCCCAGCCATCTAATGCATAACCTAGTCCAAATTTGTTGATTACTTTTTTCTCTATATTTCTATCTTTCAAATATTTTAAGGCTGCAGAAGTATTTCTTAAATTATAATAGAAAAATCTTGCTGCCTCTTTATTTATTTTATATATTTTCTCTTTCTCATTTTTAATTTTATTATCAAATTCATTACTCCCTTCCTCTATAGATATTCCTATTAGATCTGCAAGAAACTTTACAGCTTCTACAAAGGATAGATTTTCTATTTTCATAATAAATGTAATTAAATCCCCTCCTTCTCCACAGCCAAAACAATGAAATAATTGTTTTGATTCTGATACTGTAAATGAAGGAGTTTTCTCATTATGAAAAGGACATAATCCAACATAATTATTACTTGATTTTTTTAACTGTACATATCTAGATACTATATCAACTAAATCACTACTTTCATGAATCTTTTCTATCAAGTCATCATTAATTTTATATGCCATAAATTATCACCTTACTTTTGCATCCTAAAAAAAATAGGAAACACTCTACTATATTCGACAAATATTTAAAAAATCCTTCTTTTATTGATACTTTTTCCATGACTTTGGAATAAAAATTTCTTTAAATAAGTTTATAACATATCTATCAGTCATTCCCGCAATATAATCACATATTATATCTTCCTTCGTTTTCTTATTATTATAGATATTTTTATGCTCAATCGGTAATCTATCAAAATTATTCATATAATAATAAAATAATTGCTCTATTATATATTTTGCCCTATCTTCTTCTCCCTTTGCAGCTTTATTTAAATATACTCTTTCAAACATAAAATCCCTTAATTTTTCAGTATAATACCCTATCTCTACACTCATAGATATTTCATTTTTATTTAAACTGTTTTGTATAACATCAACTATCATTGTATTTATTCTTTCTCCATGATATTTACCTAAAGAATTCACGCATGTTTTTGGTAATTCTTCTTCTTTTATTATTTTAGCTCTTATAGCATCATCAATATCATGATTTATATAGGCAATTCTATCAGCTATATGAACTATATTACCTTCTAAAGTTTCAGGCTTGTCATCTCCAGTATGTTTTACAATTCCATCCCTAACTTCATATGTTAAATTTAATCCCTTTCTTCTTTCAGAATGCTCAATATAGTCTACTATTTTTAAACTCTGTTCATTATGTTTAAATCCATCAGGATGTAACTTATTTAATATAGCCTCTCCTGTATGTCCAAACGGTGTATGTCCTAAATCATGACCTAAAGCTATAGCCTCTACCAAATCTTCATTTAAATTTAATGCCCTAGCTAAAGTTCTAGATATCTGCGCAACCTCTAGGGTATGAGTTAATCTAGTTCTATAGTGGTCTCCTTCTGGTGCTATAAACACCTGTGTCTTATGTTTTAACCTTCTAAATGCTTTTGAATGAATGATTCTATCTCTATCTCTTTGATAATCAGTTCTAATATCACATTTTTCTTCTTCTATTTTTCTTCCTTTAGTATCTTGGCTTAAGGAGGCATATTTGGATAAAGTATTTTTTTCTCGTTTTTCTATTTGTTTCCTTATGTTCATAATATATACCCCTTTTTAAAAAGTAGTGTTGTTATATATATACAACATAAGTTCCTATAATCCTTCAAAATTTTTGATTTTTTCTTTAAAAGTATATATTTAATTTGCATTTGAATATGCAATTTAAAATACCATTAAAAAGAAGTGTTGTTATATCAACACTTCTATCCTAATATTTCATTTCCAAAATTGTTCTTCATACGACTGATTATTATGCCTGCAGTTTCTTCTACTGCCTTACTAGAAACATCTATTACCTTACAATTTAGTTTTTCCATTATCTTCTTAGAATATTCAAGTTCTAAATTAATTCTTTCAATACTTGCATAATTCGCATTATTGCTTAATCCTAATGATCTAAGCCTTTCCTGCCTTATTTCATTAAGTTTAAATGGATTAGCAATAAGTCCAAAAACTCTATTTGCATCTTTTTTAAACAATTCTTCAGGGGCAGCAACTTCTGGTACTAGTGGTACATTGGCTACTTTAAAATATTTATGAGCTAAATACATACTTAAAGGAGTTTTAGATGTTCTAGATACTCCAACTAATACTATATCAGCCTTTTTTATTCCTCTCGTATCTTTCCCATCATCATATCTTACTGCAAATTCAACAGCTTCAACTTTACGAAAATATTTCTCATCAAGTTTTCTTATAAGCCCTGATTCTCTTTTTGGCTCATATCCTAATACATTTTCCAGAGCATCCAAAGTTGGGGACATTAAATCTACTACAGGAATATTAAATTTATTTCCCATATTCATTATAAATTTTCTAAGCTTTTCAATTACTACTGTATATATTATTATACTTCTTTCACTTTTAGCTTCCTCAAACACTTCTACTATATGCTCTTCATCTGTAATATATGGAAATCTTCGTATTTCATATTTTTCTGGATTAAACTGGCTTACTGATGCTTTGGCTACTTGCTCTCCTGTTTCTCCAATAGAATCTGATAGTACGTATATAGTTATATTATTATCCATAACTTACCCCCTATTCATTATTCCCAAGTTCAACAAAAAGTCTGGTGATAGTAGTTTTTGTAACTCTTCCAACCAACTCATATGCTTTACTACCATTTTCCAATTCAACTTCCTGTACCACTGGAAGACTATCTATTTCATGATCAATTAATTTTATAGCTGCATCTAAAATACTTTCCTCTGGAGTAGTCATTATTATATTTGGCATTCGTGTCATAATTACAGCTATAGGTGCATTATTAAGATTAATACCCCCTATAGCATTCTTCAAAAAATCTTTTCTTGACACAACTCCAGATAAAAATCCATTAGAGGTAACAAAAATAGTACTAGTATCTTCTAAAAACATAGTTACAATCCCATCATATATGCTAGTCTGCTCATCCACGATAATAGGAACTGATTTTCTATCTGCTACTTTAATTTCTTTGATCTTTTCCGATATAAAGCCAAATGTTGTTTTGCCAGTATAAAAATATCCTACCTTTGGTCTAGCATCTAATATTCCTGACATAGTTAATATAGCTAAATCTGGTCTAAGGGTGGCTCTAGTTAATTTTAATCTATTAGCTATTTTTTCACTAGTAATTGGTTGGCTTGATTTAACAATATCAATAATCTTTTCTTGTCTCTCACTTAGTTGAATTCCAATCACCCCTTTATTTTTAGAACATAAGCCCATTGAGATAAGCTTATTTAACTAATTTCGATAAGTTGCATATCATAAGCATATTTTCTGCTATTTTTCTTAGAAGGTTTAATCTATTTTCTCTTAATTTATCATCTTCAACCATTACCATTACATGATCAAAGAATCTATCAACTATATCTTTTAAAGCTATAAATTGTTCTAATGCTTTATCATATTCCTTTTTGTTTATCCAACTTGAGACTTTCTCTCTAACTTCAATAAAAGTTTCGTATAATTCTATTTCTTCTTCTTCGATTAATAAATCTTTTTTTACATTCGCAGAACTAGCTTTTTCAGCTAAACTCATAACTCTATTAAAAGTTGTTAATACTTCAGATAATCCATTTATATCAAGATATTTATTTAATTTTTCAACTCTAATTTTTAAATCATAAAAATCATCAATACCTGTATTTACAACTGCATCAATTATGTCAAACCTTATTCCCATATCACTAAATATATTTTTTATTCTTCCATAGAAGAATTCTATAATTTCCATTTTAACATTTTTATAATCAAACACAAGCCCTTGTTTTTCAACATATATATATAGGGCATATTCAACTATATCTTGTAAACTTAATTTTAGTTTTTTATTTAAAATTATGTTAATAACACCTAAAGCCTGCCTTCTTAATCCATAAGGATCCTGTGATCCTGTTGGTTGTATCCCTATTGCAAAAGAACCTACTATAGAATCAATTTTATCTGCAATACTTAAAATAGATCCTGCAGTAGTCGTTGGTAAATTATCTCCTGCAAATTTAGGCAAATATTGCTCATATATGGCAGTACTTACAATTTCATTTTCTCCAGATTGCTTCGCATATTCCATTCCCATTTTCCCTTGTAATTCCGTAAATTCATCGACCATTTTAGTGACTAAATCTGCTTTTGAAAGGTATGCTGCTCTTTCTATGTTTTTTTGTGTCTCTTCTCCAACTTCTAGATAATCACCAATTTTCTTTGATAATTCTTGAATTCTTACGGTTTTATCATAGATATCGCCAAGACCTTCTTGGTATACAATACTTTTTAAATTATCAACATAGCTCTCCAAGGGAATTTTTATATCGTCATAGTAGAAAAATTTTGCATCTTCAAGTCTAGCACCTAATACTTTTTCATTTCCTCTTATTACTGTTTCAATATAATCTTTATTACCATTTCTAACAGTAATAAAATAAGGCAATAGCCTATTGTTGTCATCTACAACAGGGAAATATCTAAGATGTTCTTTCATTGGTGTTATTATTACATCTTTAGGTAATCTTAAGTATTCTTCTTTTATTTTCCCAATAATTGGCGTTGGATATTCAACAATATATGTTACCTCTTTTAGTAATTCTTCATCAAATAAAACAGTTCCTCCCTTTTCTTTAGCCAATCTTTTCGAACCATATTGTATAATATCTCTTCGTTTATTTTGATCAACTATAACATAATTCTCCTCTAATTTAACAAAATAATCATCCACGGAATCTATTCTAATTTCTTTTTCTCCTAAAAATCTATGCCCTGTAGTGATATTCCCTAATTTTATGCCTTCTAAATCAAATGATACAACTTTTTCATTTAGCATAGATACAATCCATCTTATAGGTCTTGCAAACCTTAAATCCTTTTCTCCCCATTTCATGGATTTAGGAAAAACTATTGATTTTATTATATCTGCCATATTTTCTGATAATACAGTTGAAGTTTCCTCGCCTTGTTTTATAACATTAGCATATATATACTCTTCTCCATTATATTTATCGATAAAGATTTGTTCTATTTTGATATTATGACCTCTCATAAAGCCTTCTAAGGCTTTTGTAGGATTGCCTTCATCATCATAGGCAATCTTCTTTGATGGTCCTTTAACTGTTTCTTCTAGTGTTAACTGTTTTTCACTCAATTCGTTTACTACCATGACTAACCTTCTTGGCGTAGCATAGGTTTCTATATTTTCATATTTTATTCTTTTAATTTCTAATACACTTTTAATTTTAGTTTTCAATTGATTTAAAGCATCGTCTATAAATCTTGCTGGAAGTTCTTCTACACCTATTTCTAATAGATATTTGTTGCTCATATTACATACCCCCCTTCGTTAGAGGAAATCCTTGTTTATCTCTTTGTTCAATATATTTAGATGCAACTAATTTTGCTAAATTTCTAACTCTACTAATATAATGAGTTCTCTGAGTTACACTTATTGCTCCCCTTGCATCTAACACATTAAATGTATGAGAACATTTTAATACATAATCATAACTTGGTAAAACCAATCCTTCTTCTAATCCATTTTTAGCTTCTTCCTCATATATATTAAATAAATGCTTCAAAGTCTCTATATTTGCTTTCTCAAAACTATATACTGAATGTTCATATTCTGCATTTTCAAAGATATCTCCATAAGTTAAATTCTCATTCCACTTTATGTCAAATATATTATCTACATCTTGAAGATACATTGCAATTCTTTCAAGTCCATAGGTTAACTCTGCAGATTCTAGGTCGCAGTTAATACTACCTACCTGTTGGAAATATGTAAACTGGGTAATTTCCATTCCATCAAGCCATACTTCCCAACCTAATCCCCAAGCACCTAAAGTTGGAGCTTCCCAATTATCTTCAACAAATCTGATATCATGTTTCAATGGGTCTATACCTATGGCTTTTAAACTTTCCAAATAAATATCTTGTACATCTTCTGGTGAAGGTTTCAAAATCACCTGAAGTTGATGGTGTTGATACACTCTATTAGGATTTTCACCATATCTAGCATCTGCTGGCCTTCTTGATGGTTCAACATAAACTACTCTCCAAGGCTCTGGCCCTAAAGATCTTAGAAATGTATGAGGACTCATTGTCCCAGCTCCTTTTTCTACATCATATGGCTCTAAAATTATACATTCTTTCTCTCCCCAAAATCCAAGTAATTTCAGCATCAAATCCTGAAAGTACATATATAAACCTCCTTACTTTTTATGTGTAAACAAACAAAAACCTTTACATCCCTATAGGGACGAAAGGTTACTTCCGCGGTTCCACCCTATTTAATACCTAGACGGCATTCTCTTTTAAATATGCTCAGAAGCGCCTTCCATCAATACTATTATACTAGACTCTCACCATCTCTAGTTCGCTTTGATATATATATTGAATTCTCTCTCCATCATAGCATACTTAATAAAACTTTTCTATATAGGTATTAATTTAACAAAAAATTCAAACCTTGTCAATACAATAATCGATTAATAAAAGAATTATACTAGTCTATCTGTTTTGATATCAAATCGTTTATATTTATTATTTCTCCATCTTCTTTTAAGATTTCGATTGTACATTTAGATAAAAGAGCACTACCTAATCCTACTAATACTAAAGGAGCCGAAATGACTGTACCTAGGGCTGCTGCAGTTATAGGTATATTCATTATCTTTTCCCCATCTTTTGTTACAGTAATCTTTGTAACATTTCCTTTTCTTAAAACTTCCTTTACCTTATCAATCATCTCTTGTCCTCTATCAGATATATCATCGGTCCAATTAGTCTCATGTGTTTCTATATAGACAATAGCCTCCAATACATCGCCATTTGTCTTTTCTAAAGCTTTTTTAGCTTCTTCAAAAGTCACATTTGTTCTTGCAACTACACTGTCAACTTTCTCTAATGTAATATCCATTTATATCCCTCCATCATTATTTCTCATTGATTCCAACATATTTAATGAATTAAACTGATTTCTTTCTATCTTATTTAATATGTATTTTACCATGATCTTATGCAGTTTAAACATAGTATCTACTGGAATTTTTATTGTAGATAATCTATCTAAGGAAGTATATAACAATCTTTCAATTGCTTTATGCATTTTGAAATCCATATTTTCACAGTAAGGTTCTATAGGCGCACAATTAGAACAAACTATTCCTCCTTGATTTATACTAAACTTAAAATGTTTTAAATCCTTATTCCCACAAATTACACAACCTTCTAAAAATGGTTTGTAGCCTAAAAATGAAATATATTTTATTTCGTAAGCTAATATAAATTTTATAAAATCTTTTTGCAAACTTGATAGAACAGTCAATCCTTTTTTTAATAATAAGAACAATTTTTCATTTTCTTCCCCTTCTAAAGTTGAAACTTCCGTTAATTCCAATAAATAAGAACCATACATTACTCTATTAATGTTTTCTCTAATAGAATAAAATGAATCTATTATGTCAGCTTGATTTATATAATAAAAATTTCTACCTTTGAAAAAATAATAAGAATTGTAAGAAAAAGGTTGAGTATTACTTATCAGTTGACTTTTCGGTCTATAAGCTCCTCTTGCCATAGCGTGAATTTTTCCATGTTTCTTAGTTAATATGGTCAATATTTTACTAGTTTCTTTGAAACGCAACTCTTTTAAAACTATTCCTTCTGTTTTAGTATACATGATAATGCAACCTTTCTACTTATATCCAAAATATTTAACTTTGTTTTCTTTTTCCCTCCAATTTTTTTCTACCTTTATCCATAATTGAAGGTTAATTTGACTACCTAACAACTTTTCTATATCCAATCTTGCACTTTTCCCAATTTTTTTTAACATCTTTCCATGTTTTCCTATAATTATGCCTTTATGAGATTTCTTCTCACAATATATTACAGCATGTACGTCAATTAAGTCTTTTTCTTCCCTCGTATTTATTTGTTCTATATCCACAAAAATACCATGTGGAACTTCTTCTTGTAAATTTTCCAAAGCTTTTTCTCGTATTATTTCAGATATTATAAAACGTTCTGGCTGGTCTGTAATCATATTTTCAGGAAAATATTGAGGACCTTCAGGTAAAAGTTCTTCTATAGCATCTAAATATGTTTCTATATTTTCTCCATTGATTGCCGATATAGGGATAATATGTTGAAACATATTTATCTTTTTATACATATCAATTAATTGATTAACCTCTTTCTTACTTATCCTATCGATCTTGTTTATAATAAGGATTATTGGTGTCTTTATTCCTTTTAACTCTTCTATAATATAATTATCAAGTTTACCAATTTTAATACTTTCATCTACTATAAATGTAATTATATCAACTTCTTCTAGGGTTGTTTTTGAAATTTTAAGCATGTACTCACCTAGTTTATTTTTTGGCATTTGAATTCCTGGTGTGTCTAAAAATACAACTTGATATTCTGGTTTAGTATATACAAGCTGAATTTTATTCCTGGTGGTTTGAGGTTTATCTGATATAATCGATATCTTTTCTCCAATTATTTTATTTAAAAGTGTAGATTTTCCTACATTAGGTCTACCTATAACAGTTACAAATCCTGATTTATACATTTCTACGCTCCTTATCTTCATCTAAATTTTCTGGTCCAAAACTGAAAGGTAACAATTCATCTAATCTATACTCTCTATAATCTTCTTCTGAATTAGCAATTATTATTATAGCATCTTTTCCAAATTCCCTTATCACCTGTCTGCATACTCCACATGGATATGTAAAATCTGAATCTCCTACAACAGCTATAGCCTTTATGTTTCTATAGCCTTCTGATACAGCCTTAAATATAGCTGTTCTTTCTGCACATAAAGTTGGCGAATATGAAGCTATCTCAATATTACATCCGGTAAATATTTTATCGTCTTCTGTCAATAAAGCAGCACCTACTCTAAATTTTGAATATGGAACATACGCTTTCTTTTGTGCTATTAGTGCTTCGCTTATTAACTTCTTTTTATCCATTATTAATACTCCTTTCATCTTAAATTAACTGAAATACTAAAATTCCCACTATTATCCCCAACAATGCTCCAGATATTACCTCAAGTATGGAATGTATCTTACCTTCAACTCTACTTTCGCCTACAAGAAATGCTACAATAAATGCAAGTGTACTTACTAACATATTGTTTGCAACAAATGCAATTATAGTAGCTATACAAAAAGATACAGCTGAATGTCCACTAACAGTACCACCTTGAAAAGGTGTTCCTTTTCCTTTATAACATATTGCCTTAATCCCAATGGTTGATACTATAATTAATACTAATGCTATAAAAGTTAGATGAATGGGAGAATTTTTCATTTTGAACAATACTAAATGTGTAATAGGATTAAGCCTGTCAAAAAACAACAAATATCCAACTACTAAAGCATTAAAAGCAGCAATTAATACTCCTCCAGCAGCTAAATCCTTTGCTAATCTAGCTAATGGATGATAATCTTTTGTTAATATGTCTATTGTTCTTTCAACTGCTGTATTTATCATCTCCGCCAATAATACAAGAGTTATAGAAACAAATAGTACTATAAGCTCGATTCTCGTAAAATCAAAAAACAAACTCATTATAATAATACCAGTTGCAATTAAAAAATGAATTCTTAAATTTTTTTCAGTTTTTAAAGCATATATAATTCCATTTACAGCATAATTAAAACTTTCGATAAGATTTTTTGATTTCTTCATTATTTGTTGAAATCTCCCCTATCCTTTTTTTAATATATGTAATTTTTTCATCACTTCTTTTTCTTTATTCCTCATAATCTTAGCTTCGTCTTGTTGCATATGATCATATCCTAGTAGATGAAACATACTATGGACTGACAAATATGTTATTTCTCTAAGCAAAGAATGATTATATTCAATGGATTGTTTAAGTGCCATCTCAGCAGATATTACAATATCGCCTAACATTTTTATTGGAATTAAATTGTCGTCATCTTCTTCCATAACGAAAGATAATACATCTGTCGCACTATCAATATTTCTATAATTCTTATTTAATTCTCTAATCTCATCGTTATCCACAAAAGAAACACTGATCTCATAGTCTAAAGATCTACCTTCCAAAATTAAAGATTCTCTTATTGCATCTTTTATCGATCTGAATATACTCTCATTTAATTCCACTTTATCTTGTCTATTAACAATAAATACTTCCATTTTTAAGCATCTCCTTTTTCGCTAGACAAATCTGAATCAGATATTCGGGCCATCATATAATTTATCCTATTTTGCCTTATGATAAAAAAGAGACAATCAATGATTATCATGTTTTTCATATGCTTCTATTATTCTCTGTACCAAAGGGTGCCTAACGATATCATTTTTAGATAGATTAACAAAATCTATACCTTTTACATCTTTCAAAATCTTTGAAACTGTAACTAAGCCTGAAGATCTACCTTTAGATAAATCGATTTGTGTTATATCTCCAGTTACTATTGCTTTAGAACCAAATCCTAATCTAGTTAAAAACATTTTCATTTGTTCATTAGTAGTATTTTGTGCTTCATCCAATATTACATAAGCAGAGTCTAATGTTCTACCTCTCATATAAGCTAAAGGTGCTATTTCTATAAGCCCCTTTTCCATTAATTTAGAATAAGTATCCGATCCTAAAATATCAAATAATGCATCATATATCGGTCTAAGATAAGGATCTACTTTTTCTTGTAAATCTCCAGGTAAGAAACCTAAACTTTCTCCTGCTTCTACAGCGGGTCTTGTTAAGATAATTCTTCTTACCTCTTTGTTTTTAAATGCGTTTACTGCCATCGCCATCCCTAAATAAGTTTTGCCTGTTCCAGCTGGACCTATTCCAAATACTATGTCATTATTTTTAATACCATCTACATATCTTTTTTGACCTAAAGTTTTAGGTTTAATACTCTTCCCTGAAGCAGTAATACAAATAACATCATTTAAAAGATCTTTTACTTTTTCTTCTTTCCCTTCAAGTATCAATTGTATAGTATATCTTAGTTCTTGTTTAGTTAATCTTTTCTGAGCTTTTATAATCTCCACTAATTTATGAATTAATCTTTCGCCTAACTCTACAGAAAGTGTATCTCCAACTACAACTATTTTATCTTCCCTTAGAATCATTTCTATATTTAATTCTTCCTCAATTATTTTAAGATTTTCATCAAATTTACCAAATAATTCAGGTATTAGCTGATTATCTTCGATAAATATTTGTCTTTCATATTTTTTGTCTTTCTTCAATCTATATCCTCCTTATAATTTGAGTCAATAATACTTTTTTCTCCTATATCTTCAATTACTTCTATAACTACATGAGTTGAAAGCACATTATCTTTAATTGAATGTCCTACATCCTTAGATTCTATTTGAGCGCCAGATGATAATTGTTTATTTAACTCTTCTACAGCTTTAATATGGTTTGATTGTTTCAACAAGTCTATATTTTGTTTTATTTCTTCTTTTTTCACTTCCTTATATTCATGAACCAATAATTTTATTGGTAAATTCAAGTCGATATCAAATAATTTTACTTCTCTAACACTTTCAATATAATCCTTATAAGGAATATCTCCTTTGAAAAATTGAACTCCTTTATTGCCAATTTTCAATTGACGTCTCTCATATACTCTTCCTGTTTCTTTTTCGATAGTTTTTATTATAGGTTCATTGATTATTTGTGAATATACTGTCTTTGCTAATACTTCTCCCTCTGCATGCACAAATATCTGTTCTTCAGAATATTCGTCAGAAATTACTCCAGTAATGAGGGTTTGACCTTTGTCTACAACATCTCCTTTTTTAACTACTGCTTTTCCATTTCTTGCAATGGCCTTTTCTATTACACCTCGTTTAGAAGCAATTATATTACAAGGTGTATCAGTATCAATTTTTTCTGGAGGTAAATCCTGTTCTTTTACTTCTATTATAAGCTTTGTTCCTTTTATATCTACGGATAGAAAAGAAAAAATATCAAATTCATTTAACAATAAATATTCTATATAATCTTTATCTAATTTATATTTTATTATACCTTTTTTTATATTCTCTTGTTCTAACACTGATCTTATATCTTCTGTTTTAACTTTATCATTCCCAATAATTTCAATATGCCAAATTAAAGAAGATAGAAAGATAATTATACATAGAAAAATTACAAATCCAAGTCCTAACATCTTTCTATATCTTAATTTGTAAAGAATGAAAGGTAATCCTTTTTTATCTACAATCTCAGTTCGACAACCTACTTTTTTTACAACTTCTTTTAAAGCTTTAAAACCATCTATAGTTGCTTTCATTTCCAATAATGTATAATCTATTCTATTGATATCCCAAAGATATATATCATTGTTTGCAGCTAAGTTTAAAAACCTCTCTAAAGTCAGTCCTTCAACTCTAATAATAACATATCCCCTGAAAAAATTCCATGTTTTTATAGTTTCCATCTTCACACCCCTTAGCTGATTATTTGTATTCCCTCAATATTTCCTCTTACAATTATCTCCTCTGAAAGAATCGTTTTTAATTTTAAATTATTCCCAGATATTTTAATTACCCCTATATTTGAGTTAATTCTAAGAATTTCTTGTGTATATTCTATAATACCTTTATGATTGGAGATATTAAGCTGAATATTTCCAACCATAATAATCTTAGGCAAATCTAATACTATGTCTTTAGGTAATTCCAATGCTTCTGAAATATTATATTTAAAATTTTCCATTTTATTATCCATTGATATACCTCCTCTGTAATAATTTTATGCCTGATGTAATATGAGTATTACAGAGTAAAAAGTAAAAAGCATATAGGTTACTATATGCTTTTTCTCTGATTTCTAAGGCCTTTAGGATCTGATAATATTTCAGAATATATTATGCCTTTTACAATGTCATTTTTTGATTTTAACATTGAATGTGATAAACCTTTTCTGTTTTTGTTTTTTTTCTTTTCAATTAATGATTCTTTTCGGTCATCATCAGAATACTGATCTTTGAAAGGTTTTTCATGATATATATTCTCGCTTTCAGTTCTTTCTGGTTCTTTAGACTTAACCTCTTTTTGGAATGAATTTTCCATTTCATCTCTTGTAATAGTTTGCTTTTCTTTATTTAAAGGAACTACTGTAGCTTGAGGTGTATTTGCCCGATTCATTAATTGTTTTTTTCTTTTCTTCTTAGCCATTTCAATTTGTTTTTTATCACTTATACTTTTTGTGATAATATTTAATACAATTACAATAATAAAAATAAATATAGTATTTGGGAACATTTTATAATCCCCCTATTCTTCTCTATCTTCTCTATCTTCTTCACCAGCCATCTTAGATATTGAATTTCTCATATCAGTATCTGCCAACACATTCTTCATATTATAATAATCCATAAATCCTATATTTCCTTCTTTAAGAGACGTTGCTATAGCTAGAGGTACTTCTGCTTCTGCTTCTACTACTTTAGCCTTCATAGCTTGAACTTCTGCTATCATCTCCTGTTCCTTAGCTACTGCCATAGCTCTTCTTTCTTCAGCTTTAGCTTGTGCAATACGCTTATCGGCATCTGCCTGTTCAGTTTGAAGTTTTGCACCAATATTTCTTCCCACGTCTACATCTGCAATATCAATAGATAATATTTCAAAAGCTGTTCCTGAATCTAAACCCTTTTCCAGTACAGTTTCAGATATTAAATCTGGATTTTCCAGTACATCTGTATGTGCATCTGAACTACCTACAGTAGTAACTATACCTTCGCCTACCCTTGCAATAATAGTTTCTTCTCCGGCACCACCTACTAGTCTTTCGATGTTTGCTCTGACTGTAACTCTTGCTTTTGCAATAACTTCAATGCCATCTTGAGCTACTGCTGCAATTTGGGGGGTTTCTATAACTTTAGGGTTTACACTTACCTGTACTGCCTCTAGTACATTTCTCCCTGCTAAGTCTATTGCCGCGGCTCTTTCAAATGGTAACTCAATATTAGCCCTTTGGGCTGCAATTAAAGCGTCAACAAGAGTATTTACATTTCCACCTGCAAGATAATGTGCTTCTAATTTGTCTACTCCTAATGATAATCCTGCTTTTGTAGCTTTAATCATAGGATTTACTATTCTCGATGGAACAACTCTTCTTAACCTCATACCTATTAAGGTACTAATCTTAATTTTAACACCAGAAAAATACGCTGTAATCCATAACCCAACAGGTATAAAAGTAAAAAATAGTATTACTAATATAATTATCAATATTGCAATACCAACTGTAAAAATAATCGACCCTTCCATACTTATAACCTCCTAACAATTATTTTTGATCCTTCTACCTTCACCACTTTAATCTTAGTGTTTTTGGGAATAAACCCTCCATCAGATAATGCATCTAATCTATTATCATCTATTTTTATAATCCCTGAAGGACGAAGTTCCGAAACAGAAATTCCCTCTTTACCTAAAAGATCTGTCCTGGTTGAAGAACTTAGATATCCATCCTCATCTTTTTGGTTTGTTGATAATATAACCTTATCTAAAATTTTACTTCTATGTCCTTGCTTTATTAATATTATAGTAATTATTGCAGTTATTATAATAGATATGCTTAATGACATAAGAGCTGATTGCAACGATCCCATTGCTAATATTATCCCTACAATAATTAATATTATACCAGATATCCCTGGTAATCCAAAACCTGGAGCTATAGCTTCTATAATAAGAAGTATTAAACCAACAATAAAAATTATTAAAGATGTCCATTGAGAATTCCCCACCATTATATTACCAGCAAAGAATAAGCCAAAAGAAATTATACTGATGATCCCTCCAATTCCAAAACCAGGAGTAAATATTTCTATTACCAAACCTACAAATGCTATCGTTAGTAATATAGTATTCATCTGAGGACTAGCTAACATTCTAGCAAATTTTAGTTCCAAGTTCTCTTCTATTTTTACAATGTTATTATACGAAATATCAAAATAGGAAAGAAATTCTGCATAGTCATTGGATACAAAATCAGCAATTCCATACTTCAATGCTTCACTACTAGTTAGGTTTACTAATTTCCCTTTTTCAGAAATACCCTCTATATATATATCTGAATCTGCCATTGCCTCTACTATCTGAGTATTTCTCCCTCTTTGTTCAGCTGCATTTCTTAAAAAACTTCTCCACATAGACAATACCTTTTCTGTATTCGGTATAGTCTCTGCTGAACCAATAGTAGAGCTCTCTGCCATTACTACTTTCTCACTTGAAATTGTTATTAACACTCCTGCTGATTCTGCTTTATTTTTAACAAATGAAATAGTAGGTACATTTAAATCCATAATCAAATTTTTGATCTTTTCTGTATAATCAATTACTCCACCATAAGTGTCTATCTCAAAAATTATTGCTTTAGGTGATTCCCTCGTAATTTTAGTCAAGGTTGAATTTAAAAAATTATAAGTAGCCTGGTTAATCTCTCCCTTAATTGGTACAACATAAACATTTTCTTTATCCTGTGCGAAAACAATTCCATTAAAAAGTAAAATAATTAATAAGCTCAAAATTACAACGGTCTTTCTTTTCACTATACTCACCTCCTACCTCTATTATACTAATACCATTATTATATTAATACCCTAAGGATAATACAATAAATAAAAGTTATACTTCATTATATGTTATAAAAAACCTGGGATAAAAATTGATCCCAGGTTTATCTTAAGATTTGTCTAGTTATCTTATTAACTGTATTGCCATCAGCTCTTCCTTTAACCTTTGACATTACAGATTTCATCACTAATCCTATATCCTTCATGGACTTAGCATTCACTTCATCTATAGTCTCACTAACAATTTCTTTAATCTCTTCTTCTGTTAACTGTTTAGGTAAATATTCAAGTAAAATTTCAATTTCTTTATTAGTTAAATCGACTAAATCTTGTCTTTCTCCTTTTTCAAAATCCTCAATTGCATTTCTCTTTTCTTTTAATTGCTTGGATATGATTTCTAATATCTGTTCGTCGTCTAATTCTATTCTCTTATCAACTTCTTTTTGCTTTATAGCAGCTCTAACCATAGTAATAGTATTTTTTCTTATAGAATCTTTATTTTTCATAGAGCTTTTTAAATCCTCTATAAGTTTGTCCTTCAAAGACATAAATTCACCTTCTCACTAATATCTTTTAGTTTTTTTTCTCCTAGCTGCTTCAGATTTCTTTTTACGTTTTACACTTGGTTTCATATAATGTTCTCTCTTCCTATATTCTTTAAGAACACCTGAACGAGCGCATTGTCTTTTAAATCTTTTTAGTGCATTGTCAAGAGATTCATTGTCCCTAACTTTTATTTCTGACATCGGATTCTTCCCTCCCCTCTTCAACTACCAAGAGTGCTCCCATGCTGTCTATGGTAAACAGAATATATCACGAAACAATTATACATTAAGTTTAAAATTTATGCAACTAAATTTTAACCCGGCGGCCATGAAAATTTGCGATCTCCCAGTACATGAAAATGTATATGAGGAACTGTTTGACCTCCAAGTTCACCACAATTATTCACAACTCTATAACCTTTTTCTTTAATTCCTAACTGTTTCACCAATTCCTTTATGGTAAGAAATATATGTCCTATCAAAGTAGAGTCATTTTGATCCAACTCATTTAAAGACTTTATATGTTTTTTAGGAATCACTATTATATGCACAGGAGCTTGGGGATCTATATCTTTGAAGGCAATAAGCTTATCATCTTCATATATAATTTCCGATGGGATTTCCTTACTTACTATTTTACAAAATATACAATCAGTCACCTTCTCACCTCCTCACATTCTTATATCTATTATATTCTATATTAATGCAATAATCCCTTTATTTTTCCTATTAAAATATCATTTTCTTTTCCAGTTATTTTTACAGGTAATATTTTTCCTTGGATATCCTCTATTGTTTCAGCCTTCACCCTTATATAATTTGTAGTATATCCTTCAAAAACTCCATCTTTATTTTCTTCAAAAAGAACGTTTACAGTTTTACCAATAAAACGATCGTTAAAATTACTCATTAGATTATCTCCTAAATTTATTAATATTTCACTTCTACTATGTTTAATTTTCCCATTGATTTGATTCTTTGATTTACTTGCCGGTGTTCCTTTCCTAGGAGAGTATTTAAATACATGGATTCTAGAAAAGCCAATGCTCTTTACAAAATCATAAGTCTCTTTAAATTCTTTTTCGGTTTCGCCTGGAAATCCTACTATTATATCAGTAGTAATACCAGCATCTGGCATATACTTTCTTATTAAATCTACCGTTTTCTTATATTCATCGACAGTATATTTTCTGTTCATTCTCTTTAGCACAGTATTGCTTCCACTTTGTAAGGATAAATGAAAATGATCACATAATTTTTTTACTTTTGTTGCTTTCATCATAAAATCCTCGTCTATAAACGTTGGTTCCATTGAACTTAAACGAATTCTCTCTATATCATCAATATTACTTACCTGTTTTATAACATCTAACAAATTGATGTTACCTAATTCCTTACCATATGATGCTATATGAATTCCGGTAAGAATAATTTCCTTAAAATTGGCCTGTGCTAATTTTTTAGTCTCTTTTAATATGTCATCAAGTTTTCTACTTCTTATAGGCCCTCTAGCATAGGGAATAATACAATAACTGCAAAATTGATTACATCCATCCTGTATTTTTATATAAGCTCGTGTCTTAGACTTTACATCCTCAATATTTAAATTTTCAAAGTCTTTATGTCCTTTCAGATTCTTAACAATATTTATCTTTTTATTTTCACGTTTAGCTTCCTCACAAAGCTCTACCACTTTATCTCTATCAGTAGTTCCAATAACTATGTCTACACCTTCAACCTCTTCAACTTCTTCTGGTGCTACTTGAGAATAACAACCTACTGCTGCTACTATTGAATCGTTATTTATTTTTTTAGCTCTTCTAATAAACTGTCTTGATTTTCTATCTCCTAAGTTGGTCACAGTACATGTATTTATTATATATACATCTGCCCTTTCATTGATATCTACTATTTCATATCCTCTCTTTTCAAACATCTCTTCCATAGCTTCTGTTTCATATTGATTTACTTTACATCCTAATGTGTAAAATGCTACTTTTTTCACATAATCACTCCTAAATCTCCAAGCTCATATAAAATAATAGAAGCTGTAACTATACCTGCAGTTTCGGTTCTAAGAATTCTATTTCCTAAAGTTATAACTTGTCCTCCTATATCCTTCAATGCCTGTATTTCTTCTTTTTCAAATCCTCCTTCAGGTCCAATAATTAGATTAACTCTTTCTCCTCTAATTTTCTTCAATGCTTTCTTTAATCCATATGAATTTTCCATTTCATAAGGTATTATTATATTCTTTTCTTCCTTTAATATATCTATCATTTTATCGAAACCAACAACATTATTAACTAAAGGTATTATATCTCTTTTACTCTGTTTAGAAGCTTCTTCAGCTATATTACTCCATCTATTTATCTTGTTTTTTTCCTTCTTACTATCTTTAATTTTCACGACTGTTCTTTTAGTAACTAGCGGATAAAATTCCTTTATTCCTATTTCAGTGCCCTTTTGAATGATTAAATCCATCTTACTTCCCTTAGCAATTCCTTGAAAGAGTACTATATCAATTGGAGATTCATTTTTGCCATTATAACTGTCTAATATTAAAACCTCTACTTTATCAGAAAATATATTTGAAATTTGACAGGTATAATGTTTACCCTCAGAAATTATTTCTACTGTATCTTTAGGCTTTAATCGTAATACATTTTTAATATGTTTAACATCTTTTCCAGTAATTTCAATTATATTTTCTTTTACTTGCTTGCTACCTACAAAAAATCTATTCATATATCCACCTTATTCTTTAGTAGCCACTATTAATACCCAATTATTCATGACCTTTATTTCTAAAATTTTAAATCCACAATGAATTAATCTTTCTTTAACTCTCTCTGTTTTCTCATCAATAATTCCAGATGCAATAAATATTCCATGGTCTGTAAGATATTTTTTGATGTCTTCTGCCATATCCATAATAACCTCTGCTATAATATTAGATACTATTATATCAGCTTTACCTGAAATATTATCAAACAAGTCTCCCTTTCTTACCTTAACTCGATCTTCAACTTTATTTAATCTAATATTTTCATTAGAAGCCTTAATACATAAATCATCAAGGTCTACTGCAACTATATCTTTTGCACCTAATTTTGCTGCTATGATGCTCAATATTCCACTTCCGCAGCCTATATCATAAACTATACTATCTTCTTTTACATACCGTTCTAATGCCTCTATACATAGAGTTGTCGTCTCATGAGTTCCAGTACCAAAAGCCATCCCAGGATCAAGTTCAATTACTATTTCATTACCTTTTTGTTCATACCCTTCCCAAGCAGGTTTTACTACTATTTTTTCTCCAATTTTAATAGGTTTATAATATTTTTTCCATGCTTCCGCCCAATCCTTTTCATAAACTTCACTTACAGTTACTTGGCCTAAACTTTTACCATTCTCTTTATAAGGAATTCTTTCAATATTATCTTTTACCAATTCGATTTTATCTAATAGATTCTCATTTTCTGGGAAATAGGCTTTAATTATAACTCCTTCATAATCCTGTTTGATAAGCTCTGGATCTATAAAATCCCAATCTTCTTCTGATTGTTGAAAGGCTAATATATCATTTGGATCTTCTATAGCTAATCCTGTAACTCCTAGTTCATACATAATATTGGCCACTAATTCCTCAGCTTCCGTAGTAGTTTTGATTTGAACTTCAGACCACTTCATAGCTTTCACATCCTTTTTTAATCTCACACTATTATACCCTAAAATAACTAAAAATACCACATCTAAAAACAATCACTCTAATAGAGTGATTGTTTAATTTCCAAATGCATCCTTCATTTTTGAGAAAAATCCTTTTTTACTTTTTGTTATATCTTCTCCACTCTCTTTAGCAAACTCTATTAATAATTCTTTTTGTCTTTCTGTTAATCTTTCAGGCACTTCTACCTTTATTTTAAAATATAAATCTCCTCTACCAATTCCTCTTACATTAGGAACTCCCATATTTTTTAATCTAAATTGGGTTCCAGTTTGGGTTCCTTCTGGAATAGTGTACTTAGTTGTTCCTTCTAAAGTAGGTATATCTATTTCAGTCCCTAATGCCGCTTCTACAAAAGATATTGGAATTGTATAATATATATCATTTCCATCTCTTTTAAATATACTATGTTCTTTTACATTTATATAAACATATAAATCACCTGAAGGACCACCTCTTTCTCCAGCTTCTCCTTCTCCTCTTATGGAGATGATAGAACCAGTGTCAACCCCTGCAGGCACCTTTACTTTAATCTTTTTGTTTTTAGTTTCCTTTCCAGTTCCAGAACATGTAGTACACTTTTCTTTAATTATCTCTCCTGTACCATTACATTTATCACAAGTGGCTGTTCTTACAAATTTTCCAAAAGGAGTTTGTTGAGTGTATCGTAGTTCTCCAGTACCATTACATTTATTGCAGGTCTCTTTACTGCTTCCTGGTTTTACTCCAGTGCCATCACAAGTTTTACAAGGTTCTGATTTTCTAATCTTTATTTCCTTCTCTACTCCAAAAACTGCCTCTTTAAATTCCAAATTTAGGTTATATCTTAGATTAGCTCCTTTAACTGGTCCTTGTCTTCTAGCCTTTGAAGAATTTCGACCAAATCCACCACCAAAAATATCAAATATATCATCAAATATATCGTCAAATCCTCCAAAATCTTGACTGTAACCACCTTGACCATTAACACCAGCATGACCATAAGTATCATATCTTCTTCTTTTTTCTGGATCACCTAATACTTCATAGGCTTCATTGATTTCTTTAAATCTTTGTTCAGATTCTTTATTGTCTGGATTTAGATCAGGGTGATATTTTTTAGCTAATTTCCTAAAAGAAGATTTTATTTCGTCCTGACTAGAATCTTTTGATACATTCAGTATTTCATAATAATCTCTCATTTAACATCATCCACCTTAAATTTACTTCTATCCTAGTGTATCAAAAACCAAAGCTAAATCCAAGAAATTTAGCTTTGGTTTCAAAGATTTATTCTTCATCATCATCCATTACTTCATAATCAGCATCTACTACATCATCTTCTTCGTTATTATTCTCACCAGGTTGGGCTCCTTGCTGCCCTTGAGCTTGCTTATAAAGCTTTTCAGATATACTATAAAACTCTTGGCTTAATTCTTCTGTTTTTGCTTTTATTTCGTCCGTATTATCTCCCTCTAATGCCTTTTTCAATTCATCTAGCTTGCCTTGAACTTTTGATTTCTCATCATCTGAAATCTTGCCTTCTAATTCTTTTAATGTTTTCTCGGTTTGATAAATCATAGAATCTGCATTGTTCCTAATCTCTATAGCTTCCTTACGTTTTTTATCTTCTTCTGCGAACTTCTCTGATTCATTCACTTTCTTATCAATCTCTTCGTCCGTTAAATTTGTTGAAGCAGTAATTGTAATTTTTTGTTCTTTTCCTGTGCCTAAGTCTTTAGCACTTACATTCACTATACCATTAGCATCTATGTCAAAAGTTACTTCTATTTGAGGTACTCCTCTTGGTGCAGGTGGTATACCTGTAAGTTGGAATCTTCCTAGAGTTACATTGTCTTTAGCAAATTCTCTTTCTCCTTGAACCACATGAATATCTACAGAAGTTTGGTTATCAGCAGCAGTAGAGAATATTTGTGATTTTTTAGTAGGTATTGTAGTATTCCTCTCTATTAATTTTGTGGCTACTCCACCCAGTGTCTCTATTCCCAAGGATAGTGGAGTTACGTCTAATAAAAGTAAATCTTTTACTTCTCCGCTTAGCACTCCTCCTTGGATTGCCGCTCCGATAGCTACACATTCATCTGGATTAATGTCCTTTTGTGGGTTCTTGCCTACTAGTTTTTTAATAGCATCTTGTACCGCTGGTATACGTGTTGAACCGCCAACTAATATTATCTTTTCAATATCATTTGATGAAAGTTCAGCATCCTTTATTGCTAGTCTAACTGGCTCCAAAGTTTTTTCCACTAGATGAGAAGTCAATTCATCAAACTTTGCTCTTGTAATATCCATATTCAAATGTAACGGACCAGCAGAAGATGCAGTTATAAATGGTAAATTTATATTTGATGACATTGTAGATGATAATTCTTTTTTAGCCTTTTCTGCAGCTTCTTTTAACCTCTGTAATGACATATTATCTTTTCTTAAATCTACACCATTTTCTTTTTTAAATTCTTCGGCTATATAATCAATTATCTCTTGATCAAAGTCATCTCCACCTAACTTATTGTTTCCTCTAGTAGCTAAAACTTCAAATACTCCATCTCCTACTTCTAAAATTGAAACATCAAAAGTTCCCCCACCTAAGTCAAACACCATAATCTTCTGTTGTCCTTCAGTTTTATCTAATCCATAGGCTAAAGCGGCTGCTGTTGGTTCATTGATAATTCTTTTAACATTTAATCCCGCAATCTTACCAGCATCTTTTGTTGCTTGTCTTTGACTATCTGTAAAATATGCTGGTACAGTAATAACTGCATCTGTTACAGTCTCTCCTAAGTAACTTTCTGCATCTGTCTTTAATTTCTGCAATATCATTGCTGATATATCTTGTGGAGTATATTCCTTTCCATCTATAGTCTTTTTATAATCCCTACCCATTTCTCTCTTTATTGATATTATGGTTTTATCAGGATTAGTTACTGCCTGTCTTTTTGCAGTTTCTCCAACTAATCTCTCTCCATCTTTAGTAAATGCTGCTACTGATGGAGTAGTTCTATTTCCTTCTGCATTTGGAATAACAACAGGTTCGCCACCTTCCATTACGGCTACACATGAATTTGTAGTTCCTAAATCAATTCCAATTATTTTTCCCATATAAATTCCTCCTCAAAAAATTATTTATTTTACTACTTTAACCATACTAGGTCTAATAACTTTATCATTTAACATATATCCTTTTTGCAATATCTCTAATATAGTCCCTTCTTCTCTATCCTCACATTCCTCAGCAAATACCGCATGATGAAAATTAGGATCAAAAGGTTCTCCTTCACATTGAATTTCTTTTAATCCATTTTTTTTAAGTACATCTAATATCTGATCATATATCATTTTTACTCCCTTATAAAAACTATCCTCATTATCCATATTGTCTAAAGCCCTCTCAAAATTATCCAATATGGGCAATAATTGATTCATTATATCCTCAGTTGCATGAGTATATACATTCTCTTTATCCTTTTCAACTCTATTCTTATAATTCATAAAATCTGCTTGCAATCTTAAAAACCTATCATTTAACTCCTCTATTTCATTATCCTTTTTTTCCAGTTCTTTAATTAGTTCATCTTCTTTTATATTTTCATTATCCTCTTTTATCACATTTTCACTGGATTCCTGTTCTTCTTTTGTTTCATCTTGTTTTGTTTCTTGGTTCTTGTCCATATGATCACCCTTTGCATATTATTTCAATAATTTTATCTCTGAATGCAAATAAAAATATGCACTCTACCATTGGCTTAGTAACATATCAAATATTTCTGTCAAATTTGATGAAAATAATTTCAGTGAATTCATTACCATTAGATAATCCATTCTTGTAGGACCAATAACACCTATCTTTCCAATAGTCATATCACCTAATTTATAAGTAGTGGTTATTAAACTGCAATCTTTGATTGTATCATATATATTTTCATCCCCTATAGTGATTTCTATTCCATTATTTAGAGGATCATTTAATAATACATTTATTAATTGTTCTTTATCCTCAATAAATGAAATAAAAGACTTAGCTTTATCTGTATCCCTATATTCTGGGAAGTCAAATATTTTAGTAACCCCATCAGCGTATACTTCAATATCATTAATATCTTCAAGTAATTTACTGATTATCGGTATAACACTATCTATTGTTTCCTTGAACTTATACATATCTTTGAATATATCATCTTTTATTAAATCCTCTAGTCCATCTATAGTAAACTCTTTTAACTTTTTATTAAGAAAATTAGATATTTGATTTAGTTGATCACTTGATATACTTTTATCCATTCTAAGCATTGTATTATTGACAATCCCTGAATCTCCAACCAAGATCACCAATATTTCTTTATCATATAATGGAACTAGTTGTATATGTTTTAATCTGATTTTTTTTATCTGAGGTGATATAGCCAATGCAGTATAACTCGTAATTGCTGATAATATCTTTGCAGAATTTTGAATTAATTGATCTATTTCTCTAGATTCTCTGGTCAATATTTTTTTTATTTCCTCTTTTTTCTCTATATCCATTCGAATTTCTTCTGCATTTATTATTTTATTTACATAAAATCTATAAGCTTTATCTGAAGGTACTCTGCCAGATGAAGTATAAGGCTTATTTAAATATCCTAAGTTTTCTAAATCTGACATCTCATTTCTGATAGTAGCAGAACTTACTCCTAAATCATATTCTTTAGATAGTGTTCTTGATCCAATAGGTTCCGCTACTCTTATATAGCTGTCAATTATAGCACATAAAACCCTAATTTTTCTCTCATCCAACATATTCGCCACCTCAACTTTTCACGTCATAGATGTTGTTAGCACTCTACATCTTTGAGTGCTAATCTAAAGTTAACATAAACCAAACTATCTTGTCAATACCTTTTTTAAAAACAAATTATTATGGTAATAAATCCACATATACTATATTAGACAAATCTAATCCTTTAGCTGTAAAATTAATTCTTTCATCGTCTATAGATAGTAATCCACCTTCCTGGTGCTTTATCAATGTATCATAATATATATCTTCTACATTTTGATTAAATCTATTTCTAAATTCATCTTTGTTTATACCATCTATCAATCTAAGTCCCATGATTAAATACTCCGCCATTTCCATTTTCTTATCTATCTTTTCTTCTCCACATACAGGAGCTAATCTTTTATCTAGCATATTATAATAATCCTTGAAATTTTTATAATTCCAAAATCTTTTATTATTTAAATTAGAATGAGCAGATATACCAAATCCTACATATGGTTCAATTTGCCAATATAGTAAATTATGTTTACACTCAAATCCTTCTTTAGCAAAATTTGATATTTCATAATGTTTATATCCATTCGATTTTAATAAATTAATACCATTATGATACATTTGCCTTTCAATATCTTCATCCGGAAGTACTATCTTCCCTTTATTATACCATCTATTCATCAATGTCTTTTCTTCTAATATTAAACTATAATATGAAATATGGTCTACATCCAATTTGATTACCTCTTCCAATGTCTCTATACAATCATCTACTGTCTGATTGGGTAATCCAAACATTAAATCTATATTTACATTGTCAAATTCTGCTTTTCTTATTAAATCATAACTTTTTAAAAAATCCTTAGTTGTATGCCTTCTTCCTACTGCATTTAAAAGTTTATCGCTTAAACTTTGAACGCCTATGCTTATTCTGTTTATTCCAATTTGCTTATATAGATTTATCTTATCTTCATTAAGAGTTTCAGGATTTGCTTCTATTGTTATTTCTTCTACCTTTTTTGCATCAAAATTTTTATAAATATATTCTAATATCTTTACAATGATTTGTTCATCTATATACGAAGGAGTTCCACCTCCAATGAATATTGTTTTTATTGTATATTCATCTAATAACTTCTTATATATCTCCATCTCTAGCAATAAATAATCTATATACTTATCCATTTCACTATTAAATTTAGGAAATGATACAAAATCACAATAATAGCATTTATTACTGCAAAATGGAATGTGTATATATATTCCTAATTTCTTCAACAAATTCACCTTCTATTGTATAAAAAAATTCTATTAAAAATATATCTGAAAAAACCTTTTAATGTATCCAATAAAAAATCATATTTTTATATGCATCATATGCAAATTTAATGCACACTTAGGTGTGCATCTGCTTTTACTCGTCATATTTTAACACAGCTAAAAAAGCTTGTTGTGGTACCTCTATGGAACCAATCTGTCTCATTCTCTTTTTACCTTCTTTTTGTTTCTCCAGTAGCTTTTTCTTTCTAGAGATATCTCCACCATAGCATTTAGCTAATACATCTTTCCTTAGAGCTTTTACTGTTTCTCTAGCAATTATTTTAGAACCTATTGCCGCTTGTATAGGAATAGCAAACTGATGACGAGGAATTTCCTCTTTTAACTTTTCTACAACTTTTCTTCCTCTTTCATATGCCTTATCCTTATGAACTATTATAGATAAAGCATCTACTAGCTCTCCATTAATCAACACGTCTAATCTTACCAACTCAGACTCTTTATATCCTTTAAGCTCATAATCCAATGAAGCAAAACCTCTTGTCTTGGATTTTAAAGCATCAAAAAAATCATATATCACTTCATTTAATGGTAATTCATAATACATTGTAACTCTTGTTTCTTCCAAGTACTCCATATTCTTAAAGACTCCTCGTCTACCTTGACACAACTCCATTACTGCCCCTACATAATCTGTTGGTGTCATTATAGACGTAGATACAATTGGCTCTTCCATGTACTCTATTTCTGATTGATCAGGTAAATTAGTTGGATTCTGTATTGACAAAATCTTTCCTTCACTCGTTTTTACATTATAAATAACGCTAGGTGCTGTTGTTATTATATTCAGATCAAATTCTCTCTCCAACCTTTCCTGTATTATCTCCATATGAAGTAATCCTAAAAACCCACATCTAAAACCAAAACCTAAAGCTACAGATGTTTCAGGTTCAAATACTAAACTGGCATCATTTACTTGAAGCTTTTCTAAAGCATCTCTTACAGTGTTAAAATCTTCTCCTTCTGCTGGGTAAATACCACAGTATACCATTGGTATAACTTTCTTATATCCAGGCAAAGGGGTTTCAGTTGGATTATTATAATCTGTTATCGTATCCCCAACTCTTGCATCTTTTACATTTTTAATACTAGCCACTACATATCCTACATCTCCAGAGTTTAATTGTTTTACAGGAATTTGTTTATTTGTGGTTATGCCTACTTCTGTTACTTCAAAGTGTTTATTAGATGACATCATCTTTATTTCCATATTGGGTTTTATTGTACCTTCAAATACTCTTATATAGGAAACTACACCTTTGTAGCTGTCGTAATATGAATCAAAAATTAATGCTTTTAATGGCGCTTTATCATCACTTTTAGGAGCAGGAATTTTGTTAACCAATTCTTCAAATACTGCTTCTATATTTAAACCCTTTTTAGCTGATACTAAAGGAGCTTGTGAAGCATCAATACCAATTATATCTTCAATTTCTTGTTTAACCTCTTCTGGCCTGGCACTAGGTAAATCAACTTTATTAATAATAGGTACAATTTCTAAATCCTGTTCTAGTGCTAAATAAACATTCGCAAGAGTTTGAGCTTCCACACCTTGACTTGCATCCACTACAAGTAAAGCTCCCTCACAAGCAGCCAAACTTCTAGAAACTTCATAATTAAAATCTACATGTCCAGGTGTATCAATTAAGTTTAAAACATATTCTTCTCCATCTTTAGCCTTATAATTTAATCTAACATTCTTTAATTTTATTGTTATGCCTCTTTCTCTTTCTAGATCCATACTATCAAGAACCTGACTATGCATTTCCCTAGATGTTAATAATCCAGTTTTTTCTATTAATCTATCTGCAAGGGTAGACTTTCCATGATCAATATGTGCGATAATAGAAAAATTTCTAATATTTTTAGATTTCATATTCTGCATATTTTTCCTCCTTAGAAGTTTCCATAACTCTAAACAATAATTATAGCAAAAACACTCCTAAAAGTAAAACAAAAGACCAGTAATTTCTGGCCTTTTGTCAGTCTATCTCTTTCAATATTTTTAGGTCAATAAAATAACTTTTCCCAAACAATTCTAATTTTCTTTCCTTAATATTCACACTAAACATCGTTGGATTCTCCAAATAACCTAAGTAAGTAATACTTCTATTTACCATTTTTATTCCAGAATAAAATAATAAAAAAGTAAAAATGATGATCAAAAATTTATAGAATATTTTTCTCTTTTGTTTTTTCAACTGTTTTCTTCTTTCCACTCTTGTGTACAAGAAATATCACCATAATTATTATTCCTAAAGATGATGATTATTATACTAATCTAGCTTGCCAAATCTATTATTAAAAGGGAAATATCTAAAACTTGTTATTCCTTTAATTGATTCTAATGACACACATCCAAAATATCTACTATCTTTACTTGCTCCCTCATCTCTATTATCACCTAAGACAAATACATGTTCGTCAGGAACTTCCCAATGGTTTTCTTCATATACATGAGTATATGCTCCTTCTTCTATATAATCTTCTTCTAATAACTCGTCGTTTAAGTATACTTTTCCATCTATAATTGCTACTGTATCTCCAGCAACGCCAATAACTCTCTTTATATAATCTTTATTTGGCACATCTGGTGCTTCTAAAACAACAATATCACCTCTATCAGGTTCTGAAAAGTATAAAGATACCTTATTTGCAAAAAGTCTATCCTTTTCATGCAATGTTGGATACATTGAATTACCTAATACATAGGTGGTATTAAATATAAATGTCTTTATCAACACGGCTATTACAATAGCTAATAGTATGCTTTTTATCCATTCAAAAGCTTCACTTTTAGTATTCTTATTTTTATCTTCGTCCATAATCAAATCCTCCTCTTCCTAGAAATATATACTTATTATACCACTTTTCTTTAATATTTAAAAAGATTTTTAATCTTGTATGTTGTCAATAACTATGCTTAATATTTCCCCAAGTATCTTTGATGTTTCTTTAGCTTCTTCTACTGTATTCAAATTGCTTCCTACCTCAATCAAAGCTGAATAATTAGAGAGAAATTGATTATATTTCCCTATTGGTTTTATAATAATTCCTGTGCATAAACCAGGATAAAGAACATCAGTTACAACCTTTACATATTTAGCAAAACTTAATACCGCATCCTTATTTGGTGAATCCGGACCTATTATAAAAAAAAAGGTAGCCACATTCTTACCATTAATCTTTACTACGGATTTGTCTATAAGATTATCCAAATTATTCATCACATTAATATCATTATGATCAAAACCATCTCTATGTATATCCAATAAAATTTTAAAATTACTATTCTCTTTTAATTTTTCCTTTATTGTTTTTAAAGATTCTGCATAGGATTGGTTATATGAAGGTACATCATGATATTTGGTAACATGATCCACCTTATGGCCATTCTTTTTCAATGTTTCTGCAATAATTTCTCCTATTGTAGTTACATTATAATCTCTATCTTCAGTGTGATGCTTATCATTTTCTAAAGAAGAATATGATTCAGTGCCATGGGTATGATATATTAGTACGTATGGCTCTTGCTTATTTATTTTTAATGGTTCAATATTTAAAGGTTCCGGTACATTCTCAAGAGAACCTTTTCCTTCTGAATCATTTACAATTATCAGATCTTCATATTCCTCTAACTCATCGATAATTATAAAATCTTCAACTATAGTTGGGTCATTTTTATAATCTTCTATATTATCTTCATTTAATCCTTCTATATTTGCTAATCCTGATTTATTGCTAATATTCAATATTGCAGGTAATTGAGACCTCATAAAGTCATTGATTACACCACTTAAAAATTGTCTTAAACTAAATTCTTCAAAATTATCAATTTTTGTTTTTTGATTTTTATATAAATTTATGATTGAGCTTGTTCTACTAAAAAGTGTAATAAAAAACTGTTGTTCCTCAAAATATGGTTCTTGGTTGAATACTGTCTCTACTTCATTATTTAAATCAAAATTTGATTCATCCCCAGTTGCATTAATCAAAAACGTGCCTATATTGAATACTATTAGGCATATTAATGCAAAAATTATATAGTTATTTCTAATATTTTTTCCCTTCATAATAACACTCCTCAAGTTAGTATTCAATACATAGATTATATTCAATTTGAATACTATATATGATAATTATTTTATAAAGGGATTAATCTTATTTAATATATCTATTAACATCTTTCAAGTCAATACCATGATGCAATGACATATTCAACCCATTTGCAATAATAATAGACAAATCATCAATAAGTAAGTCAATTTCTTTTGGAGTTACTACTATATTTGGCATAAAAGGTTCTAATACTTCTCTTATTAAATCATATTTTTCTTCACTTGAAATCTGTTCAAGATTAGAATAAAATTTAGATCCAACTTCTGCTTCGTTTTTCATGGATTCGATAATTAAGTCCATAGTATCATTTACCATAGTAGCAGCATCGACAACAGTCGGTATCCCTATAGCTATAACTGGTACTCCTAAATACTCCTCATTTAAACCCATTCGTTTATTATCAATTCCACTTCCTGGGTTTATACCAGTATCTGATATCTGAATAGTAGTACTTACTCTTTCCATTTTTCGAGAAGCTAATGAATCTACAGCTACTACTAAATCCGGTTTAGTTCTCTCCACTATGCCTTTCACTATCTCGCTTGTTTCTATCCCAGTAAGTCCCATAACCCCTGGAGATATAGCAGAAACATTGGCCACAGTTTCATCACTATCCTTATTATACGCTATATAAAATTGTCTTGTAACTAAAACTCTATCGACTACTTTAGGCCCTAATGCATCAGGAGTTACATTCCAGTTGCCTAACCCTACAATCAATGTTTTCGTGTTTTTATCATTTTTACCCATTCCCTTTAATTCTTTGGCCAATAATTGGCTTATCTCATCTTTCAAATCCTGATCAGTGTTTTTTAGTCTTGGAACATCTATAGTAATATAAGTTCCTTCAGGTTTCCCTAAATTTTTTGAACCCATCTCGTTAACTATCTTTACTCTAGTTACAGTATATTCCTTTCCTTCATCTTTTTCGACCTCAACCCCAGATGCTTCTTGATTATTTCTTTGTTTGTATAATTCTCTGCTCTCAATTGCTAGATCTGTTCTTACATTTATCATCTTTTTACCTCCTGTATATTTTTTTAATATTATTAAGGTTATTTTTCTACAATACTTGAATTTTATGTATAATGAAATCAAATATCCTTGCAATTAATCTTTCTTCGTGATAAAATACTTTTGTTAAGATTGGAGGAGGTGAATCTTTTGGCAAATATCAAATCTGCAGAAAAAAGAATAAAGACTACTAAAAATAAAACAGAACTAAACAAAAGTAGAAAATCTGAAATCAAAAGTTATATTAGAAAATTTGATATAGCTGTAGAAAGTGAAAATTTTAATGAAGCTAAAGAATTACTTAAAATTATAGATAAAAAATTAAAAAGAGCTGCACATAAAAATGTTATCCATAAAAATGCTGCTTCAAGAAAAGTAAGTAATTTAACAAAAAGACTAAATAAAAAAGAAGCTATGTAAAAATGAAACTTCGGAGATCCGAAGTTTTATTTTTAATTTAAATTTTAGAACATAGTTTGGTAAGCAACACCTCTAAAGCTAATCTGTCATCCATAGAACTTGACTTTATAACTTTATCTGTTTCCAAACAATATAACATTGCACTTTTCAATTGAGATACAGTAAAATTATTACTTTGATTTGAAACCTTTTTAAATTCATATCTGGATAAATTCATCTTACTATGGATATCCCCTTCTGAATAACCTTTCGTTTTCAATAACTTAAAGTTTAACATATTTCTCAGTTGTCTAACTATCATATATAAAATAAAAAGTACTGGTTCATTGGATATATACATATCATTAAATAATTTAATAACATTTTCTCCTCTTTTTTGGCTAATATTATTTAATAAGTTAAAGACATTTATCTCCAATGGCTTAGATACAAGTAAATCTATGCTTTCTTTAGTAACCTCGTTCTTATCCAATAAATAATTACAAATCTTGATGATTTCATTTTCTAAATTATATAGTGTTTTAGTTCGATTTAAATCAAAATATGAAGATTGTTGAACTAAATAATTGATATTTGATTTAGAAATCTTTTTATTATATTTACTAAATTTATTTTGAATCCATGTGTCTAAATCCTTGCCCTTTAATTTTTTAAATTCTACTATTCCATTTGTTTTTTTAATCGATTTATATAAGACATTAGATTTCCTTACATCTTTTTGTTTTACTATAAATACCAAACAAATATAATCTTCTAATTTCTCTATATATTTAGATAAAGTCTTTATATCTATCTCTAATGAATTATTCCCTTCTTCGTTTTTACTTTTTAACGAAGGAAAATCTTTAATAACCACTATTTTTTTCTCTGACATAAATGGTAGAGTTTCACAAGCATTAATAATTTTATCAAAATTGATATCTATTCCTTCCAAGGCTATATAATTTAATGCTTCAAAGGATTCATCAATAAAAACATCTTTCAATATTTTTAACGTATAATCCAACATATATTCTTCTTCTCCATAGAATAAATATACTGGATCCAAATCTTTATCTTTAACTTTATTGATAAATTCTTTATAATTCAATTCTCTCCATCTCCTTGTAAATCAATGTATAATATTTTATCATAATATATAAAATTTCAAAATATATGACCAAAAAAATTATGTTCAGATAATAATGACCTATTATATATAATACACTTATTTTTTCTCTTATAAAAGGATTGATCTTAAAGTCATTCTTATCCAATGTCAAATTTATTAATCCATGCTTATCAGTTCTATAAAGTTCAATATTGTTACTATTGTATGTATCAATAACCTCACTATTTGGATGTCCAAAAACATTATTCCTACCCACTGAAATAATCCCAATATTAGGCTTAAGCACATTTAACAGATCTGCTCCAGAAGAAGTATTGCTTCCATGGTGTGGAACTTTTAAAAAATCAATGTTTCTATGCATAGTATTAACTACATTTTCTTCTCCCTTTTTCTCAATATCTCCTGTGAATAAAATAGTTGTATCAAAATGAGTTAACAATAGAACTAACGATAAATCATTCTCATTATTATTTGAATTCTTCAATAATTCGTAGTTTGGTCCAATTACAGTAACTTCATTATTATCTAAATTAAGCCTGTCTCCTTTTTTTAGAATAAATATTGGTATGTCTTTATGCTCTGCTCTATTTTTAATATCTTTATATGAAGCATTATTATCTTCCGTATAGCCAAAATAAATATTTTCGATTTTCATATTATCCATTAGATAAGGCAAACTCTTACAATGATCTTCATGAAAATGAGTAATAAAAATTCCATCGAGTTTAAATACGCCTTCTTTTTCTAAATAAGGCAATAAAATATTTTCACCAATATCGAAATCTCCGAAAGCATTACCTCCAGTATCTATTAAATAGTTCTCTTCTTTCGTCCTCAATAATATACTATCTCCTTGACCAACATCTATAAAATCAATAGATAAGGTCTCATTTAAATTTATGGATATTGAGTTTATAAGTATCAATAGCAATAAATAAGTAACCATTACTTTAGTAATTACTCTATTAAGTTCTTTTATTTGTATTATACCTAGCAATGTAAATATTAAAATATAGTACATACCAATTGTCAAAAATGATGGTGATGCTACTTTTATATTAAGAACAGGAAAATAATTTAATATTTCAATTGCCATTAGCTGTATGTTTAATAGAAAATTTATTGTAATTCCTATCGCATCGGATATATATTCACTTATAAATGAAAAGAATATTAAAAATATGCTAAGTACTAAACATATTGAAAATAATGGAACTAATATAAGATTAGACACTATGCTTATAAGGGGTATATGGTTAAAATAATATGCTAATACTGGCAATAGCCCAATCTGAACTGAAATTATACTTACTAAAGTTCTAACAATGCTACTATCTTTTAAATACAGTATTTTATTAAATTTAGGTGTGAAATAAATTATTGAAAAAGTAGCAACAAATGATAATTGAAATCCAACACTAAAAATCCAATACGGATTTATTATTATTAATAACAATAGTGCAAAAAATAAAACATTGATTGAATCATACGGTTTAGCCCATAATTGAGAAAGCAATAATACAGTAAACATTATATTTGATCTCAATACAGACACTGGATATCCAATTATATAAGCATAGATCCATAGTATAATTATAGTTAAAATAATATTTATTCTTCTGTCTATTCCAATATAGGCAAACATTCCTACCAATAATGCTGTTAAAATACCAATATGTAGTCCTGAAACTGCTAATATATGTGCTAGTCCTAAATCTCTAAACTGTTGTATTCTCTCTTCATCTAAATAAGAGTCTTCACCTAATATAATAGATTTCATTATGGGGCTGTTCCCCTCTGCTAAATATAGATCGAAAGTCTTTTCTACTTTATCTATAAAACTCAATTTTAAGCTTAAAAAAATATTTAAATTTTGCTCCACTACATCTAATATAGAATATTCTCTTATGGTAGTTGTAGTATAAATATTATTGGTTAAAAGATTGAGCTTATAATTATATAATCTTGGATTTGTATTTTCTATAGGTTCTCTTAATACTGCATTAAATCTTATTTTATCTCCTATATCTAACTTGCACTTACCAATAACATTTAATATAATCTTCTCGGATACATTTCTATCTATATTTTCATATTTGATATTATCTATTAAAACTACATGTTTACTATTTTCTTCAATATCTTTACTCTCTTTTATAGTCCCACTTAACTCTATAGGTTTATCTATAAATTGTATCAATTGACTGCTGTTTTCCTTAATGCCTATTATAAACATACCTAATAAAAAAAATGATAATAATAATCCTATATACATTGAATAATTAAATTTTATATTAATTAAGTTAGCCGCAATAGATAGCATTAATAGAAGTAATATCATATAAAGATTTACTTCAACATAATAATAAAATACTATTCCCAATGATATAAAAATAGTTAATAAAACTAGCGGTCTTTTCATTTATATTAATCCCTTCTATTTCTATTTATTTTACCAAAAGACCATATTACAATTATCATTCCTAATAATATCAACATACTACCTATGTATTCTCTATCCATGTTAGGCACCCCGCTAAAATATTTCAAACCCATCTTATAAAATTATCATCGATTATTCTAATTATTAACTAAATTATAACATAGGATTTAAATTTTATCCTGTTAGTGTTAGTAAAAAAGTGATAATATATTTATAATAGATTAAAAGGTATGGTGATATTGTATGACAGAGAAAGTTTATCTGGAAAATCCTTATTTGCGTAAAATTGGTGCTCGTATTATTGAAAAAAAATATAGAAATAATAAGTACTATATAAAAACAAATAAAACTATCTTTTATCCTAACCTTTCGGGAGGACAACCCGGAGATAAGGGTACCATTAACGGTGTAGAAGTTTTGGATACTTATGAAGATGGAGAAGATATAATACATATTACTAAAGATAATATTCATAGCGATAGAGCAATGCTCTCTATTGATTGGGAGAACAGGTTTGATTATATGCAACAGCATTCTGGGCAACATCTTTTATCTTCAGTGTTCTATAAGTTGTACAACGGGGAAACTATTGGATTCCATATTGGCGGTAAATATGTCTATATTGATATAAATATACCTCAGATAAATAAAGATGAAATTAAAAAAGTAGAAAAGTTTGCTAATAAAATTATATTTTCTAACTTTAATATTAAATCGTATATTGTGAAAAAAGAGGAAATAGATAAAATTCCAGTTAGAAATGAGCCAACAATTACATCTAATATTCGAATTATAGAGATTGATGAAATTGATTTTTCACCATGTTGTGGTACTCATGTAAGAAATACTGGAGAAATTGGAATCATCAAAATAAGAAAAGTCGAATCCTACAAAAATAATATGAGAGTTGAATTTGTATGTGGAAGTAGAGCATTGAAAGACTATAGCTGGAAAAGTGACTATATTGAAGATATTAGTTACCTTTTATCCTCTAAGGATACAGATGCTAAAGATAAAGTAAAAAAGCTCTATAATCAAAAGATAGTTTTAGAAAAAGAAAATAAAATCTTAAAAGAAAAACTATATAAATACAGATCAAAATAACTGTTGGAAGGTACTAAAAATTTAATATGAAGAGATAATAAAAATATTAATGGGGCTGTTTCATAACTTATAAATAAGTTATGAAACGCCTCTTTTTATATATTCTAGTTGTCAACTATATTTCATAAATTTCTATAAAATGAAATATAGTTTTATCAATCTGATTTTAGGCATG
>NZ_JAIOUP010000018.1 GCF_019931165.1 Schnuerera sp. xch1
GCCTCCCTATATAATTGTGAAGCATTGGATTAATTATACTTCATATCTATTGACATTTCAATAAAAAGCGATATAATTATGAAGTGTAAATGTATTTACACTTCATAATTATATTATTAAGGAGATACTAAAATGATTATCACTGCCTATATCTTGTCTGTACTATGTGTCGGTTTATTTGCCGGCTTAATGATGACGCTTGTGGTCATTATGCAAAAGCACTGGTCCAAACTGGAATGTAAAGAATATGTATTTTATTTCAAAGGTTTTTTGATGATTGCAAAAGGCAATCCGATCATAAGCTTTCTAACATTTGCTTCCTTTCTTATCCCATTTACTTTAGGCGTGGTTTGTATAATGCTCAACAATACTCTTCCCGGGATTCTTTTCTTATCCGCTGGATCTATATTTTTCTTAAGTTGTTTTCTCGTGACGATGAAGCTCAATTTTCCTATCTATAATAAAGTAATTGGATGGACTGGAACCGACGATGCAACAGATTGGAAAAATGTACGATATAAATTTTTCATACTAAATATAATCAGAATGTCCGGAGCTATTTTGAGTTTTGCTCTCCTATCGATAATCGGTATTATTTTATGAATAATTGTACTTATTTTAAAGTCATATGAATCAGGGTGCCAGCACAAGTAAAATTTTTTGATGTCATTAAAACAGTCTCACCTTTTAGAATACTGATTTTGGTATTAGTTTTTTTACACGACATAATCGTGCATAAATATATTCTACAGGAAAAATCCTCAGATGACTCTCAATTTCAGGAATCATGGCTCCCGAAATCCGGATGGGAGGCTCTCTCATTCCGGAACCGTGGCTCATTTTACCCCAGAATATTCAGTTGGCGGAACTTAACACGCTTTAACATTTGTGATGATTGCAAACTATTATTGATCCCAGCTCTGTAATTCAAGAATGTTTCCCTCAATGTCTGTGGCATACACAAAGGTTGCTTTGCGACCATCCCCATATTCTGCATGGACCAGTTCGCCAACTATTCCGCCACCTTTCGCAAGAACCTTTTCAAGAGTTTCAGCAACGTTATCCACTTCAAAAGCAAGGTGCCCAATGCCATATGTGTTAATTCGATGAGTAAAATCACCTTCCATTTGATCATAGGAGAAGATTTCAATTGTCGGGTGATTAGTATCATATCCAGGCATAACCAAGTGTTCGCCAACAATATGGGCATTGAGAATCCCGGTCATCTTATCAAGCCACGCACCGTGCAGGTCCCGTTTTTCACCAATGCTTCGGCATCCGAATACCTCCTTATAAAATTCAATCAGCTTTTCACAGTCTTTGGCAATAATATTTGTATGTACGTAACGAATCACGTTGTTTCCTCCTTTCTACACTGTTTCTTCTGATATTTTTGCAGGCGAAAAATTTAAATCTAAACCATGGATATCCAGAATACATGTGTATGCTATACACCATTTCAGCATAATTGCGTAATATCATCAATTTGACCCGGGGATGTATTTCAATCTGACCCACCCGCGTATTCCAAATTGAGCCAAATAATAACTGTCTTATTTATATTTCGACAAAAAGCTTTTCATCCTGTCGCAGTATTCCGGATTATAATCTGTCCATATCTCACAATGTAGGCTGTCATCAACAGTCCAGATTTCTTTATTCTCTCCCTGGATAGCATCATATATATCATTTCCCATAAAACAAGGTGTCAGTGAGTCCAGTTTACTATTGATAATCAGAACAGGGGTTTTCACATTTTTCATTGCATTGGCTACATCGGCATCCTGATAGTTAAAGTCTAGTTTCAGCTTGTTTATGATGTTCCCGCACCATTTCATATAGGATACCGGAATACCAACATCCATGTTCCTCATTTCCTGCTCTACCATCCATTCCATACTACTCACCGGACAGTCCAGGATTAGAAAATCAACCTTTTCATCCACACCTTCATATCCTGATGCCAGCCCTGTGGTTGCTCCGCCAAAAGAAGCACCCCATATTCCTATTTTTTGTCCCGGGGCCTGCTCCTCCACATAATTCACCCAATCGATAAGATCATATTTCTCCCAATATCCGAAGGTTGTATACCTGGCAGTATTTTCATTTGAACTTCGCTGATCATAAGTGATAACATTATACCCTTCTTTCAGAAAAAATTCTGCCAGCGGATAATTTGAATACCGATTACCCCCTAAGCCATGAACCAATACAACTGTCTGATAATCTTTACTATTTTGTGATTCTATCGCATAGATATAATCCGCAGGTATTATATGGTCATCAAAAGAGGAGGCAATTTGCAGCTCTTCCACCTTGTAAGCACTGCAAAAGCTTTCGTAATTCATATTATTTTCTATCCAAAAAACATCTGAGACCTCTTTTGTTTCTTTGTTAGTTACAAGCTGAGTGGAACCCACAAATACCTGTAAACCTATAAAGGCAGATGCTCCCATAAATAAAACTACCAATACTACAAAAATTGTCATTATTACTTTTAGCCATTTTCTCATGGTTTCACCTTCTTTTCTTATTTTTTTCTTTTTACAGTTCAATATTACGGGCCTTTAGGGTTAACAGCGAAAATTATGGCAATTTCTGCGTTTCTTTATAACAAAAACCGATATTGCCATTATAACAATATATACTGCTGCTAAAACAAAGCCGGAAGTTATATCTGTTGGATACGGAGCAGCACCTCGCTTAAATATAAATGAAATTATCAGGGAAATTGGCATAAACAACGCAATTATTATATTAAGCAAATTAATAATATAAGATGCCTTTGATTGAGAGATGAGTTTACCTGTAAAGTAGGCTGCGGCACCAACTACCTGAATTATCATTGATCCCCAGATACCTTCTGCCGATTGTTCCGCATACCAGCTGCTAAAAGCACATAACAGCCCGATAATTAAAAATGCAGTTGATGCAATATACAATATTTGACTGGTAATAAAGTTTTTGTTCTCCAATTGCTGCGGAGCTTCCATCCCCTTTAGAATATAATCCGTTGTAACATCAAAGTATTCACTCATAATAATAATTTTATCTATATCGGGTGTACTTTGTTCGCTTTCCCATTTGGATACCGCCTGGCGTGAAACGCCTATCCTATCGGCAAGTTCCTCTTGCGAAATACCCTTTATTTTTCTTAAGCCCTGTATTCTGTCTGATATATTCATAGCGAAACCTCTTTTCTTTTTGATAATTTCATAATAACATTTTGCTGGTTACATAGCTACAATGTACGCTTGGCTTCTTGTCAACCGGCAGTTGCAGGTCTTATTTTACAGTCGATATTTAGTTTTTTCAGTTATCTGTCATAAGGGAAGCCGCTGAGGATATCCCAATATTCGGCAGGCCGGGCGCTGAATATACTGTTTCATTTCTTTGAGAGAGCATTAGAAGTTTGCACGGACATAAAAAACAAGGCTTTTCTGACACCCGCTTCCCCTGTATAAAGAAAGCCCAAACTGAAAACCCCTTATTTCGTTACCCTTCCACTGCCTTAACCCTGAACCCGTGACATCAAGACAACTGTCTTCACACGTCTTGAGTGGGCAAAAAAGATGCCTCTTGAAGATTGTGGGGCCTTGGCGGCAGGGTTCTATAGCTTATACAAAGATTTATTAGGTTAAAACTGGTTTATTTTATAAGATTTTACTGCTTTCAAAAAGTTTATAGGTGCTTCTGCAAATTGTAGCTTTTCAAAATCTTCTTGCGGCATACGTGCTTTTAGAATGGGTAAACATTCCTCCAAATCATTTTTTCTATATCCGATTATTTGGTATGACAAAAAAGCAAATCCAAAATCGGAATACAATTTTATTGTCCGAAAGCTTGAAGGTTGTGTATGGAGAAAAACCGGATAGTCATTCTCTTTGATACTGCTCATAACAATGGAAAGTAATGCTCTATCAATGCCTAATTCTTCATAGTTTTCCGGACTTTAAACCAATGTATTCTAGTGATTTTTTCATATGTCTTCTACGCAAAGCACATCCCTATAGGAGTATCATTTTTATAGCAAACAAATAAACACTTCTGAAAAAATAAATCCTCTTTACTTCCGTAAACATCATTAAAGTATTTTGTCATAAACCCATTATATTCTTTGGCAGATTTCACATCATCAAATGGCATCTGTTTTATTTACCATGCAATCCCTCCGTTCAAATTTCTGTTTGTCGGATTGTTTATAAATAATCCTAACATCGTAAAAGAATTACGTGTCTTTATTTTGAATACAGATTATGCTTACTTTGTACGCTATATCTTTCCCATATATCTTAAAGTGTAGGCATAGGCAATAAATCGAGGGGTCTCATTCGCTATATCTTCTTCACTAACCCCCCCTGCCATATAGATAAAACATCAGCTACCTCTTTAGGCGTATTTGAAATACGCATATATTCACTCGTCATTTCCAATTCAACGATTGCTTCCCGCCGACCATCTATCGCAAGAGGCAGTTTATAGGCTTTCATAATCAATCCTAGTTTTTCAGTCGGATAGTTTCTTGCTTGCTCAAAGGAGGTATCATTTTGCGCATATTCAAGGAGCTGCTTTTTTGTAGGATTTTCTCCAAGGAATTCTGGTAAAATCAATACTTCTCTAAACCTGTTCATAATAACATTTGCTTTTAGCATCTCTAATTTTCTTTCTGAAAGCTGATATGGAACGGCATTATAGTCATTTATAAGATGATTTTCTAATTCATAAATGGAACGATAGTTTGCCTCAATTTTTGTCTTTGCATATTTAAGAAATGTTTGACGGTCAAAGTTATCTGATATTTTTTTGCCTGCAATAAAAACACCAGTCGGACCGTCAGCCCCGCCAATAATACCAATAGCGCTTGCGCCATTTTCGTTTTTAAAAGATTCCTTTAATAATGTTCATTTTAACCACCCTTAACAAGAAGACTCGAATTAGCTCAACTTCGCATTTAGGACATTTCATGTTTAGGCCTCCCCCATAATATAATTTATCTTCTCTGTATATATAAGTAATCTACAATACGGATCATTCTACTGTTCAGCACCAGGGATCCTCTGCTTCAGGATATAAGAAAGATACGAATTAATTTAACTCTTTATTACGCTTTTATAAGTTAAATAAGTTTGAATTTTCAAACCCCTTTATTGATTGCTACTGGAACCAACTCTCCTCTTTACTTGTGGAAAACAAATCAAGTACTGGGAATACAATTATACCGTCAGAATCAAACCGCAAAACGAAGATACTGTCGTTATATCCCCTGATAATATCGTCACTTTTAAACGAACCCTCATATATCGATTTAACTTTCCCTTGCTCGTCAATAGTTACTAATGTCTCCTGTGGTGTATTTCCATCCGCCAGAAATTCATATATTCTTGCAAAATATCCGCCACTTTGTGTTACTCCATATATCCTCAAACCAGCAATAAAATTGTTTGTCGTATGGACTTCAAATTTGTTCTTTTCTATACCATTTTTATAAATCGTTACAGAGATGCCATCAGTTAATCCTCCGTCCTCATTTCTAATTAATTCATTCTTGTATGATAGTCCGTTCCCTAGCGGTATTCCCACCTGAGGTCCCGTGGTGGAAATAGCATTGTCCTCCGAAACATCTAATTCATAAGTGTAAGTGAGATAATCATCTGGTGATATAGCTTCAATAATAAGTATGTTTTCCTCTGAAGCCGAAATGCTTTTTATTAGCCCTGGTTCGGTAATGATAGACTTTTCTCCAAAAGAGGCTGTATTTAATATTCCATTTTTATCTGCTTTGGTAATCAGACAATTATGCCCATCAACAAAATAGAAATTTCCCTGATTATCACAAGTCAACATATACGCTGTGAGCCCCTTCTCGTCAAAACCAAAATCGTAACTTTCTAACAGTTCACCCATTGGAGAACACTCATATACTTTACCGGATAGTTCAAGCAGTAGCAAATTTTCATCTTCCATTATTGCAAAATCTCTGATTGTCTTTTGACCATCATGTTGAGATATTCCAAAATCAAGTTCAGGATGTTCTGTCTTCAATAAACTAAGCGACTCAAAGGAAACCTTGGATGGTTCATTGGGATTAGTATCCTGAGTTTGGTTACAGCCACTAAATAATAGTAATAATATTATTGACAGTGATATAAGCATTCTTTTTTCAAAATTCATCTCCTTCTCGTAATAACTAATTCACTCTCCAACATAGCAACATAGTATGTGACGGGGATTATTTTAATAATATTAACAACTCTGCGTCGTAATCTTCTACTGTTTCGACGTAATATAAGGATATCATAATATTTCATGTCACATAGAGTTTTTGGGTATTTTCTTTGAAAAATCCAAATGTCATCTATAAAAACCCCTAAAAAAGCGGGCCGAAAAATGCACTTCTTGAGCCCGTTTTTTGACCTTTTTTTGCTCCGAAACCACTATTTGTCATCAGAATTATACTCTCAACATGGGTTTTGATAGAATGATGATACTAATACGCAGAAATATTTATTTTGAGTAAAGATATACCCCCTAATATAGGGGGTGTGTGATTTTATTGATTTATCTATTGTGCAATACAATATGCACTTTATAATTTTTTATTTTTTCTTTGCGATATAAAATACATAACTGTAATAATCCTTAAAACGATTATACAAATCAGCCTCAACCTTACCTGCTTCAACGAATTCTTTAACCTCATCAGCATAATTATACTTTTTAAGGAACGCTTCGGAGTTATCTATAAGCGGTTGATAATAATTATCGATCCAGCACTTATCATCCAGTGCAAAATGGGAAACAATCTCATATCCGCATTTCTCAATTACTGCAAGCTTGTTTTCAATTGTATCAATCTCCTGATATGCATTCACCCAATACTGCTCGATTTCGTCCGGTCTTGTACCGGTCAGCCATGAAATTTCAGAAACAGCGATATATCCGTTATCTTTTAAATATTTTCTCCACAGGGACAGTCCTTTTTCAAAACCTATGTTGTAGATAGCTCCCTCCGACCATATTACATCAAAAGAGTGTTCCTTAAAGGTTAAGCTTTCCATCAGCATTTCTTCAGCTACAATACGGTCAATAAGGTTATACTCTTTAGATTTTTTCATAAGCATTTCTAAAAACTGCGGAAACATATCGACCGCTGTGATTTGTGCAGCTGTGTTTTTTGCAAGGGTTATTGTCTGACCTCCTGATCCACAGCCAATATCCAATATTTTAGTTTCTTCATTCAAATAAGGAATATAGCTCAGTGCTTTTAATGTCGCTTCTTCGCTCCCCGGTCCCTGCCGTTCGTTACCCTTGTGGTACTCTAAAATTAATTCTAATAGATCCATTTTAATTCTCCTTTTAAAATATATGTTTCATATATGATACACTACTCTAACTTTCCCAAACGCTTTGCAAGGGCAAGCCTTTTTCCTTCCTTGCCGCATCGATTACCTTTTGAATAAATTCTGTCTTTTCCCGTGTATATGCCTCCATGGTACTGCCATTTTCCATAGCGGCTCTCTCTTTTACTTCTCCATACTCATCAACCAATTTGGGATGCTCTCTTAAATAATCCCTCAACAAAAATTCATTGCGCAGATAAAATTCTTTGTTGTACGGTAAAATATGAAGATTATAGGTCCAAACTTCATTTGTATATTTTGCAAACAAATATCTGCCTATCATATCTGTTAGTGTGTAGCGATACTCTTTAGCGTTAAAAATATGCTGATAATAGGATAATTCCTCAAAAGGCGAAACGCCGATAAATATATCTATAACCGGTTTCGCCCGTTGATTGGGTATTGCCGTGCTTCCAATATGTTCAATGGCTACGGCATGAGAACCGAGAAAATGAAGTAAGTTTATTTTCTCTTCTTCAAAGTCCTTTGTCCAATTTGGATTATAATCCACAATCTCAATTTTCATGATAGATGCATCCTTTCCTTCCATTCTATCAAAAACTATTGTATACCTATACGTCTTTCCTTACAAATTGAAAAGTACCGATTAATGAAGTTATACCTATCCACATAAATATTAAAAGAATACTTGCACCAATACCTAATATTTCGTATGATCCTTTCGATGCTATACCCGATAAACTATGCAAGGATGCCTGCGGTAACAGGGGTAATATTATTTTTTGAATACTTTGGGAGAACATTTTTACTAAAGCTGGAACAAACATAATACCTAATGAAAAAGTGATTGCCCCTCCACCACTTCTAAAAACAAATATTGCTGCTACAGTTAATAGACAGTAAAACACTGGCATAAAGAGAGTGCCTAATATAAACTGTCTAAAGAAAGGATCTGCTAAAGAAACCATTGGTCTTCCGTTGGCCAAAAGAATCAGCTGTCCGGCAAGAAAAGTTAAAGCCGTTACAATTAAGCTTATGACTGTACCTAGCAAAAAGTAGGTGATTAATTTACTTAAAAATAATCTTTTTCGATTTGGAGTTACAGCCAATGTAACATGAATCAATTTTGTGGAAAACTCCTTAGCATTTGAAATAGCTGCAAATATAATTAACATGATTGCTGTTACGTCAACTCCTAGCATGCATGCAGAAATCACATCAATAGGTGGTATTTCACTAATAGCCTTCCCTTGTGTTACGTTGGTTGTTAAAGCAAAAATCAACCCCAGCATTAAACTTGCTACAATTAGAGCTATCAAAAATATTTTTGAAGACTTAAGAAACGCAATTTTTTGGTACTCTGCTTTAATCAAATTTCTTAATGAACTTTTTCTATTATTAATTGTCATTATCTAACTTCCTTTCTCTCAATTGATTCCTACTTAGATTTATAATCAACTTTACCCTCTGTAAGCTCTAAAAATAACTGCTCTAAGGAAGGTTGAACCTTTGTAAGCTCGAAGATTGCAATATAATTTTCTTTAGCTAAAATGCCTATTTTTTCACTCTGTACATTTCTAACTTGCAATGAAGCTTCTTCGCCTTTGCTTATATAGGCTCCATTTTTCTTCAATAAATCTTCTAGCTTAGAATTATTTTCGCTCTTTATTCTTAAATATCCACTGTAGCTTTTTTGAGATATTTCTTCCACTGACATATCAGCTAGCAGCTTTCCTTGTGCTAAAACTATAATTCTTTCCGCTATAGCTTGCATCTCACTCATTAGATGGCTAGATACTAAAACAGCTTCTCCCTCTTTTGCCAAATCTTTAGCCAAGTCTCTCAGCCACTTAATACCATCCACATCTAAACCATTAAACGGTTCATCCAATATAATAGTCTCGGGATTCCCAAGCAATGCTGCAGCGATACCTAAACGCTGCTTCATTCCCAAGGAATATTCTCCAATTTGCTTATTTCTTACTTTCTCCAGCCCAGTTTTTTCAAGCATTTCAATTACTCGGCTACTTGTTATTCCACTTGCTGTAGCTATCAATTGCAAATGTTGAAGGGCAGTCAACTTTGGATTAAGGGCATCAGCATCAATTAATGCACCTATTTTTGAAATTGGCTGATCCAAATCTATATAGTGCTTTCCATCAATAATTACTTCTCCTTTAGATGGTTTAACTAGATTTAGAATCATTCGCATGGTAGTTGATTTTCCTGCACCATTTGGCCCTAAAAAGCCTGTAACTATACCAGGCTTAATATCTAAAGACAAATGATCCACTACAACTTTGTCTTTATAAACTTTTGTTAAATTTTTCAATTCAATCATATTATATCTCCTTTTCGACATTTAAATAGCTTTCCACAGACTTATCGATAAACTCATCAGAAAAATCCATTAGTCTTCTATCTTCTTCAGGCCATTGATTACGATTTTCATAGGCTGCTTTATGGGCTTCAATTAATTCATGCCTTCCTTCTGTCACCTGTGACACCATTTCCAACCACCTTTTAGCAAAATCCTGTCCTTGACTACTTTTTGGATCAACACTATTAATAATGTGTGTAACAGCTTCTACTACAAGAGCCTTCCACTTCCAATAAGTTTCTATTACTTCCTCTGTTTTTTCATAATGATGTATAAATACATCTTCAGTTTTACCATCATAATGAACATCTTTATATTCAAAGATTAAATCCTTATTTAAGGTACTCATTAACTGAACTAATTCTCCTGATATGAGTCCTTGGTTTATTTCTAAGTTTTTTAGACTTGTATCAATTATAGATATACTCATTTTCATATCATTTAACTTTTGATAAAAAATCTGCTTCTGCTTTTGAAGTACATCAGTAACTTGCTCCACAGTAACAGCTTCAACCACAAGTTCTTTGATCTCCTTTATAGGAAACCCTAATGATTTGTAAAATAGAACTTGCTGTAGCTTTGTAATATCTCTTTCTTCGTAGTATCTACGGCCATTAGTCAATTCCTTATTTAATGGAACTAATCCAATATTATCGTAATATTGCAAAGTTCTTATAGTAACCCCTGTTAAATTTGCAATCTCACCTATAGAAAAACGCCTCCTTTTATTCATCACAGCTCCTCCACAGTATTAATTAAATCATATTACGTAACGTAACATGCAATAGTTATTTTTCATATATTTTTTGAAATTGTGACTAAAATAAATGAATCCAGCATAGCTGCCCCTCCTAAAAAAAATTCCCCAAAACTATCAGCCTGAGGGAACTTATTTAAAACCCTATTTCTTCTCTATAAATAATACTGTCTCAGCCGTAGCTTGCAACCAATCAGTCTCGCTACACTTGGATTCTTAGGCAACTCTGACATAAGGCGTACATCTACTACAACTCCCTTCACTCTTTGAGTGTTACGACTTCAACGTGGCTCGAGTTGCCATTATTGATGCCGGCGTCCATGGGAACATGTCAACCGTTTTTTATCGTTTTCGAGGGTTGAGGAAACATATCAACGGTTTTTATGTTCTAGGGAACATATCAATGACTACATCACACCACTTATGAACCATACACTTCCAATGCTTTCTTCGCCATCTGAACATACTCCTCGACACCAGATACTATTGCAAACTCCGCAATAGAAACTGGATACGCAGCAACTAGTTCAATAATATGCTCTTTCATCTTAGGCCAATAATATCCACCAGCTTCTTTATAAGCAAGTATTAAATCTTCTAATCCTTCTTTTCCAAAGGCCTTATATTGAAAAACAAAGTCATTTGAAATATCTGAAATTTTAGCTTCAGTCCAGTCGATTAATCCCGTCACATTAGCCTCTTTATCAATCATAGTGTGCCCCGCATGAACATCTCCATGAATCAGTCCGGTTTTCTTGGGCCACATTTCATCATCATTAATCCACGACTGCCATCTGTTCCATAGTTTCTCACCTACACCGAATTTTGTTTTTACATCATCCATACGCTGCTTCATTGACATTCTTGCCTCATCTGCAGATTGCACTATTAAACCAAACTCAGTAGCTTTATCTATAGGTATGCTATGAAGCTCTGCTAACACTCTTCCAAGAGACCTGTGAAAAGATTGCGGAATATTGTTAATATCTATTTCCCAAACATAGTTTCCTATATTATGATTTATAGTTCCTGCCGGTACACCGTCTAACCTTTTATAAGCTATTAGCTCATCTGTGTAAATGATCCAGTTAGGCACCTGAAAACATTTTGCATACTGATTAACCAAATCTAATGCTTGTTTTTCCATCCCTGTTCTAGGCATAACATCTTCACGCCTAGGCAATCTAAGAACCCATTCCGTTTCACTTTCATCTTGTGCAAAAACAACTTGAAAATCAAGCCCAGATTCATTAATCTGCATTGTTTCTTCCTTTAGAATAAGATTATGTTTTTTACCTGTTTCCATAACTTGTTTTATATCTATACTCATTCAAATCGCTCCCATCATTCAATTTTAATCTATAAACTTACTGCATGCTTTGATAAAGCATCAATAATATTATCCCAATCATTATTGTGAAGCTCATGTCCAGCACCATCTAAGGTAACTAATACAGCATTTGATATAATTTTAGTAAGATGTACTCCATGTTCATACGGTATAATAGGGTCATCGGTTCCATGAATCACCAAAGTAGGTACATTGATTTCACAAGTTCTTGACAAATACAAACCCCAACCTCTTATAAATCCGTGATTTTCTCTACTCTGTAAATTACTAGCTCTATCAAATTCTTCTTCATTTAGTCTTCTTATTTTTTCTTCAGCGAATACACGTTTCGAACCTGTAAGAACTTTACTTTTTTTCATAAAGGACTCTATCACTTCATCTCTATTTTGCCAATTTGTGATTTTAAGCTCACCCAAGGCTTCTGTTACTTTACTATCTTTTCTAGGAAGGCTAGAATCAAAATTTGATGTCATAATTAATGAAATAGTGAGAGCCCTGCTTGGATGTTTAAGTGCTATTATCTGAGTAATTATTCCACCCATAGACATACCGACTATGTGGGCCTTATCAACCTTATAGGCATCTAGTACTTGGATGGCATCATCAGCCAAATCCTCAAAGGTATACTCTGGATGGCCATATTTATAAGTAATTGACTTGCCTACATCTCTATTGTCATAACGTATAACATGAAACCCTTGGTCACTTAATCTCTTACAGAACTCTTCTTCCCAATAAATCATTGATGCAGTAGCACCCATAATCAACAGGATAGTTGGATTATTAATATCTCCAAAACTCTCAGTACAGATATGAATATCATTAAAACTAATTATTTTTTCTGTCATAATATATCACCACTTTTCTACTTTCATCTGATAATACTTAGGATAAATTAAGTTCTAGTGATTCGATCAGCAACAGCTTCGAATAATAACTCTCTAATCCTTTCATAGTTGTATTGCTGTAAATCTCCCTTTTGAGAACCTATTAACCAAGCTGCTCTTAAAACTCCAGCTATAATGCCTGGCTCTTCATCGATAATCTCCTTAGAGTCTTGACGTGACTTTATAAACTCCATAAGAGGGACTATGCTTCTTAGATGCTCTGAGCCAACATAATCTGTGCTTAGCTTTCTAGATACAATCTTGTACTCCTCAAGGTCGTAAACCAACCTTTGAGTTAAAATCCTATCTTCTAGTTCCAAAGCCATCTCATTTAAGTATATCTTTATAGCTGAACGTATATCCTCAGCAGCTATAACCTTTGGCCAAACCTGCTTTTCAATTTGCTCTCCCTCATATGCTAACAATTCCATATATAGTATTTCTTTTGATTCGAAAAATATATAAAAAGAACTCTTTGCAATGCCAACTGATGAAGTAATATCCTCAAGAGAAGTGCTTTTAAAGCCTTTATCTATAAAAAAACGATAGGCAACATCAAGTAATTCTTCTCTAATTTTTTCTTTTTCTAACTCTGTAAATTTAGCCACAACATAAAACACCTCCACAAAAACATAAAAACAAATTAAATATTTGTTTTTATGTTAGCATAAAATATCTTAAAAGTCAAATACATTTATTTGTCATCCACCCTATCTCCCCAACCCTACAATTTTATCTATTCTGTCCACTCAACCCCACCGAATTTTTTATCCCAAAAATTAACCCTCGATATGTTCCTATGAAACATATTGAGGGTATAGGTCGAGCTAACAGATTTACTTTCATTTTATGAAACTCAGTATTTTCAAGGCTTTTCGCAATTTACTTTCTAGACATCAGACAAACTGTTTCCACATGGCTGGAGAGGATAAAACAAATGTCTTTTTAATCTGCTGGTTCTCGGAAACATATCTACGACATTTTAAGTACTGTCGGTAGATGGGAACATATCAATATATGTTTAGCTTTTTGGAAGCCGACTTGCTTTCCTTAGAACTTTTCCATATGGATGTGAAGGGTCCTTATCTTTGACAACAATTAGCTTGTTTTCTTCAATCATTTTCTCAATACGTAAAGCATACCAGCAATCGCTAATACCCAGCCTATATTCTCCTAAGAGCTTTCCGATGAATCTCGCCATAATAAAATCATTATCAGGCAGATTCTTCATAATAATGAAATCATAAATGTTTTCCGGTACAGAAGTTAACTTTCCATTTAAAACTGCACGCAATGGCGCATTTTCTTCCATTAAGCCGTTCCAATGGTTACTAATAGTTTTCTTTTCTATCTTAGTTAATTGTTTTTCAAGAGATAAAAATTGATAAAACTTACCTGCATGAACTTCTCCCCAGTGACTATACTCGGCTATTTCATTCTCAGATATTGGTTTATATTCAGGTAAAGAAACAACTCTTATATCGCAGTCAATATTTTCTAATAAGTGGCATACGAAGTGAAATCCACAAGCAGAATAAGGGGCGTTACTTTTCCATATTCGTATTGGTATACCATCTTTTGCGGCAGACAACAGCTTCTCTATATCCTTGCGTTGATTTTGGAAAAATTGTTCTTGCTCCTTCTTATCAAAAACAAATCTTCCCCATAACTTTCGGAAAATATCTTGCCGCTCATTTCCATCAATTTCACCGGAAATACCTCCAATGTCAAGAAAAAAGCCTATATTAACAACATCTTGAGAATTCCCTCCAACTGATTGCCCTTCAAAATGTTTCTCTAATTCTGCTTTGGTTGGCTTTTTTCCAATATAACCGTTCGCTCCACCAAGCATAGTTTTTGCATTATAATTTTTTGCCACTTTCATAGAACCTTTTTCACTATCACTAAATACAACTTCGAGCATTGTTTCACCTCATATTGAAAATACCTGCATATATTCTATCTCCGCAATACTACTGCTTTTATCTTATCTATCCACCCAACCCTAAATTATTAAAAATATGATTTGCCGTCTGCTCATATTTGAACATCCTGTTTCTGACATGAATGATATCTATGTTTGGTCCAACTTGATAAAATCTATTTCATATCTCCTATACTTCCGATTTGTTGCTCTAATCACGATATATATTTACCCTTGACATCAAAACCACACTTTCACAGTGGCACGAGCCGCTTGGATTGATGTCTTGGGCTGATTTTTTGAACCTTTCGTTTATGGGAACATATCAATGGATTTTTAGCATTTTTTCTGAAAACCGACGTTCAAGGGAACACATCAACCTATACTAAAAATATTATACACTTTATGCTGGAATTTTACGCAGGCCACATCAGACTCCGTATTACTTAACTTAATTAACCTATCAAACTGCTCTAATAATTGCTTGACGATAAAAAGCCCCAAGCTGGAATGTCCGTCTTTGCTTCTACGAACTTCATCCCCTCGATAGAATTTATCAAAAGCCTTTTCCAAATCTTTTTTGCTGAAACAACTACCGGAGTCGCATATTTCGTAAAATATGTTTTTCTTTTCAGTTTTTACAGATATGTCAACCCTTCCACCTGTTGGAGTATTTGGAGACTATTGGATACGATATTGCCAAGAATACGTTCCTGCTTATCTTTACCAGAGGTTTTAAATTTGGATGATGACATTTACAATTTGAAACATCGCAAAAACATTTTTAGCAATAAATTAGATGTAATTTGTTATTGACCGAAAATTGCAAAAAGATAATTGACATTCACACGTAGTAAACTCAACCTTCAGGTTAATGTCTTTTATGGGCTTTGGATATGCCAAAAATCAGAAGACCAATAGCCACTGTCAGAAGAATAATATTAGTTACAATACTTATTGGCTGGCGCCATATTCTTTCTCCATATCTAATCAGTTGGAATATAATAAAGGCAATAGGAATTCCCCACAACATATTATATCGTTGAGCCAAAAATCCAACTATGCTTCCTATAGCCCCTCCGACAGCAGAAACTACGATCCAAATCAAAAAAACAACCCAATTGAAAACTGGTTGAACATCCATAGTCATTAAATAACTGAAAACGAAATACAGAATAATAGCATACACTGCAAAGTACCCACCATTAATAACCGAACACTTAAGGGAGTTACAAAATTTATAACCTAAAATCATAGATAACAAAAACCAAATTGCTAAATTGTTCATTAATCCACCTAAAATGAATAGAATCATCTCGAATATACTTTCATCCTTTAGTTGATATGGAATAATATCTGAAAAAATCGACATAACTCCTAAAATTGTACCAACTGTAAAAATATATATTATTATACTTTTTTTCTTGATTATTTCGTACCTCATATTAACACTTTCCTTCTAACAACAATCTTTTGTCAAATCTAAACACAAAATATGACACTCACCATAAAGCCCTTATATCCAACATGAACACGCAACCTCAGAAATTTCCGAAAAAAGCATCTAACTCTACAAATCACGAGTCTATAACATCTAACCTGATTCAAAGGGTTTCATATCTATATGTGCTAAAAACCTTGGTATATAAGGGTTTTCAGCATGTTCACTCTTTTACCCTTGACATCAAAACCACACTTTCACAGTGCGGTGTTCTTGGGAACATATCTATAAGTTTGACCTTTTCTATATCGTATCCTCTCTCTCTAAATACTTTCAAATCCCTTACTAATGTGATAGGGTTACATGATACATATACAAAAGTCTGAGGGCGAAAATCTATTATTTTATTTATAGCTTTAGGATGAATACCATCTCTTGGAGGGTCTATTACTATTAAATCTGGTCTTTCTTTTAGATTTTCAACTTCCTTTAATACATCTCCTACAATGAACTCTATATTATTTAGCCCATTTAGTTTAGCATTTTCACGAGCCTTCTCTACAGCTTCTTCTACTATTTCAATACCTATGACCTTCTTAGCTACAGGTGCCATAATCTGTGCAATTGTTCCTGTTCCTGAATACAGGTCAAATACTATTTTATCGTCAATATCTCCAGCAAATTCTCTTGCTATAGAATATAGCTTTTTGGCACCAAATGTATTGGTTTGGAAAAAGGAAAATGGAGATATTTTAAACTTTAATCCTAGTATTTCTTCTACAATATAATCCCTTCCATATATTAAATTGAGTTCATCTACTTTAACAGCATCAGCCAGGTTATCGTCTATGGTATTTAAGATCCCTACTATTTTACCTTCAATACCCTTACTATTTAATAATCTATCCTTAAATTCATTCAAATCTATCTCTCCTTGAGAGCTAGTCACCAAATTCACCAATATCTCTCCAGTGGATAATGCTTTCCTTACTATTAGAAATCTCAATACACCTTCATGGCTTCTTTTATGATAATATGGTATTTTCTTTTCTCTAAAATAATTTAGCACTTCTTTCAGTATGTTTACGAAGTCCTTTTCTACAATATTACAGCCGGTAACCTCAACTACTTCATAAAATCTACCTCTTTTGTGAAGTCCTAAGGATAGAGGCCCACCTTTTTCTTCATCCCCAAAGGTATATTCCATCTTATTTCTATATGCTTCAACACGTGGGCTTTTTTCTATGCCTAAAAAGTGAAAATCTCTTATATCTTCAGCTTCAAATAAAGCTAATACCTTATCTTTCTTTAGCTTCAATTCTTCTTCGTATGTTAGTCTCTGATAAGTACATCCTCCACAATTTCCATAATGAATACAACCCTCCATTGTCTCTAAAGGTGAGCTTTCTAATACTTCCAGAAGCTTTCCCTCTGTATAATCCTTCTTTTTCTTTCCAAGAAGAACTCTAACCTTCTGTCCTTTAATCCCACCTTTAAAGATTATAGTCCTATCTTCATGTTTTGCTACCGATTTATTTGGAAAAATGCTATCTACAATTTTTGCTTCAATTATTTTTCTTTTTCTTGCCACACTCTTCAACTCCTTTCAAACTATTATACCAGTATTGTGAAAAAAAAATAAGAGAATAAAAATTTTCTATATATTAGAATCTGATAAAAATTTCTTTTTAAACAAACTTGATAATAAAGGAAATGATATTCGAACTTATACTCAAGATAAAATAGAAAAAACAGGTAAAATTTACTCTCTTGATGAATGATTTAATCGGAAAATAAATTAAAAATATATTCAAAAAAAGCTTTACAATTTTATTTGTTTAATGTATAATAATTTTTAATTTAAAAAATATAAACAATACTTTGATGAGGAGAGTAACTTTAAGAAATCTTCTAAAGCGAGTTCTGGTTGGTGAAAGGGAACGAAGAACTGTTAAAGTGAAGAGGGCCTCTGAGTAGTGCACCGAGATATTTATCGAGGCTGCATCGGGTTCACCCGTTATAATAGTGATAGGGTATATTATTTAATGTACCTGATGAGGCATATATTGTGAAATATATGCAAATTAGGATGGCAACGCGAAGTATAACTCTCGTTCCTAAGAAGTGATTCTTAGGAATGGGAGTTTTTTATTCTAGAAAAGGGAGGTGTATTATGTCAAATGTAAATGTTCAAGACAAAAGATAGTTCCCTTTGGGAACAAATTTTACTGAAGAAATTAAAGAATACTCGGAAGATTAGTATTTTGATTCAATGGAGTATTCGATTGTGTATGTACCATGTGAGTCGATAGACATAATTCATGTGGGGATACCATATGCTCATGCACATGTAGATGTACTAATGAATTTTGTTGATAAAAAGAAGGTAAACATATTTCCATGGTAAGTACCATATGATGTAGTAAAACCTCGCTCGTGAATTCTTAAGTAAGGTTTTAAATTATTAATAGGAGGGACGCGTATGAATAAAAAAAATATAATTATAATAGGTGCGGCTGGTCGTGATTTTCATAATTTCAATACTTACTATCGTAACAATGAGAATTACAATGTAGTAGCATTTACCGCTGCTCAAATACCAGATATAGATGATAGAAAATATCCTGCAGAGTTAGCTGGGAGCTTATACCCAGATGGGATTAGTATATATCCACAGGATAAATTACCTCAGTTAATCAAAGAACTAGATGTGGATGAATGTGTATTTGCTTATAGCGATGTAAAATATGAAAATGTAATGGCTATTTCTGCTATCGTTAACACTGCAGGGGCAAATTTTACACTTCTTGGACCTAAAAACACTTCATTAAAAAGTACAAAACCAGTAATTTCAGTATGCGCTATTAGAACAGGCTCTGGAAAAAGTCAAACATCACGAAAAATCATTGAAATCCTAATGGAAAACAATCTAAAAGTTATTGCAGTAAGACACCCTATGCCTTATGGAAATTTAGTTGCTCAAAAGGTACAGCGTTTTGCCACAATAGATGATTTAAAGAAACATAATTGTACAATAGAGGAAATGGAAGAATATGAACCTCATGTAGAACGTGGTAATATTATATATGCCGGTGTAGATTATGAGGAAATATTACGCGCAGCTGAGAATGATCCAGATGGTTGTGATGTGATTATTTGGGATGGAGGAAATAATGACTTTTCATTCTATGAAGCTGATCTTACAGTTACAATAGTAGACCCTCATCGCCCAGGTCATGAACTTAGTTATTATCCTGGAGAGGTTAATTTACGATTGGCTGATATAGCTGTAATTAATAAAATAGACAGTGCCAGTCCAGAGAATATTGATATTGTAGTAAAAAATATTAAGACAGTCAATCCGAATGCAACAATCATTAAAGCAGAATCTAAAATAACAGTAGATAATCCAGATATTATCACAGGCAAAAGAGTTTTAGTTGTAGAAGATGGTCCTACTTTAACTCATGGTGAAATGAAATTAGGTGCTGGAACAGTTGCTGCAGAAAGATTAGGAGCTGGAGAACTCGTGGACCCACGTCCTTATACTGTGGGAAAATTAAAAGACACTTTCAAGACTTATCCTAATATTGGTACTTTATTACCAGCTATGGGATATGGGGAACAACAATTAAAAGACCTTGAAGAAACTATAAATAACACCGATTGTGATTCTGTAATTATAGGTACTCCTATTGATTTAACAAGAATTATCAATATCAATAAGCCTTGTACTCGTGTATATTATGATTTGGAGGAAATTAGCAGTCCAAATCTAAATGAAATATTACAAAATTTCATTAAAGAACATAAATTAGAAAAATGATATGTCGTAATCATTTGATTCGTATTTGAATTTAAATCTTTATTCACTCATCTAGATTTAAATTCCTAAATACTCCATATTGAAATTGTGCGACATAATAAATCGGGCAGACACGTGAGTCTGCCCTTAAGTTTTTGATACTTACAATGTTGCAATCGATAATATTGACCCTAATTCACCATCCAATTAATAAATTAAAACATCCTCTATATATCATCCACCCATAGCTAAATCGGGGGTTTAATTCTTCTTGACTATTTGAAATTATCTGAAATGCATCTGTGGCAGCTCAGTTTAGCCCAGCAATAGTATCCGCATCTAATTTGCTAGCATCAGAGTCGTACGTAAGATCAATACTAATATGCTCAAATTGTTTTTCAACTACTCCATAATTAGTAGTAGGATTTAAAATCATTAAGTCTGTCATAGTTTTAAAGAAATCCATAGCACATAGGTCTTCAACCTTATTTTCTAAAAGTAATTTATTTACAGGCTTTATCACATATGGGCTCTTATTTTCATCCAGCGATGTCAGTGTAAATTACTTTAGTATTTTTAAAGCATTATCCATATCACCCTCACCTTTTGCCAGGACACAGCCTATAATCCATGCAGTGTTTACGTGGGATTTAATCGCTTTTAACTCTGAAGACAGAACACCTTCCCAATCCGATCCCACGATGGCAAACTTTCCGGCATCCGTTCCTGTAGTACGACGCCCTATACTAGAAAAGGTATTTGTATACGCATCCATAATTCGCATTACATAGTATCTGTCATTAGTATCCGAAACATTAAGAACTACAGGGTATCGAGTGAGGTCCAGCCAAGCAGTGCAATAAACGGTATCAACATTGGGTGAAACTACATCTTCGAAATCCGGTGTAATTAATTCGCGAAAGAACACATTTAACGTAGTAAATGCCTGGTCGGATGAAATTTCTAATATAGATTGTAGCTACCTTATCCTTTCCATTGTAACAAGGGGGTATCCATATATATAGGCTTGTATGCCTAAACTGTACGCATAATTTTCACGATATGAGCTTAAAGAACATTTCTCCTGTATAAGAATCACTCTTAAAATAATATATAATATTATATGCAGGTAGATTTACTGACATGATTTTGCTTGTAATTATCTGAACGTGCTTAGCAATCTACATAGCCACTGTCAATTCAACTTTATTTGGAAAAATGCTATCCACAATTTTTGTTTCAATTGTTTTCCTTTTTCTTGACACACTCCTCAACTCCTTTCAAAATATTATACCAATATTGTAGGAAAAATAAGAGAATAAAAATCTTCTATATATTAGAATCTGATAAAAATTTCTTTTTAAACAAACTTGATAATAAAAGGAATGATATTAGAGGTATCCTAAGGTGTTTAGGATGAGATGAAGTAAAAAGGATGAAAGATAGCTTGATATTTTTCTTCGCTCTAATAATTCTTCATGTATGGATTATAATAGCACTACTTCATTATACACTATACACTAATTTTTTTATTGCTAAAATACTTTTATCATAAATTTCTTGTCTTCTAACATTTTCTGAACTAATGTCGCTATTTTTATTTTAAAATACGTTTCAAAAATTCTCTTGTACGTTCCTGTGTTGGATTATTAAAAATTTGTTCTGGACATCCTTCTTCCACTATAACTCCACCATCCATAAATACAACACGATCAGCTACGTCCTTCGCAAATTCCATTTCATGAGTCACTATTAACATAGTAAGCCCAATTTCAGCAAGCTGTTTCATTACTTTAAGAACTTCTTCTACCATTTCCGGGTCAAGAGCTGATGTTGGTTCATCAAACAACATAACATCTGGCTCCATAGATAGAGCTCTAGCAATAGCTACTCGCTGTTTTTGTCCACCTGATAGTTGTTTTGGTTTAGCATTAATATATTGCTCCATTCCAACAACCTTTAAATATTTCATAGCCACCTTTTTAGCATCTTCTCTGGAATGTTTTAATACTTTTGTTTGCCCCACGATGCAATTATCTAAAACATTGTGATTATTGAATAAGTTAAATTGTTGAAATACCATACCTAACTTAGTTCTATATGCATAGACATCATGATTATCGTCTAAGATGTTTACTCCCTTATAAATAATTCGACCACCACTAGGGTTTTCCAAAAGATTTACACAGCGAAGAAGAGTTGATTTCCCAGATCCAGATGAACCGATTATACAAACCACTTCTCCCTTATCCACTGAAAAATCAATATCTTTTAATACTTCATGAGCTCCAAAAGATTTACTTAAATGTTGAATATCAATTACATGTTCCATGTTTCCTCCCCCATATCTAATATTTATTAAATATCATTCGTTGTTCTATTCATCATATTCTCAGGCCTATCCACTTGCATTTGATTAGCATACATAACGTAGTTATCCGGACCATCTATTTTTCTCTCAATAGAACGTAAAATTCTTGTTACAGTAAAGGTCATTATAAAATAAATAATGCAAGTAATAAAAAATGATTCGAAATATCTGAAATTATTTCCTGCAACCGACTTAGTTTGAAAATATAATTCTGTTACAGAAATTACATTAAGTACTGAAGTATCCTTTATATTAATTACGAATTCATTCCCCGTTGCTGGTAGAATATTACGAATCACCTGTGGCAATATAACATTAACCATTGTCTGTATGTGATTCATACCTATAGCATGAGCTGCTTCGAATTGTCCTTTATCTATAGAAACAATTCCACCACGAACTATTTCTGACATGTATGCTCCAGTATTGATAGATACTATAAAAAGTGCTGCAGATAATCGATTCATATCTATATCAAATGCTAAAGCAGCACCATAATAGATAACCATAGCTTGTACAATCATAGGCGTACCACGGAATATTTCTATATAAACGGAAAGAATAAAATTAATAATTTTTAAAATAACTTTTTTGACCCCTCGTTCAGGTATTGGAATAGTACGTATAACCCCTACTAGTAATCCTATTATAAATCCTAAAATAGTACCTATTATTGAAATATAAAGAGTTATACCTGCTCCACGGATGAACATCAGCCAATTTTCTGACATAATTTTTACTATCCAATCAAAACTCATTTTCCCTCTCCTTTTTTAAAACATCGTAAATCGAACGCATATAAAATCCGCCCGATTTGCAATATATATTATTCTGATGCTGGTTGATTCATAATAGCTTCGTCCATAATACTTGTACGTTCTTCTTCTGAAATACCTTTTAAAACTTCATTAATCCTATCAGTCAAGTCGCTTCCTTTTTTAACACCTACAGCAATCGCTGTATCATCATCTGATGTAACAAATCCATCTGTAAATTCTACCATTTTAAAATTTTCATTAGCTGATTCAGCACTAACACCTTCTGGACGTTCTGAAACATATCCATCAATCATTCCTGATTCAAGAGCAACTCTCATTGCTGTAAAATTATCCATAGCAGGTTCTTTAACCACTCCGTCAATTTGATCAATTACTGAATAATGGAATGTATTTAACTGTGCAGTTACTTTTGCACCTTCAAAATCTTGTATAGAGGTAGCATCTTCATATTTTCCACCTTTTTTAACAACCATAACTAGATCTGATTTATAATAGTTGTCAGAGAAATCTATAGTTTCCTTACGTTCTTCTGTTGGTGACATACCTGCAATAATGGCATCAATTTTTTCAGAAGTCAATGCTGGCACAAGACCATCCCATTCAGTTTTAACAACAACCAATTTCTTTCCTAAACCATCAGCAATCCTTTTGGCAATTTCTATATCATATCCTCCTGCATATTCTGCATTGCCGTCAATTTTCACTGCACCATTAGAATCATCCACTTGAGTCCAATTAAATGGTGCATATCCACATTCAAGGCCTACTCTAAATGTCTCTTTATCTGAGCCTGTTGTCCCTTCTACATCTGCTGAACTGCTACCTGAATTACATCCTGTCAATAATGCAATCACTAAAAGTGAAATTGCCATCAAAAATGATAACTTCTTTGTCATATTGATCTCTCCTCCTATAAATTAATTTTTTATATATAGTATTGTAAAACTAAAATACCACTCTGTTATCAGAGTGGTCTATCTCATTTCGAAACATTTTACCGAACAGAAAAGACCTGAGATGAACTCAGGTCTTTATGTATAATTGCCCGTAATCCTCTCTTTTCCCAAATGAGATAGCACACTCAATAAACTTGGGGGTGTTTATTGAGACAGTCCTACAGCTCTTAACTGCAGGCCCAGCAAATAATACTGAGAATATTATAAGCTTCGGCGATATTTCCTTCTCCCTAGTATCATCGCTCCTCAAACTCCACTAAAGACTGTTAAATATCGCGCCTCTACCTCACCTGTAAAAGTGAGGTCTTATAAAATTTTTATTGTCTAGTAGTATACAATAATATATTATATCTGTCAAATTATCTTCCCTATATATCACAGATTTATTAAAAAATCTGCATATTTCTTTTGAATAAACTCTATTCTTTTGGCTATCCTAACCTATATGAAAAGTAGAATAACAAGGAGGTAAAATCATGATAAATCTTGAAGAAGCAATTGATAGAATAAAAATACTCGAATGTCCAACTGGAGAATTAGAAGATCGTGTTGTAAACATATTTGAGGAATACAACATTGCAAATAAGAATGAAATAACCATAAATAGAGATGAACAATTGGATAAAGATGGAGCCCAAGGCTATAGAGCTAAAATTGCAAATGATACAGATCAGTCTGTTACCATACTTGCAACGTCAGGTCTCGATGATTACGTAGCTAAAGTGGTCGATGCATACATTGAAAAATAAAAACAGATTGATTCATGCTTTAATTTCACCAAAATCGATTTAAACACAATCCTATCGATTTAGAATTGCGAACCCTCTTATAATGCATCCATTCTCTTGGAAAAAGTCTTCTATATTTATTAGTTGCAAACCTTTCATCTATAAGTAGTATAGCTCCTCGATCCTTTTCACTCCTAATAACCCTACCTGCCGCTTGCAATACTTTGTTCATTCCAGGATACATGTAAGCATATTCAAATCCTAATCCATTTTCGGGATTAAAATATTCTCTTATTATATCTCGCTGAAAACAAATCTTAGGTAATCCTACTCCTACTATAACAGCACCGATTAATTTATTCCCTATTAGGTCTATCCCTTCAGAAAATATTCCTCCTAATACAGCAAAAGCTATCATGGATTCCTGTTGATTGGGCTTAAACTCAACCAAAAAATCTTCTCGCTCATTTTCCTTCATTAATCCTTGCTGAATAATTGTATTAGCAGTTGGATTTCTCTCAGTAAAATGAACATATACATTTTCCATATATACATAAGATGGAAAAAACACAAGATAATTTCCATTTTTCTGTGAAACAAATTCTTCAATATATTCTACTACATTTAAATAAGTTTTATCCCTATCCTTATATTTAGTAGATATATTATCCCCTATTAAAAGACACAGATTATCTGTTGGAAAAGGCGATGAGAAACTAATAATATAATCATCTTCATCTCCTCCTAGTGTATCCCTATAATAATCTAAAGGCGCCAAGGTGGCTGAAAAAAATATTGCAGCTTTTCCTCTTTTTAAAGCCTGCCTCAATAGATAGGAAGTATCTACACAATACAGCTTTATAACTATATCATTGTCCAACTTTTCAATATAGGTAACATATCTTTCATCATAGAGTTCAGATATATTGATAAACCTGAATAAGTCAAAGTATAGTTCTATCAATTCTTCATAGTATTCATTAGCTTTCTCTTTTAAAAGCCATTTTTCCAAGTCTTTAATGAGTTTTCTTATAGGAGGATAAATATCTGCTATCTCCTCTTTCTGATAATAAAAATTATTCTTCAAGTATTCTCTTTTGACTTTGTTAACCATATTATTGCATCTATTAAAACTTTTAGACAGCTTAGGATAGCTATCCTTTAATAATTTCTTATACTTTAAAAAAGGAGCTTTATTAATTTCAACAGAATACATATCTCTAGAACGGTCTACTAAATTATGAGCTTCATCTATTAAGAAAACATAATCATTACCGCTTCTTTCAAAAAATCTTCTCAAGTATACACTTGGATCAAAAACATAATTGTAATCACAAATTATTGCATCGCTCCATAGACTTAAATCCAAAGAAAACTCAAAAGGACATACATTGTGGCTTTTAGCATACTTTAATACAATATCCCTTGTTATTAAATCTTCATTGTTTAATACATCCATTATTGCAGTATTTACTCTATCATAATGACCTTTAGCATAGGAACAGTCTTCAGGGTTGCACTTTACCTCTTCATTTATACATATCTTATCCTTAGCAGTAATCACTATTGATTTAAGCCTAAGACCCTTAGCTGCCATAATATCAACTGCATTTAATGCAGCCTCTCTAGTAATAGTCTTAGCTGTTAAATAAAATATTTTAGAAGTAATTCCTTCTCCTATAGCTTTAATTGCAGGAAATATAGTCGATATAGTCTTGCCTATACCTGTAGGGGCTTGTGCAAATAAATTTTTCTTGTCCAATATAGTTTGATAGACTGACACCGCTAGTTTCCTTTGCCCTTTTCTATAATTTTTAAATGGAAAGGCCAATTCTTTAATCGATTCATCTCTAACTATTCCCCAATAATAAGTTAAATTAGCCCATTCCATATATTCTTCAATTAAGGAAAAGAAAAATTTCTCCAATTCTTCAAAGGTGTATTTACGGACAAATTTCTTCATCTCCTCAGTTTCGATATTGAAATAGGTTAGTTGTACTTCTAATTCGTCTATATGATTGTCCTTTGCATATATGTATCCATAGCATTTTCCTTGAGACCAGTGAAATTTATTATAATCCTTTTCAATTTCATCTAAAGGTTTTGTAGTGCTTTTGATTTCATCAATGATTATATTCCCATCTATATTTAAAATACCATCAGCCCTACCTTCTACTTCTATGGTAAAATCTTCATAGTCCAATTCATGTTTCAATCTTACTTCTGCTTGATACTCTTTGCCATATGATCTTTGTATCTTTTGATGAGCCCTTGTACCTTCAACAGCTCTAGCACTACTCATAAACCTACTATCTATATCTCCTGAACGCAAAATAAACTCAATTAAATTTCTTATGGATACCCTTATATGTCTAGACATGAAATCATCCTTTAATTTTATTGGTGATTATATTATATAATATATAGTTGTGAACTTCCATATACAACTAATTGTTGAACTTTATATTTTAGGGTATTATAGTTATAAGTCTTTAAGAAAGGAGTCGTCTAAATGAAAAAAACTAAAATTGAAGCTAGTCTGAAAGGAAATATGGGATTTGAAATGGATTTGGATGGTCACAATTTTATTACCGATGCTTCAGAAAAAATTGGTGGTAATAATCTAGGCCCTCGCCCTAAAAAACTACTTTTAGCAGGTTTAATTGGTTGCACCGGTATTGATATAATGTCCATATTAAAAAAGATGAAAGTGGAGCTAGAAGACTTTAAAATACAAGTAGAAGCTAACAATACTGAGGAACATCCAAAGGTTTATGAAAATATCCATTTATTCTATAAATTTAAAGGAAAAGATTTACCTAGAAAAAAAATAGAAAAAGCCGTACATCTTTCTCAAGAAAGATATTGCGGTGTTACTGCAATGCTTAAAAAGCCACATCGGTTACCTATGATATAATCATTGAAGACTAAAAGGCAACAAATGTTGCTTTTTAGTTCTTTATTGGAATTTGAATCTCTGTTATAAACCCTTTCTCTTTAGATGTACCATGTATATCTAAACAATAGATTCTCATTGGTATTCCATTAAATGTATATCCATTCTCCTTTATATAATTCATCATCTTTTCAAAATATCTTTGACTTTTTTATAAGAGCCACGGTATACCATCGTTATAAAAAGGCCAGAAGGCAAAATCATATTTGACATAAAAATTCTTTTTTCTATTTGAATCTTATTTTAATTCCTGTTAGAAAAGAGAATTTCTTATATCTTTTTAACCTCTTATTATATTACTCCTTATACAATATCGAAAGTTGTTTTGCTAATTTACTAGCTACTTCTGTATTATTATATATTAAGTGCATCTTAAAAAAGGGCTACAAATAAATTATATTTATCTGTAGCCCTTTTATGTTACTATAAACTTCTAATATCTTATTATATCGTCCATTGATTATTTATAATACCTACTAATTTCCAACTATCTTCATATTGTTCAAATACTAGTCGAATACTTTTCCAATCCATACCTGCATAATCACCTGCATAATCAGGGTTAAATCCTGAGAAGTAATATTCTACTACAATAGGATTTTCATAAACTTCAAATTGATTTTCAATCATATTTCCACTACTTAATACTTCATTATATCCAACCTTCTCAGCATTAATAAAATCTTCGGTGTATATAAATTCCTCATAGTATTTACTTGGAGTTAATCTAATTTCATCACCTTTACCATCATAATATCCCCATAGATAAGTATCTTTGTCTTTGAAAAAATTCTTCATCTCTTCTTTGTTAAAGACAACATCACTATCTAATGAAACATGTGTATAAGGGGTAAACCTTACTCCTTTACCAGGATAAACAAAATCTGATATTGTTTCTGAATCCTTATCCTTAATAGCATGAATCACTTTATCTGCAGTCTCTTTAATGATTTCTTCAGCAAATTCAGGTTTTATAATACCTTCTTGTGTTAATTCGTATTCGTTGGCATCATTGATTATTCCTGCATTATTTCCAATCTCAACAAACCTATTTCTTATACTTTCCTCATCTATAAGCATTTTCTCATACTTTTCAAGATTATCATCGGAAAGATTGTTATTTTTTATAAATTCAACTGCCAACATATTTTTATCATTTTCACCTAATAAAACATAGGATTGATTATTATCTTCAAATTCCTGTTGTTTATCCAACCAGTTCTCCTTTGGTATGTGGTGCAATACTAATAACTCAGCTTTCTCATCCTTTTCACCCAAATATATAAAACTAACAGACTCTACTCCAAAATTCTCATCTCTTTTTCTATCAATTGTATATTTACCATGCCAATTATTTGGAATGATGAATTGATAACCTTCACTATAATTAGAGTATTCTTCCATTACCTGTGTTAACCCTTCTTTTCCATCCCATTGATACCAGCTGTTTATCCATGGAATACCTGCCATAGGCAAGTGGTCTGTTTCAGGAGGAGCATACTGTATGCCAACTTCTATAATACCATCGTTATTTATATCCTCACTGTAAAGAGGATAAGGTTTAAAGGTTTGTGGAAAATTAGATTCACTATTATAATCTAGTATGTTTTTATATTCCCCATTTTCTTTAATAAGTATCTCTGTCACTGCTGAATGCGCACCCACTCCTATATCCACAAATATTCCTTGTCGATTATTACTTGCTGCTCCAATAGCAACTTTATTTGGATATCCTGCATATTGGAATTCTGTTTCATACTCTTTTTCATAAGTATTGTCAGTCAAAGTATATACTTGTAGTTTCACTGAAGGCTTTTGTTTATTAGTTTTTACTATTGATGCTATCTCTAAAGTACCATCACCTTCCAAGTCCCCTACTGAAAAATAAGCATAATCCAGTCTAGTAAGTTCCTCATATTTTTCTCCGTCAAATTCATATACAATTAGTTTATTATCACGATTATTATTCGATCCACCAATAAGTATTTCCTCTTGTTTATCACCATTTAAATCATAGAATTCAACATCATCTAAAGTATTTCCATAGCCAATAATTTGATCTTTTAACTTCCATCCGAGTCCTTCCTGTTCCAGTAAAAGAATCCCAGTATTGCTCTTTCCTTTATAAAAAACCGCAATTTCATCAATGCCATCATTGTCTAAATCAATTTGTAAAATATCATCGCTCTGTTCCAAGTTCTTAGGAATACTGAACTCAGCATCATCTGGTATAAATTGTTTCGCTATTTGTTTTATTTCCCTGTGATCTATTTCCATTAGATTAAAATCTATTACGGATACTAATTGATTTTCATCAATTTTTTCATCGTTCTCTTCTGATATAGCCATGATTTTGATTTCAGCCTTATATTTACCTGACGTTAATTTTTCTCCATCCTTATTGGTCATGTCCCATTCATCATGCCATTTTAAAGATTCTCCTGGATTAATTGTTTTAAATACTAATGCTTGTGTAAAAAACTTATCATCAGAATATCTATATACTTCTTCAGCTTCTTCATTAGTTATAATCACTTCAAACTGTTGACCCGAACCAAATTTAAGCTCCTTTGCTTCAGAATGATCATTTACTAATTCAAAGTCGAATATTACTGTATCATCTTCTATCTTATAACTTCCTATGGTCTCAAATTTTTGCTTCAATTTATTAGCCTGATTATCAAATTTATAGCTTGCAGGAATATCATTTTTATCTTTAGCTGAAATAGGTTGTACATCTGTGCCGTGTACAAATGATGGAATTATTAATGCCATAGATAAGACTCCTACAATAGCTATTTTTCTAAAAAATTTGCTTCTCATATAACCACACCCCTTCTTTATTCGTTATAACAACTCTATAAGACTATCTATATTATTAGTATATCCATTTTTTGGCGTGGTTTAGTTACAATATAGTTAAATAAAGGTTACAGATCAATAAATTAAAGGACCAGCATCTCTTATTTTCACCTTAACTGCTTTGATCTTTCTTGTTCTTGTCCAAATCTTGCTAATAACAATCCAATATGAACTTTTGTTTAATATGCCTCATATAGCTTATCTGTTAATTCAGTTAATAGTTTTTGATGAGTACTATAATCCAGTGTAGCCCAATTATTATTCAAAAATTCAACTACACTCCAAAGCTTAGCTAGTTTTATTTGTCGCAATAACTTCTGTTCTGAAAATGGAAAATCAAGTGATGCCTTTGCCCACATTTTTAAATATTTCTTAGCAATTAACAATTCTAAAGAATCATCCATTGTACCTAATCCAGGCATAGTTATGGAAAGGTCTATTGCCGGTGAACTACAACTTATTCTTTCCCAGTCAAAAAGAACTACTGAACCGTCCTTTCTAATGCCCCAATTTGTCGGGTTTGTATCAGCATTTATCCAGCAATATGGTATAAATAATTGCTGCGATTCTTCTTGAACTTCAAATAACAGAGACTGTACTTGATTTCTCATTTTATCAGGGAATAATTCTAAAACAGCTTCTGTTAATTCATTATCCCATTTGGGTATGTAAAAATTTTCGATAGGCAATCTTTTCTCCCACGCTTCACTATGAAAATGAAACAATGCTTCAAGCACCTGTTCATCAGCCTGCCACCTTTCCCTTGGAAGAGCATAAGGTATATCTTCAATCACAATCCAATAACTGTTTTCATCATTACAAGACCAGTATAAGACCGGAATATTCTTACAAAATTTCTGTAAAAATTGTCTACATTTAACATAAAATAAGTATTCCTGTGGTTTTACCATCTGTTTTACTATTACAGAGAAACTTGAAAAAGCAATACGGTAACATCCACCGTCAGCTTTTATTCCGCTAAGCTTATTAACATATACGGGATTTCCATATGATTCTATTAAGAATTGTTGCATATTATCAGGAAATTGTTTCAGCAAATTCATTTCCACTCTCCTTTACATTTGGAAAAACATCAAATAAAAATAGATCACATATTCATAAATATTAGTTTTAATTCCTTATAGATAGTTTAATAACAGAACCTTTTTGCTAGCTCTCCTTCTATTTCCCACACGTTTCAATTCCTTATAGGTAATCTAATAACTAGCAGTTCAAACAGGAAAGCCTGACACGTTTAGCTAATTTCAATTCCTTATAGGTAATCTAATAACTGCCAATATTCCCCCATAGTTCAGCTTCTCTTATTCTATTTCAATTCCTTATAGGTAATCTAATAACATAGAAGCAGGAATCTATCATAGCAATCTTGTTTTCGATTTCAATTCCTTATAGGTAATCTAATAACCTTTGGGATAGGTACACCCATTACTCCGGCGTTCTCTAATTTCAATTCCTTATAGGTAATCTAATAACCCATCTTATGCATTGATATTACTACGTTTTTAAATATTTGTCAAACAATAAGATGCTTGGTTTCTAGGCTTTTCTTTTCTTGTCTTTTTCTTTTAACCCTCACCATTAACGCATTTCATTCAAATAATTAAATGTCGTCGACCCCCAGAGGTTTTTACACTATTGGGGGTCGATGATAACATGAATATGTCATTTTCCTTATTTGTTTTTCTTGTCCCAATCTGAAAGATCGATACTAACTCCAAAAGTTTTTCTTTTTTTGTTGTTGCTTTGTTTTCTATTATTAACCTTTGCTCTTATATTTTTATTATTTCTATATTTTTTGAAATTCTGTTCTTTATTTTTGTGAGTCTTTCCGAGAGTTCTAACAACTTTATCGTAACTCAATATGTCAGGAAGAACTTTCATTTCCTTAAACTCATTAAGGTCCATATATCTGTAATAATTTGCATCTTCCCTTTTTACTATTCTTGATTTAATCTCTAATAATTCTTTTATAGGTTTCTGAGTATCTATTTCGTTCCCATTTAAATACTCTTTAGAAAATCTTTCTTTAAAGATGTCTATAAATCTATTTTCATCTTCTTTTAACATATAGTCAAAACAAAAACTGCTATATTTTTTATCTATATCTTCTATATATAATTGAAGTTCTTCTACTTTTACTCTTCCAAATCCATAAGGCTTAGCTAGTCCTATATTTTGATATGAATTATCATTTAATCTTAGTGCCCACAACAATAATCCTAATTCATCATCTTCTAGGTTATTAAAGTATATCCTTCCATTAAAAATAGTTCCTTCTTTCAATGGAAAAATTTTAGATGTCATATTGCCCTTTTTAACATCTGGATCTTCTACATAATCTTTTAACCAATACTGCTTAAATCCTCTTATAGTAAAGTCATCTTCATAAATTTCTAAATTTTTCGCATCATGCCTTAGATCCTGTTCTAAATACAGATTAAAACTTGTAGGTTTAGGTTCTGCTAATAACATCTCTATAATACTTTCACTATCTATGATAGCATTCCCTACAGCTTCCGCATCCTCAAAGCTAACTCTAGATTTGTAGCTATATCTATCCCTTCCACTGCTACTTTCAATGGTTTTATTAATAAATCCAAATATACTTTCTGTATAACTTATTCCATTTGTGTCATTATAATGCTCTGGTATTCCGTCTAATATGGATTTTTCATACATTATTCTTAAATAAGGCGTAAAACCAAAGTGCAATTTATCTCCTAATACAATATAAAATATAGGTTTTTTTTCTTTTTCTTCAGGTAACCCATAGAATATATACTCAGGTTTTACCACAATATCTCCATTATAATTATCTGCCTTTTTTGTTGCAATTAAATCATCTATATAAGCTTCTATTGAATTTTCTGGTACCTCTAGCTTCGGAATATTTTTGTCCTCTTCTGGTATAACATAATGACTCATTTTCCCATTGATATGATTACTAGTCAGTAGATATCCTTTATTGTTATATTCCCCCAACTCTCCTATCCTTGTTATTCGTTTTTTATCATCATAATCAAAAGTTATCTCTATTTGGTATGGTTTAAAATTGTCATTTCTATACTTGTTTACTAGTCTATCTCTTTCACTCCTTTTCTTAAACTTATTCAATTTTTTAATTTCATTTTCTTTTTTAATTAAATTTTCATTATACATATATTTAATACCTTTTACATTTTTAGCTATTTTCCTAAGCCTTATTTCACTTATTTTAAAATAAGGATTCTCCATTTTCATATCTATTGATGGATAAATATAGTATCTATTACCTTCCCTTTTTATGTAGCCTACTTTCAAATTCCTTGCAATACCGTCTCTGCCTTTAATACCTAATACTCTTTTATATTGCTTTGTCAATACATTGTTACTTGCTATATCTCTATATAGGAATCTAGAGTTTTCTATTTCACTACTTTGAAACTTGCCATTTTCATCTTTCTCGCCTATAATATTACTAAAGCTGAGAATCTGAGAATTAGTTCTTACCATGCCTCTAATAGTGCTTCCTGGAATTGCATAATTTCCACTTGCATTCCTAAAGAATTTTTTATTAGTACCTTCATCTTCCCCTTTACAGACTATTATTGGGGTTTCTGCTTTTAGTGTATATTCTATATAACCGCTTAACAAATCGTCTCCATCTATATTCTTAAAACTCTTATGAGCCGGAAGTTCATGAACGTTCTTATATCTAGATATGGTGAACTTAGGCAAACTTACGAAATTATAAGGGGCAACACTATATTTTCCTAAATTCTTATTATCTAATTCTAACGGCTTCATCTATTTCCCCTCCTTGAAATATAGTTTTGAAGGTTTTGTATATCTTATATATGCTTGATTGTCTTCATCATAATCAATATACTTTTTTAAGTCTAATTTATAAGCACAGCTTTGTTTTTGATATAAAGAAGACAAAAGGACAGTTCTCTCAATATATGGTGAATCGCTTTTTTCTATAAATATAGTACCATCAATCTCTTTTTCATCTCTAAAAATTCTAATCTCTTTTTCTTTGTTAAAAAATCTAGCTTCAATTATATTTTCTATATCTATTTCAACATTTTCTATTCTATCTGATACAACAGAATCATAATTATAAATTATAGTCTCTTCTAGCCCTATATCTATGAGGGTTTCCCTTTTTAATAACTTATCTAGTGTAAACTTATCTGGAATTTCATATCCTAGCAATTCTAAAATATTTTCTTTGTTTAATACCTTAAGTTTATATTTTTTCTTCATTTTCCCCCTCCTCATATCTAAAAGTCTTTACCGATTTAATATAGTCATCAAGCTTTTCTTCATTAGTTACAGTCTTATTTCTAAAATCTACTTTTATTTTTTCATCACCTATTGTAATAATCATGCTATGACCTTTATATCTTCCTCTTCCTATGCTATAACCTCCACCAAGACTTAAATTTTCTGTTCCTAAATCTCTTAATGCTAACGCAATAATACCTATGGCATAGGAATCCTTCTCTTCATCATTTTGTGTTTTATATATTACTTTAAACTCAACAGCGCCTTGAACTGGTCCATCATCCATTAGCCCAGTTTTTCTAACCCCTCCAGTAAACTTGTCCACTTTTATCCTGTTGTAATCTATCTGGTCGAAATTTTCAATATTTATAATTGATTCATTAACAAATACTCTACTTAACATATTCTCTTTGCTCAAATCTCCAAAAATCTCTTTTGCTAAGCGTATACTATTAAAATAGTTACCAATACATTCTATACGAGATCTTAAAACACCTTTAAAACTACTTCCTGGAATAATATAATTATCTCCTGACTTCAAACTTCTTTTGTCTACATCCTCTGGATCAAAGGTTTCAGGAGCACCTACTAATATTGGAGTAGTTAACACTCCATTCAGTGTAAACTCTACGAACTTATCATTTTTGTTTTCATTTAATACTCTATCTGTTATGTCTTGTATATTTGAATAATCTTTCTTTATATAATCTACCCACTGCTTTCTATTATTGAAATTAATTTCCTTTACTCTATTAACCTTAAATATCCCTAGGCCGTTGCTTTTGTTCCCGCCTAATCTAATAAAAGAATTATTCAAACCTTGTAAACATTTATATAATAGATGTCGCTTGGTCTCAATGTCTTTATCTTGACCTTCAATTTCAAAATTTAGAGTAAATCTAATAGCTTTTTTTAAATAGAATCGTTCAATCTTACTCCCGTCTTCACTACTACCTGTTATCCCTTCTATCTTGATTCCATTTCTTATCTCGAATCCTTCATTTTTGCTATAGCTATCGCTAATATAAACACTACTTTTTATTGATTTTTCCCCTGAACTTCCAAATAAAACGTCCGACTCTTCCCCTATAAAATCTAGATATCCCCTAAACGAACCTGCTATTGTAGTAGCAGGTATATACGCCATGCCACTTTCTTCATCTAGTAAAATGTCTTCACCATCACTGATAAATAAAGGAGATGTACTTTCTATTTCAGCTTTTATTATTGAAATATACTGCATTACCATTCCCCCTTTCTAATCTGAAATCTACATAATTCAACTAAAATTCTCATATTATATTTATATAGAAATTCTCTATCTGTACTAGACTCCAATCCCTTCAATTTCACCCTTTTTACCCTAGTATTTCTATTCTGTAAATCCAAGTTCATACTATTCTCTATAAAATCGTTAAAGAAATCAATTAATTTCTTATTCTCATACCATACTTGGTTAATCTGAGTAAAAGAAGTGCTTCTTTTGCTATTAATATTTTCTACATATTTATTGTACTTATTTATGCCAGCCTTAGGTTCTTCATAGATTAATGAAGTAAACAAATCCTTGAAGTTACCCCATTGACTTTTGCTCATCCTTTCTGTATTTCTTAATTTCTCATCTAACTCTAATACTCTCAAGCTTATATCATTTTCTAACCTTTTTTCGTAAATCAAATTTATTATATTGTTAACTTGTTCTTTTTCTTTTTTAAAGAGATCAATAGACTCTTTATCTAGATTTAAATTACTATTTAATCCTTTATTCTCTCTTAAATATGTATCTTCTATTGAATTCAAAATAATGAATCTACCAAATCCATCTAACCTTCTTTCTCCAATTCCTTTGTTTAGAAAACTATTAAAAATTTCTTTGTCTATATTCCCAGAAATCTTATACTTGAAAACAGAACCTGCTTTAATACTTTTTATAATAGGAGTAGAGCATTTCCACTTATTATTAAAATTTGTTATACTTTTAACCTCTATACAGCTATCAACAAACTCAACACTATCTAACTCTAATTCTTTAGCAATGTATTTTTCATCAATAAATGTTTTGTATTCTCCTACTTCATTTCTAAAGATAATATCCGATAAAGCTAATAGATATATGTATTCTCCAAATTCTTTATTTGTTTTAAAACCCTCATATTCAGGGTTTTCTTCAAAAACCTTAAACCCTTTTATCTTACATTTACCATATCCACTACCCTTTGATCCTCCCAAATAGACAATTTCATCTTTAAATAGTTCTTCAATCTCTTCTAAGTATGAATCATCTTCTACCTTTATTATCCCTTGAAATAATTGTCCCTTCTTGATAAATTCATATCTAAATAGTTTATTGTTTTTTTTACCTCTCATCTTATTGATATGGAGATTAGATGTTTTCTCTACATCTGTCTTATAGTATTCTCCATCTATAAATGCGACAAATTCACAGGTTCTAACCTTTTCATAACCTGAATCCAGCTTTATGTCTAAACCTGACTTCATTTTCAAACTCGTATTGTAAGCTTTGATTTTTTCCTTAGGAGCAAAATAGGATTTTGGTAAAGGAATACTTCTCTTATCTTTATATTTGGGATATGCATTTAAAAACTTTATCTTGCCATTCAACAGCTTATCCCTATGGATGCCTTCGTTGATATTCTTTATTCCTTTCTGAATTATGTATTTATATATATAAGCTCCTCTAATTGCAGTTCCTGGGATATATTCCATAGTTTCTTCCGAATCAGATTGCATATTAGACTTAGCAAATTTTAAATTCTCACAAGCTTCAATATCATAAACTATGTAACTATTCACCAAAATTCACCCCTTTTAAAAACCTGTCAACATAATAATCTGTTATGTCCTTATATTCATTGTCTTCCAATATATGAAGAGTACATTCCACTTCACCTTTCCCTCTAGTTCTCATACTCCCTATATGCCTTAAGGATTTTAATCCTATAGCTAAAAGTCCTAACTCTTCTTCTCTTAATTCCCGTTCACAACTTATTTGTACTTCAAACTCTAACCCTCTTTTTATAACCCTTATTTGCCTTAAGGTACCTTTAGCAGCAGAGCCATTTTCATCAATACTAGTGAACTTTCTTATATCAGTTAATGCACCTTTTATCTCCCAAGGATGAATCTCTCCACTATTTACAGCATATTCCAAAACTTTTCTTGTTCCTTCTCTTAATCTACAATCAGAAAACTTAAGGTTTCGCCACATATTATCTCCTTGGTTTTCTTCACCTAATAATTCACATATAATTGGTTTATATTCTTCTCCTAGTACTTGAATAGTTTTTTCTACTTCTTCCCTTAAATTCCCTTTAAAAGTTTTGGCTTTCATATATGGGAACCCATACTCATCACATACTATTTCTAAATCTACGGAACCAGGAATTGAATATCCACTGCCAAATATAGCCTCTGTAAGCAATCTTACAACCACCACATAATTATTCATTTTCCCCCTCCTCTCCAGCTAGCTCTATATATAAATCCATAATCTCAATTGCATCATAGTACATACACCCATCTTTAGTAAAGCAATAATCTCCATCTGTGTTTTTGAATCTACTGAAATAATTAGATATGTTGTTCAATTTTAAGAATAACTCTGTTTCTGCTTCACCTTTCTTTAGGATTTCACGAAGTTCCTTTATTTTGTTTCTTGCTATTTTCTTATTATTTATTTTTCGATTAGTTAAGTTATTATAAGCTTCTTTAAAATTGCTATAGGTTCTCCATATCTTTTTATCCTCATTGTTTAAATATAAAGGTCTCATAAAAAGATCTTTATTATCATCTATAGTCTTATAATTTTTATCTCTTATTTCTCTAATTGTTCCTAGCAAATCTCCTTGCTCCACATGCCAATCAATAAGAGAATAATCATCATTTGGGTATTCCTCTCTAAGTTTTCTCTTTCCATTTTCACATAGATCTTCTGCAAGTTCATATGCCTTAATAAAAGGATAGCTTGTCCTTACTATTGCAACTCCTGCACAAGCGTTCAATCTTACCGTTTTCTCATTATGTATTTCTATTTTATTCTCATATAAATGTTCTAAAAATACTCTTGCTGTCTCTATACCTACCTTCCCATTAGTTACATAAGTAATATCATCACCTGCTACAATAATTGGTATTATAGGAAATATATCTTTGCCTATATTCGTATCATCTTTTAACTTGTCCTTATTTTTACATACAGCCTTACTCATAGCAATAAAAGCCTCTTCATAGGCAGATTTTATGTTGTCACTAAATTTTTTCAAGGCTTTTATATAGGCATCATTTGTTTTTTCATATTCTCCTTCTTTATATGTAAATTCCTTTCTTAAAGCATCAAATTTTTGGCCCATTCCATTGCCATCAATATGAACTACCGCCATATAATTTTTTTCATCTTTAGCCACATCTCTAAACGCTTTTGTCATTTCCTTATTAAGTATAAGTTTGCTAAATTTCTCATTACGATCATTGCAATGGTAAAGCTTAACTGCTATATCTTCGCTAACAAATCTTGCTTCATCATTTTCTAAGTCTTTCTCTATAGTAGTTGCCGGAAGTCCTGTTGAATCACAGAGCCTTTCTATTCCAAAAGATAGCTGTTCCCCACTATTTAATCTTCTATTCTTCTTTACTCCTAGCTTCCTATAAGCTTTTCCTATTACATCAATAATCTTATCCCTATTATTATCGTAATTAACCATTACCATAAATACCTCTACTCCAGGATAATCCCTCAATATTCTTTCGCTTATAGCCTTAATAAACTCCCTTGCCTCTTCATCGGTGTCAAATCTATACAGGCTACTTCCTCCACCATTGTATACTACGTTTTTACTATACTCTGAGTTTACATCTATAGGTAGTTTTTCAACAACCTTCTCTACTATTATGGACCCTCCTATGCTCTCCTTCAATCTATTGCTTGAGAAAATATAATTTTGCTTTCTAGATACCTCCCATAAAACTAAAGTTGTCATTTTTAACCCCTCCTTTAAAAATCTATTTCTTCATAGTTTCGATATCTTAACTTGTCCATAATGATCCTTTTAATTTCTTCTTCTCTCTTATCAAATGCTAAAGCTATATATTTTAGTACAGCTACTTCATATCTTTGCTCTGGTGCAACTGTTGGTTTAAATCCATGATTCAGGTTCAAACTATTTCTATATCTCCTTAGACCATGTAAATCTTTCTTAAGTTTTTCATCTTCTATTTTATTAATTTTATCAATAGTTTTTCTCTTTACTCCTTTGGTCAACATTATTCCTGCAAGCTCTATTGCACTAAGCAAACGTATTATATAGCTCTGAAGATCTACATATCTCATAATTAATGCTCCATTATACCTCTCTAAAGCCATATATAATATTTCATCAGTTCCTTTAAATTCTTCATATATTCTTTTATCATTAATTTGAGAGCTCACATTTCCTAAACTGTTTATTCTTTCTAAAAAATTTGATACCATCTTTATTCCATGAACTTCATCTGCATTTAAATATTTCTCCTGAATTACAATGTCCTTATAATTGAAATCATTTCTAAGCTCATATAGTTTAGAAAAGTAATATATTCTTTCTATTTCATCTAATTGATTATCTATTTTATATTGAGACAATTTTTTGGCTGATCTTTTTAGCCTTTTCCTAATCTCATTAGATAATCTTCTAGCCCCTTTGAAATTTTTAGATAAATACATCTCTTCTAGGGCTCTTCGCTCTATAGTGTTAAATATATCATTTGGATTTAATAGTATACTTAAATATTCTGTACCATATTTAGGCCTGTCATCTTCATATTCGAGAAAGTCTAAATATAGTATATCTATGTTATGTAAATCGTTATATAGCGATGCAGCAAGATATCCTGCTGCAATAGTAGGTTTTTTCCCACCTGTAATATCTACTGCTAGTTTTTTAAAAGGATATTGTTTTACTTCTTCAGAAATAATATTGAAAACTTCTGCTGTATCACTATTAGAATTGGTTTCTCTAAATATTACCTCAGATTTAATTTCAGCGATTTTCAGATACTCCATAAATATTTTTTTAAAGCTTAAACTCTCTTTTGTGAATATAAACACTATTCTTCCCTTAGGCTGTAATACTGATAAACTGAGAATTGTGGTATATGGCGAGAACCCAATGGTATAAATAACTAAGTCATATGATTTATCACTTACTTTTTTATTTTCCTTCTTATTAGCAAACTCATCAATATATTTAAAGAAATCCTTGTCCCTATTTTGAAGAAACTCTAATATCTTTTCATTATCACTTCTTGCTTGTGCAAGCTTATCACTATTAAACTTCATTTTGACACCTAATATCTTCTGAATCTAACATGGTCGAATACATGAGTAATTTCAATTTTCCCATCGTCTCTTATTACTTCTTTCACTTGCCTCTTAGTTGTTGAATAAATGGGCTTTAATCCTATCTCTTTGCAGTATTCTACCATTTTATAGATAGCACCATACTCACCTTGAACAAGGACATAATCATCTTCTTGACTAATATTATCAATCCAATCCTTAATATCATCCAATATAGAATTAAGATTATCTACATAAGGGGGAATAGAACTCCATTCATTTTGTAGATTATCTGGAAGGTATATGAACTCTTGAATATTTAAGTTTTCCTTTGCATCTTGTATTTGTTTATCTGTTAATTTATGTGAGAAGATCAATATCATTTTAGAGCTAGGTTTATAATCAGTATTTGATTTTTTCAAAGTTAAAGTGTCCATATCTATTACTTTTTCAAATCTTTGAATAAACTTATCTAATTTCTTTTTAAATTTATCAGGTTTACTAGCATTTCTTCTAAAACCTGCATGGTTGAGGTCATTTCTTAAATCTCCAATTTCTTTATATAAATACGTTAAATCTTTGGTTAAAAGGCAGTCAATTTCCTTTCGTATTACTAGTTTTTCAACATAAGGTGAACCTTTAAAATAATTATCATATTTTGACATAATAAGTCCTGATATATGAATTCTCACATTGGCATCATTTAAAGGTATATTGCTTGATAAACATATGAAGTTAACTATATTCTCTTGTATAAAAGTATACGCCTGCTGAACTAAATTTAAATCATTACATAACTTTACAGTATAATGAATGTCCTTTAGTATATTCCCTGAGTAAAAATAAACCTTATCATATATTTTGTCTAATATTTCTCCAAATGGTTTTAATTCATTAATATTTACCACTCTAAAATTATCTAATTCATCCTTAAGTTTACAGCCATACTCCGATATCATATGACCTCTTACTGTATATACCCCTCCAACAAAATTTTCTAGTGCTTTATTTATACTTCTTAAAGAATCTGCTTCTTCATCACTTCTTCTTATTATACTTTTATAATTATCAATTGCTTTCTTTACATGTGAAACTAATAATCTTGCATCACCTGAATTGATAAATTTTTCTGCACCTATGGTCCAATCTGAAATGGCATTAAATAATGATAAGTCAAAAATAGGAGCTATTCCATCCTTATCTTTAGCGTCAAAGGCGCCATAGTATATTCCTTCTATGGATATATTTTTTATAAACTTAGCATAATTTATTATGGACATAATAATGATTGGTAATGATCTAAAGGAATGAGTTATGTCAATATATACCTCATCTTCGTAATCTAAAAGATTAAAAACAATGTCAAAATTTTCCCATATTTCTTCTTCATTTGCTCCAGCCCTTAATTCAAAATCTCTGTATTTTATCCTTCTATTATCTAGAATTTCCTTAAGCCCTGCTTGGTATACCGTTTTCTTTTCACATGTATTCCAGTCTATAATCTCTTTGTTTCCACTTTCCCAATTTGTCTTTCTAGACCCTTTTTCTCCACCAGTCAACCCGATATATAATTCAGCATCCTTCCCAACTAATGAAGAAATAGCTTCCTGAATAAAACTGGTCTCAACTACCTTTTTCATTCCATTTTGATCAGTAAATCCATATTTTGTTTTTTTATAATTACCATTACCTAAAAAACTAATAATCTTTTTACTCAATCTAATCCCCCTCCTCTTTATAAGTACACTCTCGAAAAATACAATAATCGTACTCTAACTTATTTTTAGAGCAAGTTATAAAACTACACCCTTTTTTTAAATATCAATATCATCTGAAGGCATTCTAAATATTGATATAATTCTCATCTCTCGTATTACACCTCTAATTTTTCAAAACACAAAGAAACATGCTAATTTATTTAGATAATTCTATTTTCATGCTTGTTCTATAGGAGTATTCTATTGTATTTGGGTCATAAAGATTAGATATGATTCACAATTATAAGTCAAAATCATAAAAAATAGCTATTGGTAACGAAGCAAACGAACGCATGATGAAAATAATTGGCATGTTCCAATTCCTTATAGGTAGTCTAGATATCGGTTGAAAAATATATTAAATTAGCAGGACTTGATAAGTTTCAATTCCTTATAGGTAGTCTAGATATCTGCTAACTTCTTCGGATGTAGTGTTTCTCATGATTCCGGTTTCAATTCCTTATAGGTAGTCTAGATATCACAAAATGGGTAGATGCCACTGGCGCGGATGTATAAAGTTTCAATTCCTTATAGGTAGTCTAGATATCCATTGAAACCAAACCCTCTTGATGTGCTAGGTCTAGGTTTCAATTCCTTATAGGTAGTCTAGATATTAAGCATAATAAAAACTTAACAGAGTATGTAATAGAAAGTTTCAATTCCTTATAGGTAGTCTAGATATGAGGGAAAATAAATTTAAATGTAGGCTAAGGACTGCAAAGTTTCAATTCCTTATAGGTAGTCTAGATATTTTAATTGAATATTAGGAGGTGAGAAAGTGTATCCAGGTTTCAATTCCTTATAGGTAGTCTAGATATTTTACAATTTGTACGGCGAAGATGGTTATACTATATAGTTTCAATTCCTTATAGGTAGTCTAGATATCAAAACCAAAGCAAGTCAGTTGATTAGCCTAAGTATGTTTCAATTCCTTATAGGTAGTCTAGATATTTTATTGTTATTCCGCTACTGTATTAGTTATAGTCACGTTTCAATTCCTTATAGGTAGTCTAGATATTGTAATACTAGAAGCAAGCAACGCAAACTACCGACCGAGTTTCAATTCCTTATAGGTAGTCTAGATATTTATGTATTTCGGATACCTATGATATGGATATATTGAGTTTCAATTCCTTATAGGTAGTCTAGATATATGTCGGCATGACAGCCTTAGAGGAATTAGGAGACGAGTTTCAAT
>NZ_JAIOUP010000019.1 GCF_019931165.1 Schnuerera sp. xch1
GTCTAGATATATGTCGGCATGACAGCCTTAGAGGAATTAGGAGACGAGTTTCAATTCCTTATAGGTAGTCTAGATATATGTCGGCATGACAGCCTTAGAGGAATTAGGAGACGAGTTTCAATTCCTTATAGGTAGTCTAGATATCTAGAAGCTGATACGACTGTGTCTACAGTTTATACGATGTTTCAATTCCTTATAGGTAGTCTAGATATTTATAGTTACTCTGCAGTTTCCAGTTTGCCTATGCATAGTTTCAATTCCTTATAGGTAGTCTAGATATTACTAGAATTACAATCAATATCATAGCCTTTTTACAGTTTCAATTCCTTATAGGTAGTCTAGATATTCTGTATAGATAGTGCCTTCTCCATTGGCCCTTATGCGAGTTTCAATTCCTTATAGGTAGTCTAGATATACTTTGACGAAGCAATAGAAAGTGTAGACAATTACAGGTTTCAATTCCTTATAGGTAGTCTAGATATTAAAATCTTGAACATTTTTCTTTATATCCTCTGGACGGTTTCAATTCCTTATAGGTAGTCTAGATATTAAAACCATTCTTTATAACCATCATCTTTTATCCAGCGTTTCAATTCCTTATAGGTAGTCTAGATATCAAATCCTTGCATTTTAGATGGTTGTGAAGGTTGGAGTTTCAATTCCTTATAGGTAGTCTAGATATTTTGTATGACACAAACGACTATGCAACAGACGAAAAAAGTTTCAATTCCTTATAGGTAGTCTAGATATAAAAATATTAGCAACTTTATCTTTTGGTTCTTGTATAGTTTCAATTCCTTATAGGTAGTCTAGATATCAAAGAAGCAGCGAGTGTAACGGAAGGCTTATTTCAAGTTTCAATTCCTTATAGGTAGTCTAGATATACTAAACAAACTGGTACAATGCCTAATAGAGGAGCAAGTTTCAATTCCTTATAGGTAGTCTAGATATAGAAGCGTAATCCCGCCTATCTCAATTTAGAAGAAGCGTTTCAATTCCTTATAGGTAGTCTAGATATTAGATATTAATAATCAAAGATCAATTGAAATGGAATAGTTTCAATTCCTTATAGGTAGTCTAGATATTCTATCATTCTTGCTAATTGTATATCAGCCATATCAATGTTTCAATTCCTTATAGGTAGTCTAGATATTTTTTTTAGAACCTTGAAATTACAACGTTTGGTTGCGTTTCAATTCCTTATAGGTAGTCTAGATATACGATTTTATAAAAGACGATTTAATTAAAGAATTCCCGTTTCAATTCCTTATAGGTAGTCTAGATATAAATATTCTTCTAGGAACCATTCCTTACATTCTTCTTCGTTTCAATTCCTTATAGGTAGTCTAGATATTGGCAATAGATTTTATGTAGTGTGGCTAGATCCTCATCAGTTTCAATTCCTTATAGGTAGTCTAGATATTAGGGCAGGTGATTAAGGTGTTATTCTATAAAATATAGTTTCAATTCCTTATAGGTAGTCTAGATATTTTAATATCGACGCTCGTGTCCAAGCGGATTTTGTAGTGTTTCAATTCCTTATAGGTAGTCTAGATATTAGAAGCATCTAGTTGTAGGCTTAATATTCTGCTTCGTTTCAATTCCTTATAGGTAGTCTAGATATCACCAGCAGGACTAAAGATAAAGCCTACACTAGATTTGTTTCAATTCCTTATAGGTAGTCTAGATATGATGTCCACAAGGAACACATATCGACGTATGTATCGAGTTTCAATTCCTTATAGGTAGTCTAGATATTTGTGATGTTGACGTGGCTGATACTCTTGAAGCTTCACGTTTCAATTCCTTATAGGTAGTCTAGATATTATGTATCGATAAAGACGGCATATGGACTACAGGAAGTTTCAATTCCTTATAGGTAGTCTAGATATGGTTGTTAATTTGTTTAACCTCGATAGTGCCATCTTGAGTTTCAATTCCTTATAGGTAGTCTAGATATCCATTCAATACCTTGATATTACTACACTTCTTATATTCTGTCAAATTTTAAAATCATCTTCAAATAGTACTAAATATTAATATATTTCTACCAAACCCTGTTAATAACAGTATTTTTATAAAAAATAAATTGTCGTCGATCTCCAGTAGTTTTTACACTACTGAAGGTCGACGACAAATTTTCTTACTAATATCTATAGAAAATTATCTTCTCCACCTTTTTTAATACCCATTATTTCAACTGAGGAATACCTCGTTGTTCTAAATTGATATATTATAACTGAATCTTCTTCTAAATTAATTATACTGTTTAATTCAATTTTTAGTTTCTCCAAATTAGCAAGAGATATTTCACCTTCAAAAACAGAATTTTGTATCCAATATAAATATCTTCTACAAGTTTTTAAAACTTTCGCAACTCTTTTTTCTCCAATATCATACACGAGTATTACAAACAAAATATTTCACACCCTTTACCATCTTGAAATATATGGATCATATTCAGTTTCTCCAATAAAATGTTTCTGTAGTTTATAAAGTTCCATCCTTATTAATCTATTGTATGAAACATTTCTTCCAAGATCTCTATGCTTAATAGTCGCCTTCAGCTTTTTATCAAATTCATCAATAAAAACTTTCCTCCCACTTTCTTTTAATAATACTCCACCCATATCATCTTCAAAATGTTTAGTACTTATCATTTTTTTACTTACTATTTTAAATATAATTCTATCAATTATTATTGGTTTAAAAATCTCTGATACATCTAAATTCAACGTAAACCTCCTAAAATTAGTAGCATGAAGATATCCAATTCTAGGATCTAAATGTGTTTTATATATTTCTGATAAGATTAAAACATATATCAAAGAATTACCAAAACTTATAAGAGAATTAAGATGATTTTTTGGTGGTCTTCTAGACCTTTTTTCAAAAACAAAATCTTTATCATTTATTATTTCATCAAAACATTTATAATAAATATCCCTAATGTTTCCCTCTATGCCCATTAATTCATCTATATTTTGACATTTATCTATGTTATAACTAAGAATGGAAATTTGATTTTGTATATCATCTAAATCTTTTCCTCTATTTTTATAATATCTAACTACATTGATAATGTTTTTAGCACTTCCTTGAACAAATTTTCTCGCTAATAATAACCTCTTGCTTTCGTCTAAATAATGCTCAGCTTGTCTCAATATCATATAGCCAGAATTATAATGTTCTCTTGGATAATAACTTCCTACGTAATATCCATAATAATTAAAAAAATGTATAAGTATTTCTTTTTGAGATACATATTCAAGAAATTTTTTACTTACACTTACTTCTCCAAAAACATATATTTCTTTTATGTCCTCTATAGGCAAATATTTCTTCCCCTGAGAAGTTTCAAAATAAAAAGTATTGTCCTTTCTTTTCAATTCTCCATCATTAAAGATATAAATATTTTTCTTCATAACCTCACTCCCTTAAGACCAACAAAATTCTCTATAACCACATTTTGTGCAAAAACTTATTTTTTTTGGTTCTTGCGGACATTCAGCATAGCATATCCTTAATATCTCACTTTCTATCTTCTCTAATTTCCTTATTAATTCATCATTCAAATTTATTTCAATTCTTTTTCTTTCTTTTGGAAACATAAGCACCCCTGTTCCTTCTAAACCATGTCTCTTTAATTCTAATAAATAATATGATAATTGCATTTTAGCACTTTCTGCATATTTAGAAGTCTTCTTAACCTCTCCAACCATTAAATAACCATCTTTTTTGTTTAATACATCTACTTTCACATTTCCTATTGTTATTTCTTTTTTTTCTCTAGAATACGATTTTTCATGTATAAACTTTCCTACTTCTATATTTGAATCATCTTGATCTGGAACTATGTTATGTGACATTAACCAAACTTCCCTCTTGCAAACAAAATAATACCAAACAAGGGTTCCGTTTACATCTAAGTCCTCCATATATTTCACTCCCAAAATATTGTTTATGCCTATTAAAAAAACATTGTTTCATCATTATCTGGTATAAAACCATATTCAGTAGAATAATAATATTCAAGATTTTCTTTTGGAATTCTTCCATAAAATTTATCTCTCATAAAGGGGAATTTTTTTACATTTATATTGATTACATATAATAAAAATTGCTCCTTTATCTCAAGAAATTTATTCATTCGTTCAAATCTATCATCAATATTGAACAACCCTTCATACCTTTCCCATATCCGAACTGCTTTTTCATCTTTTTCAATGAAAACTGGCATAATATAAAGTTCATTGTTGTCAATTAATTTGAATTCATTGTTAATATCATTAAATTTGAATTCTAAAATATCTTCAAATATTTCATCTGAACATGTATCACTTTTGTCTTTATCTATTTCTTCAAAATAATCATTAGAATACTTGAAATAATCCTTCTCTGGTATCATCTCGTGACCTTTAAGTATCTTCTCTGTTTTGCTTATTAAAAATCTACCATAAACAATATTTGCAAATATATATTTTTCTCTTTTTAATTTATATATATATACCTCACCTAATTCTTTTCTATTGTTTCTATTACATCTCCCAGCACATTGAACTATACTATCCCAAGGCCCTATATCCCTTATAACCACATCATTATCAATATCAACTCCTGCTTCAACAACTTGAGTAGACACCAATATATACCTATCAAGTGTTTTTATTTTTTCTATTCTTTCTTTTCTATCTTCAGGAATTATAGATGCAGACAAAAATAAAATTTGTTTATTACTCTTTTCTTTTATTGTCTTATAAACTTCTTGAGCTGATTTTACTGTATTCAACACTATCATTGTTTTATCAGATTTATTAATTATAGGACAAATTTCTTCGACAAATTCATTTATTCCTATTTCATTAAGATTTATGTTCAATCTTGTCCTATCAAAAATATCAAAGTACTCCTTGGTATTTTCAATTAACTCTTTTCTATCTTTAAATATAAGTGGTTGAGTAGCCGTCATTAATATAAAATATATATTTAATGCCTTTGATAAAACATAAAAGCTTTCTCTGATTATCTTCCAATATTTATGTGGAATGTTCTGCACTTCATCAAGTATAATAATGGAATTAGCAAATTTGTTGAATTTCAAAAGTTCGCTATTCTTATTTGAAAAAATACATTGCAACACCTTCACAAATGTTGTAACTATAATCTTTGAATCCCATGTTTCAATTAAAAACTTGCTTTTTTCTATTTCAAAATAATTTTCTTCATTTTTATATTCAACTTTGGCCAAATAGTGATGCTTCAAGACTTCTGAAGTTTTATCTCCAAAAATATCCTTAAATATTTGATAAGTCTGATCTATTATACTAGTAAACGGAAAAGAATAAATTAAATTATAATATATACCTTCTTCCTTATATAATTTATCTCTCAATTTTAATGCAAAATTTAAGCTATTTAATGTTTTTCCCATACCTGTAGGTAAAGTTAAAGTATAAATCTTATCATCAAGATTTTCTATTTTATTCTCTATTCCTATTCTTGCTTCATTTCTTTTGTCATTTATAATACTTTTATGTTTAGGAAGATTATCCATATAAATATTGAATTTATTTATGCCTATACTTTTGTCTTTATCTATTCCATTGTCCATAATAAGAGAAAATTTATCACTATATATAAGTATTGAATATAAATATTTTATTTTAAAATACTCTTCCATATTTTTATTTAATTCATCTTCATAATAAAATACAGCTTCCATATCCTGAAATAAATTTATAAATACTTTTTTTATTTCTGTACAATTTATATTTGGTAATTTAAATCTATCAAGTATTACATTTACCTCTTGAAAATCTATAGATTTAAGTTGCTTATCTAAAACATCAATTGTATTTAGTACTTCAATTTGGTTCAATGATACTTCATCAAAAAAGTTATACAGGTTCCCATGATGCCTTTTTACTATTATAAACGCTTTTAAAGCTTTATCCATACCATATTTGTTTGCCAAAATACAATATGTCATAATCGCTGATAAAAAGCCATGATTTTTTATAAAACCATGGCTTTTTTCTTTTGTTATATATTGTTGAAAATATAGAGTAGATTTTCCTAAATCATGGCCAACCAATATGGAACTTAAAATTTCTTTATCCTCCAAAAATAATTTGTTCTGTTCAAATATCTCCATACCCCACTTATAAACTTTTTGTAGATGTTCAATCAAATAAATTTTAGGATGCGATAACAATTTATAGGAATACAATCTTCTCCCCACTTTCCAATTCATAGTATACAGAAATATCACATTTTATAGGCTTACCTGTTCTTTCATATAATACTGTAACAAATTCTGCTACTTCTCTTTTTGAATCCATTTCATTATAAACTGTATCCTTCAAATATTGTCTATTCCCCTGAATTTTTATCATAACGTCTTCATCAAAAGGAATAAATGTATCTATATCAACAATTTTACTGTTATTATTTATTCTCGTTACTTTAAATTCACCAACAAATCTATAATTTGCTAAAAACTCCGATAATCCTAAACAAATACTATATACATTTTTCTTTTCAAATAACATTTTTTTTAGCTTATCATATATAGATTTATCTTTATAAGTGACATATACTCTGAATTTACAATCTTTTAATACTTCAAGATTTACTTGAGTTCTATTCTTTATCTTGCTCATATCTATTGCTACCTTTGTATCTATATAATTGATTGGTATCCTAGTCTTCTTAATTGGATTAATAATCTTTACTGCTACTTTACATACCCTATCTTGAAAATATTTTAAATAATCATTTTTATCAAAACCTAAAATTGCTCCTAATAACCCATATATTGCTGTCTTTGGAGGAAAAGAATATGTTAAAGGTGAAGATGTGGTGAAATATTTTTTAAAATGTCCATAATCTCCCCATATATCAAAAACTAGTATTTTCATATCTCATCACCTAAATTAATATTTCTTCTGTTTTTATTTCAATTTCCCCTAATTTATCTATTATGTTAGTCTTCATATTCAATCTTCTATCCAGTTTAATCTCCAAATTATCTATTTTCTCTTTATTTATCTCTAAAATTTCTATTAATTCATCTACATTTAAAATAAAATCCTCAACATCTCTAATCTGTTCATCTTCTTTTTCTGATTCTATCTTAATAGATTTCAATAAATCTCCAATATGATAAAATTCTTCTTTGTAATTTACTTTGATTAATAATCTAGGAACTTGTCCCACTTTTGACCTTGAAATTAAATTTTGGGTTCCATTCCACATGGCATCAATAAGAAGATTTATATCATCTTCTGTAAGCTTAGTTTGTTCTGCAGCTTTTTCATTGATTATTCCATAAAACCCTATCAATGAATACGGTAGTATAAACTCTTCCCTAAAAGTCTTATTATCCTTATTTTCTCCAGATGCAAATGCTCCTGTTCCTTTTATTCTCTTTACTTCTACTTTATGCAAACTTCTACCCATATTGAACTGAACTGGTCCTGTAAAAGTTGCAGAATCTTTAGCTAATGGAATGGTAGCTCCAAATAATCTAACATCTATACATTCTTTCAATATGTTTTCTATTATCTCATTTTTCTTTTTCCCAAAATCTTTTGCACGTGTTTTTCCATCTTGAACTTTCCCTTTATCATCTCTAATTTCCCTTACAAAAATTTCTTTGCTTTTATATTCCTTTAGATAGTCCCTTATAGTCCTTTTAAGCCTTACATCTGTCACTATATTTATACCAGTTTCCTCATCAATCCTTGGTTTGTTTTGATCTATGGGGTCTCCATTAGGATTGTTGTCCTTAATATCATATAAAAATATCAATTCACTTCTATTCATTTACTTTTTCCTCCTTTTCAGTTTTCAATATAATATGTCTTTCTAAATTCATTCCTATTGCAAAATAAAAAGGTATATCAAGTTCAGAAATACTCCAATTTTCTCCTACTTCTATTAAATATCTAGAAGCTAAACCTTGTATATCCCTATAATAATCTCCATCATATTCTATAAACTTATTTTGTATTTCTGGCAACAATCTTCTTATATCTTTTTTGTTTAGCTTTAATCCTCTCAATCTACTAATAAATGGTTTTCTTTTCTCTTTAATATATTGTAGATTTAATAATTTCTGAGATAAAAATCCAATTAAAAATACTGCTTTTTTATCTGGAGTAGTGAAAAAATCCATATTCTCTTCAAATATACTATCAAACATTTCTTCCTTAGAATCATAGTCTTTTATATCCCATTTTAGCTTTTCCATTAAATCTATTTTCCCCCTTTCTTTAAATAAAACTCTTAATGTTCTTAAGTACATCAAAAACCCATAGGACTTTATAGTTTCAAAATAATAGTATTTCCCTTCATCTTCGTTGAACTTTTCAATAATATGATTACAAATATGTTGAATTAAAAATTTATAATCTATTTCTTTATTAGAAAGAATAATATCTACAGTTTCTAAAAAATATCTATTATACGTCTTCCTTGGAAATAACCTATTTAAATATGAAAAATCAACTTTAATTTTCTCGCTTTTTTCGTTAGTTTTTAATACTAAATTTACCTTTTCCATATCAGCATATATTTTCTTAAATCTAGAAGGTAAAATTTCTTGTACATCAAGTTTTATATTCAAAGCTGCATTATTAACTTCATAAAATAACATATCAAAAGTTGCATAATCCTCAATCTTTGAAAGTCTTTTGATAATCATTTCTTCGACATTTTGATATTTGCTGTCAATATTATCTACATTTATATTTGACAATGTCTTTAATATTTTCTCCAATTTCTTTCTATAAAGTAGTTTAGGAATCAAATAGAAATCTCTTCCTTGAAATTTAAAACTCAACTTTTCATCAAGATATCTCTTACCTAATTCAAGTTCGACTGCACATTCTTGACATACTGGGAAATTCCTCCATGAATCTAATTTATTAAATCCTCCAGATACATATCCGCGTTTATCTACAGTATAGAACTTGAAAATATTCGCATTTCCAAATACCTCATCTTTCATTTCTTTACATATAGAACAATGTTTATTTTTGCCTTTAGATATCTTTTTATCTATCAAATAATAATTTCTAATAGCTCCTTTTTTAACTTTGTCTTTAAATATTTCTAGATCCCCAACATATTTGTCATCATAAACTACGGTTAATATATAACCCTTCTTGCTATTCTCTATATTGGCATTAATATCATTTAGTATATATTCAGAATTAATTATAAGACAATTATATATTTTCTTAATATCATCTACTCCTTCATACTCTTCAAATCTAATAATTGTTTCTTTAAAACATTTTAGTATTTTTTTATTAAAAGTTTTTTTAGAAGTTGTTATTTTAGAAGTAGGAGTATAATCTGCCCCATTACTAGAACCTTTTTTATAAAGATATCTTGATACAAATTCTTTCTTGAATTCAGTCACATTTATGCCTGTGTACTTAAAATCTTTATCTACAGTAATTTCTAAAACTGTACTGTATACACCTGTCTTATTAGGATTTTCAACAAAAATATCTAACATATCACCTCCATTTTTCATAATAGTTTCTTTTTTCATTTTACCAAGTTCACAAACTGCACTTAATTCCATACATTCACCCCCCAACTTTATATAACTTCGACACAGCCAAATCCTTGACTGTTCTTGCTGCCTAATCCTGTTCCTATTCCCATTTGTAGCAAAGGAACTGGACCCTTCATGATAAATTTTCCTGAATATCCTTTTATAACGAAATCTTTATATTTCACTACAGAAAGTTTTGTTTTACTTATAGGCTCTATTTCAACGTCTTCTTCAGGAGCATCTTTCAAATAATAAGCCTTGTATTTATTCTTTAAATTACTACTTACTATTTCCGAAAATTTCCCTTCCTGAGGATTAAAATAATAAGTGAACTTCTTCCCATCTTTTCTATATAATGTGCTATATGTCACTATTGGAGATAAAGTCTTGATCTTTATTTGATTGTTTTCAATGTTTTCTTGTTTAACTGCTAATTCCTTTACTCTTAAGGTATTGTTCCCTAATTTGATTGTTTGACTTGATAATAAATTGTTTCCTATGGAATTACTAAATTCATTATAATAAGAAGATATTGTAAGTTTAATAGGCCCATAAAATATAATTTTTCCTTCTTCTTTATCTAAATAAAACTTGCCCATCAGTCTAGAAAATGTAAACATTTTATATGTTCTGTTCTCTTTTTGGAATCCTTCCTCGTGCAGAAAAGTGGATATTTCTTCTTCTAATTGATTATATAGCATAGCTTGAATAATATGGTTATATTGAATTGATAGTATGGTTTCATTTCCTTTTACCGGTTCTAAAATCAAAGTTTCCTTCATTATTTTACACCTCTTAACCTATCATTTGTTTTTTCCTATACTACTTCTACATATTTCTTTAAATCCCTCTTTTTTTCTAATATTTTCTCAATATTTTAAATTTCTCTTCTAGTTGGCAGAATATTATTTACATTCCTTTCCATATAATATAAACTATTCTTAAGTACATAATAAACATGCGAGGTGATATTTTGGATAAATTCAACGATACTTTAGACAAATATGCTAATCTTTGTGTCAAGGTAGGTATCAACATACAGAAGGGTCAACCTTTAGTTGTTAATGCTCCTGTTGAAGGGGCTGATTTTGTAAGACTTGTGGCAAAACATGCTTATGCTGCAGGCGCGAAGGAAGTTCATGTTAATTGGAATGATGGAGATTTAACCAAGATGAAATACGAAAATGCTCCTATGGAGGTTTTTGAGAACTTTCCAAAATGGTATGCAGATGGGCTAGAGGAATATGCTGAAGATGGAGCAGGTTTTCTTTCTATTTCAGCTCAGGACCCACAATTGTTAAAGGATGCGGATCCTAAGAAGATTGCTGCAAACAACAAGGCTTCTTCAATGGCTTTAAAAGAATTCAGGAGATACACCATGAATGATTTAAATGCATGGTGTATTATGTCTATTCCTACCAAGGATTGGGCAAAAAGAGTATTCCCAGATGTTTCAGAAGATGAAGCAATGAAGAAGCTATGGGATGCCATATTTAAGGCTACACGTATGTATGAAAATAATCCAGTTAAGGCTTGGAAAGATCATCTAACCAATTTAGAAGAAAAAGTAAACTACCTAAATGAAAAAAATTTTAAAAAGTTGTATTATAAGTCGTCAAATGGTACTGATTTAGAAATAGAATTACCAGAAGGACATATCTGGGCTGGTGGTGGAGGCAAAAATGAGAAAGATGTATATTTTGTTGCCAACATGCCAACAGAGGAAGTCTTTACTATGCCTCATAAGACTGGAGTTAATGGAGTTGTCTATAGTACAAAACCATTGAATTACGGTGGCAATCTAATTGATAACTTTAAATTAACTTTTAAAGATGGAAAAGTTGTAGATTTTGAAGCAAAAAAAGGTTACGAAGTATTAAAAGATCTATTAGCCTTAGATGAAGGTGCAAAAAGATTAGGAGAAGTCGCATTGGTTCCTTATGATTCTCCAATTTCCAAAGCTAATATAGTATTCTATAACACATTGTTTGACGAAAATGCATCATGTCACTTTGCTCTTGGTAAGGCTTATCCTACCAATATAAAAGGTGGCGCAGATATGAATGAAGAACAATTGGATAAAGCAGGAGTCAATGATTCTCTGACTCATGTGGATTTCATGGTAGGATCCAAGGATTTAAACATAATTGGAAAAACCAAAGATGGCAAAAAAGTTCAAATATTTAAAGATGGCAACTGGGCATTTTAATCAAAATAGAAACAACTTTAACTAACTAATAAAAAACCCTTTTCATTGTTTTGAACTAAGAAACAACAAAAGGGTTTTTTTATTATATGAGATTTTATATACAAATACATAATTATTTTTTATACAATACTAATATCTCTTATTATTTATGTGTGATTTTCTCTAGTTCAGTTTAAGCAATAACTTCTTCAGCTATGCCATTTTTCTCTTCGTCTTCTATGACTAAGCTGTTTAACTTTCTATCTAATGACCAAAGAATAACACTTGCTGCAATAGAAATAGCTGCGATTACAAAATATACACTTGCGAAATCAAACTTTAATGTGAATTCATATACCCATCCATAAGATTTTCCTGCAAAGAAAACAACAAGTACCCAAACACTCATCATTGTTGATAATAATCTAGGAGGAGCAAATTTACTGATAAACGAATTTCCAAGTGGTGAGAATACCATTTCACCAAGAGATAAAACAACACCAAATGCAAAGATCCAAACAAGTGATGCAAGGTTTTCACCTCTTATGATATCCGCCATTGCAAAAATTACGTAAGATACTCCTAATAGCGACATACCTAAAGCAGTTTTCTTAAACATACTTAAGTCTCCCTGAGGTCTACTAGCTAGTTTTGTCCACAATTTACCAAGGATTGGTCCTAATGTGATACATGATAATGCATTTAATGAATCGAACCAAGCTGTTGGAACTTCAAAGTTGCCTATTGTCCAATCAGCAAATCCATTTACTCCACCCCAGTAATAGTATACAGGCATATATGCCAAATACCAAAATACCCAGAAAATTATGGAAAAGAAAGATACTAATATAATAGCAGCAACTCTTTTCTTTTCTATAGTTGTTAAAGGTTTCTTTTCCTCTTGTTTACTCTCTGCTATTTCTTTCTTTTCATCAATTTTGAATGGCTTCTTACCTGCTTCGCCTAAGAATCTCCATCCGAAAATAAACCAAATAGCATCAATGAACATCATAATTGCGCAAATTAAGAAACAAAAAGCATATCCTTGAGTTCCTACAAGTAAACCAATAATTGTTGTACCGATGAAAGAACCAATGTTGACGAAAGAATACTGAATTGAGAATGAACTATCTAATTCTCTTGGATCATCAAAAAGTCTACCTGTAATAGCGTTTGTCTGACATTTAAATAAACCTGTTCCAATAGAAACTAATATAATCATTAAATTAACCATAGTAGCACTTGTAGCCTGCCATCCTACTAGATAACCAGCTCCCATAAAAACCATTCCGATTGGGACAAGATATCTAGCACCTACAATACGATCAGAAATATATCCCCCAATTAATGGTGCAAGATAAGTAAACGCAACTAAGTTTGCAGACATCTTTGCTCCATCTGCAGCTGAAAGGCCAAGTCCTCCATTCACTACACTATCAACTACAAATACTGCAAGTAACCATTTTGCTGAGTAAAATGCAAATCTTTCCAATGTAAAAGCAAGTGAGCATACATAAAACCCAAATGGTCTTCTTCCTGTGTTTTCCATTTTCATTCCTCCTTTGAAAAATTTAGATACGCAAGTGTGTATTTTGTGTATTTTAAAAACCATATACATTCATATTAGTTAATAAAGAATGCAATGGTTTCAAATACCGCAAGTAATAGTTATTAATATAATTCCTTCTCCAGCTTATTTGTTAAAAAAATAACTTATCATCTTCCTACACTCGTTCCAGCCTTAATATAATAGCACAAAATTATCATTTATACAAGATAAAATAGAAAAGTTTTTAATTGAAATCTTTTGTTCTTTTAAGTGCTGCATACAGTATTACAGAAGAAACTGCTCCCAATAAACCTTGAGCTATATTGCCCGGTATAGATGCTATTGCTCCTTGACCATACATAAACATTTCTGGTATAAAATACCCAAAGGCCATAAATATTCCACCTATTGTTGTAGCTATTATTGGCTTTTGTTTCCCTATTTTTGTTTCCAATATACTCCCCGCTATAAATCCTTCTAATCCTTTAACTACAAGTGTAATAGGTACATAATGAGTATACCCTAATAATAAATCTGCCATCGCAGAACCAACTCCACCTACTATTAATCCGCCTTTTCTACCCATAATAAGGGCAGCTATAAATACAACCATATCACCTAAGTTTAAATACCCATTAGTCCCAATTGTTGGTATATGAATTACCATGGTCATTACCGTTGTTAATGCTATAAGTACTGCATATCTTATCAATGTTGTTAAGTTTGAATTCTTCATTTAAAATGCCTCCTTTATTAATCAATATATGTATGGATACAATTATAAGTTCTATATTAATTGTATCCATTTATAGAGTAACACTTCCATGACGCTTTTTCAATATTTATTATTTTTTTTTAAAAAAATAATCCAGGCTAAAATCTCTAAGAGACCTTAATCTGGATTATTTTTTCCATTTAAAATATTCCCTTTTTATTTAAGAATTCTTTATAATCCATATCCACTTTCAATATATGGTTCTCTATCCAATTTGCGATAAATACGATTAAATCCATCCCAACTTTTTGCTGCTTCTCATCTGCACTTTCTTCATCTATAGATTCAACCTTAGATATAAATGAATCATGATGTCTTTTATGTTGATCAAATTTAGGATATCCATTTTCTCTTATAAGCTTTTCCTCATATTCAAAATGATATACTGCGTAATCTCTCATCTTATGTAAAGCTAAAATCAATTCATCATATCTATCTATGCCATCTTTTATGGATACAATATCATAAAGGGAATTACCAATTCTAAATAATTCTTTATGTTGTTCATCAATGCTTTTGACATTTACACTAAAATCTTCTTTCCATTTGAACATATCCAATCTCCTCTTTATTTAGTTATTTTATCCTCTATTTAATATTATTTTATACTATAGTTATACTATTTGAAAGGATAAATAAATTATATTGATATTAAATAATAGTTTATTTATAATTATTATAGGGTAGATATATGTAAAAATTTTAATCTTTAGTCCAATATTCTAAATGTTAGGAGGGGTTGTAATGGAAGAAAGGTATGTTCCTGAAATAAAATCACAATTACGATCTAGAATAATAGAAGTTCCGAAAGTTATATACAAAGCGACTGGAATAAAAATATTAGGTACCAGAATTAAATCCCTGTTATTTTCAACTGATGTAGCAATTATTAAAAATACAAACGCTAATTCCATTATTGCTGTATATCCCTTTACTCCTCAATTATCAATTACCCAAGCTATATTAGAGGTAGCTCCTATCCCTGTATTTGCAGGAGTAGGCGGAGGACTAACCACGGGAACAAGGTCTGTAAATATTGCACTCCAAGCTGAATTAATGGGCGCCTATGGTGTAGTAGTAAATGCTCCGACCTCTAATGATGTAATTAATGAAATATATAATACAATCGATATACCTATAATTGCCACAGTAGCAACTGATAAAGATGATTATAAAGGGAAATTAGATGCAGGTGCTAGGATTTTGAATATATCTGGAGGTTCCAAGACTGCAGATATAGTAAAAAAAATTAGACATGAATACGGAAAAGAACTGCCTATAATCGCTACTGGCGGTCCAACGGATGAAAGCATCCTTAAAACCATTGAGTCGGGAGCTAATGCTATTACTTATACGCCACCTTGTACTGCTGATATATTTGCCAATGTTATGGATAAATATAGGGAAAAAAAGGATTAAAAAAGCCCATTACGGGCTTTTTTAATCTTCATATACATGTTTTCCGCGTTTCAACTTCCTTTCCTCTATATATTTTGTTTGAAAAAATTCTTTAGTAAGTTTAATAACAACTCCACCTAATCCTAATAATCCTATTAAGTTTGGTATCGCCATTAAACCATTTAATGTATCTGCTAAAGCCCATAAAAATTCAAGCCCACCAATTGCTCCAACAAATACGAATGGTATAAAGATAATTCTATAGATTTTTATAGATTTAGGTCCAGCTATATATTCAATACATCTTTCACCGTAATATTCCCAACCAAGAATAGTTGAAAATGCAAATAATGTTAACCCTATAGTAACTATATATCTACCACCAGAAACTGCTGAATCAAACGCTGAAGTAGTAAGTTCTGCTCCCGACACACCGGTGTTCCATAAACCAGACATTACAATTGTAAGAGCAGTCAATGTACAAATGCATATTGTATCCACGAAAACTTCAAATACTCCCCATAGACCTTGACGAACTGGGTGGTCTGTAGTTGCTGCAGCATGAGCTATAGGTGCACTACCTAGACCAGCTTCATTTGTAAATACTCCACGAGCAACTCCATATCTTATAGCCATTGTTACTGTAGCTCCAGTAAATCCTCCTGCTGCTGCTGTACCTGTAAAGGCATTTTCGAAGATTAGCTTAAATGCAGCAGGTATTGCAGTAGCATTTGAAAGTATTATATATAAAGCACCAAGAATATAAAAAGCTGCCATAAAAGGTACCATTTTTTCAGTTATAGCTCCTATTCTTTTAATTCCTCCTATAGTAACCAACCCTGCTAATATTGCTAATACTATTCCAGTAATTATTGGATTTATATTAAAAGTCGTATTTAATGATTCCGCTACTGAATTTGATTGAACCATATTTCCTATACCAAAAGCTGCTAATGCTCCAAATATTGCAAAAATTGTCGCTAACCAATTCCAGCCTAAACCATTCTTAATATAATACATTGGACCTCCATTAAAACGTCCATCTTCCGTCTTTTCTCTGTATTTGATTGATAGTACAACTTCTGAAAATTTAGTGGTCATTCCAAATAGTGCCGCTATCCACATCCAAAATACTGCTCCAGGTCCTCCTGTCGCAATGGCAGTTGCAACACCTGCTATATTACCAGTACCTACTGTAGCTGCAAGAGCAGTAGATACAGCCTGAAAAGCACTTATCTCTCCTTCTCCATCATTATCTTTGGAAAACATTTTCATCAATGTGCTATTTAATATATAGCCTAGTTTTCGGATTGAAAAGAAACCTGTTCTTACTGTAAAATAAACCCCTACGCCTACAAGTAAAATCAGCATAGGTGGTCCCCATACAAAATCATTAACAATAGAATTAATTTCCATTAAAAAGTCCATATTATACCTCCCTTTTATTTATCGTTTACAAGTATATAATATAGACTTCAATAAACTACAAAAACCTAACTCAATTTTCTGAATTATTTTAATCGTTAATGTTTTCACAATAATATATCAACCCTGCTAAAAATCCTTTGCTGTTTACAGATCCTCCTTTTTTTTCTTTACCGCGTATAAATTCCATTTCCTTCCGTACTTGCTCAAAGTTAAATAGAGTATTGGAATACTTAGTAAAAACATCATTCATATAGTCTTCAAGCCCTAAATTTGCAATATTAGACATAGCTATACTAATAGCCCTCCTAATCCTTTGTTCCATTGATTTAGGACTATCTGTAAAGTTCTCGCATAATTCTCGAATAGTAACATTGTTTAAATTTATGTTATTTCTTATAGCATATTTAGCTAGATCTATAATATTTTCGCTCCCTCTTTCACCTATAATTCCCAGTTCCGTCAATACATTGTTGATACACTTTTCACAAGTATTTTCGAATCTTATTGTTTCCTTTTCCGAGTAATTATTGAATATTTTCTGCATCTTTGAGATACTTCTGTTTATTTCAATGCGATCTATTACCTTCTTAATTATTGTTTCGACTTCTATTGCATTTATTGGTTTATATATATAATATTCAACACCATATTTATAAGCTTTTTCTACCATTTTCTTTGAAGATACTTGAGATATCATTATAAACTCGATAGTAGGTAATTGTTTCTTTAATTCCTTTATAACCTTCAACCCATCCATTTCTGGCATCAACAAATCAATTAGAACTATATCTGGAATATTAGCTTTAATTTTCTCCATTCCCCTTTTCCCATCAAGTGCTTCTCCTACCACTGTCCCTAACATCTTATCTTCAATTATCTTCTTCAGTATACGTACCACATTTAGATCATCGTCTACAATAAAAAATCTCATTTAATCATCACTTTCCAATTCTTTAACTGGTATACATATCGTAAAAGTACTTCCAAATCCCAATTGTGATTCAACTTCTATTCCTCCTTTTAGGCTTTCTTCAAGAATATTTTTTACAATGCTAAGTCCTAATCCTCTATTTATCTGTCCTATGCTATAATCAATTTTAGTGGAATATCCATGAGAAAATATATGGGGTAAATCTTTCTTACTGATTCCGCACCCATCATCTGAAATAATAAATATATGCTGATGAGTTTTTACAAAATGAGATATGTTAATATTCCCGTCAGATTCGATTGAATCTATTGCATTCATTATGATATTTCTTAATATTGATATAATATAATAGTGTTTTTTCGTATAAAAATTTTCGCCAATATCAAATTTTATAGAAATATTTTTATTTTGATTTTTTATTTCTCTTTGTAAGCTTTTATTTAATATGGTTATCATCTCGTCAAGGTACATACCTACATGATCCAGTCTATCCTCCATTATCTCTTCTATACCTGCTACAACTAATCCATACTCTTTTTTTATCTCATGAATATCTTTAGCAATCTCTAATGCTTGTTTAGCCCAAGCATCCCTATTTTTGTATTCTTCAATATCGTTAAAGAGTTTATAAGCATTAGACATTACTATTTCAATATAGCTCATGTTTTTCTCCATTAAATATGTTTCTGATTTCAACTGTGAAATCAATTGTAAAAGGTTTCTATATCTTTTATCGTGCTCTTCTCTTACTATCAACAACTTATTATATCTATAAGCAAAAATTATCAGCCACACCAATCCAGCTCTTATAATCGCTACTAAAGCAAAGGTATTGATTATATCGAAGCCTGTTGCAAATAAATCATTTCCTACTCTAATATACATTTCCACTATATTTGATAATAAATCCCCTATAAAGCAGATGAAAATCATACTATTTTGAGTAATTGGCTCAAAATTTTTCTTTACTATATATAGTATAAACCCATAAATCATATAAAAACCGTATTCTGGTAAGGAATATAAAAAAGTCTCTACCAATATTCCCTGAAAAGCTTGGGATAATATTCCCCTAATCAATACCAAGGAAATTCCAGAAGTTATCCCAAATGTTATAGGATTAAACTCATCATTCATAAATACTAATATAGGAAATACAACTGCGGCAAAAGAAAACTTAAAGTTTTCTACATAAAAATCAATATATAAAATAGAAAATAACCCTACTATTAAAGAAGCAATTAAAAGCTCCTTTTGTTTTTTCATCTAATCACCTAATTTCACGATTTAAACCACATTATCAGTATCCTCACTGATATCTTTTCTTAAGAATTTCCATTTCGTCTCAGTAGTTAAAACTGCTATTAATATTGAAATACATCCTACTAAAAATCTAATTGTAAGTACTTCTTTTAAAAATATTATTGAAAACAATCCCCCAAATACTGACTCAAAGCTTAGTATTATTGCAGCATGAGTGGATGTAGTGTATTTCTGAGCTACATTTTGAATTAAAAATGCTGTTAAAGTACTAAATACTGCAAGGTATAACACAGAAAATAAAGATTGGTTGTTTAGTCCTGCACCTCCAGGCTCAAATAATAGTGCAAACATAGTCGAAAGAATTCCTGCAACTAAAATTTGAATAACTGAAAGTATTATTGGATCGTGTTCATTTGAAAAATATCCAATGGAGGCAATGTGAAGTGCAAAAAAAATGGCACAAATGAAAGTCAAAAATTCACCATATCCAAAATCTAAATTATCGTCCAAGCTCAAGATTCCAACACCTATAATACATAAAAAAACAGCAACTATTTCATACATATCTGGTTTTTTTTTGCTAATTGCCCAATATATAAATGGTACCATAACTACGTTTGTAGCAGTAATGAAGGCTTGTTTCCCTGCAGTTGTGTAATTTAATCCTACAGTTTGTGTTGCAAATGCAATAAATAAAAAAGTACCTATTATTGCTCCTGCCTTCCAATCTTCTCTTGTTGATTTTTTCAATTTTTTAAAAAATACTATTCCCATCAATATAAAGGCAATCATAAATCTATAAGTCATAAGAAAATAAGGAGTTATATGGTCTAATGAATTCTTTGTAACTACAAATCCACTTCCCCATATCATTGCAACTAATAATAATGATACATCAGCATATAAACTTCCCTTAACCTTCATATGGCCACCTCAATTCTAAATATATTTTATCAATTTTCAAATATTAACGCAATAAACTGTAACCTTTTTACAATTGGAGAATACAATAATATTACGACTACAACTAGGGTGATAGTATGTATAAAAAATTAATTCATGGTGTAAACACTTTAGTCCCCATAGAAAATAATACCAAAGTCCCATATATTAATTTTGACAATGCCGCCACTACTCCACCTTTATCTTCTGTAATCAATGGGATCAACAATTTTGCTCCTTTCTATTCTTCTATACATAGAGGTACAGGCTATAAATCCATTATATCTTCTTTATTCTATGACCAATCTAGAGATAAAGTATTAAATTTTGTAAAGGCTAATCCAGATTTTCATACAGTAATCTTTGTGAAAAATACTACTGAAGCTATTAACAAGCTTTCATATAGACTTAAAGATCAAATAAAGGATGGGATTGTTCTATCAACCTATATGGAACACCATTCTAATGACTTGCCCTGGAGATATAAATACAACGTAGACTATGTTGATGTGGATGAAAATGGCAGGCTATCTCTAGATCATCTAGAGTATCTTTTCAAAAAATATAAGGGAAAAGTAAAATTATTAGCTATAACTGGTGCTTCTAATGTAACAGGTTATATCAATCCAATACATAAGATCGCCAAAATGGCTCATAAACATGGTAGTAAAATATTAGTCGATGGTGCCCAATTAGTTCCACACCATCCAGTCGATATGAAAACATTAGAAGACCCTGCCCATATTGACTTCCTTGCGTTTTCGTCTCATAAGATGTATGCACCTTTTGGAATAGGAATATTAATAGCTCCTAAAGATATATTTAAAAATGGCTTCTCCGAACATATAGGTGGAGGTACAGTAGATTTAGTAACCCACAAGGAAGTTATTTGGGCTCCCCCTCCCGAAAAAGAAGAGGCAGGGACTCCTAATCTTTTTGGAGTAGTGGCTTTAATTGAAAGCATTAAAACTTTAAAAAAATTAGATATGGGAAAAATTGCAGATTACGAAAGAAGTTTAACTAAATACACTCTCGAAAAACTGAAGACTGTTCCTAATATAATAATTTATGATGATGAAGATGTGAAGAACAAGGTATCTATTATATCCTTTAATATTGATGGACTATATCATGGAACTGTTGCAACTGCTCTTTCACTAGAAGGAGGTATTGGTGTAAGAAACGGTTGCTTCTGTGCACAGCCATACATTCAAAAATTGCTTAATGTACCAAGTGAACATATAGAAGAATATAAGAAAGATAAAAACATACCACGACCAGGTACTGTTAGATTAAGCTATGGAATGTATAATGATTATAAGGAAATAAATATACTAATTGAATTACTAAAGCAAATTAGTAACAATATTGATTATTACCATAGTAAGTATAAAAATCCTCCTTCCTACTAAGAATAGTAAGAAGGAGGATTACTTATGAATAATAAAAAGATGAATATACTTATATTTAGTGGAGAATATGATAAGGCATTGGCTGCTTTAATACTAGCCAATTCTGCAAAAGAAATAAATATTGATGTAACTATATTTTTCGCATTTTGGGGACTTCTTCTAATTAGAAATCCAAACAAGATGTCCGAAGAGGATAAAAGTACATACGAAAAGATGTTTGCAAATATGACGCCAAAAAGTATAGAAGAATTGCCATTATCCAAAATGAATTTTGCAGGTATGGGTAAAAAGATGTTAACAGAAATGATGGAGGAAAATGATACTCCTACGTTAACTGATTTTCTAAACGGAGTTATCAATAAAGGCATAACTATGCAAGCCTGTAAACTATCCTGTGAAGTAATGGGATTTAAAAAAGAAGAGCTGATTGATGAAGTAACTATAGTTACAGCAGAAGAATATTTAAAAGATGCAATTGATTCTGACATACAGTTGTTCATTTAATAGAGTCAAAAGAAATTTTGACTCTATTTCTTTATCTTTAATTATATACTAGTATAATATATACTAATATTATATAAGGTCATGTGAGGAGGTATATATGTGGACAAGTGTTCTATATTAAATAAAAATTTACCTCTTTTAGATGAAATAAAAGCTTTGAAAGAGGTATTTTGGTTAAACAATAATTACCATCGTTTTGATGATGTAGCAGAAAGCCTACCTTTATCGCACGAAGATGTATTAGATGCAGAGGAAAGGTTAAAAAGATTTGCTCCTTTTATAAAAAGAATTTTCCCCGAAACTAAGGATGGAATTATAGAATCATCTATATCATCTGTTGAAAATATGAAAATAAGAATGGAAAAAGATTTTAATAAAAAAATCTATGGAAGACTAATACTCAAAAGAGATGATTCTCTTCCAATTGCAGGTTCAATCAAGGCTAGAGGTGGCATATATGAGGTTCTAAAGCATGCAGAAACTTTGGCTATGGATAATGGGAAATTATCCATTAATGATGATTACTCTGTTTTAGCAGAAGATAAATTTAAAGATTTCTTCTCACAATATACAATTCAGGTAGGTAGCACAGGGAATCTAGGGTTAAGTATAGGTATTATGAGTGCTAAGATAGGTTTCAATGTCAAAGTACATATGTCAAAGGATGCTAAACAGTGGAAAAAAGATCTTCTAAGGAGCAAAGGCGTTGAAGTAGTGGAATACTCTTCTGATTATTCTAAGGCTGTTGAAGAAGGAAGGAAACTCTCAATGGATAATCCCACAAGTTATTTTATTGATGATGAAAACTCTAAAGATCTATTTCTTGGGTATTCTGTTGCTGGCAGCAGGGTCAAGAAACAATTAAATGATATGAATATAGTAATAGATGAAAATCATCCTCTGTTTGTATATCTTCCATGTGGCGTTGGAGGAGGCCCAGGTGGAGTAGCTTATGGATTGAAACTTGTATTCAAGGACAATGTCCACTGTTTCTTTGCAGAACCCACCCATTCACCAGCTATGCTATTAGGGTTAATGACTGGATTACACGACAAGATATCTGTAGGAGATATTGGTCTAGATAACAAAACTGAAGCTGACGGATTAGCCGTAGGACGCCCTTCTTCATTTGTAGGTTTTATGATGGATAAACTATTAAGCGGAGAGTTTACTATAGATGATAATAGATTATATAAATTCTTAGTAAACCTTGTAGGCGAGGAAGATATATACCTAGAACCTTCAGCATTAGCAGGATTCTTAGGCCCAATCCTTATATCCAACGAAAAAGGAGAAGAATACTTAAAGAAACAAAATCTATTGGATAAGAAAGATAACATAACCCATATGTGCTGGGCAACAGGCGGAAGCCTAGTTCCTGAAGATATAATGGAGGAATACTACAGAAAAGGGAGATACTTTTAGAACTTCCTTTTCATATATATCCTTTCAGAAACTCGCATTGATAAATAGTATATTATTACTGATATCGGTAAAAAGTACATGTTTATTGTATTGATATCCATACTCATTATTTTTTCCAGATATCCTGTACCTTCTAAAACTTTCATAAGCTTACTTACAATTCCTGGTCCCGTCATTACCAATACCCATATTATAGCATTAAAGCTTCTTATTCCTTCCCCCATCCTAAAATAAATAGGATAATATATGGAATAAAATAATAATACTATGTTGGTTACAAATATAATGCTCCATATATCTGCACTTTTACCACCTTCTATAATTCCTAATAGAGATATGATATTTGTCCATAGGACTATAACACCACATCCTACTATTATGAATATTATAAGAGCTATATATTTACCTCTAACAATATTTTTTCTATCGATTGGCAAGCTATTGAGTATTATTTCAGTCTTATACTTGTCATCATATCCATTGGTATAAATCACTGAAACAAATATCAATATATTCATACCTAGTATATAAAACAAACTAGCAGCTAGATAATTAGAAACTGAAAGCCCCATACCAGCAATAAATAATGCATAGATTACTATGAAAATATTCATTTTTTGAGCTAGCTTTATATCTTTTAATATTAAATTAATCATAATATCACTCCTATAAATCCCTATTCTTATATAGTCTTATGGATAATAATAGAGAAAGTATATACATTACTACAGCGACCAGCGGGATATTAATATATTTCAAAAATCCTATCTGATTTAGAAGCGCCTTCTCACCTACTGAGGATATATTAGCTACTGTGATGAAAAAGGATATAAATATAATCATCTGAACTATCTGTGCTATCTTAGGTTCAAATCTGAAATATGCTGGAAAAACTATAGATGTAAATATCATTATTATAGGGATAGCTTGAAGAATCATTTCCAAATTGAAATAATCCACAGTTGCTAAATTTAAAACATTAATTATCCACAAATAGACCCCAACATACACAATAGATATAGCAAAGTAAATAAATGTAGTTATATATTTATATAAAACCACTTCTAATCTACTAATAGGCAAGGAATTCATAATATATTTATACTTTCCGGTAATATCATAAGCAAAAGGCGTTATTGACATTAAATAGGTATATGCTACCAGTATTACAAAGTACATGAATCCATCATTATAGGAATCTACGATAAATAACAGCAGAGGTATATAAAATAACAATAAAAATATCTCCTCCCTACTTGACAACATTAGAGTCAGATCTCTTTTCAATATTCCTAACACTTTTCTACCTCCTCACACTATAAACCATTATGTCTTCTAAAGTAGCTCTTTCTATCAGTATTTCGTTCCCGAACATTTTCCTTATCTTTCCCATATTATCAGTTAGCCCTTCAAATCCAACTTTAGTCTCCCTTAATCCTATGAACTCCTTTCTTGTATTTGTATCTAAAAGGTCTAATCCACCTTTTACTATTCCGTAACTTTGAAGAATTTCATCCTTAGATTCTGAAAATACTATCTTGCCTCTATCTATAAAGGTAATATAGTCAGCAATCTTTTCCAAATCTGTTGTTATATGAGTTGAAAAGAATATACTCTTATTATCATCTTGGATTACACTGTATAGAATATCCAATATCTCTCTTCTAAAGACCGGATCCAATCCTGAAGTTGGCTCATCCATTATTATAAGGTCTGCATGATGGGATAGTGCAACTGCTAATGAAAACTTCATCTTCATGCCTTTGGATAAGGTCTTTATCTTGGCTTTAGAGTTTAAATCAAATTCCTTAATATAGTAGTTAAACTGATTATCATCCCATTTAGAATAAAAAGATGCTACAATATTCTTCATCTGTTTGATAGTTAAATGTTCGTAATAGTGATTCTCATCATATACAAAACCTATCCTATTTTTTATTTCCTTCTATTTTGTCAATACTTTTATTATTTTATTTGACAATTGTTGTTTTGCTAATTATAATTCAATTATTAAAACCATCGAGGTGAGACTTATGAAAATATCTACTAGGGAAATGATACTAGTATCTTTGTTTACAGCATTAACTGCAATTGGAGCGTTCCTAAGTATACCAATTGGTGATGTCCCCATTACACTTCAAAGTATGTTTAGCTTATTAGCAGGCATTTTACTTGGTCCTAAACTAGGAAGTCTGTCTCAAATTTTATATGTGCTTTTAGGACTTTTTGGAGTTAGGATTTTTGCGAATTTTACTGGAGGCCCTCAATCTATTTTTAAACCAAGCTTTGGATTTTTAATTGGATTGATCTTTGCTTCATATATAGTAGGCAAGATTGTTCATAAGAACAAATCTGATAATATTAAAAGTATATTTTCTGCCAGCTTACTGGGAACTTTTATCATATATTTATTTGGAATTCCCTATATGTATTTGATGTTGAACTCTGTATTGGGAAAAGGACTTGATTTTTTTACGGTTTTGAAAACTGCATGTCTAATCTTCATCCCAGGCGATCTGTTTAAAGCTATATTATCATCCTTTGTTGCATCCAAGCTTGTTAAAAGAATATGGTATAATAGCAATTAAAGGAGGGGATTTTTTATGATTTGTGTTACTGGCAAGCAAATGAAAGCAGTTGATAATTACTGTATAAAAAAGCTAGGAATTCCTGGAATAGTTCTTATGGAAAATGCAGCTCTAAAAGTACTGAAGAATATAGATTTGGATAAATTCAACTCGTTTACAATTGTATGTGGAGTTGGAAACAATGGAGGAGACGGACTAGCTATTGGAAGACATCTGATTGCAAATGATAAGAATGTAGAAATATTTCTTTTAGGAAATATCAATAAAGGAAGCAATGACTTTAATACAAACTACAATATACTTAAAAACATGGGATTAGAAATAAAAGACATTGATACGAAAAAGGACATAAATATACTTATAAGTTCATTAAAGAATTCGAATATGACTATTGACTCTATATTCGGAACAGGCCTTACAAGAAGTGTAGAAGGGCTATATAAAGATGTGATTTCAGCTATAAATAGTAACAGCAAATACGTACTATCCATAGATATACCTTCCGGCATGGATTCTGACACTGGAAATATTCTTGGGATTTCCGTGACAGCTAATATGACAGTAACTATGCAGCTTATGAAGAAAGGATTGGTTAATAATTCTGATTACACTGGAAAAGTAATTGTAGAACCAATTGGAATGCCTAAAATTGCAATTGAAAATGTAATAGGTCAAATATAAACTGGATGTAGTTTAATGACGTATTCGTTCCGATCGATGACAATGCCATCGATCGGAACGAATGAATCTCCTAGATACTTTATCTCTTATTCTATACATATCCTTTAATTCCCCGAATCGATATTTCCCCCGAAAATACTTTCTCAATTTTGTCATCTTCGTATCTAATAACTAACTTACCTTCATTATCTATATCTAGAACTTTCCCTGTCTTTTCTTCATTGCCCTTAATAATACGAACTTCCCTATTTATTAAAATCGATTGTTCCCTTGATATCTTAATAGTTTCTGATAAATCATCCTTTTCCTCAAATGGAATATATAAATTTTCAAAATAGTTTAGTATGGAAGCCAGTAGCTTACTTCTATCTATCTCTGTTCCTGTTGTAATCTTTAAAGATGTAGCCTTATCTTTTAACTCATCATTAAAATCATCTTCATCTAAATTTACATTCATGCCTATTCCCATGATTACATAGCTGATCATATCCCTTTTATAGTTCATTTCAGTAAGTATGCCACAGACCTTTTTGCCACCTATTATAATATCATTTGGCCATTTTATATAGGATTTAATCCCCATATTCTTAAGAGCCTTGCTTATAGCAGCAGCTCCAATTAGAGTCATCTTAGGTACTTTATCAGGATTCATATTTGGCTTTAATATGATACTGACCCATATTCCTTTGCCTTTTGGAGAAGCCCAATTTCTACCAATCCTGCCTTTACCTTGAGTTTGTTCTTCAGCTATTACTATTGTTCCCTCTTCTTTTGAATATGCAATCTCCTTTGCCTTTATATTAGTAGACGGAATACTATGGAAATATTCTATATTTTTACCTATGAAATTAGTTTTTAGATATTCCTCTATATCGATTTTATCTGTCATTGAATCACATCCTTATGGTTTTTTATACGGTAAAAAAGACCATCCTTACATATATTTTATTATATATTTTATTATATATTTTCATTAGTATAAATAATAGAGTATAATATTAGTATAATATAAATTGAAATGATACTGGGATTGTTTTCTACACAAATTAATGGTGCATTGCACATTAAAACTCGGAGGTGAATATTATTAATAAATTATTAAAGTCTACAACAACTTTTTTACTTATAATATCGGTTTTTCTAATCTTCCCCATTATTGTGAATGCAGAAGAGGATTTATCTATTTCAAGATGGATAATTAACTCGGAAGTTATGGAAAACGGCGACTTGAAAATTGTTGAGGATATTTCATTCAACTTCAACAATGATTTTAACGGAGTTTTTAGAGATGTTGTGTTGAATGATACTAATGGAATAGATGGTATTCAGGTATCAGAGCTTGTTCAGGGCAATGAGGTGAATTATACTAGAGTTGACGATGCTAAAAAAGGGGCCAAAAATGTATATATGCTAATCGACGATGAAAAAAACGTCAATATCCAAATATTCTCCCCTTCTGAAGATGAGCAAAAGACATTCCGCATTAGATATACTGTAAAAAATGTATCTGTAAAGTACAACGATACAGGTGAATTATATTATAAATTTCTAGGAGAAGAAAATGATACTCCTATAGACTTCTTCGGAGTAAATATCAAATTACCTCAAAATATTACTGATAATGTGAAAATCTTTGCTCATGGGCCATCCAATGGAACTATTAATTTTGGTCAAAATAATACTGTTAGAGCAGAAGCAAGCGATATATCAAAAGATACGTTTGTCGAAGTCAGAATACTATTTCCAGCAAACTTCATTCCTGGTTCTACTAATGTAGTGAATAGGGATGCATATGACGAAATTATAGATGAAGAGCTATCCTATGCAAGGAAGATTGAACAAAGGGAAATCAAAAGAGAAGAAAGAAAGGATTTATTTAACAATATATCTATTATTCTTTCTGGATTGTTGGCTGTTATTATAGGTTTTATATTTAATAAATTCAGAAGAAATAAAAATATATATGAAACTATCGATACAAATCTCTATCAAGAGTATTCATCACCAGCTATAGCAGCTTTATTATTAAATGGTACTATATCATCAACTTCATTAATAGCTACTATTTTTAATCTAGCACGAAAGGGTTTTATTCATATTGATGACAAAGGCGAATACAAGAAAAGGACCAATAATTTTAAATTGACTCGTTTGGATAAGTCAACAGCTTCTCTATTAAAACATGAAAAATACCTATTGGAATGGTTGTTTGATGAAATTGGTGATGGAAAATTTATAGAGACAAAAGATATAGAATTCTACAGCAAGCACAACTCCACTGATTTCCATAAAGAATATAATAGATGGACTAAAATTATAAATGAAGAAGCCAAGGAGAAAGGATACTATGATAATAGCAGTAAACCTTTTGGTATATTTCTGCTGATTATCTCTATAATCACATTCGTAATTTCCATAGTTTCAATAGTATTTGAAGCTTTTTATGGAGCCTTGCTAATCTTTATATCTCTATTTGCTTTTATATATTCAATGATATTGCTTACAAGAAAATCTGACTACGGATATATTGAAACAATAAAGTGGAAAGACTTTAAAAAGGATTTAAAACAAAGGAGCAAATCATTAAATATAGATGATTTATCATTCTCATTAGACGAAGCATTGATATATGGTTTAGCTTTAGGTGTAGGTTTTGATTCATTGAAGAAGTTTCAACCTCTCACTGCTCAAAGTTATATGCCAAACTATTGGATGTATTGGTTCTTCTTTACAAACTCAAATGGGAAAAATACTTTTGAAAATAGCATAAATAAGTCCTTTACAAATACTGGTGCATCCACCGGATCTGGTGGAGGATTTTCCGCTGGAGGTGGAGGTGGAGCCGGAGGCGGCGGTGCTGGAGGGTTTTAATAAATGACAGAAAATAAAGGATGCAGAGGTCTCCTTGCTGAGACCTCTGCACCCTTTAGACTACAGTAAATCTTTTAATTCTCCCTTTGTTCTATATGAAACTTTTTGCAACTCTCCTATATTTTTGCTTCCTGTTAATAACATTATAGCTTTTAGTTTGTACGTTAAATCGTCTATATATTTATTGGCTTTTTCATATCCACCTTCTATTAGTATTCTCAGTATTTCGCCACTAATACCTACCATATCAGCCCCTATGATTAAAGATTTAGCTATATCCATGCTCTGTCTTATGCCTCCACTTGCTATTAAAGTCAGATCCTTAGCAACACTTCTACACTGGATCAGACTAAGAGCTGTTGGGATTCCCCATGAGTATATGTCCTTAAAATCCATTTCTTTATTTCTTTTATCTTCTATTTCAATAAAATTAGTACCACCTTTGCCTGAGATATCTATATACCTTACCCCTTCATCATACAATCTTTGGGCTACATCCTTTGATATTCCAAATCCTACTTCCTTTACTATTACAGGTTTTTCTATACTCTTCACTATCTTTTCAATATTATTCAATATCCCCTTAAAATGTCTGTCTCCTTCTTTCATTACCAATTCTTGAGCAGGATTTAGATGAAGTTGAATAGCATCTGCATCTAATAAATCCATAGATAGCCTTACATCTTCTAAAGATGCAGAAGCATTTAAATTTGATAAAACCACACCATCTCTTCCGACTATCTTTCTGACTATCTTAAATGATTCATAGCTTTCCACATCCTTCAGTGCTATAGTTTGAGATCCTACTGCTATTGGAACATTGTAATTTGCGGCTATTTTTGACAAATTCCTATTTATTTCCTGGGAAAATTCAGTTCCTCCTGTAATAGCGTTTATCATTATAGGATATTTAACATTTTTCCCTAAGAATTCTATTTTAGTATTGATTTCATCAAAGTTTAACTCAGGTAAAGAATTATGTTGTATATATACATCCTCAAGTAAAGTAGCATTTTCATAAATGGACTTTAAATATTGTTCAATATGTTGTTTTTTTCTATCTTTTCTTATTAAGTCTTCTGTCATATTATCCTCTTCTCTATCTACCTAGTACAAAATTGCCAAACATCTCTTCTATCATCTGTTTTGTTTCCTCTTCATAAGGTATGAAATAGGAAAGCCCATTTATAGTTGGAGTTTCACCTTGCAATCTAGCCATCTCCACATTATCTATACTTATGTCATTAATAGTTGGTATACCTTTTAATGCTGCAGTTATTGGTATATTAGTATCCACATAATTAAAATAGGTATTTATCATTTTAGGTAGTTTAGTAATATTTTTAGGTCTTAATGTTTGTTTTATAAATTCTTTCAAAAATAGTTGCTGAGCTTCTACTCTGCCTAAATCACCTTCTGGATAGGATCTAAATCTTAAATATTCCAAGGACTTATCTCCATCAAGAGTTTGCTGTCCTGGTTGTATATCTATTAATAATGGAGGATTGTCTGCTGGATCTCTATAGTACATTCTCCTTGGTACATCAATGTCTACTCCACCAATAGCATCTACTATTTCCTTTACTGCTCTATAGTCTATTGTTACATAGTATTCTAAATCTATACCTAAAAAATCTTTAACAGTTTTTACTGCTAAATTAGGCCCTCCATAGGAATGTGCATGGTTTATTCTTTCCTCTGAACCTCTACCTCTTATATTAACTCGTGAATCTCTTGGTATGGATAACATTGTAATTTCTCCAGTTTCATAGCTGAATTTACAGAGAATCATAGTATCTGTTCTCAGATTTGTTTTTTTATATCCATTTTCATCTTCTTCCATCTCCTTTATCTTTTCTACGCCACCTACACCATATTGGTCATCTACACCCATTAGCAAAAACAGTATTTCACCCTTTTTTTCTATTTCCTCTGCTTTTTCTTTATCAGATTCGTCTCCTCCTGTAGATATTACAGTATCTTGATTTAGTACATAATGACCTATTATACCAAATATAGCTGAAAATGCTATTAAAGATATTAAAAATGCACTCCAAAATTTATTTCTCATCTTATTACCTCCTAAACGTGGTAACCTATATCTTAAATAATACTAAATATTTACACACTTTTCAATTAAAATAAAGTTACAATTTAGTTAGCTTTAAAAAAGAGCAGGTTTATGAAATCTACTCTTTTAATCAGTTTTTATCTCTCCCGCTTTTATCAATGACCTTTTAGTAATCAAGGGCCCAAAAAGTTCAAATACTATTGTTCCTGCAAGTACTATGGTCCTAACTTGTACTCCATATGGAGCTGGTAAAATATTCTGAGCAATCATTGATAATCCAATAGCTACCCCTGCTTGGGGTATTAACGTGAAACCTAAATATCTTCTTACTGTCATTGGAGCATTACATATTCTTGCTCCTAAATATGAACCAGAAATTTTACCTAATACTCTAAATATTACATAGACAACTCCTATCATGCCAACAGTTCCTAATACCGATAGATCAAGTTCTAACCCTGAAATGGTAAAGAAAGCAGCATATAAAGGTGGAGTGAATCTATCTACTATCGTAAAAGCGTTCTTAAAGTTTGGAATTACATTAATCAATGTAGCTCCTACCATCATGCAAGCAAGAAGTGACGAAAGATTAAATCTTATAGAAATTGCTGCTGTAGCGAAAATAATAGCAATAATTATAGATAATAATTCTGTTTCTCCTTCTACTCTCTTAATAAGTAGAATAAGAAGAATTCCCATCAAAAGTCCTAATAGTAATGCACCAATAACCTCGATTAATGGCATTACAAGCATATTTACTATTGAAATTGTATTAGTATTACTGATTAGTGCCCTTGCTATAGAAGCGGATATTCCAAAAGCTATTACACACACAGCATCGTCCATAGCTACAACTGGTAATAATGTATCAACTACATCTCCCTTTGCCTTATATTGTCTTATTACCATGATTGTAGCTGCTGGAGCAGTTGCTGTACCTATTGCCCCTAATACAAGTCCAAAAGAAACTGGTTGCCCAGCTATAATAGTTATTGCTAATATTACAAATACCATGGCTAATAGCGACTGTAATACAGTTATTAAAATAATACCTTTGCTCATCTTCTTTAGGTGTGCTAAATTAAATTCGCTACCTATGTTATAGGCTATAAAAGCTAAAGCCACTTCAGATATTATACTGAATTGGCTCACTACATCCTTAGGTATTATATTGAAAAGGGATGGTCCTATTATTAATCCTGCTACAAGATACCCTGTTACATTTGGTAACTTCAATTTAGAAACTATTTTAGACATTATAATTGCTACTAATAGTACAATAGCTAAATAAAATAATATGTTCATTTTATGTTAATTCATCTCCTTATTTTGTCAAACCTTCTACATTATTTACTGGTACTGTAAACATAATACCTGTGTTTTCTTCACTTATGTTTGGTACCGCTCTTCTTACACATTCCATTGCAATAGGTATTTTATCATCAGATAATACCATTAACAATGTCTTATTAATAGGTCTATTTTCATTTAATATATTTTTTAGCGACCCAAACAGCGGTATTTCAGAATGCTCATCTACTAATGCTCTAACCATACCCATACTATCAAGGATGGTTCCACCTCTGATACCGTGGTTGCTTAATTCTAATAATAGGTCATCTAGCTTTTGTACTCTGTTTAAAACTACTACTAGCATTTGCATCAATATTCACCCCCTACATAATAATACTCCTGTAGATGAAATTTTTCAAATCTTATTTTACAGAAACGTAAGGATTATCCTTTATATAAAATCTATAGAGATAATCCTTTGCCTCTTCGGCATAGTCTATTCCAATTCTTGTGGTTTCAACTATACTGAAGTCTTCTTCTATTCCTTCCTCCAAATACAATATATTCCCACAGAGGTCTATACCATTTAGCTCTTTGTCTATATTAAATGCCATGGTAAGTTTTCCTGGGCCATTGGTCAAATTTCTCTTTTTATATCTATTTAATTCCTTGTAAGGCTTTCTAAACCTATATAATGACATTTGCTCTATGCTCTCCATAGGCTCTATCCCTCTTATAAGAACTGCTTCTGGTATTCCCTTTCTTTGAGTAACTATGTTAAAACAATAGTACATTCCATAAATCAAATAGACATAAGCAGCACCTGAAGAACCATACATGGTTTCAACTCTTTTTGTTTTTTTCCCACCATAGGAGTGAGCCGCCTTATCTTTAAGTCCTAAATAAGCCTCTGTTTCTACAATTTTTCCCTTTAATACATTTTCTCCTGTATTATGAACCAATATTTTACCTAATAACTCCTTTGCTACTATAATTGTATCTCTACTATAAAAATCTCTGTTTAGTTTCATGCCTTCACTCCTTATTCTATTCTTATCTGTAGTATACACTAAAAATAGTAACATAATAAGAAGATCTTGTGACAAAACGTTAAAGGTAGCTCTTTTTGAAACTCATTTACGGAAAGTTCTAAGATTAAAAAAAGGTATAGTTCTGAAATTAGAACTATACCAAGATTAGTTTATTTTGTATCTTCCTTTGTATTTTCCAAAGTTGCGATGGCTTCGCTATGAAGTTCCGGTGTTTTAGAGAACACATTTTCATCTATAATATTTTGATTTTGTACTATAATATCAATATATTTTGAAACTATAGTAGATGTTATGGTATCCTCCATTTTACTTACTTCTTTGTAACTAGATAAAACTTCATTCTTTATTGTTTTAGTTCCATAATCATATATTGGAGTATTAGGTGCTCCTTCTAAATAAATTCTTAAATATTCTCCATAAATTCTCAATACTTCTTCATTTTTTACGCTCTTCGGATATTGTTTAATATAATTTTCTGTATCAATAAGCCTTTCTGTTAATTCATCAAAAGAAATTGACATTTCAGCATCCAACATTTTAGGTTTATTGGAGTCCATTGATTTAATATTGATGTATTCATCTATTTCATCTGGTAAATAATCGCTATATACTTTTAATGCTTCATAATCAATTATTGGATAAAAAGCACCTTCCATATTAACTAACTTATATTTACCTTTTATTATCCTATCTACTAGTTCTTTTAATTTTACATTTTTTATATTTTCAGCTTTCTTTTCTTTGAAAAACAATTCACTTTGTGAAAGTCCTAATAATTCCATTTGATTATCTTCCACAAACAATTGATCTGTATACTCTTGTATATATTTTTCTTGAACTTCTTCTAATATTAATACTATCGCTACAGCTTCTTCCTCTGTTGCATTCTTTATGTTTTTATCTATAAACTGTACCAATGTATAAGGTTCATTATCACTTTCTACTATATTCTTGAAGTCTTTAACCAACCCCTCCTTCTCTTTCTTATTGAAATCTGATTGTGAGCTTTCCAATGCATTATATATTATGTCATCGTTTTGTTTCAGAGCTTCATTTTCACAACCTATAGCAAAAATACCTAGTAGCAAACCTATAATCGAAACAATAATTTTCTTATTCATATAATTACCTCTTTCATTTTGATATATTTTCCACTATTATTATACCTATAGGATTAATTATATATCCTTTTGTAATAATATATCAATTATCCCACCGAAAGTCGTTACAAATGAGTTACAAAATCAAACTGACAAGCTATAATTAGCTTGTCAGTTCTACAACTTATTATTATTATATTTTATTTAACTTTTAGTGTCAAAAGCTTTTAATGAAAATTCCTTTTTTTCCTCTATATTATCATATGCGGTTGAAAGCATTAACTTTATTCTATTTAGTTGATTTACCTCACTAGCTCCTGGGTCAAAATCAATAGGTACTATATTAGCTTTTGGATATTTATCTCTGATAGCCTTTATCATACCCTTACCGGTAATATGATTTGGCAAACATCCAAAAGGTTGAACACAGATCACATTTTCTGCTCCTCTACTAATAAGCTCTATCATTTCAGCTGTTAACAGCCAACCTTCTCCATATTGATGCCCTAATGATATTAATTCCTGTGCCTTTCCAGCCAATTGTTGTATAGTCATAGGCTCCTCAAATCTATTACTTCTTCTCAATGCTTCTCTGGCATATTTTCTATAATATTCTATATATTTTACTGCAATATCTCCACCTATTTTGGGAAGTACACCTTTTGATAGATATTTATGCTTAAATTCACCATTATAAGAGGAATATAGTAAGAAATCAGTTAAATCAGTAACCACAGCCTCAGCACCTTCTTCTTCTAATAATTTAACTATTTGATTGTTAGCTTCCGGATGATATTTAACCAATATCTCACCAACCACTCCTACCTTTGGTTTTACTAAATCTTCATCTATTTCTAATTCGTCAAAATCCTTAACCATTGCATTTATATTTTTTATATATTCTTTCTTATTCCCAATTTCACTTGCCTTGGCACATTTATCTATCCAATGTTGTGCTAACAAATTTGCTGAACCTTTAATTTTCTCATATGGTCTTACTCTATAGAGCATTCTCATGATAAGATCTCCATAATGAATTGCCATTACAGACTTCTTTAAAAGATCTAAAGAAAGCTTAAATCCTGGGTTTGTTTCGATACCTTGAGCTGACACCGCAATGATTGGAACACGCCCATATCCTGCATCCTTAAATGCCTTTCTCATAAATGCAACATAATTGGATGCCCTACATACTCCACCTGTCTGCGATATCATCACTGATACATTATCTAAATCATATCTACCTGATTTTAATGCAGCCATAAACTGTCCAACTACCATAATTGATGGATAACACGCATCGTTATTTACATATTTTAAACCTTCATCAATGGATTTAGTGTCCACTGAAGGTAACACTTCTAGATTATATCCACAAGATTTAAAAACTGTTTCCAACATTTTAAAATGTATAGGAGCCATTTGAGGCATCAAGATAGTATGTCTTTCCCTCATCTCTTTAGTAAACTGAATTCTTTCTGATGCTTTAAATTTTTTATCCAGTCTAAAGCCTTTTTTATCCCTTTCCTTTAAAGCAGCCTTCAGTGATCTTAGTCTTATCTTTGCAGCTCCTAGATTACTAACTTCATCTATCTTAAGAACTGTATAAATCTTTCCATACTGACTGAGAATTTCTTCTACTTGATCTGTTGTTACTGCATCTAACCCACAACCAAATGAATTCAATTGTACTAATTCTAAATTTGCTTGCTGAGCTACAAAATTTGCTGCTCTATACAATCTAGCATGATATACCCATTGGTCTAAAACTCTCAAGGGTCTCTCGGTTTTACCTAAATGAGCTATTGAATCCTCGGTTAAAACAGCCATACCTAAGGAAGTAACCAATCCAGGTATTCCATGATTAATTGCCTTATCAATATGGTAAGGCCTACCTGCTAATACAATCCCCTTTATCCCTTCTTTTTCAATATATTCTAAAGTTTCTTCTCCTTTTCTCTGTATATCTTTTGTATATCTAATTCTTTCTTCCCAAGCTTTATCAGCAGCTGATTTGATTTCTTTTGCAGAAATGTCAAATCTCTTAAATTCCTCAACTAATCTTTTTCTTAGTCTTTCCTTATCATCAAAACTTAAGAAGGGATTCATGAATAATATATCTTCGTTCTTTAATTCTTCTACATTATGTTTTATTACATCAGGATAACCTATTACCACAGGGCAATTAACATTATTATCAGCTTCTAAATCCTCTTTTCTATCATAGAAGATTGAAGGATAAAATATAAATTTAATACCTTTCTCAATTAACTCCATAATATGTCCATGAGTTATTTTAGCCGGATAACATGCTGTTTCGCTTGATATAGAGCTAATCCCTCTTTCATAAGTCCCTCTAGTAGACTCTGCAGATAATTCTACTCTATAACCTAATTCTGTGAAGAATGTATGCCAAAATGGATAATGCTCATACATGTTTAATACCCTTGGTATTCCAACTACACCTCGTTTAGCTTCTTCCGCTGCTAAAGGTTCATAATCAAATATTCTGCCATACTTATATTCAAATAAATTTGGAATCCTCTCTTTACCCTTGTCTATTCCGGCACCTTTTTCACATTTGTTTCCAGTTATATATTTTTTGCCATCTTCAAATATATTTATAGTTAACAAACAGTTATTGCCACAACGGCCACATCTAGCTTTTTTAGCCCTATATGAAAAGTTATCCAAATCTTCCTTTGAAAGTATAGTAGATTTTTCCCCTTCTACACATCTTTCTTTGGCTATTATAGCTGCCCCCAAGGCACCCATTAATCCCGGAATATCCGGTCTTACAACCTTTCTTTCAGATAATAGTTCAAAACTTCTAACAATAGCATCACCGTAGAAAGTTCCTCCTTGGACCACAATGTTCTTTCCTAATTCTTTAGGATCTCTTATCTTTATTACTTTTTGCAATGCATTTCTAATTACAGAAATAGAAAGTCCGGCTGCTATATCTCCAATTGTAGCCCCTTCCTTCTGGGCCTGTTTTACCTTTGAATTCATGAATACAGTACATCTAGAACCTAAATCAACAGGGTTTTCTGCTAAAAGTCCTGCATTTAAAAAATTCTCTACAGACATATTTAATGAATGAGCAAATGTTTCCAAAAATGAACCACATCCAGAAGAACATGCTTCATTTAAAAGTACGCTATCTATTACACCATCTTTTATCTTCATACATTTCATATCTTGTCCGCCAATATCTAATATAAAATCTACCTCTGGTTGAAAAAAACAAGCTGCTTTGTAGTGAGCTATAGTTTCAACTTCTCCTATATCGATATTCAATGCAGCCTTTATAAATTCTTCACCATATCCAGTAATGGCTGAGTATGTTATCATCTCTCCTTCTGGTAATTTTTCATATATATCTTTTACTATTTTAATTGTTAAATCCAAAGGTCTACCTTTATTATTTCCATAATAACTATAGAGGATATTACTGTCTTCATCTATTAGAATGGCCTTAGTTGTGGTAGATCCTGCATCTATCCCTAAAAAAGCTTTCCCTTTTAAAGCAGTAATATCCTTATATTTCATCTTATGATTTTCGTGCTCTAATCTGAATTGTTCTAACTCATCCTTGCCCATAAATAATGGACTTATATTTTTAATCTCTGACTCTATAGGTTTATCAAAATCTCTTAATCTATTCCTTAATTCTTCAAAGCTCAATGGTTTTTCATCTATTGAAGCAATTGCTGCACCTATAGCAACAAATAATTGAGAATCCTTAGGAAATATTATCTCGCTATCCTTTAACTCTAAAGTCTCTATGAATCTATCTCGTAATCCTGACAAGAAATATAACGGTCCGCCTAAAAAACCTACTCTGCCTTTTATAGGTCTACCACAAGCAAGATTTGAAATAGTTTGATTTACTACAGATTGAAATACGGAAGCCGCAATATCCTCCTTTGAAACCCCTTGATTAATCAAAGACTGAACATCAGTCTTTGCAAATACTCCACATCTTGAAGCTATAGAATATATGGATTCATGATTCAAAGCAAGCTTATTTAATCCTTCAGCATCCGTTTCAAGCAAAGATGCCATTTGATCTATAAATGCACCAGTTCCTCCAGCACAAATGCTATTCATTCGTTGCTCCACATTTCCATCTAAATAGGTTATCTTTGCATCTTCCCCTCCTAATTCAATTGCTACATCAGTTTCTGGTATGAATTTTCTAATTGCTGTTGTAGATGCTACTACTTCTTGTATAAAAGGAATTTCTAACCATTTATGTACAGAAAGTCCTCCTGAACCTGTAACCATAATGGATATAGCTTCGTTTTTAAATCTTCTATATGCATCCATTAATACTTCCTTAATACTGTTTCTAACATCTGAATAATGTCTTTTGTAAGTACTATATATGGTATCATAAGAAGAATTCAAAGCTACGAGTTTAACAGTAGTAGAACCAACATCTAAACCTAAATGTATATTTATCATATCTTTTGCAGTATACCTGCTATACCTCCTTAACTTGTTCTATATATAAAATAAAAATTGATTTCTATCATAAAATAGTTTTGAGAATTATATCACAGTTAATATTTAAATACAAATGTCGTTAATATCTTGATTATCTTTCTTTAATTATATTATCATGTATCTATATTATACTATAAATTTTGTTTGTTAGAGTATATATCTTTTCATAATAAACATATTAATACCAATATTAATAAACCATCACAATAGATATGCAAACACGTCTAATATTATAAGCATTATTACATATCTATTGCAATAATTTTATCTGCTCTTTAATATAATACTTATGATCCTATTACAAAAAATTTTATCAAAATATTCTTTATAAATCAGATGCTGTTTTATATATATTTATTCGTTCTTCTTCATTAATCATTCCAGATATTATATGTACTATTAATAAAATACCCGGAATATTTATAGCTAATCTAGTTAATGCAAACTCAAACCCTAAAAATGTTGACTCGAATAAGAATAAAGGTATTTTTGTGGTAGACCAAGCACCAATAAATATTAATACATTTGAAAACTTAACTCCTTTTTTCATAAATACAGCTGCAACTGGAAAGGCTCCATATAATGGACCAGCTGCTGCAGAACCTAAGAGAAAAGATAATAATATTCCTATTAGCCCAGAATCTTCCCCCATATATTTTGTCATAGTTTTCTTTGGAACCCATACATCCAATAATCCAAGTAAAATAAAAATAGGAGGTATTATAACTAACATTTCCTTAAAACTATATGCAATAGTATCAACAGCCTTCATCCCCACTTCTCTATTAATGAGTATTATTAACAATGTTAGTATTAAAGTACCAATAAAAAATGAGTATCTTTTTATTAATTTCATCTATCCTACCACCTTTCCAATTATAAAAGCAACTATAAAAGAAAATATAAATGCTAATCCATTTCTTAAAATAGATACTTTCTTGCCAAAATACTTAATTTCTACAGGCATAGTAAATATTCCCACCATCCTGATGAACTACCTATTAAAGAACTTATGGTCTCAGGATCAAGGTAAGCTATCATTATTCCAATTAAAGTAATTACTCCTAAAAATTGCGGCAAAATGTTTTCGAAAGCTTTCCAAGCCTTTTCAAGAGATTTCTTTGTTTTATCTCTATCCTTATAAAAAGATAATAAAATCAAACCAATAGTTGCTAAATATAAAATTTTGCTTTGCATTTCTAACCTCCTAGACTTTTATTTATTCTTTTGTTTTTTCATAATAATTTAAAACATGTTCTATAACCGATCTTCTATTTTCAAGAAAACCAATTAAATTTTCCAATTCTTGTTCCCCTTGAGATGTAATATTATAAACTCTCTTTTTGGGTCCTTGATCGCTATCCATCCAACTAGATTCAACTATCTTCTGGCTTTCTAATTTCCTCAAGCAACGATATAAGGTACCTATATTGATGTTTTCCTCATTAAACCCGAAAGTGGATAACTTTGTCATAAGACCATAACCATAATCCATTCCTTTTTCTTTTAATAAGCATAATAAACAAGCTTCTAAAATTTTACCTCCACCATTATTTCTTCCGTTATGACATACCTTCCTATTCAAATAATCACATCCTTCAAAGCTATAATGAATTATCTATATGCATAATGTATATAGTGAATATGTATATAGTAGCATAATTAATCTTTGATGTCAATAAATATAAAATCTTTTTAAATATTTTACCTATCTCCCTTTACAAATCAGGTTTCAGTAGCTATAATGTTAGTATACCCCTGTATAGTATATTGTAAATATAGAGGAGATTTTTTATGAAAGATTATTACATTAAAACTAATCGTACTTTTACAAATATTAGAAAATATGCATGGATATTTACGATATTGGTAGCAATTGGTGGTTTATGGGAACCAAAGCTAGGTTTATTTGTTGTATTTATTATGATTGGATTAATAATTACTGCATTTTTTACAGGTAGATACTGGTGTGGAAACTTTTGTCCACACGGTTCTTTGTTTGATAAAGTTCTTATGCCTATAAGTTTAAACAAAAAAATTCCTAATTTCCTAAAATCTAAGCCTTTGTCTATAAGCTTTTTTATATTTTTCACATATAATTTCTCTAAAAAGGTAATAAACGTTTTTAGCCTATGGGGTTCTTTGGATTTTTTTGATAAATTAGGAGCCATATTTTCTAATACCTATTTAATAGTTTTAGTTATAGGAGGCTTTTTTGCTGTATTCATAAATCCGAGAACATGGTGTCAATTCTGTCCTATGGGTACGATGCAGAAATTATCGTATATCTTAGGAAAAATAACAGGAGTTAACAAAAATACTGAAAAAAAGATTACTATTTCAAATAAAGATATGTGTTATACTTGTGGAAAATGTTCAAAAGTTTGTCCTTTTCAATTGGCACCCTATCTGAAATTTTCAGAAGATAACCAGTTTGATAACATTGACTGCATAAAATGTGCTACCTGCGTTGAAAATTGTCCAGCAGATATACTATCTTTAAAAACAAAAAAAGAAACTAATATATAATATAAAAAAGCCCATAATTATGGGCTTTTTTATATTAAAAGCAAAATACAACACATTTTCTAGGTATACATATCACTTGACCTATTTGTAAGTTCTCTGGATCTATTCCTGGGTTTGCATTTATTATGGACTGTATGCTTACATTAAAACGTTGTGCTAACATAAAAAGTGTATCTCCAGCTCTTATGGTATAGTAAAATCCGTTTGGACAAGGTGGCATTGGATGCATTCCTCTTGGTATACAAATCACTTGCCCTATTTGCAAGTTCTCTGGATCTATCCCTGGGTTTGCATTTATTATGGACTGTACGCTTACATTAAAACGTTGTGCTAACATAAAAAGTGTATCTCCAGCTCTTATAGTATAGTAAAATCCGTTTGGACAAGGTGGCATTGGATGCTTTTTCCTTGGTATACATATTACTTGCCCTATTTGCAAGTTCTCTGGATCTACCCCTGGGTTTGCATTTATTATGGACTGTACGCTTACATTAAAACGTTGTGCTAACATAAAAAATGTATCTCCAGCTCTTATAGTATAGTAAAATCCGTTTGGACAAGGTGGCATTGGGTGCTCTTTCCTTGGTATACATATTACTTGCCCTATTTGCAAGTTCTCTGGATCTATCCCTGGGTTTATTCTCTCAATTGCTTCCACAGTTGTATTATATCTTTTAGCTAAAAAATATAGGGTGTCTCCCGATTTGATTGTATACGGAAAGCTTTTAGGTGGGCATTTTTTCCTATCATCATCCTTTCCAGTCATATTAATCACCTTTCTTTCTTATTATTATTTGCATTATATACTATGCGTGAAAGATAAAGAATGTTAATAAAAGGAGCCTAAGGCTCCTTTTATTTTAAGAAGTTGGTATACATATTAGTTGCCCTATTTGAAGTCTATTTGGATCTACTCCTGGGTTCGCTCTTATTATAGCATCTACACTTACTCCAAATCTTTGTGCTAATAGAAAGAATGTGTCTCCAGCTCTTATACTATAGAGAAATCCATTTGGACAAGGTGGAGTTGGAGTACCAGGTCTTGGTATACAAATCCTTTGCCCTATTTGAAGTCTATTTGGATCTACTCCTGGGTTCGCTCTTATTATAGCATCTACACTTACTCCGAATCTTT
>NZ_JAIOUP010000001.1 GCF_019931165.1 Schnuerera sp. xch1
TTTGATCTTTGCTTTATGATTAAATCTAGTATGATTTTGTATGGTAGTTAAATTATACTAAAAAACAGGTCTTAGAGCTAGCGCTCTTCGACCTGTTTTTCTTTTAAGGCTTTTCTATTTTGAAACAGCCCCTTTTTTTACTATTTTTTAACTTTTCATTGATAGTAAAATAAATATATATTATAATGATGTAAATAAAAGAAAAATTTAAAACATTCAACGGTTCAATTAATATTAGTTATTATCCAAATAGATTATAAGCATTTTTTTAAACTAAAAGGCAATAGTATAAATATGAAACATTATTATACTGTTGTCTTTCTTATAGTATATAAAAAATAGAGTTTACTTAATATAATATTAAGGAGGTATTATAATGGCGGAAATATTAAAGGGAAAAGTTGTGGCCAATCAACTTAAGGAGAATATGAGAAGGGATATTGAGGAACTAGCAAAAGCAAACAAAGTGCCAAGTTTAGCTATTATAAGATTAGGTGATAATCCTGGAGATATCTCTTATGAAAAAAGTATTGTTAAGAATTGTAATAACATAGGTATCCAATCAAAAGTCATTGAAAGAGATGTTAATATTACAACAGAAGATTTAGTTGAATTAATAGAAAAGTTAAATAAAGATGACGATATTTCAGGTATACTGATATTTAGACCATTACCAAAACATATTAATGAGGAGATTATTAGAAACACCATCAGTCCTTTAAAAGATGTGGATTGTATGAATCCATTAAATTTAGAAAAAATATTTGAAGGTCAGATGGATGGTTTTGCACCCTGTACACCTAAGGCAGCTATGAAAATACTTGAATATTATGATATACCTTTAGAAGGGAAAAACGTAGTAGTTGTAAATAGGAGCATGGTTGTAGGTAAACCTTTAACTATGATGTTATTAAAGGAGAATGCTACTGTAACTATTTGTCATTCTAGAACTAAAGATTTAGATAAAGTTACAAATAACGCAGATATAGTAATTGTAGCTTTGGGAAAAGCAAAGTTTTTTGATGAAAAATATTTTAACGATAAATCCATAGTAATTGATGTAGGAGTAAGTTTAGATCAAAACGGTAAACTTAGTGGAGATGTAGATTATGATAATGTATTTCAAAAGGTAAGTAAAATAACCCCGGTTCCAGGTGGTGTAGGTAGTGTTACTACTACAATATTATTAAGTCAAGTAGTTTTAGCAAGTAAAGATAATTAGATTTATTTAATAAAAAGGGTCTTTTTAGACTCTTTTTTACTTTTTGCAACAAAAATAGTACTTTTTCTTTGAAGGAGAAAGGGATGTCTTAATAGAATTACATAGGGAATATCTAATAGGAGGGGATATAGATTGCAATTATCAACAGATATTGTAAACGATTATCTAGTAGTAGAATTAAAAGGGGAGTTAGATCATCATACATCTGAAGATGCAAGAAAAAAGATTGAACAGTATTATTACAATAATAATTTATTGAATATAATACTGGATTTAAGTCAATTAAAGTTTATGGATAGTTCAGGCATAGGTCTTGTAATGGGAAGATATAAGAATTGTAAAGAAAGGAATGGTAATCTATTAATTGTCAGTACAAGTCCTTATGTAAATAAGATTTTAAAGATGTCTGGATTGATGAAGATAATAAAAGTGTATTCAACTATTGATGAGGCTATTAAGGGCTAGGGAGGATGATAAAATGGTAGAAAAAAATTGTATGAAACTAGAGTTTTTGAGCAAATCCAGTAATGAATCTTTTGCTAGAGTTGTAGTAGCTGCATTTGCTTCACAACTTGACCCGACTATAGAGGAATTATCGGATATAAAGACGGCAGTATCCGAAGGAGTTACTAATGCAATAATCCATGGGTATGAATATGGAGAAGGTATAGTAATAGTAGAAACAACTATTGAAAACAATATAATAGAAATAACCATTGAAGATCATGGTAAAGGAATTGCAGATATTAACAAAGCTATGGAACCTTTTTATACATCTAAACCAGACTTAGAGAGATCTGGCATGGGATTTACTGTTATGGAAACATTTATGGACGATTTAACAGTAGAAAGTCATGTAAATAAAGGCACTAAAATAAAGATGACAAAGATGTTTAAAAGCCTCTCTAATAGGGAGTAGATATTATGGAAAAAGGGAATAGAGATAATGATTTATTGAGTCACGAAAGAACTATGGAATTAATTCAGGAATCCCAGAAAGGGAATATGGAAGCAAAAGATGAGCTAGTAAAGCATAATATAGGTCTCATAAGAAGTGTTTTGAGAGGGTTTACTAATAGAGGATATGAGGCTGATGATCTATTTCAAATAGGAAGTATAGGACTTTTAAAGGCAATAGATAAATTCGATGACTCTTATGATGTAAAATTTTCAACTTATGCTGTACCTATGATTGCTGGAGAAATTAAGCGTTTTTTAAGAGATGATGGTATTATAAAAGTTAGTAGATCATTGAAACAAACTGCAAACAAAGTAAAGTATACTCAAGAAGCACTCTTAAAAGAAATTGGTAGAGAACCAACTATTCAAGAAATTTCGGATGAACTTAATATTGATAAAGAAGAAATAGTTATGGCTTTAGAATCATCTTATCATCCAGATTATCTATATGATATAATTCATCAAAATGAAGGAAATCCTCTCTACTTAATTGATAAAGTAAGTTTAGAGGAAGATACTGAAAAGGATTTATTAGATAAAATAATGTTAAAGGAACTGTTGGGAGAATTAAAAGAAAGAGATAGACAGATTATAGTATTAAGATATTTTAAAGATAAGACACAAGTAGAAGTAGCAAAATTGCTAGGGATATCACAGGTGCAAGTATCTAGAATAGAGAAAAGAATAGTAGAAGAGATGAAAAAAAAGTTAGCTAAGGCATAATACAATTTTGTATTATGCTTTATTTATTTTGAATTAAAAAAATGATAAAAGAGAATAATAAGTATAGATTGGAGTGATTAATCAAATGTATGATAGCGCTAAAACATATAAGAATAGGAAAAGTATAATAATTACCCTAATTGTAATATTAACTATAGTTGGTTGTGTTATATGGTATAAGGAATTAGGAACAAACAATGAGATTCCTAAAAAAGCAACTTATGTTAATAATTTTTTAATAAGGGGTGAACAATATAAATAACGAACAAGTATATATAAATCTTAAAACCAAGTATTCTGTAGACGTGAATACACATGTATATGTAGAAGATGTTGGTGAAGTATATTGTAAAAATAATCTAATTAAGAAAAAAGTTGAGAAAACAAGAATTTACAATGGTAAGGAAAAAGAAATGTATGATTATATTTCTGGAAATGAAATTATTACAAAGGTATTGGATAGCATCGAAAATATTGATGTTAATATAGTAGGTGGTCCAGATGTTCTACTGGAGATAAAAGAACAAGAAGAGCCAAAAGTACTCTTGAATTTTTTAAAGGTTTTCTTTGTTTGCTTATTATTATTCTTTGGTGCAGCAATTGCGATTATAAATTTTTTTGAAGATGTAGAAATGAAAAATGCTATAGAAAAAATATTTTATATTATAACAGGAAGTAGAGAAGAAAATCCTAAGATAGTGACTATCCCTTTTTCAATAGGTATAGGTTTGGGTATTTTCGCTTTTTTTTATAGAGTGTTCAGCTTTAGCAGACGAAGACGTCAGGAGCCAGGACCTTTGGAAGTTGAATTATATATGTATGATAAAGACGTTGAAGATAACATTGTCCATGAACTAAAAGATAAGCATTGATACTTGGTGGTGAATTAAGAAATGAAACTTATCGTTTTGGCTCTTATTGGGTTATCAGCAGGAATAACTATAGGTAGTGCAGTTGCAGCGTTTTTAACGCTATTAGACTTTATACCGAGAGTGGTACAAATTACTAAAACAAAAAAATTTATAAAAATATATCAACATAGTTTTACATTAGGAGCTGTAATTTTTAGCTTTTTATATTTCTCTAATTTCAGCGTCAGGTTAAATAGAATTTTTGGCGTACTTGCATCGTTAATTATAGGAATGTTTATAGGTTTGTTTTCTTCGGCTTTAGCAGAAGTTCTAAATGTAATTCCAGTATTTGCAAAAAAGTTTAAAATCAAACATAAATTGGGATTTATTATATTTTCACTATTAATTGGTAAAACATTAGGTTCTTTATTTTATTGGTTAATATATATAAAAAGATAGGAGTGGGATAATGGATAAAATGAACAACAAAGAATACCAAAAATATGCAGAACAAAAAATACCTAAGCCTACATATTTTAAGAATATTATAAATGCATTTTTGGTTGGAGGAACTATATGTTTAATAGGACAGATTATAAGAAATATATTGTTTAGATTCGAACTGGGAGAAGAATCAGTAGCTTCTGCAACTGCCATAATATTAGTCTTTATTGGATCATTTTTAACTGGCATTGGAGTATATGATACAATAGGGAAAATTGGCGGTGCAGGAGCAGCTATACCTATTACTGGATTCGCCAATTCTATTGTTGCTCCAGCAATGGAATATAAAAGAGAAGGACTTATTTTTGGTGTTGCAGCTAAAATGTTTACAATAGCAGGACCTGTATTGGTATATGGAATTGGGAGTTCAGTTGTAGTAGGAATTTTATATTTAATGTTTACAGCAGGAAGGTGATATTATGATAAAAAAACGTATTGGCTCACAGACGATAAAATTCCCTAATCCTCCTTCAATAATTGGGACTTCGTCAATTGTAGGTCCTAAGGAAGGAGATGGTCCTTTAAAAGATTATTTTGATATTATATTGGAGGATGATACATGGGCACAGGAATCTTTTGAAAAAGCTGAAGCTAAAATACAAGAGGAAGCTATTAAATTAGCAATTTCAAATGCGAATATTTCTATGAATGATTTGCAATATTTAGTATCAGGAGATCTATTAAATCAGATTATATCTTCTTCTTATACGGCAAGACAAATAACTTTACCATATTTTGGGTTATATGGAGCTTGTTCAACTATGACAGAATCTTTAAGCATTGGTTCTATGATAGTTGAAGGTGGTTTTGCTGATAAAGTAGTTTGTGCTACTTCTAGCCATTTTAGTTCTGCAGAAAGACAATTTAGATTTCCTTTAGAATATGGGTCGCAAAGGTCTTTTGCATCTCAATGGACTGTAACTGGTGCTGGAGCAACTATATTATCAGCTACAGGAGAAGGACCTTATATAACTTATATTACTCCTGGTAAGATAAAGGATTTTGGTATAACAGATACAAATAATATGGGAGGTGCTATGGCTCCAGCAGCAATTGACACTATATCTCAACATTTTAAAGATACTGGTTATAATCCAGATGATTATGATCTAATCATAACTGGAGATTTAGGATTAGTTGGAAAAAGAATAGTGTTAGACTTAATGCGTAAAGAAGGATATGATCTTTCTCAAAATTACACAGATTGTGGAATCAAAATATTTGATGGTGTAGAGCAGGATACTCACGCAGGCGGTAGTGGGTGTGCTTGTTCTGCTGTAGTTTTTAATGGATATATTTATAAAGAAATGTTAAAAGGGAATTTAAATAGAGTATTATTGATTTCAACTGGTGCACTACATTCTCCTATTTCTACATTACAAGGAGAATCGATCCCAGGCATAGCTCATGCAGTGACTATAGATAATTTAAAGGATTAGGGAGGATAAATATATGGAATACTTGATTGCTTTTGTCGTAGGTGGATTGATATGCGTTATTGGGCAGATATTACTCGATACTACCAAATTAACCCCTGGTCATATTCTAGTGATATTCTTAGTGATAGGGGTAGCACTTGGAGCAATAGGAATATACGAACCCTTAGCTAAGTTCGCAGAGGCTGGTGCCACTGTACCAATACTTGGTTTCGGGCATACATTGAGTAAGGGAGCGATTGAAGGAGCAAAGTCAAAAGGACTCCTTGGTGCTTTCCTAGGAGGTTTGGAGGCATCTGCTGGTGCTGTAGCTGCGGCTATATTATTTGGATATATTATGGCTATTCTTTCATATCCAAAGACAAAAAAATAAAGGAGCCATATTCATTGTTGGCTCCTTTATTTGACTAATCATCGTCTTCATTTCGATTATTTCTATCATCATGTTTGTTGTCACCATGACCATTATTGTCCTTATTTTTCTTATTCTTATTATTTTTCTTATCATCAGGACCATTATTTATTAGATCGTCCAGCCAATCTTCAATCCAATTATCTTGATCATGTTCATTACATATTTCTGTTGGTACAGTATATTTATAATCACTTGGCACTATTCCATTATTATCACCAGGTTTATAAGCTGGATTCCTTTGTATAAATACTCTTTCTTCTACTTTGTTTTTAGGGCAATACTCACTTGCAATCTTATTTGTAGTAGTATCGATTTTTTCTTTAACATGTACATCACAGAATTCTTTTGGCTGAGTTCCTCTAACAAATTTTTCACTTCTAATTGTGCTGCCTCTTGGGTCATCCTTACATAGCTCTGTAGGCAATTTGCCGGATTCAGTACATATATTTACTGTAATAATATCTTTTGGTTGTTCAAAATTCTTTGGTTCTAATCCTTCGTGAACTTTTGTCATAACTATTTTCCATAATTGTGCAGCCATTGTACTACCTTGATTTAACTTGATTTGAGGAGAATCATTACCAATCCATAATCCTGTTACATAATAAGGCGTATACCCCACAAACCAGGCATCAGCTTTATCTTGAGTTGTACCTGTTTTACCGGCTGTTGGCATATTAGGAATCTGAGCTTTTCCAGCTATGCCATTGCTAACTGTCGTTCTTAAAATATCTGACATAATAAATGCAGTTTGAGGAGAAACCACTGTGTTTTGTTTAGGTGTATGATCTATTAATATTTCACCATCATTATCTAATATCTTAGTAAAAGCTATAGGTTCGGTATAAGTTCCGCCATTGGCTATAGAACCATACGCTGCAGTCATTTCCAAAGGTGTTAACCCTCTAGTCATACCTCCTAAACCCAATGCAGATAGGTTTTCATCATTATTAGAGTTATTTTCAGCTCTAGTAATAAAATTATCATTTGAAGGGTTGGTTGCATCTATTATTCCCATTTTACTTAGATATTCCATAGAAGTTTGCACTCCTATATTTTGAACTGTTTTAACTGAGTTAACATTTACTGACTGCTCAACAGATTGTCTTAATGTATAAGTTCCTCTATAGCCTGTATACCAGTTATTTGGCCAAAGCTTGCCACTAACATAGAAGGGCAAATCATCTATTGGAGTTGCTGCTGTATATCCATTATCTAACGCTGGCAAATAAACGGCTATAGGTTTAATTGTTGATCCAGGCTGTCTTGGAGATGAAGTAGCACGATTAAGAATTCTAGTACCTTCTACATCTCTACCACCAACTAAAGCTTTTATTTGACCAGTCCTATAGTCAATTATTATAGTAGATGATTGTGGTTGAACAATTCCTTTTTCTTGTCTATAGAAATATTTTGTATTGATGATCAAATCACCTTGTTCATTAATTGAGTAGAAATCGGGATTTTCATTTATAAACTTATTAGAAATAGTAATAGATCCATCTTCTCCTACTGTAAACCCATCTTCAGACAGAGATAGGTTACCAACTCTATGGGTTACCAAATTCTTTTCGTCATTTATAGTATAATAGTCTCCTATATCTATAGTGTTGTTGTATGGAATTAGCTTTTTATTTTTTATAATTAAATTATCATTTATTAATTCGAAAGTATTTTTTTCCACTATTAAATTGAAGTTTTCATCTAATAAATTCTGTTTATTATAAAAAATAATATTATTATTATTATTTACTATATTACTAGCATTATCTCGTTTCCAACTTATTAAAGCAGGAGAATTGATGTTTTCTGTATTACCTAATAAATGTTCAGTAAAATTATCATAGATATCTTCTATTGTTTTTTGCAACTTCAAATCCATTGTTGAATATATTTTTAATCCACCAGTATACAGTTTGTTTTCTGCCTGTTCTTTAGTATAACCTAGTTCGTTTATCATTGCATCTATTGCTTGAGCTTTAATATAGTCATTAAAATAAGAAGAAATACCTTGTATTTTCTTTTGACCTGGTTTAATTTTAGATTTGATATCTTCATTTAAAGCAGTATCATATTCTTCTTTAGAAATTTTTCCAAGCTCTAACATTTTATTTAGTACAGTTTTTTGACGTTCAATTGCTCTTTCATTATAGATTGCAATATATTTTTCACCTAGTATATCTACTTGGCCTACTTCTATATGATTCTTATCATCGAAATTTTCAGGTTTTATGGATTTATATAATGCATACCTAGTAGGACTTTGTGCAATACCAGCTAAAGTAGCAGATTCTGCAATGGTTAAATCTTGTACATCTTTTGAAAAATAGGTCTGTGCAGCTTCCTGAACACCATATGCTCCTTGGCCTAAAAATATTCTATTGAAATACGCTTCCAATATTTGATCTTTCGTCAATTCTTGTTCAATTTGTAACGATAAGTAAGCTTCTTGTATTTTTCTACTAAATTTTTTTTCAGTGGAAAGATACAAATTTTTTGCTAACTGTTGAGTAATAGTGCTTCCTCCTCTTACTATTTCACCTGCTCTCATGTTTTCAATAGCTGATTTTATGATTCCTATTGGATCTACACCAATATGATCTTCGAAACGTTCATCTTCTATAGCTATAAATGCATCCTTTAAGTGATCAGGCATTTCATCTATACTTACTATAGTTCTATATTCTTCTGTTTGAATCTTCTCCAATACATTGTCATTTTGATCCAAAATAATAGAAGTTTGATCCAACAAAGAGTTAATATTTGTAGGATTTATTTCTGGAGCATCTTTAGCAATGGCAATAACAATGCCACTTACTACACCTGCTGCAATGACACCTATTACGAATAATGCTATAAATAAATTTTTGAAACCTTTTTCCCTCTTTAATTTTGTTTTTTTCTTATTTTCCTCTGACATTAAAATACCTCCTTATATACGAACAGGTGATAATTAAATTAATTATAACATACAAACTAATTATTGTTAATAAATTGAATTACTATAAATAAATCTTATATTTGATTAAAATATATCCTTATCTTTTAGAATATGCATATATTATATATTAGGAGGGGTATTATATGAAACATTATTTATATATAATGAAAAGAAAGGGATTAATATTATGGATTATTGCCATATTAATATTGGGATTATACATATATAAATATGTTGATAAAAACATTAGGCCCACTATTGTTGCTATTTCTGAGATTAGAGCCAAATCAGTGACTACACAAGCAATAAATCATATTATAAGTACTAAAATAAAAAGGGACATAAATTATAATGATTTAATCTTTGTAAGATATGATAATGAGGGAAGGGTTACTCTCATGCAGGCTAATACTATTTTAATGAATGATATAGCTTCCAAGGTGGCTTTAGCAGTTCAAGATCAATTAAAAAAGATATCAGAATCTATTATTAAAGTACCTTTAACAAATGCTTTTGATACACAACTTATAAATTTACCTAGCATAAGTATAAAAATAGCCCGTCAAGGGTCTGTATCGGTAGATTTCGCTACTGAATTTGAGTCAACTGGTATAAACCAAACAAGGCACAGAATATATATTATTGTGAACACTGATATCAAGATGATCTTACCTTTAGTATCAGAAGATATAAGAGTTACAACTAATGTACCTATAGCAGAAACAATTATAGTAGGTGAAGTTCCAGACCAATATATCAATGTACCTGAAGATGAAATGTTAAATATAGTTAAATAAAATAAGTATAAGTGATATAATAAAATCATAAGATTCTAAATAGAAAGGAAGATAAATTGAAAATAGAAGATATTAGAAAAGAAAAAACATTGATTGTAGGAGTTCAATTGAAGGATGATGTTATGGATATAGATGACTCTATGAATGAACTAGAACAATTAGTAAGTGCAGCTGGAGGTATTGTTGTAACCAGAGTTATGCAGAGAAAGGATTCAATTGATCCTGCATATTTTATAGGAAGAGGAAAAGCAATAGAAATAAAGAATTATTGTGATGAATTGAATATCAATACAGTAGTATTTAATGATGAATTATCTGGTGCACAGCTTAGAAACTTAGAGGAAATAATTGATAAAAAAGTTGTAGATAGAACAAATTTAATCTTGGACATATTTGCTAATAGAGCAAATTCTAAAGAAGGTAAATTACAGGTAAAACTGGCTCAATTGAGATATAGATTGCCTAGATTAGTTGGGTTTAGACAATATTTGTCAAGTGAAGGTGGTGGAATAGGAACTAGAGGTCCTGGGGAACAAAAGTTAGAAACGGACAGACGACATTTGCTTAAAGAGATAAATAATATTGAAAGAGCTTTAGGAGAAGTAGAAAAAACAAGAGATATAAAGAGAAAGAAAAGAAAAAATTCTTCATTACCTATTGTTGCATTGGTAGGGTATACAAATGCAGGAAAATCTACTTTATTGAATAAAATAATGAAAATGTACAGTGACGGTGACGCATCTAAAAAAGTATTTGCAAATGATATGCTTTTTGCAACTTTAGATACCTCTTTAAGAAAGGCAAAACTTCCAAATGGGCAGTTGTTTTTACTCACAGATACAGTAGGATTTGTTAGCAAGCTTCCTATTCATTTAATAGAAGCTTTTAAGGGGAGCTTAGAAGAAATAAGATATGCAGATTTATTACTTCATGTAGTAGATGCTTCTAATAAAAATTTAGATATACAAATAGAAACTACATATAATATTCTAAAGGACTTACAAGTTTTAAATAAACCTATAATCACAGTTTTTAACAAAATGGATAAAGCCAATATTGGTGATTTAATATTGGATAATCGATATGTAGAAAAGAAAATTTTTATCTCAAGCAAATATTCTACTAATATAGATAAATTGTTAAAAATGATTCAGGATAATCTTTCGACTCAGTATAGAAATGTTACACTAATAGTTCCTTATGATAATCAATCATTAGTTAGTTATTTATTGGATAATTATAATTTTGAATATATTAAATATAAGGAAAATGGAGTAGAATTAAAACTTAATATAAATATTGCAGATTATAAAAGGTGCTCAATGTATTTGGTATAAATCAAACATCAAAATAATATTTTTAAGATTTAAAATTGATTGAATTATTAATGGATTTTGGGTATGATAATAGTAATACAATAAAGGAGGCTGAGTTCTATGATTGTAAGAAATTGTGCTGGCGGTGTGGTTTTTAACAAAGATAAGGTATTAATATTAAAAAATGATAAAAATGAATGGATATTACCTAAAGGGAAAATTCGTAATGGTTCTCTCCCAATAGAAACAGCTATTGATCGTATAAAATATGAAACTGGTGTTGATGCCAATATTGTTTCTACTGCTGGAGAGACTAGTTACGAATTTTTTTCTTTATCAAGAAAACAATCAGTATGTAACATAATTATTTGGTATGTAATGGAATCGCTAAATGAACATTGTAATATAAATAAAAAAGAAAGCTTTAGAGATGGTGGATTTTATCCAGTTGATAAGGCAATTGAAATGATTACTTACAGTCAAGATAGATCCTTAGTGAGTTTATCCTATAAAAAATACCTTCAATTTAAAAAACGTGAAATTAATGAGATCTTTGCTTAAAATAAAATCGAACAAATAATCTAAGGTAGGCTTAAAAAATGTCTGCCTCTTTTTTTATATTATTAATTTGATAATATTATATTAATTATAATTTTAAATCATGTTATAATCGAATTGTATATTATATTTAGAAATATTTACTTAATTAATAGAAAGAGGGACTAAAATGGACAAAATATATAGAACTGTACACAGATATGGAGAAGAAGAAATAATAATAAATAAGTCTAGATTTATTGGCCATTCTATGCCTGTTGAAAAGGAAGATGATGCTTTAGAATTTATTGATAAGATAAAAAGTGAACATAGAGATGCTACGCATAATGTATATGCATACGTTGTCGGTAAAAATAGCAATATACAAAGATTTAGTGATGATGGGGAACCTTCTGGCACAGGGGGTATTCCAGTATTAGAAGTTATAAAAAAAGAAAATCTTAGAAATGTGGTAATTGTGGTTACAAGATATTTTGGTGGTATAAAACTGGGAGCTGGAGGGCTTATAAGAGCTTATACAAAAGGAGCTAAAGTTGGGTTAGAATCAGGAACTATAATAGATAAAATTCTTCATACTCGATTAAAGATTAGAATTGATTATACTCTATATGGGATGATTGAGAATTATTTAAATACAGAAGGATATATAATAGATAATATTACATATGATGAGGCAGTTAATATATTTGTTTATATTAAATTTTTAGATGTGGAATATTTTCAGAAGACTATTACGGATTTAACTAGTGGAAATGTAACTATAGAATATATAGATGAGGAATATATTGCAATGAAAGATGGGAAGATAATCAGATAAGTTAAGTTTATAATCGAAAAGGCGAAAAGTTTGGAATTCAATATTCTGTATGATGATTATGTATATACTATATTGATCAAATTAAAAAAGAATAGGACATAATTATGTCCTATTCTTTTTTAAAAAATTCATATATTCCTATAAAAAGCAGGAAAATAGCAAAATACTTTCTAAGAGAATTTGGATTTAATTTAATTGCAATAAGTGCACCTGCGATAGTACTAACTATACCTCCTAGAATGATCCATTTAGTATATTTAAATTCTATATTTTTTTCTCTGATATGAATTACTAGTGCTACAATGGATACAGGAATAAATACAATAAGATTTATCCCTTGTGCTTGTTGCTGCTCTAGGTTGGCAAAAATCACCAAAGAAGGTATTAGTATTGCACCTCCACCAATTCCCATTCCACTTATTATCCCTGATAGAAGTCCAATTATAAATAATTTCATCTTATTATCATCCTTATAGCAGTAAGTATGATAATACTACCAAAAATTTTTCTAAGTGTTGGGGTAGGAATTTTTTTTAAAAATTTTGCTCCAATAATGCTACCAACAATACCACCTAAGCCAACTATTATTGCTATATCAAATCTTATTATCTTATTATATAGATATATAAAGGTACTTATAATAGTTAGAGGTAGTATTATAGATATTGCAGTTGCATGAGCCTTATAGTCTTTTAATCCAAGTAAAAAAACAAGAGCAGGAACTACTAAAGTTCCTCCACCAGATCCAAATAATCCATTAATTAGACCTGCTATTAGCCCAATTATAATTAACTTAATAGATTTAGAATGCATATTTTTCTCCCCTATGGTATAATTGATAATGATATTATGGGTTGTTATTAGTTATTAATTTTTCCACAATGATATAACTTATACTTAAAGGTGTAAAATTATGGAGGTAGCATAATGGATAAAACATGTAATAATATAGCAAAATGGCTTAATGGCAAAGTGTTTGAAGCAAATGCAAAAGGAATAATATTTGGATTAAGTGGTGGTATAGACTCTGCAGTATTAGCAGGATTATCCAAAATAGCCTTTCCAGAAGATTCTTTAGGTTTAATAATGCCATGTCATAGCAATCCTGTAGATGAAGAACATGCATTGTTAGTAGCAGATAGCCTAGATTTAAAAGTTGAAAAAGTTGATTTAACCGAGACATATGATCAGTTATTACAATCTTTAAACTTAGAGGGTACAAACAATCTAGCTACTGCAAATATTAAACCAAGGCTTAGAATGATAACATTATATTATTATGCCCAAACTCATAATTATTTAGTTACTGGTGCTAGTAATAAGAGTGAAATTATGGTTGGATATTTCACGAAACATGGCGATAGTGGTGTGGATTTGTTACCTTTAGCTTCTTTCACAAAGACAGAAATTCGCGAAATGGCTAGATGTTTAAATATACCTAAGATAATAATAAATAAATCACCTACAGCAGGGCTTTGGAAAAACCAAACGGATGAAAAAGAAATGGGATTTGGATACGATGTTTTAGATAATTATATTAAGAAAAAAACTGGGCCTAAAGATATAGTGGAAAAAATAGACACAATGTATAGAAAAAGTGAACACAAAAGAAATTTTCCACCAATATATGTACCTAAGGATTATAACATATGATATTTTATACTTTTCCAAACTATATTAAAATGTATTAGTAACAATTAAGGAGGTTGAATAGTAATGGCAGGTCACTCAAAATGGAATAATATTAAAAATAAAAAAGGCAAAGAAGATACAAGAAGAGCTAAGGAGTTTACAAAATTAGGAAGATATATAATGGTAGCTGCTAGAGAAGGCGGAGCAGATCCAGAATATAACCCATCACTAAAAGCTGCTATTGAAAAAGCTAAAGCATCTAATATGCCTAATGACAATATAGAGAGAGCAATTAAAAAAGGTAGTGGAGAACTAGAAGGAGACTCTTTTGAAGAAATAAAATATGAGGGATATGGACCAGGAGGAATAGCAGTATATGTAACTTGTTTAACTGATAATAGAAACAGAACTGCTTCAGACATACGACATGCTTTTGATAAATTTGGTGGTAACTTAGGACAATCAGGATGTGTTTCATTCATGTTTGATAGAAAAGGACTATTATTTATAGAGAAAAATGATTCTATTGATGAAGATGAATTAATGCTTGAGGCCATAGATTTAGGAGCTGAGGATATTGTTAATGAAAAGAATGGATTCGAAATCGTGACTGATACTGAAGATTTCGATAGAATTAGAGATTCATTAAACGAAAGTGGGTACGAGTTTTCAATAGCAGAGACTTTATTCATACCACAAAATACTACTAAGCTAAATGATGATAAAGATATTAAAAATATGGTAAAATTGATTGAAACATTAGAAGACAATGATGACGTTCAAGATGTATATCATAATTGGGATATACCGTTTGATATTGAAGAATAGCATTTTTATCTAAGCAAGTTCAATGGTTATAGCCATGATGGAATATATAAAAGTTTAATATTCCAAGTGTGATAAGATAAACATCTCTATTTTTATTGGGTAAAAACAAAACAATAATTATGGAGGTGTTTTTTGTATTTAGAATTTAATTGTTCGAACACTCTAAAATAAACATCACTCAGATATGTCCCTTATCACTAACTAATGAAAAGATAATAAAAAAAGTAAGTATAAAACTTCATTAAGTAGTTTAAATAATTAACATGTATATTTTATTATAACCTATAATAAATATATTGAAGAGTATTGAAATATAAAAAAAGTTAAGACAAGGACGGTGCTATGGCAACTAAATTTTTTATAAACATTCATGAAAATCCCATAATAGCAGCAGTAAACGACTCATTAAAATTTGAGGAAATGCTGAAATCTCCAGTTGAAAATGTATTTTTACTTTCTGGAAACATATTAAATATAGGGGGAATTGTAAATAAATGCAAAAGACATAATAAAGGTGTTTTTATCCATATTGATTTGATTGATGGTATTGCTAAAGATAAATGGAGCTTAGAATATATAGCTAAAAATGTGAAACCCGATGGAATAATTACAACTAAAAGTAATTTAATAAAATTAGCTAAAAAATTTGGTTTATTTACTATACAAAGACTTTTTATATTAGATTCTTTATCCCTTGAAAGAGGAATAAAGTTGATAAAATCAGCCAAACCTGATGCGGTGGAAATTCTTCCAGGTATAATACCTAAAGTTATAAAATATATTCATGAGGAAACTAGAATACCTATAATTGCTGGTGGATTGATAAGGAATAAAGAGGATGTAATTGAATGCTTGAATGCAGGCACACTGGGGATATCTACTAGTAACAGTGAAGTATGGTATATGTAATTAATTTGAAGGGGACATGGTATTGCAAAATAATTGCTAAGTAGTACAATTCATATTTGGATGTTTAAAATAATTAAAAAGGGGAGAATTAATATGTCAAATATGGCAATGTACACAGCGGAGTTTTTTGGTACAATGATACTTATTCTATTAGGTGATGGGGTTGTGGCAAACGTTTCGCTTAAAAAATCTAAAGCTCATGATGGCGGTTGGATTGTTGTTGCTACTGCATGGGGACTTGCAGTAGCTATGGCAGCGTATATTACTGGATGGGTGAGTGGGGCTCATATAAATCCAGCATTAACTATTGCTATGGCAACAGTTGGAAATATTTCTTGGTCATTAGTGCCAGGTTATATAGTTGCTCAGACATTAGGAGGAATAGTTGGAGGATTTTTAGTATATGTATCCTTTAGGGATCACTTTGCAGCTACTGATGATGCAGATGTTAAATTAGGAATATTTTCTACAGGACCGGCAATAAGACATCTAAAGTGGAACTTTATAACAGAAGTTATAGGTACAGCTATATTAGTTATAGGGATCTTAGGTATAAATTATGGAGAAAATGGAGTAGGGCCATTGAGTGCATTATTAGCAGGTTTCTTGGTGTGGAGTATTGGATTGAGTTTAGGAGGACCAACGGGTTATGCTATAAATCCAGCTAGGGATTTAGGACCAAGGATAGCCCACGCTATACTTCCTATTCCAGGAAAGAGAGATTCAGACTGGGAATATGCATGGGTACCAGTTGTTGGGCCTATTGTAGGCGGTATAATTGGAGCACTTCTATATCAATTTTTTCTTAATCTATGGACATAAAGAAAAGGTTTACTGGAATCATACGATAATCTAATAATTGAAAAATATTGAAATATATTATGGAGGGTGAATAATGGAAAAGAAATATATAATGGCATTAGACCAAGGTACTACCAGTTCAAGGGCTATACTTTTTGACCATAATAGTAAAATAATAAATGTAGCTCAAAAGGAATTTAAACAGATCTATCCTAATGGAGGTTGGGTAGAACATGATCCTATGGAGATTTGGGGAACTCAAAGTGGAGTTGCTAGGGAGGTACTGGAAACTGCTGGTGTAAGACCCCAAGAAGTTATGGCTATGGGTATAACAAATCAAAGGGAAACTACTATTATTTGGGATAAGAACACAGGAAAGCCCGTATACAATGCAATAGTTTGGCAGTGTAGAAGAACTGCTAATATATGTGATGATTTAAAGAGAAGAAACTTAGAAGGGTATATTAAGGAAAACACTGGCCTGGTAGTAGATGCTTATTTTTCAGGAACAAAGATTAAATGGATCCTTGATAATGTTGAAGGGGCTAGAGAAAAGGCAAAAAGAGGAGAACTACTATTTGGAAATGTGGATACATGGCTTATTTGGAATTTGACAAGGGGTAAAGTCCATGTGACTGATTATACAAATGCCTCAAGAACTATGATATACAATATCAAAGAACTTAAATGGGATGAAAAACTTTTAAAGGAATTAGATATTCCGGCTTCAATGTTACCTGAAGTTAAAGCTTCCAGTGAAGTATATGGATATACTGATCCTCAAACCTATGGAGGAGCAGAGATACCAATTGCTGGTATAGCGGGAGATCAACAGGCAGCTCTGTTTGGGCAAGCATGTTATGATGATGGTATGGCTAAAAACACCTATGGAACAGGTTGCTTTATGCTTATGAATACTGGAGAAAAAATGGTAGAATCTAAAAATGGACTTATTACTACAATAGCTTGGGGGATGGATGGAAAAGTAAACTATGCCTTGGAAGGGAGTATATTTGTTGGCGGAGCTATAATTCAATGGTTAAGGGATGAATTGAGATTGATAAATGATGCGGCAGATAGTGAATACTTTGCAACCAAAGTTGATGATTCCAATGGAGTATATATTGTACCAGCCTTTGTTGGATTAGGGGCACCTCATTGGGATATGTATGCTAGGGGTACAATAGTTGGTCTTACTAGGGGAACTAATAAAAATCATATTATAAGGGCAGCATTAGAATCTATAGCATATCAAAGTAAAGACATTCTTGAAGCTATGCAACAGGATTCAGGAATAGATTTAAAGGAATTAAAGGTAGATGGAGGAGCGGTAGCGAACAACTTCCTAATGCAATTTCAATCTGATATTCTTGGAGTTCCAGTAAACAGGCCAGAGATAACAGAGACAACAGCTATGGGAGCTGCATATCTAGCAGGGTTAGCAGTAGGATTTTGGAAAAGCAAAGAGGATATATCAAAGAGATGTTCAATAGATAGAGTATTCAAACCTGAAATGGAAAAGGAAAAGGTAGATAAAATATATAAAGATTGGAAACGAGCAATTGAAAGATCTCTCAGATGGGAATAAGACTCGTAAAATATATATAATGAAAAGAAAATATTAGGTTGAGATGATGAGAACCACACTAATTTTCCTATGGAATGATAGGTTTAATTTAGTGTGGTCTTTCTTTATTAATAAAAAAGGAGGCAATCTTGATGTATGATATAACAATAATAGGGGCTGGGGTAATAGGAAACTTTATAGCAAGGGAATTATCAAAATATAAATTAAATTTAACCATTGTAGAAAAGGATAATGACGTATCCAATGGTACCACTAAGGCAAATAGTGCCATAATTCATGGTGGTTATGATGCAAAACCAGGTACGAATATGGCAGAATTCAACTCAAAGGGAAATCCTATGTTTGATAAGGTATGTGAAGAATTAGATGTACCTTTTAAGAGAATAGGTTCCCTAGTACTAGCTTTTGATGATAAGGATATGAAATCCCTAGAGGAACTTTACAACAGAAGTATAGAAAACAATATACCTGATGTTGAGATAATAGATGGAGATAGGGTAGTAGATATGGAACCTAATATAAATGGTGATGTTAAAGGGGCATTATATTCTCCAACAGCAGGTATAATCGGAGTATATGAATTGGCTATAGCATTAGCTGAAAATGCAATAGACAATGGTGTAGATCTTAAACTTAATACTGAAGTGAAAGATATTGAAAAGACAGATGAGGGATATAAAATATTTACAAATGATGGAGAGATAAAATCAAAATATATAATCAATTGCGCCGGCGTATATGCGGATAAAATAAATAATATGGTAGCAGAGGAGAGTTTCAAAATTCTCCCAAGAAGAGGAGAGTATTATGTCTTAGATAAGAGTGCCTCATATATAACTAATCATGTAATATTTCAATGTCCTAATGAATTTGGAAAGGGAGTTTTAATTGCTCCTACAGTTCATGGAAATATAATAGTTGGACCAAACAGTCAGGAATTAAATGATGATGAAAGGAATCAAACACAGACTTCTAGAGATAGTCTTGAATATATTAAAAAGACAGCTTTAAAGAGCATAGAAAAAATACCATTTAACAATACTATAACAAACTTCTCAGGTATTAGGGCAGAACCAAGCACAGGAGATTTTATAATAGAAGAGTTAGAGAAAGCAAAGGGATTTATAAATGTGGCAGGAATTAAATCACCAGGATTATCATCAGCTCCAGCAATAGCTCAGCATGTAGTGAGGTTAGTTCAAGAAATATCCGGTGGATTAGAGGAAAATTTAGCATTTAATCCTAGAAGGAAAATGATTATATTTAGTAAACTGAGTAAAGAAGAAAAGGCTGAATTGATAAAAAAGAATCCAAGGTATGGAAGGATTATTTGTAGATGTGAGAATATAACAGAAGGTGAGATAATAGATAGTATAAGGAGAAATGCTGGGGCAACCACAGTTGATGGAGTAAAGAAGAGGGTAAGGCCTGGAGCAGGAAGATGTCAGGGTAGTTTTTGTGGTCCTAGGGTAATGAAAATACTAGCAAGGGAATTAAATAAGGATATGGAAGAGATAGTAAAGGATGGAAATAAATCAAATATATTGACAGGAAAAACAAAATCCTAAGATGTTATTAGTATTTATAAAATAGAAATAATAGGAGTGATAATGTGTTGAATTGCGATATTGTAGTCATAGGAGGAGGCCCAGCAGGGTTAGCTGCTGCGATAGAAGCAAAAAAATATGGTATAGATGATATTTTAATTATAGAGAGGGATAAGGAATTAGGAGGAATCCTTCAACAGTGTATCCATAATGGATTTGGTCTTCATGTATTTAAGGAAGAGCTGACTGGACCAGGATATGCAGAGAAGTTTATAAATGAATTAAAGGGATTAAATATAGAATATAAATTAGATACTATGGTATTGGATATAACAGAAGATAAATTGATAAGTGCTATAAATACAAAAGATGGATTTATGGAGATGAAGTCAGGAGCAGTAGTACTAGCAATGGGATGTAGGGAGAAACCAAGGGGAGCATTATCAATACCAGGAACTAGACCTGCAGGGGTATTCACGGCAGGAACAGCTCAGAGATTTATAAATATTGAGGGCTATATGGTAGGTAAAAAGGTAGTAATATTGGGTTCGGGAGACATAGGACTTATCATAGCTAGAAGACTTACTCTAGAGGGAGCCGAAGTGAAGGCTGTTGCAGAACTGATGCCTTATCCAGGAGGCTTGACTCGAAATATAGTTCAATGTTTGGATGATTTTGATATACCACTACTTTTAAGTCATACAGTAGTAGATATAAAAGGAAGGGATAGGGTAGAAGGAGTAATAATTGCAAAGGTAGATGATAATAAGAAGCCTATACCGGGAACTGAAAAATTTTATGAATGTGATACATTACTACTTTCCGTTGGATTAATACCAGAAAATGAATTATCAAAGAGTGCAGGAATTGAAATAGATAGGGGAACTAATGGGCCAAAGATAAACGAATCTATGGAGACAAATATAGAAGGTATATTTGCTTGTGGTAATGTTGTACATGTTCACGATCTTGTTGACTTTGTTACAGAGGAAAGTAGAAGGGCTGGGAAAAATGCAGCTAAGTTTATAAAAAATCAATTATCAAAGAATGATCATGTAATTAATACTGAAGCAAAGGATGGTATAAGATATATAATTCCACATGAAATTAGAGAAGAGAATTTGGATAAGAATCTGGATTTATTTATGAGAGTAGTAGATGTATATAAGGATGTAAAATTAGTAATTAAAGCTGATGGAGAAATAGTAAGGGAAATTAATAGAAAGCATTTAGTTCCTGGGAAAATGGAAAGAGTTAAAATATCAATTAAAGACATAAAGAATAAGAATATATCTAATATTACGGTAGAAGTTCAAGGAAAGGGGAAGCAATATGAAGGGATATGAAAAGATATGTATAGTTTGTCCAATAGGATGTAAGCTTACTATAAAAGAAGATCCAAAAAGTGATGATGGATATATAGTAGAAGGAAATAACTGTCCTAGGGGAGAAATATATGGCAAAAAGGAAGTGACAAATCCCACTAGAGTATTGACTACAACAGCAAAGATAGTAGGTGCTCATCTTAATAGAATACCAGTTATAAGTAATGATGGTTTACCTAAGGATAAATTATTTAAATGTATGGAAATTATAAATAGTTTAGAAGTGTCAGCACCGATAAAGTTAGGAGATGTGGTAGTAGAAAATATAATGGGCACTGGCGTAGATATAGTAGCATCTAGAAGTATGGAGAAATACTAAAATATTTAATTAGGAAAGGGTAGATATATTTATATCTATCCTTTAAGTTCTTGCAGTACTTTACAGTGGTGACAATGTTACTTAATAGAAAATGTAGATAACTTAAAAGTTAACCAAGCATTTATTGAGTCCTGTACAAGTGGAAGATATAGAAGAAGCTCTTACAAGATCCTTAATGGTAAACAGGTTCATTCTGATATTAGATTGATCATTATACCTAATAATTGTTATTAAAGTCTTTAAATAATATAATCAAGATATGGTATACATATAAGTAAAATATATTTGAACTACGGCTTTTTATGAAAATTTAAAATTGTAGTTAAACTACGCTTCAATTTATAGATGCTCTAGAAGACAATGATGACGTTCAAGATGTATATCATAATTGGGATATACCAGAAGATTTGGAATTACAAAATTAAAAATATGTTGTTTTATTTTAACTATTTTGCAAATTACAGGCTATTATGTTTTGCATAAAAGAATCTTTCTTTAAACATAATACCTTTATAGATTAAAATAAGTATTTGAAGGAGGAAGTATATGGCAGTCAATGAAACCTTTGAGTCAATAAAAGAAAGATTCAGAAAAGCAGATGTAGAAGAAAAAATAAAGATATATACTTCTGTACGAGGACTAACTGTAGAACAATATAAAGAGTTATTGAGAATGTTCCCAATTAAACATTTAGACAGATTAGAAAAGGCAATGGGTTAAAGTATTATTGATTTTAAATTTGCTAACATATAAAAGTTGAAAGAAAATTCTCTTTCAACTTTTGTTATTTTAGAGTGGACAATTTTTGGTAAGTTAGAGATAATAATACGGGAGGTAGTAATATTTATGAATAAATTGTTAACAATAATAATCTTGATTTTTCTTCCTGTATTTTTTTTATTAAAGTCTGTAGAAATCAATACATTTAACAAAGGCTTCTATTTAGAATCCTTTCAAAAATATGATGTCATTGAGACAACAGATATGGATTTACAAGATTTAAGTAATATTACAGATAATCTGTTTAGTTATTTAAAAGACGAATCAGATGAAACAATATTAAAATCTAATTTTAATGAGAGAGAAATTTTACATATGAAGGATGTAAAGAAACTTTTTAAGTATGGATTTATTCTAAAAAATACTTTATTCATACTATCCTTATTTGCAATAATAATACTTATTGCAAATAAGGATAGTAAAAGTATGGGAAAGAGAATATTTTATGGTACATTTGTATGGTGGGGATTGATAACGTTGATATTTGTATTAATAACTATCAATTTTAATAAATGTTTTACCTATTTTCATCTCATTTTTTTTGATAATGATTTATGGGTATTAAATCCAAATACAGATCTATTGATCCAAATGCTTCCTCAAAAATTCTTTATAGATATATTTCAAAACATAGTATTATTATTCTTAGGGTTGTTGGTAATACTACAAGTAATAGGATATATATTTATGAAGAAGGGAAAGGATAATAAGTGGAAGAGTTATTAAATTTTAAAAATTGTGTTAGTAAGATTAGAAAGAGATTGATTGTAAACAATTATTACACTAGAAAGATAAAAGGTGGAAAAAGTGTACAAGCGACATTACTTGATAATATTTTTTTAGTCATAGTTGTAGCAACGTTTTTACTAATAATTATATTTAATTTAACTAATGATTTTGATTTAACGGTTATGCTAACTATTGTTCTGGGAGGTTTTTATTTTTTTATATCTTTACTATGGCGTAGAGGAACTAGATATAAAAAAATTAATGAAATTAATGAGGATCTTGCGAATAAGCAAGTTATTAAAGAAATATCTAAATATGGTAACAGAGACTTTTTATTATATGTAAAAGAATTGCTTGAAAATTATTATAACACTACATTTTTCGAATACGATAAATATATTGATTTTATTGGAGAGATAGAGGGAGAAATATATGGAATTAAGTGTTTTAAAAATTCATTGGATAATGGAGTTAATATTAAGGATCTAGAACATTTTACTAGAGAAATGAAAAATAAAAATATTAAGGATGGTATAATTGTTACCAGTTCTTATTTTTCAGAAGAGGTAAAGGAAAAAGTTAATTATGTAAAAATAGATTTTGATCAAATAAAAATAATGCTAAAGGAAACAGGAAATTATCCGTCAAATAAGGAAATAGAGGAATTGATAATTACTAAATATAATAATAAAAGACTAGGTTTAAAAAATAAGCTAAAGATTAAAGGCAAAAAAAAGATAATAAAGTTTATATTACTAGGAATTGCTTTATACTTAATTTCTTTTTTTGTAACATATCAATTATATTATAGAATAATGGCATTTATATCTATATCAGCAGGAATTGTTATGGGGATCTATAATTCTGTTAAATATGTAGAACAAAAGCAAAAAGTAAATTAGTTTTAAATGAATTAAGAGGTGGTTTTGATGATTAGATTTTTAACTGGAGGAGAGTCACATGGTGAAGGATTGATAGGAATAATCGAAGGATTTCCATCAAATGTGTATTTTGATATAGAATACATAAATAAAGAGCTCAATAGAAGACAAGTTGGGTATGGTAGAAGTAATAGGATGGACATGGAACAAGATGAAATAAAAGTCTTATCGGGAATAAATAAAGGTTATACTACTGGAAATCCAATATCTCTTATTATAAAGAACAGAGGAACTAATATTGACTTAGTTGAGATAACAAAGCCAAGACCAGGTCATGGTGATTTAGCTGGCACATTGAAATATAATCATAAAGGTGCTAGAAATGTAGTTGAAAGAGCTAGTGCAAGGGAAACAGCTATGAGAGTTGCAGTAGGTAGTGTATGTAAACTACTACTTAAAAAATTTGAGATTAAAGTATATAGTCATGTTATCAAAATTGGAGATATTGAGGTTTCGATGAAATACAAAGATGAAAAAGAATTGGAGACTGCTAATAATTCTTCCGTAAGAGTTATAGATAAGGATACAGAAGAGTTGATTATAAAGAAGATCAAGCAGGCAAAAAAAGAAGAAGATACTTTAGGCGGGGTTGTAGAAGTGATTGGTAAGAATATTCCAGTGGGCTTAGGAAGCTATACCAATTGGGATAGAAAATTAGACGCTAAAATTGCTCATAGTATCATGAGCATACCAGGTATAAAAGGTATTGAATTTGGATTAGGATTTGAGGCATCTAATAGATTAGGTTCACAAATGCATGATGAGATATTTTATGACTTAAATGGATTTTATAGAAAAACAAATAATGCAGGAGGCATAGAAGCAGGAGTTTCTAATGGTGAAGATATAGTTTTTAGAGCTGTAATGAAACCTATTCCTACTTTGAGGAAATCTTTAAAAACTGTAGATATTGATACTAAAGAAGACGTTATAGCTCAGTTTGAAAGGTCTGATGTTTGTGCGGTACCATCTGTATGCATAGTAGCTGAAAGCATGCTTGCATATGTACTAGCCAATGAAATGGTTTCAAAATTTGGTGGTGATAGTATAGAAGAGATTAAATCAAGTTTTAGCAATTATATGAGTGATTTAAAGAATAGATAACAGGGTGATTATATGCAAATTAAAATAGGAGAGAATATAATAAAAAATTTGAGGACTTATTTAAGAAATCATAATGTTAATAATTTATATATCATAACAGATGATAATGTATATAGACTCTACATAGATGATCTAAAAAAGTACATTAAGGATTGTACTTTTACAACTTATGTAATATGTCCAGGTGAAGAGAGTAAAAGAATAAAAATTATTTTATCGATTTATGATAATCTTATAGAAAATAATGCAAATAGAGATACAATGATTATAAGTTTCGGTGGTGGAGTAGTTGGTGACATTGCGGGATTTGTAGCATCTACATATAAAAGAGGATTAGAATATATTCAAATTCCTACAACTCTTTTAGCTCAGGTTGATAGCAGTGTTGGGGGCAAAGTGGGGATAAATTATGCTGGGTATAAAAACATCATAGGCTCTTTTTATTTCCCAAAAGAAATAATTATAGATGCTAAATACTTAAAAACATTACAAATAAGACAAATAATTTGTGGCCTTGGTGAAATATTAAAATATGGATTAATATATGATTATAATTTTTTTAAATTTACAAGCTCTAACTTAGATAGGATATATGGGAAAGATTTAAATATATTTCAAACTTTAATCAAACAGTCTGTTCCTATAAAAGAAGAAATTGTATCAAAAGATAAATATGACAAGGATTTAAGAAAGATTTTAAATTTTGGACATACTATTGGACATAGTATTGAATCATATTATCATTTTTCTAGATTTAATCATGGAGAAGCTGTAATCCTAGGTATGATGTATGAGACTTCAATAGCAAGAAAGCTAGGGTTAATTGATAAAGAATATTTTAAAGAAATTATTATGGTTTTAAAAGACATTGTTAATCCGATAGAGTTTGATAATGATGAGATAGAAAATTTAATTGATATTATGAAAAATGATAAAAAGAATGTTAATAGGAATATAGTATTTATATTACCTGTAAGTCGAGGAAAAGTTGATATATTTGAATCTGTTGATGAAAAATTAATTATTAGTAGTTTAAAGGGTGACTTATTTTGCTTATAAAGGGGAATGCAAATAAACTTATTGGAGAAATAATGGTTCCAGGAGACAAGTCAATATCTCATAGGAGTATAATGATCGGTTCATTAGCTAATGGCAATACTGTTGTTAGGAATATATTAAAATCAGAAGATGTTTCAATGACTATAGATGCTTTTAGAAGAATGGGAGTTGATATTGAGTACGATAGAAATGATGTCTATATTAAAGGAAAAGGAATAAATGGATTAAAACAACCTGAAGGAATTTTAGATTGTGGTAATTCTGGAACTACTATGAGGATTATAAGTGGTATTTTAGTTGGACAAAAGTTTTCAACAACTTTAACAGGTGATAAGTCTTTATCAAAAAGACCCATGGATAGAATTATTATTCCATTAAGAAAAATGAATGCTAATATTAGTGGCAGAGAAGATAAATATTCTCCTATTAATATCAAACCAGTTAGGACAAATTTGAAAACTATTAAATACAAGTTGCCAGTTGCAAGTGCTCAAGTAAAATCTTCAATACTTTTAGCTACATTATATGCGCGAGGTACAACAACAATAATTGAAAATAAAATAACGCGGGATCATACCGAAAGAATGCTAAATTATTTTGGCTGTCCAGTAATAAATGAAAATGGAATAATATATATGGGTTCGAATTGTAATTTAGAAGGTAGAAATGTATACGTGCCTGGAGATATATCATCTGCTGCGTATTTTATAGTAGCTGCTTCTTTGATCAAAGATTCTAACTTGATAATAAGGAATGTAAGTATAAATCCAACAAGAATAGGAATAATCCATGTGTTAAAGAAAATGAAAGCTGATATTAAGATATTAAATAAAAGAATTTTAAACAATGAGCCCATTGGAGACATCCAAGTCAAATATTCTCCTTTAGTTGGAGCAAATATAGAAGGTGAAATAATTGGAACTTTAATCGATGAGATACCTATTATAGCAGTAGCGGCATCTCTAGCAGAGGGTACAACTGTTATAAAAAATGCTGAAGAGTTAAAGTATAAGGAGAGCAATAGGATATCTAGTATATCAAAAGAGTTAAATAAGATGGGGGCAAATATAGTAGAATTACATGATGGTATGATTATTGAAGGAAAAAGAAATCTTGTAGCTGCCACTCTTAATTCATACAACGATCATAGAATAGCTATGGCTTTATCCATTGCAGCTTTAAGAGCAGAAGGACAGACTAGGATAAGAGATTTTGAATGTATTGATGTTTCTTATCCTAATTTTTATAATACGTTATATAAACTATATTTATAGGTTTGATTTTTTATTTCTAAACTAATATAATCTATAAATAGGACAGGAACTTTATTAAGAGGAGGAGTTATAATGACATTAAAATTACCGATAGCATTATCTAATAGACATATCCATTTAAGCCAAGAAGATTTAGATACTCTTTTTGGGGAAGGATATAAATTAACTGCAAGGAAGAATTTGTCTCAACCAGGGCAATATGCTTGCGAAGAGAAGGTTGACATTGCAGGACCTAAGGGAACTCTTAAAGGAGTTAGAATTTTAGGACCAGTTAGAAGTAGAACTCAAATAGAAGTATCTATTAATGATGCATTTAAATTAGGAGTTAAACCAATTGTTAGAAATTCAGGAGATGTGGCGGAAACTCCAGGGGCAAAGGTTATAGGACCTAAAGGTGAGATTGAATTAAAAGATGGCGTAATAGTTGCAGCAAGACATATACACATGCATACCACAGACATAGAAAAATTTGGAGTAAAAGATGGAGATATTGTAAAAGTAAAAACTGAAGGTATAAGATCTTTAATTTTTGAAAATGTATTAATAAGATCAGGAGATACACATGCTCTAGAAATGCATGTAGATATGGAAGAAGGAAATGCTGCAGCAGTTAAAAATGGGGACTTGGTTAAGTTAATAAAATAAGAGGTGATTTTATGAATATAGCTTCTATGATTGATCATACATTGTTAAAATCTGGAGCTACAGAAGAAATGATTAAAAACTTATGTAATGAAGCTAAAAAATATGATTTTGCAGCAGTTTGCGTCAATCCATTTTACATAAAGAGAGCAAAAGAATTTTTAAGGGATTCAGATGTAAAGATTGCTACAGTTATAGGTTTTCCTTTAGGCGCTAATATCAAAGAAGTTAAAGCTTTTGAAACTACTAAAGCTATAGAAGATGGAGCCGATGAAGTTGATATGGTAATAAATATTGGTGCATTAAAGAATAAAGATTATGATATCGTAAGGGATGATATAAGTGCTGTAGTTGAAGCTGCAAAAGATAAAGCAATTGTAAAGGTAATAATAGAAACATGTCTATTAACAGATGAAGAAAAGATAAAAGCCTGTGAATTGTCTAGTGAAGCTGGTGCTGATTTTGTTAAGACTTCAACTGGATTTAGTACAGGTGGAGCAACTATAGAGGATATTAAATTGATGAAAAATACTATAAAAGATGATATGAAAATAAAGGCTTCTGGTGGAATTAGAGATTATGAAAGAGCTAAAGACATGATAGATGCTGGAGCATCAAGAATCGGTGCAAGTTCATCTGTAAAAATAATAAAAGGAATAAAATAATATTATATGAAAAAGCTAAGTAGTGAACGTTCACTACTTGGCTTTTTTATATAACATAAATGACAATGCAAATTTCATTAACTAAACATATTCTATTAAATCATTTTAAAAAAGCTCTGAATAATTTGAGTATCTGGTTATTTCATAATCAAATGGGTAAAATTGAAATATACAGAAAGAATATAAAAAATAATAAGGAGGAGATTTTTGTGACTCAGTATCATGAACCGGTAGAATCTTTAGATGAAAAAGCTAAGGACATAGTAAGAGCTTTAAATAGTTTAAAAGAAGAAGTAGAAGCTATAGATTGGTATAATCAAAGAGTGGTTGCTTCTAAGGATGAGGAATTAAAAGCGATTATGGCACATAATAGAGATGAAGAAATTGAACATGTATGTATGACATTGGAATGGCTTAGAAGAAACATGTCAGTATGGGATAAAGAATTAAGAACGTACTTATTTACTGAAGGACCAGTTACTGAGCTTGAAGAAATTTCAGTGGGAGATGAATCATCAGAAGAATCAACAAATCAAGGTGTAGGACTAAATGTTGGAAATTTAAAATAAAGGAGTGATATATTTATGCTATATAAAGAACTTGCACCAGTAAGTAAAGAAGCTTGGGAAGAAATAGAAGAAAAGCTAATGGATGTATTTAAAAACTATCTTTCAGCAAGAATGGTAGTTAAAGTAGAAGGACCTAAAGGTTGGGATTTTACTGTAATTACAGAAGGTAGATTAGGAGATATTAAAGAAGATGGAAATCTGTGTTATGCGAACTATAATGTAATTCCACTAACAGAAGCCAGAGTAGAATTTGAAATGGACAGGTGGGAGTTAGACAATATTTTAAGAGGAGCAAAAGATATAAACTACGAACCACTAGAAGAAGCAGCTAAAAAGATTGCCCTTTTTGAAGAAAATACAATATATAATGGCTCTGAAAAATTAAATGTAAAAGGGTTGATAAAATCTGCAGAAGTACAACCGTTAGATTTTGGTAATGATGCAGAATCGATAATGAATGCAATAACTAAAGGTGTAATAAAATTAAGAGAAGTATATCAAGAAGGACCTTTTACTTTAATAGTAGGAGAAGAAGCTTATAGAAGAATTACATCAAAGGGAACTGGATATCCTTTAGAAGAAAAAATAGAAAAGCTTATAGGACATAAGATTATATATAGTCATGTTTTAGATGGGGCAGTTTTAGTGCCTTATGATCATGAAGATTTAGAACTGACTATAGGTCAAGATTTATCCATTGGATATCAAAATCATGACAGCGATAAAGTTAAGTTTTTTATAACAGAATCATTTGCATTTAGGGTACTAGATCCAAGCATTATAATAAACTACAATATATAATTAATAGAAATACACTACTCCATATTTATAAATATGGAGTAGTGTATTTCTATTTTATACATTAAATCTAAATAGCACAACATCTCCATCTTGTATTATATAATCTTTTCCTTCTAATCTTACTAAGCCTTTTTCTTTAGCTTTATTAGTACCACCAGATTTTAATAGTTCTTTATAATTAATCACTTCTGCTCGTATAAAACCTCGTTCTATATCTGTGTGTATTTTTCCTGCTGCTTGAGGAGCTTTTGTATTTTTATTTATTGTCCAAGCTCTAACTTCTTTTGGACCAGCAGTTAAGAAACTCATAAGTCCTAAAAGATCATAACTAGTTCTGATCAGTTTATCCAAGCCAGATTCTTTTAATCCTAATTCAGCTAAAAATTCTTTCTTTTCATCTTCGTTTAATTGTGATATTTCAGATTCGATTTTAGCTGATATTATAATTACTTCTGAATTTTCCTTTTTTGCATATTCTTTAACTTGATCTACATATTGATTGTTTTTTTCATCTAGTAGATCATCTTCTGATATATTACAAACATATAATATAGGCTTTAAGGAAAGTAATGAAAAACTCTTTATTAAGTTCAATTCCTCATCGGAAAAATTTAAGCTTCTTAAAGGTTGTTCGTTTTCTATACAATCTTCTAGAGTATTTAATAATCCGTATTCCTTTTTATATGATTTGTCTCCTTTAACAGCTTTTTCAACCTTTTTTAATCTGTTTTCTATCATTTCTAAATCTGCAAGCATTAGCTCTAAATTTATAGTTTCGATATCTGCTATAGGATCAATTTTACCTTCTACATGGGTTACATTTTTATCTTTAAAACATCTAACTACATGTACTATTGCATCAACTTCTCTAATATGTGAAAGAAATTTATTTCCTAAACCTTCTCCTTTGCTAGCACCTTTTACTAGTCCAGCTATATCAACGAATTCTATAGTAGCATGAGTAATTTTTTCTGGATTTACTAATTCAGATAATAAATTTAATCTTTTATCTGGGACTGGGACTACACCTATATTTGGTTCAATAGTACAAAATGGGTAATTTTGTGCCTCCGCTTTAGCAGCTGTTAAAGCATTAAACAAAGTACTTTTGCCAACGTTTGGTAGACCTACTATTCCTAGTTTCATTTCAATCGTCCTTTCAGTATTCTATAGTTTCACACAAGGATAATTATATATTATAAATGAAGTAGTTTCAATATAAAGTAGTTATTATTAATGGAAAACTAAACAAAATTAATCAAGAATTGTCTTTTGTGTAATAAAATTTAATATTATTGAAAAACTATAATGTAAGGAGGCTGAAAATATGAGAAGAAGGAATTTGTATACAATAAGAGTTGTATTATTTATATTAATAATTGGGATAATTACAAGCAGTTGTGGTTTAAGGGAAGATGCAGTAGAAGAAAATAGATCTGAAGAAGATATGATACAGGAAGATTATGAAAATGAAATAGGACTAGATGTAGGGGGAAAAGATCATGACTTGCTGTTGCGTTCAGAAGGTATATCTGATGTAGTAGTAAATTTATATGGTATAGAAAACGCTACATCTATAATATTTAATGATATAGTAGCAATTTCGGTTAAACTAGCTGATGGATATACTTTGACAGATGGTATCAAAGAAATGATTATGAATACAGCTTTAAAAAAGGATACAATGATTAGGCAAGTATTGATAACAGATGATAAAGAAATATTTAATGAGATTGAAGTAGTTTTAGAAGCACTTTTGAATGGAAGGTCATATGATGACCAAGTAAAAAAAATAAATAGAATAATCGAAAAAATAAAGAATGAATAAAAAACCCGTCATATGACTGGGTTTTTATTATTAGTCCATGGGTATATGTAATATTGTAGGATTTGTGCTATACTAATATTATTGATACATAATATGGAAGGAGGGTTAATATGGATCCTGTAGCGTTCGAAATATTTGGCATTTCGATTATGTGGTATGGTGTGTTAATATCCATTGCTGTTATAATAGGGACTATACTTGCTTTGAGAGAAGCAGAGCAGACAGGCATTGATCAAAATACTCTCATTGATCTTTTATTATTTGCTATACCTGCAGCATTAATTGGAGCTAGAACTTACTATGTAATATTTAGCTGGGACTATTATAAAGATAATTTATTACAGATATTAAATTTTAGAGGTGGAGGTCTTGCTATACACGGTGCAATAATAGCTGCGGTTATAGTTGCAATAATATTTACTCGTAAAAGGAAATTAGACTTTTGGACAATTGCTGACATTACTGCTCCAAGTATTATTTTAGGTCAAGCAATAGGACGTTGGGGTAATTATATAAATCAAGAAGCATATGGAACTCCTACAGGTTTGCCTTGGGGGATAGTGATAGATGGAGTAAAAGTTCATCCTACTTTTTTGTATGAATCCATAGGAAATTTTATAATATTTTTATTTCTTATTTGGTATAGGAGAAATAAGGCTAGGGTTTCAGGAGAGGTATTTTTATTGTATCTAGCACTATATTCTTCTGTTAGATTTTTTGTAGAGGGACTTAGGACAGATAGTTTAATGTTAGGTTCTATAAGAGTAGCCCAATTAGTTAGCGTGATATTAATAGTGTTAAGCTTATATTATTTGAATAGAAGAAGAAAAGAAAAGAATATATAAGCAAATGTAAGAAATAGAGGGGAACCTCTATTTTTTTATGTTTATCTTTATAATTTTATTAAATAGTAACATAATATAAAGAAATATGGCGAAACATAGTACTGGAGGCCTATAAAATAATCAAAAAAATTAAAAATTATTGAAGGAATTAATGAAATGGTATAGAATTAATAATAAGTGGAGTAAAGTGGTAAGAAGTGGGACACTTTATATTAGGTGTAAAAGTAAAGGGTGAGTGGTATGTTTATTGGAGAATACCAACATACAATTGATAGCAAAGGTAGAATAATAATGCCTTCAAAATTTAGAGATAATTTAGGTGGTAATTTTATTATGACTAAAGGACTTGATAACTGCCTTTTTGTATATCCTAGAGAAGAATGGGATGTTCTTGAAAAAAAATTAAGATCGTTACCACTTACCAATAGAGATGCAAGAGCTTTTGTTAGATTTTTCTTTTCTGGAGCTACAGAATGTGTATTGGATAAACAAGGTCGAGTTCTTATACCTAGCACTTTAAGAGAACATGCAAAATTGCTAAAAGATGCTGTTATAATAGGTGTAGCTTCTAGAATTGAAATATGGAGCATGGAAGAATGGAATAGCTATAATGATGATGATAGCTTAAGTTATGATAATATTGCTGAAAAAATGGCTGAACTAGGGATTTAAGTAAGGAGTGGAAGAGTTGAAATTTGAGCATACGCCTGTATTATTAAAGGAAGTAATAGATGGATTAAATGTAAAGGAAAATGGAATCTATGTAGATGGCACTTTAGGAGGAGCAGGACATTCCCTAGAGATAGCAAAAAGATTGACAACAGGAAAGTTGATAGGAATAGATCAAGATTTAAATGCCCTTAAAAAAGCAAAAGAAGTTTTAAAGGATAATATGGATAAGGTTATACTGGTCCATGAAAACTATGTAAATATTGAAAATATATTACATAAATTAAATATTAGAAAAGTGGATGGTATTTTATTGGATATAGGAGTATCATCCCATCAGTTAGATGAAGAAAAAAGAGGATTTTCTTATAGTAAAGAAGCTCCTTTGGACATGAGGATGGATAATACTAAGAAGTTTTCAGCATGGAATGTAGTGAATGGATATTCTAAAGAAGAGTTAGAAAAAATAATTTGGGATTACGGAGAAGAAAGATGGGCAAAAAGAATTTCAGAGTTTATTGTAAGTGAAAGAAGGAAAGCACCAATAGATACTACTTTTCGCTTAGTAGATATTATAAAGAAAGCAATACCCAAAAATGCAAGAAGAAAGGGACATCATCCTGCTAAGAAAACCTTTCAAGCAATTAGAATAGAAGTAAATGATGAGCTTCATTTATTAGAAAATAGTATACCTAATATGATAAGACTTTTAAATAAAAAAGGACGATTATGTATAATCACATTTCATTCTTTAGAAGATAGAATTGTAAAAAAGATGTTTGTTGAATTAAATAAGGATTGCATATGTCCACCAGAATTTCCTATATGTGTATGTGATAAGGAAAAGGAAATCAATATAATAACTAAAAAACCAATTATACCGACAAAATCAGAAGTAGAAAGAAACCCTAGATCGAGAAGTTCAAAATTAAGAATTGCTGAACGAGTTTAGGTTCTAAATTAAAGGAGGTTAGAATAAATTGTTAGTAGCTAAAAAGGATTTAAGTTATTATCCAAATCAAACTGAAACTGAACAGAGTAAGCCTAAAAAAAGAAGTAGAAAAAAGAAAAAATATAACAAGTCTTCATACAAACTTGGTATTATGGGAATTACAATTATTGGATTAATTTTATCTCTGTTTATTCTCTATAGATATGTTAATATAACTAAAATAGGAGTAGAAATTACAGAATTGGAGAAACAAAAGGCTGAATTGGAAAAGGAAAAAGATGATTTAACAGCACAATTAGAATCCATAAAAAGCTCTTCTAAAATTCAAGAAGATGCTGAAATAAAACTTGGTATGGATTATCCTACGGAAGAACAAATAGTGTATGTTGATGTAAAGCAACCGATTTTGTCGGACGATACAGAATCCACAAGAGAACTTAGTATTATAGGACAATTTAAGAATATTGTTACTTCGGTATTACGTTTGTTTTAAGGAGGGTTGATTTTGGCAGCGCCTAGTAATGCTTCAAAGAAAAGATTGTTATTTGCTTTTACAATAATTTTAGTTATAGTTTTAGGACTTATTATGAGGCTTGGATATATACAAATAGTAACAGGAGAAGAATTGAAAAAAGGAGCATTAGAACAGTGGACAAAGGGAATAGATATAAAGGCAAAGCGAGGGACAATTTACGATAGAAATGGGAAAGAGCTTGCAATTTCAGTTAGTTCCCATACTGTGTGGGCGAGCCCTGCTAATATAGATGATCCGGATAGTACAGCTAAAAAAGTGGCAGAAGTATTAAATATGGATGAATCTGTAGTGTATGAGAAGATAACTAAAAAAACTAATGTAGAAAAGATAAAACAATGGATATCTATGGAAGAAACTAAAGAGCTAAGAAGATTAAATATACCGGGAATTGAAATTGTAGAGGATAATAAAAGATTTTATCCTTATGAAGATTTTGCAAGTTATATTTTAGGATTTACTGATATTGATAATAATGGATTATACGGGATAGAAAAAACTTATGATAAATATCTATCAGGTTCTCCAGGAAGATGGGTGAAGACTGAAGATGCTAGAGGGGTACAAATGCCTTATGATGGAGAAAAGGTTTATGAGGCTGAAGAAGGATTAAATGTAGTTTTAACTATTGATGAGACTATTCAACATTTTACTGAAAAAATAGCTATGGAAACATTAACAAAAACAAAAGCGAAAAATGTTTCAATCGTAATGATGGAACCAAATACTGGAGACATATTAGCTATGTCATCTTTACCTCAATATGATCCAAATAATCCTAGGGAGCCCTTAGATGAGGCCAAAAAGGCAGAATGGGAAAATTTACTTCAGGAGAAATTACAAAAAGAATGGTATAATATGTGGCGCAATTTCGCTATTAATGATTCTTATGAACCAGGTTCAACATTTAAATCAGTAGTTACTGCTGCGGCTCTTGAAGAAGGAGTTGTGGATGTTGATACTAATTTCTACTGTAATGGATTTGTTAGGGACATTCCTGGTGGAGTGATAAAATGTTCAAGATGGTATAATCCCCATGGAGCACAGACCTTAAAGGAAGGATTAGAAAATTCATGTAATGTTGTATTTGTAAATGTTGGAAGAAAATTAGGTAAGGAAAAATTATATGAATACATAAAAGCCTTTGGGTTTGGGCAACAAACTGGAATTGAATTGACAGGTGAACAAGGGGGAATAATACCAGTTAATACTGATGTAATAAAGGAAATCAATTTAGCCACTATGTCTTTTGGGCATGGAATAGCTGTTACACCTATACAACTAGTAAATGCAATTTCTGCTATTGCAAATGGTGGAGAATTGATGACACCAAGGATTGTATCTAAATTAGTTGATAATGAAGGAAATGTAGTTATTTCAAATGAACCAGAAGTAAAGCGCCGTGCTATATCGAAAAGTACTTCAGATACTATGTTAAAATTAATGGAAGGAGTAGTATCAGACGGTACTGGTTCAAACGCTTATGTACCAGGATTTAGAGTTGCTGGGAAGACAGGTACAGCTCAAAAAATTATAGATGGAAGGTATGCACCTGGTAAGTATATTGGTTCTTTTGTAGCTATAGCTCCAGCAGATGACCCCAAAATAGCATTATTAGTTATAGTTGATGAACCTGAAGGTATATATTATGGAGGAAGTGTTGCGGCTCCTGCTGCTAGAGATTTAATACAAGAAACATTAACTTATCTTGAAGTAGAGCCTAAATTTACTGAGGAAGAAAAAGAGGAGTATGAAAATACTGTAGTAGTACCAGATGTACGAAATATGAATATACAAAAAGCGGGAAAAATATTAACTGATTCAGGATTTAAGTATACTACTGAATCCTATAATATTAATGAAAAATCAATGATAATAGAGCAGTTCCCATTGCCTGGAACTGAAGTCACAAAGGGATCAATTATAGATCTATATCTTGATGGAGATTATAAAGATGAAAATAAAATAATAGTACCAGAACTTAAAGGAAAGTCTAAAGATGATGTAACTATGATATTGGATGGGTTAGGATTAACATATGAATTTAAAGGAGAAGGTACTGTAACTAATCAAAAGCCTAAAGCTGGTATAGAAGTCGATATAAATTCAAAAATAGAAGTTGAATTTTCAGATACAGAAGATTAATATTATTAAAGGCGACTTTTTAAAGTTGCCTTTTAATTAATTATTAAGAATGAAAGTAGGGATTATGTTGAAATTGAAAGAGGTATTAGGGGATTGTAACTATGTGTTACTTAATGGAAGTCCTGACATAGATATTTCAAACATTGAACATGATTCTAGAAAAATTAATGATGGGAGTATGTTTATTGCTTTAAGAGGATTTAATGTAGATGGTCATAATTACATTCAACAAGCAATAGAAAAAGGAGCTAATTGCATAGTAGTTGAAAAAGATATTCCAATTGAAAGAGATGATATTACAATAATCAAAGTTGATAATACTTTTGAAGCTTTAGCAAAAATTTCTTCATTGTTTTATGAAGAACCTTCGAAGAAGATGAATATAATAGGAGTTACAGGAACTAATGGGAAGACTTCTATTACATATTTGGTTAAAAGTATATTTGAAACGGATGGAAAAAGGACTGGATTGATTGGAACTATGGGCTCTATAGTAAATGATGAACAAATAGAAAATAAAAATACAACTCCTGAGTCTTTAATTATACAAAAACATTTAAAAAATATGATACAATCTAAAATACAGTATTGTATTATGGAGGTATCTTCACATGCATTAAGCTTAAAAAGAGTAGATAATGTAAATTTTCAAGCTGGTATATTCACTAATTTAACGGAAGACCATTTAGATTATCATAATACTATGGAAAATTATTATAACAGTAAATTGAAATTATTTAATATGACTAAAAAATATAATATTATAAATATTGATGACAAGTATGGAAAAAGAATGATAAAAGAGTTAGACAATGATGTTCCAATATTAAGTTATGGAATAGATGAGAATTGTGAAGTGTATGCTACTGATATAGTTTATCATACAAAAGGGGTGAATTTTACATTAAATACACCAAAAGGAATAATTCCTATTAATTTAAAATTACTTGGAAAATTTAATGTATATAATGCATTGGCAGCAATTTGTTGTGGTATTATATTTGATATAAGTTTACCTATTATAAAGAAAGGGATTGAGTCTATAACTGGAATTAAAGGGAGGTTTGAAACAGTTCCAATCGGAGATAGAGATTATAATGTTATAATAGATTATGCTCATACTCCTGATGGGCTTGAAAAGGTATTGAGTACTATTGATCAATTTGCTGAAGGAAGGAAAATTGTAGTTTTCGGTGCAGGAGGTAATAGAGATGAGAAAAAAAGGCCTATTATGGGGGAAACAGTGGCAAAGCATGCGGACCTTTGCATAGTTACATCAGATAATCCTAGATTTGAAGATCCAAAACAGATTATAAAAGATGTGTTGGTAGGTGTAAAAAAAGTGCAGGGTAATTACATTGCTATAACTGATAGAAGAGAAGCGATTAAATATGTTTTAGAAAATGCGCAGTCAAAAGATACAATACTGTTGGCTGGAAAAGGACATGAAACCTATACAATAATTAAAGATAAAGTAGTTCCTTTTGATGAGAAGCAAATAGTATTAGATATATTAAAAGATATGGATTAATATGGAGAAAGAGTACAAGAGAGGAGAAAATAAATGATTGAATATGTTGATATTATTAGAGTTATCGTTATTGCATTTATTATAACAATAGTTTTAGGGCCAATTGTTATCCCTTTATTAAGAAGACTTAATATTGGTCAAAATGTAAGGGATGATGGTCCTAAAACTCATTTGACTAAAAGTGGGACTCCTACTATGGGAGGAATTATAATAGTAATTGCATTACTTATAACTACCTTAACTTCAGGATTATTAAATAGTGATATGTATATATTGTTAATATCTACTATTGGATTTGGATTTATAGGGTTTGTGGATGACTATTTTAAAATTGTTATTAATAGGAGATCTCTAGGATTAAGAGCTTATCAAAAGTTAATAGGACAAATTGTTTTAGCTATATTATTAGCTATTTATCAATCTAATACATCAGTATTAGGAACTAAAATTATCGTACCGTTTTTAGATAACAAATATTTGGATTTGGGAATGATATACATACCATTTATAGCATTCGTAGTTGTAGGTACTGTAAATAGTGTGAATTTAACTGATGGACTAGATGGATTGGCTTCAGGAGTTACATTAATTGTTTCATCTTTTTTTGGCCTTGTAGCTCTCAATTGGGGGATGGATAGTATATCGATATTCTCAGCCGCATTAACTGGAGCTTGCCTTGGATTTTTAATACACAATGCTTATCCGGCTAAAATTTTTATGGGGGATACTGGTTCTATGGCTTTAGGAGGTGCTGTTGCAGCTATTGCTATATTACTTAATCTTCCATTAATGGTGCCTATAGTTGGAGGGATTTATTTCATTGAGGCATTATCTGTTATTATCCAGGTAATATCATTTAGACTTACAGGAAAGAGAGTTTTTTTAATGAGTCCTCTTCATCATCATTATGAACAAAAAGGGTGGAAAGAGACAAAAGTAGTAGTAGTTTTTTGGAGTATTACTGTGGTACTAAGCCTAATAGGCGTAGTCAGCTTAAGTTAATGGGAGAGATGGTGATAATATGAAATTAGATAAAAAAAATGTACTAATATTGGGTTTAGGTGTTAGTGGAGTGTCTACTGCGAAAGCATTAAGCAAATTGGGTGCGGAAATATATATAACTGATCAAAAGAATGCAGATGATTTAAATGATTATGTTTCACAAATTAAAGATTTAAATGCACAATTGTATTTAGGAACTAATGATGTACCTTTAGATGATATTGATTTAGTAGTCAAGAGTCCAGGGGTACCATTAACTTTAGATATTATTAGAAAGGCTAGAGATAAAGATATAGAGGTTATTACAGATCTGGAATTAGCTTATAGAACCAGTCCAGATAAAAATTATATAGCTATTACTGGAACAAATGGTAAAACTACTACGACTACATTAACTGGAGAATTATTTAAACAAGCAGGATTTTCAACTCATGTATCTGGTAATATTGGAGTTGGTATTCTCTGGGATATTTTAAATTCAAAGAAAGATGACATATTTGTTATAGAAGCAAGCAGTTTCCAGTTAGAAAGTACTAAGAAGTTTACTCCTAATGTTAGTGTTATATTGAATATAACACCAGATCATTTAAATTGGCATGGTAGTTTTGAAAATTATGTAGAAGCAAAAAAGAAAATTTTCAAAAATCAAACTAAGAGCGATTATGCTATATTAAATTACGATGATTTATTAATAAGAGGTTTAAAAGAAGAAGTTAAGGCCAACATATTCTGGTTTAGTGTGGAAAACAAACTTAGTAGAGGTGCATATATAGACGACCAATATATTGTAATAAACGATGGGAATAATGTTAATAAAGTTGTTAAAATAGAAGATTTGAAAATATTAGGCAAACATAATTTGGAAAATGTTCTTGCTAGCGTATCTATAGGTTGGATAATGGGATTGAATTTAGATATAGTGAAAAATGTACTCGAAAGCTTCAGAGGAGTTGAACATAGAATAGAATATGTAACTACTATCGATGGAATTGGTTTTTATAATGATTCAAAAGGAACTAACCCTGATGCAAGCATAAAAGCTGTAGAAGCTGTAAACGATCCTATTATTTTAATAGCAGGGGGTTTGGATAAAGGAATAGAATTTAATGATTTTATTAAAGCTTTCAATGGTAAAGTGAAATATATGATGTTATTAGGAGAAACTAAGGAAAAAATAAAAGAAACTGCTATAAAATGTGGATTTACTAATATATATATAGTAGATAGTATGAAAGAAGCAGTTAATAAAAGTTTTGAGATAGCAGAAAAAGGGGATAATATATTACTCTCTCCTGCTTGTGCTTCTTGGGATATGTATAGTAGTTTTGAAAAAAGAGGATACGATTTTAAGAAAGCTGTAAATAGTTTAAAGGAGGAATAGAATGGCCAAAAATGTGAAAAAAAGAGCTTGTGATTTCACTTTGCTTTTAGCGACTTTGCTCCTTGTATTTATTGGTGTAATAATGGTCTTTAGTTCCTCTTGGCCTGAAGCCATAAGGATGAATGATGGGTATTATTTTTTAAAAAAGCAAATAGTTGCAGTCGGAATAGGATTTGTTGCAATGATTTTTTTTATGAATTTTGATTATAGATTAATAAAAAAATTTTCTAGTGTTATATTTATAATATCTTTAATTGTTGGACTTCTAATATTTACGCCATTAGGAATTGAATTAAAAGGAGCAAGAAGATGGATCAATTTAGGTGTTATAACTTTTATGCCTTCAGATGTAATAAAGATAGGATCAATAATTTTTATGGCAGCGTTTCTATCTAAAAGAAAAAATGCTATAAAGAGCTTAAAAAATGGAACTATACCAACTTTAATAATTATTGGTGTTTCTTGTGGTATGATATATTTACAGAAGGATCTAGGTACAACAATTACTTTAGCAATGACCTTGATGAGTATATTTTTTGTAGCAGGAATGAAGCTTACACATTTTGCTGTAATGATAGCTGGTGGAATTATCGGACTAGTATTGGCTATTATTGATAAAGATAATGCATATAGAATGAGAAGATTTACTGCTTTTTTAGATCCCTTTGCTGACAAGTCAGATGCTGGATGGCAAGCAGTTCAATCATTATATGCTTTAGGATCCGGAGGATTATTTGGAACTGGACTAGGGAAAAGTAGACAAAAATTTTTTTATATTCCTGAACCATATAATGACTTCATATTTTCAATTATTGGTGAGGAGCTAGGTTTTTTAGGGGCAGTGAGTATAATTTTATTATTTCTTGTACTTATATGGAGAGGCATTAGAATAGCACTAAATGTGGATGATTTATTTGGATGTTTACTTGCTACAGGTATAGTAGCATTGATTACGGTACAAACGTTAATCCATATTGCAGTAGTAACTTCATCAATACCAACAACAGGAATTCCTCTTCCTCTAGTTAGTTATGGTGGAACATCATTGGTCATTTATATGTCATCTATAGGAATTTTATTGAATATATCAAGACACGTTAAAACTGATAGGAGTTGAAAATATGAAATATTTAATAACAGGAGGAGGAACAGGCGGACATATCTATCCTGCTTTAGCTATAGCATGGGAAATAAAAAATAGACATAGTGATGCTACTATCTTATATGTAGGGACTAAAAAAGGGCTAGAAAGTGAACTAGTTCCAAAGGAAGGATTTGATTTTAAAACCATAAGAGTTAAAGGAATGCCTAGAAAGATTAATAAGGAGTCTCTTATAGCAGTTAAGGAGTTAGTCTTGGGACTTATAGATTCAAATAAGATTATAAATAATTTTAAACCGGATGTGGTGATAGGAACTGGAGGATATGTTTGTGGCCCAGTTGTATATGTAGCAAGTAAGAAGAACATCCCCACATTAATTCATGAGCAAAATGCTTTCCCTGGTATAACTAATAAAATTCTTTCTCGATATGTCGATAAGGTTCTTATTACGTTTAATAAATCAAAAAAATATTTTAAGCATAAGGATAAAGTAATAGCTACAGGTAATCCTGTACGTAAAAGTATATTAGATGTTGACAAAAAGAAAGCATATTCTGATTTAAGTATAAGTTCTAGTATACCATTTATAGTTTCTTTTGGAGGGAGTGGTGGTCAAAAAAAATTAAATGATGCAATGTCCTATGTAATTGAAAAGAATATTACGAACAACAATATACAAATTATTCATGTTACTGGTAAAAGATTTTATGACGAATTTATGAAAAGACTAGAAGTAAAGAAAATTTCTGTTAGTCAAAATATTAGAGTTGTTCCATACTTATACGATATGCCTAAAGTGTTAAACATTGCAGACTTAGTTATAACCAGTGCAGGAGCAATTACATTAGCAGAGATTTCTGCTATTGGAGTACCAAGCATATTAATTCCTAAAGGATATACTGCTGAAAACCATCAGGAATATAATGCCAGAGCATTTGAAGAGAAAGGCGCAAGCTATTTGGTATTAGAGAAGGATTTAAGCGGTAAAGTTCTATATGAAATAATAAATAGAACTATAGTTGATAAAAATAAATTAATTGAAATGGCTGAGAAGGCTAAAATGTTAGGTAATACTAATTCAGTAGAAAAAATTGTAGATATCATTGATGAGACAATAAGCAATTAAATTGTCACACTTCCAAAGAATATGCATAATATAGTGATATATGTTTGTATAGGCATATTTGGAGGTGCGATAATGGGCAAAATAATTGTTGAGGGTGGAAATAAATTAGTTGGTGAAATCAATATATCTGGTGCCAAAAATGCAGTTTTACCAATTTTAGCTGCTACAGTTATAGGAGGTAAGCAGAGTACAATTTTTAATGTTCCTAATCTAAAAGATGTTGATGTTATGGAGAAAATATTAATATCTATTGGATGTAATATAAAGAGAATTGACAAGATGATGTGGATTGATTCAAAGCCTTTAGATAGCATTAGAATTCCAGAAGAATTGGTTAGAGAAATGAGATCTTCAATAATATTAATGGGAGCGATGTTATCTAGAATTGGAGAAGTCATAGTGAGTTATCCAGGCGGATGTGAAATAGGACCTAGACCAATTGATATGCATCTTAAAGCACTAAGAGAATTGGGTGCGGAAATTGAAGAGTCTCATGGGTATATACATGCTAAAACTAAAGGTTTAATAGGATGTGAAATCCAGCTTGATTATCCAAGTGTAGGGGCAACAGAAAATATCATGTTAGCTGCTACTAAAGCTAAAGGTACTACTGTTATTCGTAATGCAGCAAGGGAACCCGAAATTGTTGATTTGCAGAATTATTTAAATAAAGCTGGAGCAAGAATAAGTGGTGCTGGAACTAGTGTTATTATCATTGAAGGTGTGAGTAAATTTAATGATGTAACCTTTAATACAATGTCAGATAGGATTGTGGCAGGAACATATATGATAGCTTCTGCAATAACTGAGGGAGAGATAATTTTAAAAAATGTTATTATTGATCATTTACAAGCGATTATTGTAAAGCTAAGAGAAGCAGGTAGCTTAATATATACTGATAATAATTCTTTAAAGATAATAGGTCCTAAAAACATAAATTCTATCGACATGATTCAAACATTGCCTTATCCTGGCTTCCCTACAGATATGCAGGCCCCAATGATGGCATTATTGAGCATAGCAAATGGCACTAGTATTATTTCTGAAACTGTATTTGAAAATAGGTTTAAGCATGCTGAGGAGCTTATTAGGATGGGTGCAAACATTAAAATTTTTGGCAAAGTAGCAATAATAAAAGGAGTAAAGGAATTAACAGGAGCAAAAACAACCGCTAAGGATTTGAGAGGTGGAGCAAGTCTTATTTTAGCAGGGCTATCTGCTAAAGGGACCACTGAAGTAGAAAATGTATATCACATAGAAAGAGGATATGAAGATTTTCATATTGAATTAAAAAGATTAGGTGCAAATATTAAAAAGATTGGTTGATAGCAGCTTTTGCTGCTTTCATCAGATAGGACAAGCAGATAGGTGGGGTATTCTATGGAAAAAAGTAAGATATCTAAAAGAAAATTGAAAAAGAGAAGGAAAATTCTAAAATTTCTTCTATTTGTAATGATTATAATATCTATTTACTTATTTGCTTTTAAGACCGATTATTTTAATATAACTGATATCAAAGTTGTAGGTAATAAAAAAATGAGTTATGAACAAATTGTAAAAGCTTCTACTTGTATTAAAGGAGAAAATATATTTAAAATAAATGTGACACACAGTGAAGAAAGTTTAAAAATGTTACCATATATTAAGAATTGTAAAGTAAAGAGAAAATTACCAAATGAAATAATTATTGAAATTGAGGAGAGAAAAGATATAGCAATAATATCTTATTTAGGATCTTTCGCATATATAGATGAAAAGGGTTATATACTCTCAATAGAGGGAAAAAAAGGAAAAGTGTCGTTACCACAAATATTTGGATTGAAAGAAATAAATATAAGAGTTGGAAATAATATTTTTGATACATTAGAAATGAGTAATATTAAGGAATTCATAGTATACAGTGATCAATTAAATATTTTATCATCTATCAAATATATAAATCTTTCTAATTATAAAAATATAATGCTTGAATTAAATGATGGTATTAAGGTTGCCTTTGGACCCTTAGATAATGTAAAATATAAATTGAGATTTCTGTATAGAATTTTAGAGGACATTAATAAAAATGATATGCATGTAAAACAGATTTTATTTAATAAAGGCAATAGCCCAATAATTGTTCAGGATAATTAGGGATAATAGGTAGGTGTAATTATATGAAAAAGAAAAAAGGAAGATTAGCAATTACAATAGTATCTTTATTCTTAGGTATTATTTTAGCTATACAATTTAAAACTGTAAGTGAGACAATAGGTGAAGGAATTTTGCCTACTCAAAGATCTCAACAATTAGCTATAGATTTAAAAAAAGCACAAGATGAAAGAGATGCAGCTATCAAAGCATTGAATGAAGCAGAAAGTAAAATAAATCAGTATGAACAAGGAGAAGCAGATAATAGTGTATATGTTGAAAATTTATACAAAGATTTAGAAAAATATAGAGTTTTAGCAGGGTATGTTGATCTAGAGGGACCTGGTATAATTTTAGAAATTCAAGATCCTCCTGTTGATGTTCAATATGGAACAGAATATTACAGTATTGTAGATGATATAGACTTAATCCTACAGACAGTAAGTGTTTTGAATGCTGCACAAGCTGAAGCAATTTCAATTAATGATCAAAGATATACTGCTTTTACTGAAATTGTAAGAGCAGGAGATCATATTGAGGTAAATGGTGTTTCTATAAATTCTCCAATTGTTATTAAAGCTATCGGAGATCCAAAAACATTGGAATCGGCTTTATCTATTAAAAGAGGTATTGTATGGACATTAAGATATTATGATTATAATGTAAATCTAGCTAAGGATAATAAGGTTACGATACCTAAATACAGAAGGTTAATTGAATTTATATATTCACAACCAGCAGAAGAACAGGTCAATTAGAATATGGTGATATAATGAAGAGTGTAAAAAAAACTAATTTAGTAATTTTATGTTTATCTGTGTTACTTGGAATTGTTATTGCTGTTCAGTTAAAACAAAATGTACCAGATTTAACACCAGTTACGTTAAATGCAATTGAAATGACTAAATATGAAATAGAGGCTATAAATAAGGAAGTTGCAGAACTAAAGGTGATGATAAAAGATAAGGAAAAGCAAATTGAAATGTACAAAAGCATATCTAGTGGAGATAAAAATATAATAGATATTTTGAATAATGAATTAGAGAAAAATAGGATTACTGCAGGATTTGAAGAAGTACAGGGACCTGGTATAATAGTAAAAATGGAAGATAATATGGATGAAAATGCTTTTGGACAAGAACTTGATTTAGACTTAATACATGATGCAGATGTTTTGAGGATAATAAATGATCTAAGAGGGGCCGGAGCTGAGGCGATAAGTATTAATGGACAAAGAGTATTAGCAATATCTGAAATAAAATGTGGTGGACCAATAATTAGAATAAATAATAATAGTGTAGCTACGCCAATTCATATTACAGCAATTGGTGATCCAAAGTTATTAAATGCAGCTATATGTGCACCCAATACGTACGGCTATGCCTTGAAGACAATAGATCAGATAAATATAGAAACTAGTATGAAAGACAAAGTTGTTGTTCCGGCTTATATTGAAAGATTTGACTTTCAATATGCCAAACCAATAAAAGAAGGTGATTGATATGTTTTATGCTGCAATAGGAATATTAACAGGTATAGTAATAGGCCTCATATTACCATATACTTATGATGTTACTTATTCTTTATATATTTCTGTGGCTATATTAGCTTGTTTAGACTCCGTATTTGGAGGGGTAAGAGCTAACTTAGAAGATAAATTTAATTTAAATATTTTTATATCTGGATTTTTTGGCAATGCTATACTTGCTGCTATTTTAGCATATATTGGTGATAGACTTGGAGTTCCATTATATTATGCAGCAATTTTTACATTCGGTGGAAGGTTATTTGAAAATTTTGCAAGGATTAGACGTATTTTAATAAATAGAAAATTTAAAAGTAAGGAATGATTTATTTGTTAAAATAGTTTATATGATTAAATTTATTATTTAATTGATTTTAGAGTTAAAGTATTTAAGATGGATAAATTATTTATATTAATTGTTAAGGGGGTCAAGTTATGTTTGATTTTGATGTTGAAGTTGAAGAATTTGCAAAGATAAAAGTTGTTGGTGTAGGTGGTGGAGGAAACAATGCTGTAAATAGAATGATTGAATGTGAAGTTAGAGGAATTGATTTCGTCGCTGTTAATACTGACAGACAGGCTTTATATTCATCAAAAGCTGAACAAAAGCTACAGATTGGTGAAAAACTTACAAAAGGATTAGGGGCTGGTGCTAATCCGGAAATAGGAATGAAAGCAGCTGAAGAAAATAGAAATGAAATTACAGAAACTTTAAAAGGAGCAGATATGGTTTTTATTACTGCTGGAATGGGAGGAGGCACAGGAACTGGAGCAGCTCCAATAATTGCTGAAGTAGCAAAGGAATTAAACATACTCACCGTAGGAGTTGTAACTAAGCCTTTTACATTTGAAGGCAGGAAAAGGCAGATTCATGCAGAACAAGGTATTGAAGAATTAAAAAATAAGGTAGATACTTTAGTAACTATACCAAATGATAGGTTACTCCAAGTTGCTGAAAAGAAAACTACCATGGTACAAGCTTTTTCAATGGCAGATGAAGTGCTCAAACAAGGGATACAAGGAATTTCAGATTTGATTGCTGTTCCTAATTTAATCAATTTGGATTTTGCTGATGTAAAAACTATTATGTATAGTCAAGGGATAGCTCATATGGGAATTGGAATGGGCAGTGGTGAAAATCGAGCAGTAGAAGCTGCAAAACAAGCAATTAAGAGTCCATTATTAGAAACCTCTATAGATGGAGCAAAAGCTGTATTGTTAAATATTACAGGAGGAGAAGATTTAGGGTTATTTGAAGTTAATGAAGCTGCAGATTTAATCAGACAAGCAGTAGATGAAGATGCAAATATTATCTTCGGTGCTGGTATAGATGAATCAATGAAAGATGAAATAAGCATAACAGTTATTGCGACAGGGTTTGATAAAGAAAAAAGGAGTAAATTAGATGAATCTTTAGAATTTGATTTAGAGGAAAGCGCAGCTACTAGTCAATTTGATTTAGATGATTTAGATATTCCTCCTTTTTTGAGGAAGAAAAAGAAATAAAAATTATTAATATTAATGTCAAAAAACGTTTCTCGAAAATGAGATACGTTTTTTTTTATCTACTCATAATGACAAAATTTTAAGAATATATTTTATATAATAGACATAAACATTTTATTTAATGAATAAAGTTTTAGTATAAGAACTTATAAAGGGAGGTATGTGATTGTATGTATATGCTGAATATATATTGATGGAGAATATTATAATTAATTTTATTATATTATATGTTACTAAAACAATTACAAGAACTAAAACTAGTAAATTAAGGTTTTTTATTGCCTCGTTAATTGGATCGATATATACATTGGTAATATTTTTTCCATCGTTACAGTTTATGGGGAAACTTATTATAAAAATATCCATATCAGTTTTTATGATAATAGTAGCTTTCAATCCAGAAAAATTGAATAAATTCTTAAAGCAGGTTTCAACCTTTTATATGGTATCTTTTGTTTTCGCTGGAACAACAATAGGAATTTTTTATTTAGGTGAAAATTATATTACGGCAAGATTTTCATTTAATGATTTCCAAGAATTAGTTAAGTTTTTGGTTATTGGTATAGGATTAGCTATTATATTAATAAGATATATTCTCAAGTACCATCAAGTTAAGATGAGTAAGGATAACTTTTTAACTAATATAATTATCAGTTTAAATAATAAAAAAGTTAACTTGGTTGCATTAATAGATACAGGTAACTCTTTGAAGGAACCAATATCTCAGTTGCCAGTTATTATCGCAGAATACAATGCATTAAAGTCAATACTTCCTAAATCATTGCAAAAAATATATTCGAATAAAAAAGAGTTTGATTTAGATTTAATTGCTAAAGTAATGGATGATATAAGTGATGAGATAAAACTTAGGTTAATTCCATTTAAATCTTTGGGTAATGATAATGGAATTTTAATAGGCTTTAAACCGGATAGTATTAAGGTTAATTTAAAAGATGAAACTAGAAAATTAACAGAAGATATAATAGTTGCTATATACAACGATAAATTAGCTCAAGACGAGCACTATAATGGACTATTACATCCTGAAATATTAGGATAGGGGGAGAGAAATTGAAAGAAATACTTTTGAGAACTAAAATATTTTTCTATAAAATTTTAAGGAAATTAAGAATTTTAGATGGTGTTTATTATATTGGTAGTGGAGAAGTTCTTCCACCTCCGTTAAAACCAGAAGAGGAAAATTATTGCTTAAAAAGATTAAAGTATGACGATAGTATTAAAGGTATATTAATTGAAAGAAATCTGAGATTGGTAGTTTATATAGCAAGAAAGTTTGAAAACACTGGTATATGTATAGAAGACTTAATTTCAATTGGCACTATAGGTTTAATTAAAGCAGTAAATACATTTAATCCAGATAAAAATATAAAACTTGCTACTTATGCTTCTAAGTGTATAGAAAATGAAATTCTAATGTATCTAAGACGTAATAATAAATTAAAATCTGAAGTATCGTTAGACGAACCTTTAAATGTGGACTGGGATGGAAACGAATTATTGTTGTCAGATATTTTAGGAACTGATGGGGATATAATATTTAAATTATTGGAAGAAGAAGTAGATAGGGAATTACTTAATCAAGCGATAGATAAACTTTCAGGTAGAGAAAAGACAATAGTAGAATTACGATTTGGACTAAAGAATGGAAAGGAGAAAACTCAAAAAGAAGTAGCTGATATTCTAGGAATATCTCAGTCATATATCTCTAGATTAGAAAAAAGAATAATTAAAAGGTTAAAAAAGGAAATGGTTAAATTACTGTGATGATGGTATCTATCACAGTAATTTTTTTATAGATTATGATTTGATTTAACTTATGAATATTTACAGAAAATGGGTATTTTTAACAAACAAATATTGAATAAAAATTTGTGTGAAGGAAATAATTTAAAATGTATAAAAAGGGGTAATAAATGGCGAAAGGAATGAAAGAGGGTGAACACAAATAAAGTTGAAATTTGTGGAGTTAACACATCAAAATTACCAGTACTTACAAACGAAGAGATGCAAAAATTATTTGTAAAAATTAAAGCAGGAGATTTAAAAGCAAGAGAGAAATTTATTCAAGGAAATTTAAGATTAGTATTGAGTATTATTCAAAGGTTTAATAGAAGAGGAGAAAATGCAGACGATTTATTTCAGGTAGGATGTATAGGATTAATTAAAGCTATAGATAATTTTGATTTGAGTCAAAATGTAAGATTTTCTACTTATGCTGTACCTATGATCATAGGGGAAATTCGCAGATATCTTCGAGATAATAATTCTATAAGAGTTAGTAGATCTTTAAGGGATATAGCTTATAAAGCTTTACAAGCAAGAGATCAATTGGTGAACAAGAATTTAAAAGAACCAACTATATCTGAAATAGCTAGAGAATTAGATATGGCCAAAGAAGATATTGTCTTTGCATTGGATGCAATACAAGAACCAATATCTTTATTTGAGCCTATTTTTCATGATAGTGGAGATGCGATATATATAATGGATCAAGTTAAAGATGATAAATCAGAAGATGAAATATGGCTTAAAGGAATTGCAATAAGAGAAGCTATAAATAAACTTAACAAAAGAGAAAGACATATACTAAATTTAAGATTTTATGAAGGAAAAACACAGATGGAAGTAGCTGAAGAAATAGGCATTTCTCAGGCACAAGTTTCGAGACTTGAAAAAAATGCATTGAAACAAATGAGAAAGCTAATATGATGTTAATCATTACCTCACAGAAAGTAGGAATATTTTAGATATAAATCTAAATATATATATAATAATGAAGATAAAAGAAAGAGGTGGGGTAATGATTAATTTATCTGAAATTAAAGAAAAGGAAGTAATAAATGTTAAGGATGGTTCAAAAATAGGATTTATTTACGATTTTGAGATTGATTTGGAAAAGGGAAAAGTATTAGCTATAATAATTCCAGGACCAGGTAAAGTTTTAGGCATATTTGGTAAAAATAAGGACTTAGTTATAGAGTGGAAAAATATAATTCGAATAGGATATGATGCAGTATTGGTTGATATAGATATGGGACAAAACAAACCATTAGACAATTATAATTAGATATAATATAATTGAATTGGATACTTGTAATGGAGGTGCAAAAATGAATTGCCCATTTTGCAATCATAATGAGACAAAAGTAGTAGATTCACGACCAACTGATGAGGGACAAGCTATAAGACGTAGACGTGAATGTTTAAAATGTTTCAAAAGATTTACAACATATGAAAAAATAGAGGATATACCCTTAATTATTGTTAAGAAAGATGGAAATAGACAGTCATATGATAGAAATAAGATACTTAATGGAATACTAAAAGCTTGTGAAAAGAGACCTGTTTCTTTAAATGTAATTGAAGAAACAGTTGATGAAATTGAAAAAGAATTATACAATTCCATGGAAAAGGAAATAACTAGTCAGTATATAGGTGAAGCGGTAATGAATAAGCTTAAAGAGATAGATGAGGTATCATATGTTAGATTTGCTTCAGTTTATAGGCAGTTTAAAGATATAAATACATTTATGAAAGAGTTAAATAAGTTGTTAAATGAAGACTAAATACTTTGGTGGTGTGTATTTATGGAATTAATAGAACAATATAAAGACAATGCTTTGTTTTATCAATTTAAAGAATTTAATAATTATAATCATATTAAGCATCTATTTACTTCTCGAGTAGGCTGGACCAATGAAAATATAAAATATAGAATATCAGATATTTTTAATGTTCCCAAATCTAATATTGTAAGTGTAAAACAAGTTCATGGCACAGACATTAAAATAATTGATTCGAAAGTAAATAATTTTATAGAGTTTTCAAAGTTAGAGACAGATGGATTGATAACAAATTTAACGGATATAGTGTTAGCTACATACCATGCAGATTGTGTACCTATTTATTTCTTTGACAAAGTAGATAATATAGTTGGTATAGCACATGGGGGATGGAGAGGAACTTTTGATAATATAAGTGGAAAAATGATTGATACATTTAAAAGGAGATATAGCTCAAATAATAACAATATTCTAGTTGCGATTGGGCCATCTATTGGACCATGTTGTTATGAGGTAGGTGAAGATGTAATGAAACAGTTTACCAACAGATATGATAATTTTAGAGATATATTAGTTAGAAGAAATGGTAAAGTTTATCTGGATTTATGGAAGATAAATTATTTACAAGTTGTAGATAAAGGAATACCTAAAGATAATATTATATTGTCGAATACCTGTACTAGTTGTAAAGTCAATAAGTTTTATTCATATAGAAAGGAAAATGGCACAGACAATAGAATGATTGCTGCTATTTGTTTAAAATAGAATCATAATTTTGTATTAAGAAAAGGATGATTTTGTGGCAAAAGTCAATTTAAATGAGGTAATACTGCAAAATATTTTGCACTATACAGATATAGGAATTCATGTTATCAATAAAGATAAGAAGACCATAGTTTATAACGAAGCTATGGCTAGACTAGAAGGTTTAGATATAGAACATGTTTTAAATAGGGATTTATTAGAAGTGTTTCCTAGTTTAAATGAAGATACCTCAACTTTGATAAAGGTGTTGATGACCAAACAGCAAATAATAGATGAAACTCAAAGTTATATTAATTCTAAAGGGAAAAAGATTATTTCTATAAACTCAACAATACCGCTTTTTTTAAATGGTGAAGTAGTTGGAGCTTTAGAAATAGCTAAAGATATTACTAATCTTAAAAATTTATCAGATAAATTGGTAGATTTACAAAAAAACATAAAAATACTTAATAATAATGACAAGATTAGTAATAACAGAATTAATAAATATACTTTTAAAGATATAATAGGAAAAGATGAGAAAATAATTAATGCCATTCAAATTGCTCGTAGGGCAGCTAATTCTCCGTCATCTGTATTAATATATGGTGAGACAGGTACCGGGAAGGAATTATTTGCTCAAAGTATTCATTACAGCGGTAAAAGAAGTAATAAACATTTTATTGCACAAAATTGTGCTTCAATACCTGAATCATTATTAGAAGGTATACTTTTTGGAACTGAGAAAGGTGGATTTACTGGTGCTATAGCAAGAGAAGGAATTTTTGAGCAAGCTAATGGTGGTACATTGTTGTTGGATGAGATTAATTCAATGTCTTATGGATTACAAGCTAAGCTTCTAAGAGTGCTTCAAGAAGGTTATATACGTCGTATAGGCGGAATCAAAGATATACCAATAGATGTAAAGATAATTGCAACTACAAATGAGGAACCTACGAAGAGTATTGAAAATGGAACATTAAGAAAAGATTTATTTTTTAGATTAAATGTTATATATATAAAAATACCACCTTTAAGAGAAAGAAAGAAAGATATACTTGTTTTATCAAAATACTTAATCAATAAGTATAATAGAATATTAGGTAGGGATATTGCTGGAATAGATGATGATGTTTTGGAAGCATTTTATAATTATTCGTGGTACGGAAATGTTAGAGAACTTGAAAATTGCATTGAAGCTGCTATGAATTATGCACCAGGCAACAGAAGATTTTTACAGAAGGAAGATTTTATTTCAAGTTCAAACATATTTACAAATTCAAATATATTTGAAAATCCAATTATACAAGATAATGAAGGAGATTTAGATTTTAAAAGTAGAAATAAGTCTTTGCCACTTTACTTACAAAATATAGAGAAGAAAATCATTATGCGTTCTCTAGAAGAGAATAAATTTAATATTACGAAGGCTGCAAAAAAGTTAGGAATTAAACGTCAGACGTTACAACATAAAGTAAAAAAGTATTCACTAACAGCAAAATAATTTGCGTTATAACGCAAATTATTTTGCTGTTATCTTGTTATTTTTAAATTATTTTAAGAGAATATTAGAAAAACGTGAGAAAATAGATTGCTATTAACTCAAACAAGTTGGTAAAGAATTTGCATGTATTTATATATAAGTTTAAACTAATAAAGTTAAAGAATATGGAGGTGCTCATATGAGAAATGAAAATGTAAAGGTTATTTTATGGGGAATAGGAGCGATGGGTAAAGGAATGGCAGAAATGCTTCTTAATAAAAAAGGTGTAGAAATAGTAGGAGTTGTAGGAAGAGGAGCAAAACTAGGTAAAAGCATGTATGAGTTCTTAGATGTAGAAAGAGTAGATAGAAAAGACGTTATAATAGGATCTTATGATGAAATAATTACAGAAAAAGCAGCAGATGTTGTCCTGATTGCAACTGATTCTTTCATAAAGGGAACATTCGATAAGATTAAATACTGTTTAGAAAAGAAAATAAATGTGGTATCAACAGCTGAAGAGATGGCTTATCCTCAAGCACAAGAACCGGAACTTTCAAAAAAAATGGATGAAATTGCAAAAGAAAATGGAGTATCGGTTTTAGGAACTGGAATAAATCCAGGGTTGATTATGGACTTGTTAGTAATTACACTAACGGGAGCATGTATTGATGTAGATAGCATTGTTGCAAAAAGAGTAAATAATCTTTCTCCATTTGGACCAGCAGTTATGCATGAGCAAGGAGTAGGAATAACAGTAGAAGAATTTAATAGAAGAGTGAAAGAAAATGATTTAGCAGGTCATGTTGGTTTTCCTGAATCTATTAATATGATAACAGACGCTTTAGGATGGAAACTAAGTGACGAAATAGAATTGAGTAGGGAACCAATAGTATCTAATGTATATAGAAAAGCGCCTTTTGCAGAAGTTAAAGCTGGGGATGTTGCGGGTTGTAGTATGAAAGGTTATGGAAAAGTAGATGGCGAATTAAAAATTGAAATGATTCACCCACAACAAGTAGAACCACAATTAGAAGGAGGAAAAACAGGAGATTATATTACTATTAAAGGAACTCCAGATGTAAATATGTCAATAAATCCAGAAGTACCAGGTGGAATTGGAACAATAGCTATGTGTGTGAACATGATCCCTCATGTTATAAATGCTAGACCAGGATTAAAAACAATGATAGACCTGCCAGTACCAAGAGCAATAATGGGTGATATGAGAGAGTTAATTGAAGAATAATTAAATTGATATCAATAATAAAACTAACAAATAGAAAGGAAGATATATATGGATGCAAAAAAAGGCAATTGGGTAAGAATACACAGCATCGTTTTAGAAGCTGGGAAAAGAGCTCCTAGTGTGCCTGAAGATACTCAAAAAGCACCACTAGAGTTATGGAATAAAGGATTTTTGTTAAATGAATCAGCTAATATTGGTGAGGAAGTAGAAATTGAAACTTATATTGGAAGAAAAGTAAAAGGTACTTTGATAGAGGTAAATCCATACTATGATCACGATTTTGGTAAATGTATTCCTGAATTATTATATATAGGAAGACAGATTAGAAGTTTAATTGAAGAGGATGGTGAGTAATATGGGTAAAGATATGAGCTATGAAGCTGTAATGGGACGAAATTCTGAAATAATGAAAAAAGCTATTGGAATGGATTATAATGAGTTTGAAACAGATGGCATTGCTTTTGACTATGAAAGAATGATGAGAGAGACTGGATATAGTCTTCAAGAAATAGAAAAAATTCAAAATGAAACAGGCGTTGGACATACTCCAATATATGAACTACGTAATTTAACTAAGCTTGCAAGAAAATTTGCGCCAGAAGGTAAAGGAGCAAGAATATTTGTAAAAGATGAAGCTGCAAATCCTTCAGGTAGTTTTAAAGCTAGGAGAGCAGCTACTTCTTGTTATCATGCAAAAAAATTAGGATATAAAGGAGTAATAGCTGCAACAAGTGGAAATTATGGTGCTGCTGTTGCATCACAGGCTGCTATGAGAGGTTTAAAATGTATAGTAGTACAAGAGTGCTATGATTCTCAAGGCAAAGGACAACCAGAAATAATTGAGAAAGCAAGAAAATGTGAAGCTTATGGATCAGAAGTTGTTCAACTTACTGTCGGACCAGAGTTGTTTTATACTTTTTTAGTTTTATTAGAGGACACTGGATATTTTAATGCTTCTTTATATACTCCGTTTGCAATTGCAGGAATAGAAACATTAGGTTATGAACTTTCAATGCAATTTAGAGAAATGGAAGATAGAGATCCAGATGTAGTTGTAGTTACTAATGCAGGTGGTGGGAATCTAACAGGAACTGCTAGAGGACTTATTAAAGCTGGTGCTACAGAGACTGAAGTTATTGGTGCCAGCGTAGATCTTTCGGGATTGCATATGGCTAGTGACACTCAATTCAATAGAAAGTCATTCACAACGGGACATACTGGATTTGGAATTCCTTTTGCAACTTGGCCAGATAGATCAGATGTACCTAGATCAGCAGGTAGACCATTAAGATATATGGATAGATACGTTACCGTTAATCAGGGCTCCGTATTCTATATGACAGAAGCATTGGCACAATTAGAAGGCCTTGAAAGAGGACCTGCAGGTAGTACATCTTTAGCGGCAGCATTTAAAATTGCTCAAGAATTAGACCAAGATCAAATAGTAGTTGTACAGGAGACAGAATACACTGGTGCAGGAAAACATATAATGCCACAATTGACTTTTGCTAAGGAAAACGGTATTAAAATTTTGATAGGAGATCCGAAAAAAGAGGTTCCAGGAGAAAATATTATATTACCAAAAGACCCAAGCTATATATCGATACAGGATATAGACTTAAATAAGACAAAAAAATCATATATAAGAAATTGTATTAAGAATAATAGAGTAGATAAAATATCTGAAGAAGATTTGAAATTCTTAGTAGAAGATACTAAATCAAATAGGAAGTTTGTTAAAGAAGTATTAAATGAATTAAAAATAGATTATTAGGAGGAAGGAAGATGAAGAGAAAAGATGATTTCAATGAAAGAAGAAAGCATCTGGCCAATCTAAGTGAAGAGGAATTAGAGCGAAGATTCTGGGAATTGGCTGAAAAAATTGTTGATCCTTTAGTTGAATTAGCAGAAAAAAACACTTCTCCTTCTATAGAAAGATCGGTCTTGCTTAGAATGGGATTTTCAAGTTTAGAAGCAGCAGCAATTGTCAATGGAGCCATAGATAGAGGATTACTTGGAAAAGGAGCGGGTCATATAGTATATAGATTAGCTAAAGATAAAAATATGGATATAAGAGAAACAGGATTAAAGTTAGTAGATGGAGAATTGTGGGATGAAGTGTTATCCATATTTCAAGGAGGTGAGAGATAATGGATTTAAAACCAAATGAAAAACTAGATATTGAAAATATATTGAAGGATTTGGATAAATATAGACCCAGAAGAAGAGGTTGGACTTGGAGAAAAGGTACAAACGAGAACAGACAGATTGGACAATTTGAATATTACGATACCTCAGAGTCATTAGAAAATAGCCAACCTTTACCAGCAGCAAAATATTTTGGTAGCATTGATCCTCAGTCAAAGTCAGTTATAACTACAGAAATTGCATCAGGTAGATTTGAAGATGATATTAGACGTATGAGAATGGCCGCTTGGCATGGTGCAGATCATTTAATGGTAATTAGAACCGCTGGCCAAAGCCATTATGATGGATTAATAGAAGGTACTCCTCAAGGTATAGGTGGAATACCTATTACTAGAAAACAGGTAAGAGCACAAAGGAAAGCGTTAGATATAATTGAAGATGAAGTAGGAAGGCCAATTAATTATCACTCTTATGTATCAGGGGTAGCTGGACCGGAAATAGCAGTTATGTTTGCAGAAGAGGGTGTGAATGGTGCTCACCAAGATCCTCAATATAATGTATTATATAGAAATATAAATATGGTAAGATCTTTTGTAGACGCAGCTTGTGCTAAAAGAGTGATGAGCTGGGCAAATATTGCTCAGATAGATGGAGCACATAATGCTAATGCTACTGCCAGGGAAGCATGGAAAGTAATGCCTGAATTGATGGTACAACATGCTCTTAATGCTATATTTTCTGTAAAAGTTGGCATGAAAAAAGAAAATATATGTCTTTCTACAGTGCCACCGACCGCACCACCAGCACCAAGTATGAGACTGGATTTGCCTTATGCTGTTGCGCTAAGAGAGCTATTTACTGAATATAAGATGAGAGCTCAGATGAATACTAAATACATGGAATCATCAACAAGGGAAGCTACTGTTACTCATGTATTAAATTTACTTATTTCCCAATTAACACGCGCAGAGATCCAATCTACTATTACACCTGATGAAGGAAGAAATGTACCATGGCATATTTATAATGTTGAAGCTGTAGATACAGCGAAACAAGCTTTTGCAGGTATGGATGGATTGAATGAAATGGTAGAAATCAAGAGAAATGAAGGAGAATTAGCTGATAAGGTTAGAGAATTAAAGGAGAGAGCTGTTCTTTTCATGGAAGAGATACTAGAAGTTGGTGGATATTTTAATGCAGTAGAGCAAGGATTTTTTGTTGATTCTGGATACTATCCAGAGAGAAATGGTGATGGAATAGTAAGGAAAATAGAAGGTGGTGTAGGAGAAGGAACAGTTTATGAGAGAGAAGAAAGTTATATGGCTCCAGTAACTGCTCATTTTGGATACAATAATGTGGCTCAATATGATAAATCTGCTGTGCATAATCCTTCTAAATTGATTGGTGGTTCTACATTTGAAGATCCAGATAGAATTATATATATTGATGAATTAGACGAAAACGATAATGTTTATTTAAGATTAGAAGAAACAAAAGAATTAAGAAATACATCAAAGATCAAGCCAGAGATGGAATGGCTAGGAGATGGCATTATATTAACAACTTTTTTCTTGCCTGTTGAGGAGAGAACTGCTGAATTTGCTGCATTAGAAATTGGCAAGAAGTTAGGATTAGAGGATTGTGAAGTAATTCATAAAGAGATAATGCAAGAAGCTGAAGGAACTAGGATAGAATTAAAGGGTAGAGTAAACTTCGCAATAGACATTGATGAACTAACTATCCCACCAAAACCTGAAATATTGACTGAAGATGAAATTAGAGCTGATATTGATAAAAATCCAATGAAAATTGTAGCAGGTACAGTTGGAGAAGATGAACATTCAGTTGGATTAAGAGAAATTATTGACATAAAGCATGGAGGTATTGAGAAATATGGAATAGAGCCTAATTATCTAGGAACATCAGTTCCGCTAGAGAAGTTGGTAGATGCTGCTATTGAAATCAATGCAGATGCTATTCTTGCTTCAACTATAATCAGTCACGATGATATTCATTATAAAAACATGAAAAAATTAAATGATCTATGCATTGAGAAAGGGATTAGAGATAACATAATTCTTATAGCTGGTGGAACTCAAGTTTCTAATGAATTAGCAGTTAAAAATGGTATGGATGTAGGATTTGGAAGAGGCTCTAATGGTGATCAAGTAGCCACATTCTTAGTAAAGAGAAGAAGAGAGATAAAAAATGAAAATTAATATATTAGTTGCTGAAATTGGTAGTACAACTACTGTAGTAAATGCCTTTGATTTAAATCCCTGTACAAGGTTTTTAGGACAAGGGCAAGCTCCTACTTCTGTATATCAAGGGGATGTAAATATTGGTCTTAAAGATGCTATTGATGATCTTACTAATAATTTAAATACAGATGAAATTGAGTATGATGAGCTTATAGCTACTAGCAGTGCTGCAGGTGGCCTAAGAATGACTGTGCATGGACTTGTATATGATATGACTGTCAAAGCTGCTAAAGAAGCAGCATTGGGAGCAGGTGCTAATATAAAAAATATAACATCAGGTAAATTAAGAGATTCTGATGTAAAAAGGATTAAAGAAATTAACCCTAATATTATACTTATCGCTGGTGGAGTGGATTATGGAGAGAGAGATACTGCTTTATATAATGCGGAATTAATTGCCCAGTTAGATTTAAGTATACCAGTTATATATGCTGGAAACGTGGAAAATCACAATGAAGTTAAAGAATTGTTCAAAGATAAAAAGTCAGAACTATATATAGTTGAAAATGTATATCCTAAAATAGATGAGTTAAATATTGAACCAACTAGGAAAATAATACAACATGTATTTGAGAAACATATAATTCATGCTCCAGGTATGAAAAAAGTTCGACATATGGTAACTGGTCCTATAATGCCAACTCCAGGCGCTGTTATGGAAGCAACAAAGCTGTTATATGAGGATATGGGCGATTTAGTTACATTAGACGTTGGGGGAGCAACTACAGATGTTCATTCTGTAACTGAGGGTAGTGAAGAAATATCTAGAATTTTAATAAATCCTGAACCTTTAGCCAAGAGAACGGTAGAAGGTGATTTAGGCGTATATGTAAATATGAAAAATATTGTTAATTTAATAGGACAAGATGAGCTAGCAAAAAAATTAGATATTTCTTTAGAAGAATTAGATGATATAATGAAGAATCATAAACCAATACCCAAAACACAACTAGATATTGCATTTACGGAAAAGTTGACAGTCCATGCAGTTATTGCTGCAGTGAAAAGACATGCAGGACATTTAAGACATCTGTATGGACCAGGGGGTAAAAAAACTTTAGCAGAAGGTAAAGATTTGACTAAAGCTAAATATATAGTTGGAACTGGAGGAGCACTAACTAGATTACCAAATAGAATAGATATTATGAAAGAAATTGTCTTAAGTGGTAAAGAGAATGAACTAATTCCGAGTAAAGAAGCTAAAATTCTTGTAGATAATGACTATATAATGGCTTCTCTTGGAGTGATGTCAAAACAGTATCCAGATGAAGCTTTAAGATTATTGAAGAATAGTCTTGAATAACAATTAAAATAAGAATAAATATGGACGTCTGTTGGACGTCCATAACAATATTATTAAGTATATGTCAAAGAAAGAAGGTTAGCCATGAAATATCCTAAAGTTAGAGTTGACTTAAAGAAATTAGAACATAATGTGAAAGAACTAGTTGACTTATGCGGGAAAAATGGAATAAAAGTTGCAGGAGTTACAAAAGTTTTTTGTGGAAACCCTGAGATTGCGAAAGCTTATATAAGAGGGGGAATAAGTTACCTAGCCGATTCAAGAATAGAGAACTTGATTAAATTAAAAGATTTTAAATTACCGAAAATATTATTGAGATTACCTATGATAAGTGAAGTAGAAAATGTAGTAAAATATGCAGATATATCACTTAATTCTGAATTAGATACTATGATTGCATTGGCTAAAGAAGCTAATAAAAGAGGTAAACTTCATAAGGTTATATTGATGATTGACTTAGGTGATTTAAGAGAAGGATATTTTAATGAAAAAGATATTTATAAAGCAGTAGAAGAGATTTTGGAATTAAAAACAATAGAACTAATTGGGATAGGAACCAATTTAACATGTTATGGTGGAGTAATTCCAAGTGAAGATAACCTAGGGAGACTAGTTAATATAACTAGGACCATAGAAGAAAGATATAATATAGATTTACAGATTATATCTGGAGGAAATTCTAGCAGCCTACATCTCTTGTTAAATGATAAAAAAATAGAAGATATTAATATGTTAAGATTAGGAGAATCTTTAGTACTAGGTTTTGAAACAGCTTATGGTAATAGAATACAAAATACTTATGATGATGCTTTTCAATTATCAGTCGAGGTAATTGAGATAAAAGAGAAGCCTTCTCTACCAGTAGGTGAAATTGGGAAAGATGCTTTTGGAAAAGTACCTAATTTTATTGACAAAGGTATTAGAAAGAGAATAATTTGTGCTATAGGAAAACAAGATATTGAACTTGATGGTATAATTCCAGTAGATGAGGGTATTACAATATTAGGTGGTAGCAGTGACCATATAATACTAGATGGCACTGATAGTAAAATTAACTACAAAATTGGTGATAAGTTGAAATTTAAACTAACCTATTCAGGAATTCTAAGAGTTATGACATCTGAATATGTTAAAAAAGATATTACGTAGAGGAGACTTTTGGTCTCCTATTTTACTATGCTAATTGACTACATATATTATTTATTATATTATAATGTATAATGGCAATTCAATTAACGAATAGGTGAAAATAATGGATTTATTTACTTTAAACATGGAAAATCAATTAAAAGAAGAAGCTCCTTTGGCAGATAGGATGAGACCAAGAACAATAAGTGAATTTGTTGGGCAGTCTCATATATTAGCTGATGGAAAATTCTTAAATAGAGCTATAAAAGCAGATAGAATTAATTCTATGATATTATACGGGCCACCAGGAACTGGAAAGACAACTTTAGCTATGATAATAGCTAACTCGACTAATAGAAATTTTGAAAAGCTATCAGCAGTAACTTCAGGAGTAAAGGATATAAGAGAAGTAATCAATAAGGCTGAAGAAAATTTAAAACTTTATAATAAAAGAACTATTCTTTTTATAGACGAAATTCATAGATTTAACAAGTCCCAACAGGATGCATTGCTTCCTTTTGTGGAAAGAGGGATTATTATATTAATTGGAGCGACCACAGAAAATCCATACTTTGAAGTAAATAAAGCTTTATTATCCAGAATGATGGTAATACCTTTATATTCTCTTTCAAGAGATGGTATATTAAAATTGATTAAAAAGGCTTTAGAAGATAAAAGTAGAGGTTTAGGAAAATATAAAGTCAATATAAGTAAGGAAGCTATTGATTATTTGATAACAATATCCAATGGAGACGGAAGAGTGGCGTTAAACTCATTAGAGATAGCTGTGTTATCGACGCCTAAGGACGATGAAAGTATAATTAACATAGATTTGGACACAATAAAAGAATCCATACTGGTGAAAGCTGCAAAATATGATAAAGGTGGAGATGAACATTACGATACTATTTCCGCTTTTATAAAAAGTATGAGAGGTTCAGACCCAAATGCTACACTATATTGGTTAGCGAAGATGATAAATGCAGGTGAAGATCCTAAGTTTATTGCTAGAAGAATAATAATTTGTGCTTCAGAGGATGTGGGTAATGCTGATCCTCAGGCTTTAAATATTGCTGTATCAGCTTTCAATGCTGTCAATGTAATAGGTATGCCCGAAGGTAGAATAATATTAGCACAAGCAGCTACTTATATTGCCTGTGCACCAAAGAGTAATGCAGCTTATGTTGGCATAAATAAGGCCTTGGATGATATTAAAAATAAAGCTATTGGCAAAGTACCTACTCATTTAAAAGATGCTTCATATAAAGGAGCGGCAAATTTAGGATATGGAAAAGGATATAGGTATCCTCATGATTATGAAAATGCATATATAAAACAACTATATTTACCTTACGAATTTAAAGATGTTAAGTATTATGAACCAACAGAAAATGGATATGAAAAAAGAATAAAAGAACATCTATATAAATTATTTGACAAAAGGGATTGAACTAATTATAATATTATAAAGCTCATATGAACAGTGATAGGAAGAGTAGATATAAGATGTAGTCTAAGGGAGTCGGGAACAGTGGGAACCTGATACGAAACTTATATTGAAGAACATCCTTGAGTTTCTAACCGAAATTTTTAAAAAGTAGGCTTAGACGGAATCATACCGTTATATATGAAATACATAAAATGTGTAATTAAGTGGCTATTTTAGCAATTAGGGTGGTACCGCGATCTTTCGTCCCTTGGGGATGAAGGATTTTTTATTTTTGTAATCAATAAGAGAGGAGTGTTATATATGAAAGTAATAATAAAAGAGATTTTTAAAAACCCAGACCAATTTTTAAATAAAGAAATTATAGTTCAAGGATGGATTAGAACATTAAGATCATCAAAAAAGTTAGGTTTTATAGAGGTTAATGATGGTACTTTCTTTACCAATTTACAAATAGTTTTTGATGAGAGGTTAGAAAACTTTAAAGAAGTCGAGAAATTTTCTATCAGCAGTGCAATTGAAGTAAGAGGAAAATTAGTGGAAACTAATGGAGCAAAGCAACCTTTTGAGATTCATGCAGAAGAAATTAAATTGGAAGCTAATTCTAATAAGGATTATCCTTTACAGAAAAAAAGACACACCTTTGAATATTTAAGGAGTATTGCACATTTAAGGCCAAGGAGCAATACTTTTAATGCAGTGTTTAGAGTTAGATCTTTAATTGCTTATGCTATCCATAAATTCTTTCAAGAAAGGGATTTTATTTATGTTCATACTCCAATTATAACTGGCAGTGATGCTGAAGGTGCAGGAGAGATGTTTAATGTTACAACTCTTGATTTTACAAATGTACCTTTGACTGATGAAAATAAAATAGATTATTCTAAAGATTTTTTTGGAAAGGAAACTAATTTAACAGTAAGTGGACAACTAGAAGCAGAAGCGTTTGCTTTAGCTTTTAAAAATGTCTATACTTTTGGTCCTACATTTAGGGCAGAAAACTCCAATACCCCAAGACATGCAGCAGAATTTTGGATGATAGAACCAGAGATAGCTTTTGCTGATTTAACTGATGATAGAAACCTCGCGGAGGATATGATGAAATATATTATTAAATATGTAATGGAAAATGCAGAAGAGGAGATGAAATTTTTCAATTCTTTTATAGATAAAAGTCTAATAAAGAGATTAGAAAACATCGTGAATTCAGATTTTGGTTGTATCACGTATACAGAAGCAGTTGATATTCTCAAGAAGTCAAAAGAAAAGTTTGAATATCCTGTAGAATGGGGTATAGATTTACAAACTGAACATGAAAGATATATCTCCGAAAAGGTATTTAAAAAGCCTGTATTTGTAGTAGATTACCCTAAAGATATTAAAGCATTTTATATGCGTTTAAATAATGATGAGAAAACTGTAGCGGCTATGGATCTACTTGTTCCAGGGGTTGGTGAGATAATAGGAGGGAGTCAGAGGGAAGAAAGATTGGATATTTTGGAAAGAAGGATTGAAGAAATGGGAATGGATAAAAAAGATTACTGGTGGTACTTGGAATTAAGAAAATATGGTGGAACGAAACATGCAGGTTTCGGATTAGGCTTTGAAAGAGCAATAATGTATTTAACAGGTATGAATAATATTAGAGACATAATCCCTTTCCCAAGAACAGTAAAATCTGCAGAATTTTAATGAAAGTTAGGATAAAATTTAGTAGTTAATCCATTAATTCCTTGATTTAATTTGTTATATCTGCTATAATACATGATAAAATTAGATAAAAACTATGATAGAAAGTAGTAAGCTTGAAGATTAATTTTAGAGAGCTGTTGGATGGTGGAAAACAGTATAATCAAAGCTGAACTCGTTCTTAAGTTGTCAAAGTGAAGTCTAGTAGCTTTAACCGGTTAAATGCCGTTATTATTTTAAGAGGATAGATTATTCTATCAATTAGGGTGGTACCGCGGAAATTACCTTTCGTCTCTATTTTGACGAAAGGTTTTATTTTATAGAAAATTAAGGAGGAGAAAAAGTGAAAGAATATAGACCAAATGAAATTGAAGAAAAGTGGCAAAATATTTGGGAACAGAAAAAAGTTTTTGAAACTAGTAACGATAAATTAAAAGATAAGTTTTATGCTTTAATTGAATTTCCTTATCCATCAGGGCAAGGGTTACATGTTGGACATCCAAGACCTTATACAGCATTAGATATTGTTTCGAGAAAAAGAAGACTTGAGGGATATAATGTGTTATTCCCAATTGGTTGGGATGCTTTTGGATTGCCTACTGAAAACTATGCAATTAAGCATAAAATCCATCCAAAAGAAGTTACTAAAAAGAATGTTGCAAGATTTAAAAGCCAATTAAAGTCTATCGGTTTTTCTTTTGATTGGTCTAAAGAAATAAATACTACAGACCCTGATTATTATAAATGGACACAGTGGATATTTTTGAAATTGTTTGAAAATGGATTAGCTTATAAACAAGAAATTCCTATTAACTGGTGTACCTCTTGTAAAATTGGCCTTGCAAATGAAGAAGTAGTAGGAGGTACTTGTGAACGTTGTGGGGGAGAAGTTGTAAGAAAGGTTAAAAATCAGTGGATGTTAAAAATTACTGAGTATGCTGATAGATTGATTGATGATTTGGATTCGGTAGATTATCTAGATAAAATAAAAATACAACAGAAAAATTGGATAGGGCGCTCTAAAGGAATGGAAGTAGATTTTAGAATAGCTGGAAAAGATGAGGAATTGAAAGTGTTTACTACTCGACCGGACACATTATATGGAGCCACATATATGGTTGTTGCTGCAGAACATCCTTTGATTGAAAAGTATAAAGAGTTGATTATAAATATGGATGAAATAAGAAAATATCAAAAATACGTTAGCAAGAAATCTGATTTTGAAAGAACTGAACTTTCAAAAGAAAAAACTGGTGTAGAAATTAAGGGATTAAAAGCAATTAATCCAGTTTCACAAAATGAAATACCTATTTGGATTTCTGACTATGTATTGATGAGTTATGGAACAGGTGCTATAATGGCCGTACCTGCTCATGATAGTAGAGACTGGGAATTTGCTAAAAAGTTCAATTTACCTATAGTAGAAGTAGTTAAGGGTGGAAATGTTGAAAAAGAAGCTTTTACTGATACTGAATCAGGAATATTGGTTAATTCTGAATTAATAAATGGACTAGAAGTAGACGTGGCAAAGGAAAAAATAAGCAAGTGGCTAGAGACAAAAGGATTAGGGAAAAGAACAACCAATTACAAATTAAGAGATTGGGTATTTTCTAGACAAAGATATTGGGGTGAACCTATACCATTGATCTATTGTGAAGAATGTGGATGGGTTCCTGTGCCTGAAGATGAATTACCTGTAAAATTGCCTGAAGTTGAAAATTATGAGCCAACTGAAAATGGAGAATCACCTTTGGCTAATATTACTGAATGGGTAGAAACTTCATGCCCGAAATGTGGGAGAAAAGCTAGAAGAGAAACAGATACAATGCCTCAATGGGCAGGTTCTTCTTGGTATTTCTTAAGATATATAGATCCTCATAATAGTAAAGGAATCGTTACTAAAGAAGATCTTGATTATTGGTTGCCTGTAGATTGGTATAATGGAGGAATGGAACATACTACATTGCATTTATTATATTCAAGGTTTTGGCATAAATTTTTATATGACATAGGAGTAGTACCTACAAAGGAACCATATAGTAAAAGAACTTCCCATGGCATGATTTTAGGTGAGAACAATGAAAAAATGTCTAAATCAAGAGGGAATGTGGTTAATCCTGATGATATTGTTGAAGAATATGGTGCAGATACCTTAAGGACATATGAGATGTTTATAGGGGATTTTGAAAAGAGTGTTCCTTGGTCTGAAAATGGTGTTAAAGGATGTAGAAGATTTTTAGAAAGAGTGTGGAGACTACAAAATATTGTAGTGCCTGGAGATAAGTATACAAAAAAACTAGAGACAAATATTCAAAAGACCATTAAAAAGGTAAGCGAAGATTATGAATCCTTAAAGTTTAATACAGCTATTGCAGCATTAATGACACTATTAAATGATTTTAATGATTTTGGTAAGATAACTTATGCTGATTTTAAAACATATTTGATATTGTTGAATCCAGTGGCACCTCATATAACAGAGGAGTTATGGGAAATTATTGGACTAAAAGGTATGTTGAATGAAAGTCAATGGCCTCAATACGACGAAGATAAAGCTAAAGATGAAGTTATAGATATGCCGGTTCAAGTTAATGGAAAGGTTAGAGGTACTATTGTTGTAAGTATAGATGATACTCAAGACATAGCAAGAGATAAGGTAAAAGAAAATAAGAATATAATGAAATATATAGAGGGGAAACAGATAGTAAAAGAGATATTTATAATCGGGAAAATATATAATATAGTTGTAAAATAGATGAATATGAAGTACAGCTTTGCTATACGAATTCGTATAGCAAAGCTGCTAGAAGAAATTTTGTAATAAGTTTAAAATAATTATAGATAATACTGGTTATATTAATAGAGTATTTGCTAAAGCAATCCTATCTCAGGGTTGAATTTAGGGATAAATTGTTTAAGAAATATGATTATATTTTTAAAGAAAATTATTTTTTTATTACTAATATGATATAATGATATTGAACAACCGATTTAAAATTAGTGGAGGTGTATCAAATGAGAAAAATCTTAGTTACTGGTGCATTAGGTCAAATTGGTTCAGAATTAACTATGAATTTAAGAGATATTTATGGTGCTGAAAATGTAATAGCTAGTAGTAGGAGAGCTAAAGAAGGACATGAAGAGCTTATGGAGTCGGGAGCTTTTGAAATCGTTAATGTTACTGATAGCAAACAAATTGCAGACGCTGTAAAAAAACACAAAGTAGATACTATTGTTCACCTTGCTGCACTATTATCTGCTGTAGGAGAGCAAAAACCTGCACAGGCTTGGAATGTAAACATGAATGGACTTTACAATATATTAGAGGTAGCAAGAGAAGAAGGCTGTTCTGTATTTACACCAAGCTCTATAGCTGTTTTTGGCGATTCTACACCAAAAGATAGTACACCACAGGATACAATTCAAAGGCCAAATACTATGTATGGAGTTACAAAAGTAGCTGGAGAATTGCTATGCGATTATTACTATCATAAATTTGGCGTCGACACTAGAGGAGTTCGTTTCCCTGGGTTAATATCTTATAAAACTTTACCAGGTGGTGGTACTACAGACTATGCAGTACATATATATTATGATGCATTAAAAAATAAGAAATACACAAGTTTTATTGATAAAGGAACTAAAATGGATATGATGTATATGCCAGATGCTTTGAATGCGATAACACAGCTTCTAGAAGCTGATCCATCAAAACTTATTCATAGAAATGCATTTAATGTTACTGCAATGAGCTTTGATCCAGAAGAGATTGCTGCATCAATCAAGAAAGAGATACCGGAATTTGAATTGGATTATGATGTAGATCCAGTAAGACAGTCTATAGCAGATTCATGGCCTAACTCATTAGATGATACTGCCGCAAGAGAAGAATGGGGTTGGAAACCAGAATTTGACTTAGATTCTATGACAAAGGATATGTTAGAAAAACTAAAAATTAAATTAGGAATTTAGTATATAAATTGAGAAAAGTAGACTTTCATGAAATACACCTTAAAGTTAGACAATAAGTTTAACTTTTGAGGTGTATTTTTGTATGACTAAATCTAATGTTAAGAGATGATAGGATTACTATCTTGTATAATAAAACCTAAAATGATTAGCATATATCGAAATTTTTTAGATAAATATAATGTATGAGGAGTAGTTTAGAGGAGGTATTTTTTAATTGAAAAGTATAATTCTTTGTGGTGGAAAAGGTACGAGGCTACAACCTATTACTTATACAATTCCGAAGCAATTGATTCCAATAGCCAATAAACCATTAATTGTTTACATCATAGAACTACTTTTAGATTCAGGTATAGATGAAATAGCAATTGTGATAAATAATAACAATAAAGTAAAATTTCAAAGAGTTTTAAATCAATATTTTACAAATGACTTTGAATACATTATTCAAGATAATCCTAAAGGCATAGCCCATAGTCTTTTATTTTGCGAGGAATTTATTAATGAAGAAAAATTTATAGCAGTATTAGGAGATAATTCTTTTAATTCAAATTTAAAGAGTTTTATAGAAGACTTTATGAACAAGGAACAAAATTGTAAAATTCTATTAAAAGAAGTAGACAGTCCAGAAAAGTACGGCATAGCTTATATTGGAAATAATAAAATAATAAATTTAGAGGAGAAGCCCAAAATAGCTTTTAGCAACCTAGCTATAACAGGATTATATGCTTTTGATAATAGTATATTTAGAGCTTCTAGAGAAATTCAACCATCTAACGGTGGAGAATATGAGATTACTGATGCTATTAAATGGCTTTTATTTAATGGGTATGATATAGGATATGAAATACTTAAAGGAAATTGGCGAGATGTAGGAAGCCCTATGAATGTGATTGAAGAAAATATATATAGACTGAATTTTATTGATGAATCCATAGTGGGAGAGATAGTAAATTCTCATATTTCTGGGAAAGTAACTCTTAGAAAGGGTTCAGTCATATATAATAGTATAGTGAGAGGCCCGGTAATTATTGGAGAAAATACTATTATTAAAAACTCATATATAGGACCGTATACATCAATAGGGAATGAAGTAAAAATAAACAAAACAAATATTGAAAGTTCCATTATTTTAGATCGATGTACTATATTAGCAGTCCAAAATACTATTGATTATTCCATTTTAGGAGAATGTTCAACAGTTAGTAATGAAAATGGATTGAAAAAGAGAAATAGATTAATTTTGGGAAAGGGTAGCAGAGTTTATTTACAGAATTCATAGTGTAAACCTTTGTCAAATAAATTTGACAGAGGTTTATTTATTTTTATTATTCTTAAAGATAAATTTGTAACATTATACACCATAACAACATAAAATTTATTTAATATATACTAAATATTTTATAAAAACGCGTAACTTCTATCTTTATAAGAGAATATGTTTATAATATGAAAGGGAGTGAATATTGTGAGATTGAATTATAAATATTATATTTGTGTATTTACATCAAAAAATATAGCAGTTTATACATTATCTTTTTTAGAAAAATCAGGGTATAAAAATTTCCAGCTTGTATCCACACCTTGTGAAATAAAAGCTGGATGCAGTTATTCTATTAAATTCAATAATTTAAAGTATTTAGATATCCTAAAAGAGGAAACAGAAAAAATAGGAGTTAAAGTAGAAAAAATTTATTTAATTGAAAGAAAAGATGGAAAAAGAACTATACAAAAATTAACTATTTAAAGAATTTATCTAATAATGAACTTTTTTTTGTTTCTAGTATTTTTAACATATATTGTACTTTTTTATTTATATCATTTTGAAGATCTAGATTTTTATATAGTATATCCTTAATTTCTTCTTGGGATTTAAATATTTTATCTAGATCAATTTTTTCTTCTGAGATAGGATAATTAGAGTTATTTTGGATATCTGAAAAAATAATATTAGATGATATTAAATTCTCAGTTTGTATACTGTCTAAGAAAAAGAAATTTAAACTTTCATTTAAAGAACAGTATATGTCATTTATTTTTATGTTTTTAGACTTTAGCATTAAATTTGAGATTTTTATACAGTTAATATCTAAACATTTATTTTCTAAAGCTTCTCCTTCAAACCAAGTGCCTCCATAATCTGATGAATATATATAACCAATACTATTAGTTTTAGAATATATTATTTTTAGTGTACCATTATCTTCGAAGATTATCGGAAGATCATTACAATTAGGAATATATGGAATTTTTATTTGGGTCCAAATATATTTATTGTCTCCCGTTGAGCTTAATCTACTATATTTTAATATGTAATTTTTACTTATTTCTTCTAACCATAAAGCATGAATATTATCCTTAGTATCTACGAATATATATGGTAATAGTTTATTTGTATAAGTAAGAGTTACTTTTTGAGGGGTAGAGTTCCATTTTTTAGTATAAGGATTGTAAAATATATGGTAGATTTGAGGAACATTACCCTTGATAGAACGATATAGTAATTGAATAGAATTTGAAGAATCAATATCAACTACAAATGGTATGGATGTTCTATCTGTAGCAAATTTTATTACATTATGCTGATCCCAATTTTCATTATTACCTACTATATGGCAAATGGTCCAAAGTTTAGAGTTATTCAAGTTAGCATAGCCGTAAATGATATTGATATTATTATCATTTACTAAAACACTTATGTTACTATATATCTTTGAGTGGAAATCAAATTGTGATATTGTTGTATTAGTCCAACTATCATTTTCATAAACTGAGTAATTAAGTTCTCCAGATTTCATCAATGTAATTAAGTGAATTTTATCAATTTTATCTATTGAAGCAGAATATTTTAATACATTATATTTAAATAATTTAGAAGTTTTTATAGGTTTATAGAATTTGTTTAGAAAAATATATTTAAGGTTTCCCTGATTACTCAATTGAAATAGGATTGGTTCTTCTTTGGAATTAATAACTAGGTAATTAAACTTTGCAAATTTATTCATTAAATGACCTCCTATAATAATAAAAAAATTGCACAATTATATTCTTATTTCATAATATGTAATAGAAAATTGAATTATTATTAAAAACATAAGGAGGTAAAACAATGAATGATTTTAAGATTGAAAACTTAGGAGAAATATTGGAAACCCTAGATGCAGATTGTTTAGTAGTTGATAAAGTATTTGCAAGTTGCCAACAGAGAGAATGTTTTCCTCATGTAGAGGTAGATTTAGATGAAAAAAATTTTCGCCAAGTAAAATTCAAACCTGGATTTATCGTTCCTAATACATTAGTTATAACAGACATTGACGATACACCAAATTTTAGAAGAGTAAGATTTACACTAAGAATACCTTATGAGATAACAGCAGAAAGTGGAAAAGTTATTAAAAAATTTTTACCAGATATATTAAATGATATTGTACTTTATATTCCAGATGCAAGAGATGAATTTGAATTTAAAATAGTAGTAGAAACAAGTTCACAAATATTAGGTCAAACAATATTAATTGACGATACATTAACTTTTGCAGCAGGCGCATTTATAATAGTTAAGGTAGTTGGTAAAGTACAATTATTAGTGCCTACATTTGGATATTGTCCTCCACCAGAATCTTGTGATGAATTTAATTCGGAAGATGTTTATGATAATTTTGATTATTTACCATTTCCAGATTTTTTCCCACCAAAGTTTCAAGAACCAAATACATAGAAAGAATAGGTAATTAAAAAGTATAATCAATTAATAAAATAAAAAAATGCTTCGTACGAAGCATTTTTTTATTTTATTAAAGAATAGAAACAAATTATTATTGGAATGTTGACAAAAATGGTAGGGTATTATATACTAATGTAAGAATACCAAGCGATTTAGTTGGAATTAAAGAGGTGTTTATAATGAAGCTTTCTACTAGAGGAAGATATGGATTGAAAGCCATGTATCAATTAGCTCTTCATTATGGAGAAGGCCCAATACCATTAAATACTATTGCTGATAAACAGGGTCTCTCTGAGAACTATTTAGAGCAATTAGTTTCTACTTTAAGAAGAGAAGGTTTTTTAAATAGTGTACGAGGAGCACAAGGTGGCTATATGTTAGCTAAATCACCAAAGGATATTACTGTTGGTGATATACTTAGAGTACTTGAAGGTGATATGGCACCAGCTGATTGTGTAGTTGATCATAATGTTATTTGTGAAAAAGAAGAAGTTTGTGTCACAAAATTAGTTTGGATGCAAATAAAAGATAGCATAAATAATGTTATTGACTCTATATCATTACAAGATATGCTTGATGAACAAGTTAAAATGGATAAAGAAAAGTTAAAAGTTTAGGAGGATTTGTTATGGGAAAATATATTTATATGGACAACTCTGCTACAACTCCAGTAAAACAAGAAGTTTTAGATGAGATGTTACCATATTTTAATATTAAATATGGCAATCCATCGAGTATATATTCTTTAGGAAGCCAATCAAAAAATGCAGTTGAAATATCAAGAGAGAAAATTGCTAAAGTATTAAATGCTAAAACTAAAGAGATATTCTTTACAGCAGGCGGTTCAGAATCTGATAACTGGGCATTAAAAGGAGTAGCTTTTGCAAATAAAGATAAAGGTAACCATATTATAACTAGTAAAATTGAACATCATGGTATTCTTCATACATGCGAGTATTTAAAAAAACAAGGATTTGATATAACATATCTAGATGTAGATGAATATGGACTTATTGATTTAGATCAATTAAAAGAAGCTATTACTGACAAGACGATATTAATTTCCATTATGTTTGCAAATAACGAAATAGGGACTATACAACCAATTGAAGAAGTTAGTAGAATTGCAAAAGAAAAGGGAGTATATTTTCATACTGATGCTGTCCAAGCAGTAGGACATATAGAAATAGATGTTAATGAATTAAATATTGATTTGTTGTCTATGTCTGCTCATAAATTTTATGGACCAAAAGGTATAGGAGCTCTTTATATTAGACAAGGAGTTAAAATCGATCCTCTAATTTCAGGTGGTGCCCAGGAAGGAAACAGAAGAGCTGGCACAGAAAACTTGCCTAGTATTGTAGGAATGGCTAAAGCTATAGAATTAGCTTATGAGAATTTAAATGAAAATAATGCAAGATTGATTAAATTAAGAGATAAATTAATAGATAAAATCTTAAAGAACATTGATTATGTAAGATTAAATGGGCATCCAATTAATAGATTACCAGGAAACGTAAATGTATGTTTTGAATTTATAGAGGGTGAATCTTTGCTATTAAGCTTGGATATGGAAGGAATTGCTGCTTCTAGCGGTTCAGCGTGTACCTCAGGGTCATTAGAACCATCTCATGTACTATTAGCTATAGGTTTACCACATGAAATAGCTCATGGTTCATTAAGATTATCTTTAGGAGATTTTAATACTGAAGAGGAAGTTGATTTTGTAGTGGAGAAACTTATAGAGATTGTAGCTAGGTTAAGAGCTATGTCACCTTTATATGAGAAGATTAAGGAGGGCAAATAGATGTATTCAGAAAAAGTTATGGATCATTTTAAAAATCCAAGAAATGTTGGAGAAATAGAGGATGCCGATGGCATAGGAGAAGTAGGGAATCCACGATGTGGGGATATAATGAAGATGTATTTAAAGATTGAAGATGGAATTATTATAGATGTTAAATTTAAAACTTTTGGTTGTGGTTCTGCTATAGCTTCTTCTAGTATGGCTACTGAAATTATTAAAGGTAAATCAATAGATGAGGCAATGAAAGTAACAAATAAGGCTGTTGCAGAAGCATTAGATGGGCTACCACCAGTAAAAATGCATTGTTCTGTGCTAGCAGAGCAGGCTATCAAGTCTGCTTTATTGGATTACTCAAGAAAAAATAATATTCAAATTGAAGGGTTGGAAGATTTTAATCCTAATGAAGATGTTCATGAACATCAATAAATTATATATATAAATTTATATATTCCTCTCTGACATTTTTATTTTAATTTATTGAAATGGATATTTATATTAAAGATAAGGAAAAATATATTAAGAGAAAATGAAAGAGGGATATTTTATGATAAGATATAAACAGTTGATAACTTTAAAAATAATCGATAAAAATACAAAAGAAACTATAGGAAAAATAGAAGATATTATTCTATCTGATGATTATAGAAAAATTAAATATTTAATAATTAAGAATAATAACCTTATTAGAAACAAAGCTTTAATTCAATATAATGACATTAGATTTTCAAATAAAAATCAAGCTTTATATTTGAATAGTATAAAAGCATTTAAAGAAAGATTAGAAAGTGATATTGAAGATGATAATGAAGGATGTAAATTTATTGACAAAGAAATTAGGACCGAAAATGATGAATGTATAGGCTTTGTTAAAGATGTTGTTCTTAATAAGAAAGATGGTACTGTAAATGGATTTATAATCACAGAAGGATTATTTGAAGATTTATTAAAGGGTAGAAATTATATTCCTCTCTTAGATAATATTGACATTAAAAAAGCTTATATTTATGTACCTAATAGTAATCTTATTTTAAATTAGCATAAATATCAATCCCTACAAAAAAATGTATAGAATTAAAAATAAATTAAGTGAAAAGATAATTAATATAATAATAAAGGAGAGGATATAATTGAATAATAATAGATTTAGGAATGGGGCATTGATGGGAAGCATGTTAGGTATTTCTTTAGGTGTACTTGTTGGAACTAAAATGAGATCTATGAATAAAAGAAAGATCATGAGGACAGCAAAAAGAGCAAAGTCAACTTTAATGAATGCAATGAATTCATTATGGTAGTAGGCAGCGTTGGCTGCCTATCAAATAATAAAAATGGAGACAAGTATTATGAATTTAGAATCTTCTGTTTTAATTAGAAATTTAATAATTTTAATATCGATACTACTAATTTTGATTATTTATTACTTAATACATATTGGTAATAAATATGTAGAAAATAGTAAACAAATTCATATTACTAAAAAAAGAGTACTACCAATATTAATAATAATAGTTTCTGTCTATTTTTTTTATTTATTATCTCAAAGATATGAGATTCTATCTGATACTCTTTTTGTTATAGTTATATCAGCAATTTTAGCTTACATATTTAATCCAGTGATTAATTATTTTGAAAAATATAATATACCAAGAGGTTTAGGGATTTTATTTTTATATATTTTAATTATAGGGATTATTCTTGTTATTTTGATTTCTTTCATCCCGAGGATAGGAATAGAATTGAGAGGATTATTAGCTAATTTGCCAATTTATTTTGAACAAATAATTAATACTTTTAATGATATTTATACGACTTTTATTAATATGGGAAATATACCACCAATATTCCAAGGCATTGAAGAATTATTGCCGGAAGGTATTAGTAGTTTACAGGATATAGTTGTAAATAATATACGCAAACTTTTCGACGGAGTTGGAGAAGTTGTAAATAAAGTTGTAAGTTTAATACTAATACCTATTCTTACTTTCTATTTTCTAAGAGATAAAGATGAGTTTGTAAGAAGATTGTATTTGACAATCCCTAAAAGGAGAAGACAAGATGTTAAAGAATTGCTATTAGAAATAGATAGATCTTTAAGCCAATTTATTCGTGGCAGATTAATTTTAGCTTTTTATGTTGGAATTGTAACTACCATATTTTTATTGGTATTAGACATTGAATTTGCTATACTAATTGGTTTAGTGACTGGTATAGCTGACATAATACCTTACTTTGGACCACTTTTAGGATTCTTGCCAGCAATAATTTTTGGTTTTTTAAATAGTACAATGAAGGGAATTTGGGTTGCTATAATATTTATATTAATTCAGTGGGTTGAAAATAATGTATTAGCACCGAAAATTATTGGTGACAGCACAGGTATCCATCCTATAACGGTTTTATTATCATTAATTATAGGTGGAGGCATGTTTGGGGTTATGGGAATGGTTCTTTCTATTCCTGTAGTCGCTGTATTAAAAATAATTTTGGGACATTTTTTGGATAGAATAAGAAAGAGAAAATTAATTAAATAACAAAATTCTTATTATGTCATTTGTTGACAAAAATATCTTATTAAATTATAATCCAAATATAGATATAAACGTGGATTCTCGTCCCTTTGATGAGGGACGAATTTTTTTAAAAATAGCATGAAGAGGTGAAAATTAGTGAAAAACATGGGATTACACGAGATAAGAGAAGAATTTTTAAAATTTTTTAATGGGAAAAATCATATGATTTTACCAAGTTTTTCTTTGATACCTAAAAACGACAGAAGTTTATTATTAATAAATGCTGGGATGGCTCCTTTAAAACCATATTTTACTGGAGAAAAAGTTCCTCCAAACAAAAAAGTTGTTACTTGTCAAAAATGTATTCGAACTGCTGATATAGAAAATGTAGGATTAACTGATAGGCATGCTACTTTCTTTGAAATGCTAGGGAACTTTTCGTTTGGAGATTATTTTAAGAAGGAAGCTATTCAATGGTCATGGGAGTTTTTAACTAAAATTCTAGAGATACCAGAAGAAAATCTTTGGGTATCCGTGTATATGGATGATGATGAAGCATTTGAGATATGGAATAAGTCTGTAGGTGTGAATACGGAAAAAATAGTTCGTTTAGGAAAAGAAGATAACTTTTGGGAGTTAGAAGTAGGCCCTTGTGGACCTTGCTCAGAAATTTATGTTGACAGAGGAGAAGAATATGGTTGTAATAAACTTAATTGTAAACCTGGCTGTGATTGTGATAGATTTATGGAAATTTGGAATTTGGTGTTTACTCAATATGATAAAGATAAATTTGGTAAGTATCACCCATTAGAAAATCCCAACATCGATACTGGTATGGGTCTTGAAAGAATTGCAGTTATAATGGAAGATGCAAAAAATATTTTTGAAATTAAGGAAATTAGAAAGATACTCCGAGAAGTAGAAAAGATCTCTGGCAAATCCTATGGAACTGATCCAAGAATTAATATATCTATTAGAGTTATAACCGATCACGTGAGAGCTATGACTTTTTTAGTTTCAGATGGAGTATTGCCTAGTAATGAAGGTAGAGGCTATGTTCTGAGGAGATTAATTAGAAGAGCAGCAAGACATGGGAAATTATTAGGTATAGAAAAGCCCTTTCTACAAAACGTTGTTTCAACCTTTATTCAGTCATGGAAAGTTCAATATCCAGAGTTGAAGAGAAGAGAAGTTCAATTAAAGAATGTAATCAATGCAGAAGAAGAAAAATTTCAAGAAACTATTGATCAAGGGATTCAGATTTTAGAAGGATATATAGAAGAAATGGTTAAAAATAATAAAAAATGTTTAAATGGAGAAAAAGCGTTTAAGTTATATGATACTTATGGATTTCCTTTAGATTTAACTAAAGAAATTTTAGAAGAAAAGGGATTAACTGTTGATGAGAATGAGTTTAATATTAATATGGAGAAACAGAGAAAGAGAGCGAGAAAAGCTAGAGAAGAATTTAGTGATTCTGGTTGGAAAAATAATGGTTCAATAGATTTGTTTAAAGGGATTAAAACTAAGTTTAAGGGGTATGAAACTATATCTTTAAAAACTAAAATAATAGCTATATCTGTAGAGGGTTCTCCTGTTAATAACATTGAAGAAGGCGAAGAAGGTGTATTAGTTCTTAAAGAGACTCCGTTTTATGCTGAGAGAGGAGGTCAAGTAGGAGATATAGGTTATATTAAAAAAGATGATTTTAAAGGCAAAGTTATAGACACACAATATACAAAAGATGAAACTATTGTTCATTATGTAAGGATGGAATCAGGCGAATTAAGTGTAGGTGATACAGTTAATGCAATTGTTGATTCAAAAAATAGAAGAGATATTATGAGAAATCATTCAGCTACTCATTTGTTGCATAGAGCTTTAAAGGACGTATTAGGAGAACACGTTAAACAGGCAGGGTCCATAGTATTACCTGATAAATTAAGGTTTGATTTCACTCATTATGAGGCATTAAAAGATGAAGAATTGAAAATGGTACAAAATATAGTAAATGAAAAGATTCTTGATAATATAGAAGTAAGAACTATAGAGACTTCATTAAAAGAATCGGAATATATGGGTGCAGTTGGATTATTTGAAGATAAATATAAGGATATAGTAAGAGTAGTACAAATAGGAGAGTATTCAAAAGAATTATGTGGAGGCACTCATATAGATAATACGGGCAATATTGGTTTATTTAAAATAACAAGTGAATCGAGTATAGCTTCTGGTATTAGAAGAATTGAGGCAATTACAGGAAGGGCTGCCTATGATTACTTAAATAAATTAGAATATAACATTATCGATATATCTAATATTCTAAAAACTGACAGAAAAAGTATTGTTAAAAAAATCAAAAGTATAACAAACGAAATTAAAGAAAAAGATAAACAAATAGAATCTCTAAAATCTAAAATGTCTTTAACTATTGCAGAGGAAGTATTGAATCAAGTGCAAGATGTAAATGGCATTAATGTAATAGCATATAGAGTTAATGATATGGATATAAATAATTTAAGAAATTTAGGAGATAGAATAAGAAATGATTTAAATTCAGGAGTCATTGTTTTAGCAAGTACAGATAATGGAAAACTTTATTTTATATCGATGGTTACGAAAGATTTAGTAAAAAGAGGTCTTCATGCAGGAAATATTATAAAAGAGATAGCAAAATTAACTGGAGGCAGAGGCGGTGGCCGACCAGATATGGCTCAAGCAGGGGGAAAAGATTTATCTAAGGTACAAGAAGCTTTAAACAATGTACCTTCCGTAGTTAAGAGACAGTTAAAATAAATATATATATTTATTTTAATACTGCATATTCTATACAAGATATGATATAAATATTATAGGGGGTGTTATAATGAGCAATAATTTTAATGAGACAATGAAATTTGAGGCATCAAAAGAGAATATAAATGAAGCTAAAAAAATTATTTTTACAGTATATAATGCTTTAAAAGAAAAAGGGTATGATCCAATCAATCAGATAATTGGATATATTTTGTCGGGGGATCCAACATATATTACTAGTTATAAAGATGCTAGAAGTTTAGTTAGAAAGATAGAACGAGATGAATTATTAGAAGAAATATTAAGTAACTATTTAGAAAAGGAAAATGAGTTTTAGGAGAGATTTTTACGTGAAAAGAACTAGAATATTTGTTACGATATTTTTAATTTTGTGTTTATTACTATGTATAAATGAGTTTAATTATGGTGCAAGTAATAAAAAAGTAAATAAAAATGTATATGTTGTTGTTATAAACAAGCTCACATTAAAAGACATTGAAAAGATGCCAAAACTAAATAGATTAATTGATGACGGCAACTTTGGGTTGATGAATGTACGTGGAGAAAGCGGGTATAGAGGTGCAGAAAGTTTTATAACAATAAATGCCTCAAGTAAAGCATATGCAAATAACGAAAGTGCTCAATTCCATAATTTGACTAATGAATGCAAAAAAGTTTATGAAAATAGAATGGGTATTTTAGATAAAGATTATGCAGTAGGAAACATTAAAATTGGAATGTTATATAACCAAAATGACGGCAATAGATATTCACCTTATCTAGGAATATTAGGGGATAGATTACACGATAATAATCTTAAAACTGCTATTTATGGTAATAGTGACACAGATGAAGATATCATTAGATCATCTGCCTTGATTCCTATGGATTCAAGAGGTCTTATTGATTATGGAAATGTAGAAGATATACTTATAAAAGATGAAGACTATCCTTATGGGATTAGAACTGATTATGATAGAATTATAAATGAAGTATCGGATATTAAGGAGAAGGCTTCATTAGTTGTTATAGACACAGGAGATCTAGATAGACTTAATAGTTATAGTAATGTTTTATCAGATGATATTTTTGATAAAAAGAGAGAATTAAATTTAGATAATATAGATAAATTTATTGGAGATTTGATAGATATTGCTAAGGAAAATGAATCTTTGTTAATGATACTAAGCCCGAATAGTAGCGAGGAAAGAATTGATGATAGTAAATTATCTCCAATTATACTATGGCAAGACGGTATAGACAAAGGTTTAGTTACATCATCTACTACAAATAGATTGGGTATTGTATCAAATTTAGATATTGCTCCGACAATTACAAATTTTTTAAATGTTTCGATGGAAAATATGTCTGGAAATATTATAGAATATGAAGAAGAAAAAGAAGATACATTTAAATATATCGAATCTATGAATAGACGCATTAATTTAACGTCAATAGTAAGGTCTAAAACTTTAACAGTTTATGGAATTGTTTCTATTATTATAATGACAATCGTTATGCTTACATTTGTATTTAAGATTAAAATAAACAATAGAATTGGAGAAATATTAAAAATCTTACTTATTTTATTGTTTGGATTACCTATTGCTTTTATATTAAGCTCTTTATTTGAGATTGACAATTTATTTAAATTTTTTGTGAGTTTATTTTCTTTAATATGTATTTTTGTTGCTGTTGTGAAGAAGTACAATAATAAAAAATTGTTATATTGTTTAACTATTATATTTTTTGTGATAATATCAATGGATATAATTTTTAGCGGAGCAATAACAAAATTTTCCATAATGAGTCATGATCCAATTATTGGAGCTAGATATTTTGGAATAGGCAATGAAATGGTAGGATTATTTTTAGCTATGTCAACATTAAGTGCAGGACTTTTATATTATAGGTATAACAATAAGGTAATACCTGCAATTCTTCTAATATTATCGACAGCAATGGTTGGACATCCAAAGCTTGGAGCAAATGTAGGTGGGACAATTGCCTTTTTATCTACAACTTTGCATTTTATTATTGAAGCTATAGGGAAAAAATTAAATTTGAAAAATATTATTCAGATTATGATTATTGTTGGTATCATAATTGCTATATTTGGATATATAGATGTTAAATTAAATCCAAATCCAACACATTTAGCTAGAGCCCTATTGAAAATTAGTGATGAAGGATTCAATGTAGTTACGAATATTATTAATAGAAAACTGTTAATGAATATAAGATTAGTTGGTTCATCATTTTGGACCAATGTATTGCTTGTAAATATAATTGTTCATGGTATAGTTTCATATTTATTAAAGGATAAAATTAAAAAATTAATGGACAACGGTTTAGGGAAAAGTTATTTATCATGTGTAGTTGGAAGTATTATTGGTTTTATTGTAAATGATTCGGGATTAATATTATCTGCTATATCTATCAATATAATTACTATATTCATGTTATTTATTCTGGTAAATGATAAAGAAATGTATAATAAACAGGAAGTGGGCAAAAATGGATAGAGTAAAATTAGGAAATACTGATATTGAAGTGTCTAGGTTGTGTTTTGGTTCTCTAACGATGACTCCTTTTCAAGCAAATTTATCTATAAAAGAAGGTTCTGATTTAATAAAATATGCATACAAGAAAGGAATTAATTTTATTGATACTGCAGAAGTTTATGAAAATTATCAATATATTAGAGAAGCATTAAAGGGTATAAATAGACGTGACTATATAATTACAACAAAATGTTATGCATATACTAGAGAAATGGCTAAAGCAAGTTTAGAATTAGCGTTAAAAGAATTAAAGACTAATTATATAGATATATTTATGCTACATGAACAGGAAAGTATTCATACTTTGAGAGGTCATTGGGATGCGATAGAATATTTTTTAGAAGCTAAAAAAATGGGTAAAATAAGAGCGATAGGTATTTCTACTCATAGGGTGGAAGGTGTTCTAGGTGCAACTCAGGTTAGAGAAATAGAAGTTATCCATCCAATTGTAAATAAAGAGGGTATAGGAATTCAAGATGGAAATATTGAAGATATGTTAATAGCTATAGAGAAAGCATATAATAAAGGTAAAGGCATATACGGTATGAAGCCATTGGGAGGAGGTCATTTAATTAATAAAGCACAAGAGGCGTTTAATTTTGTAAAGCATTTACCCTATATTCACTCTATTGCTATTGGAATGCAATCTAAAGAGGAAATAGATTGTAATATTAATTTAATGGAAAAAGGAATAATTCCTGAACATTTAAGTAAAAAAATGAAAAAGAAAAATAGAAAGTTAATAATAGCGGATTATTGTATCGGTTGTGGTAATTGCGTTGACATTTGCAAACACAAGGGAATAGAAATTATTGATGGTAGAGCTATTCCTAACGAGAATTGCGTATTATGTAGCTATTGTGCTAGAAATTGTCCAGAATTTTGCATAAAGGTAATTTAAAAGGTGGAAGATATGAAGAGAATAATGGGATTAGATGTGGGCGATAAGACGATTGGGGTTGCTATTAGCGATCCATTATTGCTTACTGCTCAGGGACTAAAAACTATTAAAAGAGAAAATGATAAAAAGGATATTAGACAGTTAGAGAAAATAGCAAGAGAGTATAATATAATTAAGATAATAGTAGGATTGCCAAAGAATATGAATAATTCTATAGGTTCTCAAGGTGAAAAAGTAATGAATTTTGTAGATAAATTTAAGAAAAAGTTAAATGTTGAAATCATTTTACAGGATGAGAGACTGACTACTGTTGCTGCAGAGAGAATGTTAATAGATGGGGATGTGAGAAGGCAAAATAGAAAAAAAGTTATAGATAAGGTTGCTGCGACTTATATTTTACAAACTTATTTAGACAAAAGTAAGAGGTGAGACTATGAATGAAAGGATAACCTTATTAGATGAGATGGGAAACAAAGTGGAATTTGAGTTATTAGCTACTTTTGGATTAGATGATGTGGAATATGCTGCTTTAATTCCAGTAAACGAATTAGAGCCATTGACATATTTACTTAAAATCGAATACGATGACAAAGGCGACGCAATTTTGGTAGGTATAGATAATGATGAAGAGTTAAATGATGTTATTCAAGCATATGAGGACATACAAAAAGAAAAATTACAATAAATTCTATGCTTGACAAATTTAGCTTATACTAGTATTCTATTATGTAGGATTATAAGCGGGTGAAGAAATGGATATAAATATAAACGAAGTAAAAGAAATATTCAAAGAAGAGGGGCTCAAGCTGACCACTCAAAGGCGTGCAATCTTAGATGTTATAGTAAAGAATCATTCTAAACATTTAAGTCCGGAAGAAGTATATGATATCGTAAAGGTAAAGTATCCTGAAATTGGTATAGCTACAGTATATAGGACTTTACAATTATTAGAAAAGCTTAATATTATTTATAGGGTAAATTTTGATGATGGATATAATAGATATGAATTAAATTATGATTCAGAAAATCATCATCATCATCATTTAATTTGTTTAGAGTGCGGTAAAGTAATGGAAGTTAAATTAGATCTTTTAGAAACTTTAGAAAATGAAATTGAGAAAGAAAATGGTTTTAAGATTATAGATCATAATGTAAAATTCTTTGGGTATTGTGCTAACTGCCAAAAATGAACCCTATATAGGGTTCGTTTTTTTAGGAAAATTTTACAGTAACTCTACGATTATATAAATATTATAAAATGGAGAAATTAATAAAAAGGAGATGATGTAGTGGCTAGAAAATCGAATAAATTAAAAATTATTCCATTAGGTGGACTTGGAGAAGTTGGTAAAAATATTACTGTTTTGGAATATAAAAATGATATTATAGTTATTGACTGTGGTTTAAGTTTTCCAGAAGATGAGATGTTAGGAATTGACGTAGTTATACCTGATATATCGTATTTGATAAAAAATAAAGAGAAGATAAAAGGAATTATATTAACTCATGGTCATGAAGATCATATTGGAGGATTACCGTATCTTCTTGCAAAAATAAAGATACCAATATTCGGTACTAAATTAACTCTTGGTTTATTAGAAAATAAATTAAAAGAGCATAATTTAGGAAAAGTTGATTTGAACGAAATTAGAGCAAGCGACAAAATTATTTTAGGTTGTTTTTCAGTAGAATTTATAAAGACCAGTCATAGTATTCCTGATAGTGTTGCATTGGCAATAAATACTCCTATTGGTACTGTGGTTCATACTGGTGATTTTAAAATAGATTATACTCCTATAAATGATAATTTAATAGATTTGCATAAACTTGCAGAAATAGGAAGCAAAGGAGTACTAGTGATGTTGGCTGATAGTACTAATGTGGAGAGACCAGGATATACTATGTCTGAAAAAACTGTAGGAGATACTTTTAATGATATATTCTTAAAGGCTCCTCAGAGAATTATTGTAGCAACGTTTGCTTCTAATGTTCATAGAATACAACAAGTTATTAATGCTGCGCAACTATATAATAGAAAAATAACTGTTTCAGGTAGAAGCATGGTAAATACTATTAATGTAGCTTGTGAATTGGGTTATTTAAATGTCGAAGAAGGAACTCTAATTGATATTAAAGATATGAACAAATACCCAAGTAATGAAATAGTGGTATTAACTACTGGAAGTCAAGGAGAACCGATGTCAGCTTTATCCAGAATGGCTTTTTCTGAACATAGAAAAATAGAATTAGTACCAGAAGATACAATAATAATTTCTGCATCACCTATTCCAGGAAATGAGAAAACCATATTCAAAGTTATAAATAAGTTGGTTGAAATCGGTGCAAAAGTTATTTATGAGTCTTTAGCTGATGTTCATGTATCAGGACATGCATGCCAAGAAGAATTAAAATTAATGCATACTTTAATAAAGCCAAAATTCTTCATACCAGCTCATGGTGAATATAGACATTTAAAAAGACACGCAGAATTGGCTATGGAATTAGGAATGCCAAAAGATAATATTTTTATAGCTAATAATGGGTCTGTTATTGAATTTACCAAAAAATCTGGAACAATTAATAAATTTGTACAATCAGGAAATATATTAGTTGACGGTTTAGGTATAGGAGATGTAGGAAATATTGTATTGAGAGATAGAAAACATTTATCTGAGGATGGTTTGATTGTTGTAGTTGTAACTATAAGCAAACAAGAGGGAAAAGTAATTGCAGGTCCAGATATAATATCTAGAGGATTCGTCTATGTAAGAGAATCAGAAGATTTAATGGAAGAGGCTAGAGCAGTAGTTAGAACCGCTTTAATTGAATGTGAAAAGAAACATATTACTGATTGGGCAACATTAAAATCTAGTATTAGGGATGCTTTAAGAGGATTTTTATATGAGAAAATAAAAAGAAACCCAATGATATTACCTATTATAATGGAAGTATAAGTAAGATTTTTGTTAAAATATTTTAATAATAAAGAAAAGCTTATAATCTATTAAAAAAGTCTTTAATAAGGATAGATTTATACTTTTTATAGGCTATAAGAAAATCTTAGCATGTTTTTTAAAAGCATGCTAGGATTTTTTAAGGTATTTATTTGTTCACTATTGCTAATAATGATATAATATTTGATAATATATATAAAAATTTAATTTTATTATTTAAAGTTTAAATTTTACATAAGATAATCAAATAAACAATATTCATGGTTTAACACATAAATTATCAAGAACAATTAAAAATGTTTTAAATGCTAAATTGAAATGTTCATAATTAGTATAGGACACTAAAGAATCTTTAGCTCAGGAGGAATGTTATGAATACAAAGTATCTAACTAAAGCAAGTTTGATAGCAGGAATTTATTTAGTCCTTGTACTAATTCAAATTCCAATGGGAAATCTCGCATTTGGCCCTATACAACTTAGGATTGCTGAAGGTTTAACATTATTGCCAGTAGTGGAATTAGCTGCGATACCAGGATTGTTTGTTGGCTGTTTAATATCTAATTTGATACTAGCATCTTATTCGGCATTTGGTTTAGTTGATATATTGGGAGGAAGTTTGATTACTTTATTAGCAGCATATTTAACTAGTAAGACATCAAATAAATTTATAGCTGCTTTACCACCAATATTATTAAATGGATTTATAGTATCTATATGGGTATCATATTTTACAAGTATACCTTATTGGCTTACTGTATTAGGAATTATTATAGGAGAGGCTATATCTGTAATTGTATTTGGTTCAATAATACTTTCTGTATATAAAAAAGCTAAAATATATTTAAAGAACAAGTAATAATATGTCATTATTAGTTTATTCATAATTATGTTAGCTGTTGTTTTTATACATTAAAAGTTGTATAATAAAAAAGGTAAATATTTATTCAAGGGTGGAGTTCAGGTGGTTAGTATTAATAAACTCAAAAACAATAAGAATAAGATAAAATTGGGATTATATATAATGATTATTTTTATCATTGTAGTCATACTGTCGTTTATAATATATTATAGAAATAATATATTACCAGTTTCTATTAATAATCCAAAGGACATTAGTTTAGAAATACCCGTTGGGAGTAGTCCTAACAAAATTGCTGCCATTTTAAAAGAAAAAGGCTTAATAAGGAATGAGTTAATATTTAAAATTGCATTGAAAAAGAATAATGATGAAGATAAATTAAAAGCTGGTTATTTTACTTTAAACACAGGAATGAGTTTAAAAGAAATAATTGCAGAAATTTCAAAAGGCGGAGAAAATAAAAATGTGCAGATATTTACTATTCCTGAAGGATATGAATTGCGACATATATCAGAAAAGCTATCTGATGAAGGTCTTGTAGATAAGGATGAATTCTTAAAATTAACTTCTGATAAAAAATATTTTGAAGATAAGTTTTCTTTTTTAAAGGAGTTAAATGAAGGACAAAGTTTAGAAGGATTTTTATTTCCATCTACTTATGAGGTGTATACGAATTCTAATGAAAAGCAGATAATTGAAAAGATGCTCTTACAATTTGAACGGATATATAAAAAAGATATTAAAGAAAACATGAATAAAATGGATTTATCTTTGAATGAAATAGTGACATTAGCATCTATTATTGAAAGAGAAGCAAAAAGAGATGATGAAAGAGAACTTATTTCTGCGGTTTTTTTAAATAGATTAAAAATTGATAAGCCCTTAGAATCTTGTGCTACAGTTCAATATGCACTAGGTGAAAGAAAAGAGGTTTTAGATAGTAAAGACACAGAAATTCAGTCAGAATATAATACTTATATTCATACTGGATTACCACCAGCACCTATTGCTACTCCAGGGAAAAAATCCTTAGTCGCTGCAGTTAATCCAGCAGATGTAGATTATTTATATTTTAGAACTAAGGAAGATGGAACAGGTGCCCATACTTTTACTAGAACTTATGAAGAGCATTTAAATGCAGATCCTAATAAATAATAATTTTTGATAATTAATACGTGGCAATAACCACGTATTAATTTATGTCAAGGAGGTAAATATGATTGAGCAATATAAATGAAGATTATATAGAAAATTATATACAGAGTATATTACCAGCACATGAAGGAACTTTAAAGGAATTAGAAGAATATGCTAGAAAAAACCATGTACCAATTATTACTAGGGAAGTAGCTCAACTATTAAAAATATTATTAAAAATATACAGACCAAAAAAAATATTAGAAATTGGTACTGCTATTGGATATTCTTCTCTTATAATGGCTTCATCTACAAGTAAAGAGTGTGAGATAACAACTATTGAAAGAAGACTAGATATGATAAATTTGGCTAAGGAAAATTTAAGCAATACAAAGTATAACGAAAAGATAAATATACTTTATGGAGAGGCAGAGAAAATACTCATAGATATGAATGGCAGATATGATTTTATATTTTTGGATGCAGCGAAGGGACATTATTTAGATCTATTTAATAAATGTATTAAGATACTTAAAAGTGGAGGAGTAATAATGTCTGATAATGTGTTGTTTAAGGGTATGGTAGCATCTGATAAATTAGTTGTTAGACGTAAGAAAACTATTGTTAAAAGGTTAAGAGAATATCTTGAATATATAAATAATCTAGAAGGATTTGAATCATGTATAATTCCTATAGGTGATGGGATAGCATTAACATATAGAGAGGAGTGAGAAATTTGTATAAACCAGAATTATTGGCACCAGCAGGGAATTTAGAAAAATTAAAAATGGCAATAAATTATGGAGCTGATGCTATATATTTAGGAGGAGAAAAGTTTGGATTAAGAAAAGCTTCAAAGAATTTTAATATAGATGAAATAAAAGAGGGAGTAGATTATGCACATAACAGGGGAAAAAAAGTTTATGTAACTATGAATATAGTACCTCATAATGAAGATTTAATAGGATTGGAGGATTATGTAACTGATCTTTACAATATAGATATTGATGCGGTTATAGTGTCTGATCCTGGTATTTATTCTATTATAAAAAAAACTGTTCCAGATTTAGCTATACATTTAAGTACTCAAGCAAGTGTTACAAATTATGAAACAATAATGTTCTGGTATAATTTGGGTATTAAAAGAATTGTTTTAGCAAGGGAGTTATCTTTTAAAGAGATCAAAGAGATTACAGGTAAAATTCCAAAAGATTTAGAAATAGAAGCTTTTGTACATGGAGCGATGTGCATATCTTATTCAGGCAGATGTTTATTAAGTAATTATATGGTAGGTAGAGATGCTAATAGGGGAGATTGTGCTCAATCATGTAGATGGAAATATAATTTAGTAGAAGAGAAAAGACCAGGAGAATATTTTCCAGTATTTGAAGATGAGAAAGGGACTTTTATTTTCAATTCAAAAGACTTATGTATGATAGAATATATTCCTGAGTTAATTAATTCTGGTATAAAGAGTTTTAAAATTGAAGGAAGAGTTAAAAGTTCCTACTATGTTGCAACAGTACTTCGATCTTACAGAATGGCCATAGATGAGTATTTGAAAAATCCAGATGATTATACTTTTAATAAAGAATGGATTAATGAAATTAAGAAAGCTAGTCATAGAGATTTTACAACAGGTTTTTATTTTGGTAAACCAACTGAACAAGATCAAGTTTATACTTCCAGTTCATATATTAGAAAATATGATTATGTAGGTCTTATATTAGATTATGATAGAAAAACGAATTTAGCAACTATAGAGCAAAGAAATAGAATGTTTATAGGAGATGAAATCGAAATATTTGGACCGAAGAAAAAATACTTTGTTCAGACTATTGAAAACATATTTGATGAAGACGGAAAAGAAATTGAAGTTGCTCGTCATGCTCAACAGATAGTTAAGATTAAAATGAAACAACCCGTTGAAGCATGGGATATTATTAGGAAGAGCAGAAAGGATTGATCATATGGAAAAGCCAATACTAATCGGTATTACAGGTGGAACTGGATCAGGTAAAAGCACGGTATCTAAAGAAATATTAAAATCTATACACAAAGTAAATGTAACTACAATAGAACAAGATTCTTATTATAAAGATCAAAGTCATTTAACCTTTGAAGAAAGAGTTAAAACTAATTATGATCATCCACTTGCTTTTGATAATAATTTATTATTAAAACATTTAAAGGATTTATTGAATAATAAGCCAATCGAAAAGCCCATATATGATTTTGAACGACATACGAGAAAGAGGAAAACAATAACTGTGTATCCAAGACAGATAATTATATTAGAAGGTATTTTAATATTAAATGATGAAGGTATTCGGAATTTATGTGATATAAAAATATTTGTGGACACAGCTTCAGATGTAAGAGTTATAAGAAGAATACAAAGAGATATTAAATATAGAGGTAGAACTTTAGATTCTGTGATTGAACAATATATGGAAAGTGTTAGGCCTGCTCATCTACAGTTTGTGGAACCAAGTAAGAAATACGCTGACATTATTATCCCTGAAGGTGGATATAACAAAGTTGCTATTGATATTATCGCAACTAAAATCAACTCTATATTGAATAGGTGATTATATTCCCCTTATCAATTGGTAATACTAGAATTACTAGATAGGGGGTTTTTTTATGAGAAGAAATAAGAATAACATAATACATAACAGAATCTTGAAAATGGTTTTTATATCCTTTTTTGTATTTATTGCTCTAATAGGTAGATTATATTGGATTCAAATTGAAAGTCATGATACGTTGAAGGAAGAAGCATTAAAACAAAGAGGGAGGAAGGTAGATTTATATCCAGATAGAGGAACTATATATGATGTAAATTTGATACCAATTACAAATAGAAATAGAATTAATATCTTATTTGTATTTAGAAATAGCATTATGAATAATAAAGATTTAAAAAATTATATAGTAAATAATAGTGTTTTAGATAAAAGTGATTTGGAAAGGTATATATATTCAAGGAAAGAATTATTATTTATTCCCTTGAAACCTTCTGCAGAGGATATTAGTAATAATAAGAATATGTTTATAACAGAGATGACATTAAGATATAGTGATGAAAATTTATTATCTCATGTAATAGGATATATTAATGATAGTGAAAATAGAGGAGAGGCAGGCATTGAGAAAGTTTACGATGATATCTTAAAGAATCAAGGGAACGTAAATTCTTTATATTTAGAATTAGATACAGGGAAAAATATATTTTTAGGTGGGGAATATGTTTCTAATCAAAGATCATATTCAATGGAGCCAGGTGGAGTTAAGTTGACTATAGATTACCATATACAGAAGGTAGTAGAAGATATTTTAGATCAAAGAGAAGTAAATGGAGCAGCAGTTGTAGCTGATGTACAATCAGGAGATATCAGAGCGTTAGCAAGTAGACCTAATATTGATCAAAATGATATTGATAAATACCTAAATAGGGATGATATGGCTTTATACAATAAGGCTGTACAAGTCGCTTATCCTCCAGGATCATTATTTAAAATAGTAGTATTATTAACAGCTTTAGAAAATGATATGAGTCTCTTAGATAGAATTTATTATTGTAATGGATTTGAACAAATAGGAAATGTAATAATAAATTGTAATAATCTAGAAGGACATGGCTATATTGATTTAAGTCAGGCATTTATGAAATCGTGTAATTCAGTTTTTATTCAATTAGGGCAAGAATTAGGTAGTAAAAAGATAATTGAAATGGCAAGAAAATTGGGATTAGGTGAGAAAGTAAATATTGGATTACCGGAAGAGGTCGCAGGAAATATTCCTGGAGGAAAAGAATTACAAGGACCGGTGATAGGTAATATTTCTATAGGACAAGGAAGTATTGAAACTACTCCAATTCAATTAACGAACTTAATGATGATAATAGCTAATGATGGTATAAAGAAGGGATTAGCAGTAGTAGATGGCATAACGACTCAAGATGGACAAATGATTAAAAAATTTATTAGAGAAAAGGAAACCAGAGTAGTGTCAAAAGAAAGTTGTCAAATTTTAAAGGAATATTTAGTAGGAGTAGTTAATGAAGGAACTGCAAAAAATTTAGATTTAGATAACATAGGAGGAGCGGGTGGAAAAACTGGCTCAGCTCAAGCAATTTTAAATGGAGAGGAAACAACACATGGTTGGTTTACAGGATTTTTTCCTGCAGAAGATCCGAAATATGTAGTAACGATTTTTGTAGAAGAAGGAATTTCTGGTTCACAATCAGCTGTACCCATCTTTGAACAAATAATAAGAGAAATTTACAAGATTGGTAGATAGGACTGGCACCAATACTGCTTTCCAGACATATACTTTAATATGGGAGGAGTGGAGGTGCCTTTATGTTTACTAGATTGTTGTTTTTGTTTGGGGGAGTTATTGAGCCCTTTTTAATATTATCAGGATATGTATCTAATACTAATTCATTTCCCAAACCTTTAAGCAAAGAAGAAGAAGCAAATTTATTAGACAGATTTTCGAAGGGAGATGAAATTGCTCGTAATATTCTTATAGAGAGAAATTTAAGATTAGTAGCACATATTGTAAAAAAATATAATAATACTGGAAAAGATGTTGATGATTTAATTTCTATAGGTACTATTGGTTTAATAAAGGCTATATCGACATTTAATGTGAATAAAGGCACGAGATTAGCCACTTATGCTGCTAGATGTATAGAAAATGAAATTTTAATGACAATTAGGGCTAGCAAAAAATCAAAAGGAGAAGTATCTCTTCAAGAGCCTATAGGAGTAGACAAAGAAGGTAATGAAATATCTTTGCTAGATATACTTGGAACTGAAACTGATGACATCCTTGACGAAGTTCATCTAAAGCTACAGAAGAAAAAATTACGTGATGCTATTAATGTAGTATTGAAGGATAGAGAAAAGAAAATAGTTGAATTAAGATATGGCTTGATTGATGGAGTATGTAAAACTCAAAGAGAGATAGCATTTATGTTGGGAATTTCAAGATCTTATGTTTCCAGAATAGAAAAGCGTGCTATAGACAAACTAAATAAAATTCTGAGTAATTAAAGTTAGCTAAAATTAACTTTAATTGTTCAATCTATATTAATGCAAAGTTAAATATGTAAGATAAATCCGGGAAATCCGGATTTATCTTACAGGTGTAATTCGTCTAAGAATTTCTTGGAACTGATCTGCGAATCCAGATACTGGTCTACCATTTCCAATATCTTCTGCCATGTTAGAAATCCTTGTAAATAAATCAGGATCTGCAGTTATATTTACATTATCGATATCATCGTCTTCATTTTTTACTATTCTTTCAATTTGTTGTTTTAAGTCTGTAGTTACTTCACCTTCTGCGTCATTTTCCATATCGACTCCAACAATTGCAGTATCATTGTTTATTAATACTGAAGCGTTGTTAATATTGTTTAAATCCGAAATTTCTTCAGCAATTTCATCTGCTCTTTCAGACATATCGTCCTCAGCATTGTTATCTCTTTCTACGTTTGATCCTAAATCTGTGTCTCTTCTGTTCATATTATTATCCATGTCTGTTAAGTTATTATTATTTGTTCTATCTTGACCAATCATGTTGTTATTTCTTCTTAAACCATTATTATTGTTTGGAGAATCTAAACCTATCCTATTTTCTGTGCCTCCTGGCTGAGTTGTACATCCAATTGCTGTTATTACTAGCGCAATAACAATTACGAAAAATAAAACTTTATTTTTTTTCAAAATTTTCACCTCCTATATCTATTTTTTCATTAAATCATTTTTTTATTTAATCTAAATTTTTAATTATATGTATAAAGAAGGAACTATATAATCATAATAAATATACTCATAATTGATAATAAATTCATAAACACAATCTTGTTATAACACTATTAATAAATTAAACTTAATTTAGTCAAAAAAATTGAAATAAAAATGAAAATTTTATTAATATTTTGAAGAAATAAAGAGGATAATAGAAAAATTTGTAGAATAAGTAATTATAATAACATATAACTCTTTTCAGGTGAAAAAATGAAAACTTTAAATTTAAAGTTAGGTGAACTTTTACTCTATTACGGTAAAATCACTAAACAACAATTAAATAGTGCATTAGAGAAACAAAAAGATACCAATTCAAAAATTGGAGAAGTTCTAGTTAATGAAGGATATGTTACAAATAATGATATTATTGAAGTTTTAGAATTTCAACTAGAAATTCCTCATGTGGATCTAAATAAATTTGTTATTAATCAAAGTGCTGTATTATTAATACCGGAGAATATAGCAAGACGACATGAGCTTATTGCCATAGATATAAAAGAAAATTGTCTTGTAGTAGCAATGTCAGATCCTTTAAATATATTTGCAATAGATGATTTAAAATTTTATACAGATTATGAAATTCAACCAGTAATATCGATTAGAGACAGTATTATAGATAGTATTGATAGATATTATAGAAAAAAATCTACAGAAAATGTAATCAAGGAAATTACTAATTCTTATAATTTAAACAATAGTGAAGAATACGATGATAAGGAATTATTTGAAGTAGCCAATGCACCAGTAGTAAAGTTAATTAATTCTATAATTCAACAAGCTGTTGATATGAGAGCGAGTGATATACATTTTGAGCCGTTATCGGATGATTTACGAATTAGATTTAGAATAGATGGCGATTTACAGGAAATAATGAGATTATCTAAAAAAAGTCTTTCTGCATTAGTTACAAGGATAAAGATAATAGGTAAGATGGACATTGCAGAAAAAAGAATTCCTCAAGATGGCAGGCTTGAAACAACAATAGACAATAAGGAAATTGATATGCGAATATCAACCATCCCCACTGTATATGGAGAAAAGATGGTTCTAAGATTATTGGATAGAAGTAATTTCATGTATACAAAATCTGAATTAGGATTTACTGATAAGAATTTAAGACTTTTCAACAAAATACTAGGACAACCCTATGGAATGTTATTAGTAGCAGGCCCAACTGGTAGTGGTAAAACAACTACTTTATATGCTGCTTTGAAGGAGCTAAATAAAGTCGAAAGAAATATCATTACTATTGAAGATCCTGTTGAATATAAAATAAAAGGGATTAATCAAGTCCAAATAAATCCTAAGGCAGGATTAACATTTGCTAATGGATTAAGGTCAATTTTGAGACAAGACCCAGATGTTATCATGGTTGGAGAGATAAGGGACTTTGAAACTGCTGAAATAGCTATTAGATCAGCGATTACTGGACATTTAGTATTATCGACTCTTCATACAAATGATAGCCCTTCATCTATTATTAGATTAATAGATATGGGAATAGAACCTCATTTAGTATCATCAGCTTTAATAGGAGTAATTTCACAGAGACTTATAAAAAAATTGTGTTCTAAATGTAAAATTCCTTATAAAGCTAACTGCTCAGAAAAATTATTGTTAGGTATAGATCCTAAAGAAAAAATTACACTTTATAAACCGAAAGGTTGTAATAAATGTAATAACGGATACATAGGAAGAAAAGCGATTCACGAAGTAATGATTGTCAATGAAAAACTTAGAAAATTGATAAATGAAGGTAAAAACATTGATGAAATACGCAAAGGTGCCAATGACTCTGGAATGTCAACACTTATGGATAATTCAATTACATTAGCTTTACAAGGAGTATCTTCTTTAGAAGAAGTGCTAAAAGCTAGTTTTACATTAGGTTAGGAGGAAAGTTGTGAATTTAATAAATTTACTCAAATATGCTATTTCAAATAATGCATCTGATATTCATATTACAGTTGGAATACCACCAGTTTTAAGAATAAATGGCTCTTTAATAAATTGTAAAGACTCGATTTTAAACTGTGACGATACTGAAAAACTAGTTAAACAAATTTTAGATAAAGATCAATTAGATAAGCTAGATAAAAATGGTCAAATTGATACTTTATACTCTAATTCTGGAATAGGTCGTTTTCGAGTAAATGCATATAAACAGAAAAGAAGCTATGGAATGGCTATTAGAATAATTCCTTTAAGAGTTCCAACTATAGATGAATTAGGATTACCTAATATAATCAAAGACTCATCTAGACTTCCAAGAGGTTTGGTATTAGTAACGGGGCCTACTGGTAGTGGGAAGTCTACTACTTTAGCTTCTATGATTAACTTAATTAATGAGGAAAGAAGATGTCATATATTAACCTTAGAAGATCCAATTGAATATTTACATAAACATAATAAGAGTGTTATAAATCAGAGAGAAATTGGAATTGACACTAATGATTTTAATAATGCTCTTAGGGCAGCATTGAGACAAGATCCTGATGTAATATTTGTAGGTGAGATGAGGGATTTAGATACCATAAGTACAGTACTTACTGCTGCTGAAACTGGACATCTAGTATTATCTACATTACATACTATTGACGCTGCAAAGACAATAGATAGGATTATAGATGTTTTTCCTTCTTATCAACAACAACAAGTTAGAGTTCAGTTTTCTTCGGTAATTCAATCAATCATTTCACAACAACTATTACCTAAAGCTAATGGAAATGGAAGAGTTGCAGCTGTTGAAACAATGACCGTAACTCCTGCAATACGGAATTTGATTAGGGAAGATAAAATACATCAAATAGAAACTGCTATACAAACAGGCAGTAAAGCAGGAATGAAAACTATGGATGGTCATTTACTAGAATTATATAACAAAGGTATAATTTCCAAGGATACAATATTGAATCAAGCTATTAATTTAGATTATGTAAAAAGATATATTCATTAGGATGGTGTTGTTTAAATGGAATTATATAAATATAAAGCTGTCTCTGAAAAAGGTGAAATATTAGAGGGATACCATGAGGCTCAATCTGAATCTGATGTACTTATAATGCTAAAAAATAATAATTATTATCCAATGTCTGTAGAAGAAAATAATAAAATAGATATTAAGAAAGATTTGTTTTCAAAAAAGGTTACTAAAAAAGATATATCTGTATTTTGTAGACAGTTTTACACTATGCTTAATGCAGGAATTAACATAATAAATTGTCTAGATATATTAGAAAAACAAATTGAACATAAAACATTGAAAAAAGCAATATTTGCAATCTACGAAGATGTACAAAAGGGTATGACTCTATCTCAAGGGATGAAAAAACATAAAAGTATGTTTCCTTCTCTGTTAATAAATATGGTTGAAGCTGGAGAAGTAAGCGGAAATTTAGATGTATTAATGGAGAGAATGGCAGTTCATTTTGAGAAGGAAAACAAAATTAAAAATAAAGTAAATAATGCTTTAGTTTATCCAGTAGTATTGAGTATAATTGCTATAGCAGTTGTAGTGTTTCTAATAATTGTTGTAATGCCTACTTTCATTGGAATGTTTGAAACAAATGGTTCTGTGCTTCCTGTTTCTACTAGAATGTTACTGACTATAAGTAATTGGCTGACTAATTATTGGTATTTATTTATTTTAAGCGTTGTTTTTTTATTAATTGGTGCTATAAAGTTTGAGAAAACTGAAGTCGGAGGATTAATAATTGATAATTTAAAAATAACAATACCTGGTATTAAAAATATAAGCATAAAGATTATAACTTCAAGATTTACTAGAACCTTATCTACGTTGCTCTCAAGTGGTATGCCTCTTTTACAGGCATTAGATGTGGTAAAAAATATAGTAGGTAACAGAATAGTATCAAATAAATTAGAGACTGCAAAGGAAGATATTAAAAAAGGGATATCCATGTCTAAAACCATAAAAGATACAGGTTTATTTCCTCCAATGGTAGATTCTATGATAAAAATTGGGGAGGAATCAGGTGCACTAGATGATATACTTTATAAAACTGCTGATTATTATGATGAAGAGATAGAAGCATCTATACAAAAGATGACTACACTATTAGAACCTATTCTTATAGTGTTTATGTCTATAATAATAGGATTTATAGTAATATCAATGGCAATGCCAATGTTCGATTTGGTAAATACTATAGAAATATGAGTTTACTAACATGAAAATTGTGACGATGACTAGGACAAGGTCGATAAGATGATTAATGGTGCAAGTAAACAATAAAAAATAAATAGGGGGAGAAAGAATGTTTAAATGGGTTTTAAAGAAGGTGAAAAAGAGTAACAGAGGATTTACTTTAGTTGAGCTAGTAGTTGTAATTGCAATACTAGGAATATTAGCAACAATTGCTGTACCAAAAATAGGAAATTCGAGAAAAAAAGCAGCAATAGTAGCTCATAACGCTAATGTGAAGATATTGATGAGCGCAGCAAATATGTATTATGCTGAAACCGGAGTATCTGCATATTGGACTGGAGATAATGAGGCAGGAGGAGGAAATGACATAACTTGGCAAAATTATCTTGAAGAATGGCCTGTGATACCAGATGGTTTGGATGGAATGGAATTTGAAACTAACAAAAAGATTGATGAAAAAACAGAATATGAAGTAACTATTGATACAGATGGAGATATTATAATAACACCTGGTAAATTATCACAGCCAATTAACTAAGACTCAATTAGAAAGATGTTAAATAAAGAAATAGTTCAAGATTTATCAAAAATTGAAAGATAAAGGAGACTACATATGGAGATATTAATATTCTTAATAGGCATAATAATAGGCTATTTTCTTAACGTATGCATATATAGAATACTAAAGAATGAAAGCATAGTTTTTCCGGGTTTCCATTGTTCTAATTGTAGTACTCCTTTAAACTGGTATGATTTAGTACCTATAATAAGTTTTTTATCTCTAAGACGAAAATGTATATATTGTGGCATGAAGATATCTCTTAGATACCCTTTTGCCGAAATACTAAATGGAATTATATTTCTCGCACTCTATTATAAATTTGGTTTTAGCACTGATTTTATTTTTTATTCTATTTTATTTAGTATATTTATATTAATAACCCTCATTGATATAAATTATCATATTATTCCTAATATGTTAATTTATATCATATTATTAGAAAGCATTAGTTATTGTTTCATAAAATATTTCTTACATAATGGACAATTAAATCTACTTGGTAATTTGGGCGGTTTAGTATTAAGTGGAATTATCTTTTTAATTATATTTATTGTATCAAATGGTGGTATGGGTGGAGGAGATGTAAAATTAATAGCGGTATTAGGCTTTATACTTGGAATGCCTAAAATTATTCTAGGCATCTTTTTATCATTTCTATTAGGAGGTATAATTTCTGTATTATTATTAGTGCTTAAAATCAAGGAAAGGAAGGATGCTATTCCTTTTGGCCCTTTTATAATATTAGCTTTTGTTATAACGCTTTTTTGGGGGGATAAGATAATGAAATGGTATTTGAAAAGTTTTTTGAGGTGAGTTAAGGAGATGATTGACTTTGAAGTTTTCTCTTATTCCTAACCGTAAAGTACTCTCTCTGGATATAGGAGCTTATAAAATAAAGGCAGTTGAGGGTAGAGAAACAAAAAAAGGAATTATAATAGATAAATGTTTTAACGTATATACCCCAGAAGGAATTTTTCAAGATGGGACAATTTTAGATAAGGATTTACTACATTATGTAATAAGTGAAGAATTAAAAAAGAAAAAGATAAGGACTAAAAATGCTTATGTCACAATAAATAGTTCGAAAATCGTAACAAGGGAAATTACCATTCCAAAAGTAAAGCAAGAAGAAATAGAAAATATATTAAGATTTCAAATAGAGGATTATATTCCCGCAAATATTGATAATTATGTAATTCAGTTTAAGATAATAGATTTCTTCTACCAAGATGATTCGGAAAAAATAAACATATTAATAATTGCCATTCCAAAAGAAATGGTAAGGGATTATCATGAATTGTTGGAAAACCTTAAGTTAAACCCTTTAGTGTTAGATTATCAACCTAATTCCACGGCTAAGCTTATAAAATATAATGGTTTAATAAATAACACTTTCCAAACAGAAGATATAACTTTTGCTAGTATTGATATTGGATACGATAATACTAAAGTTTTAATTATAAGAAATGGGATTATATTTGTTTCTAGAATTATTGAGATAGGTGGAGAATATATTGATCAAAGTATTTTAAATTATTTTGATTACGATCTGGAAGAGTTTAAAGTAAAAAAAGAAGGAATAGAAGATATAAATCATTTTCACGATGAAGAATCTGAATATTATAAGGTTGTAAATATTATTAAAAAGTCTATAATAACTCTTACTGAAAAAATAGAAATTATATTTAGATACTATTTGACGAGGAAAATGGACAATAAAATAAATATGATTATATTGTCTGGAGGAATTTCAAATATAAAAGGAGTGGATAATATGTTTTCAAATATATTTAATATACCTTCTATAACAATTAAGTCACTAGATAAAGTAAAGTTTAATAATGAGTTTTCAGATTATATTAATGCTATAGGTTCAATTATTAGGACATCAAAGGTGTAAAGATGAAAGATTTGAATTTTTTTGCTTCCTATATTGATAAGAAAAGATTTAACATAGATAAGCAGATGATTTATTATTCAACAGTAATACTCTTAATAAGTTTGGTTCTTATTTATTCATTATTTAATCAAATTAGGATCAGAATAATTTCCAAAGATATAGTTAAATTAAAAGCGATTATATCGAATGAAAGAATAAATAAAAAGGTAGATAAAATAATAGAAGATGAAGCGGAATTGAACCTATATAAAAACTCGTTAAATGAAATTAGATTATTAGATGAATATGTAGAGAGTAATAGTACTATTGAATATTATTTATTCGATATGATAATATCGAACACTCCAAATAATATTTTTTTTACATCAATAAGTATGTATACTGATAACATACAAATAATTGGAAATTCAATAGATCAATTATCTATAGGACAATTGGTGAAAAATTTCGAATCCATTGAAACATTTAAAAATGTATTTGTATCATCCATATCAAAAGAAAAGCAATATTATACCTTTATATTAAATATCGATCTAAAGGGTGTGAACATGGATGGAGAAGTTGAAAACATTGATAAATTGGAAACATAGAAGAATATTGACTAATAGAGAAAAAAATTTGATGATTCTATTAGCAACGATTATTGTATTATGGACAATTATAAATTTTTTAATAATTCCACAATTAAATGAACTACAAACAATTAGAGAAGAAAAAACGCAATATGAAACAAGGATATTCAAAATGAATTCGATGTTAAAGCAAAAAGATGTTATTAAAAAAGAATTAGAAACTATAGAATTGGAAGAGGCTAAGTTATCTAATAGTTATTATGCAAGACTAGATCAAAAAGAGATAATAAATTTATTAAGTGAGATTTTTGAAAATGAGAAATTCGAAGTAAAGGATATTGTTTTTAATGAGCCAATAGAAGAGAAAATAGGAAAGTTGACTGTAAGTAGAATGGATATAGATATACCTTATAGGGGAGATTATGCAGGAATTATTCAAGTTATGAAAGGCATTTCTACAAATTCAACAAAAATTATTATATCTAACCTAATTATGGATAGAACTGAGGGCAATTTATTAACAGGAACTATTTCTTTAAAAATATTTGGTTTAAATAATACCAATAAAATAGAGGAAGAATCTACTTATACTAATAAAACAATGGACAACCATAAGAATAATCCTTTTAAGTCTTATGATAATTATGTTGATACTACTGTTGAAAATGAAATAATCGATGAAATAATCATAGAAGAAAAAGCTGATAGTAGCAGTGATGATTTACAAAAAGAGCAAGATTCTGAAAATCTATGTAGCAAGGAGCTACTAGAGGATTTTGAGAACGGAAGCTATAATTTTATTCCTTCAAATCAATATATAAAAGGGAATATCTTAGTATCTAACAATAGTAAATCAAATAAAAATTCATTAAAATTTGAATACAATATATTAGCTATAGATGATGAAAATAGAGCGTATGTCGATTTATCAAATAGGGATATTATTATTAAATATCCTCCTATTTCAATGGGAATATGGGTTTATTCGTATGGATATTCACCTATAGTATTAGGAGTTAGATTGAAAGGACAAGATAATGAAAAAATTGATATTCCTATAAGTGAAGGAATTTCATGGACTGGATGGAACTATGTTGAAACAAAATTACCAGCAGACTTAAATTTATACCCTCTTCAAATTGATAAAATATATTTAGAGTTAGCTTATAACAGAGATGACTATGGGGTTTTGCTGTTTGATAAATTAGAGGTCAATTATCCTAAAGGTAGAAATAATATCGATAAATCGTTTGACTTTCATATTGTAAAAGAAGGGGAAACTTTAGAAGGTATAAGCAAAAAATATTATAATGATTTAAATAAAAAGGATATTATTATGAAATATAATGAATTAAAGAACAATAATATTAGTGCAGGAAGAGTTTTAATTATACCAAAATAGGAGAGATAAATAGCTATGAATAATATGAAAAAAACCTCATTTTTACTAATGATTTTGGTAATTATAAGTAATACTTCAATAATTTTCGCTAATGATGAGCATCAAAGCTATGAGCAGGTTAAAAGTGTAGGGGAGTTAGTAGGCTATTATGATGGAATATTGCACAAACAGCTTCCAACAATAGATGAGATAATTAAAAGATATGAGGATTATTACAATAATCAAAGCACAATATATAGAGAGTACTTTATAGAGGGTTATTATATAGGATTTAATAAAAGCTACAGTGGAAGTATAAATGATGATAATCCAACAGAGAACAATTTTTTAAATTATGCAGATATATTAGGATTAGTTCTAGGAGAAATATATGGTAATAAGGACTTCTATGATGGTGAGAAATATAATCCTACTAGATTTCTACCTTCCAATAATACATTAATTAGTGATTATAATTTAAATAGGTTATCTTATAGTGATAAATCTCAGTTTTTAAATAGTTTTAAAGAAAAATATAAAGCGGGCTATAGAGAGGGGTACAATAGGGCAAATTTTAGTTCAATAAATATTTCATATGAAGATGGGATTAGAGATGGAGAGAATTTTGGAAGCACACTTGGAAGAATAGATGGAATACAAGATTATTATAATAACAGAACTAGAAGTTTTAAGAGAAACATACCATCTGATAAAGATATTAAAAGAAAATATTCCTTAAACAGGAACGGAGAAAGATATTCAGATGGATTTTTAGCGGAATTTAAGATAGCTTATCAAGAAAGTTACAATGAATCTTTTAGAAGTATAAATACTGAGGAAAATATTAAGCCTTATACAAATGGGTATGAAAGTGGGAAAACATCAGGTTTAATTCAAGGCGATTCAAATGCTGTTCAAGATTTTTATTTAAACCTAGAAAATAATTGGAAAAGATATTATCCTACACAAGCATCAATTACTAAAGAATTTAATCTAGTAGTAGAAGACAAGGATTATAGAAGAGGTTTTATAAGTGGATATTTAGAAGGATTATCAAATGGATATAGGATTAGATTTCAACAATTACATAATGAAAGAATTAATAATAAAACTAAAGTTCAAATTATTCCAATATCAGGAGGGGAAGTAAAATTATCAGACGATGAATTTTCATTATACATAAATGAAGGAACTTATTACAATCCAGTTGTAATTACAACTAATATATTACAAAATAATTATTATTCTATAGCTGGTGAACTAATAAAAACGTCTGACTTTTATAGAATTGAAATTGCGAATAGATCTAATGAAGTCAATAATGAAGAATACATAGAATTGAGTTTTGAATATTATGGCAAATATAATGGTGGGATCTATAAACTAGTTGATGGTAGGTGGATATATTTACCTTCAAGAATAGAAGATGGAATTATAAAGACAAAAGTAAAGCCTAATTCTTTTAAAAACGAAGAAAATGTATATAGTGTTTTTGTTGATAAAAATTATGAAATCCTATTTGATGTTAGGAGCCATTGGGCAAAAGATGAAATTACAGCTTTTCAACGAAGAGGTATAGTTTCAGGGTATTCTGATGGAATTTTTAGGCCAGATGAATACATAACAAAAGGAGAATTCTTTACAGTATTAAGCAAAGTATATAATTGGCAAATTATCAATTATAATGAGCTTTCATATTTAAATGTTATTAATTACGCTTTAAATCAAGGTTACATAAAAGTTGACGATGCTTTTAATGTTGATGATCCAATTAGTTATAATGAAATTGAAATGATAATGAGAAAAGTATTTGATTCTGATAATTTTTATTGGGATAATATTGCTTCTAAAATGTTATATGAAAGACAATATAAGAGCAAAAGTTACTATAACAAAACCAACTATATGACTAGAGCAGAAGCCATTTATATGTTATATATACTGAATGAATGGAGGTATTAGTAAAATATTGTGCGTAAAGATAATAAAGGGATTACTATAATAGAGATTATAATTGTAATTAGTATAATTTCAACTATATTAATGATTTCTACTTTCAGGGGTATTAGTGTATTAAATTTTAAAGAGAGAAAAGAATTATTGGAATTTAAAAATGATATTTGTTATACAAGAAATAAGGCAATAGTGGAATCAAAACTATATAGTATTGATATAAGACCTGATCAAAACTTATATATTATATATAGTCATGGTCGGACCAAAAAAGCCATAAAGAGGAAAGAATTTATTAAAGGAATAAAGATAAGGTATACAAATATCAAAAGTGACGAAATTGTTTTTAATTACACAGGAGCCCCAAAAGGAGCTGGCGCAATTTTTTTGGAAAATAGAAAAGGACAAGAAATAGAGATTACTATTATCCCAGCAACTGGCAAAGTTAATATTCATTTTGATAGATGATAGATATAATTTTATTAATTATCTAAAAAAATATTATTGGATAGTGATGAAAATGAACAAGAATAAGAATAAGAAAGGTTTTCTTCTTATTGAAGTGATAATGGGATTGTTCTTATTGGGGATTATAGTTGTCAATTGTTTTCCTCTGTTGAATATTGCGATAGATAATATAAATATAGTAAAAAGGAAGGTTAATATTGTATTCGTTGCTGAATCTATTATGGAGAAAATTAAATTTTATGATTATGATTTTCTAGACGGTGAGAGTATATTTGATATGGAATTGAAGGAACTAGTTGATATTTTCAATAATTCAGATTCAGTTATTGTAAAATTACCTATAGATGAGGAGAATAGAGCTTATGAATATTTTTGTACTATATACAAGAATGACATTAATGATAAATTATGGAAGATATCTATACATATATCACCAAAGGTAGATAAGAAAAATGTTAAAGATGTTATTCTACAATCAATTATACCAAAACCTTAATAGGATTAGATTTAAAAAGAATACTTTTCAAAATAGCGGCTTTACTTTAATAGAATTGTTATTATCCTTGGCTATTGGTTCTATATTAATTATGTGTTTTATAATAATATTAAACTTCGCAATAGACAGTTGTAAATTAGGAGAAGCTGAAGATGAAATTTTATTAAATGGAAGATATGCTATAGAGTATATTAAGAAAGAGATAAAATTAGCTGATAAGATAATTTCCACTGATAAAATTGATCAATTCAATGAAAAATATGAACATAATCTAGGATTTGTTATTATGAAATATATCCCTGATACTTATTATAAATATAATTATTCTTCATATTACTTTAAGAATAATAAAATCTATAGGATTGCCGCGAATAGTACTAATGACAAGTTGCCAAGAGTAACATTATTTGGAGGACATAATGAATTAGCTGAACATATTAAATCAATTGAGGGAACAAGTATTGACTTTGATACTAAGCTAATAAACTTGTCCTTTGGATTAAAAGGAGAAATAGGAAGCGAATCAAATTTTAATTTAATAATTGGTATACGATGTCCTGTTCTTTATTAATTGTCATGGAGGTTTGTTGTGGTGTGAATAATAATGGATTTATAACTATAATGGCATCATTGATAATAGTGGTAATAATGATTTCTACAATATATTTGATGTATACATACAATTTGGAATATAAAATTGCTAATTCAAGCATAAACAGTATTCAATCCAACTATTCAGCAGAGAGTAAAATATATTTGACATTAAATAAAGAAGAATATTATAATAATCAGCTTATCCCTAGAGTTGAGAGATATGTAAAATATGGTAGAATAACACCTATATATGATTATAAGGTTTGTTTAGATTATTTGGACTTAATTGAAGGGGATTCAAATAATATTGTAAATATAAGATTTTTCGAAAAGGGAGAAACAAAAATTTTAGAACTAAGTACAAATAGTCCGTATAATGGAATAACTAAAACTACTACTGCTGATATTTCGATATTAAATAATTTATATGAAATGGGCGTTCCAATAGTATCTGCAAATAATCTTTCTGAAGAAAGAATAGACGAATTCAATAATTATATGTATTATTTACAAAAAGAAATAAAAGTTCCTTTATTAGAAGAAGATATTTTTGAAATATCTGTGTTGGATTATGAAGAGTTAAAAATAATAAGGAATAAAGACGGTAGAATGAATATTGAATTTTTTAGGAATAATATTGAAAATCCTATTAAAAAAGAAGTATTGACTACTGAAGGAATTTTTCTATTAGCTAAAAAAGATAGTAATATTCCAACTATTTCAATATCAACAGAAAATAGTTCAGATAAAGTAAAATTAGAAGGAGTTATTTATGTAGAGGGAGATATGAATATATATAATGATTTTAATTTTAATGGTATATTAATAATCGATGGAAAAATAATTATACATTCTGCAGCTGAGGTGAATATTGAAGGAATTGTTTTTCTTGATGGTTTAGTAGAAGAGTTTCAACAAAAAGGAAATTTTAAAGTTAATTATAATTTTGATAAAATAAGAGAGTATGGAAATTACTTACCTAAATTTATTGATTTGAGAATTCAAACAATAAAGAGTGTTTAAATTAGTAAGGAGGAATATATAATGGAACTAAAAAACTTAGTGAAAGTTACAAAAGTGATAAAAGTAGTAGGAGATTGCCCTCATAATGAAACAGTATATTAGTAATAAAAATATTATTTTAATTGGAATGAGTGGAGTTGGAAAAACTACAGTTGGAAATTATGTTTCAAAAAAGTTAAATATGAGATTTATTGATACAGATAATCAAATAATATTAAATACTGGAAAAGCTATTGAAGATATATTTAATGAATATGGTGAAGAATATTTTAGAGTTTTAGAAAATCAAATAATAAACAATGTATCTATTTACAAGAGGACAGTTATCTCAACAGGAGGAGGAGTTGTATTAGATAAAGCAAATATTTATTCTTTAAAGAACAATGGAATTATATTTTTACTTAAGGCTAGCATAGATACTATATTCAATAATTTAAAATCAAATCAGCTATCTAGTGATCGCAGACCACTTTTAAAAGGTGATTCCAATTTAAGAAATAAGATTAAGGAATTATATAAAAAAAGAGAAAAACTGTATTTTTCCAATGCTGACTACATTATTGATGTAAATAATAAATCAATTAATGAAGTAGGGGATGAAATTATTTATATCTTTAATAATCTTTACTCTTGTAGTTAGTATCAATGATTGATATAATTAAATAGAAAAATAGAGATATATGATCATATAAAGTAACGCGTAATAATTTTTAGGAGGTAGTAATATGATTTCAGCAGGAGAATTCAGAAAAGGAATTACTTTTGAAATGGATGGAGATGTATATCAAATTATAGATTTTCAGCATGTGAAGCCTGGGAAAGGATCAGCATTTGTTAGGGCTAAGATAAAAAATGTAATGACTGGTTCTATAAAAGATACAACTTTTAATCCTAGCGATAGATTCCCTAAAGCTAGAATTGAAACTAAGGAGATGCAATATTTGTACAATGATGGACAACTTTATTATTTTATGGATAATGAAACGTATGAACAATTGCCTTTAGAAAAAGATCAGGTAGAAAAAGCAATTGTTTATATTAAAGAGAATGATAATGCTATTATTCGTTTTTATGAAGGAAAGCCTTTTGAAGTTGTAGCTCCTAATTTTGTGGAACTTGTTGTTGAACATACAGATCCAGGTGTTAAAGGTGATACGGCTACCGGAGCAACAAAACCTGCTACACTTGAAACCGGAGCAGTTGTGGATGTTCCTTTGTTTATAAATACAGGAGATAAAATAAAGATAGATACAAGAACAGAAGAGTATTTATCAAGAGTTTAGGAAATAATAAAACATATAAACTTATAGGAGGGATAAAAATGGACTATCTTTATCAAAAAGTATCTTATCTAAGAGGTTTAGCTGAAGGACTTAAAATTGATGGAGAATCAAAAGAAGGAAAGCTATTGTTACATATAGTAGACACTATGGAAGATTTTACGGATGCTATAGATGAACTAGCAGAGAACTATCAGGATTTAGAACAATATGTAAATTATATTGATGAAGATTTAACAGATGTGGAAGACGAATTATATGATTTAGATTATAGTGACTACTATACTGATGAAGAATTCGATGATTTTGACGATATAGATTTATATGATAACGATATAAATACTAATTCAGAAGAAGATGATTTTGAAGAATTTGATGAAGAGTAATTTAAGATAGCATAATAGGATTTAAATATTAAAAACTTAAAACCGATGTCGGTTTTAAGTTTTTTTTTGCATATTATTTAAGCTTGTTCATATTTATATATAAAGGAGGGACATGTTATGGATGAAAATCAAATAGGAATATATGAAAATGTATTAGAATATATTAGTTTAGAATTAAGTCGGAGTTTAAAAAAGATACCTAATAGATATAAAGCACATGTTGAAGAGATAAGACTTAGAATTGGACTTCCTCTTAATATATATTGTATGGGCTCAGATTATTTTGTTACTCCTGAAGGCTCATTAACTGGTGATAGAGTTAAAGCTAAAATAGTTAGAAAACAAGATATGCTAAAGACTTTTCAATTAATTAGTAACTATTCTGTTTATGCATTTGAAGAGGAGATAAGAAATGGTTTCATTACTTTAAAAGGAGGTCATAGGGTTGGTATAGGAGGAAAGGTGTTGTATGGTGCTAATGGAATAGAAACTATTAGAAATATTTCTTCTCTTAATATTCGTATTGCAAGAGAAAAGCTAGGAGTTTCTGATAATTTAATTAAATATATTGTGGATATTCCAAGAACAACTATCCATAACACATTAATTATTTCTCCTCCACAATGTGGGAAAACGACAATATTAAGAGATATAGTAAGAAATTTAAGCAATGGTTTGGAAATTTTTAATAATAAAGGTTTAAAAGTAGGAGTTATTGATGAAAGATCAGAGTTAGCAGGTATGTATAATGGGATGGCTCAGCATGATGTTGGATTGCGGACTGATATTTTAGATGGATGTACTAAAAAAGATGGAACAATCATGTTGTTGAGAGCTATGTCGCCGAATATTATTGCTATGGATGAGATAGGAAGTATAAATGATGTTGAAGCTATACATGAAAGCCTTAAAGCTGGAGTAAAGATAATTGCTACTGTTCATGGTAGTTCAATTGAGGATTTAATATCTAAAAGAAGTTTAAGTATGTTAATAGATGAAAAAATATTTGAGAGATATATTTTTTTAGATAATTCTAAAGGGATAGGTACAGTAAGAGATGTTATAGAAGGTAATTCATTTACAACTATTATAAAATAGAAAGAAGTGATTTTATGGAAGTATTAAGGATAATAGGGGGATTATTAATAATACTTTCAACTACCTCGATAGGTTTTTATTATGGAAACAGATTTTCTAATAGATTGGAAAACTTAATATACATAGAACAATGCATTAAAATTCTTGAAACAGAAATTGTATATGGCGCAGTTCCATTACCAGATGCACTAACTAATGTTTATTATAAAGGGAATAAAAAAGTATCTTTTATCTTTGAAGAAATGAAGAAACATTTGCTTAACAACAAGGATGAAGATATTTTTCAAAGTTTTACTTATGTATCGGATCTATTAAAATGTAAATTAAATTTTAAAGAAGAAGATATAGAAATGTTTTTATCTTTAGGAAGAATGTTGGGTTCTTCTGATAGGCAAGATCAAGAAAAGAATTTCAAGCTGATATTAAAACAGATCGCAGTCTTTCAAAATGAAGCAAAATTGGAACGAGATAAAAATGAGAAAATGTATAAAAACTTAGGGATACTTACTGGATTTGCTATTGTAATAATACTGTTATAGAGGAGAGAAGTTTATGAATATTGATTTGATATTTAGAATAGCGAGTATTGGTATATTATTAGGGGTACTTCATACTGTTTTAGTTAAGGCAGGAAAAGAAGAATTCGCTTATATTACTACACTAGTGGGAGTAGTAATAGTTTTTGGAATGGTAATAGGACTTATATCAAGATTATTTGATGATATAAAGAATTTATTTCAACTTTATTAGACGGGAAGGGATCTTATGGAAGTAATACAGATTGTTAGTATAGGAATTGTAGCCACAGTTTTAGTAGTTTTACTTCGGCAGTCTAACAGAAATGAATTTGCCTTATTAGTTAGCTTAATTACAGGAATAGTAATATTTACTATAATATTAGATAAAATTGAATATGTAGTTGAGACTTTAAATAACCTGTCTAGAAATACAAATATTGAATTTACCTATTTTTCAACAATTTTGAAGATTATAGGAATTGCATATATAGTTGAATTTGGAGCTCAAATATCAAGAGATGCTGGAGAGAATGCAATAGCTTCAAAGATTGAATTAGGCGGTAAAGTAATAATAATGGTATTAGCAATGCCTATACTTCTAGCATTGATGAATTTAATAATAAAAATACTTCCTTAAAAGGTGGATAGGAATGATAAGAAACAAAAGTATACTATTAATAACAATATTATTTATTCTGTTATCTTCATACTATTCTTTTTCAGAAGGAACAGTCCAAGATGACACCGAAACATCGGAAGAATTTATTGAAAAACAATTAAAAAGTTTAAATGTTGAAGAGTTGGAATCAGTGTTAGATGATATGCTTAAAGATAAGAAATATCATTTTAACATTGATATAAAAGAAGTAATTCTATCAATTATCAAAGGGGAAACTTCCTTTGATATCAAATTTTTAGTAAACGAAGCAATTAAATCTTTTTTTAATGAAATATTAGATAATCTGGTATTAATTTCGCAAATTTTAGTAATAACAATAACTTGCACTGTTTTATCCAATTTACAAAGTAGTTTTGAAAAAGATACTGTAGCACAACTGGCTCATTATGCATGTTATATGATATTGTCCATGTTAATAATAAACAGTTTCACATTAGCATTTGATCTAGGAAAAGACACAGTCACTCAAATGGTTAACTTCATGCAAATAATATTACCTTTATTATTGGCTTTGCTAACAGCAGTAGGTGCATCTGGTACAAGATTAATCTTTCATCCCATAGTAGTAGGAGCAGTGAATATAATAGGCATTTTAATTAAAAATTTGGTGTTTCCATTAATCTTTTTTACTTTTATCATTGGGATAATAAGCAATATTTCACAAAAAGTACAATTTACCAAATTATCAGAATTAATGCGGCAAATAGTTATTGTCATTATTAGTGCATCTTTTACTGTATTCATTGGGATAATTACTATCTATGGTATGGGTGCTAATATTGACGGTGTTACTATTAGGACAGCTAAATTTGCAGTCGACAGTTTCATACCTATAATAGGAAAATTCTTATCGGATGCAGTAGAAGTGGTAGTGGGCAGTTCAGCTATACTAAAAAATGGTATAGGGATGATTGGACTAATAGTTTTGTTTTTAATTTGCTTAACCCCGGCTATTAAAATAATGGTACTCATATTTGTTTATAAGATTGCTGCAGCTCTTTTACAACCAATAGCATCTACTAACATATTTACGTGTTTTAGTGAAGTGTCAAAGGCGCTTTTATTAGTACTAGTTGGAATACTTTCAGTAGCTACAATGTTTTTTATAACGATAACAGTTATAGTCGAAGCTGGAAATACAGCATTAATGTTTAGGTAGGTGAAATAATTTGAAAATAGTTGAATTTTTAAGAAATTGGGTTAAAGATATTGCTATTATATTTGTTTTAGTTTCAATTATTGAGATTGTTGTTCCTAATAATAATTTAAAAAAATATGTAAATATGGTTATTGGATTTTTAATAATAATTGCTATAATATCACCTTTTGTAAATTTAATAAATGAGAATTATAGTTTTGACAAAGAAGTTTTCAAAGAAATTGTAAATGGAATTGAGGTTCAAAATGACAGCAACCTAAATTTGACATCAATGCAAGAAAAGCAGATTAAGGATGTTTACATGGAGAAAGTTAAAGAAGATATTAAAAATGAAATAAGCGAATCGTCAGACTATGAAGTCAAGAATATATATATATCAATATACGAAGATGAAGAGAATTATGGAAACATTAAAGAAATAGAGTTGATATTGGAAGATGATATTAAAGAGAAGGAGCAACAAGACACCATAAATGTTATAAAGATTGAAGAGATAAAAATGAGAAGTACACAATTGGATACAATGGAATTAGAAGAATTTGAAGAAGATGAAGAGGTAAAAAATATAATTTCTGAAAAATATAATGTATCCAAAGAAAATATAAGAGTATTTTTAAATACAGAGGGGGAAGGTGAAGTGGATGGATAAATATATAAATAAAATTAAAGAATATTTACAAAAGCTTGATAATAAGGAATTGATGAGAAATTTATTCATAATATTAATTATTGGAATCATACTATTTATATTAGCTGATACTTTTTTCCAAGATGAAGAACAAGTTACTAAATTGAATGAAGATAATATAACAAAGAATTCTGGTGAATATGAAACAGATTATAGTTATATCTTAGAGAAGAAGTTAGAAAGTATATTAAGTCAGCTGAAAGGGGTGGGAACAGTACAAGTTATGATAACTTTAGAAGATACGACAGAAAAAGTTCCAGCATTCAATACTACTAAAAATAATGAAACTACTAAAGAACTAGATTCTCAAGGAGGGACTAGAGAAATTGTTAGAGAGGATACGACTATTCAAATAGTAACAGAGGGTGAAGGTTCACCAATAGTACTGAAAGAAATAAAGCCAACTATTAAAGGTATTATAGTTATAGCAGAAGGAGCTGAGAATTTAGAAGTAAAAGAAATGTTATATGAGGCTGTTAAAACAGTTTTAGGTATATCAGGGAATAAGGTTGAAGTGTATATTAGTAAATAGGAGGGATATAATGTTTACTGTTAAGAAACCAGCAATAATAGTTATGCTGATAGTGTTATTGGTTTTTACTGGTTATTTAAACCTCAATTTGACTAAGCAAGCATCATCAAGAGTTTCAAATGACTATCAAAAATATGAGGAAATGGAATTGGCTAAAGAAAATCAAATTAAAGACGATGATTTAGTGGCAACAATATCGGAAGGCGAGGAAACAGAAGAACCTGAAGTATCAGATTCTGAAACGTCTGAAGGCATTGACGAACTAATTACAAGTACAGAAGAAAATATTCAAGAAACTATTGGCAATGAAGATAGTATGATGTCGAAAAATTATTTCGTTGAACAGAGATTATCTAGGGATAAATTAAGAGCAGGATTAATTGATAGATTAAATGAAATTGTAAATAATGATAATAGTAGCCAAGAAATGATAACTGAAGCTCAGCAGGAGATAGTAGAAATTGGAAATGTTTCTGAGAAAGAACTATCAATAGAAGGACTGATAAAAGCTAAGGGATTTGAAGAAGTGATAGTATTTATTACGGAAAATAATGCAAAAGTTGTTGTAGGAACAGAAGAACTTACTGAGCAAGATGTAGCTAAAATTTTAAATATTGTGGTAAGTGAAACTGGCTTAGATGCATCAAATGTGAAAATAATGAAAAAAAGTTAGAATTGTTTTGTAAAAAACTTAGCCCTTTGATATAATAACTCTATAGACTTTCAGATAGTAGGAGGTGTCAAAAGTGACTGATATTTCAGGCGGAGAAAAGGGAAAGTATGGCACAGTAAAAATTGCAAATGAAGTTGTATCTATAATTGCTGGTCTAGCTGCCACTGAAGTAGAAGGTGTTACTGGGATGAGTGGTGGTCTTACTGGTGATATTACTGAAATGTTAGGTATGAAAAACCTATCTAAAGGTGTAAAAGTTGAAGTTGGAGAAAAGGAAACAGCCATAGATATATTTATTGTTGTAGACTATGGCACTAAAATATCTGAAGTAGCAATAAATGTACAAGAGAATGTTAAAAATAAAGTTGAGACAATGACTGGTTTAAATGTGGTTGAAGTTAATATTAACGTACAAGGAGTTAATATTCCAAAAGAAGAACCTGTAGTTGAAGAAGAACCAAGAGTAAAATAGTATATTTACCCTCTGGAGACAGAGGGTAAATTTAAATATTTTGAGAGGTGGACTAGTTATGAGTATTTTTAATAGGATAATATTGCTTATTTTTTCCCTGTTAGTAGGAATAATCTCGATTATTATGATGATCTTTCCATTTAAGCAAATATCATTTTTATCGGTTAACAATTTGACTTATTATTTAGAGCTTATAAAAGGGAATTATTTGTTATCTGTAATTGGATTAATTATATTAGTATTAAGCATAAAAATGTTGCTGTTAAGTATAAAATTTGATAATAAAGAAAAAAATTTAACTTATCTAATTAAAATGACAGACCACGGTGAGATTAAAATTTCATCAAATACTGTCTCCGGATTAGTGCAATATATAGCTGATAAATTTACTGGAATAAGAAATATAAATACAAAGGTTAATATAGTAGAAGGACAACTATTTATTAATTTAAAGGGAGATGTAACACCAGAAATAAATATCCCTGAAATGACCAATGATTTACAAGCGAAAGTTAAAGAACATGTACAAAATTGTACTGGCGTTAAGGTAACAAACATAGAAGTAATAATAAGTAATACAATTACACCTGTAAGGAATATTAAATAACTGTCGAGGTGTTTAAATTGATAAAAGAGATATTATATAAATTGTCTGAATATATAAAAACAAATAGAGGAAAATCAATAGGAATAATTCTAGGTTTTTTGATTGCAATATTAATACTTTTAATAGGGTTTTTAAAAACTATTTTTATTATGTTATGTGTATGTGTGGGATATTATATTGGAGATAAAATTGATAATAATGAAAATTTAAAAGATGTATTGAATAAAATATTTATGATAAACAAATAGTTTTAATATAACAAAAGTATATATAATATATAAATAAATAGGGAGGACACAGATGGGTAGAAAATATGCAAGAGAATCTTCAATGAAGCTATTGTATCAAATGGAAATTAATTCAGACTTTTCAAATGGTACAATTAGTCAATTTTTCGAAAATAATAGTTTTAATGAAAGTGAAAGGGAATATATTGAAGGTTCTATATACACTATAATTGATAATTTAAAGGATATAGATTCTAATATAAAAGATAATATTTCAGGATGGAAATTGCATAGACTTGCTAGAGTGGATTTGTGTATTCTTAGAATTGCAATTTATGAAATAATTTTTAGGGATGATATACCTGTTGAGGTTTCTATAAATGAAGCTATAGAAATATCAAAAAAGTATAGTACTGATGAATCTTCAAAATTTATCAATGGTGTTTTAGGCGGTTTTGTTAGGAGCAGAGATAAAGATGAGTAATAAATATTTTGTTGGGATAGATACTTCTGCATATACAACTTCTATAGGTGTAATAGATGAAAAAGACAATATAATAGTAGATTTGAGAGAATTATTAAAAGTAAAAAAAGGTAGTAAAGGACTGAGACAACAAGAGGCTATTTTTCAACACATGAAGAATTTACCTATTTTAATTGAAAATATGGTGACTCAGATTGATGTTTCTAAAATAGACACGATTGCATGTAGCAGTAAACCTAGAAATATTAAATGCTCATATATGCCTGTTTTTACAGTTGGTAGAGAACAGGCTTTTATTATATCTAAAATTTTGGATGTGAGATATAAAGAGTATAGCCACCAACAAGGACATATTGTATCAGGAATTATGAATAATAAATTAAAAGAGTACGGTAAATTTTTAAGTTTTCATATTTCAGGTGGGACATCAGAATTTTTATTGGTTAACAATAAAAAAAATGGTATAAAAAATGAAATAATAGGAGGAACTTTAGATATAAGTATAGGACAGCTAATAGATAGAATTGGTATTGAACTAGACCTTTCATTTCCATCTGGTAGAAAAATGGATGAAATATCTCAAAAGGGTAAAATAATAGATCTTAATATTCCAATAAGTATTAAGGATAACACATGGTTTAATCTATCTGGAATGGAAAACTATTTTAAAAATCTTATCAATAATCATTTATATAATATTGAAGATATATTAGCAACATTATTTTATACCATTAGTTTATTTTTATATACATCTATTATAAATGGATGTGCAAAATATGAGGTAGAAAATGTTTTACTAACTGGAGGAGTGTCAGCTAATAAAATTATTAGACAATGTTTAAGAGATAAATTTAATAAAAGTAAGGAATTTGTATTCTTTCCAAAGATAGAGCTATGCACTGATAATGGAATTGGAATAGCGTATTTAGGAAAAGAAAAATAAATTTTTTGTAGGTGGTAAATATGAAGTCAAAACCGTTAAAAGTAAGCGAAGTTAATCAATATATAAGGAGAGTACTGGCTGGAGATTGGCTTCTTTCTAATATCAAGGTAGAAGGAGAAATTTCTAACTTTAAACATCATTATAGTGGGCACATGTATTTTTCATTAAAGGATGATAGAGGAAAAATAAAATGTGTTATGTTCAAAAATTATAATGAACAAGCAGAATTTGAATTGAAAGATGGAGTTAAAGTTTTAGTTACAGGATATATATCTATTTATGAAAAAGAAGGAAATTATCAATTATATGTAAAACGTATTGAGGAAAGTGGTGATGGAGAACTTTTTGCAGCTTTTCAAAAATTAAAAAGAAAATTAGAAGAGGAAGGTTTATTTGATTTTTCAAATAAGAAGGAATTACCGTTTCTACCAAAAAAAATAGGTGTAGTAACATCTTCTACAGGAGCAGCTATTAGAGATATAATAACTGTTATAAAAAGAAGATATCCGATATCTGATATATTAATATATCCAGCATTAGTACAAGGAAGACAAGCTCCTGAGACAATATGTGAAGGATTGAGATATTTAGATGATATAGAAGATATTGATGTTATTATTACTGGCAGAGGTGGAGGTTCTATAGAAGAACTTTTTGCCTTTAACAATGAATCTGTAGCAAGAACAATATATAATATGAAAAAGCCTGTAGTATCTGCAGTAGGTCATGAAACAGATTTTACTATTGCTGATTTCATTGCAGATTTAAGAGCACCAACTCCTTCTGCAGCTGCAGAAATGGTTACACCAGAACTTGAAAAGCTAACGATGGATTTAAACGAAAAGTTTAATAGATTAATTAAGTCTTTGAATCATATCATAAATGATTCTAATATAAAGTTAAACTACATTTATAACAACTTAAGCTTTCATAATCCTATTAATCAATTGAAGGAGAAGGCTCAAGAACAGGACGTTTTATTAAGAAATCTTATTGATTTAATGAAAACAAAAATAAAATCAAATAAAATTAAAATTGATAATATATTAAATGGACTTGATTATTTAAATCCTATTTCTTCTTTGAATAGAGGGTATGGAATTATATCTGATTTGGATGGTAACATCATTACTAAAGTTGATGATTTGTCTGTAAATGAAGAGCTGAACATATTAATTAAAGATGGTATTATAAAAGTAAAAGTAGTTAATATTAATAAAGGAGAGTTTCATTATGAAGATTAAAGATTTATCCTATGAAGAAGCTATTGAAGAATTAGAACAAATACTGGAAGATTTACAAAATGAAGATTTGTCATTAGATAATTCTTTAGAAAAATTCAAACAAGGAGTTGCTCTTTATAATTATTGCAATGAAATATTAAAAAATGCTGAAGGAGAAATAAAAATATTGCTTAAAGATAAAGATGGAATTTTTGAAGAAGATTTTAATATGGAGGTATGATTAAATGCGATTAGAAGAGGAAATCCAATCTACTGTTAAAGTTATTGAATATGAGTTGAGTAATCTATTTGAGAATGAAACAGGATATCAAAAAAAGATATTTGAATCCATAAATTATAGTTTATTTACGGGGGGAAAGCGATTAAGACCAATATTATTTCTTAAAACCTGTGAGGCATTTAATAATGACTATAAAAAATTTCTTCCTTTTGCATGTGCTATAGAAATGATACATACTTATTCATTAATACATGACGATCTACCTTCAATGGATGATGATGATTTTCGTAGAGGCAAATTAACTAATCATAAGGTTTATGGAGAATCTATTGCAATTTTAACAGGAGATGGACTATTAAATTTAGCTTTTGAAACGATGACAGATTTTATACTAAAAAACTCAAAAACAATTGAGGATTACAAAAAAAACATACGGGCAATGAATGAAATAAGTAATTTTTCTGGTGTATTTGGGATGATTGGAGGACAGGTTGTAGATCTTCTATCTAATGATATATATATGGATGAGGACAAACTACTATTTATGTATAAATGCAAAACTGCAGCATTAATTCAAGCCTCAGTAGTTTCTGGTGCTATTCTTGGCGATGGACTTAACGATGATATAGAGAGAATGAGAAATTTTGGATTATATCTTGGGTTAGCTTATCAGATAAGAGATGATATATTAGATGAGAAAAAAGATAAAGAGATTAAAAAAGTTACGTATTTAAACTTTAAAGATGTTAATCAAGCAAAGATAGATGTGAAAAATTTAAGTCAAAGAGCTATAGAAATTTTAGATTATTATGAGGATAAAGACATGGAATTTTTAAAATTATTAACTAAGAATTTGATTGATAGAAGTTATTAAAATATTGAATAAAGATTATTATTATGCTATAATTACCATAGCATAAGTGGTACAGTATTCTAGTCAATACAACTAATTCTGAGGGCGGGGCTAAAAATCCGTCGAAGGGCATATCGATGAAGTTCTTTGCAATGGCCCGCGACGCCCAGTCGAGGGTTGTTGCAGGGAGTAAGAAAGATGGGGCGATCTGCAATGGCATGCAGGCGTTGACCCTGCTTTCGTGGAGACTTACTATCTGAAAAAATATAGTAAGATAAACCTGTATGTGAATAGGCATATAATGTAGCCTGCCTTGAGTGGTTTTGGCGGATGATAAGTTCAACTATTGTTATTTAGGGCCCGTATAATAATAGTTTTGTTATCGAAATCAAAATTGCAAAAGAGGCTAAGGATTAGGTTGATTGTAGAGGAAAACTCCTAGACTGTTCTTGAAAGAAGTATATTGAGGATTACAGTGCGGGCTAAGTGGTAATCCAGTTCTATTAATGGCGACATTATAGTAATAAAATTAAAGGGAAACCGCTGTTATGGTGACATGCAGTTTTTATTAGGGAAATCCTGCTGGACCTAAAGCCGTAAGATTTACTCAATATATTGCCACTTAAAAGCTGGTAGCATAATGCTATCAGCTTTTTATATATAAGAAGTAGTATTTAAGTATGGAGGGTAAAGTTAAATTGAATAAAAAAGAAGTTCCTAGTTTTTCTAAAAAATATAATTTAAGATGGGTAATAGTAATAACTATATGGACATTTATTATGGCTGTAGTTTTTAATATAGTCAGTGAAAGTTTGGTAGATAATCTGGACGTATTATTTTCATTTATAATATTATCTATTATTATATTTATAGGCGTTTTTTTTGATATTGTTGGTATTGCAGTTACTGCTGCTGAAGAAAAGCCATTTCATTCTATGGCAGCTAACAAAGTAGAAGAATCAAAATATGCTATAAGATTAATTAGAAATGCAGAAAAGGTATCTAATTTTTGTAATGATGTAATTGGTGATATAAGTGGAATAATAAGTGGAGCGGTAGCTACTAGTGTAATTTATAAAATAATAAAAATATATGATATAAAAAATGGAATTATACTGAGCATAATAATAACTTCTCTAGTGGCTGCGCTTACGGTAGGAGGTAAAGCCTTTGGCAAGTCAGTAGCTATTTTGTATTCAAATAATATAATTTTTAAGGTTGCATTGGTTTTGAATTTTTGGAAAAAGAGATTTAAATTAGACCTATTGCCTAATAAGAAGAATAATAGAAATTGATTTAATAAGTATGAGGTGAGATTGTATGGAGAGAAAAAGAGCAGATGTTTTATTATATGAAAGGGGATTGATGGAATCAAGAGAAAAAGCAAAAAGGGTTATTATGGAAGGGATAGTTTTTATTGGAGATAAAAGAATTGATAAACCAGGAGAAAAAATAGATATAAATTGTGAATTTAATATAAAAGAAAATCCTAATACTTATGTTGGTAGAGGTGGATTAAAATTAGAAAAGGCCATTAATGTTTTTAATATAGACTTGGAAGATAAGATTACTATAGATATAGGAGCTTCAACAGGTGGATTTACCGATTGTATGTTAAAAAGTGGAGCGAGTAAGGTGTATGCTATTGATGTAGGATATGGACAATTGGATTGGAAGCTTAGGAATGATCCTAGAGTTATCGTAAAAGAACGAACAAATATTAGATATGTGACTAAAGATGATATTGATGACATAATTGACTTTATTTCAATAGATGTCTCTTTTATTTCGCTAAAATTGGTATTACCTATTGCAAAGGAACTAATTGATAGTAAAGGTTATATAATGGCTCTTATTAAACCTCAGTTTGAAGCAGGAAAAGAAAAGGTAGGAAAAAAAGGAATAGTTAAAGATAAGAAAATTCATATTGAAGTTATTAAAAACATTGTTAAGTTTTGCAGTACAATTAATTTAAATGTAATCGATTTAGGATTTTCACCTATTACAGGGACTACAGGTAATATTGAATATTTATCATTGATGTCCTTGAATAAGAAAGATAAAGTTATAGATGACAATAAAATTTGTAAAGTAATTAACAGTGCTCATGAATCTTTATATTCTTGATGGGAGGAAAAGATGAAAAAATTTACAAGACAAAAAATGATATTAGATTTAATGGAAAATTATGAAATTGAAACACAAGAGGAACTATTAAATCTTTTATTAGAAAGAGATATAAATATAACACAAGCTACAATATCCAGAGATATTAAAGAGTTAAGATTAGTAAAAGTATTAGTCTCTGAGGGAAAATATAAATATGCAACTATAGATTCTCAGCATAAAATGATTAATCAGAGATTAATTGAAATTCTCAAAGCTTCGGTTATAACCGTAGAGAAAGCAGAAAATTTGATAGTGATAAGAACGATTCCTGAGACTGCACAAGTTTGTGCATCAACAATTGAAAAGTATAAAATTGAAGGTGTAATTGGCACTATTTCAGGAAATGATACGATATTTGTTGCTATTAAAGAGGTGAATATGATAGATTCTATTTTAGAGAGCATTGTGAAATTACTCAAATAATTTGGGGGTATAAATATGATAGTTGAGTTAAAAATAAGTAACTTTGCTATTATTGATAATTTGAAAATCAACTTTGAAAAAGGTTTTAACGTACTTACAGGAGAAACTGGTGCAGGAAAGTCCATAATAATTGAAGGAATTGGCATGCTCTTAGGACAAAGAGCAAGTAGAGATTTAATAAGAACAGGAAAAGAAAAAGCAATTTTAGAAGGAGTTTTTTATTTAGAAAATCCAGTGAGAGTTAATAGGATTCTAAAAGAATACGGAATTGATATAGATCCAGATAACAATATAGTCATTTCAAGAGAAATACATAAAAGTGGAAGAACTATATCTAGAGTAAATGGAAGATCTATTACATTAACTACATTAAATAATATAACCTCTAATTTAATAGATATTCACGGTCAGTATGAGCATCAGTCCTTACTAAACGTAAATAATCATATAATGTTGGTAGATGCTTTTGGAGATGTTAAATTAAGGATGTTATTGGATGACATTAAAGAGATGTATAAAAAAATACAAATAGAAAAGGAAAAACTTAAAGAGTTATCGTTAAATACTATTGATAAGGAACGTGAAATCGATTTATTAAAGTATCAATTAGATGAAATTGATTCTGTTAATTTATCAAAATTTAAAGAGGAAGAGGTTATTAATGAGTACAATAAATTAGATAATATTAAAGAAATAGGATATACTCTAAGTGAAGTATTAAATATTATAAATAGTGAGGATTATAATGAGTTTGTGATTCTTAATTGTATAAATAAATGTATAACAAAAATGAATAAGATAAAAGAATATGATGATAATTTAAAACAATATAATGATTTATTAGAATCTATAGGCTTTGAATTGCAAGATTTATCAAGAAGTATAATGGATTATTTAGATAATTTAGAAATAGATGAAAATAGATTTAAGTTTTTAAAAGATAGAATTGATTCAATAAACAAATTAAAGAAAAAATATGGTAATACTATTGAAGACATAATAAATTATAGAAATTTAATTGAAAATAAACTTAGAACTTTATTGGATAATGAAAAGATAATAAACAAAATAAATGATAATATTGATTTAATTGAAAAAAAACTATATGAATACTGTTCAAAGCTAACAGGTTTAAGAAAAAAATTAAGTAAAAAAATTGAATTATTAGTAACTAAAGAATTAAGAGAATTGAATATGAATAATGTATCCTTTAAGATAAATTTTAATAAACTTGATTATTTTACACCACGAGGTTGGGATGAAATGGAATTTTTAATTTCCACAAATGAGGGTGAAGATATGAAACCTTTATCAAAAATTGTATCTGGAGGAGAAATGTCAAGAATCATGTTGGCTTTTAAGAGAATATTAGCTGAATATGATAATATACCATGTTTAATTTTTGATGAAATTGATTCTGGTATAAGTGGAAGAACTGCTCAAATAGTAGGAGAGAAGATAAAAAAAATTTCACAAAATCATCAAGTTATTTGCATATCGCATTTGCCACAAATTGCTGCTCTTGGAGATGCTCATTTTGTTCTTGAAAAATTTACTAATAAAGGTAAAACTAAAACAAATATAAAAAAACTAGATTACAAACAAAGAATAGAAGAATTATCAAGATTGTTAGGTGGAGTAAATCTTACAAATACAACTAAACTTCATGCAAAAGAAATGTTGGATATGTCTAAAAAATTATAATTAAATAAGATAAATATACAATATTATAGAATTTTGTAATTAATTTAGTTTCAAAAAGGCTTTATATACTTTCAGTATATAAAGCCTTTTTGTTATGTTTTTTACCAATATGTAATTAGCTTTACATATTATAAATAAATTATTAAAGAATAAATAACGCAAAAAAAGGCTAAATTATATTTACGAAAAAATATTTTGGAGGTGAATATTTTAGAGGTAAAATCAGAGGAGTGATTGTACTTTGAACAAATATAAAAAATATAGAAAATTATTTTCTTTATTATTATTAATATTTACTTTTTTTTATGTAATACAAATTGCAAGTATGTTTTATTATCCTGCTGAAATAAAAATTGCAAAAGGTGAAGATAAAAATATTGATATTTTACTTCCTTTTTCTTTAAATGTTTCTAACAATGAGGATACAATAGTACAATCAACTTATAATCAGTATTCTAATAAAAGCTTTAAAAAAAGTTATAAAATTGACGGTATAGACGCAGGAGAAGCAGTATTTGAATTAAAGCTATTAGGATTAATACCAGTTAAAAAATTTGATGTCAATGTAGTTAATAGACAAGAATTAATACCTGGAGGGAATGCAATAGGTGTAAGATTGAATACTAAAGGTGTCTTAGTTGTTGCAGTAACAGATGTTTTAGGAGTAAATGGGAGCAGGTATAATCCAGCTAAAGAAGCTGGAATAAAACCAGGAGATAGTATTTTAGAAATAAATACTATTAAAGTTAAAGATGCTCAACATGTAGTTAAATTATTAAATAAAATAAAAGATGAAAAAGTTAAAATTTTGTTAGATAGAAATAATATAAAGTATGAAATAGAGGTAACCCCAATAAAAAGCATGCAAGATAACTGCTATCGATTAGGTATTTGGGTAAGAGATAAAACAGCTGGAATAGGAACATTGACTTTTTATGACACCAACAATAAAGTCTTTGGTGCTTTAGGGCACGGAATAACAGATATGGATACTGGCAATCTATTAAATGTCAAATATGGAAAAATATTAAATGCAAAAATTTCAAATATCGAACAAGGGAAAAAAGGAAGTCCTGGTGAAATAAGAGGAGTCTTTTATGAAACTGAAAATGAGTTAGGACAAATAATTAAAAATTCTCCGTATGGTATATTTGGAGAAATTACAGATGAATTTATTGAATCAAATAATACGAAACCAATACCAATTGGTTTTAAAGAAGAAGTAAAAGAAGGGAAAGCTCATATTTTGACAACAATTGATGACAATAAGATAGATAAATTTGAAATTGAAATAGTGAAATTACAGTCCCAATTATATCCAGATCAAAAAAGCATGACAATAAAAATAACAGATAAAAGGTTGCTAAAAAAAACCGGAGGAATAGTTCAAGGTATGAGTGGAAGCCCGATAATCCAAGATGGAAAGCTAATAGGAGCAATAACTCATGTATTCATAAATGATCCTAGCAAAGGATATGGAATTTATATTGAATGGATGTTAGATCAAATAAAATCTAGCTACCAAGTCAATGAAGAACTTTGTAAACAATCCTAAAAGATAGGCTTAAGCCTATCTTTTTCTTTTTTTAAAGAAAAATTAAAAAAATTTATAAAAATAGCAGGAAACTGGAATTGCTTGTCGAATAGTAAATAATATACTAATAAATAAATAGAAATTAGGGGGGTAGTTCAATTGGGGAAAAAGAAAGTGTTGATTGCTGATGATAATAGGGAATTTTGTGAAATATTAAGTAAATTTTTAATGATGGAAAGAGATTTTGAAATAATAGGTATTGCTAAAGATGGATTAGAAGCTATAGATAGGATAAAAGAGGAAAATCCAGATATTTTAATATTAGATATCATAATGCCTCATTTAGATGGTTTAGGCGTATTGGAATCATTAAATAAACTCCAATTAGACAAAATGCCAAAAATTATTATCTTATCAGCAGTAGGACAAGATCAAATTACTCAGAGAGCAATCGAATTAGGTGCGGATTATTATGTTGTTAAGCCCTTTGATTTTAAAATTTTCATAAAAAGGCTTAAACAAATAGTATTAAGGGAGAACACAAAAAATTCATCTAATAAAAATGATTATGTTCAGATACCAAAGACACCCGAATTAAAATCATCTAGTTCAAAAAGAAGTTTAGAAGCAAAAATTACAAATATTATTCATGAAATAGGGGTTCCTGCCCATATAAAAGGTTATCTCTATCTTAGAGAAGCAATATTAATGGTAATTCAAGATATAGAATTATTAGGAGCAGTTACTAAAGAATTATATCCAAATATAGCTAATAAATACAATACTACACCTAGTAGAGTTGAAAGGGCAATAAGACATGCTATCGAAGTAGCTTGGACTAGAGGGAAAATAGACACTATTGATAAAATTTTTGGTTATACGGTTAATAACAATAAAGGGAAACCTACAAACAGCGAATTTATAGCAATGGTATCTGATAAGTTAAGATTAGAAATGGAGATGATGGAAAGCAATGTTTAACAAAGGCCCTACAAAGAGGTACCTCTTTGCAGGGCTAAAATATTGTTTTTATATAATTTATATTGTGTTATAATAGGTCCAAAGGCTTTTGCTAGAATACTTATATTTAGGAAAATAAAACAGTAGATAAAGTTGGAGGATTTAACATGCATTTAAAAGGAATAGTAAAAAAAGATAAAAAAACTAAAGATTTAATTAAAAGACTTAAACCAGGAGAAATAGCGTTGATTAATCATAAGGATTTAGATGAAATTGCTGCTTTATCATTAGTTGGTAAAAAAGTAAAATGTGTAATTAATGTAAATAAAACTATAAGTGGTAGATATCCAAATCAAGGACCTTCTGTATTAGTAGAAGCAAATATACCAATTTTAGAAGCAAATGAGAATTTATTTAATGAAGTAAATGATGGAGAAATTATCGAGATAATTGATAATGCTATAATATATAATGGTCAAAAAATAGATGATTGTAAACATCTAGATGAAAATAAAATTGAAAAACTTTTAAATATTGGATATGATAATTTAGAGGAAGAATTAGAAAATTTTATTGAGAATACACTTAACTATGCAAAAAAAGAAAAAGGACTTGTAACTGGGAAGATACAGATATCTAAAACAAAAACTAAAATGAATGGAAAACATGTATTAGTAGTAGTAAGAGGAAAAGATTATAAAGCTGATTTAGAGGCTATAAAATCCTATATAAGTGAAATGAAACCTATTTTAATAGGAGTTGACGGTGGTGCTGATGCATTATTAGATTCAGGATATAAACCTGATATAATTGTTGGAGATATGGATAGTGTATCTGACAAATGTTTAAAAATGACGAATGAAATTATTGTTCATGCATATCCAGATGGAAGAGCACCTGGGTTAAAAAGGGTTAAGAACTTGGGATTAAAAGCTCAAATATTTCCAGCTCCAGGTACTAGTGAAGATATTGCATTTCTACTTGCTTATGCGAATGGTGCTGACTTAATAGTAGCTGTAGGTACGCATACAAATATGATAGACTTTTTAGAAAAAGGTAGAAAAGGAATGTCAAGTACTTTTTTAGTTAGATTAAAAGTAGGACCAAAACTTGTAGACGCTAAGGGTGTAAACAAGCTATACCATAGTTCTTTTAAATTAAAATATGTTATTGGAATTGCAATTGCAGCGTTAATACCTATTTTAATAATAACTTTTAGACATCCATTATTTAGAGATATAATTATATTATTTAAAATTAGAATTAAAATGATGTTAGGATTATAAAGGAGGAGTACCTTTGATACCAAATATGAAGTTTTATGTAATATCAATTGTTGCTTTATTTGCGGCACTAGGGATCGGAATATATATTGGATTTACTTTAGATGCTCAAAATTTAATTGATGAACAAAAGGAAAGTATTGTAGATGAAATTGAAAAGAGATTTGATTTTTTAAGTAAAGAAAATAATGAATTAAAACAGTCTTTAGATGAGGTAGAAGCTGAAAATGATAATTATAAGTACTTTATAGACTCTACTTATCAAGAAACAATTAAAAACAAATTACTTGATACTAAAGTTGCGATTATTGAGACTAAAAGTGATTATATGTATTCAGGAATTGGTCAAGTATTAGATATGTCTGGTGCTGATGTAGTTAATGTAACAACTATTTCTGATAAATTTTTAAATAAAGATTTATTAATGGAATTATATAATAAATTAAATATACAAGTACCGAAGGATAATTTGACAGAAAACACTATAATTAAATTAACAGAGGCAATTATAAAAGGTGAACCTACTGCACTAGTAACTAAGTTAATAGATGATGAATTTATAGATTTAGTAGGACTTGTTAATGAGGATATTGATTATATAATTATTGCTGGTGGAAGCACAACCGAAGAAGAGGAAAGAATAAATTTAATAGATAAAACAATAGTTAATATTTCAAAAGATATGTCAGTGCCAATAATTGGGGTTGAAAAATCAAGAAGCAATTATTCTTATATGGAAGCATATAAAGAACTTGGAATTAGTACAGTTGATAATATAGATACAACTATTGGAAAAGTTTCTTTGATATTAGCCATGGAAGGTAGACCAGGTCATTATGGTACAAGTCAAACAGCAGAACAGTTAATACCAAAATTGAATTTACCATTAGTAGAATATTTTGAGGAGAGCGAATAAAATGAGATATGGAAAGGTTTTAATAGTTGTACCCGTTTATAACGAGGAAGATTTGATTACACAAACTATAGATGGTTTAAAAAAGATAGATTTAATAGATGAAATTGTAATAATAAACGATGGTTCTACTGATAATACAGCCAGAGTTTTAGATGAACTAGATGTCAATGTGATTTCATTGGAAGAAAATCATGGTAAAGGTTATGCTATGAAAAAAGCTATAGAGGTAATGGATTATGATTATATTGGATTTGTAGATGGTGATCTTGGATTGACTAGTTCGGAGATTGAAAAATTAATTTATCCTGTAGTTTATAATAATGTGGATTTTACTATAGCAAAATTTCCTGAAAGATCAATTAAAACAAATTCAAAAGGTGGATTTGGTTTAGTAAAAGGGCTAGCTAAAATGGGAGTATATTTATATACAAATAAGAAAATGGATACTTCGTTATCAGGACAAAGAATATATAAAAAAGAAGTTATTGATGCTATTGAATATATTCCTATACACTATGGAATAGAAGTAGCTATGACAATACAAGCTTTAAAGAATGGTTTTACATTTGAAGAAATTCCTGTTAATATGACTCATAGATATTCTGAAAGATCATTAGAAGGATTTAGGCATAGAGGGAATCAATTCTTAGATATATTAAAAACATTAATTGTGATGTTGTTTAGAAGGTGAGATAATGAATTATTTAAATATTTTAGTTTTCATTAGTGGTATCGTATTGTCATCTATAGCTGTACCAATGATTTTGAACATGCTATTGAAAAGTGATACAGTAAATAATAATTATAAAAATGAAAAAATTCCTATTTGCATGGGGTTATTATTCATATTTATCCAGATTATTAACATATCAGTTATTTTTCTTATTAGAGGATCAAGCAATAACTATATTTTATATTATTTATTTGCATTTACTTTGATAGGAATGGTAGGATTATTAGATGACTTAGTTGGTGATAAAGAAATAAAGGGATTAAAAGGACATATAAAATCATTTTTTAAAGGTAAGCTTACTACAGGTGGAATAAAAGCAGGTATTGGTTTCTTTATATCGGTATTTATTTCAATTATTTTATCTCAAAACTTAATGGAAATTGTTATTAATACCTTACTTATGGCCTTGTTTACTAATTTAACTAATTTATTTGATTTAAGACCTGGAAGAACAATTAAGGTATTTATTTTAATTTCAACAATAATGTTATTTACTAGTATTGTAAAGACATATGATTTTATTTTATATTCTTTTTATGGTATATTAATTGTATATTTTCCATTGGATTTAAAAGCAAAGGTAATGATGGGAGATGTAGGCTCAAATGTGATGGGCATTACCTTAGGAATATTTTGTGCATATACTCAAAACATTATTATGAAATCAGTTTATTTAATAATATTAATTATTATACACATAATTGCTGAAAGATTTTCTTTTTCCGAGATTATAAATAATAATAAAATACTAAAATTTTTAGATAATTTAGGAAGATAGGGGATGGTTAACCTGTTAAGTTATAGAAAAGCGAGGGTAGTTGAAATTGAAAAAGAAGAACAAAATATTTCTTGGGTAAAAGTGGAGACTGATAAAAATATTTCTAAAGCTATAAATTACAATGATATAACTGGTACAATTAATGTAGATGATGTAGTTATTGTAAACACTACTGCAGTTGAGTTATCTTTAGGTACTGGAGGATTTCACTTTGTTATTCATAACTATAGCAATGAATATAAGAAACTTGAAGGTAAAGGACATATTATGAAATTAAGATATACACCTTTGCAAATAAAGTGTTTAGCGGCTGAGGAGGAAGATAGTAAATATTTTCAGTTTTTTAAAAACTTTACATCCTTGGATAACCATATTTGTATTATTGGAACATTGCATAGTATGTTAGCTCCCATTGTTTCTAGTTTAAAATGGTTTGATAAAAATATTAATGTAAATTATATTATGACTGACGGTGGATCTTTACCTTTACATTTTAGTAATACGGTACGGACATTAAAAGAAAAAAAATTATTAAACAATACAATTTCAATCGGTCATGCTTTTGGTGGTGACTTAGAGTGTACTAATATTTATACTGGTTTAATTGCTGCAAAAGAGATATTAAAAGGGAATGTTACAGTAATTACTATGGGACCAGGTATAGTAGGCACAGGAACAAAATATGGGTTTAGTGGAATAGAGCAAGGGCAAATAGTTGATGCGGTAAATACTTTAGGAGGTAATCCAATTATTGTACCGCGAATTAGTTTTAAAGACCCAAGAGAAAGACATATTGGAATAAGTCATCATACTAGGACAGTTTTATCAGAAATAGCTCAGACGGCTGGGAAAGTGATAATACCAACATTAGAAGAAGATAAGCTAAACATAATTAAAAAACAAATACAGAAGCTGAAGATTCATAAAAAGCATCAAATTATCTATGAAAAAGGGGATAACATAATTGATGCTATGAATCACTTCAACTTAAAAGTCACAACGATGGGAAGAAATTATGAAAAAGACAAGGAGTTCTTTCTAACATTAGGGGCAGTAGGTTCTTATGTAATAAAGGAGCTAAATAGGGGAGGAATATATTAATGAAATATAAAGAGAAGACTATGAAGTCAGATAGAATTTATGAGGGTAAAATTGTTAATTTAAGAATAGATACTGTTGAAATACCAGATAAAAAATATTCTAAAAGAGAAATAGTTGAACATCCAGGTGCAGTAGGAATAATTCCTATAACAGATGATGGTTATATAATATTGGTAAAACAATTTAGAAAATCTGTAGAAAAAGTTCTATTAGAAATACCAGCAGGGAAAATTGAAATCAATGAAGAACCTAAAGAAACTGCATTACGTGAGTTAAGTGAAGAAACAGGATACAATGCAAATGGTATGGAATACTTATTTGAATTTTATACTTCACCAGGATTTTCAAATGAAAAGGTATATCTATTTTTAGCTACTGAATTAATACAAGGGGAAGCAGATCCGGAAGTTGATGAATATATAGAGGTGGAAAAATTTAAAATTGAAGATTTAGTAGATATGGTTCATAGAGGTGAAATAAATGACAGTAAGACAATAATTGCTATATTTTATGCTGAAAAGTATTTTAAACAGAATAAATAAGAAAGTGATAATATCTTCCTTTAAAGCATATTATTTCTTATAAGGCTTGTATGAACTGAAGGGAGGATTTATCATTGCCCAAAAAAATTAAAAGATGGTTGTTCAAGCATTTTCAGAATAACTTCATAATGTATTTTATTATTTCGATCACTTTTGCTATTGGAATAATAGTAGGTGCTATTACTATAAAAATGTTAGGTGCTGAAGAAAAGAATGAGATAATGTTATTCTTAAATTCTTTCTTTAAAGCTGTAGATAATAATGATTTAAATAACATGTCAATTTTCAAGCAATCAATACTAGACAATTTTGAAGCTATTATAATGATTTGGATATCTAGCATTATATATATAGGTATATTTATTGTGCCTATTATTATATTATTTAGAGGATTTGCTTTAGGGTTCTCTGTCGGGTTTTTCGTCTGTGAATATGGAATAAAAGGTTTTTTATTTTCTATTTTAGGAATTTTCCCTCAAAATTTACTTATTATTCCTGGAATGATTTCAATTGCTTCTATGGGGATGGCATTTTCATTTAATCGTATTAAAATAAGAAAATTACGTATGAGAAATAAAAATACAACTTCTAATATTGTTGATTACTCTATTTCAATACTAATATTTTCAATATTAGTATTTATAGGTTGTTTAATTGAAGCTTATCTGGCACCAACTTTCCTAACGTTGTTAACGGATTATTTAAATTGATAAACGAACTTTAAAAAAGGAGAAATAATATGTCAGAATTAATTTTGGATAAGTATATAAGCTATATAAAAAATGAAAAAGAATTAACATCTAATACTCTAGAAGCTTATATGACTGATTTAAAACAATTTAAAGATTACTTAACTGAAAACAATATAGATAAGCTTAAAGATGTAAATAAAACTATTATAATTAAGTACCTAATGTATCTACAAAAAAGTGGGAAGGCTACTTCTACTATTGCAAGACGTTTAGCATCTATCAGATGTTTTTATCAATATTTGTTGAATCATAGTTTAATAAAAGAAGATCCGACTCATAATTTGCGTTCACCAAGATGTGAGAGGAAATTACCCGATATATTAACTAAAAATGAAGTTGATATATTATTATCTCAACCTTCGGAAGATAATTTTAAAGGCGTTAGAGATAAGGCTATGCTAGAATTATTGTATGCCACAGGAATTAGAGTTTCAGAATTAATTGCCTTAAATATGGACAATCTTAACACTAAATTAGGATATTTGTGTCTCGAAGAAGGTAATCAAATTAGTAGAATAGTACCTATTAGCAATATAGCATTAAAACATTTAACAAATTACATAGATAATTACAGAAAAAAGGTCTTAAAAGCTGAACAAAAAAATATATTATTTCTGAATTATAGCGGAAATAGATTGACTAGACAAGGATTTTGGAAAATAGTTAGGAAATATAGTAAAAAAGCAAACATCAATAAAAAAATAACACCGCATACGTTAAGACACTCTTTTGCTGTTCATTTATTACAAACTGGTGCTGATGTAAGAATGGTGCAGGAAATTCTTGGTCATTCAAATATTTCTACTACACAAATATATTCTCTTACTGATGATACTAAAAAACTTAAGGATATATATAAAAAACTGCATCCTAGAAAATAATTTTAAATTATAGTTTATATATTTTAAATACATGATAGGAGTGAATGTTATGAGAATGTATAATATTATTAAGAAAAAAAGAGATGGAAGAGAATTGAGTAAGGAAGAGATAGATTATTTTGTAGAGAATTATGTCAATGGCCAAATACCTGATTATCAAGTATCAGCACTATTAATGGCTATTTATTTTAATAAAATGACTGCTAGGGAAACTATTGATTTAACAAAATCTATGATAAATTCAGGAGATACTGTTGATTTATCAAAGATAGATGGTATAAAAGTTGATAAACATTCAACTGGTGGGGTAGGGGATACGATATCTTTGATATTAGGGCCTATGGTAGCAGCTTGTGGTGTTCCTTTTGTAAAAATGTCAGGAAGGGGTTTAGGACATACAGGTGGAACTTTAGATAAATTAGAATCAATAAATAATTTGAGAGTTGAACTTACCACAGAAGAATTTTTAAGTAATGTTAATAAAATCAATATAGCTATATGTAGTCAAACTGCAAATATTACACCGGCGGATAAAAAAATATATTCTTTAAGAGACGTTACAGCAACAGTTGATAATTTGTCTTTGATTGCTAGTAGCATAATGAGTAAAAAACTTGCTATAGGATCTGATGCTATTATTCTGGATGTAAAAGTTGGCAGTGGTGCTTTCATGAAAAAAGTAGAAGATGCATTAGACTTATCACGAGAAATGGTACGTATAGGTACTAGTTATGGAAGAGAGACGATAGCATTAATTAGTAATATGAATGAACCATTAGGTAAGGCTATTGGTAATACTTTGGAAGTTAAAGAAGCTATAGAAACATTGAAAGGAAATGGGCCAGATGATTTATATGAATTAAGTTTACGATTAGGAACAAAATTATTACTACTGGCTAAAAAAGTAAACAGTGAAAAAGAAGGAAGAATATTACTAGAGGAAGCCATAAAGTCCAATGCAGCTTATAACAAATTGATTGAATTAGTCGAACATCAAGGAGGAGACATTGAGCAAATTAAGAATCCTGAACTACTTCCTAAAGCAAATTATATTATTGAGGTAAAAAGTAAAAAAGAAGGCTATGTAAAATCAATAGATGCTGAAAGAATTGGGCAATGTGCACTAAAATTAGGTGCAGGAAGAAAAAAATTAGATTCAAAGATTGATTATTCAGCAGGAATTATATTAAACAAAAAAGTTAATGATAAAGTAATGATTAATGAAACATTAGCATTTCTTCATGCTAATAATATTAAAAAAGCAAAGGAAGTAGAAGAGGAACTTAAAGATATCTTTGATATAGGAGATAAAAATGAGAAATGTAAAAAAATAGTATATGGTTTAGTAACGAAAGACCGTACCGAATTATATTAATTATAAAAATTATTTTAAAAGCACTTTACAATTTAAATTGTAAAGTGCTTTTAAAATAATAAATAATATAATTATAAATTTATTACTTTTAATCATTATATTAGTATAACTAAAGATGTAATGGATAATATAAAAGTAAATGATTTGAATGGGAGGAAGTATAATGAATAAAAAATTAGTTTCAATAATCTTACTTATAATCATTAGTTTTTCTATACCAGTGAATAGTTTTGCCGAAGGGCAACTTAATATTGACGCTAAATCTGCAATACTAGTTGATTACTATACAGGAGAGGTAATTTATGAACAAAATTCTGATGAAGCATTACCACCTGCTAGTATAACTAAAATTATGACTCTTTTACTTGGTATGGAAGCTTTAGAATCAGGGAAAATATCATTGTCTGATGAAGTTAGAATTAGTGCTCGTGCTGCAAGCATGGGAGGAAGCCAATTATGGTTAGAAGAAGGAGAAATGCAAACAGTAGAAAACCTGTTTAAGGCTATTACCATTAGGTCAGCTAATGATGCTTCTGTAGCTTTAGCAGAACATATAGCTGGAAGCGAAGAAGTTTTTGTTAAAATGATGAATGAAAAAGCTAAGGAATTAGGTATGACTAATACTAATTTTATGAATGCATCAGGATTACCACATGAAAAGCATTATACATCAGCATATGATGTAGCATTAATGTCAATAGAACTATTGAAACATAAAAATATTCATGAATTGCTTACTACTTATATGGATGAAATGTTAGTAGGGAAGAAAAAGGATAAGGTACAGAGTTTAGTTAATACTAACAGACTTATTAAAGAATATAATGGAACCACTGGAATAAAAACAGGATCTACAAATGAAGCCGGATTTTGTCTTTCGGCATCGGCTAAGAGAGATAATCTGCAATTGATTTCTGTTGTGTTGGGAAGTGAAACTTCAAAAATCAGATTTGAAGAGAGTATGAAACTTTTGGACTATGGATTTGCTAATTATGATTCTATAGCTATAGGAAGAAAAGGAGATGTTATAGATAGAGTTTTAGTATATAAAGGAGATGCTCAATATACAGAAGCAGTTTTAGAAAGAGATAGTTTCTTACTTTTACCTAAAGGGAGTACAGGAAATGTTACAAAAGAAATAGTACTTCCTGACTTTATAGAAAGTCCAATAGAAGAAGGGGAAGAAATAGGGCAATTAATTATAAAGGTTGATGGCAAGGAAATGGATAGAGTTAAATTAGTATCAATAAAAAGGGTAGGAAAAGCGACACTTAAAGAAATGTTTAAAAAGACATTGAAAAATTTTTTAATTAATTAACAATATTATAATTTAATTTGTATTTCTCTTTAAAAAGTTATAAAATAATGTATAGATTATAGGCCTCGACTATTAAGTCGAGGTTATAATAATTAAAAGCAGAAAGAGGTATCAATAATATGGGTATTGATTTTTTATTAAAGCTACCTGGTCTTTTAACAGCTATAGTAATTCATGAGTTTTCTCATGGGTTTGTAGCTTATCAACTTGGCGATAATACGGCTAAAAAGGCTGGTAGATTATCTTTAAATCCTCTAAAACATATAGATATAGTTGGTTTTATTTTTTTATTAATATTTAAGTTTGGATGGGCCAAGCCTGTTCCAATAAATTCTACTAACTTTAAAAATAGAAAAAGAGATACATTACTTGTGTCTTTAGCTGGTCCTTTTTCTAATTTTGTAATAGCTGTAATTGTTGGGTTTATTATATATTCTGGTATTATTCTAAATAATTTGCTGTATAATGTTTTATCGATTATGTTATTATATAATGTCATGCTTGGAATTTTTAATTTATTACCTCTTCCTCCATTAGACGGATCAAAAATTTTGGCTAGTTTATTACCAGTTAAACTTGAATATTTTATTTATAAAAATGAAAAATACTTATATTTAATTTTAATTTTATTGATATTAACAGATACAATAAACAAGATATTAAACCCAATTATTAATTTTAGTTTAAATATATTGATCAAAATAATTAGTTGAACAGAGGTTTTCTGCTATGGAATATAAAATTGTATTAGAAACATTTGAAGGGCCAATGGATTTATTACTTCATCTGATTGACAAGGCTCAGATTGACATTTATGATATACCTATAAATGAAGTAACTGAACAATATTTAGATTATTTAACAAAAATGGAAGAGTTAGATTTAGAAATAACGAGTGAATTTCTAGTAATGGCTGCAACCTTATTGGAGATAAAATCTAAATTATTATTACCTCAAGTCAAAAACAAAGATAGTGGTGATCAATTGGAAATGGATGAAGCTGATCCTAGGTTAGAATTAGTAAAAAGATTAGTAGAATATAAGAAATATAAATATGCTTCATCAAAATTAAGAAATTTTGAAGAAGTTCAGAATAAGGTTTATTACAAACCAAAAGAAGATCTTTCATATTTTATCGATGATACTATTGTATTAGATGATATTGATTTAAAAGAATTAGTAATAGCATTTAGGAACCTAATGATAGAAAACAAGGAAAATGAAAACATGTTTAAAGTAAATGAAATAGAAAGAAAAGAGTATTCTTTAGATGAATGCATTATTAATATGAAAAAAAAATTAAATGAAAAGAAAATAATTAAGTTTAGGCACCTATTTAAATCTAGATCCAATAGGAAAGAGATAGTTATTACATTTTTATCATTATTAGAACTTATTAGAAATAAATATGTCATAATATATCAAGAAAACAACTTTTCTGATATAATTATTAAAAAGATAAACGAAGAAGGTGAGGGAATCAATGAATGATAAAGAAATAAGATCTATAGTCGAAGCCCTATTATTTATTTGGGGAGATCCCTTGTCTTTAAAGGATATTTCTAAAATTTTGGAGATAGAAGAACATCATGTAAAAAAGATTTTAGATCAAATGATGGATGAATTTAATTATAATAGAAGAGGCTTAAAAATAGTGCGTACAAAGAATAATTATCAATTAACTACAAGACCTGAACATTATCAATGGATAAGCAAATTATCTCAAGAAAAAAATAAGAAGAATCTTTCTACCGCTGCTTTAGAGACATTATCAATTATTGCATATAAACAACCAATAACAAAGAGTGAGATAGGAGCAATTAGGGGCGTTAGATCTGATAAAGCTATAGAGACTTTGCTTAATAAAGATTTGATCAAAGAAAAAGGTAGATTAGATAGAACTGGTCGTCCAATAATATATGGTACTACTGATGAATTTCTTAAATATTTTGGTCTTGACGATTTAGATGATTTACCGGATATTAATAATTTTGATATAGAAAGTACAGAAATCGAAAGAAAGGGAGAATAATACATTTTAATGTATTATTCTCCCTTTCTTATGGAAAGATATTGATAGCATATAATTTAATCAGATAATGAGGTGGACTAATGAAATGGTTATTGATATTAATACCTACTATCTTTATAACTCTTATATATTCACCAGTTAAATTTAATATTTTTTATAAAGTAAGCAATGGATATGATAAACTTAAAATTTCTACTTCTTATTTATTTGGATTGTTCAAACCTGAATTTCAACCGTTTAAAAAAAAAGGAAATGAAAATGAATCATCTCCAATAATTAGATATTTTTGGTATGAAGAATTGATTAAATACACATGTAATAGAATGATTATTGAATATATAAATTGGGAAACTACAATAGGATATTCTGACCCATTTTATTTGAGTATAATTTATGGAAGTATTTGGTGGCTAAAAGGTATTATTATTAGTATATTGATGTCAAATAAAGATATTCAACAGATAGATACGAATGTAATTCCTATTTATGATAAGAATCAATTTGATATGAGATTTAATTGCATAATAAAAATAAGAATGGTTTATATTATAACTATATGGATTTGGTTTTTAAAAATATATAAAGGCGGTGAAAAAATTGACAGATCATCCAATAGAAGGCTTAATGAAAACTACAATGAATAGTCTAAAAGAGATGGTAGATGTGAATACTATTATTGGTGATCCAGTACAATCTCCAGATGGATTAGTCATTATTCCAGTATCGAAGATATCATTCGGCTTTGCATCAGGAGGAAGTGAATTTAATGAAAAGAAAGGTTCTAAAGACCAAGAAATGTCGGAAAACAAACTTCCTTTTGGTGGTGGAAGTGGAGCAGGAGTTTCAGTTCAACCTGTTGGATTTATAGTAGCAGGTAACAATCAGATAAAATTATTAACAGTAGATGAAGGAAATACAGCATTAAGTAATTTATTTGATTTTATGTGTAAAGTAACCGATAATATCCAACAAACTATGAACAAAGAAAAGAAAAATAAGAATAATGAAAATATAGATAAAAATAATGATAGTATGAGTTAAGAAGCAGAAATTTTCTGCTTCTACTGTTTTATAATGGAAGGAGGTCTTTAATTGATGAAAAAAGTTATTTTAATTATTTTTGTTATTCTTATATTAACTAATGATTATTCTTATTCTGATTCTGAGGAATTGATTATTAATGCAGAAAGTGCTATATTAATGGATGCTCAATCTAAAAGAATATTATTAGAATATAATCCACACTTAAAATTACCTATGGCAAGTACAACGAAAATAATGACTGCTCTAGTTGCATTAAATAATGGTAATCTAGAGGATAAAATAAAAATCGAAAAAGATATTATAGGTATTGAAGGATCAAGTATATATTTACAGGATGGAGAAATTATTACTCTAGAAGACTTATTATATGGTTTAATGCTAAGGTCTGGTAACGATTCTGCTATGGCTATAGCAAATTATATTGGAAGTAATCTAGATAAGTTTATATATATGATGAATAGTATGGCGAAAGAAATTGGTGCTAATAATACGAATTTTATGAATCCCCATGGATTACATGATGATAGTCATTATACAACGGCATACGATCTTGCGTTGATTACGAGTAAAGCTATGGAGAACGAAAAGTTTAAAGAAATTACGAGTTCTAAAGTATGGAAAGCTAATAGGGAAAAGAACAATATATTTTACAATAAAAATAAAACCTTATGGGAATACGAAGGAGGGGATGGAGTAAAAACTGGCTATACAACAAAATCAGGTAGATGTTTAGTTACTAGTGCTACTAGAGATGATACTCAGCTAATTGCAGTAGTCTTAAATGATGCAGATTGGTTTGATGATTGCTATAAACTCATGGATTATGGATTTAAAAACTACCGAGCTTATGTAATATTTGAAAAAGGACAATTTTTTAAAAATATTCATGTTAATAATGGACAAAAAGAATCTGTTCCAGTAGTTGCTAAAAATTCTTTTCGGTATCCATTAAAAGAAGATGAGCTAAAAAAGATAAAAATTAATTTAGAGTTACCTAAAACAATAAACGCTCCAATTAAAAAAGCCAGTACCGTTGGCCGTATTACAGTTTATTTGAATGGAAGAATTATTCATGAAGGAGAAATAATTACAAAAGAGAATATTGATAAAGTTGGGATTTTAAAAAGAGTTATAGAAAAATTAAAATAATAAAGCTTTAAAGCTTTATTATTTTTATGAAAAAATAATAAATATATATTGATTTACAATTGGGGTTAAAAAGACTATCATATAGTATAAAGGCAATAGGAGGAAAATATATGAGATTACAAAAATATATAGCACATTCTGGAGTAACGTCGAGAAGAAAAGCGGAAGAAATGATTTTACAATCTAGAGTAAAGGTGAATGGTTTTATTGTCAAAAAACTTGGGACGAAGGTTGATCCTGAAAAAGATTTAATTGAAGTTGATAATAAACGGATTGAACTTGCAAGTAAGAAATTATACATAATGTTGAACAAGCCAGAAGGATATGTTACTACATTAAAAGATGAACATAATAAAAAAGTAGTATTAGATCTTATTGATAATATTAAAGAGAGAATTTTTCCAATAGGAAGGCTTGATAAAGATACTACTGGGCTACTTATAATGACTAATGATGGTGATTTAACTTATAAATTAACACATCCTAGTCATGAAGTTTGGAAAAAATATTTAGCATTGGTTGATGGAATCCCAAATCATAAAGAAATACAGAAGTTAAAGAAAGGTGTTAAAATTGATGGGAGATTAACTAGCAAAGCTAAAGTAAAAATGATAAAGATTTATAATGATTCTTCTGTTTTAGAAATTTCTATACATGAAGGAAGAAATAGACAAGTTAGAAAGATGTGTAAATGTATTGGACATCCAATTAGAAAACTTAAAAGGATTTCTATTGGAGAATTAAAATTAAATGATTTAGAAATAGGAGAATGGAGACATCTGACTGAAAAAGAAATAAAGTATTTAAAAACACTTTAGCAATATAATTTATATATTGTTATAATAAATATGATATTAGTATAGAAAATAATTTAATAAATGATATAGTTATCTAAATAGAGATTATATAAAAATAGAATTTATGTATAAAGTGGTGATGAATTGAGTTTTAAATATTTTATTAATGCAGTGGAAGTTGCAAAAAAAATTATGAATTATCATGTACAAAAAGGAAGCAAAGTTCTAGACTGTACCGTAGGGAATGGAAATGATACTTTGCTCTTGGCAAAGTTAGTTGGAAAAAGTGGTAAGGTTTATGGTTTTGATATACAATCTATAGCCCTTAATATTACTATGGAAAAGTTAAGGAAAAAAGGGTTAAATGATAGAGTAGTACTTGTGAATGATGGACATGAAAAAGTTGATGATTATATCAACGAAAAATTAAATTTTGTGATTTATAATTTAGGATATATACCGAGAGGGAATAAGAAGATAAAAACAAGAGCTGATATTACCTTAGAAAGTATAAAAAAATCATTAATGCTTTTAAAAAATAATGGGTTACTTTTAGTAACTTGTTATACTGGACATGAAGGCGGTTTTGAGGAATGGAATACAGTAAAACATTTTTTTCAATCGTTAAATCAAAAAGAGTATAATATTTTAGAATTCAACTTTATAAATCAAAAAAATAATCCACCAATACTTTATTGTGTGGAAAAAATATGATAAGGGAGGGGCAACTATGACAGGTGTAAAAATTACTGAAACAATTTTTAGAGATGCACATCAATCATTAATAGCTACTAGGATGAAAACAGAAGATATGTTACCTATTGCTGAAAAGTTAGATAAAGTTGGTTTTCATTCATTAGAAGTATGGGGAGGAGCTACTTTTGATACATCATTGCGTTTTTTAAAAGAGGATCCATGGGATAGATTAAGATTATTAAGAAAAGCATTCAAAAATACAAAGTTGCAAATGTTGTTAAGAGGACAAAACTTATTAGGCTATAAACATTATCCAGACGATATTGTAGAAAAATTTATTGAAAAGTCAATAAAAAATGGTATAGATATTATTCGAATATTTGATGCATTAAACGATCCAAGAAATATTAAAAAATCTATTGAAACAACTAAAAAATATGGTGGACATGCACAAGCAGCTATTTCATATACTACTAGTCCAGTTCATAATAATGAATATTATGTGAATTTATCAATGGAACTAGAAAAACTAGGAGCAGATTCTATTTGCATAAAGGATATGGCGGGCATTTTATTACCTTATGTAGCTGAAGAATTAGTTAAGAACCTTAAGAAAAATATATCAGTTCCTATACAAATTCATTCTCATTTTACGAGTGGTATAGCAAATCAAACATATATGAAAGCTATAGAAGCAGGAGCAGATATTATTGATACTGCAATATCACCTTTAGGAATGGGAACTAGTCAGCCTGCAACTGAATCAATGATTGCTTCATTACAGGGTTCCCCTTTCCAGCCAGAAATGGATATGGACTTGTTACTTGAAATAACTGATTATTTTAAAAATTTGAAGGACAAGTATTTAGAAGAAGGGTTGCTAAATAATAAAGTGCTGAATGTAGATACAAGAACATTAAAATATCAGGTTCCTGGAGGAATGTTATCAAATTTAGTTTCACAGTTAAAAAATCAAGGGGCTTTGGATAAGTTTGATGAAGTATTGGAAGAAGTGCCTAATGTTAGAGAGGATTTAGGTTATCCGCCTTTGGTTACTCCTATGAGTCAAATGGTAGGTACCCAGGCTGTATTTAATGTAATACTTGGAGAAAGGTACAAGATGATCCCAAAAGAGGCAAAAAACTATGTTAAAGGGCTATATGGTAAACCAGCAGTACCTATTAAAGAAAAGATTAGAAAAAAAATTATTGGGGATGAAAAAGTATTTGATGGAAGACCTGCCGATTTAATGAAACCGGAATTCGATAAATTACGTAATGAAATTAAAGAATACATTGAGCAGGATGAAGATGTATTAACATATGCTCTATTTCCACAGGTTGCTATTGAATTTTTCAAATATAGACAGTCAGAAAAATATAAAATTGATGCTGATTTACTAGACGAAGAACATAAAGTTTATCCAATATAGGAGCATAGAAAAGCAAGCCATTAATGGCTTGCTTTTCTATGCTATGAAATAAAACTTGCAAAAATTATTAAAATAATGAAATAAAACTTGCAACAGTCGTATGATTCTGTTATGATAGATGTGAAAAAGAAATAAGGGGGAAATAACGTTGGATACATTTGTAAAAGAAAAAATAAATATAGAAAAAGAATTATGTAAGGGATGTGGTATATGCGTATCTTTTTGCCCAAAAAATGTCTTAACGATAAAGAACGAAAAAGTACATATTAAAGAGATTGATTCTTGTATCAAATGTGGTTTATGTGAACTAAGATGCCCTGATTATGCTATCTATTTAGGAGGTAAGTAAAATGGGAGAAGAAACGTTTAAATTAATGCAAGGTAACGAAGCTTGTGTAGAAGGAGCAATTACAGCTGGATTAAATTTTTTTGCAGGATATCCTATAACTCCATCTACTGAAATAGCGGAACTTTCTGCAGCTAAATTACCAAGAGTAGGCGGTAAATTTATTCAAATGGAAGGTGAAATTGCAAGTATAAGCGCTATAATAGGAGCATCATTAACTGGAAAAAAGGCTATGACTGCAACAAGCGGTCCAGGTTTTTCACTTAAGCAAGAAGGAATAGGTTATGCTGTTATGGCAGAAGTTCCATGTGTTATAGTGAATGTCCAGAGAGGAGGACCAAGTACTGGACTACCAACATCACCAGCCCAGGGAGATATTATGCAGACGCGATGGGGTACCCATGGTGAACATTCAATCATTGTATTATATCCATCGACTGTAAGAGAAATATTTGATACAACCATAAAAGCTTTTAATCTAGCAGAAAAATATCGAACACCAGTTATTTTACTAATGGATGAAGTTATAGGGCATATGAGAGAAAAAGTAGAAATGCCAAATAGAGAAAAAATTGCTATTTATAATAGGAAAAAACCTTCTTCAAGTTTAGAAAAATATTTACCTTATAAGGTTTCAGAAGGAGATATGGTACCTAAAATGGCTAACTTTGGTGAAGGGTATAGATATCATACTACAGGATTAGTTCATGATGAAACAGGATTTCCTACTAACAATGGAAAAATTGCTGAGGAATTGATTAATAGATTAGTGCATAAGATTGAAAATAATTTAGATGATATTGTAGATTATGAAGAATATAAATTACAAGATGCAGAAGAAGTAATTATTTCTTATGGGTCTACTGCTAGATCAGCTAAATCTGCAATTGATGTGTTACGAAAAGAAGGTAGAAAGATCGGATTATTTAAGCCAATTACTATTTGGCCGACAGCAAAAAATCAAATTGAGGATCTTTCTAAAAGAACGTCTAGAATTTCAGTAATAGAAATGAATATGGGACAGTACTTTCTTGAAATTGAAAGGATTGCAGGGAAGTATTCGAAGGTTGATAAATACGGAAGAAGTAATGGAGAACTAATAACGCCTAAGGAAATTGTTTCTTTTATTAAGGAGGGTTAACGTTGGTCAGTCAATTAATAGGAAAGTATTACAGAACAGGAAGTCTTCCTCATATTTGGTGTCCAGGATGCGGTAATGGAATAATACTAAGAGCTATTGTAAAAGCTATAGATAATCTTGGTTTGAATCAAGACGATGTATGTGTTGTATCTGGTATAGGATGTTCATCTAGAGCATCTGGTTATTTAGATTTTAATACTGTTCATACAACCCATGGGAGAGCATTAGCTTTTGCAACAGGTATTAAGTTTGCCAATCCAGATTTACATGTCATTGTAATTACTGGGGATGGAGATAGTGCAGCTATCGGAGGAAATCATTTAATTCATACAGCCAGAAGAAATATTGATATAACAACTATTGTATTTAATAATAATATTTATGGTATGACAGGTGGTCAATACTCTCCAACAACACCAACAGGAGAAAAAGGGACTACGGCACCATATGGTAATATAGATGCAAATTTTGATCTATGTGAGTTGGCTAAAGCTGCAGGAGCAACTTATGTAAGCAGATCAACTATTTATGGTGCAAATATGATTATTAATCAAGTAGAGGAAGGAATTAAGAATAAAGGTTTTTCTTTTATTGAAACAATAAGTATTTGCCCAACATACTATGGAAGAAAAAATAAAAAAGGTAATGCTGTAGATATGATTAATCAGTTAAAAGAAATGTCAATTAATAAAACAGCATATGATAAACTTTCTAAAGAAAAAAGAAATGGAAAGATAGTAGTAGGAGAGTTGCATAAGTCACAAAGAACTGAGTACACTGAAGAATATGAGAAAATAATTCAATCTTTTTAAAGGAGAGATAGTGTCATGAAATATAGTGAATTTAGGTTAAGTGGTTCAGGCGGTCAAGGCCTTATTTTAGCAGGGATTATTTTAGCAGAAGCTGCATTGCAAAATGGCAAAAATGTGGTGCAATCTCAATCATATGGGCCTGAAGCTAGGGGTGGAGCCAGCAAAGCCGAAGTTATTATAAGCGATGATTTAATATATTATCCAAAAATAGAGAATTGTGATGTTTTATTGGCATTAACACAAAAAGCTTATGATAAATATATTGATTCTTTAAAACCGGGTGGACTATTAATTTTAGATAATATGATTACTAGGAAAGCTAATAGAAATGATGTGGATGTTTATTCTATGCCAATATTAAGTACAGCAGCAGACAAATTAAACAAAATGATGGTAGCTAATATAGTAGCTTTAGGTTGTATTTGTGAGTTGTCTAATATAGTAGATAAAAAATATGTTGAAAAGGCAGTAATGAATAGAGTGCCCCATGGTACAGAAGAATTAAACAAGAAAGCTTTAATTGAAGGTTTTAAATTAGTAAAAGATAAAAAGAGGGAAATGTACTATGAAGTATGTTGATTTAATTAAAGTAATACGAAAGAAATACAACAAATTAAGCAAAGGACATAAATTGATAGCAGATTTTATAATGAAGCATTATGACACAGCGGCTTTTATGACAGCTGCAACATTAGGTAATACGGTAGGTGTAAGCGAATCAACCGTTGTACGATTTGCAAATGCTTTAGGTTATAGTGGATATAGAGAATTACAAAAGGATCTACAGGAATTAATAAAAAATAAGCTAACCACTGTACAAAGAATATCATTAAGTACTGATTTTACTGATTATAAAAATACTTTAAGAGAGGTTATAAAGAAAGATATAGATAATATAGAGAATATATTAAACGATATTGATTATAATGCGTTTCATGAAGCTGTAGATATAACATTAAAAGCGAAACATATATATATATTAGGTTTAAGAAGTTCTTCTTTTTTAGCTGGTTATCTGGGTTTTTACTTAAAATTCTTATTGCAAAATGTAAAAGTTATTTCAGCTGGTCCAAATGATGTCTTTGAGCAATTACTTAAAGCATCAGAAGACGACTTAATTATTGGCATAAGTTATCCTAGATATTCTAAGAGGACTTTAGAGGCATTAGATTATGGAAAAGAAAAAGGCTGTAACATAATAAGTATAACTGATAGCTTGATGTCTCCAACAACTCAATATGCTGATTCTGTATTAGTAGCAAGTAGCAATATGCTATCTTTTATTGATTCATTAGTTGCTCCAATGAGTTTAATAAATGCTTTTATTATTTCAATAGGTATAGAAAAGGGAGAATACCTTACTAGTTATTTTAAAGATTTAGAAAAAATTTGGAGAAAATACGATGTTTACAGCACAAATAATAATAAGGATTGATTATTTTAAGTAGTTCAAAAAAGCAACGAACAATCGTTGCTTTTTAATATTTTATTAAATTTTAATAAGAATATTTGTAATTTAAAGTAACGGTATAAATCATAACAGATATTATCATAAATGATAATACAAATTCAAACTAATTTCTGTTATAATTAACATGACAATTTAAAGGAGGAGGATTTATAATATGAAGAAAATATATCTAGTAAGACATGGTGAATCTAAATGGAATATTTTAAAAAAAATTCAAGGACAATATGATATTGAACTTACCCAAAGAGGGTTAAATCAAGCTGACTTGATTGGAAAAAGGTTAGTTGATGAGAAAATTAAAAAAATATATTCTAGTGATCTTATTAGGGCATATAAAACTGCAGAAATTATTGGGAATAAACTTAAACTGGATATAGTTCCTATGGAAGAATTTAGAGAAATAAATTTTGGTATGTGGGAAGGATTATCTATTGATGAAATAAAATCCAGATACAGTAAGGACTATGCTTTATGGAGAAAAGAACCAGAAAAACTTAAAATTAAAGACGCAGAAAGTTTGTTTGAATTACAATCAAGAGCTATAAAAGGTATAAATAAAATTATAAATAATGATAATATTAATAATATTTTAATAGTTTCACATAGTGCTACTATAAAAGCTATGATATTAGGATTATTAGATATTGACCTTAAGAATTTTAAAAACTTCTCATTAAAAAATGTAAGTTTAAGTATAATAGAGATGAGAGATTATAATAATGTACTTAGTTTATTAAATGATACAAATCATATAAAGGAGAAATTATAATGATAAAGGTAGGTGTAATAGGTGGTGGCCCTTCTGGAATAATATCTGCAGGATTTGCTAGTTCTAGAGGTAAAGAAGTAACATTAATTGAAAAAAACAATAAATTAGGGAAAAAATTATTCATCACAGGTAAAGGTAGATGTAATATTACAAATAATTCTCCAATCGAAGAATTTTTTGAAAATATCGTAACTAATAATACATTTTTATACAGTAGTTTTTATTCCTTTACGAATAAAGATATTATAAATTTACTTGAGTCATATGGAGTTAAAACAAAAGTAGAAAGAGGAAATAGAGTTTTTCCAGTTTCAAATAAATCAAGTGATGTAATTAAAGCATTTGAAGAATTTTTATTTTGCAATCAAGTTAGAATATTATTAAATACTACAGTTAAAGATGTTAAGCATGATAATGAAAAATTTATAGTAACATATCAAAATAATAATAAGGATATTTTTAATAGATTAATTATTGCAACTGGAGGAAAATCATATCCAGCTACTGGTTCAACAGGCGACGGATATAATTTTGCAAAACAACTTGGTCATACTATAGAACCTTTAAATCCTTCTCTAGTTCCTATAGAAATAGAAGAAGATTGGATTAAAAATGTACAAGGTCTTTCTCTTAAAAATGTAGCTTTAACTGGATGGGTAGATAACAAAAGTGTCCATGAAGAATTTGGAGAAATGTTGTTCAGCCATTATGGAATTTCAGGTCCTATCGTATTATCTATGAGTAATGTCATAAATAAATATGATACTAGAAAAGTTAAGTTTAGCATTGATTTGAAACCAGCTTTATCTAAAGAAAAGCTAGATGCAAGGATATTAAGAGACTTTGAATTAAATAAAAACAAACAGATCAAAAATGGTTTATATAGGTTACTTCCAAAGAGAATTATTCCTATAATTATTCATTTAGCTTCTATAAATGGAACAAAACCAATAAATCAAATTACTAAAGAAGAAAGAATTAGAATAATACATACAATTAAAAATTTACCTTTAACTTTTAAAAAGTTTAGACCTATTGAGCAAGCAATAGTAACATCTGGTGGTATATCAATAAATGAAATTGATCCTTCTACTATGGAATCTAAAATTATTTCTGGACTATACTTTGCTGGTGAAATTATTGATGTTGATGGATTAACTGGTGGCTATAATCTACAAATCGCATATTCTACTGGCTATTTAGCAGGAATGAATGTTTAATATAGCTTAATACAACCTCATAATATCTTCATTATTTGTCAACAATATGCATAGAGTATTATAAATAATAGATTTAGGAGGTTAAAATGAAATCTGCATTTAATTTGTTCGAAAAAGTATTATTTCTTCTATTAATTATTTCTTCTTCTGTTGTGTTAATTATTCAGTTCTTAAATTATAGCAATGATGATTTAATCAGTTCATCTATGTTTAATGAGTATAAAATCTCATCTTCTTATAATGGAGAATCTATAAATAAAGGTGTAATTACATTAAAAAACATGACTCCTAATTATAAAGAAGTCGATGTATTGGTCAATGGAGAATATGTATGTGATTTTACAAATGATAATGAGATAAATATTTATGTATACCATAATGATATAATAGAAGTTGATGGCACGAAATATAATAACAAAGTGCAAATTAAAGTTATGGGAATAAGTAAAAATGTTGATAGTCCAAAACTTGATACGATTACAACAACACTACAAAGCATAGAAATTTTGGGCAAAGTTCAACTAAAATAACTTGTTTGATTACTGATTTTAATATATAATTATTAGAGGAAGTGATATTATTGAAAACAGTATCAATTAGAGGAGCCACTACTGTTGTAATAAATGATAAAGATGAAATAATTGAAGCTACAAAAGAGTTGCTAAATACAATAGAAGAAGAAAATAATTTGATAAAGAAAAACGTAATTTGTATTTTATTTTCATCAACTAAAGATTTAAATACTGAATACCCTGCTAAGGCTGCTAGGTTGTTAGGATATACTCAATGTGGTTTAATGTGCTTGAATGAGATGAATGTAAAAGATAGTATTAATAAATGCATAAGAATTATGATTTTATATCAAGATTCTTTTATAGAGCAAAAAGATGTTAAACATATTTATCTTAAGGGCGCTAGAACGTTGAGACCTGATCTAAATAAATAAAAACAACAACGCCACCAATGGGTGGTTATTATTTTGTTAGGAGGTTAATATGAATAATAGGTTGGTTATAGCAGTTGATGGTCCTGCAGGTGCAGGTAAAAGTACAATAGCTAAAAAAATTGCTAAGATATTAAATATAGAATATATTGATACTGGTGCAATGTATAGAGCATTAACATTAAAAATTTTAAAATCTAATATCAAAGTAAATGATATAAAAGAGATTTTAAAATTGATGGAATCTACTTCTATTAGTTTTAAAGAAAATCATATATATTTAGATGAGATGAAGGTTGACACAGAAATTAGAAAGAATATTATTAATAATAATGTTTCGTGTATAGCTAAAATCAAAGAAGTAAGGGAAAAAATGGTGGAAATGCAACGAAGACTATCAGAATCAAATAATGTTATTATGGATGGTAGAGATATTGCTACAGTAGTACTTCCAAATGCTAACTATAAATTTTTTATTACTGCATCAGTCGAAGAACGAGCACGAAGAAGATATAAGGAATTATTAGAAAAAGATAACAAAGATATTACTTATGAACAAGTTTTGGATGAGATCAAGATAAGAGATAAAATTGATAGTACCAGAGAAATTGCCCCCTTAAAAGTAACCGCAGACGCATACGTAGTTGATACAACAAACATGACGATAGATCAATGTGTAGATAAAATAATCAGTATAATTGAAGGGAGGTAACTAGTTGTATTTTTATAAAATTATAAAATTCTTTTTATCATTAATACTTAAGATATTTTATAGAATTGAAACTAAAGGTCTTGATAATATTCCGAAACATGGAAGAGCGGTATTATGTTCAAACCACTTAAATATTTTAGATCCAATTGTTTTAGCTATAGCTATTCCTAGAACTATTTCTTTTATGGCTAAGAAGGAATTGTTTAGAAATAAATTTTTAGCAAATGTATTGCGTTTATTAACTGCTTTTCCTGTAGATAGAGAAGGATCTGATCTATCAGCTATAAGAACGTCTTTAAAAATTTTACAAAATGAAAGAGTTTTAGGTATTTTCCCTGAAGGTACTAGAAAATCAAAAATGGATTTGGAATCTGTAAAACCTGGTATAGGTTTAATTAGTATTAAAGCTAAATCACCAATTATTCCTGTAGCTATTCAGTCTAACTATAGGTTGTTTAGTAAAATAAAAATAAGAATAGGACAACCTATTTATCTAAATGATTATTATGGACAAAAGTTAAAGACACAAGATTATATAAAAATAAGTAAAGATATATTAAAATCTATATATTCATTAAAAAATTCCTAGGAGGAAAAAACGTGAAGATATATTTAGCGAAAAATGCAGGATATTGTTTTGGAGTTAAAAGAGCTGTAGAAATAGCTGAAAAAACAATAGAAGAATCAAAAGATGTAAATGTTAGTTCATTAGGTCCTTTAACTCATAATCCTCAAGTAGTAAATAAGTTTAGTGAAAAAGGGTTAAGAGTTATCGATAAAATTGATAATTTAGATGGTGATAAAATAATTATTAGATCACATGGTATCCCATATAATATACAAAAGAAAATTGAAGATTCGAATATCGAACTAATAGATTGTACATGTCCTTATGTAAAATCTATCCATAAAAAAGTTGAAGAATATAATAAAAAAGGATACCAAGTTATTATTGTAGGTGATAGAAATCATCCCGAGGTTATTGGAATAAATGGATGGTGTAATAATGAAGCTATAGTTGTTAATAGTGAAGAAGATGCAATAAATATTATTAATTATGACAAAATTTGTGTGGTTTCGCAAACAACAAATACTTTAGAAAAATTTGAAAAACTTTCAAATATAATATCCAACAAAGGTAATGAAGTTAAAATATTTAATACAATTTGTAATGCTACTAATAAAAGGCAAACTGCATGTAAAGAATTAGCAAGCAATGTTGAAGCGATGATTGTAATAGGAGGCTATAATAGCTCTAATACAAATAAATTAGTAGAAATTAGCAAAAAATATTGTGATAATGTATACCATATTGAAGTATCTAAAGATTTACCTTTACAAGACCTATTAAAATTTAATAAAATAGGAGTAACCGCAGGTGCTTCCACACCTGATTGGATAATTAAGGAGGTTGTTAATACAATGAACAATATTAATGATAAAAACGAAGAAATAATGGAAGCAATTGAAAACACACTTGTCAAAATTAACAGAGGAGATATTGTAAAGGGTAAAGTTATTTATGTAACTGACAACGAAATAATGGTAAATATAAATTATAAATCTGATGGTATAATAACTAAGGAAGAGATAACAGATGAGCCAGATGTAAAACCTAAAGATATTTTCAAAGAAGGAGATACATTAGATGTATATGTAGTTAGATTGGATGATGGCGAAGGGAATGTAGTGCTTTCTTTAAAAAGATTAGAAATTATTAAAGGCTGGAATGAATTAGAGAATAGTTATAAAAATGGTGAAAAAGTCGAATGTAAAGTACTAACCAATGTAAAAGGTGGACTAACTGTAATAGTTAATGGTATAAAAGGTTTTATGCCAGCATCACATATTTCTTTAGATTATATTGATGATTTGAGTGTATATAAAAACAAGAAGTTAATAGCTAAAATTATTGATTTGGATAGTAAAAGAAAAAGAGTGATACTATCAAGTAAGGTAGTAGAAAAAGAAAACTTACAAAAAAAGAGAAAAGATCTATGGGATAGTCTTGAAGTTAATAAGATAATAGAAGGAAAAGTAGAAAGGCTAACAGATTTTGGAGCATTTGTTGACATTGGTGGACTAGATGGTCTTGTGCATATTTCTGATTTATCATGGGCTAGGATAAATCATCCTTCAGATGTTGTAAATATTGGTGATAAGATTACTGTTCAAGTACTAGATTTTAATAAAGAGAAAAATAGAATATCTTTAGGATTGAAACAAATATTACCTAAACCATGGGATGTATTTATTAAAAATAGAAACGTTGGAGATGTAGTATCAGGAAAAGTTGTTAACGTTTTAGATTTTGGAGCATTTGTGAGATTAGCAGAAGGTGTTGATGGATTAATTCATATTTCACAAATTTCTAAAGAACATGTACAAAAACCATCTGACAAATTAAAAGTTGGTAATACAGTTACTGTTAAAATAATTGATATAAATGAAGAAGAACAGAGAATTAGTTTAAGCATAAAAGCTTTGGAAGAACAAAATGATGAAAAACTAACTGAAAAAATTGAAAATGAAGATATAGATGTTAAAATTGAAGATATCATAAGTGAAAAATAATAAAAATGTAAAGGGTTTCGATGTATAATAAATTCATTATTGTTAAAAATAATGGGTGTGACCTCTCAAACTACATCAAGACCCCCTTTACATTATTATTTCTGTGGTTGTATGCCACAGAAATTTTTTATAGCAATTTATGATTCTTTTTTTAATTGCTAATATACAAGAATTATAAGGGGATTGCCATGAATAATTATGAAATTTTTAAAAAAAATATTAATAAACTAACCAATATTGATTTAAATTATTATAAAGAAAAACAAATGATAAGAAGAATTACTTCTTTGATGAAAAGAAATGGGATTGATAGTTTTGATCAATATTATCTTAAATTGAAATCAGATAAAACTTTGTTAGATCAATTTATAAACCATCTTACAATCAATGTTTCTGAATTTTATAGAAATATGTCTCAATGGAGAGTTTTAGAAAAAGAAATATTGCCTGATTTGATTAAAAGTTCAAAAAATACCTTAAATGTATGGAGCTCTGCTTGTTCAACAGGAGAGGAACCGTATTCATTGATAATGCTTTTAACTAAATTTTATGATCTAGATGAAATAGAAATATTAGCAACGGATATAGATGATGAAGCTTTAGAAAAAGCTATGGTTGGACTTTATAATGAAAAAGCACTAGTGAATCTGTCAAAAGAATTTAAACTTAAATATTTTGACAAAGTCGAAAACTCTTACAGAATAAGAGATAAAATAAAGAAACATGTAAAATTTAAAAAATTAGACTTATTAAAAGATCCTTTTCCTAAAAATATAGATTTGTTAATATGTAGAAATGTTATGATATATTTTACAGACGAAGCTAAAAGTTTATTATATGAGAAATTTTACAATAGTTTAAGAAAAAATGGTGTTTTTTTTGTAGGTAGTACAGAACAAATACTTAGGCCCGAAAAATATAATTTTAAATCCATTAAGACTTTTTTTTATAGAAAATTAAATAATATATCTGAATGAAGGTTTAATTTAAGATATTGATTACAAAATTAAAAGAACTGAAATATTTCAGTTCTTTTAATTTTGTAAAAAAAAAAGAAATAAAAGAAGAATTCAGGGAGAATATATCAGTATCTATCAAATAAAATATTAATTTTTGTAAAGGAATTTGAAAAATATTAAAGAATACTTATATAATACTGTTTTTAAGGGGGCAATATAATGGTAGAAGTTGATAAACAATATACTATATCTGAAGTAGCTGAAATAACAGGATACCTTCCTCATGTGCTTAGATATTATGAAAAAGAATTTGAATTAGATATACCAAGGAATCAATCTAATCATAGGTATTATACTTACTCTGAAATTGAATTATTTACGTATATAAAATCTCTTCAAGATAAAGGTTTTAGTAATAAACAAATAAAATTAATCTTAAAATCACCAGAGGTATTAGTAACTTGTAACGAAGAAACTGCTTTAACAAATATTAGTAATTCAGAAGGTATGGATACTATTGAATTGGCTAATGAAATCAGTCAGAATTTACAGGAAAAATTCTTCCATCAACTTGAGGAAATACTTGAAAGTAATAAAGATTATAATGCGCAAGTAGTAAAAGAGCTAAAAGATGAAATAACAGCATTAAGAAGTGAATTAAGTAGCAAAGAGAGAGATGTACTAATCTGTGAAAATGCAAAATTGAAGATGAAAGTGAAGGAAAAATCTTATGAAGTTGCAACATTAAAAGAAAAAATTAAGAAATTAGAAGAGAATAAAAGTTTCTTTCATAAATTGTTTAATAAGTGAGTAGTTTTTATTTAAATAACGCGTGAATTATATGAATCAAAACCTGCAATTCAAGAAGTAATATGAATAAAAATATAGTATTATTACGCACATTATGCAACAATCAAAAAGTGAACATTTAATTTTCTGAAATTACCTTGCAATTTATTCGAATTTATGTTATTATTAATTTGAATAAAACGTAAGGAGACGATACCTATGAAACAAAATAATAAGCCAATTAAATTCAATGAGAAACATAATAATAAAAGATGTGGTGCGATTACTTGCATTAATAATATTTGTGGACAATGTAATGTCGAGGAATGTGATCTTTATGAAAAAGTACTTATACAGGAACATTAAATAAAGGTTCTAAAAAATTTTTATAATATTTTATAATATTGGTAATCTATTACTGTTATCAATAGAATATTGAATAAGAAAAGACTAGGGGCACCCCCCTAGTCTTTTCTTATTCAATATGTTATTATATTTTTATACTATTATATGAGGTGAATGAATGTAAATGAAGAAAAAAACTTATTTTATACAAACTTATGGATGTCAGATGAATGAACATGACTCAGAAAAGATATCCTGGTTATTAGAAAATATGAAATATATAAAAGCAGATAATAAAGAAAAAAGCGATTTGATTATATATAATACTTGCCTTGTTAGAGAAAATGCTGAGCTAAAAGTGTATGGACAATTAGGAGCATTAAAAAATTTAAAAAGAAAAAATCCGAAATTAATAATTGCAGTTTGTGGTTGTATGATGCAAACAGAAAAAGCGCGAAATGTAATATTATCAAAATATAAACATGTAGATATTATATTTGGTACTAATAATATTCATAAACTACCACAGCTTATTAATAGGTATAAACAAACTGGAAAAACAGTAGTAGATATTGAAGAGGAAAATCAAGAAATAGTAGAGAATATTGAATCCAATAGAAAATATTCTTTTAAGGCTTTTGTTGATATAATGTATGGATGCAATAATTTCTGCACATATTGTATTGTTCCCTATACTAGAGGTAGAGAAAAAAGTAGAGACCCTAAAGATATCATCGATGAAATAAAAAAGTTAGCACAGGCTGGATATAAGGAAATAACTCTATTGGGTCAAAATGTAAATTCTTATGGTAAAACATTAAATTATAGCTATACATTTGCTCAATTATTAAAGGATATTAATAAAATTAAGGGTATTGAGAGGATAAGATTCATGACATCTCATCCTAAGGATCTATCTGATGAACTAATTGAAGTTATGGCTGAGTTAGATAAAGTATGTGAACAGTTACATTTACCAGTTCAATCTGGAAGCAATAGAATTCTCAAATCTATGAACAGAAAATACACTAGGGAAGATTATTTACAATTAATAAATAAAATAAAGAAAGCTATACCAAATATATCAATATCTACTGATATTATTGTAGGATTTCCAGGAGAAACAGAGGAAGATTTTAATGAAACTTTAGATTTTGTAAAACAGATTAAATATGATTCAGCTTTTACTTTCCTATATTCTACAAGAAAAGGAACTATTGCTGCAAAAATGGAAAATCAAGTTCCTGATACAGTTAAGCATGAAAGGTTCCAAAGACTATTAGATACCTTATATCCAATATTTTATGAGGAAAATCTAAAGTATCTGAATAAAACTGTAGAAGTATTAGTGGAAGAAGTAAGTAAAAATAATGAAGATGTATTAACCGGAAGGACTAGAACAGGTAAACTTATCCACTTTAAAGGAGATGAAAACTTAATAGGAAAAATGGTTAATGTAAAAATAAAAACAGCTAAATCATTTACATTAGAAGGGTATATAATTTAAATTCGGAGGTTTTAATTTTGAGTAATTTAACGCCAATGATGAAACAATATAAAGAAATAAAAGAAAAATATAAGGATTCTATACTATTTTTTAGATTAGGTGATTTTTATGAGATGTTTTTTGATGATGCAATTATAGCATCTAAGGAACTAGAAATAGCTTTAACACAAAGAGATGCTGGTGGGAATGAAAAAGCTCCAATGTGTGGAGTTCCTTATCATGTCTCTGAAGTATATGTTTCTAAATTGGTTGAAAAGGGGTATAAAGTAGCTATATGTGAACAATTAGAAGATCCATCCATAGCAAAAGGAATAGTCAAAAGAGATGTAATAAAGGTAGTAACTCCAGGAACTATAACTGATATGAATGTATTAGATGAAAAATCAAACAACTTTCTAGTCTCTATTTATTTTGATAATTTAGGTGTAGGATTATCCTATGTTGATAGTTCCACCGGAGAAATGTATACCACTGAAAATCTAGGAACTACAAATGATTTATATGATTATGTATTAGATGAATTAGGAAAAATATTTCCTACAGAAATAATATGTAATGAAAAATTTGCAGAGAACAAAAAAGTGATGAATATTATAGAAAATAGAATAAACCCCTATATAACTATCTATGATAGTGATTTAACTTCTAATATAGATTGGACTATAAAAATCACCAATCATTTCAATGTAAATAGTACTAAGAATTTAGGATTAACAGGAAGAATGTATTCTATCTTATCTACTGGTAAATTGCTAGATTATCTATATGATACTCAAAAGGATTCTTTAAAACACATAAGCAATCTTGAATTTTATAATTCCGCTGAATACATGATAATAGATATTAATACGAGAACAAATTTAGAAATACACGAAACAATTATGAATAGAGAAAAAAAGGGTTCATTAATTTGGATTTTAGATAAAACTTCGACAGCTATGGGCGGTAGGCTTTTAAAAAAATGGCTAGAACAGCCATTATTAAATATTAAGGAAATTGTAAAGAGACAACAAATAGTGGAGTTATTTGTGAATGATATTATAACAATGGATAAAGTTAAAGATTGTTTAAGAAAAATCTATGATCTTGAAAGGTTAATTAGTAAGATATCATATGGCAATTGCAATGCAAGAGATTTATATTCTTTAAAAATATCCCTTGATAGACTACCTGAATTAAAAGAATTGTTAATTCAATCTAAAAATGAAATATTCATTGAACTTGGAATGAAGATAGATTCCTTAAGTGATATTTGTGAACTAATAGAAAACTCTATTGTTGATAATCCTCCTATATCAGTTAAAGAAGGTAATTTAATAAAAGAAGGATACAATGAAGAACTGGATGATTTAAAGAAAGCTAATATAGAAGGTAAACAATGGTTAGCTAATTTAGAATCAAAAGAAATACAAAAAACAGGTATTAAAAATCTTAAAATCGGATTTAATAAAAAATCAGGATATTATTTTGAAGTCACTAAATCGAATTTTGACCTAGTACCAAATTATTTTATTAGAAAACAAACTTTAACAAATTCAGAAAGATATTATACAAATGAACTAAAAGAAATTGAATTGCAGATATTAGGGGCAGAAGAAAAAATGATAGAAATGGAGTATAATATCTTTCAAGATGTTAGATTAAAAGTAAAAGCTCAGACCAATAGAATACAAAGATTAAGTAAGCAAATTGCTAAAATTGATGTTTTGAATTCACTTGCTCAAGTTGCCTATAAAAATAATTATGTAAAACCTAAACTTAATAATAGAGGTATAATTGAGATTATCGAAGGAAGACATCCTGTAATTGAAGAAACTCTATCAGATAGCGTATTTGTTCCTAATGACACTTTATTAGATAATAAAGATAGTCTATTACAGATAATTACTGGGCCAAATATGGCAGGAAAATCTACCTATATGAGACAAGTTGCAATTATTACTTTAATGGCGCAAATAGGCTCTTTTGTCCCAGCGAAAGAAGCAAATATAGGTATTGTTGATAGAATTTTTACTAGAATAGGAGCAAGTGATAATTTATCTCAAGGCGAGAGTACTTTTATGGTAGAGATGCATGAAGTTGCAAACATAATGAAAAATGCAAGTAAAAATAGCCTAATTATTTTGGATGAAGTAGGCAGAGGTACGAGCACATATGACGGGCTGAGTATAGCATGGGCTATTATTGAACATATAGCTACAAATATAAAAGCAAAGACTTTATTTGCAACACATTATCATGAATTAACCGAATTGGAAGATAAATTAGAAGGAATAAAAAATCTTACTATTCTAGTTGAGGAAAAAGGTGATGAAGTAATATTTTTAAGAAAAATTATTGAAGGAAGTACTAACAAGAGTTATGGAATAGAAGTAGCTAAATTAGCTGGAATAGATGAAAAAATTACTAATAGAGCTAATGAGATATTGTTCCAAATTGAACAGAATCGAAAGTTAACAAATAGTAATAAAAAATCACAATCTAATCATCAATTTGATTTTATAGATTATAAAAAGAATTATTTTCTAGATAAAATTAATAAATTAAATATACAAAAAATAACTCCTATTGAAGCCATAAATATATTATATGAATTAACAGAAGAAGCTAGTAAGTTAAAGGAGAGAACTCAAAATGAGTAAAATTAAAATATTAGATGAATTGACTGTACAAAAGATTGCTGCAGGTGAGATTATTGAAAAACCTGCTTCAATCATAAAAGAACTTGTAGAAAACTCTTTAGATGCAAATTCATCTAATATTACTGTTGAAATAACTAATGGTGGTAAAAATTATATTAGAGTAACAGATGATGGTGATGGATTTCTAGAAGATGATTTAAGAATTGCATTTAAACGTCATTCTACCAGTAAATTATCTAATGCAGATGATTTAAATAGAGTTATGTCATTTGGTTTTAGAGGAGAAGCTTTAGCTAGTATTTCTACAGTTTCTAAGGTAGAGGTTCTTACTAAAACTGAAAATGACCTATCAGGGACTCAAGTTTTCGTAGAAGAAGGAAAGATAGTTGATCAAAGACCTGTTGGATGTCCTAAAGGTACAACTATGATTATTAAAGATTTATTTTATAATATTCCAGTAAGAAAAAATTTTTTAAAAAGTGATAAGGTAGAATCTAGCTATATAAGTGACATTATATATATATTGGCTCTAGGGAATAATGATGTTTCATTTAAATATATTAAAGATAACGAAATTATATTTAACACTTTAAAAAGTAATAATTTAATTTCAAACATTTATACTCTATTAGGTAAGGAATTTAGTGATAATTTAATCGAAATTAATTACAAAACTGATGTTTTTAATATACATGGATATATATCAAATAATACTCTTTATAGAGGTAATAGAAATCATCAGTATTTATATGTCAATAACAGATATGTTAAAAACAACCTTATATCCAAGATAATTGAAGATAAATATAAATCGTTAATTCCTATAAATAAATTTCCAATATATATTATTTTTATAGATATAGATCCATCATTTATTGATGTAAATATTCATCCTACTAAGCAACAAATAAAATTTATAAATCAAGAAGACATTCATGATACATTAGGAAATGCAGTCGAACAAACATTGAATAAACATCTGTATATACAAAAGATTTCATTTAAACATAAACAAAAAAGTAAAAAAGATGAATATGAGAGCATACCTCTTTTGTTTGAAAATAATTTGTCAAATGATAAAGATAAATCAGAAATTTATGTTTCTCCTATTGATTACCATAATAGAATAAAAGAAAATAAAAATAAGAATACAGATAAGCTTAGTAATAAAGATTATCTTTTATCAGATAATACAAAGTCTGAGAATGGAGTACACGATAACACACAATCAACTAATTTTTTAGAAAACATAAGAATTATAGGAGTAATTTTTTCCACATATATTCTGCTGGAAGATTTAATATCTAATAAACTGCTCATAATAGATCAGCATGCAGCACATGAAAGGATAATATATGAAGAATATAAGAATAAATATGAATCTGAGAATATAGCAATCCAAAAATTGTTGACTCCAGAAGTATTAGAATTAAGCAATTCAGAGGTTGAATCAATAAAAGAAAATATAGATTTATTAAGAGATTTAGGATTTATAGTGGAGGAGTTTGGATATAATAGTGTTATTGTAAGGGGTGTACCTATGTTATTTGGAAAACCCGAAGTTAAACATTTATTTTTAGATTTAGTCGATGCTCTAAAATCAAATATTAAAAATACTTATGAAGTAAGATTAGGAAAAATTATGAAAATTGCATGTACCAAAGCGATAAAAAGTGGAGATAAAATAACGAATATAGAAATAGAGAGTCTTATAAAACAACTAAAAATGACTAAGAATCCATACACTTGTCCTCATGGGAGACCGACGGTCATTGAAATATCAAGAAAAGAATTGGAGAAAGAGTTTAAAAGAATTATGTAAGAGGATGATAATATTGGGAAACAAGAAAAATTTGCTAGTTATTGTTGGACCTACTGCTACAGGTAAAACATCCATATCAATAGATGTTGCCAAAAAAATAAATGGAGAAATAGTTTCTGCTGATTCCATGCAGATATATAAATTTATGGATATAGGGACAGCTAAAGTAAGCCTATCAGAAATGGATGATGTTCCTCATTATTTAATAGATATAGTTTATCCAGATGAAGATTTTTCTGTTGCAGACTATAAACACTATGCTGAAGAATATATTAATAAAATTGATAAGTCTGGGCATATACCAATTGTAGTAGGTGGTACGGGATTATATATAAATTCATTAGTGTATGAATTAAAATTCACAAAAGTCGAATCAAATGAAAACTTTAGAAAAAAATATAATAGAATTGCTAATATACATGGAAATCAATATTTATATGATAAATTATATAAAATTGATCCTATTTCTTGTAAAAAAATAAACATTAATGACAAAAAGAGAATAATCAGAGCTTTAGAAATTTACCATGAAACAGGAAAACCCATGTCATCATTTAATAAAAACTTCCGAAAAGAAACAGATAAATATAATTTAGTAATGTTTGGACTTACTACTGATAGATCTATATTATACTCAAGAATAAACAAGAGAGTTGATAGCATGATTGAAGGAGGCTTGATTAAAGAGGTACAAAAATTAATGGATATGGGATATCATAAAGATTTAAAATCGATGAAAGCTATTGGATACAAGGAAATTATTTCTTATTTAGAAGGCGAAGTGGAGTTGGCTGAAGCCATTAGGTTATTAAAAAGGAATACAAGAAGATATGCAAAAAGACAATTAACATGGTTTAGAAGAGATGACAGAATAAAGTGGATTGATACTAGTAAATTTAGTTATACTGGGGAAATAGTAGATCATATAACTGATTATTGTAAAGATATGTTTAAATTAAATATTTGAGGAGGGGATTTTATGAAACCAACAGTAAATTTACAAGATGTTTTTCTTAATAAAGCAAGAAAAGAAAATAAGGAAGTAACGGTTTATTTAGTGAATGGCTACCAGATTAAAGGACTAGTAAAAGGTTTTGATAATTATATCATTATTATAGAAAGCGAGGGAAAACAGCAACTTATATATAAACATGCTGTATCTACGATTATACCAAATAAACCAATTTATTTAGTGAACAAGGACTTTGGTAAAGAATAAGTAGTATGTCAAAAGTCTCTGAGAATTTCAGAGACTTTTGACTTTAATTTTAATTTGAAAGGTTGATATAATCAATGGACAGGGATACAATAAATATATTATGTAAACAGTATTGTTTGAATGAACAGATAATAAAATATGTAAACCAAAAAGAGAAATTAATATTGGATAAATTTCAACATATTGACCAAATAAAAGAATATAATCAGTATAAAGTTTTAAAAGGTATGCAAGAATCTAAATTAAATTCTACTGACTTCAATTGGACAACAGGCTATGGATATGGTGATATAGGAAGAGATAAAGTTGAAAATATTTTTTCTTCTGTTTTTAATACTGAAGATGCTTTAGTTAGACCTATGATAGCTTCTGGGACCCATGCTATTAATTTGACATTATCAGGTCTTTTAAGGCCAAATGATGAATTTGTATCTATAACAGGGAGTCCTTATGATACATTACAAAAAGTAATTGGCGTACAAGGAGATAACAAAGGAACATTATTGGACTACGGTATTAAATATAGAGAAATACCTTTAAAAAATAATAAAATTGATATTAATAGAGTAATTAATGATATATCAAATACTACTAAATTATTGCTTATTCAAAGATCTACAGGGTATAGTGATAGAAAGGCTATAACTATAGATGAAATGAAAATTGTTATAGAAAAAATTAAGGAAAATAATAAAAATATTATTATAATGATTGATAATTGTTATGGAGAATTTATAGAAAAAATTGAACCAACTGACGTAGGTGCAGATATAATGGCTGGTTCTCTTATAAAAAATCCAGGCGGAGGATTAGCGTTATCAGGTGGTTATATTGTAGGTAAGAAAAATTTAATTGAGCAAGTTGCAAATAGAAGTACTGCGCCGGGATTAGGTAAAGACTGTGGATTAACATTCGGAACAACTAGAACTGTATTACAAGGGTTATTCTTAGCACCGCATGTTGTAGCAGAAGCTCTTAAAGGTGCTTTATTAATGGGTATAGTATATAAAGAATTGAATTTTGAAATCATTCCCGATTTAGAAGATACCCGAAGTGATATTATACAAGCTATTAAATTTGAGTTGCCTGAAAGAGTAGTCCAGTTTTGTAGAGGAATTCAAAGTGCATCTCCAGTAGACTCATATGTAATTCCAACTCCATGGGATATGCCAGGATATGATGATAAAGTAATAATGGCAGCTGGCGGGTTCATAGAAGGTTCTTCTATAGAATTGAGCGCTGATGCACCTATAAGAGAACCTTATTTTGCCTATTATCAGGGGGGATTGACCTATGAACATTGTAAACTAGGGGTTATGAAGTCTTTAAATAACTTGTATAATTATGATTTAATCGATAAAAATAAGCTAACTTAATAGTTAGCTTATTTTTATCGATTAAAACCTTCTATACAAACCAATTACCTTACCTAAAATTTTAACATCATTAACTATAATAGGGGACATAGCTTCATTTTCTGGTTGAAGTCGTATATGATGCTCTTCTTTGAAAAATCTTTTTACAGTGGCCTCATCTTCTAATAATGCTACAACAACATCTCCATTTTTAGCATTATTTTGTTGCTTAACCACAACATAATCACCATTTAGTATACCCGCTTCTATCATACTTTCTCCCTGAATTTCTAACATAAAGAGGGGACCACGTTCAGCCATTTCAATAGGAACAGGGAAGGTTTCTTCGATATGCTCTATTGCTAAGATAGGTTCGCCAGCTGTAACTTTACCAATTATAGGAATATCAATTGTTTTTTTGGGAGCAAATAAATTATCACTATCTTTATCCAGAATCTCTATAGCTCTTGGTTTAGTTGGATCTTTTCTAATATAGCCTTTATTTTCTAATTTTTCTAAATGTCTATGGACTGTGGAAGTAGATTTTAAATTAACGCCCTTACATATTTCCCTTACAGAAGGAGGATAACCTTTTTTCTGAATTTGATTTTTGATAAAATGTAAGATTTCTATTTGATTTTGATTTAAATCTTCATACATTAAAAACACCTCGCATATAATTTAAAATATAGTTACTGTCATTGGTTATTAGTTCAAAGAAAAATATTTAGAAATATGCTAATTTATTACATTATACCACAGAGGAAAAAATTAATCAAACATTAGTTCTTTTTTTAATAAAACTATTGACATGGAACTAGTGTTTGATTACAATATAATTAACAGAACATTTGTTTTGAACTTATGTGCGAGGTGAAAAAATATGAGTAATAGAAGATACAGGATTGTAAATAAGAGAAAATTTATATCATTTTTAGTTCTGATGTTTATTGTTATAACGGTTATTGCATTTTTACTTATCAGTGACAACGAAGTATATAGCTCTACATATAGAGAAAACTACAAAGAAATATTAGTGAGAGAAGGGGATACTTTATGGAATATAGCAATAGATAATATGCCTGATGAGTATGATGTAAGAAAAATGGTATTTGAAATAAGAAAATTTAATAGTATGAAAGATACAACAAGTATTTATCCAGGTGATTTAATAAAAATACCTATTAAAGAATAATCCAAAATAAAAATGTAGTTTACATAAATATATTTATGTAAACTACATTTTTTACACTAATAAACACTAATAATTAGATTTATCAGGAGATGGAGGTTTAATATTTGCTAAAGGATTGCTTTTTACAGCATCACGTAATCTTTCATCATCAATATGAGTATATATTTGAGTTGTAGATACATTTGTATGACCTAATATTTCCTGCAAAGCTCTTATATCTACATTGCCATATTTATACATCAAGGTAGCAGCAGTATGTCTTAGTTTATGGGTAGAATATACAGAAGTATCAAGTCCAGCTTTTTTTAGGTATCTTTCTATCATGTGCTGAATGGCTCTGTTACTCATTCTCTGTTTCCTAATACTTAAAAATAACGCTTCTTTATCTTTAGAGTCTTTAGGTCTTACTGTTAAATAATCATTGATTGCCTCCATACATGCTGAATTAAAATAGATCGTTCTTTCTTTATTACCTTTACCAATTACTGTTAAGGTATCATGTTTGATCTTGCCTATATTTATGCTTGATAGTTCAGATAATCTAAGACCACAATTTAAAAATAATAAGACAATGGCATAATCTCTTTTTCTGATAACCTCATTTTTATTTTGTAAGATAGTACTTAATAGCTTCTCGCATTCCTCTAAAGTTAAATATATAGGTTGTCTAGTATCAGTTTTAGGGGATTCCAATTTATCTGCAGGATTATTAGTTATTAAGTTGACTTTAGCATACAAGTAATTAAAAAACGATCTTAAGCTAGCTATTTTTCGTGATTTTGTAGAATTTCCATTATTTCTGTTTTTATCCATATAAGAAATATAAGCATGCAAGTCAAGTATAGTAATTTTTTTAATTAATTCAATATTAATATCACTTATATCAATATCTTCAAAAGGAGTATCGTTATTTACAAGTTTGTAACGCAATTTAATGAACCTAAGAAATGTACGTAAATCAAAAAAATACTCTTTAACTGTATTGGAAGAAGTACCTTTGATTGTTTCCATGTAATTTAGATAGTCTTCAAGTACTGATGGTATTTTGTGCATTTTATCCCTCATTTCTAGTTTTATATAAGTAGTCACAAAATACATATTTTGTGACTACTTATATATTTCGATAAAAGTTCTTAAAATCCTTCTTAAAATACTAGATATTATTAATTTTATTTAATCAGACCTATATAAACAAAACGAAATTTTAAAATAGTCTTCATTTTGAGTTGTGACGCATTTTTAATAATGTTTTTATATCACACTAAGCTTATTACATACAAATGCGTTACAACACACTTGTATGCGGCGTGTTATTATATAATAAAATAAATCTGTGAAAATCGATAAATATCTTAACATTTTTTAAAATTTTACTGTATCAAAATTATTATTTAATGCATCTATAAACAAAACTTTATTTCTAAGTAAATCTCCGCGATTAAGTATAATTTTAATTACTTCCGATACTTGAATTGATGCAATTAATGGAGGTATAAAAGATAGATTACCTAATTCTTGTTCTATTCCTTTTTCTACTCCATTGTTTTGAGGATATAGATAATCAAAACTATTGTCCTCTGGAAAAATTGTTGTCACTTGTCCATAAAAACCTCCAATAGCTCCATGAACCATAGGAATATTTAATATAGAGCAACCTGATTTGACTATTTTTCTTGATGAAATATTGTCTAATGCATCTACAACTATATCATGATTTTTTAATAAATCTGTAGCATTTTTAATATCTATCATTTTTTTTATTGGAGTTATCGTTATATTTGGATTTACTAGTTGAATTCTTTTCTTTGTCTCTTCCGCTTTGTTTAATCCTAAGTTTTCAGTATTGCTGACTAACTGTCTGTTGAGATTAGTTTCATCGAAATCATCCCCATCTATTGCAGTTATATAACCAGTACCTATCCTAGCTAACATTTCAACTATATATCCACCTAGACCTCCACAACCTACAACACATATTTTACTATTATTTAACTTTGCCATATCGTCTTTAGACAAAGATTTCATATTTTTTATATATCTTTTTTTCACTTATATCACCACCAATATAAATTTTTAAACCAACAAAGGTTTACATAATTATCTTATGTAAACCTTTGTTGGTATGCTTGTATATCTATATTCTTAATTATTATTTTTCTAATATATTCTTGATTCTATGTAGACCATTTTTTATATTTTCCATAGATGTAGCATAAGATAGCCTAATATAATTATCGTTACCAAATCCTATTCCAGGGATTACAGCAACTTTGGCTTCATCAAGAAGAACTTTAGCAAAATCTAAAGAGTCATTAATCCTAATTCCATTTATTGTATTACCTTTTAATTCAGTAATATTAACCATAATGTAAAAAGCACCTTTTGGTTTTTTACAACTTAATCCTTTTATTGAATTTATTGTTTCTACCATGTAGTTTCTTCTAGCTTCAAATTGTTTTTTCATCTCAACAGTATTATTTTGATCTCCTGTAATTCCTACTACGCTAGCGTATTGTGATATAGAACATGGATTAGAAGTAGTATGGCTTTGAATATTACTTATTATTTTAGCTATATTCTTATGAGCTGCTAAATATCCAATTCTCCATCCAGTCATTGAATATGCTTTAGACATTCCATTGATTACTATTGTTAAATTTTTAATATTTTCATTTAAAGATGCAATACTTATATGCTCTCCATCATATACTAATTTCTCATATATTTCATCTGAAATGACAAAAATATTGTTTTTTATAGCCCAATCAGCAATTTGTTTCAACTCTTCTTTAGTATATATGGATCCTGTAGGATTATTTGGACTATTTAATATAATTGCTTTAGTTTTATTAGTTAAAACTTTGTTTAAATCTGTAACAGTAAATTTAAAATCATTTTCTTCTTTAGTTTGTACGAATATTGGCTTACCATCTGAAATTTTAATTAATTCGGGATAACTAACCCAATAAGGTATACCTATTATTACTTCATCACCTGGATTAATAATAGCCAGTAAAGCATTATATATTGAATGTTTTGCCCCGTTAGAAATAATGATATTTTCAGTTAAATAATCTAAATTATTATCATTTTTAAATTTATTACATATTGCTTCTTTTAATTGAACTATTCCTGAAGCTGGAGTATATTTAGTTAGTCCTTCTTCTATAGCTCTAATACCCTCTTTCCTAATGTTTTCAGGTGTATTGAAGTCAGGTTCTCCAGCTCCAAAACTTATTATATCTATTCCATTGGCTTTCATTGTTTTAGCTTTAGCAGTGATCTCCAATGTAACTGATGATGAAATCTTTAAGCCTTTTTTTGATACATCAAAGTTCATATTAATACCTCCAATTTTATTATTTTTTATATAATTAATTAGAATTTTACACTATATAAATCTTCTAATACATTTTGAACTATTGATAAAGAATCTTCAAAGACTTGCTTATTTTGAAGTAAGATGACTTTATAATGTTTATAACCACTATCGGTCAATTTATATCTTCTAATTGATTTCTTATCTGGTTCTTCCCATGAGCCTTTAACATACCCCTCTTTTTCTAATTCACGTAAAAGGGGATATACCATTCCTGGGCTTGGCTCCCATTTGTTTTCTAATCTGACTTTTATTTCTTCAATTATTTCATTACCATAATAGCTTTTATCTTTAAGTAAATGTAAAATATATAGCTTTACAAAAGAAGTAGTGCTAATTTTAGAAGGAAATTGTCTATTCCTCATAGCTTTAAAATTATTCAATTATATCCTTCCTTTCATAACAGGAATGTCATCTATTCTTATATAATATTTCCCTAGTAAATATTCTCCTGATATTTTTTGACCGTGAAAATCTGATCCACCAGTTAATATTAAATTATTCTTTTTGCCAATTACTAATAAAAATTTTACATCTTCTTTAGTGTGTTTTGGATTTATTAATTCTAAACCATCAATTCCTTTCTCTATACAATGATTAATTATATTTTTATTTTTTAATATTCCAGGATGTGCTAATATTGTAATTCCATTCGCCCTATGAATTAGTTTTATAGTTTCAACTAAAGAAAAAGTTCTCTTTTCTACATATCCTGGTTTGCCTCTATTGAGAAATTTATCAAAAGCTTCTTTAATATCATTTACATAACCACGTTTGATTAAAGCTCGTGCAACGTGAGGTCGACCAAAATGATCTCTTTTAGAAAAACTTTTAACATCTTCTAATGTCAATTTCATACCAATGGAATTAATTCTATCTACCATTTTGATTCCTCTTCTAATTCTTTCCTCTTTTAATTTTTGAGTTGCATTAATTATATTTGGAGATTCATAATCAATGAAGTATCCTAATATATGCACCTCTTCATCTTCATGTATACATCCAAATTCTATACCAGGAATAACGAAAAAATCTTTAAAGTTTTTACTGTATTCTATAGATTGTTTTATACCTAAAATAGTATCATGGTCTGTTATTGCTATACCATTTATTCCTTTATTGAAGGCTATGTCAATAATTTGTTTAGGAGTAAATAACCCATCGGAGAAAGTTGTATGTACATGCATATCAAAGATCATATATAACTCTCCTTTATTATCTAATTATATTATATACAATCTTTAGATTGTGTATCAAGCAACATTTTATTATTAATAATAAAATAAAAAACCTACTAAATTTAATTAGTAGGTTTTTTGATATACATTTTACATATTACACAATACTATCTTGGTTCTACAATTAATTTAATTGCTGTTCTTTCCTCACCATCAATTTCAATGTCAGTGAATGCGGGTATACAAATTAGATCAATTCCACTAGGTGCTACAAATCCTCGTGCTATGGCTACAGCTTTAACTGCTTGATTTAAAGCACCTGCTCCAATAGCTTGGATTTCGGCATTACCTCTCTCTCTTAAAACTCCAGCTAGTGCTCCTGCTACAGAATTTGGGCTTGATTTTGCTGATACTTTTAATACATCCATTAAATATCCCCCTCTACACTATTTTTATAATATATAATTAATTAATATTTATATTACTTATTCTACAAATATAATTAAAATCCTCTTTTATTTCAAAAAATAAAAAATAAATTTTATCAATACTAGTTTTTACTTTGCATATTCTATTGCTCTTGTTTCCCTGATTACATTTACTTTAATTTGGCCAGGATAATCTAACTCATCTTCTATTTTCTTAACTATATCTCTCGCAGTAAGAACTATCTCATCGTCACTGAGGCTATCTGGTTTTACCATGATTCTCAATTCTCGACCTGCTTGTATAGCATAAGACTTTTCAATACCATCAGAAGAATTAGCGATACTTTCTAATTTTTCAAGACGTTTAATGTAAGCTTCTAAAGTTTCTCTTCTTGCGCCTGGTCTAGCTGCCGAGATAGCATCAGCTGCTTGTACTAATACTGCTTCTACTGTTTTAGGCTCTATATCTCCATGATGAGCTGCAATACAATGTAAAATATCTTTTGATTCTTTATATTTTTTTGCTAAATTAACACCTATATCAACATGAGGCCCTTCAATTTCATGATCTACAGCTTTACCAATATCATGTAGTAAACCAGCTCTTTTAGCTATTCTTACATTTACATCTAATTCAGAAGCCATTATACCAGCAAGATGAGAAACTTCGATAGAATGTCTAAGGACATTTTGTCCATAACTTGTTCTATATTTTAATCGTCCTAAAAGTTTTATTAATTCAGAATGAAGACCATGAATTCCTGTCTCAAACGCTGCTTGTTCTCCTTCTTCTCTTATCACATTGTCTACTTCTTTTTTTGCCTTTTCAACCATTTCTTCAATTCTAGCTGGATGAATTCTTCCATCCACTATTAATTTTTCAAGAGCAATCCTTGCAATTTCTCTTCTTATAGGATCAAAACCAGATAATACTACTGCTTCCGGAGTATCATCTATTATTAAATCAATACCAGTTAATGTTTCTAAGGTTCTAATATTTCTACCTTCTCTACCTATTATTCTTCCTTTCATTTCATCATTTGGTAGAGAAACAACAGTCACAGTAGATTCGGCAACATGCTCGGCGGCACATTTTTGAATTGCACAAGATATGATTTCTTTTGATTTCTTTTCTGATTCTTCTTTAACTTTTCTTTCCATCTCTTTAATTAATACAGCGGATTCATGAGCTATTTCTTTCTTAATATCATTTAATAATATTTCTTTCGCTTCATCAGAAGTAAGACCTGAAAGCCTTTCCAATTCTTTAACTTGTTTATCATATAATTCGTCTATAAGACTTTCTTTTTTTTCTAATTCCTCTACTTTTTTATTAAAAATATCCTCTCTTTTTTCTAAGGAATCAGCTTTTCTATCAATAGATTCTTCCTTCTGTAATAAACGTTTTTCTTGCTTTTGAATTTCAGATCTTCTTTCTCTATTTTCTTTTTCGCTCTCAAGTCTTATCTTGTGAGATTCTTCTTTAGCTTCTAGCAATATTTCTTTTTTATGAGTTTCAGCATCTCTATTTGCATCTTCAATAATTTTTTTAGATAATTCTTCAGCAATTCCTATCTTTCTTTCAGCAATGGTTTTTCTTATATAAAAACCAACTATAATTCCTATAATAGCAATTAAGATATTAATTATGATATCAATAACGATGCACCTCCTATTCTATTTAGTTTTCAAGTTTCATACAACATATTCTTTTTGTTTTAATGACAGTTAAAAATATAAACCGAGTCAGTATAAGCTTTCGGCTTATAGCGTCTACACATTAATTTTTGTATAGCTATGTTCGTTATTATTTTATTACTTTTCAATAGATATGTCAAGAGTATTAATTCAGTGTAATCTTTTCAACATTACTTATTGTCCCGTTTAGAGTAACTCTATATGAATTTGTTCCAATAGCAGATAAATGATTGTTATGTGTTATCATTATTATTTGTCTTTCAAACATTTCTGATGTTTTCTTTAAAAAATCTGCTACATTAAAAATATAGTCTTCGCTTACATGTTTTGCTGGTTCATCTAAGATTAAGGGGCCTTCTATTTTGGGTTTATGAATTTGTAGGAAGGCTATACGTAAAGCTAAAGAAACAGTATCTACAACCCCTCCTCCTCTAGACTGTTCCGGTTTTGTTTTAATTGTAGTATCTTTGTCTTTGCTTATAACATAAAATTCTGCGTTAGGCTTCCCATATAATTCTTCTATTTCAATCTTAAATTCTATATCATTTTCAAATATAAATTGCAAACAATTTGTTACTAATGATTCAATTTGAACTTTGGCTTGGTTTCTTGCAAATTCAGATGTTCTTTGTAACAATACGCTTACCTTTTCCATCAATTGTATTTTAGATTCTATACTTTCTATTAATTTATTGTAATTGTCAATCTGTTCTAAAATTTTTTCTCTTTTTCCTTGTTCTTTAGAAATATAAGAATTAACTTTAGATAAATATTTATCTAGCTCATCTATTTTATTAATCACGATATCACTTCTTTTCTAAAATATCTTTTGGCATTAATTCATTAGCTTCTTTAAATAATTCATTAATTTCTTCTTTTAACTTATTAATTTCTCCTTCTAATTCTTCTGGATTTACTCCTAAATCTTTTAATTCATCGACTATTTCTTGTTGCTGTTTATTAAGTTGTTCTAATCTCGCTTCAGCTCTATATTTCAAACTTTTAGCTTTTTCAAGGTCTTCTCTTAGGGTATTAAGTTCCTTTTCATAATTCATTGATGAATTTCCTCCTTCTTGTAGCTATCTATTATTTTTTTAGTTCGTGCTTTATCTATAGGACTAAAACACAAAGGACATACTTCAACTTTATTTAAAATTATCTTATATCTATTTAAATATTTATTCATTTCTTTATTTATATTAGATAAATTATTTTCTATTTTAAATATTCTAGTTTTATTGGCATCATATTCCTTTTTGTAATTAACTAAGTTTTGTAAAATTTTATATTTTGATTCAAGTAAATCTTTTTTATTAAAAATCAAGTTTACATTCGATAATTTATTAATGTAAATTTGACCTATAGAAATATTTTTATGGATTTCGTCTAATTTTTCTTTTAAATTTTGTATCTTTTTGAGCCTTTGAAGATTTTCTTCAATTAAACTAATTCTTTTTTCAATTAAAACATTTTTTTGTAAAGCTTTTAATATATTATTATATATACTTAGTGTATCTTCAGTATATTTATATTTATTGTATATGGTTTCTAATTTAGAAGTCATATTAAAAAAAATACTTAATTTATTAATAGTTTTTTCTATTTTATGAATATCTTTCAATAAAATTAGTAAGTTATTATCTTCTTTTATATTGTTTTGTATTTTAATCAACATGTAATATTTATCATAGATGTAGCTAAATTTTTTAATCTTTCTAGATAATATTTTTTCCTTGTTTGATACTTTCTCTAAATTTTTAAGTTTTCTTAAATATTTTTTTAATATATTATATTCTTCACTTGTTTTTTGAAATAACTTTAATCTTTGAGTCAAGTTGTCTAGTTTTGATTGTTTATTATGAATTTTATCTTTTATATTTTTTAGTTTATTAACTTTTATTGTTAAATCATCTAAATAATCATATTCAGATAAATTCTCATGAAGATCTTCTAATGTTTCTTTATAATTTTTTCTTTTAGTATTTAAGTTTCTAATGTCTTTTAATGTATCTTTTAGAGCATTGTCAACTATATGTACTCCAACTAACCGTCCAATTGCATTTGCTCTTGTAGAATTCTTTTCAGATAATAAAAATGGACCTTCTAACTGTTCCCCAATATTTATTGAATTAGATTGGCCACTATCTAATATTATTTTTCTCATAGAAGTTTTATCTATAATCTCTTGGGGCACCTTTGTTCCAAAACCCTCAAACACAGTTTCTTCTCCGTTATTATCATATATATAATAAGCATTTTTAGTTTTACTTCTATATCTTTTTAATTTTATATTATCATTGAAAATAATGGTTACACTACACTCTGTTTCTCCTTCTCTGATAAAAAAATCTCCTACTGGTTCATTAAATAATGCCCATTTTATACCCCTAATAATTGCTGTTTTACCATGATCAGATGGGCCTACTATAACATTTAAATATTGATCTAACTCAATTTCAGTATATTTATGTGATTGAAAATTTTCTAAAATTACTTTCTTAATATATTTCATTTACAATTCATCTCCTAGATGTTTCATCTGAATATGGGCAATCCTTTTAAGGGCTTCTTTTTTTACTTCTTCAGATACATTTTCAGCATTTGAAACTTCCATTAGAATTTCATTTATTTCTAATTTTTCGAAGTTAATAGCTGTATCTATTGATTGCTTGAAATCAAATAATCTTTCAGTTTTAAAGATGTGATTTTCTATTTCTTGTCTATCTAATACTTCTTCTCCTTTCAATGCTGTCTCTAAACAAATTGTTTTAATATCAATTGAATCTTTGATATCTAAAATAACTATCTTAGGTATTCTTTCTATTTCATTTAAGCTGTTTGTTATTCTAATAAGACTTCCTGGATTTACAAAGTATTTATCACCAATATTTATTATTCCAAAACCAGAATGATAATGTCCAGATAATGTAATATCTGCTTCAGTACTTTTTATATCATCAATTAGAGTAAAAGGTATACCTTTTATAAAAGGTTTATTTAATAGCATTCCATGAACCATGTGAATTATATAATCCACATCTTTTGAAACTTTTTTTACAATATATTTAGACCTATTCCTTTCATGATCAATATCATATGTATATGATTGACCAGATAACTGAACTTTGATACCAGCTTTATTTAAATATATGACTTCATTTTGCTTTATTATCCTTACAACTTTTAATGCATCTAATAACCCAAGCATAGTTCTACCTATGGTGTTAGGGTTATGACCATAAACATCGTGATTGCCACTTATAATATATATAGGCACTTTAAAGCTATTTAATATTGAAGCAAATTTACTAACTATAGAAACCGAAACATCAGGTCTATCAAATAGGTCTCCACCATGTAATATAAAGTCAATATTATAATCTTCTACAATATCACCAATTTCCCTTAACTTTTTTTCTAAAGTTTCAGTGAGATTGTCTTTTCTATTTTTAGGTGTAGTTCCCCTTATATGGGTATCAGTAAAAAAAAGTATTTTCAATTAATGACACTCCTTATAAATAAACCTCCAATTGGAGGTTTATTCAGTTGTTTTCTCTTTTGCAATTTTATCTTTTTTCTCAGTTGATTTATCTTTATCAGAATTCAAACCATATTTTTCTCTTATTTTAGATTCTATTTCCATTGTGATTTCAGTATTTTCTTTTAGAAAATCCTTAGCATTTTCCCTTCCTTGTCCAAGTTTATGCTCTCCATAACTATACCATGAACCTGATTTATTTACAATTTCAGCTTCAACTCCAGTATCTAAAATATTACCTTCTTTGGATATACCTAAACCGTACATGATATCAAATTCTGCTCGTTTAAATGGAGGAGCAACTTTATTTTTTACAACTTTAACTCTAGTTCGATTTCCTATTACACTATCAGATTGTTTTATAGAATCAATTCTTCTTACATCTAATCGTATACTAGAATAGAATTTTAGGGCTCTCCCACCAGTTGTTGTTTCAGGATTGCCAAACATAATCCCTACCTTTTCTCTTAACTGATTAATAAAAATTACAGTAGTTCTAGATTTATTTATTGCCCCTGCTAATTTTCTTAATGCTTGGGACATTAGTCTAGCTTGTAATCCAACATGACTATCTCCCATTTCGCCTTCTATTTCAGCTTTTGGAACTAATGCTGCAACGGAGTCTATAACTACAATATCAACTGCATTGCTTCTTACTAAAGATTCTGCAATTTCAAGTCCTTGTTCTCCAGTGTCAGGTTGTGAAACTATTAGATTTTCAACATCAACACCTAATTTTTTTGCATAACTTGGATCAAGTGCATGTTCTGCATCAATAAAGGCTGCTATTCCATCTTTTTTTTGCGCTTCAGCAATAACATGCAACGCAACAGTTGTTTTCCCAGAAGATTCTGGCCCAAATATTTCAATAATTCTACCTCTTGGAATTCCACCAATTCCTAATGCAATATCTAAACTTAAAGATCCTGTAGGTATAACTTCTATTTTTTCAATTTCGTTATCACCTAATCTCATTATTGAACCTTTACCAAATTGTTTTTTAATTTGATTCATGGCCATATCTAATGCTTTCTTTTTTTCATCTTTATTCACCATTTTTCTCCAGTTAAACTGGATTCACCACCCTTCACTTATTAGAACTTACGTTCTAATACAATTGTATAATAATTATTTATTTAAGTCAAAGATAATTTTGGATTTTTATAAGATTTTCCTTATCTCATTAAAAACCTTTAATGCAGCTTTGTTTTGAATAGAAGTTCTGTCTCCATTTAACATGCATTTAATCACTTTTGACATATTTTTAGTTACGATTCCGATATAAACAAGACCTATTGGTTTTGTTTTATTTCCTCCAGATGGACCAGCTAAACCTGTCGTAGATACTGCTATGTCTGATTTTGTCTTATTCATAAGGCCTTTTGCCATTTCTATTGCTACTTGTTCACTTACTGGGCCAAATTTTTCTAATGTATCTTTATTTACATTCAATTCTTCGATCTTTGAATTATTGCTATATGCAATAATTCCTCTTTCAAATACTTCTGATACCCCTGAAATACGAGTAAACTTTGCCGATATAAGACCACCTGTACATGATTCACAAAAAGCTATTTTCATTTTTTTATCTTTTAGTTTTTTAAATACAACTTCTTCAATAGTCTCATCTAAATAACTATAAATATACTTGGATATTCTATTTTTTATTATACATACTATTTCATTTAGTAATGAATCAACTTCTTTATCATTATCACCTTTTGCCACTATTTTTATATCTACAGTTCCTTCTTTAGCATAAGTTGCTATTGTTGGATTTGTATTGTTTCTTATAATATCCTTCAATGAGTTTTCTAATTGTGATTCACTAATACCTATAGTTCTTATTGTACTTATTTTAATAACAAAGTCTTGTTTTATCAAAGGGACTACATATTTATTAAACATTAATTTCATTTCGTTTGGAGGGCCTGGTAATAATATTAATAATTTTTCATTCCACTTAATATATATTCCAGGTGCAGTTCCAATTTCATTAGTTAAAAATTTACTTTCCTCTGGGATATATGCTTGTTTCTTGTTATTAGAGGACATGATTTTATCAGTTTTATTAAAATAGTTTTTAATACTATTTTCAACGCTTACATTTAATCTTAAGTTTAGGCCTAATACTTTACTTACTATCTCCTTAGTCATATCATCATCTGTAGGACCTAATCCTCCTGTAAAAATCAAAACATCGGCTCTTTTTAATCCAATATGAATTATATCTTCCAACATTTTTGGATCATCTTTTACTGCTGTATGGTATATTACATCTATACCTATATTAGACAATCGTTTAGATAAGTAATGTGCATTTGTATTCAATGTGCTCCCTAATATTAATTCAGTGCCTACAGAAATTATCTCAGCATTCATTTCATTCATCTCCGTTATTTTTCATCAATTTTTAATACTTGTCTATTCTTATATATATAGTCTATTCCGGATAATACAGTAAATATTAAAGATATATAAAGCATAATGATATCGAATGGAAAATTAACTAAACTAAAAGGAAAATTATCTATTAATAAAACAGTTATAGCGATTAATTGTGTAATCGTCTTTATTTTTCCTAATGGACTAGCTGCAATTGTTATTCCTTCTGATGCAGCAATTATTCTAAAACCTGTAATGGTAAATTCTCTTGCAATTATAATTACAACAATCCAAGCAGGAACCTTTCCTAATTGAATTAGGGAAATTAATGCTGTAGAAACTAGCAACTTATCAGCTAATGGATCAACAAATTTGCCAAATGTAGTTACTTGATTTCTACTTCTTGCAATATATCCATCTAATCCATCCGTTGCAGATGCTATAACGAAAATTAACGTAGCTAAATAGTTATGCACTTTAGAATCAAAAAATAATATTATCATAAATAAGGGGATCATCAGCACACGTATTAAAGTAATTTTATTTGCTAGATTCATTCTATTATCTCTCCAATCAAATCGTATTCAAAATAATCAGTAGTTATCGCTTTAACAAATTGTCCAGTCTTAAGCCTTCTATCTGACTTAACAAAGAAAATACCATCAATATCTGGACTATCCATATATGTTCTACCTATATACAAATCTTCATTTTCCATGTCTTCAATTAAAACTTCGTAGGTTTTTCCGATTTTTTTGCTATTTAAAGAATAGGATATACTCTGTTGCAATTCCATGATTTTATTTCTTCTATATTCCTTTGTGTCATCATCTATTTGATTATCAAAGGTATAAGCTGCAGTTCCTTTCTCTCTAGAATAAGTGAAAGTTCCTACTTTATCTAACCTCATAGCTTTAATAAAATTATATAAATTTTTAAAGTTATTTTGTGTTTCACCAGGAAATCCTACTATAAAAGTCGTTCTAATAACAATATCCGGTATTTCCTTTCTTAGTTTAGATATTAAACTTATGATTTTTTCTTTAGAGATTTTTCTATTCATTTTTTTCAATATATCATTGTCTATATGTTGCAAAGGTATATCTAAATATTTCAATACTTTATCATTATTTTTAATAGAAGAAATTAACTTTCTATTAATGTTATCTGGATATAGATAAAGCAACCTAATCCATTTTAAATCTCTAATCTTATTTAAGTTATCAAGTAATTCATATAACTTATATTCTCCATATAAATCTATACCATAATCAGTAGTATTCTGACCAATTAATATTATTTCTTTAACTCCATTTTTAACTAGATGTTTTACTTCTTTAATTATATTTTCCATCTTTCTACTTCTATGCTTTCCTCTTAACCTTGGTATAATACAATACGTGCAAAAATTATCACATCCTTCAGATATTTTTACATATTCAGTAGTTCTGAAGCTTTGTCTAGGAACTAGTTCTAAATAATCTTCATCAATATTTTCTGTATAAATAACTTTATGTTCTCCATTGTTTAATCTATCTATTAGAATTATAACATCTTTCATATTGCCTGTACCAATTATACCATCTACTTCATCAATTTCTTCTAATAGTTCTTTAGAATATCTTTCTGCTAAACAACCAGCTAATATAATATATTTACATTTCCCTTCTGTTTTATACTTAGTCATTTCCCAAATAGTTTCTATAGATTCCTCTTTAGCAGTATCAATAAAACCACAAGTATTAATGAGTATGATATCTGCATCTTTTAATGAGGTTACAATTGAATAACCATTATTTTTAAAAATTCCCATCATTAATTCTGAATCGATTTCGTTTTTTGAACATCCTAAAGTCACAATTGAAATATTTTTTACTTCCATTATAATCTCTCCTTGATAATTGATTCTACTTCTTCTTTTGATACTAGTACCTTTCTTGGTTTACTACCTTCATGTCCACCAACTATTCCTCTTTCTTCCATTTGATCAACAATTCTTGCAGCTCTTGCATATCCAACTTTTAATTTTCTTTGAAGTAATGATATAGATGCTTGTCCTTCTGAAACAACCAAAGATATTGCATCTGGAAGCAATTTATCTCCATCTTCGATAAAGTTATTTATATCTATTTCATTTTGTATTGTTTCTATTACTTCATCATTGTATTCTGTAATGTTTTGTTCTTTCAAATAATCTACAACCTTTTTTACTTCTGTGTCACTAATAAAAGCCCCTTGAATACGAATAGGCTTAGAAAGGTTGGAAGGATAAAAAAGCATATCCCCTTTACCTAATAATTTTTCTGCACCGGGCATATCTAATATTGTTCTTGAGTCAACTTGTGAAGATACTGCAAATGATATTCTTGAAGGAATATTTGCTTTAATAATACCAGTTATAACATCAACTGAAGGCCTTTGAGTAGCTATTATTAAGTAAATACCTGCAGCTCTAGCCATTTGTGCTAATCTACAAATATAATCTTCTATTTCTTGAGCAGCTACCATCATTAAATCTGCTAATTCATCAATTATAATAACTATTTTAGGTAGCTTATTGTTCTTATCATTATTTAGTTTATGATTGTATGATTTAATATCTCTCACATTATTTTCAGCAAATAACTTGTATCTTTTTTCCATTTCATCAACTGCCCAGCTTAATGCAGAAGCAGCTTTCTTAGTTTCAGTAACTACAGGGATTAACAAGTGTGGTATACCATTATAAATACTTAATTCAACTACCTTTGGGTCAATTAATAATAATTTTACATCACTAGGATGAGATTTAAATAATATACTCATAATAATGGTATTTATACATACACTTTTACCAGATCCAGTTGCTCCAGCTATTAATAAGTGAGGCATTTTATCTATGTTTGAAACTATTGCTTTGCCGGAAATATCTTTTCCTAAAGTTAAAGGTAATTGGCTATTTAAAGATAAATATTCATCGGATTGTAAAATTTCTTTTAATCCAACATTATCTTTTATTTTATTTGGGACTTCTATTCCTACAGCAGCTTTACCAGGAATGGGAGCAACTATTCTAATATCTGAAGCGGCTAAACTCAAGGCTAAATCATTTGATAAATTAACAATTTTACTTACCTTTACTCCTGGAGCAGGTTGAATTTCATAACAAGTAATAGATGGTCCCTTATTGATTTGAGTAATTTTTGAGTCAATTCCAAAATTCTTCATAGTTTCTTCAATTTTTTTGGCATTATTTATAATTCCTTTTCTATCATTAGAATTTGGATTTTTTTCAAAATCATCTAATAAATCCAATGAAGGTAATGTATAGTTAGGTATAACATTTTTGTTATTTATTGAAATTTCATTATCTGTACTTGTTTTATTATGAGGTTCTTTTTGAATTTTAGTATAATCATGAATTAAAATTTCTTGTTCTTTATCATTTTGTATGTTATTTAATGATGACACATTTTTTATAGTTTCTTTAATATCTCTTTTGTTTTTCTTATTTTTGTTTATTTTATCAGTAATATTAAAATTATTGATTTTTTTTGCTTTAAATTTTAAATTAAGTTGATTCCAAATTTCACTAATTTTAACCTCAGTAAAAAGTACTATTGAAATTAAGATTATGAAGGAAATTATTACATAAGAGCCTATTGATCCAAATAATTTAAAAAGTAAATATCCTAAAATAGCTCCTAATATACCTCCACCTAATCCTTGCTTGCTTAGTTGTAAAGACTCAGATAATTTTACACCAAATTTACTTCCACTTACATTGTTAATATCTAATAAAGTTAAAAAACATAAAAATAAAACTAGTAAATATACTGATTTAAAATCATTTTTTGTGTCAACTCTATTTATAATAAAAAGAATTCCAATAGCTATAATAATTAATGGAAATATATATCCACCAAAACCCATGAGAGTAAAATAAATATTTCTTAAAAACACACCCATAATACCTGTTTTTTTGCTAAATAAACTTATAGCTGATAGGATGCCAAATAAGATTATAATAATTCCTATTATCTCTCGATTATATTCTTTCTTTTTTGTGTTCTTTGTTTTTTTTGTCTTTTTCTTCTTGACCAAGAAGATCACCTCTTATAAAATATTATGTATCATTTAAGTTCATTTTTATCTGTAATATTAATACTTAGAAAGTATATATAAGGATGAAAGTTGAAAATTTGTTATATCTTTATTATACCATTAAAAAAACAATTACTATAGATGAAAAGATACTTAAAGTAAGTATCCCCTTAAAATAATTGTTTTGATTAAATTCCCCCTTTAAGGTATTCTCATGTTATTATAGCATAATTTAGTATATTATACTATTGTGCTATAGGTTTTTCTGTTCTATTAAATCATTTAATTTTTTTAATGCGATACTAAAGCCACCTACTTCATCAATTAATCCGTAATCCACAGCTTCTTTTCCTATAAGAATAGTTCCCACATCATTAGCTAATTCATCTGTTGCATACATTAAATTTTTTAAAGTTTTTTCATCAATTTTCGATGTTCTTATGATGAAACCACTTATTCTCTTTTGCATCTTTTCAAAATATCTAAAGGTTTGTGGAACTCCAATAACTAAACCTGTAGTTCGTATAGGATGAATTGTCATAGCTGCAGTCGGTACAATGAAAGAATAATCTGACGCAGTAGCTAAAGGAACACCGATACTATGGCCACCTCCTAATACTAAAGATACTTTTGGTTTATCTACGCTATTTATTAATTCACTTAAAGCTAGACCTGCTTCAACATCACCACCTGCTGTATTCAATATAATAAATAAACCTTCAATTTTAGGATCTTGCATTGCTGCTATTAACATTGGTATAATATGTTCATATTTTGTTGTCTTTTTATTAGATGAAGACATATTATGTCCTTCTATTTCTCCTATAATAGTTATAAATTGAATATTATTATCAACATTTGGTAAATTTGGTGTACCTATTTTATTTACATTATCCATTACATCATTATTTTGTTGTTGATCATTATCTGGTTCCTTTTTCACTTTTTTACCTCCTTTGTATTGATTATATATCATTTATTTTTTACTATTCTTATAATAATATGCTCATGTACTATAAAAATATAAATTAAAAAAACCTGATTAAATAATCAGGCTAAAAAAGCTTTAAATTATATTGTATCTAATTCTACAATAATCATATCATTTCCAATTTTTCTAATCGTGTGCCATGGAATTTCTATTCCTTCATTATTTCCAAAGAGCTTAAACTGAAACTTTCTTTCAGGTATTAATAGAGATAATATTTTTCCTGTTTTTTCATCTACAACAATATCAGAATCAGCAATTATTCCTAATCTTTCTCCATTATTTAAATTTACTATTTCTTTGCCTCCTAATTCACTTAACAGTAGCATTGTATCATCTCCTTTTTTATTCCTTATATAATTATATGTGGTTTGTATAGATATATGATTTATCATTTATGATAAAATCTTATATGATACAATGCTACTATATTTAATATCCTGTATGACCAAAACCACCGTCGTTTCTCTCTGTATTATCTAAAGAATTAACTTCTTCAAATTCTACCTTCTCATATTTTGTCAATACCAATTGAGCTATCTTATCTCCCTTATTAATTGTGTACTCTTCATTGCTTAAATTTATTAATATAACACCAATTTCGCCTCTATAATCACTATCAATAGTACCGATTCCATTAGCTAGAGTTATGCCGTGTTTTAAAGATAATCCACTTCTTGCTCTAATTTGAGCTTCATATCCATTTGGAATTGATATATATAATCCTGTGGGCACCAATATTCTATCCAAAGGTTTCATTACAACAGATTTGTCAATATTAGCATATAAATCCATCCCTGAAGATCCTTTAGTATTATATTTGGGAAGTGGGTAATTGCTTTTATTTATAACTTTTATTCTCATAATATCACCTCAATTAAAAAATATTTCTTTCAACTTCATATTAATTTTTTCATTATTTGAAAGTTTACTTACATATACTATATTATATTTTTCTTTATCAAATATTTCAAATATAACCCTTTGTATATCATCCATTGTAACTTTATCTATTCTTGATAAAATATCTTTAGGAGACAATAGTCTTTTTAAAAATAATTCAGATTTACCTAAATCAATCATCCTATTAAGAGTGTCTTCCATTCCCAAAATATAATTTCCTTTTAACAGTTCCTTAGATTTATTTAATTCATTTTCAGTTATTAGATTTTCTTTAATATCCTCAATATTTTCATTTATTAATTTTGCTACATTAATTATCTGTGCTGTCCCTAAACCAGCATATATTATGAAAGCACCTACATTTTGGAACGAAACAGGGTGAGAATATATAGAATATACAAGTCCTTTATCTTCTCTAATTTTTTGAAATAGTCTAGAACTCATACTACCTCCCAAAATATTATTTAAAATTAATAAAGGATATAAATCGTCAGATCCTCTTTTAACTCCTTTCATACCTAAGCAGAAGTTTAATTGCTCAGTATCCTTTTGTTTTTGTTTTAATCTTTGTGTAAAGTTTGGTATTTTATTTATTGAATTATTATAAGTTTGATTGATAGCCCTATTTGTATCAAAATATTGATTTAGAGTTTTTATTGTATCCTTAGGATTAAAGTTTCCTACAATTGATATTACCATTTTCTTAGAAATATAATGTTCATTAAAATATTTTAATATGGATTCTCTGTTTAAATTTTTTATTGTATCATATGTTCCTAATATAGGTAATGCTAAAGGAGTATTTTCGAACATAGTTTCATTTAAAAGATCATAAACTATATCTTCAGGTGAATCTAAATACATTTTTATTTCTTCATAGATAACTCCTTTTTCTTTTTCTATCTCTTCAAATTTTGAATTGTTAAACATATCAGATAAAACTTCAATAGCAATTCTTAAATGCTTGTCCAATACTTTGATGTAAAAGCAGGTATATTCTGCTTCAGTAAATGCATTTATTTGCCCACCAATATTATCTATGGTCTCAGCAATTTCTTTTGCTGTTCTCTTATTAGTTCCTTTAAAAAGCAAATGTTCAATAAAATGAGAAATTCCGTTTTTATGTTTATCTTCATTATATAAACCTGTGTTGACTAATACTCCAATTGAAACCGAATTAATGTATGGTATTGTTTCCATTACAACATTTATTCCATTATTTAATTTATCTTTTAAATACATTACTTCCTCCTTCAATCACAAAATTTATTCTATTATATCACCTATTTTACCAATTTTATATCCTTTTTCAACTATATAATCTATTATATTAGGTAAGGCCTTTATTGTCTCTTCAGTAGGATGCATCAATATAATTGCAGAATCATGAATATTATTGATTACCCTGCTCGTAATTTTTTCTTTATTACTATCTTCTCTCCAATCTATAGTATCTATACTCCACATAATTATGTCATAATTCAAATCCTTTGCTGCTTTTATAGTATTATCATTATATGCTCCAGAAGGTGGAGCAAAATATTTAGGCTGTATACCTGATAGATTATTAATTACATTATGAGCTTTTAAGATTTCCTCTTTATTTTTTTCATAACTTAATTTATCATAATCCATATGTTGATAACCATGATTTCCAATTTCATGTTCTTCATTAACAATAGATTTTAATAATTCAGGATTCTTTTCAGCCCAATTGCCCGTTACAAAAAAAGTTATTTTTATTTTATTTTTTGAAAAAACTTCTAACATTGGTTTAATATATTCATTACCCCAATCTACATTGCATGCAAATGCTACAATATTCTTATCTACATTTCCTTTATAATAAATATCCATATTAAAAGTTTCCTGTGCTTTATTATAAAAAGATATGTAAATAGCTACAGCTACAATTATTAATATGATAAATAATAATACATATAATGTTTTTCTGTTAACAATAAACAATTTCATTTTAATCCCTCCAAATATCCTTATATCATTATTTATATTCAAAGGGTATGAAATATATTTATCTTTTTATAAGTTGCTTTTTATAACTAAATTAAAAACATGAACCTAATTTGGGTTCATGCATTAATTAGTACTTTTTTATTTATTATTATCTCTGGATTTCCTATTCTTTTTATCTTCCTTTGGCAAAACAGCTTTTCTTGATAGATTAATTCTGCCCTGTTTATCTATTTCTATAACTTTAACTAATACTTCATCTCCTATAGCTAATATATCTTCTACTTTGTCAATTCTCTCATGAGCAATGTTTGAAATATGAAGTAGTCCTTCTTTACCATTGATAATCTCCAAAAAAGCACCAAAAGGTACTATTCTTATTACCTTGCCGGTGTAAATATCTCCAATTTCTACATCTTTAATTATTTTATTGATCAAGTCAATAGCTTTTTCCCCATCTATCCTATTCTCAGAAGCAATTGAAACTTTACCATCATCATCTATATCAATTTTTACATTTGTTTTATCAATTATCCTATTTATCATTTTCCCACCAGGTCCAATAATATCTCTTATTTTATTTGGATCAACCTGCATTCTAAATATCCTTGGTGCATATTGGGATAAATCATCTTTTGGTTTTGATATAGTATGACTCATTTTTTCTAAAATAAACATTCTTCCCTGTCTAGCTCTTTCAAGAGCTTCTTCTAAGATTTTTTTATCAATACCAGAAATTTTTATATCCATTTGTATAGCTGTAATACCATCTTTTGTTCCAGCTACTTTAAAATCCATATCTCCTAAATGGTCTTCTAATCCCTGAATATCAGTTAAAATTGCTACTTTATCTTCAGACTTCATCAATCCCATTGCAATACCTGCAACAGACTTTTTGATAGGTACTCCCGCATCTAATAGAGCTAATGTGCTACCACATACACTGGCTTGAGAAGTTGAACCATTTGAACTTAATACTTCTGACACTAATCGAATAGTATAAGGAAATTCATCTTCTGAAGGAATTACTGGTTCTAATGCCCTTTCAGCTAAAGCCCCATGACCTATTTCTCTTCTTCCAGGGCTTCTCATAAATCCAGTTTCTCCAACACTATAGGGTGGAAAATTATAATGATGCATATACCTTTTAGATTCTTCTTCACCAATTCCATCAATTATCTGAACATCACTAGATGCTCCTAATGTAGCAACTGTTAAGACCTGCGTTTGACCTCTAGTAAACAAGCCTGAACCATGAGCTCGTGGGAGTAATCCTATATCTGAAGATATTGGACGTATCTCATCAGTCTGTCTATTATCCGGTCTTATACCATCTTCAATTATAAGCCTTCTAACTTCTTCTTTTAATATTTGATCAAGTACTTCCCTAATATCTTTTTCATTGTCAGGATATTTCTCAGAAAAATAATCAATTGTCTCTTCTACTACTTTATCAATATTTTCCTCCCTTTCTGTCTTATCTATAGTTTGAATAGCGCTGATTAGTTTTTCTGAAGCAAATTCTCTAACTTCTTTAGCTATTTCAACATCAGCTTTAAATACCATGTAGTCTTGTTTTTCTTTTCCCACTTCTGATTGAATATCCTCTATAAAGCAACATAGTTTTTTAATTTCTTCATGAGCAAGTAATATTGCTTCTAACATTTTATTCTCAGGTAACTCATTAGCTCCTGCTTCAACCATCATTATTGCATCTTTTGTACCTGAAACTGTTAAATGTAAATCGGATTTCTCTCTTTGTTCTGCATTTGGATTGATTATAAATTCATCATCAACCAAACCAATCATTACTGATCCAGTTGGACCATTGAAAGGGATATCGGAGATTGACAGTGCAATTGATGATCCAATCATTCCTAATATATCTGGAGTATAATCTTGATCAACTGAAAGTACTGTTACAATCACTTGCACATCATTTCTATATCCATCAGGAAATAGAGGTCTTATAGGTCTGTCAATTAATCTTGCTGTTAAAATTGCTTTCTCACTAGGTTTCCCTTCTCTCTTAATAAATCCTCCTGGTATCTTTCCTACTGAATATAATTTTTCTTGAAAATCAACACTTAGCGGAAAAAAATCTATACCTTCTCTAGGCTCTTTTGAAGCAGTAGCTGTAACTAAAACAACAGTATCTCCATATTGTAACAAACACGCTCCATTAGCTTGTTCTGCAACCTTGCCAATCGTTACAGTAAGGTCTTTTCCAGCTAAAGTATAATGAAACTGTTTTTCCATGTCTACCCTCCTTATTTATTTTACTTATTATTATTACCTTTTATCAACTAAAAACACTAAATAATAAAAACTTCTATAAGTATTTTAGAAGTTTTTATTGAGAAAATATAATGAATAGAGCGGGACATATCCCCGCTCTTATCAGCCTCTAATTCCCAATTTTTGAATTAATGTACGATATCTTTCTATATCATTGTTTTCTAAATATCTTAATAGTCCTCTTCTTTGACCTATCATTTTAAATAATCCTCTTCTTGAATGATGATCTTTTTTATGAGTCTTTAAATGCTCAGTTAGAGCATTAATCCTGTGAGTTAGAATTGCAATCTGCACTTCTGGTGATCCTGTATCCCCCTCATGCAATTTATACTCTTCAATGATTTGATTTTTTTGCTCTTTAGTTATTGTCATTTCTTTGCCTCCTCTTTATTAATATTTTCACCATTAGCTAAGTAAATCGTCGAGGAAACGATAAACATAGCTAAAGGTATCTAATTCCAAATTTAATCTTATCATATATATTTATAATTGTAAATATATATGATATTATTTAATGTGTTCAACATCTTTTTTCATCTGTTTAATCAATTCCCCAGCTGTACTAAACTTAATATCATCTCTAATGAATTCATCAAAATTAATTTCTATAAGTTTTCCATAAATATTGTTCCTAAAATTTAAAATATAAGTTTCTATTTTAAGTTCATCTCCATCAAAAGTAGGATTATAACCTATATTAGTTAGGCTTAAATATTTTTTGTCATCTATCATAGTAATAGTTTTATACACACCTGTATGTGGTACAACATAATTATCATTTAGTTTAATATTTGCTGTAGGAAACCCTAATTTTCTACCTCTGCTAGTTCCTTCAACTACAATTCCCAGAACAGAATAACTTCTATTAAGAAAGCTATTTGCCTTATCAATATCACCGGATCTTATTAAATTCCTTATATTTGTACTGCTTACAATTTCATTATCAATATAAATGGGTTTGATAATATTAACTTCAAATCCCTCTTTCATACCTATGGTTTTAAGATATTTACTGTCTCCAGATGCTTTGTTTCCAAATCTATAATTGAATCCAACTGTAACAAGTTTTGTATTTAATTTGTCCAGTAATATATCTTTTATAAATTCTTCTGGTGTTAACTTCATTACATTTTTATCAAAATCTATTGTATATACAATCTCTACGCCTAGCTCTTTAAGAAGTTTTAATTTCTGACTATAAGAGGTAATAATCCCAATTTTTGAATTCTTATCTTTCTTTAAGATAGTTTTAGTATGATTTTTAAATAATAATACTGATGATTTTAAATTTTTATCTTTTGCTTTTCTTATATTATCTTTTATCAAATATTGATGGCCAATATGGATTCCATCAAAATTTCCTAAAGCAATAGAAATTTCACATGTTTCTGCTTTTTGAGTATTTAAATCTATAATTTCCATGTTTACCACCTTATATAAGAACTTTATCCATTTTAACAAATGAAATATTATCTTTATTTATAATTTTACCTACTCCAATAAAAGTATTTTTACAATAGACTTTAATAGGAGTATTAAAGTTATAGCAATTAGAGACATCATGATTTATTGGTATTAAAGCACCATTTATAAGTTGTTTATAATAATTTCCTTCTACTATAAACGATTCCATTTTACTTAAGCCTTTATCTATCGGACAAATAATAGAATTTAATTCTTTTTTATCTAACCTTTTTATATAATCAATGCTTACACTATCATTTATTATAAAATCCCCTACACCAATTCTCATCAAATAGGATAGATATCCATATGTACCTAAAAATTGCCCAATATCATCACACAATGTCCTTATATATGTACCCTTTGAACATTTAACATGAAAAATAATCTTCTTATTGTTTAAAATTTTATCAATTTTTAAATCGTATATATTGACTTTTCTTGGAGGTCGTTCAATGGTTTGTCCTTTTCTAGCTAATTCATATAATTTCTTTCCTTTATGTTTTAAAGCAGAATACATCGGTGGAATCTGTTCAATTTCACCTTTAAAACTCTCAAAAGCTAAACGAATACTTTCTTCATCTACTTTTTTAGATGAATACTTTAAAATCCTCCCATATGCATCTTGCGTATCTGTAGCTATTCCAAGAGTTAGCTCCCCAACATACTCTTTTTCAACATCTAACAAATATTCACTAATACGAGTACCTTTCCCAATACATAGAGGTAAAACTCCAGTTGCATTTGGATCTAAAGTTCCAGTATGTCCTATTTTCTTTATGCCTAATGTCTTTCTCATTTTTTTTACCGCTTCATGAGACGTAATCCCCTTGGGCTTAAATAAATTTATTATTCCATTCATATGATCACCTAAAGCTTAATGATATTTCATTTAATAACATATCCTTTGCAGTCTCTATATTTTCATATAAAGTACATCCAGCTGCTTTAGCATGCCCTCCACCACCAAATTTAATAGATATTTTTGATACATCAACATGTTTCTTACTTCGCAAACTGACTTTAACTTCTTCTTTACTCATTTCTTTTAACATACATGCTACTTCTATAGAATCAATATTTCTAATAAACGAAACTATACCTTCTGTATCTTCCATTTTAGCATTACAATTTTGTAACATATCTTGAGTAACAGCAACTAACGCAATTCTATTTTCTGATATCAATTCTAAGTTGTTTAAAGCCTCAAGAAATAATCTTGTTCGTTCAATAGTTCTACTTTGATATAGATTTATATTTATATTATTAATATCAATACCTATTTTCAATAGTTCTGATGCAATTAAATGAGTTTCATAAGTAGTATTACTATACATAAATCTACCGGTATCAGTGCTAATAGCAGTATATAAACATGTAGCCATATCTTTATCTATATCAACTTTCATATCTTTAATAAACCTATAAACAATTTCTCCTGTTGAACCAGATGATGGAGATACAATATTAATATCTCCAAAGTTTTCATTGGTTATATGATGATCAATATTAATAATATTCTTGGCCTTTAAAGCAAATTTCTTCCCTGCACCTAATCGAATTAAATCACTACTATCTAATGAAATAAATAAATCTACTGAATCATTATATTCTTGCTCTTCAAACATATCTATATGAGGTAAAAATATATAATCTGAAGGAATATCATCTACCTTAATTATGCTTACATTTTTTTTTAATTTCTTTATAGCCATAGCCAATGCTAAGGTTGAGCCAATATTATCTCCATCTGGTTGAACATGAGAACAAATATATATATTATTGTATTTATTTATCATTTGAATTGCATCATTCATCAATTTCTTCAATTGATTTTCCATCTCTATCTCCTCTTTTTTGATGATCTTCCTTTTTAACCTTTTCAATCAATTTTGAAATGTATAAACTATGCTCTATAGACTCATCTAACTTAAATATAGGCTCTGGCGCATGCCTTAAATCTATTCTATTGCCAATTTCTCTCCTAATAAATCCCTTTGCACTTTTTAAACCTTCTAAGGTATCTTCTTTTGCTTTTTCATTCCCTAAAACGCTAACATATATATTTGCATAACTTAAGTCATTTGTAACTTCTACTCTTGTAACACTAGTCATACTATTTATCCTTGGGTCTTTTATTCCCTTCTGCAATAATTCTGAAACAACTCTCTTAACTTCTTCTGATATTCTATTTACTCTCTTCTTTTTCATAAAAGTTACACCTCTTATTCTACTTCTTTCATAATATATGCTTCAATTATATCCCCTTCTTTAATGTCATTAAAATTTTCTAGACCTAGTCCCCCTTCGTATCCAGATGTTATCTCCTTTACATCATCTTTAAATCTCTTTAAAGATAATATCTTTCCTTCAAATATTACCACATTATCCCGTAGTAGCCTTACACCACTATTTCTAGTGATTTTCCCTTGTTGGACATATATACCAGCTACTGTTCCAGTGTTTGGAACTTTAAATGTAGCTCTAATCTCAGCTCTACCTATAGTTTCTTCAACATATTTAGGTTCTAACATACCTTTTATCGCTAATTTTATATCATCTATAGCTTCATATATGACCCTATAAGTTCTAATATCTACTTTTTCAAGTTTTGCCATCTCTTGTGCATTAAGAGTAGGTCTTACATTAAATCCAATGATTATAGCATTTGAAGCAGATGCAAGCATTACATCGCCGTCTGTTATTCCGCCTACACCGCCATGTATAATATTAACTTTTACTTCTTCATTTTCTAACTTTTCAATAGATTGTCTAATAGCATCTATTGTACCTCTAACATCTGTTTTTATTATAATATTTAATTCCTTTATTTCACCTAATTGTATTCTATCAAATAAATCATCTAAAGATACTTTATGAGTAGTTTTTAATTGCTCTTCTCTAATCTGCTCCTTCTTTTTATCAGCATAATTTCTAGCAGTTTTTTCATCTTTAACTGAATAAAGTTTGTCTCCTGATAAAGGTACATCAGATAACCCTAAAATCATAACTGGAATAGATGGACCTGCCTTCTTGATGTTTTTTCCTCTATCGTTAAACATAGCCCTAACTCTGCCACTAGTACTACCACAAACAACCATATCTCCAATTTTTAACGTACCTTTTTGCACTAGTATAGTAGCAATTGGTCCTTTTCCCCTATCAAGTTCAGCTTCTATAACGGTCCCTACAGCATTTCTATTAGGACTTGCCTTCAATTCTTGCATTTCGGCAACTAGAAGAATCATTTCTAATAATTCATCTATACCCTCTTTTTTTAAAGCAGAAACAGGTACAGTTATAGTATCTCCGCCCCATCCTTCAGGTATAAGACCTTGTTCAACTAACTCTTGTTTTATTCTATCAACATTTGCATCTGGTTTATCCATTTTATTTATTGCAACAATAATTGGCACCTTGGCTGCTTTAGCGTGATTAATAGCCTCTATCGTTTGAGGCATTACTCCATCATCAGCTGCTACTACTAAAACAGCTATATCTGTAACCTGAGTACCTCGAGCTCTCATAGATGTAAATGCTTCATGACCAGGTGTATCCAAAAATACTATTTTTCCTCCATCAACATCTACAACCGATGCGCCTATATGCTGAGTTATTCCCCCAGCTTCTTGCTCTGTCACTGTAGTTTTTCTAATAGCATCTAATAGAGAAGTTTTGCCATGATCAACATGACCCATTACTGTAACCACAGGTGATCTAGGTTGTAAATCTTTAATATCATCTTCAAAATCTAAATCAAATTCATCATCAATTTCTTTATCATCTTCCAATTCCATTTTTTTAATTGTAAAGCCAAATTCATCTCCAATAATTGAAGCAGTATCAAAATCAATTGATTCATTTTGACTAACCATAACACCTAATCCAATTAATTTAGTAATCAATTGTGTTGGATTAATTTTCATTTTATCAGAAAGATCTTTTACAACTACCGTATCTCCTATTTCTATTATTCTTTCTTCTTTATTGTTTGATTTTGTATTTTTTGTATCTTGTTTTGAATTATTTAAGTTTTTTGAGTTATCATCTGATTTTTTATTTTTTACATGATTAGGATTTTTATTGATTTTTGCTTTTCTTTCATCCTTAATTAATTCTTTTATAATTTCCACTTCTTCTTTTTCTAAACTACTCATATGACTTTTAACATCAAAATCTAAGTCTTTAATTTTTTCAATAAGCTCTTTACTTGTTATTTTTAGCTCTTTAGCCAATTCATACACTCTTGTCTTAACCAAACTATGCACCCCCAATATTTTTACAGGTGATAATACCATTCAATATTACTGTTTAGATTCAATTATAGAATATAGTTTATCATATATGTCATCAGTTATTTCAACCTCCAATGCTTTAGATAATCTTTTGCTCTTTTTAACTTTATCTAAGCATTCCATCTTTGGGCAAATATAAGCGCCTCTGCCGTTCATTTTGCCAGTCAAATCAACATCTAAAATTCCTTCTTTGTTTTTCACCATCCTAATCAGTTCTTTCTTTGGTCTATTCTCATTACATTCTACACATTTTCTCATTGGTATTCTCTTTTTTTTCAATTTATTATCACCCCATCTTTACTAAGATATTATATCTTCATCATTTTGACTCTCTTTATACTGACTTTCACTTTTTATATCTATTTTCCAGTTAGTCAATTTTGCAGCCAATCTTGCGTTTTGACCTCCTTTTCCAATAGCTAAAGATAGTTGATAATCTGGTACTATTACTAGAGCAGATTTGTTTTTTTCATCAATTAAAACATCTACTACATTTGATGGACTTAAACTATTTGCTATAAATTCATCAATATTTTTGTTCCAAACTATGATATCTATTTTTTCACCATTCAATTCTTCTACTATTGCTTTTACCCTACTACCTTTAAATCCAACACAAGCACCAACTGGCTCTACATTTGGATCTTTTGAATATACGGCAATTTTTGTTCTCGACCCTGCTTCTCTTGATATAGAATAAATGTCTACTATGCCTTCATGTATCTCAGGGACCTCTAATTCAAACAATCTCTTTACTAGGCCTGGATGAGATCTAGAAAGAATTATTTGTGGCCCTTTTGAAGTCTTCTTAACTTCTAGTATATATAATTTTATTCTATCTCCTTGATGATATATTTCTCCTTCAATTTGTTCAGCTGGAGGTAAAATTCCTTCAGCTTTTCCTAAATCAATATAAGCATTATTTTTGCTGATTCTCTGTACCATCCCTGTAATTATTTCATTCTCTCTACTTATAAATTCTTCAAATATTACATCTCTTTCCGCATCTTTAATTCTTTGAATTACAACTTGCTTAGCTGTTTGTGCTGCAATTCTACCAAAATTTTTGGGTGTAACTTCGATAATTACAGTATCGCCTATTTGATATTTTTCATCAATTTTTTTAGCTTCTTCTATATCTATTTCTAACAGATTATCCTTTACTTCGCTTACAACAATTTTTTTAGCAAATACATTTACTTTGCCAGTGTTCCTATCTATTTCGACTTCAACATTTTGAGATGAACCAAAATTTTTCTTATAACTTGAAATTAGTGCAGATTCTAAAGCTTCAAAAATGATTTCTTTAGAAATCCCTTTCCCTTTTTCTATTTCTTCAAGGGCACCAATAAACTCTGCATTCATCAACTAAAACCCTCCCTTAAAATTTAACCGCCTTTTTAATATTTGAAATGAACTTTCTCTCAATTTCTTTTTCTCCTGAACCTTCTTCTATTTTAATATAATCATCAGTATAATCTAATAGCTTTCCAATATATTGCTTTTTATCGTCTATGCTCTTATATAGACTTATCTCTATTTCTTTACCTATGTTTCTTTTTAAATCATTGGATGTTTTTAATGGTCTATCTAAGCCAGGAGATGAAACTTCTAAATAATAGCTTTCCTGGATAAGATCTAATTTATCTAATTCTTCTCCTAATACTTCACTCACTCTTTGGCAATCATCAATAGTTATTCCTCCTAATTTTCCAATGTAAAATCTAAGGAAATCATCATTATTTTCTTTAATAAACTCTAAATCAACTAAATCATATCCAAGATCTTCAATTATTGGTTCACAATGTTCTTTAATGGTTTTGATTATATTATTTTTACTCATAGTATCACCTCCAAAAGATTATGTCTAGTTTTTGTAATACTAAAATAAATATACTTTTATATTTTTCAATAAATTAAATAAATGAGAGTGGGGTCAGCCCACTCTCCTAAGCACATCAACCTTTTATTGTCCATATAACTTAACCAATATAATTATATCACATTACTTTAAAAAATCAAATATTAAAAAGACTAATTTGATTTCTTTCAGGTAAATTATTAAGACACCCGTGTTCTTTTAACGCTTCTATTACTGTCTTACTGACCTTAGTTTTATTAATTAAATCCTCTACAGAAAGAAACTTTCCTTCGCCTCGTCCTTTTACTATATTTCTAGCTGCAGTTTCGCCAACCCCTTCTAAGCTCTTAAGAGGTGGTATAATTCCATTTTCGCCTATAAGAAATTTATCACTATCAGATTTATACAAATCTACCTTCTCAAAATTAAAACCCCGGCCATACATTTCCTGAACCACTTCTAATACTGTTAACAGGTTTTTCTCTTTAGCCTTCATATTATTAGATAAATTTTCTAACTCTTTGATTTTTTTATTTACTGCATTCTTTCCTTTTAATACTAAATGAGCATCAAAATCTTGTGCCTTAGTTGTAAAATATGTTGCATAAAAAGCTTCAGGATAATAAACCTTAAAATATGCAATTCTAAAGGACATCATCACATAAGCAACAGCATGTGCCTTTGGGAACATATATTTTATCTTTTCACATGATTCTATATACCATTCAGGTACATTAAAACTTCTCATATACTCTTTATCTTCTTCAGTTAGTCCTCTGCCCTTTCTAACATTCTCCATTATTTTAAATGCTTTCTTTTTATCAAGACCAGCATGAATTAAATAAAGCATAATATCGTCTCTAGTCGATATAACTTGACTCAATGGAGCAACCTTAGTTTTCACTAAGTTTTGTGCATTATTTATCCACACATCAGTACCATGAGACAAACCACTAATCCTAACTAGTTCTGCAAAAGTAGTTGGTTTTGTATCTAATAACATTTGTCTTACAAATTTAGTTCCGAATTCAGGAATGCCTAATGAGCCTATTTCTAAATTTAATTCTTTATCAATTAAATTTAAAGGCTCTACACTAGTGAATAGCTTTAGAGTTTTTTTATCATCTAAAGGAATTTTGCTAGGATCTATTTTAGTTATATCCTCCAACATTTTTATAATTGTCGGCACATCATGTCCTAAAATGTCCAACTTTAATATTCTACCACTAATAGAATGATAATCAAAATGCGTTGTTATAACGCCTGATTTTTTATCATCAGCTGGAAATTGTATCGGTGAAAAATCATGTATATCCTTATTTTTAGGAACTATCATTACCCCTCCAGGATGTTGTCCTGATGTTCGTTTAATCCCAGTACATCCTTGTACAAGTCTATTTACTTCAGCAGGATGAACGCTTATTCCTTTTTCCTCATGATATTTTTTTACAAAACCATATGCAGTTTTATCAGCAATAGTTCCTATTGTTCCAGCTCTAAATACATAGCCTTCTCCAAACAATTCTTCTGTATATTTATGAGCATTAGGCTGATATTCACCAGCAAAATTTAAATCGATATCAGGTTCTTTATCACCTTCAAAACCTAAAAATACTTCAAAAGGGATATCATGGCCATCTTTAATTAATTTTTGTCCGCACTCCGGACAGTTTTTATCAGGTAAATCTGCTCCAGACCCTATAGAGCCATCTTCTATAAATTCGTTATATTTACAATTCGGGCATACATAATGAGGAACTAGAGGATTTACTTCTGTAATCCCACTCATAGTTGCAACAAAAGAAGATCCTACAGATCCCCTAGAACCAACTAAGTATCCATCTTCCAATGACTTAGAAACCAACTTCTGCGCTATTATATACATTACAGCATAACCATTTTTTATAATTGAATTCAACTCTTTGTTTAACCTCTCTTTTACAATACCAGGTAAAGGATCTCCATATATTTCAATTGCTTTATCATTCGTTATCTTTCTTAACTCTTCTTCAGCCCCTTCTATAACGGGTGGAAATGTTCCCTCGGGGATAGGGATTATTTCCTCTATCATATCTGCAATTAAGTTAGTATTGTCAATTACTACTTCTTTTGCCTTTTTTCTTCCTAAATATTCAAATTCATCTATCATTTCATCTGTAGTTTTTAAAAAAAGTGGAGCCTGGAAATCTGCATCTGAAAAACCTTGCCCATTCATCAATATTCTTCTATAGACTTCATCTTCTGGTTCCAAAAAGTGTACATCACCTGTTGCAACAACAGGCTTATTATATTGTTCACCCAATTTTATAATGCGATTATTAATGGCTTTTAAATCAGCTTTTTCTTTTACTGATCCATTCCTAATTAAATGCATATTGTTTCCTAGTGGTTGGATTTCTAAGTAATCATAAAAATTAACGATATTTTTTACTTCATTGAACTCCTTATTGTTTAAAATTGCCTTATATAGTTCCCCAGCTTCACAAGCACTTCCAATGATCAATCCTTCTCTGTGTTCTTCTAATAATGACTTTGGGATTCTAGGTTTTCTATAAAAATAATTTAGATGTGATTCGGATATTAATTTATATAAATTTTTTAGTCCTATTAAATTTTTAACTAATATAATTATATGGTATGCTTTCATTTTAGAAATATTTTTTTGTGAACCAAGCTTATTTATTTCACTTAAATTATTTAATCCCTTTTTCTTAATTAAATCCATTGATTTTAAGAAAATTTCAGCTGTTGCTTTTGCATCATCTATGGCTCTATGATGATTTTTTAAGCTTACACTTAAATGTTTAGCGACTATATTAAGCTTATGACTTTTTAATTGTGGAAACAATGCTCTAGATAATTCTAACGTATCTAACACTGCATTGCTTAATTCCCTGTTCAAGTTGGAAAATTGTTTTCTAATAAATCCTACATCAAAAGATGCATTATGTGCTACTAAAACTGAACCCCTGATAAACTCTTCAAAACTTGGTAAAATATCTTCAATAGTTGGTTTATCTTTCACCATGTCATCAGTAATTCCAGTTAAACTTACTATTTTTTCTGGAATTTTTCTCTGAGGGTTTATTAGTTCACTAAATTTGTCTACTATTTTACCATTCTCAATTTTTATTGCACCTATTTCAGTTATCATATCATTTATAGGAGAAAGTCCAGTAGTTTCTATGTCAAAAACAACAAATTTATTGTAACTTTCCTTTTTTTTATAATTTTTTAATATTGGTTTTTTATCATTTACTAAATATCCTTCTACACCATATATTACTTTTATTCCTAACTTTTTTACAGATTCCATAGCTTCTGGAAACCCTTGTACTACACCATGATCTGTTATCGCTATTGCTTTATGCCCCCATTTCTTTGCTCTTTTAGCAAACTTCTCAAAACTTGTAATGCCATCCATAGCACTCATTTGAGTGTGTAGATGTAATTCTACTCGTTTTTCTTGTGATGTATCCATTCTTTCTTCTTTTTCTAATACATTTAATGACTTAAGCATTAAAACGAGATATTTTGAATAATTATCAAAAATGATATCCCCTTCAACTTTTACATACACTCCATCTTTAATATTTTGTTCGAATTCATCAAATTGTTTACTATTTAAGAATACTTTTACAGTTATGGATCCTGTTAAATCAGTCACATTAAAAATCGCTAATTTCTTGTTGCCTTTTATTTCCCTAATTTCTAGTTGAAAAATTTCTCCTGATATAACAGCCATACCAGTATTAGAAGTAATATCTTTAATTTTAATTGGATCTTCATGAATTTGTTTTTTAAAAACATAATTCTTATTAGCTCTTGTAGTTCCGTTGCTTTTTTTCTTTTTATTATTATTGTTTTTTCCATTAGTATTTAAAACATCTAGGCAAATCTGCTTTTCTTCTCCCGAAGTTTTCTCAATAAATTTAGCTTCGTTATCAATTATTTTAGAATCATCTATATTAACAACTACATTTTTATCAAATTCATCCTTTATTTTCTTTTTAATCTTTTCATCAATTTTATTGCTTTTTAGAGCATAATTCATACCCTCATTTTTGGGAAATATGATTAAATTATTATTATCTACAACATATTCTATATCTTTAAGCCATGATTTACTAGACGGTATATCATTTTCAATACAGTATAAAATGTTTCTCCAATATTTATCAATAATTTTTTCAATATTTCCGGATATATCATATCTGATTTTTAAAAGTATGTTTAAGTCATTGAACTTTTCCATTAAAATATTTCTAACCTTTAATATTTCTTCTTCCATAATAAAATCCTCTAAAATAAGTAATATTTTGAGGGTATTATTCTTATCATTAAATTTAACTTCATCAATAAATATGGAATTTTCACTAATGTCCAATGCAATGTTGTTTTTTTTGAGTAACTTATCTAATTGTATTTTTTTTTGAGTCATTTTTAGATTTTACCTCCCATGTTTATCTTGGGATACTTTAACTATGCTTACTTTATTGTACTAAATATTATTGATTTCCTTAATTAATTCATCAATCAATTGTTCCTCTTTTACTTTCTTTATGATCTTGCCTTTCTTAAATATCAGTCCTTCGCCTTGTCCACCAGCAATACCAATATCAGCCTCTTTTGCTTCTCCTGGTCCGTTTACTGGGCATCCCATAATAGCTACTTTTAACGGTTTATTTATATGCTCCAATTTTTGCTCAGCCTCTTCCACCAATTTGATAAGCTGAATTTTAGTTCTTCCGCACGTAGGACAAGAAATTATTTCAATTCCCTCATTCAGTAAACCTAAAGACTTTAATATCTCCCTACCAACCTTTACCTCTTCTATAGGATCTCCAGTTAAAGATATTCTGATAGTATCTCCAATGCCCATTGATAAAAGAGTTCCTATTCCTACAGCTGATTTTATAGTTCCTTTCCAAACAGGACCTGCTTCCGTTATCCCCAAATGTAATGGATAATCAACCTTTTCTGACATCTTTTCATATGCTTCTATAGTAAGGGGAACGTTACTTGCCTTTAAAGAAATTTTTATCTCATTATAATTTAAATTTTCTACTAATCTTACCTGCTCTAGTGCACTATATACCATAGAATCTGCATTTACTCCATTATATTTTTCAAGATATTCTTTTTTTATAGAACCTGAATTAACTCCTATTCTTATGGGAACTTTCCTTTCTTTACAACTATTGATAACTTCCTTTACCTTGATTTCTGTACCTATATTACCAGGATTAATCCTTAAACAATCTGCCCCATTTTCAACTGCTGCTATAGCTAATTTATAATCATATTGAATATCCGCAATAAAAGGTATATTGATATTTCTCTTTATTTCTCTAATAGCTTTAGCATCTTCAAGATCAGTTATAGCTGATCTAATTATGTGACAACCTACTTCTTCTAATTCTTTGATTTGTTTTATTGTAGAATCGACATCTTTAGTAATAGTATTAGTCATAGATTGCACTGTTATAGGACTATTACCACCTATTGGGACATTTCCAATTAGTATTTTCTTAGTCTTTCTTCTTTCCATAAACTCACCTTCCAAATATATTAAATCTTATAATATCAGAATAAGTAACTGTAACCATCAGTAACATTAACAGAATAAAGCCAACAAAATGTATAAATCCCTCTTTCTCTGGGGCTATTGGTTTACCTCTAAGAATTTCGATAAATAAAAAAACGATTCTACTACCATCTAATGCTGGCAGGGGTAATAGATTAAAAAAACCTAAATTTACACTTATGAATCCCATCAAATTGAGTAAATTTATAAACCCATATTTTGCAGCCTCTCCTATTGTATATATCACTCCAACTGGTCCCGATAAATCACTTGTTCCCACTTTTCCTCTTAATAGCATCTTAAAAAAATCAAACAATGCTTTGATGAAAATGCCAGTTTTATGAAATCCACCCATTATAGCTATAGATAAAGATTTTTCAAATGTTGGTGTAATACCAATAATAACTCTATTATCTTCACTAACAGTTGGCTTCAATGTATATTCAATAGCTTCTCCATTGCGTAAAACTACAACATTCATATTGTCTCCAGGGTTAGAAGTATTAATTTCTTCTACAATGGAATCCCAATCTTCTATCTGTATGTTATTAATATTTACAATAATATCGCCACTTTGAATACCTACATTTTCAGCAGGAGAGCCTTCTAATACTTCTGAAACAGTAGTTGTTGGCATACCTAAATTATATGAAACTATGGTTAAAACAACTATAGCTAATATAAAATTCATTATGGCTCCAGCTGCAACTACTGCAATTCTCCCCCAAGGCGATGCATTGTTAAAGCTTCTTGGATCATTGGACTTTTCATCTTCTCCTTCCATGCTGACATAGCCACCTATAGGAAGTATTCTAATACTATATTTAGTTTCTCCTTTTTCTTTTTGAAATAATTTAGGTCCCATACCAATTGAGAATTCATTGACCTTTATTCCAACAGTTTTTGCAACTATAAAATGGCCAAATTCATGAAATAAAATTACCATTAAAAAAACAAAAATCGCGGCTATTGCCGTTATCATTTATACCACCATCCATTCAGTACTATAATAAATACTTAACTACATAATAAACATAAGGAGCTGTAAATAATATACTATCAAATCTATCCAATATTCCTCCATGACCAGGCATAATAAAACCAAAATCTTTTATTCCAGTTATACGCTTGATTTTAGAAGCAACTAAATCTCCAATTTGAGATATGATTGACCCAAAAACAGAAATTAATATAAAAGTTACAACAGGAGACAGATTAAAATATCTTGCATATAAAAATGTTATAATACCAGCACCTAATATGCCACCAATAGATCCCTCAATTGTCTTTTTAGGACTTAATTTAGGACAAAGTTTATGCTTTCCAAATAGACTTCCCGATAAATATGCAAATGTATCAGTACCCCATGCAAAGATAAAAATTAACCATATAAAAATTGTATCATCTAAATATATAATATGTTGTATTAGAAAAGGTATGTAAAAAATACTAAAAAAAGTTACAATTATATCAATTAAATGGGTTTCTTTTATTAAAATCCAAGATAGTAACAATCCAATTATTCCAAAAATAAAAATTAACAATAAAGTTGCCCATTCAACCCCTAATGAATTTAATAAAAACCCAATACAACTAATAAAACCAACTATTTTAATCGGTTTAATACCCTTATTACTTATAGCATTATAAAATTCATTAAGACCAATTACGGATAATAAAAAGGTGAAAAAAGACAAATTTCTCCCGCCTGTTATAAGTACAAAAAAAGTTAAAATTACTACTATTAAACCACTAATAGCTCTTATAAATAGTGATCTCACCTAAATTCCTCCAAATCTTCTCTTTCTTTTTTGATAATCAATAATAGCTTCATATAGATGTTCTTCTTTAAAATCAGGCCAATATACATCAGAAAACCAAAATTCTGTATATGCTACTTGGTATAGCATAAAATTACTTAGCCTAAGTTCTCCACTTGGTCTAATAAGCAGATCTGGATCTGGCATATTTTGTGTATATAAATAATTGGAAAACATTTCACCATCTATATCTTCTTCTTTTAGTTTACCCAATCTTACATCTTCTAAAATTTTCTTTATTCCACAAATTATCTCATCTCTACCACCATAGTTTAATGCAATATTTAAAACCATTCCAGAATTATTTATAGTTTTTTTAATTGCTTTTTCAACTTCCTTTCTTACTATTATAGGTAGTTTAGATAAATCTCCCATAGTTTGAATTTTTATATTATTTTTGTATATTTTATCTAACTTTTCCCTTAGATATTGTACCAATAATTTCATTAATGATTCTATTTCGTTTTTAGGACGTTTCCAATTTTCAGTCGAAAAAGCATAAAGGGATAGATATTTTATATTAAGTTTAGTAGCAACTTCTACGATATCTACTACTCGCTTTACTCCTTCTTGGTGCCCTGATGTTCTAGGAAGAAACCTCTCTTTAGCCCATCTTCCATTACCATCCATAATAATTGCAACATGTTTAGGAATTCTATTTAAGTCTATTTTCTTTTTTAACTGTAAAATCTTATCTGTATTCACAGGAATACCCCCTACTATTAAAAACCCCTTCTATATAGAAGGGGAATTTTATATTTCTAATAATTCTTCCTCTTTTTGATTGGTTAATTCATCGATAATTTTTATATATTCATCTGTAATCTTTTGTGTTTCATCTTCTGCAGCTTTCCTATCATCTTCTGTTAGTTCCTTGTTTTTTTCCATTTTTTTTATCTCATCGTTAGCTTCTCTTCTTATATGCCTAATTGATATTTTAGCATTTTCTGCATCCTTTCTTACTAATTTTACTAATTCTTTTCTTCTCTCTTCAGTAAGTAATGGGATTGGTAGTCTTATAATTTTTCCGTCATTAGATGGATTCAACCCCAAGTCTGATTTAAGTATGGCCTTTTCGATATTCGGAATAGTATTAACATCCCATGGTTGAATAACCAATAATCTTGGCTCTGGAGCAGAAACACTAGATAATTGTTTTAAAGGGGTCATTGTACCATAGTAGTCAACAGTAATCTGATCAAGTAAAGATGGGTTTGCTCTACCTGCCCTAATACTTTTCAACTCATCCTTATAAACTTCTACTGTTTTCTTCATTCTACTTTCCAAATCCTTATGAACGTCCAAATACATAATAATTACTCCTCCTTTACATAAGTTCCTATTTTTTTACCTAAAACTACATCAACAATATTATTTGGTTTATCTATACCAAATATTATTAATGGTATCCTATTATCCATACATAAAGAAGTTGCAGTAGAGTCCATAATTCCCAACCCCATATTTAATATATCTATGTATCTTAACGTATTAAACTTTTTAGCAGATGAATTGATATATGGGTCAGAGTCATAAACTCCATCCACTCCTTTTTTAGCCAACAATATGACCTCTGCCTCTATTTCCGCAGCTCTTAAAGCTGCAGCCGTATCAGTTGAAAAATATGGATTCCCGGAACCAGCTGCAAATATAACTACTCTTCCCTTTTCTAAATGTCTTATTGCTCTTCTTCTGATATAAGGTTCTGCAATTTGCCTCATTTCAATTGCAGTTTGTACTCTTGTAATAACATCAATTTTCTCTAATGAATCCTGTAACGCAAGAGCATTAATAACAGTACCTAACATACCCATATAATCAGAAGTTGCTCTATCCATGTCCTCAGTAGATCTACCCCTCCAAAAGTTTCCACCACCAACTACTATAGCAATTTCAACTCCTAATTGTTGTAGTTTTTTCACTTCATTCGATATTTTTGTGACCATACCAATATCTATTCCATGGCCTTTATCTCCTGCTAGAGCTTCACCACTTAACTTTAAAACCACTCTTTTATAAATTGGTTCCGTCATAAGAATCCTCCTTAGTATTTAAGATGTTAAATTAATTACTACTTAAATGGAGAACAACCAGTGTTCCCCATTTTATTCCATATTCATTTGCTTTGCTACTTCCTCAGCAAAATTCTCATCTTTCTTTTCTAATCCTTCTCCGACTTCATATCTAATAAATCTTCTAATTTTTATATTTTCACCTATTTTAGCAATTTTTTCATTTAGTAAATCTTTTACTTTAACATTAGAATCTTTAATATAAGATTGTTCTAATAAACATACCTGTTCATAGAATTTCCCTAATCTTCCTTCTACTATTTTTTCAGCAATGTGTTCTGGCTTTCCTTCATTTATCGCTTGATGTTTAAGTATTTCCTTTTCATCTTCTACTTCTTTTTTAGGTACATCTTCTTTACTTACATACTTTGGATTTGCAGCTGCAACCTGCATAGCCATATCCCTAACAAATTCCTTAAAATCATCAGTTTTTGCTACAAAATCAGTTTCAGAATTTACTTCAATTAAAACACCTATTCTACCTCCATGTATATATGAATCCACTAGGCCTTCTGAAGCTATTCTACCAGATTTTTTTGCAGCTTGTGACAATCCTTTTTCTCTTAATAAGACAATAGCCTTTTCTATATCTCCATCAGTTTTTTCTAGCGCCTTTTTACAATTTAACATACCTGCCCCAGTTTTTTCTCTTAATTCTTTAACTTGTGCAGCACTTATACTCATTCTATCCCTCCTCTAATTGTTAAAAATGGTAAGAGCGTAAAGAAGTATCTTCTTTTAAACTCTTACCTTCTATTGTTAATCTTCAACTACATCTATTGTATCTTCTGTATCCTTTATATCTTCCATCTGTTCTCCCTGCTTACCTTCTAGGATAGCATTAGCCATAGTTTCTGTCAACAATTTAACAGCTCTAATAGCATCATCATTTCCTGGAATAACATAGTCTATTTCATCAGGATCACAGTTAGTATCAACAATAGCTATAACTGGAATTCCCAATATTTTTGCTTCATTTACAGCTATCTTTTCTTTTCTTGGATCAACTACATATAAAGCATCTGGAATTTTATCCATATTTTTAATTCCACCTAAAAACTTTTCAAGTCTTTCTCTTTCATGTTTAAGTTGTATTACTTCTTTCTTAGGTAATATATCAAAGATTCCTTCCTCTTCCATTTTACCTAACTCGTGAAGCCTATCAATTCTTTTTCTAATAGTCTTGTAGTTAGTTAACATACCCCCAAGCCATCTTTGATTCACATAATGCATTCCACATCTTTGTGCTTGAGTTTCAATTGCTTCTTGGGCCTGCTTTTTAGTACCAACAAAAAGAACTTCTCCGCCTTCTGCTGAAATTCCTTTAACGAAGTCATAGGCTTCATCAACCAACTTAACAGTTTTTTGTAAATCGATGATATAAATCCCATTTCTCTCTGTAAATATATATTTTGCCATTTTGGGATCCCATCTTCTTGTTTGATGTCCAAAATGAACACCAGCTTCTAATAAAGATTTCATTGTAACAACTGACATATTAATTCACCTCCATGTTTTATTCCTCCATATCCCTCATTTATTCAAAGAACCTTTTTTAAGGCACACCCTTAAATATCAGGATATGTGTGTAATCACTTTAGTAGTATACCATATACATAACCTTTAATCAATATTTTTAGTTTAATATAATTAAATGTTTTTCATCATTTTTAATATTATTTCCACTTCCCTAATACCTTTATTTAATTTTTGAGCAATTTCTTTATTTGATAATCCATTTTCTTTCAATTGTACAGCTTTATCAAATATCTCCTTGTTTGGCATTTCTATTTTATTTGAATCTTTTAGTTTTATACTTAGAGAATCTATCTTATTTTTATTACTCTGCATAGTTTCATCAACTTTAATTTGTTTCTTTTCCTGTAAATAAATATCTTGTAAATTTTCAACTTTATTTAAACTAACATCAATTAAATCATTAAAACTTCTCATTGTGTCCTCTATTGTATTAGAATAGTATCTAATATCTTTATATATAGATACCATTTCATCATAAAGATTGCTTTCCCTTTTAGTAACTCTATTAATATAATATAAAGAAATCACAATACATAATAATCCAATAATATTTAATAAAATATTTATCATATACACACCTACTTAAATCTTTATATCTATAGTATTTCCTATTTTATCTACATCTTCATCAACATTCTCCTTATTTTTATTTCCATTCTTCTTATTATCCCTTTTATCTTTTTCCTTATCTTTTTTATTTCTATCTATAATTTTTTGTTCTCCTTTATTTGTATCTCGTACTTTCTTGAAATTCTTATTAATTTGTTTTTCCTGCTGAATTATTCCATGTTCAATTTGAGTGCTAATCTTATTATTTTCTGATTGTTTTATCTTTGCAATTTCTAACGATTTTGAAATTAAATTTGTATAGTCTATAGGTTTAATTGACATATCATCACTCCTGGTATGGACCCACTTTAATTTCACCTTCATCTAAATAAAAAGTACATCTTTTCATCTCATCTCTAATTGACATGCTCCTATTTCCTATAATTATTTTTACTCCAGGATGTATAGTATCTGAAACTTTAATCCTACCTTTAGAAACATTTTCAATGCTTTCTTTTATAGTTTCTTGCTCCCTTTTTAAATCTTTTAACTTTATCATCATATTATCCCTGGTTTTAACGAGTTTTGCATATACATTTTTCTTATCTTCATCCAATTTACCTGCTTTTTTTAGTCTACCTAATAAATTTAGAGATTTAATGATTTTATTCATATTTTTTTCAAGTTCATCAATTCTATCAATTAACTCTTCATTTCTTGATTTAATTTGTGGATCTATACCAACTTCTAATATTGTTAAAGTAGCCATAGTGGAACCTATAGTCTTTGCCTTTATCTCTTTTTTAGCTTTACAAACTCCTCCTACTATTAATCCTCTTTTACCAATAACATTTATACTCCCTCTACAGGATATTTCACTATGCATAATCGCCTCAGCCACAATATTTTTTTGAGAATTTATTATCGCATTTTCAATGAATCTAGTTGTAATATTTCCTTTTGTCCTAATGACTAACTTGTTATATCCTTGAATTCCTTTTTTAATTACAATATCTCCAGTATTTTCAATATAAGATCCTTCAATGACACCTTTTACATTTACATCACCATTAGCTTTGATTTGAAAACCATTTAAAACATTACCTTTAACTATAACAGTTCCGTCAAAATATATATTTCCAACATTATTATCAACATTTTTAACTTCATAGACATCTAAGACTTTTATTTTTCCATTTGTTAAAGTTACAAGACCATCCTTTTCAGCTACTAAAGCTAATTTATTATCTAAAAGTTTAACATTCTTTCCATATTTAAATTTAGGATATTTCCCTTTCCTATATGATATCGTATCGCCTGTTACCTTCAAGCCAGGCTTACCTTCTTTTGGAGGTACTAATTCAGCTAATACATCGCCTTTAGCAACATTATTTATAATATCTAATTCTCTATAATCTACAGTTCCATCCTCTAATATCTTTGGTTTAATTTTTTTTTCTAAGTCAAAATTATACTTTATATAACCATCTTTACCATTTATAGGCAATTCCCCTCTGGCAATACAAGTTTTGTCGTTATAGTATTCGTTTAATAGCAGATCTTTTAATTTCCCCTCATCAACTCCGACCTTAAATATATTCTTTACCTCTTCAATAATCTGTCCAATATTTTTCTCTTCTGTAATTTTATTTTCATCTTCATTGTCAAGCAAAGTAATATATCCTTTTAATCCATCCTTAGAAGTCTCTACTAATAGATTTGAAAAAATTTTATGCATATTATACCCCCTTAAATCAATTTAGTAAATACCTAGTTTTAAAAGCTTGTTTTTTATATTTAAAATTGCTTTACTATGTATTTGAGAAATCCTAGATTCTGATAATTCCATAATATTTCCGATTTCCTTATAAGTCAATTCTTCATAATAATATAAAGATATTACTTTTTTTTGATTTTCAGGTAATTCATCAATAGTTCTGCCTAAAATTTCTTTAATCTCCTTTTTTTCAAAGATATTCTCAGGTGTATCTCTATTCCTATCATTGTAAACATAATGTTCTCCGTTATTTACAAGTAAATCTTCTAGCGAAGCAACATTAAAATTAACTATATCGGCAAGGGTTTCCTCAAGTTCTTTTAATGACATATGCGAATATTCAGCTAGCTCTTTGTTTGATGGGTTTCTTCCTAGTTCGTTTTTTAATTTTATCATTGCATTTTGAATCTCCTTGGATTTTTTTCTTAATGATCTAGGTATCCAATCCAATCTTCTTATATTATCGATAATAGTTCCCTTAATCCTTATCTGTGCGTATGTCTCAAATTTAATATTTTTATTTACATCAAAACGTTGAATGCTATCTATTAATCCCATTATCCCAAATCCAACTAAATCATCATATTCAATTTTGCTTCCATAATAATTATACATTCTGCCAGCAACTATTTTAACTAACCAAACATATTCTTCTATAAGTAATTGTTTTATGGATATATCTTTAGATTGTTCATATTTTTTCCAAAGTTCATCTGTGTTCATAGTGCTACCTCCCCATGGAAACTAAATAATCTTAGTTCCATGTCCAATTGTCTTTACTAATAATGATCCGTCCTTCGTATTTAATTGTATTGTTCTACCATAGTTTCCACCAGTATCTTCAGAGACAATTTGAATATTTAATTCTTGTAATTTTTTCTTTGTAGCCAAAACATTTCTTTCTCCTATTTTTAATATACTATTATTTTTTTTAAAGGAAAACATTTGAGAACCACCTACAACCTTAGCAGTAAGATTCGTTTTATCGGCTCCCTCTTTTATCATATTTTCAACAAGTAATATTACTCCAGTGTCAGCAAACTTCGCTTTGTTTTGATTTTTCTTGATTTCATCTGAAGAAGGTAACATAATATGAACCAGCCCAGCAATCTTATTAATTTTGTCATATAAAGCTATTCCTACACAGGAACCTAACCCAAGCGTTGTTAACATTTTAGGAGCCTTTACTACTTTCAAATCTGCCATTCCAACTTTAATCATATCCATACTATAATACCCCTAAATTTGATAATATTTTTTTGTAAGAATCAATATCTGGTAATAAAAATAATTTTCCTTTAACAAAATTCTCCCCTTCTTTAAAAATAGTCTCAATAAGTAGCACATGATCAGATATAAGACCAAATTGTATTGCTGGAACGGATAAAATTGCACCAGCCATATCTATAGCTAGAGATGGAACTGATATTTTTACTTTTAATCCAGTTAATGCGCTCAACGAGTTGACGTAAGAAGATGCTACAATATTTCCAACTTCAGATAGAGCTGAAATTGAAATATCATCTAATTCTTTAACTTTCTTATTAAGTAATAAATTAACTAAATTAATGGCAGATTCCATATCTAACAAGAATAAGATATTGCCTTTAACATCATCTCTAAGATTTAGATATATGCCAACTACAAGTTTTTCTTCTCCTCCTACTATCATAGGTACATCTTTAAATTCGATAATTTTAACCTTTGGAACATTCATATTTACCCTTTTAGATAACATATTTGCCAAAGCTGTAGCTGCATTACCAGAACCTATATTACCTATTTCCTTTAGTACATCTAATATGGTACTATTAAAGTTTTCAGAATCCATAATTTTTGCTCCTTAATGTTCTAATATTTTTATCAGATCCAATAGAATAAGCAATTTGTCAGATGTCTTGCCAATACCTTTAATATATTCCATGAAGTTATTACCATCAGCTTTAGGAGGCTTGTCTATATTATTAGTATCAATTTCTAAAACCTCTGAAGATGAATCAACCATCAATCCTGCAATAATTTCATTTTCGTTTATTACGATTATTCTTGAATTTTTATCTATGTTATTTTTATTCATCCCTAACTTTTTTCTTAGGTCAATTATTGGAATTACATTACCTCTTAAATTTAGCAATCCATGGATATAATCCGGTGAATTTGGAATTCGTGTTGTTTTGCTCGTTTTCTCAATAGATAAGACATTTTCTATAGGTATACCGTAAAATTCTTTATCTAATTTAAAAGTTACATATTTTGTTGTAGTGCTAGAAACCATATTATCCCTCCTTTATACTAATGAATTTACATCTAAGATTAATGATATATTACCATTACCCAATATAGTAGCGCCAGATAAGTATTTAATATTCGACAAATATTTTCCTAAAGGTTTTATTACAATTTCCTGCTGCCCAATCAAATCATTAACTAGTAAAGCAGATTGTTTTTCACCCTTCCTTACAACAACAACTATGTATTCATCTGTGGGATCATCAGAATCTAATCCCATCAATGCATCTAACCTCACAACAGGTATAGTTTTGTCCCTATATAATACAATTTCTTGATCTTGAATGTTTCTAATATCATCTTCTTTAACATTTGTTATTTCTGTTATAGAGCTTAAAGGTATTGCATATATTTCATCCCTTAATCTCACTAATAGGGCTTGTATAATTGCTAAAGTTAATGGAATTCTGATAATAAATTGTGTGCCTTTATCGACTTTACTTTCTAATTCTATCGATCCATTTATGGATTCAATTTTATTCTTTACTACATCTAGTCCCACTCCTCTACCAGAAATATCAGAGATTTTTTCAGAAGTACTAAATCCTGGTTCAAATATTAATGACTTTAATTCTTCCTCTGATAATAATTTTGATTCCTGTTCAGTAATTATTCCCTTTTCAATCGATTTATTTCTGATTTTATCAAATTCTATTCCTCCACCATCATCAATTACTTCAATAACAACATTATTGCCATCAGGATAAGCCTTTAAAGTAAGATTCCCTTCTCTTGGCTTACCAAGTTTTTCTCTGACTTCAGGTATTTCTATACCATGGTCTAAAGAATTTCTAATAATATGTATCAACGGATCGCCTATTTCATCAATTACTGTTCTATCAACTTCAGTATCTTTACCTTGCATTTCCAAATTAACTTTTTTATTTAATTCCTTAGATAAATCTCTTACCATACGTGGAAATCTGTTAAATACTCTTTCTACAGGTACCATACGTACTTTCATAACAGAATCATGTAAACTGGTAGTAATCCTTTCCAAATATTCAATAGCTTCAGTCATATTATCGTTATTGGAAATTTCACTTAAATCATTCATCCTAGTTCTTATTATTATTAATTCACTCACTAAATTCATCAAATTATCGAGTCTTTCAATATCTACCCTAACCGTTTTCCCTATTCTATTATTTTTTTTGTTTGTTTTTGACTTATCATTCTTTACTAACGATTTTTTGGGAACATAACTATTTTCTTTAGATTTATTATGATTCCTATTAGAATCTTCTTTGTCGGATGATGTAATGTTATCAACATCTATTTTATCTATTTTTATATCTTCTATTTCAGAAATATTATTTAATTTTTCCATTAATGTCTTTTCATCAGCTTTAGTTATATAAGCAATAGAAAAATCTAAGTCAAATTTTTCATCTTCAATATCTTCAGCAGATGGATTAGAATAAATTATATCTCCCATTGATTCTAATGTATTAAAAATAATGAATGATCTTGCCGATTTCAACATACAATTTTCGCTTAATGTAATATCGATAGTAAAAGCATTCAACTCTTTTTCTAGCGCTTCTCGTGCAACATTTAATACAAATTCATCAAGAATCCTTTTTTTTGTATTACAGGTTTCATCTTTATTCGCTATATCTTTATCCTTGTTAAGTATAACTTTTAATTTTTGAACTAATTCTTTATGTTCATTATCATTTTCTTCACCATTTGTAGCAATATAATTTACTGATTCATCCAATAAATCAAAACATTCAAATAGAATATCAATTATTCCTTCAGTTAACTCCACTTCGTCATTTCTAGCTTCTTGAAGTACATTTTCCATCTCATGAGTTAAATTTGCCATATTTGTAAAACCCATTGTACCTGACATACCTTTTAGAGTATGAGCAACTCTAAATATTTCGTTTATTAAAGATATGTTGGTAGTATCTTTTTCTAAATCTAGCAATGCTTCATTCATATTCTGTAAATGTTCTCTCGATTCTTCGATAAATAAACTTATATACTGATTTAAGTCTAAGTCCATTAGTACACCCCCACTATTCTTATAATTTCAGTAGCAATTTTATTTAAAGAAACTACTTTATCAATACAGCCTGTCCCAATTGCTGCCTTTGGCATCCCAAAAATCACTGATGATTTTTCATCTTGAGCTATCGTATATCCATTAGTTTTTTTTATGTCAAGTATCCCATCAGATCCATCAGTTCCCATCCCTGTCATTATGACACCAATTTTTTTAATACCATCAATCTTTGCTACAGACTTCATAAGCACATCAACTGATGGTCTCAACCCTTTAACTATAGGGCTTTTGCTTAGCTCTATTAGATAATCTTTATCTTTCTTAACTATCTTCATATGAAAATCTCCCGGTGCAATATAGCATGTACCTTTTTCTATTTTAATTCCATGTTCTCCTTCTTTTACATTAATATTTGATAAAGTATTCAATCTATCTGCTAATGATTTAGTAAATTTAGACGGCATATGCTGTACCACTACAATAGCACTATTTATATTCTCAGGAAATAGTGGTAACACTTCTTGTAAAGCTCTAGGTCCACCTGTTGAAGTTCCTATTGCTACTATATATTCAAAATTTTTATTATTGGTATGATTTAAATTCGATTCCTCAATTAGACGTCCTTTTCTATCAATTTTAGTATATTTTTCATATGCTTTTGATTTTGATGCTACTTTTATTTTTTGGATTATATTCTGCTTTGTTTTGTTTTCTTTTAAGTTAAGAATATTTTTAGGCTTTGGAATAAAATCAATAGCTCCTTCTTCTAATGCTTTTAACGTTAAAGTAGTTCCTTCAGTTGTAAAGTTGCTCATCATAATCACAGGTATATCATAGGTTTTAACTATATTTTTTAAAGTAGATATCCCGTCCTTTACAGGCATTTCTATATCTAAAATAATCATATCTGGTTTTAATAAAGGGATTTTTTCTAATGCCTCTTTACCATTTTGAGCTTCTCCAATTATTACAATTTCTTCATCGTCCACTAACATACCTTTTAAAACTCTACGTAAAAAAGGTGAATCATCAACTATAAAAACTCTAATCACTTAAATCATCCCTTTTTTCTTAATAATCTCTGTTGTTTAAATGTGTGTCTTACCCTTTACATTTATCTATTTCCTTTAAGTCAATAAATATAATCCTTCTTCACTGATATCTTTTGTTTTACATTTTATAGTTTTGTTCTTTTATCATATTTATTCTTAATTCTAAAAATTTTAGTGCGGTACAGTAGTATTATAGTAGTGTTAATTGTCATCTTTTCCAAAGAATAAATATTTTAGTTTTTCGGTAAATCTACTATGTTGTTGGATATTATTATGTTCTTTTGAATCTACTAGATTTAAAGCCATAACATTAATCTTTTTAGATATTTGTGATTTAGGACTAGATAATAAAAAAGGAATTTGACTTTTAACAGCTTTGCTAACAACATTTGATTTTTCCAGATATCCAAAAAAAGTGATATCCTGTTTTAAAAAGCTATTAGATGCCCTATTTAATTTATAATAGGTATTATAAGCTTCTGTTCTATTATTTACGTTATTTATCACTATATTTAGTTTACCTCTATATCCATTAATTGTCAAAGTTTTTAACATAGTATAACCATCCATAACTGAAGTAGGATCTGCCGTAGTTACGAGAAAAACTTCATTTGCAGCCATAACAAAATCAAGAACTACTTTTGACACTCCTGCACCAGTATCAATAATAATAAAATCCGTGTTTGATTCAAGATTTTTTAGATCTTTCAATAACTTTATTATATTTTCTTCATTCATAATAGAAAGTTCATGGAATCCAGAACCTCCAGATATTAACTTAATACCCTCTGGGCCATCACCTATAATTTCTTCAATATCTTTTCCTTCATTAATACAATCAGCGATAGTATATTTAATATTTGTTCCTGTCAATATTTCAATATTTGCTAAACCAAAATCTGCATCCAATACCAAAACATTATATCCTAAACGTTTAATAGAAATTGCTAGATTAATTGCAAAATTCGTTTTGCCTACACCGCCTTTACCGCTGGTTATTGCCAATACTTTTGCTGTACTTGTAATTTTATTATTAAATTTTTTTTGGCTATCTGTTGTATTCATTAATTTCCTAAGTTTTTCAGCTTGATCTTTCATATCAACTCTCTCCTAATAAATTACTAACAACCTTATTCTTATTAAATATTTCAATATCATCTGGAACATTTTGACCAATAGTTGTATATGAAATAGGCTTGTTAGTCAGATATTTAACATTTAATATATTACCTAGTTTTTCAGTTTCATCAAGTTTTGTAAAAATTATTTTATACTTATCAATAAAACTATAATGATCTATTATAGACTTTAGTGTATTGTAATCAGTAGTTCCACTTAACACTAAATATATTTCTTTATTATTTATAGAATTTATTATGTTAAATATTTCATCTTTTTCTTTAATTTCTCGATGATTTCTACCAGCAGTATCAACAAATATAATATCCTTCTCTTTAAATGTTACCAATGTTTTGTAAAGATCTTCTTCATCATATACAATTTCTAAGGGTAACTGTAATATTTCGCTATAAACCTTTAACTGTTCAACTGCTGCAATTCTATAGGTATCAGAAGTAATTAATCCTATATCATACTTTTTTTCCATAACCAGTTGTGCTGCAATTTTTGCCAAAGTTGTAGTTTTCCCAACCCCTGTAGGACCAATAAAGAAAATTGTCTTTTGTTTACCTTTGTGTAATTCTAAAGGTTCGACTTCACCAATATACTCCATAACAACATGTCTCACTATTTTCTTAATATTAATACTATCTTTATTATTGAGATTTATCTGTTCATCCAGTTTCTTTAAAATTGAAGTTGCTATAGACTGTTCTACACCATTTTCAATTAGTTTTATACGATACTTATTTAGCTCTGGATGCATTTTAAAATCTTCATTTTTATCTTTAATATTAGAAGAAATTTCTTCTACCATATTCTTTAAGTTTCCCAATTCTCTATTTACCCTCATAAGATCTCTATCATTATGGTTTATTTCTTTCTTATTTTCATAAGCGGCAGTAATTTCTATTAAAGGTTTTTTGAATAATCCAAAGATACCTTTTTGTCTCACTGTTCTTGTATTTAAAATAATAGCATCTGAACCCAATTCATTTTTTAATTTATTCATAGCTTCATGAGTAGAATATCCAGTATATTTCTTAACTTTCATTACATATTCACCACCCCAACTGATTGAACTTCTACTGATGGATCTATTTCACTATAGGACAAAACAATTAGATCTCTAGTCAATTGTTCTGTAAGACGTTTAAAATACAGTCTTACTATTGGTGCAGTTAACACAATAGGTTGCTCACCAATATTAGTTAATTTTTTTATCATTTTTAAGGTATTATTAAGTATCATCTGAGCTGTACTAGGTTCTAAAGATAAATAGGAGCCAGTATCAGTTTTATTAATTGAATTCATAATAATCTCTTCAACTGTATTGTCTAATGTTATTACATTAAGTTTGCTATTATCCTCAATATATTTATTAGTTATATAACCTGACAATCTTTGTCTAACATATTCAGTTAATAGATCTGTATCATGTGTTACATTTCCATAATCGGCTAATGTCTCCAAAATTGTTACCATATCTCTAATACTAATCTGTTCCTTCAATAAATTGGACAGTACTTTTTGAATTTCCCCAATAGATAATACCTTAGGTACAACCTCTTCAACTACAGTTGGATATTCTTCTTTAACATTATCAATCAATAGCTTAACATCCTGTCTACCAATCAATTCATATGCTTTTTCCTTTATCACTTCTGTAAGATGAGTTGCTACTACTGATGGGGGATCAACCACTGTATATCCAAACACCTCAGCTTTTTCTCTCTCAGTTTCCGTAATCCACTTAGCAGGCAACCCAAAAGATGGTTCTATTGTTTCTATGCCCGTAATTTCTCCTTCTCCAGTTCCAGGATTCATAGCCAGATAATGATTAAAATATACTTCGCCTTTTGTAACCTGCACACCCTTTATCTTAATTATATATTCATTAGGATTTAACTGTATATTATCCCTTAACCTTACAATAGGTACTACTAACCCTAGTTCCATGGCAATTTGTCTCCTAATCATAACAATCCTATCTAATAAATCTCCACCTTGTTCTACATCAGCTAATGGTATAAGTCCATAACCAAATTCTAATTCAATATCATCAACTTTTAACAATCCTAATACATTTTCTGGTTTTCTTAATTCTTCAGCTTCTGATATCTCTTCTACTGGTTCTTCTACTTCTTGAATAACACCTTTACTCATTGTGTATCCAAAGAATAAAAATACAAGTCCTAAGGCTAAAAATGTTGTTGTTGGCAATGGAGTAGATATTCCCAACAAAGATATAACAGATCCGATAATATAAAGAAGTTTTGGATTATTACCAAATACCTGTCCAATTAAGTCTTGTCCCAAATTAGATTCTGAAGCAGCTCTGGTTACTATAAGTCCAGTAGCTGTTGAAATTAATAATGCTGGTATTTGACTAACTAAACCATCACCAACAGTAAGGCGTACATATCTTTCTAACGCTTCCTGTAATGACATACCTGTCATTACACCAATAATTAATCCTCCTACAATATTTATAATAGTAATTATTATTCCGGCAATGGCATCTCCCTTTACAAACTTCGTCGCACCATCCATAGCACCATAAAAGTCTGCATATTTCTGAACATCTTTTCTTCTTTTTCTAGCTTCTTCTTCAGTAATAAGACCTGAATTCAAATCTGCATCTATAGCCATTTGTTTCCCTGGCATTGCATCTAATGTAAATCTGGCTGATACTTCTGCCACTCTTTCGGCACCCTTAGTTATTACTATAAATTGAATAATTATTATAATAAGGAATATAACAAATCCTACAACAATATTATCCCCAATGACAAAATTACCAAAAGCTTCTACAACCTTACCAGCATCTCCTTTACTTAAAATGCCTCTAGTAGTCGATATATTCAATGCCAATCGGTAAAGAGTTGCAATTAAAAGCAATGATGGGAATATGGATATCTTTAACACATCATCTGTATACATTGAAATCAATAGAATAAGCAATGTTAAAGCTATATTAACACTTAATAGAACACTTAACAGTCCATTTGGTATAGGTATTATAATTATTATAACAATTGCTATAACCCCTAATGCAACAACAATATCACCAAACTTCATTTTATTTCCTCCTAATGGTCATCTTTTAAACTATACACATATGCAAGAATTTCTGCTACAACTTCGTATAACTCCTCTGGTATTAAATCTCCAATATCTGCAAATTCATATAAAGCCCTCGCTACTGGCTTATTCTCAATTATTGGAATTGAATATTTATCCCCTATTTTCTTTATGTTTTCAGCAATTAAATCAACCCCTTTAGCTAATACATAAGGCGCCATATATAAATCTTTATCATATTTTATTGCTACAGCTATATGAGTAGGATTCGTGATTATTACATCAGCTTTAGGTACATCTTGCATCATTCTTGACATTGCGATTTTCTTCTGCTTTTCTTTTATTTTCGATTTTATTAATGGATCACCTTCCGTTTGTTTGTATTCCTCTTTCACTTCCTGTTTAGTCATCATTAATTGCTTCTCATGTTGTCTCCACTGAAATAAGTAATCCAAAAAAGCTATACCTATGAGGACTACAACAATCCTTATGGAAAAATTTAAAACTAGGTCCGATAAGTTCTTTGATAAAGAATTAAGTTCAAATTTTGATAAACTAATAATTTGGTTTATGTTGTCAATAATAAACGAATAACCAATATATCCAATTAAAATTATCTTCAAAATTGATTTAATCAATTCAACCAATGCTCTTTTAGAAAATAACCTTTTAAAGCCTTCTATTGGACTTATCCTATTCAACTTAATCTTTAAAGGTTTAGTGGTAAACAGAAATCCAACCTGTAAATAATTAATTATTAAAGCTGCTAAAAAAGCAATAAGCATAACTGGAGCCACTAATCCTAAAAAAGTAGTAATTATCTTTATAAAGTTTATCATTAGATCATTTTCCAAAAAAAGTTTATCTACACTTTCAATATTTGAATATACCTCTGTTATAAAACTAATAAAATAATTAAATATATATTCTCCAAAAGCTAAAAAACCTAGAAGAGCAGCCAATAACACAAAAGCAGAACTAACTTCTTTACTATGTAAAACTTGGCCTTCTTGCCTTGCATCCTTTCTTTTCTTGGGAGTAGGTTTCTCTGTTTTTTCTGCATCTGCAAACAATTGTAAATTTGTGTTTAATACCATAATATCAGCCTTCAATAAACGAATTTAAAAAATTATATATCTCATTAACAGATTCATTAAAAACTCCAGTTGTTATTGTATAAAAGATAGGAATAGATATACTAACTATAATCAATCCAACTAAAATTTTTAAAGGCATACCAACTACAAATACATTCATCTGTGGAATCGTTCTTGCTAAAATACCTAATAATATATCCGTTAAAAAAATTATTATAACAACTGGTATACTAAGTTTAAATCCAATTACAAAAGATTTAGATACTATATCAAGCAGGAGAAATTTATTCTCATGATTGAAATCAAATCCTCCAATCGGTATAAATGAATAACTATCTATTAATGCATTTATTATAACATGATGAGCATTCGAAATTAATAAAAATAAAAATGCTAATATGTAATAAAAATTACCCATTAAAGGTACTTGTACCTTGTTCTGAGGATCAACAACATTTACCATCCCAAATCCTATCTTCATGTCTAAAATCTGACCCATTACATAAAATGCGGAAAAAAAAGCATAGCTAATAAATCCAATTATAAGACCAATCATTAATTCCTTAATTATCAATACAACATAGGAAGTTTCCAATAAATCAAGATCAATATCCAATGTCAGTGTAATAAGTATAGATATAAAAAATGTAAATCCAATCTTTATAATATTGGGTATATTTTGAGCACTAAAAAAAGGTGATATTAAAAAAATGCCAGAACCTCTTATTAAAATTAATAAAAACAATTCAAAATTATTGAATATTAAATCTAAAATATTCACCATTATTAACTCCTATCTATCTTATATACAAAGAAACATTAGTTATTAAATTGGTTGTAAATTCTGTAATTACCTGTAATATCCAAGGCCCAAAGATAACTAAAGATAAAAGCACCGCAATAATTTTAGGTACAAATGCCAATGTTGCTTCTTGTATTTGAGTAACTGCTTGAATAATGCTTACTATTAATCCAACCACCAAACTAAATATTAACATTGGTGCAGATATCATTAAAACAGTTTTAATTGCATCCTGTGCTAATGTTATAATATCTCCCTGATTCATTTAATCACTCCTAATTAAAACCTAGTACTACAGATTCAACGATTAGATTCCATCCATCAACTAATACAAATAATAATATTTTGAAAGGTAATGAAATTATAACTGGTGGTAACATCATCATACCCATTGACATCAATGTGCTAGCAACTACCATATCAACCACTAAAAATGGAATATAGATAATAAAACCTATTTGAAATGCAGTCTTTAACTCACTAATTATAAAAGATGGTATCAAAACATGATTGGGTATACCGTCTAACCCACTAGCTTCTACTGTATCATTAATATTCAAAAAAAGAGCTAGATCCTTATTCCTGGTCTGTCTAAACATAAATTGCCTAATAGGTTCCATTGCTTCATCCAAGGCCTGTTCCTGACTTATTTCTTCTCTTAAAAAGGGTTGTATTGCTTCTTCGTTAATTTCTGCTCCAATAGGTGCCATTATAAAAAACGTTAGGAATAAGGCTAATCCTATTATTACTTGATTTGGAGGTGTTTGTTGCATCCCCAGTGCGTTTCTTATAAAAGACAAGACAATTATTATTCTTGTAAAGCTTGTCATCATAATAAGTATGGATGGAGCTAATGTAAGTATAGTCAAAACTATTAAAAGTTGTAATGAAAAAACATAATTACCCGGTTGATTGCCAGTTATACTATCCATTATAGAAACATCTGGTTGAGCATATGAGATTCCTGCCACTAATAATATTATTATAAAAGATGATATTAAAATTTTAATGATTTTCTTCATCATATTTGTCTTCCTTGTCATTAGATTTATTAGAAATATTTAAAATCTTTTTTATGCTTTTTGGGATATTTGCTATGTTCCGATAATTTACATCGTAACGTTTCTTATATTCACTAAAATGTTCTTCAAAATCTTGTTTTTCTTCAAATTCATCCTTAGGTAGCTTTTCTAACATTTCAGTTGAATTATTTGTAATAGCAAGTATATAAACGTACTCCTTTATCTCCACTATTAATATTTTAATATTAGCTCCCAAATTTAAAATATCAATTAATTTCATATACTTGCTACCAATAAACCTTTTAGAATTTCTTGCAATAAACTTTGTCCCATATACTGTCACAACAAGTACAATAATAATTACTATAATATAAAAAATTAATTTTAAAATTGCCGATCCAAGGCTATATTTTTCTTGAGAAGCGTAAACAACATCATTGATAACAAATAATAAAAATATAATTTGTAAAAATTTATTTTTAATAGCTTTCATTTTTAGTTCAATGCCTTCTTTACTGCCTCTATAACCCTATCATGTTGAAATGGCTTAACTATAAAATCCTTTGCTCCAGCCTGTATTGCTTCAATTACCATTGTTTGTTGCCCCATTGCAGAGCACATGATTATTTTGGCCTCTTGATCTATCTCCTTAATCTCTTTAACTGCTTGGATACCATCCATTTCTGGCATGGTTATATCCATAATAACTAGATCTGGATTCAATTCTTTATATTGCTCCACAGCATTTATACCATTATCAGCTTCGCCTGATATTTCAAATCCATTTTTTGTTAATATGTCCTTTATCATCATTCGCATAAATGAAGCATCATCAACAATTAATATTCCCTTTGTCATCTTTATTCCTCCTTTTTCGTTTCCATATTTATCACTTACCATAGACATTATCAATATCTGTTATTCTGATGCCAAAATTATCATCAATCACTACAACCTCACCTTTTGCAATAAACTTCCCATTTGCATAGATATTTAGTGCTTCTCCTACTAACTTATCAAGTTCTATTACTGTTCCTTGTCCATATTTCAATATTTCACTTATCCTTTTCTTTGTTCTTCCTAATTCTACTGTAAGTTCTACTGGTATATCCCCTACTAAGTCAATGGATCCAATATCGTTGTCATTATCAGTAGAATTAAACATTTCAAATTCAGGCTTCTTGACTACCACCTGCTCCTTCTTAACTACATCATCTTTTATATCTATATCAGTATTTTGTTTTATGGGCTTTTCTACAGTAACATCTTTATCCAAACCTCTATTGGGTTTACTATCATCGCTATTCTTAAATTTATCCTCAGATTCATTAGTATTAACAGCTGATTTAATATCTTCAGAATTACCCATTAGATTCTCTACCATTTTATTCCCAAAACCTGATGGAATAAGTTGCATAATTTCGCTGTTGATTAAATCTTCTACAATCATACTAAATGATATCTTAATTATCGGTTCATCAGTTTTTAAAATTTCAAATGTTTCTTTCCCTTCACTAAACGTTATCTCATAAGCTTTAGGTGGCTCGATATCAACTTTTTTTGAAAAAATACCTGAAACTGAAGTTGCTGCAGATCCCATCATTTGATTCATCACTTCAGATATTGCACTTAAATCCAATTCTGTTAATTCTCTATCTAAATTAAATTCGTCATTACCCATCATTATGTCGGTTATTATCTTAACATCATTAGTATTCATTATCAGTATATTAGAGCCTTCAAGCCCTTCCTTATACTTGACATCAACAGCAACAAATGGAATTGTATATTCATGAGACAACTCACCTGTTGTTGTAATCTCAACCTTAGGAGTAGTTATGGTAACCTTTTTATTTAACAAAGTTGATAATGTTGTCGCAGCAGTTCCCATACTTATATTTCCTATTTCTCCTAATGCATCTTTTTGAACATCGTTTATTATCTCTTCTTCAGAATTTGAAGAATCATCATCTTCAACTCCTCTTAATAGAAAATCTATCTCTTCTTGAGAAAGCATATCATTATTCATCCTTATCATCACCATCCTTTACAACATTTGTTATCTTGACTGCCATTTTATTATTTGTTGTACCTATATTACCTACAAATTTTATATTTGAACCTATTCTAATTCTGGCTTTTCCATTATCACTTCTATCAAGTCGTATTACATCACCTTTTTGCAAAGATAATATATCTTTTACATTAATAAATGTAGATCCTAATTCAGCCTTTATGTAAACTCTAGTGTTCATCACCCTATTCTTAATAGCATTGAGTTCATTTTCTGAAAGATCATTTTTAGTTGTCGAAAACCAGTACCTAGTACTCAATTTATCTAAAATTGGTTCAATTACTAGATATGGTATACATATATTAAACATTCCTTCTTTTGATCCAACTTCTAAACTCATAGTGATAAGAGCAATCGTTTCGTTGTCTGGAACTACTTGCGCAAACTGAGGATTTGACTCTATTTTATCTAAATTTGGATTTAAATCCACTACATTATTCCAAGCTTCTTTAATTATAGGCATCACCTTGTGCATAATGCTCTCTAACAATGACAATTCTATTTCTGTAAAGGATCTTATTTCTTGATCCTTAGTGCCATCTCCTCCCAGAAGTCTATCAATTATTGCATATATTACATTAGTAGACATATCAAACAATATTTGCCCATTTAGAGGTTGTAAATCAATTATACTTAAGAAAGCCGGATTTGATATTGCATTACTAAATTCACTGTAAGCAATCTGATCCACTGATAAAATTGAAGCTTTTACTGGAGTTCTTAAATATCCTGATAAAAAAGTCTGAAATAATCTTCCTAAATTTTCATGAATTATCTCTAGAGTTCTTAACTGATCTTTTGCAATTTTTTGCGGATTCCTAAAATCATACTTTTTTACTTTCTTTGATTCTTCTACTTCCTTCATCTCTTGAACATCAACGTCTCCAGAACTGAGTGCTTGAAGTAGGGCGTCAATTTCACTTTGAGATAATACTTCGGACAATTGCCTCTACCTCCCATCGTTACTGCATAATAAAATCATTAAAATAAATATTTGAAATTATCTCATCGTTAAACAGATCAATTAAGCTTTCCTCAATTTCATCCTGCAGCTTAACTTGTCCATCTGTTCCATTTAAATCTTCTTCGGTTTTATCCCTAATTATTTTATTTATATCATCTCTAATCAAGAATCTTTTTCTATCTAACACTTCTAAAGCTTTTTCATCATCAGTCTCAATAGTTACCTTTACTTTCAAAATTCGTTTACTATCATTTACATTACAATACATATCCTCTAATGTTAGACTATAAGTTTCAGATTGACTTTTAAAAACATTATTATCGTTGTTTCTATATACTGCAATGCCTAGTACTATACCAACAATTGCAAATATAATAACCAGTACAAGAAGAACAATTAAAATAATATTTTTCTTATTCATAATTTAACACTTCCTTTTATTGTGGTTCTATTTCTTCATAAGAAGATCTTAAAATTACAATATCTACTCTCCTATTTTTTGCCTTATTTTCTTTAGTGTCATTCGGTGCAATAGGCCTATAATAACTATATCCTGAAGAAGAAATTCTTTTACCGTTAACACTCTCTTCTTCAACTAGATATCTCAATACATTAGTAGCTCTAAAAGCTGATAACTCCCAATTTGTAGGAATCTTCTCAGAGTATGTAACAGGAGTTGTATCAGCATGTCCCTCCACTTTAATTAATCTTTCTTTAAATGCATCCATATTTAATATTTCAGCAATGGAGTTCAATATTTCTATTGATTCTGGTTTTAGATCAGCTTTTCCAGGATCAAACAATACCCTATCCATGAACCTTATAATCAGCCCTCTTTCTTCAATAGATACTGAAATCTCTGTATCAAGCCCAGTACTCTCAGCATATTCTTCTAATAAGTTTTTTAGCAATTCCATATCCTCTTCTAATTTTTCATCCGAAACATCTGAAGAATTCAAATTCTCTTCCAAGTCCAAACCTGTACCGCCTTCCAATACTCCAGATCCATCTTGAAAACTGCTCATTATACTTCTAAATTTTTGTGCGTCAATTTCTGAAAATGTAAATAGCAGTACAAAGAAACACAATAACAATGTCATCATATCACCATATGTAGTAAGCCAATTATCGCTACTGCCTTGTTCAGTCTTCCTTCTCTTTCTCATTAAACTCCCTCTTTCTCAATCTGGTTCTTATAGTTTTTCCTCATTTCAGGGGGAATAAAGGTTTTTAATTTTTCTTCAATTATTCTAGGATTTTCTCCTGCTTGAATTGATAGCAATCCTTCTACCATTAACTCTTTTATTAATATTTCCTTTTTACTTCTTACCTTTAATTTCTGTGCCAAAGGTAAAAATACAACATTAGCTAATAAAGAACCATAAAATGTTGTAACTAAAGCAACAGACATATTCGGTCCTATTTTACTTGGATCATCTAAATTTTTCAGCATATTTATAAGGCCAATTAAGGTACCAATCATACCAAAAGCAGGAGCATATGTGGCCATTATTTCAAAAATACGCTGTCCATCTGTATGTCTTTCCTCTAAGAATACCAATTCAGTTTCTAATATGTTTCTTACTAACTCTGGGTCAGTTCCATCAACAACTAGCATAATTCCCTTCTTTAAAAAATCATCATCTAAATCCTCAGCATATTCTTCCAAAGAAAGAAGTCCTTCTTTTCTCGCCACATTGGCCAATGTTATGACTTCCGATATTACTCCACTTGGGGAAATCACTTTGTAAAAAAAAGCTTTTCTAATCACTTTTATGGTATTCGAAAAATTGTTTAGAGGAAAACTAGCTAAAGTAGAAGCTAAAGTACCTCCCAATGTAATAAGTAAAGATGAAAAATCAAAATATGTACTAATTTCTCCTTTTGTAAGAATACCAAACATTATAAATCCAAATCCTAGAATAAGACCGGCAACTGTTGATATATCCAATTGCTACACCTCTTTCTCTTCTAATCTACTTTTATATTCAATAATTCTTGCATTATAAGCAATTACCTTTTCCATTATTTCATCGACAGTATCAACTACAACAACTTTTTGTCCTGTTGTTAAAGTTATTACCGTATCAGGTGTTTCTTCCACGTATTGTATCAAATCACTATTTACAACAAATTCTTTCCCATTTAATCTCTTTACTTTTATCATATTATCACACCCTTACACAAAGGTTATAGTGGGGGCATAATGCCCCTACTCTTTGAACCTAAAATTTATCTCTTCATGTTCACAAGTTCTTGTAACATTTCATCTGATGTAGTAATTATTCGTGAATTAGCCTGAAAACCTCTTTGGGTAGTAATCATTTCTGTAAACTCCATGGATAAGTCCACATTGGACATCTCTAAAGTACCTGGAGCTATAGGTCCATATCCACTGGAACCAGCTGTACCAAGTTGAGGCTCACCAGAGTTTCTAGTATCAACAAAGAAATTGCCTCCCATCTTTTGAAGCCCCATTGGGTTGTCAAACTTAGCCAACATTAGTTGATATAAAGCCTTTCTCTCACCATTAGTAAATATACCAACTACAGTTCCAGAAGCATCTATAGCATAGCCCTCTAGTTTGCCTGATGAATTACCATCTTCTGCATAGGGTTTAGCATCCATGTCGTTGGCGTATTGGGTGAGATCAGAGAAATCTATTAAAATCTTCCCCTCTTCATCCCCAAAATTAACCTCTTCTTTTGTTATTTCTAAAGTTGCACTCGTTACAGATTCATCTTTTAATTCTCCATTCTTATCAAATTGTAATTTAACTTCTTCTGATAAATTGGGTGTATTTTCAAGCGGGTCGTTAGTTGCATGGTCTATTATTTTAGCTACAGTTACACTCCAAGAAGCTTCATCATCTGTACCTTCACTCTCTTTTACAAACTTAAAAGTAACAGTATACGAATTTCCCAAACTATCCTTTATAACAGTATCCGCATAGTGTTCACTTTCTTCTGAAGGGTTAGTTTCGTCATATTTAGGTATTCTCGAATCCAAATTACCTCTAATATTGATCTTAGTTGTAGCAGTAGCTCCTACAGTTTCAGACCTATTAATTTGTATCGGTTTAACTGTATTTGTTACCTCTTCACCATCATATTCATATCCTAATACCTTATATCCATCAGCTGTTACCAAATTTCCATCTCTATCTAATGTGAAGTTTCCTGCTCTAGTATAGTATCTGTTTTCGTTATTGACATCATCTGAAACCACGAAGAACCCTTCACCATCTATCATCAAATCCTCTGGGTTGTCTGTCCTTTGAGCTGGGCCTTTAGTATGGATAGTATTTATAGCTCCCAAATTAACTCCTAAACCTATTTGTTGAGGATTAGTTCCTCCTTTCCCATCTTGTGGAGCACTAGCACCTCTTATTACTTGACTAAATACTTCTTGAAATGTTACAGATTGTCTTTTGTAGCCAACTGTATTTACATTAGCAATATTGTTTCCTATAACATCCATCTTGTTTTGGTGTACCCTAAGCCCTGAAACACCTGAGTACATTGACCTCATCATAATACATTCCTCCTATTATTTGAGCAGATATATATCCTCTGTCAGTCAGATATACATAACCCCCAATAAGGTCCGGTTATACAATAACTGCTCCATCAATATTTGTAAAAACATTATCTTTTAGTTGTTCCTTGTTTACTGTAGTTATCACTGTCTTATTCCTTATATTAGCGATAAAAGCCTTGTTTTCTAGCAGAATTAAAGCATTGTTTACACCTTTTTTTGATGCTTTATTGAATCCTAACTTTAGTCTTTTCATTTCTTCATTATTTAAAGTCATATCCCTATGCTCCATTCTGTTAATAGCATGTTTTGAAAATTTAATATTTTCGTCTCTATTTTTAATTTGTTGTAATACTGTTTCAAAATTTTTATTACATCCCTTTTGATTTCTATTAATTGATTGAGGTGAATTAAATAGCTGATTTTCTAACCTTTTTATTTGTATATTATTCATATTATCATCCTTATTTGAAAAAAATTTATTCCTCTTCCGATTGTATTCTCTCCAATCCTTCAATAGCTATCATTAACTCATTATATGCTTTTTCAATTTCTTCTTTTGGTGAATTTTCATTTTCTACTACTTCCCTTGCAAATGTGACAGCAGTTTGGAGAACCTCCCAAGTTTCTTCTGTAAAATCACTCTCTTTCAACTCTTCAATCATTTCAATCTTTGCTTCTAGCTGTGATTTATCTATTGGTTCAGGCTCTATGCCAAGATAACTCTCCATTGCTTTTCTAATATTAATAACTTCCTTCAAAATTGTAACATTAGCTTGTATTTCATTTAAATTTAAATATTCCATAGAATCTAGTATCTCTTTTCCTATGTTTTCAACATTCTTATTTAAATTTTGCATCTGCTCTAATGAAGTAAACTGAGCTAATTGTGCAATGAATTCTCTATCTTCCATTGGATTCAATGGATCTTGATTTGCCAATTGAGTAGTTAATAACCTTAAAAAAGAATCCTTGTCCAAATCGTTTTTGTTCTTATCTACAACCTCATCATTGTCTTTTTTATTGTCTTCAAATTTGTGGACATACTCCAAATTATCAAAACCGTTAACTTCCATATCTTCACCTCCTATGCAAATAGGTTCAATTGACCTTCATAATGGTTAGTTTGCTCTCTTCTAGTAAAATTGTTATCGTAGGTTCTTAATCCTTCAGAGTTATTATCTTTAATCTTTATCTTTGATTTTGATTTATGTTTATTGTAATAAAAATTTTCTCTTTCACTCTGCTCAAAATCTTCATTTGTCCCAACAAATACTTCAAATGTTTTAATCTTCATACCATTATCTTCAACTTGTTCTTTAAATTGTAATAAATTTGTTTCAATCAATTCCTTTGTTCTATAGTTGTCTACCATTATCTTAGTCATTATTGCTCCTTCTTTGACTTCCATCTTTAAAAGAAGTTCACCAAGAACATCGGGTTTTAATTTTATTCTTACTTCTTGTTTGTTTTCATTTAATGTCAATTTAATTTTATCTACAATCTGTTTAATTACTTCTTTCCTATCAATTTGATCAAATTTTTCTATATCTATTGTTGGTTTATGGCTGACTTTAGAATTTTTAAATATGTCTATGGTATGAGGATTGGAGTTAATATCTACTGTTTTAGATTCCTCTCCCGATTTTGATACATTTTCAACATCAATCTTACTATTATTAGATTTAGTTCCTTCTATATCAAAATCAATTGTATTGTCAGATGTTATATTTTTATCCTTTAAACTATCAGCATTTTTTTGATGTTCTATTTGACCTTCATTTTCTAAGTTCAATGGTTTATTCTGCTCATCTGTCTTGGAACCTTTCTCATGTTCTAATACAATATTTTCTCTAATGTTTTCTAATTCATCTACCATCTCGTCTATTGGCAATTTAACTTTTCTTTCCTTGTTTTCCGGAGTATTATTACTCATTTTGTTCTCTAAGGATAATAGTAAGGTTTCAAGTCTTTCAAAGGCCTCAATATCTTCCTTAGCAACAAGAGATAAATCTTTTTTGTCAGCCATTTGCTGTAAAGTAGTAGATAATTCGTTTAATTTAACTTTTAAAGATTCAAGGTCTAGCTTATTTAATTCTTCAGGCTCTGATTTTAATAATAAAATCAATCCATAGAGTGAATCAGCTACAGTCTTAATTTCATCTGTTTTTTGCTCTTTTTTTACGTCTGTCTTTGAATCAGTAATTTTTTTATCAGTTTTATCCTTTTTTATTATCTTACCATCCTTTTTATTATCCAGTTCGGACTTGTCCTGAATTTGCTTTTCTTCTTCTAATACAGTTGCAAAATCTTTGTTATTTTCTTTTTTACTAATGCTATTGGATTTAGAAGAACTATTAGTAAATGGTTGAACATCTTTTTGCATTACTGCTAAATCAAACATCTTTTCACCCCCTTTTAAAATATTTATTAAATTTATGGTCTAGCTAACATCTGTGTTAGCATAGAGGCATTTTCAGTTGATAAATCATTTATAATTTCTGAAAGAGTTTTGTCTTTTATTCTCGAAAGAACATCTATGATTATTGAAGCATCTGATATCTCAAATATTGGCTCTGAATTTATTTCAAATGCAGTTACAGTAGTATCATTATTAATCATCTGTTCTACAATCTCAGCTATTTTATTTGAATCCATGTCTTCATATACATTTACCAAATTATCAATCTTGTTATTGTATTCTGAAATAAATTGGATAGCCTTACTGATATCATCTGTTGTCGATTGTTCACCATTTAATTGCTCATCTTTTCTAATAGCAACAAATAACTCCTGAATAAAACTATCATCTTCAATTTTAGATAGTATTTCTGCCGATTTTAAAACTGATAAATTATTATATATAACTCCTAATTCATCTATAGAATAGGTCTCAGTATTTCCTATCTCTTTCAAGGATATTTCAATTGGCTTTGTTTCATATAAGCTAGCCGAATTTGTTAATCGTATAATTTGGTTACTTTTAGATAATATTTCACTATTTATACTCGATCTTTTATCTCCTTTTATCGAATACAATATTTGCTCCCTTATTTCTTCATCTATGTAATAGAGTATATCAGCTGCCTTCTCTTCACTCATATTTGTAAAAATAGCTGATAGATCTACTCCAGAGATTGTCCCACTCTCTATTTCATTTATCGTCATTAAAAGATCTTGATTCTCCAGTCTACTTGTTTTTTCAAGTAGCGAATTTTGATTCTTTTCTTTCACTTCTTCATAAATTGAAATCAATGAACCTTCTCTATTCTCTATATTTCTAATCAATGTAATTATCTGAGCAGTCTTTGATGAAGATCTTGAGTTCATTAGCTTAATAACATCACTATATAATGTTTCATCGTCGTTTTTAACTATATACAGTTTATCAGCAGCAACATCTGGCTCCAAAGATAAATAATATCCTGCTAAATCTTCTTTCATTGTATTGAGCTCAGAATCTGTAAAAGAGGAACTGGTATTTCTATTACCATTTCCAGGTAATTTTTTAAACAAGTTATCTGCTTTTGATTTGAATGTTGCATTATTAAAGTAGAGTAAACTCAATGTAATAATGAGCATGATAATGACGAATATGATAATTATAAGCTTTAATTTACCTGGTCTTCTTTTTTTTGAAACTTCATTATTTTCCATTGCTTTTCCTCCTACTGCTGATTACTAATTCTATAGCTTAACAACGTATCATTTTGTTTTTCTTCCTGTTTTTTTAACTCGCAGATATACTCCTCATACTTATTTTCCTTTAACTTTTCAAATATCTTTTTTTCCTTGATAGATACAATCATCTCATCTTTAGCCCTTTCCAAATTTTCTTTTGTCTCTATCACTATTTCTTCTTGTTTTTTTATTTGTATATTTAGATCATTTATATAGCTATTATACATTGCTAAATCCCCTGCTTTTATCTTAATATTAGACATATTTTTTTCTTCTATAATAGTCTTTTTATGATCATTAAAATTGCTAAGTTTATCTTCCTCTTTAATTAGCCTTTGCCGCATCATACCATATTTATTCTTCTTAAAATTTTCAACAGTTTTCTTATAATTCAAGACCCTTTCTAGTTTAAAATCAAAATTTGCCATCAATTTTCCTCCTGTTATCATTCATGTATTCGAGTCATTATGTCACTCATCATTGAAACAGTATCTTTGAAAGGATATATATCTAATGTTTTTTGCATCAATAGTTTGTCAATATCTTCTTTTAATTCAATCGACTTATCTATTTTTTTATTTGATCCTCTTTTATAAGCACCAATATTAATTAAATCTTCAGATTCCCTATAGGTCGCCATAATATTTTTTATGGAATTAGCCATTTCCATATGTTCTTTATCGACTATACTAGGCATAACTCTGCTAACACTTGATAGTACATCTATTGCTGGATAATGATTTTGATTTGCCAATTTTCTAGATAAAACGATGTGTCCATCAAGTATGCCTCTTACAGCATCAGTAATTGGTTCATTCATATCATCACCATCTACTAATACTGTATATAACCCTGTAATAGTCCCTTTAGATGATGTACCTGCTCTTTCCAATAATTTAGGCAATACTGCAAAAACCGAAGGAGTATATCCTCTAGTAACTGGAGGTTCGCCTATAGCTAATCCAATTTCTCGTTGAGCCATAGCAAATCTTGTAACTGAATCCATCAAAAGCATTACATTGTTTCCTAAATCTCTAAAATATTCAGCTATTGCAGTAGTAACTAAAGCTCCCTTTACCCTTATTAATGCAGGTTGATCTGAAGTAACTACTACCACTACTGATTTATTTAATCCTTCTTCTCTTAAATCCTTTTCTAGAAATTCTCTAACTTCTCTGCCTCTTTCCCCTATTAAACCTATTACATTGACATCTGCTGAACTGCTTCTAGCAATCATTCCCATGAGGGTGCTTTTACCTACCCCACTCCCAGCGAATATACCTATTCTTTGTCCTTTACCACAAGTGAGCATTCCATCTATAGCCTTAATTCCCAATGGTAAGACTTCAGCTATGACCTGTCTTTGTAATGGATTTGGCGGACAATTTGAAGCTTCATATGTTTTTTGAGTTTTAATTGATCCTTTATCATCAATAGGATTGCCTAAACCATCTAATACTCTGCCAATCAATTCTTCTCCTACACATACTCTGAAAGTCTTACCACTAGCTAATACTTTACTACCTGACGCAATACCTTCCATATCACCTAATGGCATTAAAAGTATATTTTCATCTTTGAACCCAACTACTTCTGCTAAAACAGATTCATTCTTATTATTGGGGAATATATGGCAGAGCTCTCCAATCGATGTAATAGGACCATTAGATTCAATGGTAAGACCAGTAACTTTGGTTATATTACCAGTAAACTTTACAAAACGCTTTTCATTAATTCTATTAATATATTTTTTTATATCCAATGTTTTTTCCATATCTATCACTCATTATTTAATATTGATATTATTAAATCTCTAACTTCATCTAATTGATTTTTTATACTTACATCTACATTACCCTTAGATGTCTCTAAAATACAATCTCCTTTGACCATGTCACTATTTACTCTAATATCAACCTCATCAATTAAACTTGCTTTGGCTAGTATAATGTTTTTGGACTTATTTGCAATTTCATAATCATCCTGAGAAACTATTATTGTCAGTTTATCCTTTATTTCCAAATTATCAATTCCATTCATCACCAGGGATACAATCAGTTCACCATCTTCTTCTATTTTTTTATAGATTACCTTTTCATATATTGATATCACAAGTTCAATTAGATCATTTTCAGCCTCTTTTAGCATATTATTTCTTTTTTCAATATAGAATTTTTTTATATCTAATGCTTCATCTACTAATTCTTCTGCTTCTTTTTTACCTTCTTTATATCCTTTATCATATCCTTCAGTATATCCTTGTTCTTTACCTAACTTATATCCTTCATCATGTCCTTCTAACTTATGTTCTTCAAAAATTTCCTTTGCCTTTTCATAAGCATCATTCAGCCTTTCATCATATTCACTATATGCCTTATCCACAATTCTTTCTGCCTCTTCATTTGCTTGTGAAATTATATCTTTATATCTTTGTTTGGCTTCTATTAAAAGATCTTCATATATAGCATTTTTTTTCTCAATCTCTATATCAGCATCCTGTGAAACAACATTACTTTCAATAACTCTAAAAGATTTTATAATATTAGACAATGACTTCAGCTCCTCCTCTAGGAGTAATTATTTCTCCATCTTCCTCTAATTTCCTGATAATATTAACAATATTCTGTTGAGCTTCCTCTATGTCTCTAATACGAACTGGTCCCATAAACTCAATATCTTCTTTAATCATTTCAACAAGTCTCTTACTCATATTTGTAAATATAACTTCCTTAACCTCTTCACTTGCACCCTTCAATGCAATAGCCCATTGTGAATTATCGATTTCTCTAATAACTCTCTGGATACTTCTATTATCCAATGATACAATATCTTCAAATACAAACATCCTTTTTCTTATTTCTTCACTTAACTCTGCATCAATCATATCTAATTCTTCTATAATATGTTTCTCCGTTCCTCTATCTACAGAATTCAATATATCCACTGCAGTTTGTATACCACCAGTAGCTGTAAAGTCTTGAGATAACACATCAGAGAATTTAGTTTCTAGTACCTTTTCTACTTCCTTAACTATATCTGGCGAAGTTCTATCCATAGTTGCAATTCTCATAGCTACTTCTGCCTGTTTGTTTGGTGGTAAACTAGCAATCAGCTGTGCAGACTGATTAGGGTTCAAATAAGAGAGAATTAATGCAATTGTTTGAGGGTGCTCATCCTGAATATAGTTCAATAGCTGATTTGGGTCAGCTTTTCTAATGAATTCAAATGGTTTAACCTGCAATGAAGATGTTAATCTGTTTATGATATCAACTGCTTTATCGGAGCCTACTGCTCTTTCAAGAATTTTTTTAGCGTAATCAATACCTCCTTCGGAAATATATTCCTGAGCTACTGCAATTTGATAGAAGTTTTCCAATACATTCTGCTTTTCTTCAGAAGATATCATACGCATATTGGCTATTTGCAAAGTTAACTCTTCAATTTCATCCTCATTTAAATGTTTAAATATTTCAGCAGATTTTTCAGGTCCTAGACTTATTAAAAGTATTGCTGCTTTTTCTTTGCCATTAAATTGTCTAACTGTCATATTAAATCTCTCCTATTCATTCAACCAAGTCCTTAATAATTGAGCAACTGATTCTGGCTTCTTGTCAACAAATCTTTCTATCTGAGATTTAACTTTTGATTCTTCAGTTTCAAATTCTATATCTTCCATTTCATCCCTTATAGCTTCTTCTTCCATTTGAGCTTGTAATTCTTCCAATTCTTCAGATTCTTTATTTCTTTTTCTTCTGTATATAATTAAACCTGCAACTAATGCTATAGCCACCAAAATTATTGCTATTGCTAACCAATTCATTCCCATGCCATTCTCTTGAATATCAGCTACTTCATCAGAGATAAAGCTTTGTGCATTTACTCTAACTTGACTAGTGTCTAATCCTGTAGCAGCATAGATTAACTCTTCAATCTCCGTTTCTGTTTCTGGTGTAAAATTCCCATCTATTAATACATCTTTGTTGATTAAAACTGCTACCGTTATATCTTCTACTTGTCCCTGTGCTTTTCTGATCTCTTTGTTTATTTCATTCAATTCAAAATTTATAGTACTACTTTTCTTATCGTATGAATCCTGTCCATCGTCTACCATCTCATAATCAGGAGGGTTTTCATCTGTTCCAGGTACTCCTCCAGATGCACCGCTAACCGTCTGCTCTTCGATTTCTTCCATACTTCTAATTAACCCTTCTTCACTGCCTTCTACTGGAGGTGAAAACTCTACTATATTAGTTTTTTCACTATCAAAATTCATTTTAACGCTAGATCTTACATCTATATTCCCTTCTCCAAATACATTCTCTAAAAAGTCCTTTATACTATCATTTATCTTTGATTCCAAACCGCTTTTTATATTCAATTGGTCAGTCATCAATAGGTCCGATTCCTCTTCTTCACCTGTTAATAATTTCCCTTCATTATCAACTATTTGTACTCTCTCTGGATCCATATTTACAGATGAAGCTACAAGATTTTGAATAGCAGTAATTGTTTCTCCTGATAAAGGTCTATTAGTACTTCTCTCTATAAAAATTGAAGCAGAAGTTTCCTTTATATTTTCATCTAAAACAAAACCTTTATCATCTTCTTCGTCTATGTACGCAGTTGCTTTTTCAACCCCATCAATTTCTGATATAGTTGAAGACAATTCACTTTGTAATGCTAATTTCATTCTTTCTTTTTTATCATAATCGGTCATTGTCCAACTACTATCATTAAATGCATCTATAAAACTATATCCATCCTTTGGTAATCCATCAGCAGCTAATCCAATTTTAGCCTGGTTCTTCATTTTTTCTGGCACCATCACGGTTGTAGGATTATCGTCTGGAGTTTTCCATTCAATACCTAGCTCGTCCAACTTATCAGTTACATCTGACATGTCTTCTAAGGTAAGATTTTGATAAAGAATTTCATAATTAGTTCTAGTTAATATTATAGAAAGTATAATAATTGATAATATACTGATGACGCTGATTATGAGTATTTTAATTTTTTTGTTTTTTTCAAGTCCTTGCCAATATTCATTTAATTTATCTCTCAACTGGTGTATTGTTTCTACCACTTTAACACCTCATTCCTTACAACATTTGTTAAATTTGTATCCTCATTATTTCTTTATATGCTTCAGTAACCTTATTTCTGATTGCCAATGTCAATTGTAAAGCAATATTTGCTTTTTCCGCAGCAATAGTTACATTATGTAAATTATCTACATCACCAGTAGCCAATAGTTTTTTATATTCACTGCTTACCAGTTGCAGTTCATTTACCCTATCTAACGCAGTGTTTAAAAAGGAGCTAAATTTGCCATCATTTTCCTGTTTGATACCTTTTGCCTTTTCGATATCTGACCCAAGTATATTGTTTATATCAATGTTTTTTACCTGCATTTAACTATCTCCTTCCTATTTCCAATGCTTTCATCAACATGGACTTAGTGGTATTCATAGCTGTAACATTAGCCTCATAAGCTCTTTGAGCATCTATCATATTTACCATTTCACTTACTACATCGACATTAGGTAACATCACATAACCATTTTCATCAGCATCTGGATGACCAGGCTCATATTTTAATTTAAAAGGAGTCTCATCTTCAATAACTTCGCTTATCACTACTCCGTTCCCATTAAATTTATTTGTACTTCTGTCTAAATAAGATGAAAATTGATCATTTTTGTTCTCTTCATATACAACCATTTGCCTTCTATAGGGTAATCCCCCAGTAGCTCTGGTAGTATTTGCATTTGCAATATTTTTGCTTATAATATCCATTCTAGTTTTTTCTGCGGTTAAAGCTGAAGAGCTAATATTAATTGAATCAAATATTCCCACTCCTATCTACTCCCTTCATTAATAACATTCTTAATCTTATCAAATTCACCTATTAATTGGTTTACCACAGCATTATACATAATGGAATTCTTTGCAAGATTTGCTGATTCCACATCGATATTGACATTGTTTTTATCAAATCTATAAGAATAACCTTTGTCTACATGAAGACTAGGTACAACTTCACTTTGAGAATTAGATACTGGAAAGTGATCTTCATGAGTGACAACAAGCTTTGATTCACTATTGGTTATAGCCTCTCTTAAGCTGTCTTCAAAACTTACAGTTAATCTCTTATAATTCGGCGTGTTAGCATTTGATATATTTTGATTAATGGCTTTATCTCTCAGCCAGAGTCCATTAAGTGCTTTATTCAAGATGTCAATACTACCATTAAAATTATTCAACATTTTATCACCTCTTATAATCAATTTGAATAATATTTACTTAAATTGGTAAATTATTTGTCGTAAAAGTTATGCTACATATATATATCTCTATTATATTATATAATACTACAAAATTCTCCATTTTAAAAGCAAAATTTGACTAAATTTGTTATATACTTCATAAGTCCCAAAAAAAAAGAAATAGTGAGATATCTCACCATTTCTTTTAATGAATATTTCAATTTTATGATTCTCTTATCTTTTCCAATTCTTCAAGTAGTTTGTCATTTAGTACCTTTATATGTGTTCCTTTCATTCCTAAGGATCTAGATTCAATTACACCAGCTGATTCAAATTTTCGAAGAGCATTTACTATAACTGATCTTGTAATACCTACTCTATCTGCTACCTTACTTGCTACAATCAATCCTTCATCTCCATCTAATTCTTCAAAGATATGTTCCATTGCCTCTAATTCTGAAAATGATAGTGTCCCTATTGCCATTTGAACTACTGCTTTTTTCCTTGATTCATCCTCAACTTCTTCTGCTTTAGATCTAAGGATTTCCATCCCTACAATTGTTGCACTATATTCAGCTAATATTAAATCATCTTCTGTAAACATTCTACCATATCGTGCTATGACCAATGTACCTAATCTTTCTCCACCACTGTTGATTGGTATTATTGTAGCTATCTTATCTGGATGAGCACATTCTGTAACCTGATCAAATACACATTCATCAATTTCCTTAAAATTCTCCTTTGTTTCAGAAACCTTTAATAGTTCATCATTATATTTTTGTGGAAATCTCTTTTCTTCAACAACTTCAGTTTGAATCATATCACAATCAAATCCATCGGACAGTGAAAACCCTAATACTCTACCTTTTTTACTAGCAATATATACATTAGCTTCTAAAACTTCACTAAGTATTTTACTAAGTTCTTGAAATGAAACAGGCTTTGAACCTGAACTCTGTAATGTCTTGTTTAATCTTCTTGTTTTTTGTAATAAATTTTCTACCATCAATATCCTCCTCTTTATAAAATATATTTTGATATGTCTTTTTGCTGAATATATGCATTTAATTTCTCATTCACATAGGTTTCACTTATTGTAATTCTATCTGTATCCAAATCAGGAACTTGGAATGAAATATCTTCAAGCAGTTTTTCTAAAACAGTATGCAATCGTCTAGCTCCAATGTTTTCTGACTGTTCATTGATTAAAAAAGCAACTTTTGCAATTGCATCTATTGCACCTTTTGAAAATTCTAAGCTAAAACCTTCTGTTTTTATTAAAAACTTATACTGCTTTATTAAAGCATTTTTAGGCTTAGTTAATATCTCTTTAAAGTTATCTTCAGTAAGATTGTCTAATTCAACTCTAATAGGAAATCTACCTTGTATTTCTGGTATTAGATCTTCAACCTTCGAAACATGGAAAGCTCCAGCTGCAATAAACAATATATAGTCCGTTTTAACAGGTCCATATTTTGTCATGATTGTTGTTCCTTCGATTATAGGCAATATATCTCTTTGGACGCCTTCTCTCGAAACATCTGGACCACTACTATAATCTTTACCAGCAATCTTATCTATTTCATCAATAAAGATCATTCCATTTTCTTCGGCTTTTTTAATCCCTATATCTATAACTTCATCCATATCTATCAGCTTTTGTGCTTCTTGATTACTAATAATTTTTCTTGCTTCCTTTACTGTTACTTTCTTTTTTTTAGTTTTCTTAGGTAATAAATCTCCAAACATATCACTCATGTTAATATTATATTCTTCAATTCCTAATCCACTAAATAATTCCACTGTTGAATTATGATTATCTTCAATTTGAATCTCTATGATTTTATCATCTAGATCTCCATCTTTTAACTTTTTCTCTAGTTCTTTTCTTTTATTGATTATAATTTCATCGTCTACTTCATCTGTTGTTTTATCTTCTTCCGAATTATTAAACAACATTTCTAATGGATTTTTATCCTTTTTCTTAGAAGAATGAGGAACAAGTATCTGTAATATTTTTTGATCAGCTAATTCTTTACTATTATCATATACTTGGTCTATTTTTTCAACCTTTACCATCCTTATGGATTCCTCTACTAAATCTCTAACCATTGACTCTACATCTCTACCAACATAGCCAACTTCAGTAAATTTAGTTGCTTCAACTTTTATAAATGGCATCTTAACTAACTTCGATAATCGTCTAGCTATTTCAGTTTTACCAACACCAGTAGGACCAATCATTAATATATTCTTAGGTCTTATTTCATCTTTAAATTCATTTGGTAATAAATTTCTTCTATATCTATTTCTTAAAGATATAGCAACTGCTTTTTTTGCCTTGTTCTGCCCAACTATATATTTATCCAACTCTTCAACTATTTGCTTTGGTGTCAATTCCTTCATAAAAATCACTCTCCTTAAATTACTTGACAGATTATATTATCATTAGTATATACACAAATAGATGAAGCAATTAGGATAGATTCCTTAGCTATTTCTTCAGCTGATAAACTAGAATGCTTTAAAAGAGACTTTGCAGAAGCTAATGCATAATTGCCTCCAGAACCAATTGCAAGTATTCCATCTTCTGATTCTATTACTTCCCCATTACCAGAGATAAGAAGTAAATTATCCTTATCAGCAGCAATCAATAAAGCCTCTAGTTTCCTTAAAGTCTTATCTCTTCTCCAATCCTTTGCAAGCTCAACAGCTGCTCTTTTCAAATTTCCACTATGCTGTTCTAGCTTTTCTTCTAATATTTCAGCTAAAGTTAATGCATCTGCAACTGAACCAGCAAAACCTATTATAACATTATTATTGTATATTCTCCTAACTTTTTTTGCAGTATTTTTCATAATTGTTTGATTGCCAAAAGTTATTTGACCATCTCCTGCGATAGCTGTTCTATCATCTTTCTTAATAGCAACAATAGTAGTTCCTTTCATCATTAACAAGCACCTCATTATAATATAACTATTATCCGATTCCATTAGTTTTATCATTTTCAGAAAATTTAATCTTCTATGGCCATCTATAATATAGATTACTATATTATTAACAAAATGTACAGTATAATTTATTTGTTTTCAATTTCACTATAACCACACTCTTTATCCATACATCGCTTTGTTATCCCTTTTTTAGTCTTTCTTTTTACCATAGCCCCATCACATTTAGGACATTTTTCCCTAATCGGTTCATCCCAAGATATAAAATCACATTCTGGAAAATTACTACACCCATAGAACATTCTTCCCTTTTTAGATCTTCTTCTAACTATATTGCCTCCACATTTTGGACATGGTACATCTATTGTGTGCAAAATAGGTTTTGTATTTTTGCATTCTGGATATCCAGGGCAGGCTAAAAATTTACCATATCTTCCATTCTTGATTACCATATTTCTTCCACATTTTTCACAAACTTCATCAGTGACTTCGTCCTCAATTTCTATCTTATCAATCTCTTCTTCAGCTTTATTTAATACCACTTCAAACTGTTTGTAAAATTCACTAACTATTGCTTTCCAAGTATATTTTCCTTCTTCAATTTTATCAAGTTTTTGTTCTAAATCTGCAGTAAATTTTTCATCCACTATGTCCTTAAAATATTCTTCTAATAAATCATTTACTAATATCCCCAATTCTGTTGGTACAAAAGATTTGTTTTCCAAATTTACATATTCTCTATTTAATATAGTTGAAATAGTTGGTGAATAGGTACTTGGTCTACCAATACCTAACTCTTCTAGAGTCTTAATCAATGATGCTTCAGTATATCTAGAAGGAGGCTGGGTAAAATGCTGATTAGGTTCAATACTATTCACTTTAACTGTTTCGCCTTTTGTAAGCATTGGTATCTCAGAATTACTATCATTCTTTTCATTGATCTTATAAACCTTTAGGAATCCTTTAAAATTCAATTTTGATCCTGAAGCTTTAAATATACAATCATTTGAAAGTATCTTTACTGAAATAGTATCATACTTTGCAGGGCTCATTTGTGAACCTACAAATCTCCTCCAAATTAAATCATATAGTTTAAATTGATCTTTAGTCAAAGAATCCTTTATATCTTTAGGTACCCTCAAAACAGATGTAGGTCTTATAGCTTCATGAGCATCTTGAGCTCCTTTCTTGTTTTTATTATATGGTTTGCCTCCATTACTATATTCCTCTCCATAATTATCGTTTATAAATGTCTTAGTTGCATTTAATGCTTCTTCTGAAATTCTAGTAGAATCAGTTCTAATATAAGTAATTAAACCGACTGTACCTTCTTTTTTAATATCAATCCCTTCATAAAGTTGTTGTGCCAATTTCATGCTTTTCTTTGCAGAAAATCCTAGTTTTTTGGAAGCATCTTGTTGTAAAGTACTAGTTGTATAAGGAAGATAAGGATTTCTCTTTTTCTTCCCTTTTTTTACTTCTTTAACAACAAAATTATCTTTATCTAAAGAATTTAATATTTTATCTACTTCATCTTTATTCGAAAGTTTTAGTTTTTTATCCTTTCCTTTTTCTAAAACGCCATAAAAATTTGCTTCAAAAGGAATCTTATCCTTTTCTAATAATGCTTTTATACTCCAATATTCTTCAGGTACAAAATTTTCTATTTCTTTTTCTCTATCACATATGATTTTTACCGTAACGGATTGAACTCTACCTGCACTCAAGCCCTTTTTTATTTTTCTCCAAAGTAAAGGGCTTATCTTATAGCCTACCAGTCTATCTAGTATTCTTCTCGCTTGTTGAGCATCGACCAAATCCTTATCAATAACTCTTGGTTTTTTGATAGCATTTAGTATAGCATCTTTAGTAATTTCATTGAATTCAACCCTTACAGGTTCTTTATCTTCAATACCTAATATATAAGCCAAATGCCATGATATGGCTTCACCCTCTCTATCAGGGTCAGTTGCTAAAAATACTTTTTCAGTTTTTTTGGCTTCTCTTTTAAGTTCTTGAACTATTGGGCCTTTACCTCTAATGGTTATATATTTTGGATTAAAATTATTTTCTATATCAATGCCAAGACTACTCTTTGGTAAATCTCTTATATGTCCTACAGAAGCCTTTACTTTATACTTTTTCCCTAGAAATTTACCTATTGTTTTCGCCTTGGCAGGTGATTCAACTATAACTAAATTTTTCTGCAATGATTACACCTCCAGATTAATGTCGTACTTATGATAGAGTAAATATCCTACCAGTCATCTCTTTAATCATTCCCTTTAATTCTAATATAGTTAGAATACTGTTAATAGTAGAAATATCTATGCCAGTATTTGCTGCTATACTATCACAATGTATTGGTTTTTCTTTTATTAACTCAAATACTTGCTTTTCCAATGTACTTAATTGGGAATAATCAATATTTTCTTCTTTTTTAATTTTTGTTTTTTCTTGAAGCTGATATATTTCTTCAATTATATCATCAATTTCCATTATTAACTTTGCCCCATCTTTAATAAGTTGATTTGTCCCCTCACTAAATATACTATTAATATTGCCAGGCAGAGCAAATACCTCTTTACCTTGTTCTAAAGCATGTTGAGCTGTTATCAAAGATCCACTTTTTTTCTTAGCTTCTATCACAACAACCCCTAAAGACAAACCACTAATTATTCTGTTTCTTTGTGGGAAATTATAAGCTAAAGGCGGCATTCCAAAAAAATACTCTGAAATCAATGCTCCATTTTTAGGGATCTCTTCATATATTTTCTTATTTTTCATGGGATATATAACATCCAATCCATTTCCTAGGATCGCAATAGTTCTACCTCCTTCTCTTAAGGCAGCCTTATGTGCTACACTATCAATTCCTAAAGCCAGACCACTGACTATGGTAACATCTAATTTTACCAATTCTTTAACAAACTTTTCTGTAGCCCATTTTCCATAGGATGTTGCTTTTCTAGAACCTACTATAGCAATACCAATATTATCTTTTTCAATAATATTTCCATTTATATATATAACCTTAGGTTTATCATATATATAATGTAAACCCATTGGGTAATTTTCATCCAATACAGTAGTTACATCTATATTATGCTTTTCTATTGCATCAAATAATCTTTTTAAGTAATCATCTTTTCGTTTAGATATTATCTCTTCTTTGATTTTTTGCTTTATACCTTTTAAATTATATATTTTATCAGAGGAAGAATTCCATAGATCTGATAACTGTGAAACTTGATTCATTATCTTGTCAATATTTTTATTCCCAATATTTATACTGTTTAACCATATCAAAACATCCCTGTTAGAAATATCCCTCAATGCACTTTACCCCCAATACTTATTATCTAAACTTCTATACCTCACAGCTTCTAATATATGTTTCTCAAGTATTAGTTCTTCTCCATCTAGATCAGCTATTGTTCTACTAACTTTTAATATTTTATTATATGTTCTTGCACTAAATCTATACTTATTAAATGCTTCTTTCATAATTGTTTCTGCTCCATTATTCAGTATACAATACTTCTTTATATTTTTAGAACCTAATTGAGAGTTGCTGTATATATTATCATCTTTATACCTTTTCAGTTGAAGCTTTCTTGCTTTGTTCACTCTTTTTCTTATATCCTTTGACGTCTCTGTCTTTTTACCGCCTTTCAATTCTTTATAGTTAACTGGTTGCACTTCAATATGAATATCAATTCGATCAAGAAGTGGGCTACTTAACTTATTTAAATATCTATCTATACTACTTTGTGAACAACTACATTCATGGTAAGGGTCTCCATAATATCCACATGGACATGGATTCATGCTAGCTACCATCATAAACTTAGACGGATAAGTAAGGCTAGCATTTGCTCTAGATATAGTCACAACATCATCTTCCATAGGCTGCCTTAACACTTCTAAAACACTTTTTTTAAATTCCGGAATTTCATCCAAAAAAAGAACCCCATTATGTGCCAAAGACACTTCACCAGGTTTAGGAATTCTACCTCCACCAATTAAAGCTACAGCAGAAGATGTATGGTGCGGAGATCTAAAAGGTCTACTCTTTATTAAGGAGTTGGATTTCAAAAGTCCAGCAACACTATAAATCTTCGTTACTTCAATAGCCTCTTCAAATGTTAATTTAGGTAATATAGTAGATAATCTTCTAGCAGCCATAGTCTTACCAGCTCCAGGCGGTCCGATAATCAATATATTATGAGCACCAGCTGCAGCTACTTCCAAAGATCTTTTGAGTCCCTCTTGCCCTCTAATATCACCAAAATCCACATTAAAACATTCCTCCTCATCTAATGAGAACACTTCTTTATTTTTATATGGTGATATTGTTTTTTCTTGATTCAAATAATTGATCACCTGGCTCAAAGTTTGAACTGGAATAATATCTATATCCTCAACCGCTGCACATTCATCCTTATTATCATAAGATACAATACACCTTTTAATATTAGATTCTCTCATAGAAATAAGCATTGGTAATGCACCTTCTACTGAATTTAATCTACCATCTAAAGACAATTCGCCAATAAAGGCTGTATCCTCATAGTTGAAACCTTTAACAATACCCATAGCTTGTAAAATCCCAATAGCAATTGCTAAGTCCAATTGAGAACCTTCTTTTTTTAGATTAGCAGGTGCTAAATTAACCGTAATTCTTGATAAGGGAAATTGAATGCCGCTATTCTTTATGGCAGTTCTTACTCTTTCCTTTGATTCTTTAATCGAAACATCCGGTAACCCGACAATATTAAACACTGGCATCCCTCTAGATAGATCGGTTTCAACTTCTATAATATTTCCATTAAGTCCTTGTAATACACAAGTATTTATCTTAGAATACATATTTACCCCCTTTGTCTTAAGCAGTTCCTATTCCCTGGGTAATAGCTATAATATCACATTTCTTGATAATTACATACAAAAAGCATTTTCAATATGATTAATATTTGGTTCATCATGCAAATAAACTTCAATTATGTCGTATCTTGCTTGATAATTATCTAACTTCTTATGTTTTATATATATTAAAGAACTCCTTAATATCTTATTCTGTTTTTTTCTATTAACAGCTTCATATGGAAATCCATAATTTGTATTTGACCTAGTTTTCACTTCAACGAAGACCAATGTTTTAGACTTAATTGCAATTATATCTATTTCACCTATCCTAGTTGTATAATTTCTGTCTATAATCTTATATCCCTTAGATATAAGATACTTCGTTGCTTTACCTTCTCCATATGCACCTTTTTGTATATTATTACTCATAAGATTCTCCCTTTTCTTTATCTAAATAATAAACAAATAAAATAATTTTAGAAACTGCTTCATATAATTCTGGTGGAATTTCTTCACACAAATCCAACCTTATTAATTTTTCTATCAAGTCTTCATCCTTATATATCTCAATCTTTTCCTTTTTTCCTACATTTACTATTTTATCAGCAATTTCTCCTCTTCCTTTAGCAATCACTTTCGGTGCATTATAACTCTCTTTATAAGAAAGTGCTACTGCTTTATTCTTCTTAACATCTTTTTTCTTTGTCATAATCTACACCTGCACATCTAAATAATATAAAGGCTTTTGATTTATAATTAAAGAATCTAAAATATCTTCATTATTCTTAAACGAGTATTCGATTGAATCTATTCTATAGCCTGTACTTTTTACTAAATATTTAAGTTCATCTTCCTTTGATTTAAATAGATTTATATCTTCATCTTTCATGTTGATAAATTTGACTTTTATATCAAGATTTAGCGCTTGACATGAAATCTTAATATTTCCTAAATTTCTAGTGGTTAAATTGATAAATATATTTGTATTACCAGTAAATCCACTTTTTCTTTTCCTCTTTTTAAGCAATGTTATAGCACCATTATATAGATCATTTTCTAGATTTAAAGGTAAATAAAAAAATACTAGCTCTCTATTCATTTCCTTTAAAAACTCAATCTTGTTCATAAATTCCTCAACACTATTGTTAACACTACTATCCATATTAACTTTGTTTTCTCTAATATAGTTTAAAATTTTTTCTAAACTCTCTTTATAATTAATTTCATTTTCTTCAATTAAGTTATTAAAACTTTCAATATCTATAATAATATTTTTATTTTCATTTGTAAACTTATTATTTATAAAAGATTTCAACATTTCATAATCTTTCGAAAATGTCATTGGTTCTTCATTCAATTCTGTTATGAATCTTATATTATTTAAAGTTGGTTTTATATTATGTTTTATAAAAAAAGCAGCCAATTTTATCAAATTTCTATCAATTTCTTTCTTTTGTAGTATATTGATATGCTCTTTCAAAATATCAGTTATATTATTTTTTGAAATTCCTTCATCCTTTTTTATAATAATATTTCTAATATCTTCTTTATCAATATTTAATATTTGATTAGTTCTATTCGCTAATATAGCTACTTCATCTTCTTTAATATCTAGTAAATGTTCTAATTTGTCAAGTATTCCAATTCCATTAGATAAATTTTCTTTATTTATTTGTACATTATACTTTATTAAGTTATTCAAAAATTCCTTAGTAATAAAGTCATCTTTTATGTGAAACTCTTTTAAAATATCCCCTAAATACTTTTCTTTTTTTTTCATTGCTCCTGCAGAAGTATCATTACCTGTATTATTAAAAATAGGCTTTAATTCCATTCTATTATGCGACAATGATTTTATTATGAATGTTAATTCTTTACCTATGTAATTTTTTAAATTGTTTTCAGTGATAGCTTTTACTGTACCTAAACCCTTAATATCAATTAAAGCTAATTCATCATTAGTTTCCAATATCTCTCCTAAGATTAAACTACCTTCTTTTAAAAATTCTTCTTTATTATCTATGTATAATCTCATGAAATTTATAAAGCCGTTAATCTTCATTATATTCACACAACCTTAAAATATTTATAATATCTTTCCTAAAAAAGTCATCCTGTGTATAGGAGTTGCACCAATTTCTTTTATTGCATCTCTATGTTCTTTGGTTCCATATCCCTTGTTCTTTTCTAATTTGTATCCTTTATACATAAGACCCCATTTTTCACATAATCTATCTCTATAGACCTTCGCTACTATGGAAGCACAGGAAATACCATAGACCTTCTCATCTCCCTTTATCAAACTCATCTGTGAAATATCAATAGGAACATCTTCTGCATCTATTAAAAGATAGTCTGGATTTATAATTTGCTCATTTTTATTCTTTAAATTTAACACTGCTTTTTTCATGGCTAATCGTGTACTCTCTTTAATATTGATTTCATCTATAATCTTTGGTCCTACTTGTCCTATCCCTATAGCAATAGCATTATCAATTATAATATCGTATAATTTTTCTCTTTTTTTAGGAGACAATTTTTTTGAATCCTTCACTCCTTTAATAATTTCATCAATTGGCATTATAATTGCACAAGCTACTACATCGCCTGCTAAACAGCCTCTCCCTACTTCATCTATACATGCTATATATTTATATCCTTTATTCTGTAACGTCCTTTCAATTTCAGTCAATTTTATGACCCCCTTATTCAAAACAGTTAATCAGGAAACTCTAGCGTGATTCTTCCTATCTTTCCATTTCTAAATTCATCTAATATTAGATTACCGGCTTTATTAAAGTCCACTTCTCCTCCTGATATAATACAACCCCTCTTTTTGCCAATCTCCAATATGATCTCGTAAGAACTTTTATCCTTTACTGAAATCCTATATCGTTGTTCTAAATATTCAACAGATATGGAATTTAATTTATCTACCAATTTAATAGCTAAGCTTTCCAGATCCAGTAATTCATCCTTTATAGCCCCTGTGAATGCTAAATTCAATCCAACTTCTTTATCACTAAATTTTGGCCATAATATTCCTGGGGTATCCAATAACTCTAAATCACCTTTTATCTTTATCCATTGATTTCCTTTCGTAACACCAGGTTTATTTCCTACCTTAGCTCCTTTTCTTTTTGATAAGCTATTTATCAATGTGGATTTCCCAGCATTTGGTATTCCAATTATCATAGCTCTTGTAGGTTTATTCTTAATACCCTTTTTAGATAATGATTTTCTTTTTTCTTCAGTTAATAAATAGGTCATATTTATAACATCATCTAACCCCTTATTCTTTTTTGAATCAACAATAACTGAAGATATTCCATTACTTTTAAAGTATTCCTTCCATTCTAAGTTGTTCTTTTCATTAGCTAAATCTGATTTATTCAATATTTTTAGTCTAGGCTTTTGCCCTATTATATTATCTATATCTGGATTTTGGCTGCTAAAAGGTATTCTTGCATCAACTATTTCATATACTATGTCTACTAAAGATAGGTTTTTCTTAATAGATTCTTTAGCTTTTTTCATATGTCCAGGATACCAATTAATATTCATATAATCACCTACTTTTTTTATAAATAAAAAGGGACTATAAAAGTCCCAACATATTAATACTTTCTCTTTTCCTTAACTTTAGCTGATTTTCCTTGTCTTTCTCTTAAATAATAGAGTTTTGATCTTCTTACTTTACCTTTTCTAGTTACAACAAGTTTTTCAATTCTTGGAGAATGTAGAGGGAATGTTCTTTCAACACCTACCCCATAAGATAATCTTCTTACAGTAAAAGTTTCTCCAATTCCTCCACCTTGCCTTTTTATAACAGTGCCTTCAAATACTTGAATTCTTTCTCTACTACCTTCTTTAACCTTATAATGAACTTGAACAGTATCACCTACTCTAAAATTAGGTAAATTATCCTTCATTTGTTCATCTTCTATTGTTCTAATTATATCCACTGTTCAAACCTCCCTTCTCCCTAGATGTTCATGCCGTCTATTCACGACAGAGGACCATCCATAGTTCTGTACGCTGAGTATTATAGCATATGCGTATATAAAATACAACTTTTTATATTAATTTTTTTATAATATATAAGAAAATTTCCTTATTCTCACTTTCTTATCATTTTTTTTTTACTAAAGGCTTTTTTTATATTATTTAACATATCAATTTCATCGTCTGTTAAATCCTTTTTTTCTAATAAATCTGGTCTCTTCATATATGTGTTCTTCAAAGATTGATATCTTCTCCATTTATCAATTCTTTTATGATTACCAGATAACAATATCTCTGGTACAGCTTCTCCATTAAAAGTTCTTGGTCTTGTATATTGAGGATATTCCAATAATCCATTATAGTGGGACTCATCTATATAGGATTCTTCACTATTCAAAGCGCCTGGTAACAGCCTGATAATAGAATCAATTAATACCATCGCAGGAATTTCTCCACCAGTCAATACATAATCACCTATGGATATTTCCATATCCACATAATTATCAATTATTCTATTATCTACTCCCTCATAATGACCACACAAAAGTATTAAATGTTCTTTTCTGGATAACAACTTTCCTAAATTTTGATCATAAAGCCTTCCCTGAGGAGATAAATATATAACAGTAGAGTCATCCGACTTTACACTTGATAAAGCTTCATAAATAGGTTCAGGTTTCATTACCATTCCTGGACCACCACCAAAGGGATAATCATCAACCCTTTTATGCTTATCTTTAGAAAAGTCTCTAATATTTACTGTCTTTAGAGAGAATAAACCCTTCTCTATAGTTCTCCCTATAATACTCCATTTCTCAAAAACATCAAATATCTCTGGAAACAAAGTCAAAATATCAATTTTCATTCTATCATTCCTTCAATTGGATCAATAGTAATCTTCTCGTTATTAATATCTACATCAACAACAAATTCTTTTACTGCTGGTATTAAATATTCCTTACCTGTTTCCATGTTTTTTACAGTATATACATCATTACTGGTCGATTGAATAACATCATTTACTATACCTATTTTTTTACCTTCAGTATCAAATACTGTACAACCTATAATATCAAATATAAAGTAATGATCCTCAGGTAATTTGACCTTATCTTTTACATCTATATAGATAAACTCATCTTTAAATTTCAATACTTCATTTATATTATTAAACTCTTTGAATTTTAATATAACCAATTCTTTAAAATATTTAACTCTCTCAATTTCAAATTTGGCTTTATCATAACCTAAATAGATTATTTCTAAGTCATCAAATCTAGTTATGTCATCCGTTAAAGGATATACTTTTAATTCTCCTTTAATTCCATGAGTATTAATTATTCTACCAATCTTTATATAATCCATATATTCACCAACCATTATAGTAGAAGGGTACCTCAAAAGGCACCCCGGCAGTACTTACTACTGAATAATTTCCACTACTACTCTTTTGTTTTCTTTAATTGCAGCTGCCTTAACAACTGTTCTAATAGCCTTTGCTATCCTACCTTGTTTTCCAATTATCTTACCCATGTCTTCTTCAGCAACCTTTAACTCAATTATAACTGATTGAGTTCCTTCTATTTCCTTAACATCTACTTTATCTGGGTTGTCTACAAGTGCTTTTGCTATTACTTCAACTAATTCACCCATGTTGGCACCTCCTAGAAACTATTCTCCAGTATTTGAATCAACTTCACTATCTTTTTCATATATACCATTTTCTCTAAATAATCTATCTACAGTATCTGTAGGCTTAGCACCATTATTTAACCAATTAGTAGCTTTTTCATCATCTATCTTAACCGTTTTAGGATTAGTCAAAGGATTGTAATATCCTATTTCCTCAATAAAACGTCCATTTCTTGGAGAACGTGAATCAGCCACAATAATTCTATAGAAAGGGTTTTTCTTAGCTCCCATTCTTTTTAATCTGATTTTTACTGCCATCTTTACACCTCCTCTATTAGTAAGTATCTATTTAGAAAAAGGGGAATCTAGATTTCCCTTTTTTCTTCATTGTTTTCTCCATGTCAGTAAATCTTCTCATCATCTTTTTGGTTTCTTTAAATTGCTTTAAAAGCTTGTTAACATCTTGTACAGTTGTTCCACTGCCTTTTGCTATCCTTTTTCTTCTACTACTATCTATGATAGAAGGATCAGTTCTCTCTTCTAAAGTCATTGATTGTATAACAGCCTGTATTTTAACTATTTCTTTCTCATCTACATCCAAGTTCTTTAAAGCTTTAGAATTAACCCCGGGTATCATTCCCAACAATTCATCTAAAGGTCCTAAATTCTTTACTTGATCTATTTGATCTAAAAAATCATCTAAAGTAAATTGTTGAGAACGAATTTTCTTTTCTAATTCTTTAGCCTTCTTTTCATCTATAGAAACTTGAGCCTTTTCAATCAGACTCAATACATCTCCCATGCCCAATATCCTTGAAGCCATTCTATCTGGGTGAAATGGTTCTAACTGATCCATCTTTTCACCCATACCTATGAATTTAATGGGTTTTCCTGTAACAGTCCTAATTGATAATGCAGCTCCACCTCTTGCATCTCCATCCAACTTAGTAAGTGCTATTCCTGTTATACCAAGTTTCTCATTAAATATTTCTGCAACATTTACTGCATCCTGTCCTGTCATAGAATCAACAACTAGCAATATTTCTTGTGGATTTACTGAATCATTTATATCTTGTAATTCTTCCATTAAACCTTCGTCTATATGAAGTCTTCCTGCAGTATCTATTATTATACAATCATTATTGTTCTTTCTACCATGTTCTATAGCTGCTTTTGCAATATCTACTGGACTGTTTTTGTCTCCCATTGTAAATACAGGTACTCCTACCTTTTCTCCTACAACCTTTAATTGTTTAATCGCTGCAGGCCTATAAACATCACAGGCTACAAGCAAAGGATTCTTGTTTTGTTTTTTAAGATTATTAGCTAGTTTTGCAGAAGTAGTAGTTTTACCAGCTCCTTGTAATCCACACATCAGTATAACCGTTGGTGGACTGGAAGCAAAGTTTATCTTTGTTTCACTTTCTCCCATCAAGTTAGTCAATTCTTCATTTACAATTTTAATTACTTGTTGTCCAGGAGTTAAGCTTTCCATTACTTCTGAGCCAACGGCCCTTTGCTTTACACTTTTAGTAAAGTCCTTTACAACTTTAAAATTAACATCTGCTTCTAAAAGGGCAAGTCTTACTTCTCTCATAGCATTATCTACATCTTTTTCGGAAAGTTTTCCTTTTCCCTTCAGCTTTCCAAGTGCATTCTGAAGTTTTTCTGATAAGCTTTCAAATACCATTAATTAACGACCTCCTGATTGTTATCAATAATTGTTTTCACTACATCCTTAAGGTCTTCAGCTTTTTTAAGTATTTTTTCATTATTTATGAGTTTTGATTCTTTTTCTATATCTACTGCTAATTCATAAATTTTGTTGATCTCTTTTTTACTGTTATAAAATTTATTAACCAATTTTAGTGTATTTTCAAATTCGTATAAATTTTCTTCAGCTCTTTTTAATGTATCAAATACTCCCTGTCTACTAATACCTAATTCTTCTCCTATCTCAGCTAATGAAAGATCATAAATGTAGTATAATTCAATAGCAGTATACTGTTTTTCACTGAGTAACTTCCCATAAAAATCAAACAAAATTCCAACTTCAACCAACTTGTCAATCATTATATCACCAAACCAAAATAATACTGTCAAGTTTTTTACTTGACAGTATTATTTTAGTATAATCAAACAGTCTTGTCAATATGAAATTAAATTTTTATATTATCAATCAAAAATCGCTTCTACAAAATCATCTGTATCAAACTTTTGAAGGTCATCAATACTTTCTCCAACCCCAATAAGTTTAACAGGCAGCCCTAACTCTGATTGAATTGCTATAACAACTCCTCCTTTGGCAGTGCCATCCAACTTAGTTAAAGCAACTCCTGTTATATCACATACTTCTTTAAATACCCTTGCTTGGGAAATCGCATTTTGACCGGTAGTAGCATCCAACACTAGTAAAACCTCTTTTTCTGCCTCTGGATATTCACGTTCTACTACACGAAATATTTTATTAAGTTCATTCATTAAATTCTTTTTGCTATGAAGTCTTCCAGCAGTATCACATATTAAAACATCTGCTTTTCTAGATTTAGCAGCATGTATACCGTCAAAGATTACTGCAGCAGGATCTGCTCCCTCACTATGACTTATAAATTCAGTTTTCGCTCTATTACTCCATTCCTCTAGTTGTTCAATTGCAGCAGCTCTAAAAGTATCACCAGCTGCAATAATTACCTTTTTACCTTCTCTCCTTAAATTATATGAAAGTTTCCCAATTGTAGTTGTCTTGCCAGCACCATTAACTCCAACCACTAAGACAACTACAGGAGAAGATCTAATGTTTAAATTATTGTCCAGGTTGGATTCAGCCATAATATTTTTTATTTCTGATTTCAAAAGCTCTTTTATCTTATCAGGATCTGTTACCTTTTCCTTCTTTACTCTATCCTTTAATCTATCAATAATATTCATAGTTGTATTAATTCCCACATCAGCAGTCACTAATATCTCTTCTAAATCGTCAAATAACTCGTCGTCAATCTTGATATATGATTTGAGTATGTTATCTATCTTATCTGTCATTCCTTTTCTAGTCTTACCCAATCCAACTTTTAATTTATCAAAAAAATTCAATTTTGAATTCTCTGATAGTTCATTTTTTTCTCTTTGTTCTTCTTCGCTTTTCCTATTGAATAAATTTTTAAACATATCTACCCTCCTTAACTTGCAACTTCTTCCAGATTATCAGTCAGTTTAACAGAAACTATTTTACTTATACCTTCTTCTTCCATAGTTACTCCATATAACACATCGGCCATTTCCATAGTGCCTTGCCTATGAGTTATCATAATAAATTGTGTATTGGCAGCAAAATTCTTTAAATAATTTGTGTATCTACCAATGTTTGCATCATCAAGAGCAGCATCTATTTCATCCAATATACAAAAAGGTGTTGGCTTAACCTTTAAAATTGCAAATAATAATGTTACTGCAGTTAATGATTTTTCTCCGCCTGAAAGCAAGTTTAAATTTTGTAACTTCTTTCCTGGTGGTTGAACTTTAACTTCTATCCCACAATTTAAAATATCTTCTTCATCTTCTAATGCTATACTTGCCTTTCCCCCTCCAAAAAGTATGGAAAATACTTCATTGAATTTTTCATTTATCTTTTTAAAATTGATTAAAAATTGCTTTTTCATCTTTTCTTCCATATCTCGTATAACCTTTTTAAGATCTTCTTTAGCTGATAATAGATCTTTGTGTTGTTTTGTCATAAATTCTAATCTTTCCTTAACCGCCTCGAATTCTTTTATTGAACTTAAATTTACTGATCCTAATCTTTTGATTTCATTCTTTAACTTTTTCACTTCTTTAGTTGCTTTATCTAAATCATCTAATTCAATCCACAGTTCTAGTGCTTGTTCATAATTTAATTCGTATTCATCCAATAATTTCGAGTATATGTTTTCTAAATTTACACTACGCTTAGTTTCTTTTAAATCCCAACTATTTTTACTTTTTTCAAGTTTACTAATATCTTCATTTATCTCTTTTAATCGATTTTGTTTTAAATAAAAATCATTCATCAATTTTTCTTTTTGTCTCTTTAATGCTGTTAATTCTTCATCCTGTCTTTTCTTATCTATTAACAATTTTTCTATTTCATCTTTCATAAGTAAAATATTATTAGATATCTCATCTATTTCTACCTTTTTACTCTCAGACTCATTCTTTTTTAAATCAATTGAATTAATAATACTTTGTGTTTTGTTTTCTATCACTTCAAGTTTTTCTCTATTGTTAGTTAACCTATTCTCTATAGAATTTATTCTTATTTTAACATCAGTTACTTCCTCCATTGATCCTTCACGAGTATCCTTCTCTTTTTCAAATTTTTCCATTAATTCTTCTATATTTGCCTTGATTATATTGTTTTGATCACTTAACTGCTCTATTTCTCCTTCAAGTATCTTTTTATCTTTATCTATATCATTCAATTCTAATTTTAACTGTTTAATTTCATCTTTAAATTTTACTATTGAACCATCACTTCTATCCAATTCTGTAGCATATTTATTCTTTTCATTTTCTATTTTAATAATTTCAATATTAATATTATGAAGTTTTTCATCTTTTTCCTTTATCTTTTGAGAATAGTCTTTCAAAATCAATTTTATATCAGATTTATCTTGTTCCAATTTTTCTTGTGTTTTTGAAAGTTCATTTATTTCCTTTTTAATCTTTTCAATTCTAAATTTCCTATTAAGTAAGTTGTTATTGACCTTTGATAGACTTCCTCCAGTCATAGACCCTCCAGGATTTATGATATCCCCTTTAATAGTTACAATCCTAAAAGAATAATTAAATCTTCTTGCAACTAAGTTTGCATCATCTAAATCATCTACAACTATAGTTCTGCCTAATAAATATTCTATAATGTCTTTATATAGATCATCAAAAGTAACTAATTCAGAACCTAATCCAATTATATTGTATTGTTCTCTATCCTTAGGATTTATATCAATAGATTTACTTTTTATTGTGGAAATTGGTAAGAATGTTATTCTTCCTAATCTTTTATTTCTAAGATAATTTATTATATATTTAGCATCATTTTCATCTTTAGTCACTACATTTTGTAAGCTTCCACCTAATGCAACTTGTATAGCCTTTTCATATTTCGGTTCTACTTTAATTAAATCTGCCACAATTCCTATTAACCTATTACTTAAATCTCTATCCTTCTTACATGCTAACATCAAGTTCTTCACACTTTTATAATATCCTTCATAATCTTCTTCCATATTCTTTAACAAATTAAAATTAGAAATCTTTCCTTGTAGATCAACTTTGTTTTGATTAATTTGTGCATAAAGTTTATCCAACTTATCCTTATATTTTTGTTCTTCTAACTTTAAATTTGCAAGCTGCCTATTCTCTTTAACAATTTCTTTTTCTTTTTTTAATTCATCCTCTTTAAACTGTTCCAGCAAACCTTTATCTGTTCTTTTCCTTTCTGATAGAGAATCAATATCCTTTTCTATCTGCTTAATTCTTTTAGATATATTTTCTTTAAAACTAACTATATTATTTAATTTGCTTTTTTTATCTGTAATTAAATTATATAATTTATAAATTCTATCTTTCCCATCTTCTATCTCTTTTTCACTTTTTTGAATATTTTCATTCAATTTTTCAAGTCGAATATTTTTTTTATTATAATCTTTTCTCAACACATCAAGTTCTTCCTCTATTTTTGCATTAGTTTCTGTTAAAGTAGTTTTTTCATTTTTCAGTTCTTCAATATTAGAATTTAATTCATTCATTTCATTATTTAATCTTTCGATATCCTTTATATAAAATTTCTTTTTCTCTTGTAACAATGTCAAATCATTTTCATTTTTGTTTAAATATTTAGTTATTTCATCCTTCTCTTTTTGGAACGATTCTATTGATAAATCCTTATCCTCAATTTTTAATTTTATTGAATTTAAAGTTTCATCAACTTGATCTTTATCCTTTAAAATTAAATCAATTTTATCCTGAATTTTTTCTTTTTCACTTTGACTTGTTTCTATTTCCTTTTTTAGCTTGTCTACTTTCCTAATCAACAAATTTACTTCAATTTCCTTTAGCTTATTAGATAGATCTAGGAATTGTGAGGCCTTTTTAGACTGTTCTTTTAAGTTATCATATTGTTTTTCCAATTCAGAGAGTATATCTTTTATTCTCAACAAATTATTATCAGTCTTTTCTAATTTGTTTTCTGCTTCATTTTTTTTCGTCTTATATTTTACTATTCCTGCTGCTTCTTCAAATATATGTCTTCTATCTTCTGGTCTATTACTGAGTATTTCATCAACTCTACCTTGTCCAATAATTGAGTATCCATCTTTTCCTACTCCAGTATCCATAAATAATTCTTTAATATCTTTTAATCTGCATGAATTCTTGTTCAAATAATATTCACTTTCTCCAGATCTAAACATCCTTCTAGTAATAGCTACTTCCTGATAATCAATAGGTATAACTCCATCTAAGTTATCAAAAGTAATAGTCACTTCAGCATATCCAAGAGCTCTTCTTTTGCTGGTACCAGAAAAAATAATATCTTCCATTCTGCTACCTCTTAGAGTCTTTGCACTTTGTTCTCCTAATACCCATCTAATTGCATCAGCAATATTACTTTTTCCACTGCCATTAGGCCCTACAACCGCTGTAATGCCTTCTTTGAATTCAACTTCAATTTTATCAGCAAATGATTTAAAACCTTGAATATCAATCTTTTTTAAGTGCAATCTAATCACCCTTTAAAATCAAATTAAATCTTTTTTATATAATTTTCTATAGCTTTTTTTCTACTTAATGTGGCTTTTTTAGAATTAACTATTGTTATTTCTATTATATCCCTTGGAATATCTTTTATATATATCTTTACATTCTTAAGTTTATATCTATCAACCATAAAATCTATATTACTTGATTTTTGTCCAGCTATATTGGATATATTTTTCCCATTTGTTTCAATTATCAAAGTTTTATTAAACATATCTTCATAATATCTATCTAAATAATCCTTTAATATAATTCTATAGATATTCGATTCAACCAATTGTCTGATAGATGGATGAAACGGTCCCGCTATTACATCCTTTCCAAGCCTTATATTATCAGTAGGCTGTAAACCAATTCTTATTACATTAATATTATAATACTCAAAAAGCATAAGCAAAATAGTTGCTGTATCTACAGCTTCCTCCAAGGATAAAGGTGTATAATCATTATTATTATACATCTTTTCTAGATAAGTATCTTTTATGACCAAAGTAGGATAAATCCTAACACAATAAGGTTCCAACTTTACAAATTCTTTAGCTGTAAAAATTGCTCTTTCTCTATTATCTTCTACTAACCCTATCATCATCTGTAATCCTAAATTGAAACCATATTCCTTAATTAACTTAGAAGCAATATAAACCTGTTGAACATTATGTCCTCTCCCGCTTTTATTCAAAACTTCATCATTTAGTGATTGTACTCCTAATTCTATAGTATCAACCTTATACTCATTGAGTAAGTTTAATACTTCTTTATCTATATAGTCAGGTCTTGTTGATAATCTAATTGCATCAATTTTTCCTTTATTCTTATATTCAAAAGGAACTGCTAAGAGTTCCTTTTGAATACTATTTTGTATTCCAGTAAAACTTCCACCATAAAAAGCTACTTCTATAGTTATTTTTCTATTTGGAAATGTAGATAAATGCTCTTCTATAGTTTTTCTTACATAATTTGGCGTTACATCAGTAGATAATCCAGTTATTCTTCTTTGATTGCAGAAAACACAATCATGGGGACAACCTAAATGGGGTACAAAAATAGGAATAATATAATGGTTTTTACTCACTTCGCTCACCCATCTTTAATAAAACTTGTTTTGCAGCATTCTGTTCTGCTTCTTTCTTATTCCTTCCCATTCCTTTCCCTATAACTTTGTTTTCAACAATCACATTCATATAAAACTTTTTCCTATGATCAGGTCCTACTTCTTTTTCAACTTGGTAATTAATCTTCGATTTAGTTCTTTTTTGCAATACTTCTTGAAGTTCCGTTTTATAATCTATAAATAGACTCCCTTTCGACAATGCATAGATGACCTCCTGTTCAAAATGTTCTAATAGGAAGTCTTCAGCACTTTTTAATCCTCCATCAATATAAATAGCTCCTAATAAAGCTTCAAAAGCATCAGCTAATATTGAATCTCTATGTCTGCCACCAGTATTTTCTTCTCCTTTACCTAATAATAAATATTTTCCAATATTTATTTTTCGTGCAGCAAAGGCCAATGATGATTCACAGACTACTGATGCTCTTCTCTTAGTAAGTTCCCCTTCAGGAAACTCAGTAAAGCGTTTATATAAGTATTCACTAACAACTAAGTCAATTACTACATCTCCTAAAAATTCCAATCTTTCATTGCTTTCATTATTATATTTTTTGTTCTCATTGGCATATGAACTATGAATTAATGAGGTATTTAAAAGATTAGTGTCTTTGAAAAAATAGTTTATTTGTGATTGTATTTCCTTTAAACATTGCATACGACCAGATGATATCTTCACAATATTACCCCCACATTATTAAATAATTTATACTAGATCCAACAAAGAATCTAGTATATAAACTAATTATTAACAATTTTATCAATGTAATTAACAGCATCACCTACTGTATTTATATTTTCAACCTCTGAATCATCAACTTCTATTTCAAACTCATCCTCCAATGCCATTATAAGTTCTACTAAATCTAATGAATCTGCATTTAAATCTTCCTTAAATAAAGTATCCATACTGATATCATCCTCATCAATATCAAATTGTTGTGAAATCATTATTTTTATCTTTTCATAAACCATAATTGCACCTCCAAAAAATTTAAATAAAATTTATTTATTAATATTTATATCATTCTTAATAACATTTATTACGTCTTTCTTATTGAAATTTACAACCTGTCTAATAGCATTCTTAATAGCTAAAGCATCAGAACTTCCATGAGCTTTAAATACTGGTTTTTCAAGTCCTAATAGTGGTGCCCCACCATACTCTCTATAATCCATCCTTCCTTTAAAAGAACTCAATTGAGATTTTAACATTGTAGCTCCAATCTTCGACTTAAACGATTGAGTTAATTCTTCTTTTAAAGCCGTAAACAATGATATTGCCATTCCTTCTGTTAATTTTAATAAAATATTTCCAATAAATCCATCACAAACGATTACATCTATGATTCCTTTTGGAATATCCCTTGCTTCTATGTTTCCAATAAAGTTTAAATTTAATTCTTTGATTAGATCGTAAGATTCTTTCACTAATGTATTTCCTTTACCTTCTTCTGTACCAACATTTACTAGTCCAACCTTAGGTGCTTTTTTCTCTAAAACCTTCTCAAAATATATAGAACCCATTATTGCAAACTGTTTTAAATATTCAGGTTTACAATCTACATTTGCTCCAGCATCAATAAGTAATGACAATCCATTAATAGTTGGATAAACAGTTGTTAATGCAGCTCTCTCAATTCCTTTTATTCTTTTTACAATAAATAGTCCACCTGCCAATAACGCACCAGTACTTCCGGCTGAAATAAATCCATCGCCTTTATCTTCTGCAAGTGCTTTTAATCCTATTACCATTGATGAATCCTTTTTTCTCCTTATAGCTAAAGCAGGTTCATCTTCATTTTTTATAATCTGGCTAGCATTGATTATATCTATTGTATCTTTTGAATATACATATTTGTTCAGCTCTTCTTCTATTTTCTCCTGTTCTCCAACAATCAACAGATTAACTCCCAGTTCTTTAGAAGCATCAATGCATCCCTTTACAATTTCTTTATAACCTTTGTCTCCTCCCATGCCATCTACAATAATCTTCATAATTATCCTCCTAATCCAGCCTTTGTACCTACTACTGATATTAAATATATTATAGAATACGCAAAAAAGCAATATTTATAGAAAAAAAGATAGTGAATAATATCACTATCTCAATTTAAACGAGTAAAACTGATAAATTTTATAAATTATTCTACATCTAAAACTTCTCTATCCCTATAATATCCACAAGCTCTACAAACCCTGTGTGGTAATTTAGGCTCATGACATTGTGGGCATTCTGTAATTGTAGCCTTGTTTAATTTATATGCAGAAGCTCTTCTTTTATTCTTTCTAGCTTTAGACGTTTTTCGTTTTGGTACTGCCATCTAAAACACCTCCTTATTCCTTAAAGGAAAAATCTTTAAGAATTGCAAATCTAGGATCAATGTCCTCTATAACACAATCACAATCTTCTTCATTACGATTCACACCGCACTTCGGGCAAATTCCCTTACACTCTTCATCACAAAGAGGTTTCATAGGAAGAGATAGAATTATCATACTTATAATATCTTCTGTTAAATCCAGTTTCTCATCAGAGTAGTATACAACTTCATCATCATCTTCATCATTGGATTTTCTAACTAGTTTTCCTGATAAAACTGTACTCTCTCTGTTAACAAAAGGTTCCAGACATCTTCCACAGATTTCTTCATATACATAAGTTATGTTTACATGTACTATCTTATTATCATCAACTTTATATATCTTACCATCATATTTTATAGGTTCTATAAACTTGATTTCTCTCCCGTTGATGTCCAACTCATTCTTTTTTATTTCCCCTTCAAAGGAAATACTAGATAAAGTTTCATCATGAAGTTTTGATAAGTCAATCTTCATATTTTCACCTCTTAGACTAACAAACATTATTATATAAAGGAGACTAGTATTTGTCAAGAAATATATTATTTTTCAACTAGCTCTTTTGTATCTTTAGCAATCATTAATTCTTCATTAGTTGGTATTACAATAACTTTAACAGAGCTTGAATCTTTAGATATTATAGCTTCTTTTCCTCTAACATCATTTAATTTTTTATCTAATCTTATATCAATACAGTCTAATCCATCACATATTCTTTCTCTAATGCTTATAGAATTTTCTCCTATGCCTGCAGTGAAAACTAATGCATCAACATTGCACATTAAAGCTGAATAAGCTCCTATATACTCTTTTACTCTATTGCAGAATATATTTAAAGCTAACTCTGCTCTTTCATTACCTTCATTTGCAGCATCTTCAAGATCTCTAAAGTCACTACTCAAACCAGAAATTCCAAGAACTCCAGATTTCTTGTTTAACATTTTATTTACTTCATCAAAAGATAAGTCCTCCTTCTCCATTAAGAATGGAATTATGGCCGGATCAATATCTCCAGTCCTAGTGCCCATAGCCAATCCTTCCAACGGTGTAAATCCCATACTTGTATCAATAGATTTCCCACCATTAACCGCACAAACACTAGCTCCATTTCCTAAGTGACAGGTTATAATATTTAGTTCATCAATTGGTTTATTCATCATTTCAGCAGCTTTTAACGATACATATTTATGTGATGTTCCGTGAAAACCATATTTTCTAATTCCATACTTTTCATAATATTCATATGGCAATGGATAAATATAGTTTTCTGCAGGTATAGTTTGATGGAAAGCTGTATCAAAGACTGCTACCATAGGTGTATTTGGCATAAGCTCTTTACATGCTTCTATCCCCATAATGTTTGGTGGATTATGTAATGGCGCTAATTCTACACACTCTTCTATAACCTTCATAACTTCATCATCAATAATTACTGAATTAGCAAATCTTTCTCCTCCATGAACAACTCTATGACCAACTGCATTTATATCATCCATTGATTTAATTGCTCCATAATTTGAATCCACAAGAGCATTTAAAACCAGTTCCAAAGCTTTTCTGTGGTCTTTCATAGGTTCTTCAATGATTACTTCCTCTTTGCCTGTAGTTGTATGTTTAACTCTTGATCCTTCAATCCCTATTCTTTCTACCAAACCTTTTGCTCTTACTTCCTCATTCTTCATATTTATTAATTGATATTTTAATGAAGAACTACCACAATTAATAACTAAAATATTCATCTCCAATTCCTCCTCTGTTTTGTTCTTCCATCGAGTATATTTTATTATAATTATGTGAAAAAATCAACGATATAATATTATGTCGTTTTTATGTTATAATATCAATAAAACTAGTGGAGGTTACTAATATGAGTGTTGTTGGTTTAATAACTGAATACAATCCTTTCCACTTTGGACATAAATATCATTTAAACATGTCTAAAAACATGACAAATTCAGAATACTCGATAGCTATCATGAGTGGTTCCTTTGTTCAAAGGGGTGAACCATCTCTAGTCGATAAATGGACTAAAGCCAAGATGGCAATCGATAATGGAGTGGATTTGGTTATAGAATTACCTTTTATATTTTCAACTCAATCTGCTGAACTATTTGCTTATGGAAATATTTCTTTACTACATAATCTAAATATTGTAGATTATGTATGCTTTGGCAGTGAATTAGACAATTTAAACTTATTAAATAAAATAGCAAAGATACTATGCAAAGAACCTCATTATTACAAAAACAATTTAAAGAAATATTTAGATATGGGGAATTCATTCTCAGTATCCCGTAGCAAAGCACTAGAAGATTATTTTCATAAATATGAAATAGATAAAATAAAACATATTAATATTGCTGAAATTTTAAATATGCCTAATAATATATTAGCAATTGAATATTTAAAAGCATTAATAAGCTTGAAAAGCAATATCAAGCCTATTACTTTTAAAAGAATAGGTAGCAAATACCATGAACCCTTATTGGATCAAAAACTTGCTAGTGCTACTGCAATAAGAAAATCCTTATTAAATAATGATATCATAGGCGTTAAGAAATATTTACCTGATCAATCATATAAACATATATTGGATTATAAAAATAATTATAATAGATTTAATTCACTACATAATTATAACCAAATCATTCACTATTTATTAAGAATTGGAATCATAGATGAGTTATCGAACATCATGGACATAGAAACAGGACTCGATAATAGAATAATTCAGAAAAGTACTCAGCACAATGATATCTATCATTTCGTTCAGTCTATATCAACCAAAAGATATCCAAAGACCAGAATACAAAGAATACTGACTCATCTAATGACAGGCTTAACTCAATCTATATTTGAAGATCTATATACTCACTATCCAGCATATTTAAGAGTACTAGGTGCAAACAAAAAAGGTTTTATATTATTGAATAAGATCAAGGAGAAATCTGATTTGCCAATAATAGTAAAATTTTCGGATTATGATAAATTAAATAATCCTTATATACATAAAATTATTTCTTTTGATAAAAAGGCTACCGATTTATTTTTTCTTGGATTAATGAATCAAAAAACATTTATGAATATGGACTACTATGCAACTCCTTATATGAAAAAATAACAGAGTTTCTCTGTTGTTTTTTCATATAAAATTTTAATAAAAATATAATTTAATAAAGGGAGTTGATTCATAAATGAAGAAATATATCAAAAATTTTCTTTTTTTAATGCTTATTTTATATCTTCTAATTGGCATTATCAAATACCCACAGATATCCTTAGATAGCGCCTATAAAGGCTTGTCAACATGGTTTAACGTAGTTATTCCTTCCCTATTCCCATTTTTTATAGTTTCAGAAATTCTAATTAGTATAGGGTTCGTAAAATTTATAGGTAAGGCTCTACAGCGAATAATGAAACCTTTATTCAATGTTCGTGGTGAAGGAGCTTTTCCATTCTGCATGAGTATAATATCTGGTTATCCGATGGGAGCAAAAATAGTATCGGATTTAAGAGAAAAGAATTTAATATCAAAAACTGAAGCAGAAAGGGCCATATGTTTTTCAAGTACATCGGGTCCCTTATTCATGCTAGGTGCAGTATCAATAGGTATATTAAAAAACTCCTCTATAGCTCCTTTAATAATATATCCTCACTATCTAGGAGCTATAACTGTAGGTATTATAATGAGGTTTTACAAGAAAAAAGAAAATATTATTTCAAAAAGAAACACACATAAAACCAATACATTAAATTTAATAAAGACAAATTTAGGTAGAGACCTTTCAATTGGTTCTATTCTCAGTAATAGCGTGAAGAATAGTATAAATACAATATTATTAATAGGCGGATTTATAGTTTTCTATTCTGTACTAACAGAATTATTATTTGTATCCAATTTTTTTAATTCCTTGATAGGTTTACTCAATAACATGTTACCCATAAATGTAAATAAAGAATTATTACATGGCTTCATAGCCGGTTTGTTGGAAATAACAACTGGTTGTCAAAGAATATCAACTGTAAATATTAACTTAATCTATAAAATATTAATAATTAATTTTTTAATTGGTTGGAGTGGTTTTTCCATACACAGTCAAGCATTAAGTTTTATAAGCAAAACAGATATAAACAATAAAATATATATTTTTTCTAAATTTATTCATGGTATTTTTTCTAGTTTATATGGTTTTATATTATACACTATAAAATATAAAAACCTAGTTAAACCTTCCCTTGCACCTGAACTACATATACCATATCATCTATACTCTACTGAGTGGACACTATTGTTCATGAACTCATTGAAATTAGTAGTATTCACTACAATCTATATGTTGATCTGTTCTTTGATTATGTTGATAATATATGAAATTTCATCAGACAATTAATTATTATCTCCTCTAAGCTCCCGTCTATTGGAATTAATAAGCTCAATAGTCTTCTTTAAACTCTCTTGAGCTTCAAGTAATATGTTATCAGCATATTGCAAAGATCCTAGTCTAATCTCTTTAGCATTATTTTTAGCCTTAGCAATTATTTCCTCAGCTATCTCATTTGCCTTTTTAGTTATCTCATTTTCATCTACTAACTCTTCTAATTTTAATTCTGCTTCATTTAAAATCGTATCAGCATCTTTTTGAGCTTCTGCTAAAATTCTCTGTCTCTCTCCCTTAATCCAACTAGCTTGTTTTATTTCATCAGGAAGTTTTATTCTTATTTCCCTTATAATTTCAAACAACTCATCAGCATCTACCATAACCTTGTTTGAAAAAGGCATAGAAGAAGCATTTTCTAAAACATCTTCTATTTCGTCAACTAATTTTAATACATCCATTTTAATCTTGACCCCCATTCATCTTTTCTTTTAATGCTCTTTCAACTACTTTTGGTACAAAACATGATATTTTGCCACCAAACATAGCTACTTCTTTCACTATACTTGAGCTTAAATATGAATATTTTCCTCGTGACACCATAAATAATGTTTCCAAATCCTCTTCTAATTTTTTGTTTACAAGAGACATCTGCATTTCATATTCTAAATCCGAAATTGCTCTTAACCCTCTAATTATTGTTGAGCAATTTCTCTTATTAGCATAGTCAACTAAAAGACCAGAGAATGCATCTACTTCTACATTGTCATATTCTTTCAATGTTTCCCTTAACAGGTTCAATCTTTCCTCTACAGAGAACATATTTTTTTTATAATTATTGTTTAATACAGCTACTATTACTTTATCAAAACTTTTAGAACATCTATCAATTATATCTAAATGCCCATAGGTTACTGGATCAAAACTTCCTGGATAAATTACTTTCATCTTAAACCTCCTATATCAATTTATCTTTAGTAAAAAATGTTAAATTTTTACTTCCATATTCTCTACAATCAGTCTTTTTTAAACTATCTATTTTATCTTTTAATACTAAATTTTTTTCATGTTCTAAAATCAATAAACCATTTTCCTTTAGTATATTTTCCTTTGAAATCTTTTCAATAGTTTTTATAATTAAATCCTGTCCATATGGTGGATCTGCAAAAATATAATCAAATTTAATATCTTTATCTGCAAACAACATAATAGACTTAATTGCATCTGTTTTTAAAACCTCAGCACTATCACTTAAATCAGTATGTTGTAGATTTTCTTTTATACATTTTATACTATCATAAGATCTATCAACAAAAAATAATTTTCTTGCACCTCTACTCAAAAATTCAATTCCAATAGAACCAGATCCTGCAAATAAATCCAAAACTATGCTTTCATCATGTATCTCCATTAAAATATTGAATAGAGATTCTTTAATTCTATCTTCAGTAGGTCTAGTTTGTCTACCCTTTGGTGCCTTTAATCCATATCCTTTTTTTCGCCCAGATATTACTCTCAAAAAATCACCTCATCTTACAAGATATATTTTATCATATTTTTTGTCAACATTAATAGTATTAGTTTAAAATTAAATCATTAATCCTATCCTTGAATAAACTTATTATGTTTTGTCTTAATAAAGAATATTTTTCATCTAAAAGTAATGCATCTTCTTTCAATATATCTTTGGCTTTTTTTTGGGTAAGTTTCAATAGATTCATATCTGAGAATAAGTTTGCAACCTTTAGTTCTGGCAATCCATGCTGCCTGGTACCAAAAAATTCTCCAGGACCTCTTAATTCTAAATCCTTTTCAGATATATAAAACCCATCAGATGATTTTTGGAGTATTCTCATCCTTTGTCTTGAAATCTTGCTATTGCTTCCATTTATTAAAATACAATAAGACTGATATTCACCTCTACCTACTCTACCTCTCAATTGATGTAGTTGAGCTAAACCAAATCTCTCAGCATTATATATTACCATAATATTTACATTGGGAACATTAACGCCCACTTCTATAACTGTAGTAGATATTAAAATGTCCAACTCTTTATCTACAAATTTTTGCATAATACTATCTTTTTCATTAGATTTCATTCTACCATGAAGCAATCCTACCTTAAATTCTTTAAATGTTTCATCTTTTAAAGACATATATAGTTCTTCAGCAGATTTAACGTCTAAAGTATCACTTTCCTCTATTAGCGGACATACTATATAGGCTTGTCTTCCTTCTAATATCTGTTTTCTAACAAAATTATTAATCCTATCAATCATATTCGATCCAACGGCATAGGTTTCTATTTCTTTTCTTCCTGGAGGTAATTCATCAATAATTGAGATATCCAAATCTCCATATAATATCAATGCTAAAGTTCTAGGAATTGGAGTTGCAGTCATTACCAAAATATCTGGGTTTTTACCTTTTTGACTTAGTATTGCTCGTTGCTTAACTCCAAATCTATGCTGTTCATCAGTTATTGCTAAGCCTAATCTATTAAATTCAACTTTATCTTGAATTACGGCATGAGTTCCAACTAATATATCTATATCTCCTCTTTTAAGCTCATCTAAAATCTCTTCTTTTTTCTTATTTGAAAGACTGCCTACTAACAATTCACACCTAATATTATAATTTGAAAGAAAATTTGATATGGACTCATAATGTTGTGTAGCTAATATTTCAGTGGGTGCCATCATTACAGATTGATAACCAGATTTCCAAGCCTTAAACATAGCAAGAATTCCTACTATTGTTTTTCCTGAACCTACATCTCCTTGAACCAATCTATTCATCTGCTCATCTTTTTCCATATCAGCTTCTATTTCCTTAAAAACTCTCTTCTGCGCATTAGTAAGATTAAAAGGCAAATTATTAATAAAATCATAAATATCTTTTGTATGAGGATATTGAATTCCTTTGTTTAACTCTTTAGTACGACTCTTTATTAAAAACAACCCAAGTTGTAATGTAAGAAGTTCTTCAAAAACCAGCCTTCTTCTAGCTTGAATATAATGAGCTCTATCTTTAGGAAAATGTATATTGATAATAGCTTCCTTTACTGGCATCAATTGTAACTCTTCTCTTAAACTAGTTGATAATCTTTCAGGTATATCATCCACATGATATTTGATCGCATTTTCCATTATCTTTATCATCTCATTATTTGTTAGCTTATCAGTAAGAGGATATATTGGTATTATTTTACCAATCTTTTTTTCATTACCCTTTTCAAAAACTGGATTTGTTATTTGAATTTCATTACCAAAATAGTCCACTTTACCATTTATCGCAATTTTATCTCCAATCGATAATTTTTGAGCTATATAATTCTGATTAAACCATACTAAAGTAGCATTTCCTGTTTGATCCTCTACAGGAATCTTTAATATTGATAAATTCTTTCTTGATCTAAGTTTAGAAGGATATCCAGACACCTGTACCCTTAAACTAACCTTCTCTCCTTTAATACATTGAGATAAATATTTGAATTTAGTTCTATCATCATATTCTCTAGGTGCGAAATATAACAAATCCTCAACAGTATGTATATTCAGTTTTTTAAGCCGTGCTGCCCTCTTAGGCCCTACTCCTTTTATGTATTGAATAGACACGATTACCTCCTCAGCTTTCTCTTCTTTATATCTAAGTAAAACTCCCTACCATCTGGTAGGGAATCATTTATTCTATTGAAAAAATATAATAATATAGCGGTTGGCCACCATACACTAATTCTATATCAAAATCTTCAAATTCTGTCTCCAGTCTTTCAGATAGCTTCATAGCTTGTTTTTCTTCAATTTCATTCCCATAAAAGATTGTTATGAGAGAAGAATCTTCATTTACAATATCTTTCAATAGTTCAAATGATACTTCTTCTATATCGTTTCCATTACACATTATATCTCCTTGTGAAATTCCGATTATATCATCTTTGTTTATCTTTTTATCGTTTATTTCTGAATCTCTAACGGAATATGTTACCTGCCCAGTTATTACATCTTTAACTGCTTCTTGCATATTCTCTAGATTTTCTCTTACATCTATTTCCTTATCAAAAGATAGTAACCCAGCTATACCTTCTGGGATTGTTTTTGTAGGAAATACATATACATTCTTATCGCTTAATGCTTTTGCCTGGTCTGCAGCTAATATTATATTCCCATTATTAGGTAGTATTATTATATTTTCTCCTTTAACTTTCTCTATTGCATTTAATATGTCTTCAGTACTTGGGTTCATTGTTTGACCACCTGGTATGATATAATCCACGTTCAACTCATTAAATATATTATCTAGCCCATCTCCTACGGAGACAGTTATAAAACTATACTTTTTTGATTCATCTTCTGATTCAGTTAATTCTTCATATTCTTCTTCATCCATTATATGTTTATGTTGATATCTCATATTATCTATTTTTATATCATTTAATTCACCAATTTTTAAAGCCTTTTCTAAAACCTCACCTGGATTATTAGTGTGTATGTGAACTTTAATTAAATTTTCTCCACCTACAACGAGCAAAGAGTCGCCATAATCTGATATATCATCTCTAAATCTTTCATAATCTTCATTAGATGTATTTATCATAAATTCTGTACAATAACCATATTTTATATCTGCAAAATCAATCTCTTGTGAAACAGTTTCGGGTTCAATAGGTTCAGATTTGAAACTATCTAAATCAACAGATTCCTTAAAAGTGATAGCATTATAAGCTCCAGTTAATACAACCATTAGTCCTTTTCCTCCAGCATCTACTACTCCCGCATCTTTTAAAACCGGTAACATATCTGGAGTTTTATTAAGTGTTTTATTGCCATGTTTTATAACCTTTTCTAAGAAAACAAGAATATCTTTTTCTTCTTTTGCCAAAGTCGACCCGTAGTCTGCGCACTCCCTAGCAACAGTTAATATAGTACCTTCTGTAGGTTTCATTACTGCTTTATATGCAGTATCAGATGCCATCTTGAAAGCCTGTGCTATCCCAACAACATCTACAGTATCTTTTCCTTTTAACCCATTGGAAAATCCTCTAAACAATTGAGAAAGTATTACCCCAGAATTACCTCTTGCTCCCATTAAGGAACCATTGCTAGCAGCAACAGCAACTTCACCAACACCATATTTATCTAAATTTGAGATTTGTTTCACTGCTGATATCATAGTCAACGACATATTAGTACCCGTATCTCCATCTGGTACGGGGAACACATTTAACTCATTGACTTTTTCTTTATTTTTTACTAATAAATTGGCGGCTCCTATAAACGCTTTTTTGAGCATATCGCCATCTATATATGTCATACTCAATTATAGTACCTCCTTAAACTACTTTTCTACTCTAATTCCTTGTACATATACATTTACTTTTTTTATTTTAAGTCCTGTGAGGTTTTCTACATTAAACTTTACTTTTTCAATTATATTTTCAGCTACAACAGATATTTTAATTCCATATTGTAATATTACATGCAAATTAATTATAATTTCATCCTTTTCTGTATATATTTTAACTCCTTTTGATAAGTTATCTCTTTTTAATAGCTCAAAAAAACCATCAGTGGCGTTTTTGCTTGCCATACCTACTATTCCATAACTCTCCATGGCTGAAAGCCCCGAAATTGTAGCAATTACATTATCATCTATGTCAATATATCCATACTGATTTTTGCTTCTACCTGGCACGAAACATCGCCTCCTTATTCTGAATAATATTTATGGGTATATTTTACCCTATTCTATAAAATAGTTCAACTAATTCCTTAAAAGTATTAGTTTTATCCATAATTTTAGTTGCTTTTTTATTATTTATTGTGTTACAATATAATATGTTATTATGGAAAGAGACAGAATATGACTAATCGTTCTTTTTTCAATAGATAAGGAGGTGTTCTTATGGCTAAAAAATGTGATATATGTGGGAAAGGAAAAGTATTTGGAAATAGTGTAAGCTTTTCAAATAAAAAAAATAACAGAAATTGGTCTCCAAACATTAGAAAGGTAAAAGCTATAGTAAATGGCTCTCCTAAAAGAATTAATGTCTGTACGAGATGTTTAAGGTCTGGAAAAGTTGAAAGAGCATTATAAAAAATAAGGCTTCCAACCTAGGAAAAAATGGAAGCCTTATTTTATGATCAAAATTCCCAATGATATTAATATCAGTCCTATTAGCAAGAGTAAAAATTCTATAGGTATTATGTTTATGACAATTAACGCACCTATTACTGCCAATACAATACCTATTATTTTTTTAGTCTTGTGTTTATATCTATAATAAAAGGATTTCATTTAATCACCTCAATGACAATCTTACTCTATACTATTCTTCTAATTTAGATTCTGTTACAAAATAAAAAGCAAGCTTTAATTTTAATATTAAAACTTGCTTAATAGCTTAATCCCTTGAAACAAAAATTAAACATTTTCCTTCATGTACTTTTATAAAGCCGTTGGGCTCTACTATGCTATTACTAATACCTTGTGAAGATCCAAAATCAATTTTTGCTTTATCCAACTCGTATTCAAAACCTTTTAATGAAACAATTATACCTTTCTCTACAATTGGAACCACAGATATATAAGTACCTTTTTCCTTAGGCAATATTAATTCATCATCAACTAAATATATAGTATTATTCCCATCAATTATTTTACCCTCAACGCCTTTTTCGTTTAACCTTGATAATAAGTAAATATTTGCTAAGGTATGATCTAATCTATTTCCAGTAGCCCCTATTAATGTTATATATGTGGCCCCTTTTTTTATTAAATAATCAATTGATAACTCAGAATCGGTTTCATCCTTTTTTACCGGAAACTTCCTTATAGGTATATCCTTCTTGAGTATAATATTTAATGTGTCTTTAGAAATCGAATCCAAATCTCCCATTACTAAATCAGGATATAAGGACGCCTGTATGCAATAATCAGTTCCTCCATCAGCAGATAATATAAAATCTGATTCTTCACCAAGCTTCTTTAATAAATTTAAATCAGTCACATCTCCATGTAATATAATCAATGCTTTCATTCAATAATTCATCCTCTACTCTCTAGATATTTTACTTAGTGGTTTCCAAATTAAATATAAAACTATTGAAGATATTATAAATTCAGGTATTAAATAAGTTGCTTGATATATAAAAGAATAAATCCAAGGATTTTGAGTTCCTGCATATTCGCTAAAGAATATTACTCCTGCTAATAGGTGACATATAAATCTAGTACCAATTCCTAAAAAAACACCGGTTATAATTCCCAATAGAATATTGCCTTTTCCCATAATAATATTCTTTGAAAAAAGTCCCGCTAATCCAAGACATCCAAATGCAACAGGATATTCTAATATTGCTTGTACTGGTGAAAATATCCATGCTCCAAACATTAATTGTAAAATACCAAAAACTGCTCCAGCGATAACTCCAGGTCCTACTCCCCATCTAAAAGCAAATAGAAATATAGGTATCATACTTCCAGCAGTTACTGATCCACCTTGTGGTGCTTCGTAAATTTTAACTCTGTCCAACAAGATGGCTAGAGCAATCATAATTCCTGCTTCCACTATCATCTTAGTGCTCCATTTTTTCATTTATTATTCCTCCTTAAAAAATAATACCCATTACCTGAACTTAGTAATGGGTAGATAAAACAATATACACTTTCCTACGCTAGAATTATCTAGTCCAGGTTTAAAGGGTCGGGATATGTATCCCCTCTCAGCTATTTTGTGCTCCCCTAGTGACACACAATATTCTACTGTTATTTACATTATAACACATTAAATTCATATTGCAATTATAAGGACTTGAAAATTTTGGTTCTTTCGGTTATATTTTTGGCTTCAAATATTCCTGAGCCAACGACTACAATATCTAACCCATAGTCGATAATTTCTTTTGCATTGTCTAATTTTATTCCTCCATCTGCTTCTATTAATATATCTAGATTTTTGTCATCCACCATATTTCTCAATTTTTTAATCTTTCTTTTCATCGAACCTATGAATTTCTGTCCTCCAAATCCAGGATTAACAGTCATTATGAGTACTAAATCTATATAATCTAACACATATTCGATAGTATCTAAAGATGTAGCTGGGTTTAATGATACTCCAACCTTTATTCCATAGGATTTAATTTCTTCTATTGTTCTATGTAGATGAGTTGTCGCTTCCTGATGTACCGTTATGATATCTGCTCCAGCATCTACAAAATCTTTTATATATCTTTCAGGTCTATCAATCATCAAATGGACATCAAAAGGGATATCAGTAATATTTCTTAACTTTTTTATCACAGGAGAACCAAAAGTAATATTTGGTACATATGTACCATCCATCACATCTAGATGAATATAGTCGGCTCCTCCTTTTTCCAGTTTCAATATTTCCTCTTTTAAACTTCCAAAATCTGCTGATAAGATGGAAGGTGATATTTGGACCATTACATCAATACCTCCTATTATTTTTAATCTCTTTAAGAAACTGAATATAATTATCATATCTTTGACTACTTATGTTTCCTTCTTCTACCTGCATCTTCACTTCACAACATGGTTCCTTATAATGTAAACATCCACTGAATTTACATCTGTCTCCATATCTATAAATTTCTTTAAAATACTTACTTAACTCTATTTCGTCTTCTATAAAATCTAAATTTAATGAACTAAATCCAGGTGTATCTAACACATAACTATCTGAATCCAAATTAAACAATTCAACATGTCGAGTAGTATGTTTTCCTCGGCTAGTTTTTTTACTTACATCACCTGTTTTTAACTCAAATCTAGGATCTATTTTATTTAGCAAAGATGATTTCCCAACGCCAGAAGGCCCTGCAAAAACAGTTATATTGTGTTTCAGCATCTGTTTTAAATCATCTATACCTTCTCCTGTCTTAGCACTAGTTTTCAATATTGAATATGAAATTTTATTGTAAATATCATAGATTTTATTTATTTCATTTTGTTCACTTCGATCTATTTTATTTATACATATACCTATATCTAAATTTTCATGTTCTGCCATTATTAAAAATCTATCTAAAAGCCAGTAGCTTAAAGCAGGTTCCTTAACACTCATAATTATTATAGCTTGAGTAATATTTGCAACAGGAGGCCTTGTTAATTTAGATTTCCTTTGTTTAATTTTTTCAATATATCCTGTATTGTCTTCATCGCTTATTCGTATCAGGACATTATCTCCAACTAGTGGGGTTATATTTTTTTCTCTAAATATACCTCTAGCCCTGCACTCATAAACATCTGTTTTAGTTTTTACATAATAGAATCCACCAATTCCTTTAATAATAATGCCTTCTATCATATAGACCTCCTATCTTCCTGGATGTTCTATTTCCTCTATAAATTCTCCATCATAATAGAATTTGAATTTTGCATCCAACTTGCCTTTTAGTGGAATTTGAATTGTTTTTCCATCTATCTTATGAGTTTTATTATACACAGTTTCCTCTTCTTCATCTTGAACTCTATCTACTCTTATTTTTACTTCTTCATCTTCACCCACTGGAGTTACATTGGTGACAAAAGGAACTTCTTTATCTTTATCTTTATCTTTATCTTTATCTTTGTCTTTATCTTTATCTTCTGATTCTTCTTCTGGTCCACTACTAACATATAGATCTATAGAAGTATTTGTTTCAATCTGATTACCAGGCTCAATACTTTGCCAAATTACTGTACCTTCTGGATATTCATCACTTGGCTCCTGAGTAACTGACCCTAACACCAATTCATTTGCTACAATAGCATTTTTAGCCTCTTGCTCGCTTAATCCTACAAGCGGCGGCATATCTATTAATTTTACTTCAGGTCCTTGGCTTACTACAATATTGACGTTTGTCCCTGCCTCAACTTCTGAAAAAGCTTCTGGACTCTGACTTATAACCGTATTCTCCTCTACAGTATCACTATAAGCATAATCTACTAAACCATCTTCTAAATTGGCTTCTTCTAAAATCGCCTCTACCTCATTAATATTTCTATTTTTTAAATTTGGTACTGTAACCAATGGTTTTCCTTTACTAACATTTACTTCAATAGTATAGCCTTCTTTGACAGTTGTTCCAGCTTTTGTTTTCTGAGAAACTACCAATCCCTTTTCTAGCTCATCATCATATACTTCTTCCGCAATACTAAATTTTAGGCCTAACTTTCTTATTTCTTTTTCCGCTTCATCTCTATGCTGTCCTCTTATATCAGGAACTACTACCTCTTGAGGGAAAAAGCTCTCTCTAAACTTAAAAAATCCTAATGCTAAAGAACTTACTACTATAAAAGCTAACAATATAGCAAGAAAAACTACTTTTAATCCTCCATCTTTTTGATTCTTTTTCTTTTTTTTCTTTTTTTTCTTTTTTTGCTTTATCATATTATCTCCATTCCCATTATTTATCATTGGAATTATTTGAGTTGCATCTTCTTCAAAATCATCATTATTTGCAATAATGCCTTTTTTAGTAGATCTAATTTTCTTCAAATCGCTTAATAATTCACCAGCAGTGATATATCTATCCAATTGACTCTTTTTTACACATTTTAAAATAATATTTTGTAATCTTATTGGTACTGAATCATCTATTTCCCTAGGGGGAACAATTTCTTCTTGAATATGTTTTAATGCAACAGATATAGGACTATCTCCTTCAAAAGGTACCCTACCAGTTATCATCTCATACATAACAATTCCAAGAGAATATATATCAGATTTTTCATCAGTATATCCACCTCGAGCTTGCTCAGGTGAAAAATAATGTACTGAACCTATCACATTAGATGTATTTGTAACTGTTGTAGCTGATGCGGCTCTTGCAATACCAAAATCAGTTACTTTCAACCTTCCATCTTCATTCATCATTATATTATGCGGTTTAATATCTCGATGGACAATGTGATTTTTATGAGCATGCTCTAACGCTTCAGCAATCTGAATTGAATATTCTATAGTTTCATCAACAGTTAATTTTCCCTTCTCTCTAATTACATCTTTTAAGGTTTTCCCTCTAATATATTCCATAACTATATAATAAATATTATGATCATCTTTCTTATCTACTCCTACATCATATATGCCTACAATATTAGGATGAGATAGACTAGCTGCTGCTTGCGACTCCCTTCTAAATTTTCTTATAAATTCATCATCATTTACAAATTCATCTCTTAATACTTTAATTGCTACATATCTGTTTAGAAGTCTACATTTCGCCTTATATACTAGAGCCATTCCACCTCCACCAATTTTTTGTATTATTTCATATCTATCACCAAGTACTGTTCCAATCATTTCCATCACCCCACTTTACTTAAATTTAATGGTTAATACCGTAATATTATCATAGCCGCCCCTATTATTTGATAGTTCTACTAGAAGTTCGCAGGCTCTCTGTATATTCTCGTTATTACACAATAACTCTTTTATCTCTACATCATCTACCATATTTGTCAAACCGTCAGTACATAAAAGCAGTATATCACCTTTAATTTTCTTCTTCACTATTAAATCCACTTCTATTTCTTTACTAGTCCCAACAGCTCTAGTTATTATGTTCTTCTGTGGATGATATTTAGCTTCTTCCTTACTTATGCTTCCATTTCTAATCAACTCTTCCACTAATGAATGATCTGTGGTCACTTGATGAAGAACATTATCTCTTAAAAGATATGCTCTACTATCTCCTACATGACCAACAAAAATTCTATTATCATTTTCATAAGCTAAAGTTACAGTAGTTCCCATACCAAAACATTTATCATTTTCCAATGACATTTTATATATTTTTTCATTGGCCTTCCATATGGAATCTTCTATACTATTTTTAATATAATTATCATCTAATTTCAAGTTTTTTAAATTCTTTTCTAAACTGGAACTAATTGTTTCTATGGCAATCTTAGCAGCAATTTCTCCAGCTTTATGACCTCCCATACCATCTGCGATAATAAATAAATGACAATCTGTACTAGAGGATATATAATAAAAATCTTGATTTATGTCTCTAATCCTTCCTATATCAGTTTTTATACCAACTTCCATATAGATCACCTCACTGAAAAAAGTTTTTGCTCTTATTAGTAAACCTTCTCCTTAACTGTCCACATGAAGCATTTATGTCTCCACCCATTTCTTTGCGTACAGTTGCTGGTATATTTGCAATACTAAGAGCTGTTTTGAATCTTTCAATACTCTTTTTTGATGGCCTCTGTTCTTTGAATTCTTCTATTGGATTTAGAGGTATCAAATTAACATGACAATTTAATCCCTTTAAAATTGTCTTCAACTGCTTTAAATCCTGTTTTCTATCATTAACTCCTTTAACAAGAGTATATTCCATTGTAATCCTTCTGTTAGTTTTATTATAATAATATTTACAAGCATTCATAATCTCTTCTATCGAATATTTTTTAGCAATAGGTATCATTGTTTTTCGTATTTCATCAAAAGGTGAATGAAGAGATATGGATAGTGTTATAGGTATTTGTTCATCTGCTAACTCATAAATCTTTGGTACCAATCCACAAGTGGATAATGTAATATTTCTATAACTAATGTTATGGCCTTTTTTATGATGAATTATATCCAAAAACTTTATAGTATTATCATAGTTATCTAAAGGTTCACCACTTCCCATTAATACAATATTACTAATCTGTTTATCTAAATCCTCTTCCATAGCATATATTTGATTTGCCATTTCTGACGGATTTAACATTCTAATGAGCCCCTCTTTTGTTGAAGCACAAAATGAGCAACCCATTCTACATCCAACTTGTGTAGATATACAGGCAGTTAAACCATGTTTATAATCCATGGCCACTCCTTCTATAATATTATCATCTTCCAGCAGAAATAAATATTTCTTTGTATCATCAACTTTAGAATCAAATCTTTTAAATATTTCAATATTATTCAACTTCCCAATTCTGTTTAGCTTGTCCCGCAAGTCTTTGGAGAATACAGTAATGTCTTCAATCTCCTTTCCATAATTCTTATGGATAAAAGAGTACAATTGTTCTGCTCTATACTTCTTCTCATCAATGGTAGTTATAAAATCCTGTAATTCATCAAAAGTCAAACTATTTAGCTCAATTTTACTCAATAAATCACCTCATGTTTATTCTTAATTCTATATTATATCATAACTGAAAAAAAATCATCTATTATTCTTCTGTATTTTTGCAATAAAAAATCCATCAGTATAATGAATATTTGGGAATAGTTGAATATAACCATCCTTAGTTGACTCTAATTTTTTATTTGAACAGATTAAATCGTCAAAACCAACTAGATTAAATTCTTTATTTTCCTCTAGAAACTCTTTAACTATACATATATTTTCTTCTTTTCCTAAAGTACAAGTACTATATATTATAAAACCTCCAGGTTTTACATATTTTTTTGTATTATTCAATATATTACTTTGAATTCTAGTTAAATTCTTTATATCTGTTTCTCTTCTATTCCATTTTATTTCAGGTCTCCGCCTTATAATCCCCAATCCAGAGCAAGGAGCATCTACAATACAATAATCAACCTTTTCAAGCATATCCATATCCAATTCTAATGCATCATACTTCTGAGTTTCTATTATATCTATTCCTAATCTGCTAGCGTTATTCTCAACTAGATTTAATTTATGTTCATATATATCTCTGCTTATTATTCTACCATTATTATTCATTTGTTGAGCTAAGTGGGTAGACTTTCCACCAGGTGCACTGCATAAATCCAGTACTATACTATTTTCCTTTGGATTAGTTATCTGTGAAACCAGCATACTACTTTCATCCTGTATGATAAAATACCCTAATTTGAATTCTTCTAATTGTGTAATTTTTGTTGGATTTTCAATTATAAGTCCATCTTTTGCATATTTAGTGTTAAAAACAGTGTATCCATAATTGGACAAGATATCTGCTAGATCATGTCTACTAGTCTTGATTGTATTAACTCGTATATTTAACTTCGGTGTTGAATTGTTAGCTATTAATAATTTTTCAGTAAAGTCAGAACCATAATCTTTGATCCATCTTTTAACCATCCATTTTGGATGAGAATATTTAATTGATAGATAATCTAACTCATTTTGTTCGTCAACCTTCATCAATTTTTCTTTATTTCTTGAAAAGTTACGCAATATACCATTAACAAATCCACTTATTCCTCTATGGCCATATCTCTTTCCTAAGTTAACCGATTCATTAACTGCAGCTCTATCTGGAATTCTGTCCATAAAGGCCATTTGGTATACTCCTATTCTAAGAATATCCAATGTTATGTTATGAATTTTCTCTAATTTTCTTTTAGATAATTTAGATATAATATAATCCAGATACAAACGGTTTTCTATTACACCATATACAATTTCCCTTATTAAATTTTCATCTTTCAAATTTACTTTTCCATTTATATGTTTGTTTATAGAATAGTTAGAAAAAGCTCCTTTTGAATTTATATCTATTAATACATTCAATGCAATATCTCTAGAATTCATATTTTCTCTCCTTATAAAACATTTTGCCTGGAATTAACCAGGCAAATAATTTAAAATATAGAATTTAGCGTCTTCTACCTGAAATTGAAAGCAATCTTAAAAGCTGTATAAACGATACTAAAGTTGCAGCAACATATGTTAATGCAGCAGCACTAAGTACTTTCTTAGATGAATCAATCTCATCGCTATAGACTACACCATTTTCTTCAAGTTGTAATAATGCCCTTTTACTAGCGTTAAATTCAACAGGTAAAGTGATTACTTGGAATAATACTATTGCTAAATAAAGAATTATCCCTACTTCCAATAAAAATGGACTAATAACAAATCCTAAAACAATAAGAATCCAAACAAATCTTGAACTAATGCTAGCTATTGGAGCTATATTGTTTCTTAAAATAAGCGGGAAATATCCTTCTCCATGTTGTATTGCATGCCCAACTTCATGAGCAGCCACAGAAACTGCTGCCAGCGAGCTACCATTATAAACTTTTCTAGATAGTCTGAGAACTTCAGATCTGGGATCATAATGATCTGTTAGATTACCTCCAATAGTCTCAATTTTAACGTGATTTAATCCATTTCTATCTAAAATTATTCTTGCAACTTCTCTTCCACTATATCCTGATCGGCTAGGTACTTTCAAGTATTTATTGAAAGATGAAGATACTTTATATTGAGCATATGCAGAAAGTATCAAAGCAAGCATTAACAATAAGAACCAATTCCCACCTATTCCACTTCCATAAAACCCGCTGTAATATCCACCATACATATCTTTCCCTCCTTGCTTTACTGATGTTAAATAAGTCTTATATTCTCCTCAAATTTGTTTCCTCTTAAATAATCTGATACCTTAAGTTTCTTCTTTCCTGAAAACTGTAATTCTTTAATGACAATACAAGAATCATTACAGTTTACATATATACCTTCATTTGCAACTTTTACAACTACTCCATTATCTGTATCCAAAAACTTTTCGATCTTTTCTACTTCATGAATCTTTACATTTTGATCTTTATAAACCATATAAGCAGATGGCCAAGGTTTTAGTCCTCTTACTAAGTTTATTATATTATCTCCATTACTATTCCAATCAATTCTACCAGTTTTTTTTGATATCTTTGGTGCATAGGTAGATTCTTGGTCATTTTGACGACTTCTTTCAACATTTCCTTTTTCAATGTCGCTTAATGTTTCTACAATTAGTTTACTTCCCAATAAGGATAGTCTATCATGAATAGTTTCTGAATTATCATCATTTGCTATTGGTATTTTTTCAACTTTAAGGATATCACCTGTATCCAACCCTTCTTCCATTTCCATAATTGAAATGCCTGTTTCCTGTTCTCCATTTATAATAGCCCAATTTATGGGTGCAGCTCCTCTATACTTGGGAAGAATAGAAGCATGTATATTTAAGCATCCATATTTAGGAAGATTCAATATATTCTTTTTCAATATTTGCCCAAAGGCAATTACTACAATGCAATCTGGTGAAATCTCCGTTATTTTACTGATAGATTCACTGGAATTAACTGAATCTGGCTGATATACTTCTAACCCTAGTTCCATTGCTTTTTCCTTCACAGGAGTAGGCAATATTTTTTTGCCCCTTCCTCTTGGTCTATCTTTTTGGGTTACTACAAGAGAAATATTGTGTCCACTCTTATATAAAGCTTCTAAAGATGGAACTGCAAAATCTGGTGTACCCATAAAAACAATATTCACATTATCACCTCAAACTCTAATCTTCATCTTCTTCAGGTATTATCTCCTCAATAATCTTATCGATAAAGAGGATCCCCTCTAAGTGATCTATTTCATGACAAAGAGCTTTTGCTAAAAATCCTGTTCCTTCGATTACCTTTTCTTCCCCAAATTCATCCAAATACTTTACTTTAACTCTTTCAGGTCTTTTAACTGTTCCTGATCTATTTGGAATACTTAAACAACCTTCCACATCGATATTTTCACCCTCTTCTTCAATTATCTCAGGGTTTATTAATTTTATAGGCCCTTGACCTATATCTATAACTACTACTCTTCTCAATACTCCAACTTGAACTGCAGCTAATCCTACTCCTTCATTTTCATACATTGTTTCTATCATATCTTCCATTAATGTTTTTATTCTATCATTTATCTCAGTAACTTCTCTAGATACTTTTCTCAATATTGGATCTCCATTATATCTAATTTGTCTAATTGCCATACTCTTTCCTCCTATAAGATTGAATTAGGGTTAACATCTATATTAAACTTAATTTCTGATAAATCAATTTTATTCTTATTCAATATACATACCCGTTCTATAATACTTCTTAACTTGTTAATATGCTCGTCTTCACATTTGATAATTATATGATATCTGTAATTCTTCTTTATCTTTTCCAAAGGTGCCGGTGAAGGTCCTATAATATTTTTTACTAAATCTTCTAATCCATTGTTTTGCATTTCCTCTTTTACTAAATTATAAACTTCCTTTATTTTTATTGCAACATTTCTATTGTTTTCTCCATATAACATCACTGAGATAATGTTAGTAAAAGGAGGATATCCAAATTCCTTTCTCAAAAGAATTTCCTTATTATAAAAATCAACATAATCATGGTTCTTTGCATATTGTATACTATAATGTTCTGGATTATAAGTTTGAATTATAACATTGCCTTCAAAATTACCCCTGCCAGCTCTACCGGCTACCTGAGTAATAAGTTGAAATGTTCTTTCAGAAGATCTAAAGTCAGGGAGATTCAAACTGGTATCAGCAGCAATTATTCCAACTAGAGTAACATCCTTAAAGTCTAATCCTTTGGCTATCATTTGTGTTCCAATTAATATATCAATTTCTCTATTTTTCATCTTCTTTAAAATTAGATCATGACTCCCTTTTTTAGAGGTAGTATCCATGTCCATTCTCATAACCCTTGCTTGCGGGAAAAGCTTCCTTGTAAATTTCTCTACCTTTTCAGTTCCTATACCAAAATATTTTATATACTTACTTTTACAAACTGGACAAACTTTAGGTGGTTTTATTGATAAACCACAATAATGACATTTAAGTTTATTGTCCTTCATATGGTAAGTCATCGAGATGCTACATTCATTACATTTTACTACATAACCACAGTTCCTGCAAGAAACAAAGGTAGAATAGCCTCTTCTATTTAGGAAAAGTATAGTCTGTTTCCCTTGTCTAAGGTTTTTTTCTATACCCATATATAGTTCTTTACTGAATATTGATTTGTTGCCATCATTTAATTCTTCTCTCATATCAATAATTTTAACATCCGGCAATTTACTGTTATTAACTCTACTTTTTAATTCTAATAATTTTATGTTTTCACTTTTACTCCTGTAATAGCTATCAATAGAAGGTGTAGCAGTTCCTTTAACTAAATATGCTCCTGATAACTCACATCTCTTTTCTGCCACTTCAATAGCATGATATTTAGGGTTCATACTGGATTTATATGTAGTTTCATGTTCTTCATCAATTATTATTAACCCCAAATTAGTAAAAGGAGCAAATATTGCCGAGCGAGCTCCTACTACTATTTTTACTTTACCTTCCTTTATCTTTCTCCACTGATCAAATCTTTCACCATAAGATAATTTGCTATGAAGAACTGCCACATTATCTCCAAATCTACCAACAAATCTATCAATTGTCTGTGGAGTTAAAGAAATTTCAGGTACTAAAATTATAGTTTCTTTTTCTATTTTAACCATTTCCTCAACTAATTGAAGATAAATTTCAGTTTTCCCACTTCCTGTTATACCGTGAATTAAAAATTTATTGTTTTTATCCTTATTATTTATACTGGTCATTATTGAATCGAAACATTTTTTTTGTTCATCAGTTAATTGGTGTTTTTTGTAGTACTTAATGTCTTCTTTAATTGGAGTCCTATAGACCTCCTTTTTGAAAATATTAATAACATTCTTTCTTTCTAAAGCTTTAATTGTAGATAAAGAACTATTGGTTTCAATCATCAAGTCCTTCATTGACATTTCATCATAATTATCTAATAAGAACCTTGCAATTTCTAACTGTTTATAGCTTCTACTACCAATAACTTCTACCATATCATCATAGGACATAGATCTATCTACTAAACAAACAATTTTTTTATATTTTTTTTCAATAGACGTTTGTATTGCTAATGAGGTTTCTACTATTTTTTTATCCTTTAAATTATTAATAGTCTTATTTACGTTTTTATCTTTTAATGCATCCTTTATAACTTCTAATTCAACCTTACCTTTATGTCTATTAATTAAATTGACAATATCCTTCTCCAATTGATTTAACTTATTGTTAGATATTAAAAACTTATTATCCTTTAGTTTAATATATGTTTTAACCTTCTTGAAATCCCCAGGTGGGAGCACTGATTGAAGTGCATCTATGTAAGAGCATAAATATTGTTTAGATATCCACAAACTCAATTGAATCATCTCTCTTGATATAAGAGGTCTATCATCGATTACATCAATTATACTTTTTAATTTATATTTTTTATTATACTTATTATCAATTTTAATAACAATTCCTTTAATTATTCTATTACCTTTTCCAAAAGAAACTAAAACTCTCATACCTACTTCTATGGTATCAACCATATCGGGTTTAACTATATAAGTATATGGCTTGTCAGTATTTGAAGCCTTATTATCAATAATAACTTGTGCATATTTTTTATTCATCATATCAGTCCCTTAATCTATTTAAATAAATATTAAAAGCTAGATAAAGATAATTCATCTAGCTTTTATCATTTATTAAAGTCATAACTTTATCTAGTATAATTTCTGCAACTTTAGATTTGTTCAAAATAGGATAATCATTAATTTCTCCATTTCTATCGATAATCGTTACAATATTAGTATCTGATTTAAACCCTGATCCATCCGCAGAAACGTTGTTAGCTATAATAAAATCCAAATTCTTTTTCTCTAACTTTTCCTTTGCATATTCAACTAAATTATTTGTTTCTGCTGCAAAGCCTACAACTAGCTGATTGGTTTTAATTCTTCCAAAATGGGCTGCAATATCTGGATTTTTAACATATTCTATATTTAATTCATCATTTTCTCCATCTTTTTTCTTTATCTTTTCATTGCTAACTACTTTAGGTCTGTAATCCGAAGGAGCTGCTGCCTTAATCAATACTTGACAATCATTAAACTCATCTTCTACAGCTCTAAACATTTCCATAGTAGTATTAATTCTTACTACTCTAACACCCTTAGGTGGTTCTATTGATGTAGGTCCAGTTATTAACACCACTTGCGCACCTCTGTTTTTAGCCAATTCAGCTATTTTATAGCCCATTTTCCCGCTCGAATGATTTGTAATATATCTTACAGGATCTAATGGTTCTATTGTTGGACCAGCAGTAACAATTATCTTATTCCCTACTAAGTCCTTATCATAAAAACTGTTAGCCACATAATCTACTATATCTACTGGTTCTGCCATTCTTCCTGGTCCATGGGTTTGACACGCTAATAGACCTGTACAGGGGTCTATAAACTCATATCCTAATTCCATTAAGTAATCCATGTTCTTCTGAACAATTGGATTTAAGTACATATTAGTATTCATAGCAGGAGCAAATATAACCTTGGATTTTGTTGCCATAATTGTTGTAGTCAACAGGTCATCTGCAATTCCATTAGCAATCTTACCAATAATATTTGCAGTAGTAGGTGCAATTAAAAACACATCTGCTTTTTCAGCTAAAGAAATATGTTCAACATCATAATTCTTCGGTTCATCAAACATTTCTAAGTAAACTGGGTTCGATGCTAATGTTTGGAAAGTTAAAGGAGTAACAAATTTAGTTGCATTTTTAGTCATAATGACTTCTACATTAGCTTTTTGTTTCTTAAGTCTGCTAACTACCTCTACTGCTTTATAAGCAGCAATCCCTCCAGTTACACCTACTATAATATTTTTATCTTTAAGCATATTTTCACCTACTTGTTGTCTTCTATTTCTAACCTTTTGTATTTAACCTCTCCTTGAACTATTTCCTCTATAGCAATACTAACAGGTTTTGTAGATGAAGTTTTAACTAAAGGTTTAGCTCCTTCTATCAACTGCCTTGACCTTTTAGAGGTCAACATACATAAAGTATATCTGCTATCTGCAATTTTAGTTAATTCATTAATAGATGGAATAAACATAAAAATCCTCCTCAATTCTTGATATTATAGTCCTTTAATATTATCTAAATTATATTCAAATCTTTTAGATTTCAATTTCTCAGCCTCAATTACTGTTTCAATTCTTTTTATTGCATCATCTAACTCATCATTTATAATGGCATAGTCATACTTATTCACATACTTTAATTCTTTTAAAGCATTGTTAAGCCTAATCTTCATATCATCTTCAGTTTCAGTTCCTCTCTTAATAATCCGCCTTTTTAGCTCATCCAAGGAAGGCGGAATCAAAAATATTAACACCGCCTCTGGATAAAGATCTCTTACCTGAAGTGCACCTTGAACATCTATTTCTAATATTACTATTTCTCCTCTTTCCACTTGCTCATCCACAAATCTCTTTGGAGTACCATATCTATTGCTATGCACGTGAGCATATTCTAAGAATTCATTATTCTTAATCATCTCACTAAATTTTTCTTCATCTATAAAAAAATAGTTAACTCCATCTATTTCTCCTCTTCTAGGTTCCCTAGTAGTAGCTGATATCGAAAAAACGAGATCTTTATTTCTTTCAAATAATCTTTTGCATATTGTACCTTTGCCAATCCCAGAAGGCCCTGATATTACTAGCAAAAAACCTTTCGACATGTAAATCCCTGCTTTCTAATCATTATCCGTTTTGTTATTTGATTTATTATTTAACCTTTGAGCAACCGTCTCTGGCTGAACTGCTGATAAAATAATATGGTCACTATCTGTTACAATCACTGCTCTTGTTCTTCTTCCATAAGTTGCATCAACTAATACCCCATTATCTCTAGCTTCCTGTATCATTCTCTTAATAGGTGCTGATTCAGGACTTACTATAGAAATAATCCTATTTGCAGATACTATATTCCCAAAACCAATATTAATTAATTTTATATCCATATTTTACCCTCCTTCGATACTACTCAACATTTTGAACTTGTTCTCTTATCTTTTCTACTTCACTTTTAATGTCCACCACGTAGTTGGTTATAGTTAAATCATTAGCTTTAGAACCTATAGTATTGATTTCTCTATTCATTTCTTGGATAATGAAATCCAATTTTCTACCAATTGGGTCTTTTGATTCTAAGCTCATTAAAAATTGATTAATATGGCTTTTAAATCTAATAACCTCTTCATTTATATCACTTTTATCTGCAAAAATTGCAACTTCATAATTCAATCTATCCTCATCTAGGTCATAATCCTTATCAATCAATTCATCAATTCTACTTTTTAACTTATTCCTATAATCCTCTACAACTAGTGGTGCTCTTTTTTCAATTTCCACTATCATACTTTTCAACTTGTCAAGCTGAATTTCCATGTCATTTTTTAAAGCAATTCCTTCTTCCACCCTCATGTTTACAACATTTTGTAATGCTGCTTCTGTTGATTCGGAAAGACAATTCCAAATCACATCTTCATTATACTCTTTTCTTTCAGTTTTTACTATTTCAGAAAAAGTTAGTATATGTGATAATTTTACATCATCTTCTATCTGTAATTCATTGGTAATTTCATCCAACGCATCTTTATATGCTTTTGCTAACTCAATATCTACATTCACATCAACAGCAGATTCACTTATATATTCCAGATTTACATATACTTCTACTCTGCCTCTATTTATTTTTTTCTTAATTGTTTTTTTAATTTTTTCTTCCAAATAATTAAGATGTTTAGGCATTTTTATTATTATATCATTATATCTATGGTTAACAGTCTTTATTTCTACATTAAAATTATGAATCCCATCGGAGTTCTCTCCTCTACCGAAACCAGTCATACTCTTAATCATTTATGTATCATCTCCTAATAAATAATGATATCAACTTATATAATATTGTCAACAGGAATATAAGCTTAAAATTATTGTTCATAAAACAATTATATTGATTTTTACATAAATAATCTATAAAGTATTACAATTTCTTAACAACTTGTTTGTTATTATAAGTCATTAGTTTATTTATAATTAATTTAATGTTATAATTCAAGTATTACTTATTATGGAGGAATAAATATGTCTTTAGATGGAATTGTTACAAGAAATATTATTTATGAATTAAATAACACAATATTAGGAGGTAGAATCAATAAAGTCTATCAACATGAAAAAGATGAAATATCAATTCATATATACAATAACGGCAAAAACAATAAGTTATTAATTTCAGCAAGTAGCAACAATCCAAGAATTCATTTTACAAAATATAAAAAATCAAATCCATCTTCTCCACCTATGTTTTGCATGTTGCTGAGAAAACATTTATCAGGTGGAACTATTTTAAAGATACAGCAGCTTCAAATGGATAGAGTTATTTTTATTGACATTTCATCACTAGATGAACTAGGTCAGCCCTCTACTAAAAGACTAATAGTAGAGATTATGGGAAAGTATAGTAATATAATATTAATGGATATAGATTCTTCTAAAGTTATAGATTCGATTAAAAGAGTAACTGCTGATATGAGTAGAATAAGACAAATTCTACCAGGTATGGAATACAAATTTCCACTACAAAACAATAAAAAAGATCCTTTAACTTTAAATAAATCTCAATTTTATGAGTTGTTAAAAGATAATAGTATCAATAAAAAGATTTTTAAGTTTTTCTATACCAATTATATAGGGCTTAGCCCTCTAATTAGTAAAGAAATATGTTTCCTAGCAAATGTAGATATTGACAGACCATTGAGCACCTTGAAAGATGAAGAAAAAAAGAATTTATTTGATTGTTTTATATCGATAATGAACAAGATTAAAAATGATGAGTACTCACCTGTAATGATAAAGAATAATTACAAAAATAGTTTCATGGCGTTTCATGCTCTTGATATTAAACAATTTGGAGAGCAAAATAAAATCCACTTGGATTCTATGAATGAAGTATTAGATGAATACTATATAAAGAATGATAAGATGGATAGAATACATCAAAAATCTCAATCAATGAAAAAATCTATTCAAATAAAATTGGAACGTTCTCAAAATAAACTATCTAAACAAAAACAGGAATTGTTAGAAAGTGAAGATAGAGAGAAATACAAGATTTATGCTGATTTAATATCAGCAAATCTCTATCGTATAGAGAAGGGACTCGAGGTAGTGGAATTAGAAAATTTCTATGATGAAAATATGAAGAAAATTAGAATTCCACTTAATAAAAGATATTCTCCTGCACAAAATGCTCAGAGATATTATAAAAAATATTCAAAACTTAAAAATGCTAATAAATTATTATTAAAACAAATACCTGAGACTAAAAACGAAATAGAATACCTTGAAAATGTTTTAAATGCTATTGATAACTGTACTGAAGTAATTGAATTAGATGAAATAAAAGAAGAATTGATTGAAGAAGGGTATTTGAAAGGGAAAATTAAGAAAAAGAAGAAAAAAAGAAATGCAATATCTAAGCCACACCACTATATATCATCTGATGGTTTGCATATTTATGTGGGCAAAAACAACAAACAAAATGATTTTTTAACTTTAAAAACTGCTCGAAAAGATGATTTATGGTTTCACGTTCAAAAGATGCCTGGAAGTCATGTTATAATCAGAGTTGAAAACGAAGAAGTTCCAAAGAAAACTCTGAAAGAAGCAGCTCTTTTAGCAGCTTATTTTAGTAAAGGTAAAAATTCAAATAATGTCGCTGTAGATTATACTGAAAAGAAAAATGTTAAGAAGCCTAAAAACGCTAAATCTGGAATGGTTACTTATGAAGATTTCAATACTATTTTTGTCACTCCAGATAAAAATGAAATTGATAAAATTAATAGAGTAGAAGATTAATCTTCTACTCTATTGCTTTTATTTTCACTTGATCTTTCCCATCAATTTCTTCAAAATTAACATCTATAATTTCGTTTCTTGAAGTAGGTACATTTTTCCCAACATAGTCTGGGCGTATTGGAAGTTCTCTGTGCCCTCTATCAATTAAAACAGCTAATTGTACCTTTCTAGCTCTTCCCATATGTACTAAAGCATCAAGAGCAGCTCTAGCAGTTCTTCCAGTATATATTACATCATCAACTAAAACAACTATTTTATCCTCTATATTATATTCAATATTGCTGTCTTTCACTATAGGCTCCTTATACTCTTCAGTTAGATCATCCCTATAAAAAGTGATATCCAAAGTTAAAACTTCAATTTTTTCATCTTCAATTGATTCTATCTTTTTAGCTAATCTTTGAGCAAAAGGAACCCCTCTTGTCCTTATTCCTACTAGTATTACATCCTTTATTCCCTTATTTCGTTCAATTATCTCATTTGCAATTCTTGTTGTTGCTCTTTGAATAGCCTTTTCATCTAGAATAATCGCTTTTGTTTTCAATCTAAACACCTACCTATTCTTTTTTCTTAATAATTCTATAATCCGTTTAAATTCATCAGGTGGTTCTGCAGTAAATTCCATATATTTTCCAGTTCTCGGATTAACTAATCCCAATTTTCTTGCATGGAGTAGTTGAGTTTTGACTCCAAATTTATTCTTTCTATTTGTGTATTTAGGATCTCCAACAATAGGATGTTTAATATAAGACATATGAACCCTAATCTGATGAGTTCGTCCTGTCTTCAACGAAGCCTCAATCAGAGTATAATTTTGAAATCTCTCCAAAACCTTATAATGGGTTATTGCTTCTTTACTATTTTTAATCGTTACAGCCATCTTCTTTCTATCTTTAGGGTTCCTGCCTATGGGGGCATTTATAATCCCCTCTTCCTTATTTAATCCTCCATAAACTAAAGCCACATATATTCTTTTCAAACTCCTTGCTTTCAATTGTTTAACTAATTCTTTATGAGTTTGATTATTCTTTGCTATAACCAATAACCCAGATGTATCTTTATCTAACCTGTGCACTATACCTGGTCTTGTATTACCATTAATAGATGATAGATTATCTGTATAATTCAATAGTGCATTTACTAAAGTATTCGAATGATTTCCAGGCGCAGGATGTACTATCATATCTTTAGGTTTATTTATTACTATCATATCTTCATTTTCATATACAATGTCTAAATCTATATTTTGGGGGATTGGTTCCAATGATTTTTGTTCTGGTATTTTTACCTGTATTGAATCACCTTTTTTTACTATATATTTTGGTTTCTTCTTGCTTCCATTTACAAGAATTAATCCTTCTTTTATCAATTTATGTGTATATGTTCTAGATATTTTTTCTATTTTTGTAGCAACATAAGAATCCAACCTTTGATTATCTTCATTTTCTACATATAATTTCTGTAAATCCATCTATATCCCCTCAATACTCATATTTATTAAATAATACCATAATCATTATCAATAATGTCCCAGTTACTATAAATATATCCGCAACATTGAATACTGGAAAATTATATCCAAAAGGTAATTTAACACTTAAAAAATCCACAACATATCCTACTCTGATTCTATCAATTAAATTACCAACTGCGCCACCTAATAACATAACCATAGAAATTTTCATAGCTCTATTTATATTGTTAGGATATTTAATAAGAAACAAAATAATACTAATTACAACTATAAATGTAGCTATAACAAAAAAAAGTTTTTTATTCTGCAATATTCCAAAAGCTGCTCCATAATTCTCTACATAATATAGTTGAAAAAAGTTATCAATGATAGCACGAGGACTGTTTCCTTTTAAATACTTAATAGCTGCAGACTTAGTTACTTGATCTAGTAGTACAATAAATACAATAATTAAATACATCAAAATTTTTCCTCCTTATCCATTTCAATCATAATAATATTTTAAATCATTATATCATTTATTACAACATAGGTTTTTTGTTTATATAAAAAAAGAAAAGACTCCTCATGAAATACACTCCATGAAAGTCCTCAAAAAAGCAATTCTACAATCTATTTTATCATTCTTTAGTTTGATCATAATATTCTTGAGAAAATTTTTCAACATCCTCCACAGTTCCACTGTTTTCATCGTCAAATACACCTAAATTATCTCCTGTATTTTGAGAAGGAGCTTTGACTATTTTATTATATCTGGCTACCTCTTGGTAGCTATCCTCTGTATCGAATCCATTTACTTCTTTGTTTTTATTGTTACTAAATGGGCTAATACTTTCCTCTTCTTCAGGCCTAAAGTTCATCTTCTTCTCAAGAGGGATTTTTTTCTTTGCACAATCAATGCACAACTTTAGATATGGCATTAGCTCAAGTCTTTCCTCGTCAATTTTTTTGCCACATGATATACACAATCCATAATCTTCGCTATCTACATGATCAAGTGAAGTCTCAATCTCATATAAAGTATCATTTAATTTATTTATAAATCCATTCTCCTGTTCCATCATAAATACTTCAGTACCTAAATCTGCAGGGTGATTATCATAAAAGGATAAATCGGTATGATATTCATCCATAGAACCAAATTCTTCATTATTATTCATCCTATTTATTATATTCAATATCTTCTCCTTTTCTTCAAACAATCTTTTCTTAAAGTAATTTATTTTGTTCTCATCCATAAACTGCCTCCTCGATATGTTATAGATTAATATTTATAGAATAATATACCCATATCTCTATTTATAATTCCAAGTTACAAATTGGTATTATATTCTTTAAGAATACATCAATAATATCAAAAAGAAAAATAGAAGATTATTTTTATTATACTTAGCATCCCAAATATCAGAAAGCAAAATAAAGAAGAAAAGTAACTTATCATCATATTCATTTGCATAGCAATTAGACATAAAAAACCCTCCACTCTCATCTATATATTACATACTATGAGAATAAAGGAATTAATTTACTAATATATGTTTAAAGATTTCTTCATAGATTTAATTTTATTTACTAAAATCTTAAATTCATTAAAATTTAAAGATTGATGTCCATCTGATAACGCTTTATCTGGTTCTGGATGAATCTCTATGATTAATCCATCTGCTCCTATTGCCAATGCTGCCTTTGACGCAGGAAGTACCAATTCCCTTCTCCCTGTCCCGTGACTTGGATCAATTAGTACAGGATATTTGGTCTCAGATTTCATAATCGGTACGCTCATTAAATCTAATGTATTTCTAGTATAATTTTCAAATGTTCTAATACCTCTTTCACATAATATTATTTTATCATTACCTTCTATGCTAATATATTCTGAAGCTTTAATCCACTCATTTATGGTAGCACTCATGCCTCGTTTTAATAATACAGGCTTATCAGTTTTTCCAATTTCCCTTAAAAGAGAATAATTTTGCATATTTCTGGATCCAATTTGGTAAATGTCTACATATCTATATGCATCCTCTATATCTCTAGGGTCCATTATTTCCGAAATTACTTTAAATCCATAGGAATCCTTTATATCTTTTAAAATTTTTAATCCATCAAATCCTAGACCTTGAAAAGAATTAGGATTGGTTCTAGGTTTAAACGCCCCTCCCCTAATTATCTTTATTCCAAGTTGATTTAAAAATTGTGCAATATACTGCATTTGCTCTTCACTTTCAACAGCACAAGGACCTGCAATAATAGAAAATTTTTCTCCCCCAATAATTAAATTATCATCTATTTTTATCTCCTTGGTCATAGCTATTCCTCCATGTTAACTTGTTAATCTTGTGAATAAAATTTGGGGGCTATGCCCCCAAATCATCAATATCCTCTTCTATTTCATTATCTTGTAATTCCAATTCATTGTTACTTTCAGTATCAATGCTGACATCACTATCCTCTATTTTTGAATAAAATTCATCTAATGTTTCCAATTGTGCTTCAATAAACGATCTATATCGAGTCTTAAAAATAAACATTTCCTTTACTAACCTTTCATACTCCTTTTGAACCTCTCTGACCTCATTATTTGCTTCTTCTATTAACTTTTTATATTGTAAATTAGCATCTTCAACAATAAGGTCTGCCTTTTCCTTAGCAGATCCTATTACTTCATCTGCCGTACTTTGAGCAACAATAAGGGTTTCCTTTAGAGTATCTTCTAAATTATTATATTTTTCAATTTGTTCATTTAATAATAAAATTTTATCCTTTAATTCAATGTTCTCTTTATAAACCTTTTCATAATCATTAATAATTTCATCCAAAAATTCATCAACTTCAGATTCTTTAAATCCTCTAAAAGCTCGTTTAAATTCCTTATTTTGAATATCAAGGGGTGTAATCATATAAATCACTCCATTTATTTTAGTAATTTAATTTGTACTCTAGTTCTCCCTTTTTTACTAATACCTATAATTGAATTTAAAATAAACCTACCATAACCCTTTACAGAAACAATATCTCCTTCTTCAATATCTCTTGAGACTTTATCAATTGGCTCCCAGTTAACCTTAACTTTCTTTGATTGTATTAACGCCTGACTATCCTTTCTTGATAAATTCAATGCACTACTAATTACGACATCTAATCTAAGCGATGCTATAGTAGTCCATATACTCTTGTATTCTATATGGCCAAGCTTTAATTTTTCCAATGGTATTTGATCTACTTTTACCTTTTCTTTTCCAATTCTATCTAGATTCATAAAGATAAAACTAGAAATTTCTTTTTTCACAACAACTTGAGCATATCCCTCATGTATTAATATATCCCCTATTTTGTCTCTATTTATTCCTAAACTTAAAATCCCTCCTAAAAAATCTCTATGAGAGGGATTAGATAAACTAACTTCTATCGTTAAAAAATCAATAGGAACTTCCTTATTATCATATTGAAAATAGTCCGGATAGATTAGAATAACCTTTCTTTCAGCTTCATCTAGTCCCCCTAGTTCTTCATATTCTATATCTGTAAATTGGTTTAGAATAGTTCTTGCTAGCCTTCTCTCATAAGGATTCATAAAATCTGTTGATTGTACACTATGTTTGTCCAAAACTATTTCAATTTTGTCTAATACCTTTCGCATATTCATGATTTGATCTTTGTCATTTATATGCTTTATATATTTTTTTCTATCCAACTTCAAAAAATCACCATTCATTAAAAAATTATTGTTCTTAAAACTGCCAAAATCGCTCTCAATATAAGAATTGCTACAATAGGAGAAAAGTCAAACATTCCAGTATTAATACCAATTTTATCAATTAATCCTTTTGCGGGTGCTAATACGGGCTCAGTTAATTCATACACAATTCTTCCTATTGGATTATATGGTCCAATCCTTAACCATGAAAATATTATTCTAACAAGGATTAAAACCTCTATTATATTAAATAATATACCTACAGCTCTATAAAAAGTTATCATCAAATTACCTCTTATCCTATTATTTTACCACTTGAAAACGCCTTTATTTTTTAACTCATTCTTTAAATTTCCATCAATTTCAACATTTGCTGGTGCCATAACAAATATGTCGGTAGTTACCTTTTGTATACTTCCCTCTAATGAATATAATCCCCCATTAATAAAATCAAATATCTGTCTCTTTATACCTGGTTCTAATTGTTCCAAATTCACCACCACAGTCTTTTTCATCTTTAAATCATCAACTATTTTTGGTGCATCTTCATAATTTAATGGTTCATGTACTACTAATTTCATATTTCCAGATGTGTGTATGTTTACAACTTTATTTCGCATCTTCTTTGTTTGAGTATTTAGTGACAACTCTTCAAGTTCATCCTCATCATAATCATCATCATATTCTAAATCATCAATTCCAACAAAATACTTTAACTTATCAACTATACTAGACATAAAAAATCCTCCTTTAATTTATTTTCTTTCTCCGAATAATCCTGTTCCAATTCTTATCATATTAGAACCTTCTTCAATAGCAACTTTGTAATCATTGGTCATTCCCATAGACAAGATATTCATCTCTATATTATTATATCCTCTATTATCGATTGTTTCACTCAATTTACGTAAGTCTCTAAACACCCATCTAATTTCTTCTGGATCTTTAGCAAAAGGTGCTATAGTCATTAATCCCTTTATTCTAATATTATCAAATTCTAAAACCTTCTCTATAAAGCGAATTACATCATCTACTTTTAAACCAAATTTACTTTTCTCTTCAGCTATATTTACCTGAATCAAAGCATCCACTATGATATCATTTATTTTAGCTCTTTTATTCAACTCTTTTGCTAAAGATATGCGGTCTAATGAATGTATTAAAGACACTTTATCAATAATATATTTGACTTTATTACTCTGTAAATGACCAATCATATGATAATTTGCATTATTACTAATAACATCATATTTTTTTATTAATTCTTGAGGTCTATTTTCTCCTATATCTTTTAAGCCTAACTTTATAGCCTCTTTTATACTTTCCACTCCAACAGTTTTAGTAACTGCGATTATATCTACTTTATCATCTGTTCTATTAGCCTTTTTTAAAGATTTTTTAATGTTTTCTTCTATTATAGTCAAATTATGTTTGATACTAATTTCTATTACCTCCTTGATGTCAATCTACTAGCATTCCCTCTTCGGCTTTCTTAGTATTTAAAAGAATCTCATCAAATTGTGCAACTGTTCTAACTGGCTTATCTTTTCCTTCGATATTTATATTGTTATTCTTATCTCCAATGCTTATATAAGTAAATTCATCGTCTTCCTTTAAAATTTTTATGGGTCTAAATTTTATTATTCCACTAATATCTTTTATATAAACCCCCTTTACACCATTTAATTCAACAACGCTTTCACTTGAAATCTTATATCCATCATATCTATATTTTACTATATCAACATCGATATGTCGTTTGTCATAGTAATATTCAAAATCTCTATCAAACTTACAAACAATCAATCCTTTTCCATTATCCACATTTATCTTCTTTATACGTCCCTTTAGTTCTCCATCTATATCCTTTCCTGTTAAAAAAATAGAATCTGCTTCTTCATATGTATCGATATCCTTCACATCTTCTATTTTAATTATCATATACCATTCAAAATTGTTAATAACTTTAAAAATAGGTTCACTGGATTTAACCTTATCATTATTGGATATTATCTTTTGTTTATTTGTTTGCTCTTTAAAATCGGAATACCTACATTCTTCAATATTATTAAAAGAATATACATCTTCGTAACCATCAATTTTATAGGATACAATACCTGATTCTTTAGCAAAATAATTAACAAAATGATTATTTATCTGATTCACAATCTGCTCTCTTTGTTTCCTTAAACTGTCCAAGCTTTGATTGATTAAATTATTATCATTTGAGATATCGCCTTTTTTATCGCTATAAATTGACAGCTTGTCCTTTAAAATTTCAGCTTGTTCATAATCTCCTTGAGAGATGTTTAATTGAATATCATTTATTATATTATCAATATTTTCTTCTACCTTTTTTTTGTCATTCTTTATTGGTTTATTTTCTGCTTCTGTTTTAGTTAATGTTGCAATTTTATCGTCCAGTTCTGTTAGCTTTTGCTTTAAAGTAGAAGTATTATCAAGCAAAGTTAGTTCAGCTATTTTGGTTCCTACAGGTATCCGTTCTCCTTCTTTTTGAAGTAATTTTACTTTTCCTTGCCCATCTGCCTCATAAACATATTCCTTTCTTACTATTATAGCTTCAGTACTTATCTTGTCTTCTACAGCAGACCTTTCCGGTGTTTTAGTCTTAGAACCAGCTGCAAAGAGGGATGGAACACTTCTAAAGATTAGATAAACAAATACAAACGCAATAATATACAACCTAATTCTTCTCTTTTTCTTTCGCTTCTTCATTCTTTGTTCTTGGCTCATGTTACCACCCTCAATTTATTTCTATACTTTAAGAACTTCAACATGCATTTCAATTTTCCTTCTTTTATTTTAAAAAAATTTTCCATATTTACTTACTACCTTAAACTTTAGTATATTTTCTATATTTAATTTTTTAATCTCATCACCATGAGTTACCATTAATATTGATTTTTCCTTCTTAATTGCCCCAATCAGAGTGCCTTTGAATTTATCTTTGGCTCTTGTTATAACCTTAATTTCATCACCAGATTTAACCTTTGTCCCATTTAACATAAATTCCTTCATATCTGCCTTTTTTAAATGTTTTTCAGTTACAGATTTGTTTTCAATAACTATCATATTGTTTTTTAAATAAAGTTTTTGTTTCAACACAACAAATACGTATCCAGCAACATTAATAACTAACAAAACGATTAAAGCACTCTGAATATATACTAACAAATTTTACACTACCTCCATCTTTTTTATTATAATAAGTATATCATATCTTTTCAATAGGATAAACCTACTACTTTACAAATTTATATTTATAATATTAGACTATTCATAGATATAAAAATGATTACTAGCTAAAAATATCTTTTGTCTTACCCATTAACAGTACGCTTTTAAGCATATCAGGAGCAATCTCTTGTAATGCTATTATCTTGTCTAGTGCATTATCATAATCCTTTGTAAGTTCATTGAAATTATCACATAATAGCTTATTCTTCTTCTGTGTTATTTTATCAAACTCATCAATTCTTGTAAAAGGCTGCGGAGTTTTCGGTTTATCAAAAGTAAGCCTAACTGTTTTATCCTTAACAAGAAGTTCTTCCCTTTTATATCCAGCTCTTTGTAAGCCTTGTAAAAATGCATCCCGCATTTTTAAATCCTTAAGTGCAATACTTATATTTGCTACTAGCTCCCATGGTTGTGAGAATTCTCCTAGTTTAAATCCTGTTAGCCACCAATGTATGCCTTTTCTTTTCATCATAGTTTTACCATTTTTAGTAAGTGTAAATTTCATTTTAAGCATATTATCATCATCAGCACAATCATAAAAAGTCCAGTTAAAGTATTCATTTATCAAATCAGGTTTATCTGTGTGAAATACACCTATTTCAAAACCAGTTGTCATACCATATTGACCCTTCCAAAATTCTATCATCCATCTTTTATTACCATATTCAAAATAAATAGGTTCACAGTCTATTATCATAGATGATGGTGCTGCTGCTTCATCATAGAGTTTTGTATAACCCTTTTCTCGTTGCCATGCATCAATTCTTGAATAAAATATATCCTGATGAGAATCATATGCATAACCATAGGGCCTTAGAAATTCATTAAGAGATTCAACATCCTTAATCTTCGTGTTCCCTTCTTTTACCTTAAATTTTGATCTTTTAAGGATTATAATATAAACTATAGATATTAATACTACTATTAAAAATATCAAATAAATATTATTTTGTATAAATTCAAACATAAAAATCACTCCAGTCATTATTGTTATTACATTCTATTCCTGAAGTGGTTATTTTGATATTGGATAAAACAAAATTAAGAAAAGTTAAAATTAGGCAAATACTATAATGATAATAATTTAATTTTGCTAATCCTGAAAAAGATTGAATTAACTCCTCGACATTTTCGAGGAAATTTGGTAATATAATAATTACATAGGTTTTAAATTAAATATCGGGATGTGGCGCAGTCCGGTAGCGCACAAGTCTGGGGGACTTGGGGTCGCTGGTTCGAATCCAGTCATCCCGACCAAAATGTAAAAAAGTAGAAAATCAATTTTCTACTTTTTTTACATCTTATCATAATTTAAATTTATATCTTAAATAATTATACAGATTAAACCACTATTACCATTGTTAATTATTCTCTCCAAAGCTCTTCTCATTTTACTTCTAGCCTCATCTGGCATTGTATTTAATTTGCCTTGTAATTGTTCATTTACTAGATCATATAAAGACTTTCCAAATAGATTGGACTGCCAAATCTTTGAAGGTTCCTCTTCAAATTCTTCTAAAAAATATTTCATCATTTCTTCACTCTGTTTTTCAGTTCCAATTAAAGGAGAAACTTCCGTTGATATATCACAACGTAATACATGTAATGAAGGAGCCTTTGCTTTTAACTTAACTCCAAACCTATTACCCTGTTTATATATTTCAGGCTCAGCTAACTCCATTTCTTCAAGACTAGGACTTACTAGCCCATATCCAATTTCACGTGCTTGAATTAAAGCAGTTTCTATCTTATCATATTCTCTCTTGGTTTGAGCAAGCTTATTTATTAATCCTAATACCTGATATTCTCCTTCTATACTATATCCAGTCATTTCATTCAATACTTCATAGAATAATTCATCATCAATAACTAAGTCAACATTTATTACTCCTTCTCCCAGTTTAATTTCTTTTATATCCACTTCGTTAATTATATCCAATTCACTTAATGTATTTAGTGAATTGTCTACTTCATTTAATTTTTGTAAGGTTTGTATAGATTCCTTTAATGAATCTAAAATATTAGTTCTTATCTTATGATCCTTTGGCAATCCTTCTATCCAGCCAGGTAGATTAATAGTAATCTCTTTAACGGGAAATTCAAATAAGATCTTTTCAAAAATTCTTTCGACATCTTCAATTTGCATATTTAAGCAATCAACTGTAAGTACAGAAACTCCATATTTTTCTTCTAAACTTTCTCTTAAGGCAATAGTACTATCTAAATTAGGATGCTTTGTGTTTAGTACTATTACAAAAGGCTTTTCTAATTCTTTTAGTTCAGATATAACTCTTTCCTCAGCTTTAATATAATTAGATCTATCAATGTCAGTTATAGAACCATCTGTTGTTACAACTATGCCTATTGTAGAATGATCAGTTATTACCTTTCTAGTGCCAATTTCAGCCGCTTCTTCAAAAGGTATATCTTTTTCATGCCAAGGCGTAGATACCATTCTTGGTATATTCTCTTCAATATGCCCTAATGCTCCCTTTACTAAATATCCTACACAATCAACCATCCTTACTTTAAAAGTAACATTATCTTTTAAGGTTAACTCAGCAGCTTCATTAGGCACAAATTTTGGTTCAGTAGTCATAATTGTTTTACCCGCACCGCTTAAAGGTAATTCGTCTTTTGCTCTTTCTTTTTTATACTTATTTTCAATATTAGGTAATACCAATAGTTCCATAAATCTCTTAATGAATGTTGATTTTCCTGTTCTAACAGGACCTACAACCCCGGCATATATATCCCCTTCAGTTCTCTCAGCTATATCTTTGTATATGTCAAACTTTTCCACAATTTCCCCTCCTTCACCTTCATAATAGATAAAACAATATTACTTAACATTATATATATATGTAATAAGTCTTATAATATGATTGGACTAAAAAAAAACCCACTAAACATAGTGGGTTTTTTACAAGTTTACTATCTATTCTTTGCTATATCTTCTAATTCATGTTTCTTATCCCTTAGCATTAGATTAACAACTGAATTATTGACATCTTTTCCTTCATATAATACTTGATATATTTCCTTTGTAATTGGCATCTTAACATTATATTTCTTTGCTAAATTATACGTAGACATTGTGGTCTTGATTCCCTCTACCACCATTCCTACTAATTCTACTGCTTCATCTAATGTTTTCCCTTGACCTATCAATATACCTGCCCTTCTATTTCTGCTATGCATACTCGTACAGGTAACTATTAAATCACCTATACCTGCTAATCCAGCAAATGTTGACATATCAGCTCCCATTTTCGCTCCTAGCCTCGATATTTCAATGATTCCTCTTGTCATAAGAGCTGCTTTAGTATTATCTCCATATCCTAATCCATCTGAAATGCCTGCTCCTAAAGCAATAACATTCTTTAATGCTCCACCTAACTCTACTCCAATAACATCTGGATTTGTATACACTCTAAAATAAGTTGACATAAATATATCTTGAATATATTTAGCTGTCTTTTTGTCCTCAGATGCTGACACCACTGTTGTAGGCATATTTTTAGCTACTTCTTCAGCATGGGACGGACCTGACAATACAGCAAATTGATTTTGAGGTAGTATTTCATCTATTATTTGGGAAACCCTAAGTAATGTATCATTTTCAATCCCTTTTGCTACATTTACTAATACTTGATCCTTCATTATTAAATTTTTACAATTATTCAATGTTTGTCTAACTGCATGAGAAGGCACAGCCAACACCAACAAATCCTTATTATAAATAACTTTCTCTAAATCATCCGTAACACCTATTTGTTCTGGAATTAATACATCTGAAAGATATTTATCATTTTTTCTTGTTTTTTCAACCTGTTTCGCCTGTACTTTATCCCTTATCCAAACATCCACATTGTGTTTATTATTTGAAAGAAGTATAGATAAAGCAGTTCCCCAACTACCTCCTCCTATAACACCTATATTCTTCAATTAAAGTCACTCCCTATTTGCTTTTTTCTCCTATTTTATATTCTTTGCCTTCTAGCAATCTTTTAATATTGGCTTTATGTTTAAAAATGGCTATAATTGCTAATATCAAAGTTACGATAACAAAACCTTTATCAAAAGGCCTTTTAATTAAAATTACAACTATTGGGGCTACAACAGCTGCAGTAATTGAAGATAACGATACATATCGTTTCATAACTAATACCACAATGAAAAACACAAGAGAAATCATTGCAGTAGGCCAATGCAAGGACAATAATATTCCAAAAGAAGTAGCTATTCCCTTACCTCCTTTAAAATTAAGAAATATAGGCCAATTGTGTCCAATAACAGAAAAAAGACCCGCTATTAATTTGCCATCGTAACCCAATATCTTACCGCCAATATATATAGCTAGTACACCTTTTAAAACATCAAAAACAAATGCTAATATTCCAATCTTTTTCCCAAAAACTCTTAAAGCATTAGTAGCACCTGCATTACCACTTCCACAATTCCTTATATCTGTATTCTTAATTATTTTTCCTAAAACATATGCCGATGAAAAATTTCCAATTAAATATGCTAGCATAATTACTAATAAAACTTTCAAACCTATTCCCCCTTCTCTTTAAAGTCAAATCGAATAGGTACTCCTTCAAAACCAAAATATTGTCTAATCTGATTTTCCAAATATCTTTGGTAAGAAAAATGCATCAGTTTTTTCTTATTTATAAATATTAAGAACCTTGGTGGCCTAACACTTACCTGTGTGCCATAGTATATCCTTAATCTAACCCCTTTATCAGAAGGAGGTTGGTTTAAAAGAACTGCTTCATTAATTATATCGTTTAATGTACCCGTACTTATCCTTAAATTGTTGTTATTGTCTACTACCTTTAAAAGCTTAAATAATTTATCTACGCGTTTTCCAGTTTTAGCAGAAATAAATACTATAGGAGCATATGGTACAAAAGAAAGTATATTTCTAATATTTTTCTCAAAATTTCTATAGGTATTATGTTCTTTTTCTACGACATCCCATTTATTGACTGCTATAATCATTCCTTTTCCATTATCATGTGCATATCCTGCTATCTTTGCATCCTGTTCAGAAACACCTTCTTTACCATCTATCACCAATATACATATATCTGATCTATCTACAGCACTTAATGTTCGGATTACGCTATATCTCTCTACACTCTCATATATGCTTCTCTTTCTTCTTAATCCTGCTGTATCTACAAAGACATATTTATCTTCATTATAGGTAAAATACGTATCTATTGCATCTCTAGTAGTTCCCGGAATATCTGTTACTATAACCCTTTCTTCTCCTAATATCCTATTAATTAAGGAAGACTTCCCGGCATTGGGTTTCCCAATAACAGCTACCTTTATTACATCTTCATCATATTTTGTATCCTTATCTTCTGGAAAATGTGCGATCACTTCATCCAATAGGTCACCTATACCCAATCCTTGTTCGGCTGATACCGATAAAAGTGTTCCTATCCCTAGCTCATAAAATTCAAACACATTATCTAAAGTTTTTTTGCTATCAATTTTATTGCATACCAATATTACTTCCTTACCAGATTTTCTAAGTATATTGGCAATCTCTCTATCCGTAGAGGTAACCCCTTGTACTCCATCCACTACAAAAAGTATAACATCAGCTGTATCAATAGCGGCTTCAACCTGTTGTCTAATGTTTTTTGGAATTATCTCTTCGTTTTCAGGTTCCAATCCACCTGTATCTATCAAATTAAAATATCTATTTAACCATTCTGCTTCGGAATATATTCTATCTCTAGTAACACCAGGATTATCTTCAGTAATAGCAATCCTTCTACCTACAATCCTATTAAATAATGTGGATTTCCCTACATTAGGTCTTCCCACTATGCATACTATAGGTCTATTCATTATTACCACCTCTATCATTCAAAAATAAATTAACGAAATGCTGTCCAGAAACCTCTACGGGGAATATTTCAAACTTTAATTTCTTTTCAATTTCTTCCACAGTCAAATCATCTAAGAAAACATTACTATCCTGTCTTAACATCGATTTAGGTATTATTATTCCATCTATATTTTTATCAGCATTTAATTGCTTTATGATATCTTGTCCTGTGACAAGGCCAGATACTGTAATAGATTTGCCAAAGAACTCATTTTCGATAGGAACTATTTCTAAGCATAAACCAACAAACTTATTATAAATTTTATCCTTGATCTTATTCATGAAATTTTCTGCTAAAGTACCTGTAGCTAAAATATATCTTCTGTTTAATGTGACTTTTTTATTTATCTTATTCAATTCTTCATCTACTTCATGCTCAAATGATTTCATTAATCCTACACCATTTTCCAATTGTGGAAATCCTTCATATGCATCATAGGCTGGCAAAGAATGACCTGTCACTGCATAGAACTCATCTGATGCAAATACAAATCTAGTACCTAATTCCTTCTTGAAATCACTTTGCCTATTTTTTATTAAATCTAGTACTTCTTCAGCACTTTCTTTATCAAACTTATCAATCTCATATAGGTTTTCTCTGTATTTTGTTAATCCTACAGGAACTACAGCTACACTCCTAACACTTGGATATAAACTGGATAGATCAGTCAATGTTCTTTCTAACTCTTTTCCATCATTAACATCTGGTACTAAAACTATTTGACAATTTATCCTAAGTCCTGCTTCTTTAAATCTTTTGAGTATAGAAAAAATTCTACCAGCATTCTTATTATTCAACATCTTAACTCTTAATTCTGGGTTTGTAGTATGAACTGAAACATTAATAGGACTCAATCTATATTTTATTATGCGATTAATCTCATCATCACTCATATTTGTTAAGGTAATAAAATTTCCTTGCAAAAAAGATAGACGAGAATCATCATCTTTAAAATATAATGTATCTCTCATATTTTTTGGCAATTGATCAATAAAGCAGAATATACATTTATTTCTACAGGATCTAGCCTTATCGATTAAAGGATTTGTAAACTCTATACCTAAATCCTCATCAAAATCCTTCTCCACTTCTAAAATCCATACATCTCCATTCCTCTTTTCTATTTCCACTTCTACATAATCATCAGATATCAAATATTTATAATCTATTATATCCTTAACCTTATTTCCATTTATGGATAATAATATATCATCAGGTTGAATCCCTAATTCTTCAGCTATACTATTTTTTTTGATTTTCTCAATAACATTCTTATAATCATAGATTTTCCTAAGTTCCATAATTTGACCTTCCATTCTAATTATTTAAATAATACACCATACCCTATTATAACAGAATTAATAGTTAATACATAGAATAATAGATAAGGTTATATAAGCCTACAGAAAACTGTAGGCTTATGCAATTTCTTATTCATATAATGGGAATTGCTTACATAATTCTATAACTTTCTTCTTTACTTCTTCTCTGTCATTGCTCTCGTCTAATGCTAAATCAATTAATTCAGCAATTTTTTTCATCTCCTGCTCTTTCATCCCTCTTGTAGTAACTGCAGGAGTACCAATTCTTATTCCACTAGTTACAAATGGTTTTTCGGGATCAAATGGTATTGTGTTCTTGTTTGTTGTAATATTGACTTTCTCTAATAATGATTCTGCTTTTTTACCTGTTAAACCTTTAGTTCTTACATCAATTAAAATTAGATGATTATCAGTTCCTCCAGACACTAATCTAAATCCTCTATCAGTTAAGCTATCAGCTAGCATTTTAGCATTTTCAATAATTTGTTTTTGATAATCTTTGAAATCATTCTTCAAGGCTTCTCCAAAGCTTACTGCTTTGGCAGCAATAATATGCATTAATGGTCCACCTTGAAGTCCTGGGAATATAGCCTTATCAATTTTCTTTGCATGTTCCTTTTTACAAAGTATTGCTCCACCTCTAGGACCTCTTAATGTCTTATGAGTTGTTGTCGTTACAAAATCAGCATATGGTACTGGATTTGGATGAAGTCCTGCTGCTACTAATCCAGCTATATGAGCCATATCTACCATTAAATATGCTCCTACTTCATCTGCTATCTCCTTAAACTTAGCAAAATCAATTATTCTTGGATATGCACTAGCACCAGCTACAATTAATTTTGGTTTTTCCTTTAGAGCTATTTCTCTAACTTGATCATAATCAATCGTTTCGTTTTCTTTATCTACTCCATATGCTATAAAATCAAAGTAAGTCCCTGAGATATTCACTGGGCTACCATGAGTAAGATGTCCACCTTGAGATAAGTCCATTCCTAATACCTTATCTCCTGGTTTTAACACTGCAAAATACACTCCCAAATTTGCATTAGAACCTGAGTGAGGTTGAACATTTGCATGATCTGCACCAAACAATTTCTTTAGCCTGTCTCTTGCCAAATCTTCCGCCATATCAACAAATTCACAACCACCATAGTATCTTTTGCCTGGATAACCTTCAGCATACTTATTAGTCATTTGACTTCCCATAGCTTCCATTACCTGACGTGATACAAAATTCTCAGAAGCAATTAACTCAATATGTTCTTGTTGTCTATTTATCTCCAATTCAATTGTCTTCATTACCTCTGGGTCAGTTTTCTTTAGATTTGTAAAATCCATAGCTTTTATCTCCTCCCTTATTTGTTATATATAATTTATTTCATTGCTAAACATAATAAAATAATATAATATATATTAAACTGGTATTTAACATTTTCTTTTTCCTTTAAGATTTATTATACAGTTAATTGCTAGTATTTACAATACTATTAATCTTTATGAGGTGAAGTTTATGAATTATTATGACAATTATGATAGACAAGAAGCTAAAAAACTTCTATTGTTAGCCATATTAGCAGGTAGAACAATGTTGAAAAATGGAGCAGAGACTTATAGAGCAGAAGACACCGTAGAAAGGATATGTAAATCGAGGAAAAATATAAAATACGCAGATGCATTTGTAACTCCTACTGGGATTTTTGCTTCACTAGAATATAAAGGAGAAATTTTAACATATCTGATGAGAATTAAATCAACTAGAATCGATCTAAATAAGATAAACCTAGTAAATGAATTCTCAAGGAATTTTGTTAATTCAAATATGCCTATCAGTAAAGGTATAAAAAAACTTAAAGAATTAAATAAAACAACAACTTATAATGCACCATTAAAGACCTTCTTCGGTGGTGTAGCTTGTGCTTTTCTATCACTTTTATTTGGTGGTAGTATTTTAGACTTTATTTCAAGTTTTATAGTAGGATTTTTTGTAGTTTTATCCGTTAATAAGATCAATAAATACAAGATGACTTTTTTTATAAATAACTCTGTAGGTTCAGCCTTAGCTTCAATATTAGCAATATTATTAACAAAAATAGGTCTAGGTCAAAACATGGATACGATAATTATAGCTTCAATCATGCCCTTAGTTCCTGGCGTTGCCATAACTAATGCCATGCGGGACACTATTTCTGGAGATTTTGTATCTGGACTTTCAAGAGGAATGGAAGCCATATTTTCAGCACTAGCTATTGCATTTGGAGTAGGATTAATATTGAATATTTATTTTAAGGGGATGATATAATGGAAATAATCAAAAACTTTCTTTTTTCCTTTTTATCTACAGTTGGTTTTAACATAATATTTAGTGCTCCAAAAGGCCTTGTTTTAAAATCTGGTTTTGTTGGTGGTATAGGATGGATTGTTCTTTATTCAACATCTATTTATTTCAATAGTAGTATCATTAGTACTTTTTTTGCAGCTTTAACAGTCGGTATATTAGGTGAATTGTTTTCAAGACATTATAAAAAACCAGCAACCGTATTTATTATACCTGGAATAATTCCATTAGTACCTGGTGCTGGCATGTATTATACAATGTTAGCTTTGGTTGAAAAAGACTTCCTTGCTGCTGCAGACAAAGGTACTGAGACCCTCTTTATAGCAGCTGCTATATCTATAGGTTTGATAGTTTCAACCACTTTATCAAGATCTATTAAACGTGTTAAATACAAACGTTAACTTTGCTTTGTATATTTTACCATTATATCTACTAAATCATCTAATGTTTCATCTTGAGCCACTCCATCTAAATAATTCTTCAAACAATTCTTCATATAATTTTCCAATATCAATCCACCTACAGAATTCATTGCTGATCTAACAGCAGATACCTGTACCAACACATCTGAACAGTGTTTACCTTCTTCTACCATTTTCTGTATTCCCTTTACCTGTCCTTCTATTCTTCGTAGTCTACGCAATATAGCCTCATTATCCTCCACCTTAATAGCCAAACTTTACTACCCCCTTATTATAATTATCTACTTAAAATTCTCGTCATTTCCATAGCAACTTCATTTTTCTTATTAATAAAATTATCTATTAGCTTGACTATAATAAAAGAAACTGCTAAAAATACTATTCCTACTCCAAAACCCAACATTTCATAGTTTTGTAATCCCATGGATTGAAACAAATTTACTCCTAATATTATTCCTAATGTCAACATAATAAAAGGTATCATATATACAATTAAAGTATATTTTAATATTTTCCTTGATATAGCCTTAATCTCAACAAGATCTCCTTCTTTTGCATTGATGTCATTTTTTAAAGAAACAGTTATATTTGGTGCATCACAACTACCACTACAGCTGCTGCAATTACCTCCACAACCTGAAACCCGTCTTATTTCAACCTCAGCATTATTATCTACAACTTTACGTACAAGTCCTAATTGCTCCATGAATAAACACCTCCAAATACTAAATCTTTAATCACTTCAGAAGCAATAATCAAACCAGCAACAGAGGGAACAAAAGAAACGCTACCAGGTACTGCTTTTCTGGTATTTTCTTTTTCTAAGTTAACCTTTATAGGTTTTTCCTTAGACCACACCACTTTTAAATTCTTTATCTTTCTTTTTCTTAGTTCATATCTCATGACCTTTGCAAGCGGACACGTATTTGTCTCATATATATCTCCAACTTGAAACATTGTTGGATTTAATTTGTTACCTGCTCCCATACTGGATATTATCGGGATACCCAACCTCTTACAACTTTCAATCAAATCTATTTTAGACGAAACCATGTCTATTGCATCAACTACATAATTATAATCGGATGATAATAATGATTCTCTATTTTTATCATTATAGGTCTCTTCATAAACCTTTATATCTAAATCAGGATTGATTTCCATTAATCTATCTTTCATTACCTGAACTTTCGATAAACCTATGGTTTTTGAGGTAGCATGTATTTGCCTATTTATATTGCTTATATCTATTATATCATAATCTATAAGAATAATCTTGCCTAGTCCTGATCTAACTAAAGCCTCACAAACAAAAGAGCCAACACCGCCTATTCCAAATACTGCAATCTTCGATCTTTTTAATTTTTGCATACCTTCTTTACCTAATAACAATTCAGTTCTTGAAAATCTATTATCCATTTCAATCTCCCTATTCAAATTATTTCATATCTACTTTTATATGTGTCTCCTTTAATTGTTCTTCAGCAACTTCAGAAGGTGCACCTGTTAATAAGCAAGTAGCAGATTGAGTCTTTGGAAAAGCTATTACATCTCTAATATTAGAGCTTTGCGTTAATAGCATCATCAACCTATCAAATCCATAAGCAATACCACCATGAGGTGGAGTACCATACTTAAATGCTTCCAATAAGAACCCAAACTTATTCCAAGCCTCTTCCTCTGAAAGACCAAGTGCAGCAAACATCTTGTTTTGTAATTCCCTATCATTTATTCTAATACTTCCACCACCCATTTCATCTCCATTAATCACTATATCATAAGCCTTCGCTCTCACTTTTTCAGGCTCAGTTTCCAGTAGAAGTATATCCTCTTCCATAGGATGAGTAAATGGATGATGCTTCGCTACATACCTTTCCTCTTCTTCATCATATTCAAACAATGGAAATTCGGTAATCCACACCAATTTCAACTCGTCATCATTCAGTATATCAAGTCTTCTAGCTACTTCATTTCTTAAATTTCCTAGGCTATCAAACACAACTCCTTCCTTATCTGCTACAAACAATAGAAGATCTCCCTTTTCTCCATCCATTCTATTGATCATATTATTCAATTCCTCTTCCGATAAGAATTTTGCAATTGGTGAGGTAATACCTTCTTCTGTTATCTTAATCCATGCCAAACCTTTTGCTTTAAAGGTCTTCACATATTCCTCTAGGCTATTTATATTCTTTCTTGTAAACTGATCTCCATATCCTTTTACATTAATGCCCCTTACACAACCATTGTCTTTAATAGTACCACTAAACACTTTGAACTCCGAATTTTCAACTATATCAGAGATATTGACCAATTCGAATCCAAATCTTAAGTCAGGTTTGTCAACCCCAAATCTCTCCATAGCCTCTTTATATGTCATTCTTTGTATTGGTAATTCTATCTCTATTCCTTTTAATTCTTTAAACAACCTATATAACATCTTTTCATTTATTTCTATCACATCTTCTACATCTACAAAGGACATCTCTATATCTATCTGTGTAAATTCAGGCTGTCTATTTGCCCTCAGATCCTCATCTCTAAAGCATTTTACTATTTGATAATACCTATCCATACCAGACACCATTAAGAGCTGCTTCATAAGCTGTGGAGACTGAGGAAGAGCATAAAAATGCCCTGGATTTACTCTGCTTGGCACTAAATAATCCCTAGCTCCTTCAGGAGTTGGTTTATTCAACATTGGAGTTTCTATCTCAACAAAATTATTTTCATCTAGAAAGTCTCTTACCATCTTTGCAGTCTTGTGCCTAATCTTCAAAATATTTTGCATAGATGGTTTTCTTAAATCCAAATATCTATATTTTAATCTCATAGTTTCAGCTACGTTATCATCATCTTTAATATATATAGGTGGAGTTTCAGATTCGTTGAGTATTTTTAGCTCCTGTGCTAACACCTCTATATCTCCTGTTTCAATATCTTTATTTTTTGATTGTCTTTCTCTTACCTTTCCTCGAACAGCTACTACAAACTCAGATCTTATATCTTCTGCTTTTTTAAATATCTCTTCTGAAACTGTATTGTCAAATACTATCTGGCAAATCCCCGTAGTATCTCTTAGGTCAACAAATATTAATGATCCTAGGTTTCTTTCTCTTTGTACCCAGCCCATTAAAACAGTCTCTTCATTTATATTTGATATTCTTAAATCTCCGCACATATGAGTCCTTCTTAAATTCCCCATAGTCTCTCTCATCATATTATTTACCCTCCTCAAAAAATAATAATCCTCTCATCTCCAAAGTACAGGGACGAGAGGATGAATTCCCGCGGTGCCACCCTAATTAGGCTTTGACCTCGCTCAAATATTTATAACGCAATCTCTGCGAACAAAACGTACTTGTTAACTCAAAGGTGTCTTTATTAAATATTAACATCGGATTTCCACCTACACCGACTCTCTATAGATAAGTGATTTAATTACTCTTCCTTCTCATCGTTTTAATATTATATTTTTATACATTATAAAATATATTCTAATCGGTGTCAAGACATGAAATTTACTTTTCTTGCCACCATTTCATCAATTCTCTCCAAATATTCTTTTAAGCTCTTAACATTAGGCACTCTTTCTATTCTATTTTCTTTTGGATAAAATATTTTTGATACTGCTCCCATACCTACTGCTATTATAGTCTCCTTTTCTTCCATCATCTTAATATTATAAATACATTCCTTACCTTCTTTTGCATAACCTACATTCTCAAAGTTTCCCATAATCTGTTTTTGTCTATATAGATAGTAGGGTTTCAAATTCATTTCTTCTGCAAATAATTTGGTCTCTTTTAACATTGCCTCTAGCTCATTTTGATCCTTTAAATCGTATTGATCTATTACATGCCTAAACTTTGATCCCCTTTTTATTGCTAATGTATGAACAGTCAAGTTTTCTGGATCCAAATACTTCAATTTTTCCAAAGTATTTTCAATCTCATCTATACCTTCAGAAGGAAGTCCAACTATTAAGTCCATATTTACAACACCTATCCCTACATTCTTTGCCAAATTATAAGCATTTATTATCTCATCACTATTGTGTTGTCTTCCGATCACTTTCAATGTACTATCGTTCATAGTTTGTGGATTTATACTAATCCTATCCACTTCATTTTCTTTGAGCATCTTTAGCAATCCAACATCAATGGTATCTGGTCTTCCTGCTTCTACAGTAATTTCATCTATATTATTACGACCAAAGTTTTTATATATTGTTTTGATTATCTTTTCCAAATTTTTATTAGGTATAGCCGAAGGAGTTCCCCCTCCAATATAAACAGTAGAAATAGATTTTCCACTCATCAACTCAGCTATCCTATTTATTTCATATATAAGGTTATCAGTATACTTGTCTACAAGATAACCATATTTCCCTATATTACATGATGGAAAAGAACAATATAAACATCTAGTAGGACAAAATGGGATACTCACATATAGACTAAATCTATTTTTATCTAAAGGATGTATATGATTTCTCTGTTTATGAGCTATATTTAATATTAGATTAGCTTTCTCAGAAAATATTTTATATTGTTCTGTTAATATATTCAATATTTCATTATCTTTAAAACCATTATCTATTAAATCATGAACAATTTTTACTGGTCTAACTCCAGTTAAAATTCCCCAAGGTAATATAGTATTGGATATATTATTTAAAGCTTCATATAAGCTTTGTTTAACACCAATCTTTATCTTTTTATAGGTCTCATGTTTTCCTATGTTCATTTGTTCTATTTTCTGTATAGAACTATTAAATATCAAACTATGATCTATATATACTTTTGTAATAGATCTTATCTGTCCAATATTATTATATAGTACATTTTCAATTAAAATTCCATTATCATATTCATCTAGATCATCAATAAATACTATTTTTTTACTAAAATAATAAGCTTTAATTAATTCACGAATTTCATATCTAAAATTGTGACCTATCAAATGGACATAAATCATAACTACTCCCCTCAATAATCATCATAATAATCTTGCATTACCTTTTTTACATATCTTGTAGATATACCAAACTCTTTAGCAATCTCCTCTTTATTTAATCCCATTTCTATCAACTCATGCACTTCATGCAAATCAACATCCTTTTTATCTTTGTCATATTTAAAATAGGATTTTTTACTCATCAAAGCCACCTCCTAGGACATATACTCCCCAAGAAGGTGGCTATTCATACTTCTATCTAACAAATGGATTAGTCTCTTTTTCTTTCTTTATAGTTGATGCTGGTCCATGCCCTGGATATACTTTAGTATCATCAGGAAAGACCATTAATCTATTTTTTACTGAATTAATTATAGCATCGTAAGAACTCTTTGGAAAATCTGTTCTTCCAATAGAACCAGCAAATAAAGTGTCTCCTGTTAATAAGCAATCATCAATTTTTAAACTAATTCCGCCCGGTGTATGCCCAGGGGTATGAATTACTTCAGCATTTAAATCTCCAAGAGTTATATTGTCACCATCTTCCAATAGGATGTCTGGAGATATTTCTATAGATCCCATTACCATTGTACTAGAAAGGTTTGCATCTCCATCCTTCAATAAATACTCATCATCTTTATGAATAGCCAAAGGCGCATTAGTGTATTCTTTTATCTCTTTAACACCAGCAATATGATCTCCATGCCCATGGGTAAGTATTATATATTTTATATTTAACTTTAATTCTTTGATTTTAGCAATAATGTCATCTGCATCTCCACCTGGATCAACTACAATTCCTTCTGTACTATTCTCTGGATAGATTAAGTAACAGTTAGCAGCGTAGACTCCTGCTGGTATCCTTACAACGTTCAAATGTATCCCTCCTAAAAAGTTTTCTTACTATCTATTAGTATAGTTACAGGTCCATCATTTATTAAATCCACATACATATGAGCTCCAAATACACCTTTTTCGGTCTTAATACCTCTTTCTTTACATTTTTCAATAAACCTATTATAAATATTATCAGCAATCTTAGGATCTGCAGATTTAATAAAACTTGGTCTCTTACCCTTCCTAACATCACCATATAATGTAAATTGAGATATTACTAACATCTCCCCTTTTATATCCATTACAGACAAATTCATCTTATCTTTATCATCTTCAAATATTCTTAAACCTAGAATCTTATTGACCATATATTCTAGATCTTTATCATCATCTCCTTCACCCACACCAAGAAAAACCAATAAGCCTCTATTGATTTTTCCAACTGTATCTTCTTTTACCTCAACATTTGCCCTCGATACTCTTTGCACCACTGCTCTCATCAATATCTTCCTTTCTTTAATTCGTTACTCTATACACATCTATTACACCTTTGAACTTTTTGATCTTTTTCATCAAAGTCGTCAATTGATCAATATCCTTTATTTCTAAAGTCATGTTTATTATAGCTAGTTTCTCCTTATTAATCCTAGCACTCAAAGATGCCAGAGAAAGTCCAGAATCGGTAATGCTTTGAGTAATTTCAGTAAGCAATCCTTTTTTGTCCGTAGCCTTCACTTGCATTTCAGCCTGATATTCAGCTCTTTCATCTGTATCCCAACTAACCTCTAAAAACCTTTCTTTACTTTCTATAGAACCTATATTAGGACAATCCTGTCTATGAACAGATACACCTCTACCTCTTGTAATATATCCAACCACTTCATCTCCAGGTACTGGGTTACAACATTTAGCAAACCTTACTTTGATATTGTCTACACCTTTTACGCTTATTCCCTGGTTGAATTTTTTTCTCTTCTTGTTAGAAGATTTTTCCTTTACTTTACTTTCAGCAAGTGTCTTTTCATCAACTTTGATATGTTCCTTAAAGTATTCTCTCAACCTTGACATTACTTGTGATATAGATATACTTCCATATCCTAAACCTGCATATAGATCATCAACGCTATTTAAACTTAATTTGCTGGCAATACTTTTTAACCATTCATCTTTAGATAATTCATTGAATTTATAGCCTTGTCTTTTTACCTCTTTATCAAGTATATCTTTTCCTTTTATGATATTCTGGTCTCTTTCTTCTCGTTTAAACCACTGACGAATCTTATTTTTAGCTTGACTGCTCTTTACTATTTTTAACCAATCTCTACTTGGGCCATTACTGTTTGACGAAGTCAATACCTGAACTATATTACCATTTTTAAGTTTATAATCCAAAGGTACAATTCTACCATCTACCTTTGCTCCAACACAATTATTACCCACTGCTGTATGAACCCTATATGCAAAATCTATAGGAGTAGAACCATCAGGAAGATTTATAACATCTCCCTTTGGTGTAAATACAAATACCTCGTCTGTAAAGAAATCAATCTTTAATGTTTCCATAAATTCCTTAGGATCATTTAAGTCCTTTTGCCATTCCAACAATTGTCTAAGCCAAGTTAACTTCTCATCAAAATTATCGCTTTTTACTGTTCCCTCTTTGTATTTCCAATGAGCCGCGATTCCATATTCTGCTGTTCTATGCATATCCCAAGTTCTTATTTGAACTTCGAATATTTCTCCTTCAGACCCAATAACAGTAGTGTGCAACGATTGATACATGTTGGGTTTAGGCATTGCAATATAATCTTTAAATCTTCCAGGGATAGGTTTCCACATTGTATGAACTAAGCCTAAAACAGCATAACAATCCTTTATAGTATTAACAATTACTCTAATAGCTGTTAAATCGAATATCTGCTCAAAACTCTTGTTTTGATAAACCATTTTCTTATATATGCTATAAAAATTTTTTGGTCGACCACTGATATCCCTTGGAATGTCCATTTCTTCTAAATCTTCGTCTAATTCGTCTATAATTCTTTGTATATATTCTTCTCTTTCTCTTCTTCTCTTTGATACTCTATCGACAAGATCATAATAACCAGCTGGATCTATATACCTTAAAGATAGATCTTCTAGTTCCCATTTGATTTTTGACATCCCCAACCTGTGAGCTAATGGGGCATATATTTCTAAAGTTTCTAAAGCCTTTTCCTTTTTTTTCGCTTCACTCATATATTCTAAAGTCCTCATATTATGCAATCTATCAGCTAATTTAATGATAATAACTCTTATATCCTTAGCCATCGCCAGTACCATTTTTCTCAAATTTTCAGCTTGACTTTCTTGCTTAGTTTTATATTTTAACTTCTTCAATTTTGTAACACCATCAACTAAATTAGCTACTTCCTCACCAAATTCCTCTATTATAGTCTCATAAGTTACATCAGTATCCTCTAATACATCATGAAGTAACGCAGCAATAATCGTATCATCATCCATATTAAGTTCCGCCAATATTATGGCAACATTATAAGGATGAGTAAAGAAATCTTCTCCCGAATTTCTGTGTTGACCTTCATGAGAATCATTAGCGAAATTATAAGCCTTAATTATTTGTTCTATATTCGCATTACGATTATATTCTTGAATTTTTAACAATAAATTTTCTATCATGAGATTCACCTGTTTCACTTTCTATCTGACTAAAGCATAAAAATTTTCAGTTAATTCTGTTTAAATTCGATTATTTTTATAATCAGTATTTTATTGCAATTATAACTTAATTTAAAATATTTTTCAGCAAAAACTTTATAAATAATTTATTTTATCTATAATTTTCTATTATAACTTGCAAATTTTTATTACCCATATATTCATTTATTGTAGGAGTATATACAATATCCATATTTATTTTATTGTTTATACCCTTGTACATCTTATTTACTTCAAATTGCCCAAATTTATCAATCAATTTCAATTCAAATTCGTTAATATTTCCAAAATAAAGTCCATCTATAGTCTTTCCATTCTTCATCAATAACAATAGCTTAAGAACATTTTTGTTTTTCCCTAAAACAAAAGCTCTTTTGATACGAACATCTTTTTCTCCAAATAAAGGCTTTGGATTGCCTTTCCCGAATGGTTCCAAAAGTTTTAATTCCTTAACTAACTTAAAACTGATATATTCTAACGGAAGACGCATATCAATATATACTTTAGGTAAAAGGTCTTGTCCTGTTAAGGTTGCTTGTCCATTTAGTCTCTCCCTAAATTTTTCTAGGTTGGATATGTCTAAAGCTAATCCAGCAGCCATAGGATGCCCACCAAATGATGATAGCAAGTCCTTGCACTTAGAAACTTCTTCAAACATATTATATTCCTTGATGGACCTTCCTGATCCCTTGATTTTGTTTTTTTGTTTTGATTGTGTCAAAATAATAGTTGGCCTATAGTATCTATCCTTTATCCTACCAGCAATTATTCCTGCTACACTTTCATGAATATTTGGTTCATATATTACGAATATATTTTGATTCTTGAATTTTCCTGTTTCTATTTGATCAATAACTTTTTCTATTCCTTCTTCAGTCATTGATTTTCTTTCCTCGTTTAATGAATATAACCTATCAGCATATTCTTCCGCCAAATCTGGTCTATCTGTTAAAAACATTTCTGCTGCTATATCTGCCCTATCTAATCTCCCAGAAGCGTTTATACAAGGGCCTAATACAAAACCTAAAGAATAAGGAGTAATCTTCTTGCCTTCTAATCCAGTTGCCTTTATAAGGGCTTTTAGTCCTAGATTCTTTGTACTATTAATCCTCTTTATCCCCTCTTTCACTATTATTCTATTCTCATCTACTAAATCTACCACATCACAAACTGTACCCATAGCAACAAATTCTAATAGTTCGTACGACTCCTGTACATCTATATCCATCTCATCATATAAAACTTGAATAAATTTAAAAGCAACTCCTGCTCCACATAGTTGTTTAAATGGATAATCACAATCAGGTCTCTTTGGATTTATGACTGCATCAGCTTTTGGTAGAACATATTTTTTTTCATCATTATTATCTTTAATAAAACTCACATCATGATGATCTGTTACAATAACTTTTATATCCAGTTCTTTAGCTAGATCTATAGCATCAAATGCAGATATACCATTGTCACAAGTTATAATAAGAGAAACCCCATCTTCTTTAGCTTCTTTAACTATTCTTTCATTGATTCCATAACCATCTTTAATTCTATGAGGAATCACATAATCTACATTGCCCCCACATCTCTTTATAGCATTATATAAAGTCAATATAGCTGAATTACCATCTTGATCATAATCACCAGAAATTCTTATCTTTTCTTTATTTATTATACTTTCCTTCATTATATTTACTCCAATTTCCATATCTTTCATAAGTCTAGGATCATGAAGTTTATCTAAATTAGGATTGATAAAACTATCCAAAAGATTGAATTCTTTAATGTCTCTATTTATAAGGATTCTACATAGCAACTTACTAATTCTTAGTTTTTTGGACATTATGTCTAAATTAGCCTTTACATTTCTAATCAACCATTTCTCCAAAAATTACTCACTCCCATAAATTCCGCCTATTAGATAAAAATTTATATTATTCCTCTAAATTTGCCAGTATGGAAATCGCACATTCTAACCTTTTCTTTTCCATTTCGCAGCCTGTCTTATAAGGTTTCATAAAATCACCATTGACATTATATGCATTAGCATGACACCCGCCACTACAATAAAATTTCGCCCAACAAGTGCTGCATTCTTCTTTTGTAAAAACATTTGCTTTTTTAAATTGTTCCCTTATTTGTGAATTATTAACCCCAGTAAATACATCACCCATTTTAAATTTCTTATTACCAACAAACTGATGACATGGATATAATTCACCTTGTGGTGTTACTGCCATATACTCAGAACCTGCTCCACAACCTATTGACCTCTTTGCTAGGCAAGGACCTTGTTTTAAATCAATCATAAAGTGAAAGAATAGAAAGTCCTTATCTTTTTTCTTTATTTCAATATAATCCTTAGAAAATTTCTCATATTCATCAAGTATAGTATCTATATGTTCTTCTTTTAAAACATAATCCATATCCAAAGAAGCAACAACCGGTTCTATAGATATCTTTTTAAACCCTTCATCATAGAAGTGTAGTATATCTTTAGAAAAATCTAAATTATAGCTTGTAAATGTTCCTCTAATATAATAATCCTTATCTCCTCTTTTATTAACAAAATTCTTGAAGTTATTGATTATTGTATCATAACTTCCTTTTCCACTTACAGTCTTTCTCATATTATCATTTATATCTTTTCTGCCATCCAAACTCAATACTACATTATCCATATGCTCATTGATGAAATCTATCTTTTCATCATCTAAAAGAACGCCATTCGTAGTTATTGTAAATCTGAAATGTTTTTTGTTATTATTTTTTTTCTCCAATTCCCTACCATAATAAACCAATTCCTTAACAACATCAAAATTCATTAAGGGTTCTCCACCAAAGAAATCCACTTCTAAATTTTTCCTATTGCCAGAATTCTCTATTAAAAATTCCAATGCTCTTTTGCCTACATTCAATCGCATCAATGACCTGTCCCCTTTAAAATCACCTTGTGATGCAAAGCAATATTTACATCTTAAGTTACAGTCATGAGCCACATGGAGGCATAGAGCCTTTACTACATTGTCTTTATTATACCTTATGTTTTCGACATTTGTTTCTTTTGAATAGAGTAATTCCTCTTCTTCTAATTTACTTATCTCTTTATATGCTTGTACAATATTATTTTTATCATATTTAGCATTGAACAATTCAACAATTTCATCCAAACTATTCTTCTTATAGTAATCTAAAATGTCATATACAATTTCATCTACTATATGGACTGCTCCACTATTTACATCCAATACAATATATTTATCATTTAAAAGATATTTATGAATTCTCTCACCTACTGCCATCATTATCCTCCCAAGTATAATTTTTATTAAATTAAAAAGGAGTGGTTTTAACCACTGCCTTTAATACTTACTTATTTTCACACTTTTGGTTACCTACTGTACAAGAAGTTTTACAAGCAGATTGACATGAAGTTTGACATTCTCCACATCCACCATTTATTACAGTGTTTTTTAAATTTCTTCCTGATATAGTTTTTATGAATTTCAAATGAAACCCTCCTTAATCCTCTATAATACCTTATGATTATATCATAAATATATTATTAGTTAAAGTTTTTTATCTCACATTTATTCCAATTATACCTCCTATGATGCCAGCTGCTAAGGATATGAAAAATTTACTTATCGTATATATATCAAAAATAAAAGGTTTGATAAATAAAAAGTTAATTAACAATAATATCAAAAAATATAGAGCTCCAATAATTCCCCCATTTAGCCATCCTCTTTCGCGCGATTTTATTGCCATATGTATACCACCAAAAGTTATACTGACAATCATGATTGTTGTATTCAATAAGGGTATTGTTGTTTCCTTTAAAGATGTAAATGTGAGTAAAATGGACACTATTAATACAAAAATAAAAGTTAATATAAAGGCTAAGGCTAAGCTCTTCAAGATATTAATGCCTCTGTTCAAAATATTAGTTTTCATAAACTCCACCTCCTATTCCTACTTTAAACTTATTAATATTTAGTGGAGTTTATTACAAATTACGTGAGTTTATAGAAATTTTTCTTTTTTAAACAATAATAAACTTCCTACTATAGGAAGTTTATTTATCTTGGTCTGCTGGTTTTCCATTAGTTGCTAATGAACCAACAGCCCATTTTGTTATATCCATTTTGGTCTTATCGGAACCAACTTCTATTGTCAGTATCTCATCTTTAATCTTGGTTATCTTACCATGAATACCTCCAATTGTAATTACTTCATCACCAACTTTAAGATTTCCCCTCATCTCTCTAATTTGCTTTTCTCTTTTTCTTTGAGGCCTAATAGCTAGGAAATAAAAGATAGCTAAAAACGCTATAGGTATTATAAGACTACCCAAACCAGCAACTCCTCCTCCAGCATTTGCACTTGCCATAAGTAAATCCTCCCTTTCTTTTTATCTTTATTTATATTCAATAAAAAATTTAAAAATCCTTCTTTTATTTAATTAATATACCCATATTTTTTATAAAATTCCTCTCTATATTCCATCAATCTATCCTCTTTAATAGCTTTTCTTATATTCTCCATCAACTTTATAAGAAAATATAGATTGTGAATAGTAGTCAACCTTGCACCTAGTACTTCATTTACATTAAGTAAATGTCTTATGTAAGCTCTTGAATAATTTCTGCAAGTATAACAATCACATTCAGGATCCAATTGTGAAAAATCCCTTGAATATTTAGCATTTCTAATAGTCAATCTACCTCTGCTTGTCATTACTGCACCATTTCTGGCAATCCTAGTTGGATATACACAGTCCGCCATATCAATTCCTCTAATGACCGATTCAAATAGGTAATCAGGAGTTCCTACTCCCATTAAATATCTGGGTTTATCCTTTGGTAATAATGGAGTAGTAAAATCTAGCATTTCACACATCAATTCTTTTGATTCTCCTACACTTAGTCCACCTATAGCATAACCTGGAAATCCAATATCTATAATGCCTTGAGCGCTTTTTTCTCTTAAGTCTTTGTACATACCACCTTGTATTATACCAAATAAACCTTGTCTTTTCCAGTCTTGATGGTAATCCTTACATCTTTTTGCCCATCTAGTAGTTCTTTCCATTGATTTCTTTGCATATTCATAGCTTGATGGATAAGGGGTACATTCATCAAAAGCCATCATAATATCAGATCCTAGAAAATTCTGTATTTCTATTGACTTTTCTGGACTTATAAAATGAGAAGAACCATCAATATGTGATCTAAATTCTACCCCTTCTTCAGTAATCTTTCTCAAATCTCCTAAACTAAATACCTGAAATCCTCCACTATCGGTCAATATTGGCTTATCCCAATTCATAAACTTATGCAACCCTCCAGCATCTTTTATAAGCCTGTGTCCAGGCTTTAAATATAGATGATAGGTATTACTTAAAATTATCTGTGCTCCTAAACGTTTGACCTCTTCTGGTGTCATGGTTTTCACAGTTGCCTTAGTTCCAACGGGCATAAATATGGGAGTTTCAATAATTCCATGAGGAGTTTTTATTTCCCCTAATCTAGCTGAACAATCTGTTGATTCCTTTAATAGTCTATATTCTATTGCCATATTATCCTCCTCTTACTTAATAAACATCGCATCTCCAAAACTAAAAAATCTATACTTTTTCTCTACAGCAATCTTATATGCATTCATTATATTATCCTTCCCTGCCAATGCACTCACCAACATTAAAAGTGTAGATTCTGGCAGATGAAAATTGGTTATCAATCCATCTACAATTTTAAAATCATATCCAGGATAAATAAAAATATCAGTCCATCCTTTCTGCGGAAGTACCTTACCATCTGAAGTAGCTATTGTCTCCAATGTTCTAGTAGAAGTAGTTCCTACTGAAATAATTCTTCCACTTTCCATTTTAGCTTTATTTATAATATCTGCTGCCTCTTTAGAAACTTCATAGTATTCTGAATGCATATGGTGTTCTTCTATGTTGTCAACTTTAACAGGTCTAAATGTTCCTAATCCTACATGAAGAGTCAAAAAGGCTGTCTTTATTCCTTTGTCTCTAATTCTATTCAGTAAATCCTTCGTGAAGTGAAGCCCTGCAGTTGGTGCTGCAGCAGAGCCTTCACATCTTGAATAAACTGTCTGATATCTTTCCTTGTCTTTCAATTTTTCTTTTATATATGGTGGTAAAGGCATTTCTCCCAACTTATCCAATATTTCCTGAAATATTCCATCATAATGGAACTCCACTATTCTAGTTCCACCTTCTTCAATACTTAATACTTCAGCAATTAATAGTCCATCACCAAAATATATTTTTCTGGGAGGTTTCACCTTTTTCCCTGGCTTAACAAGGGTTTCCCATCTATCTCCTTCTATATTGTTCAACAGTAAAAATTCAATTTTTTCATCCTTACCTTCTCTATTACCAAACAATCTAGCAGGAATTACCCTAGTGTCATTTAATACTAAGCAATCCCCTTCATCAAGATAATCAATTATATTTTTAAATTTCTTGTGCTCTATATTACCTGTTTCATTATCTAATATAAGTAATCTAGATTCTTCTCTATTTAAAACTGGATGTTGTGCTATAAGTCCTTCTGGCAAATCATAATAAAAATCTTTGGTCTTCATTTGATCATCCTCTATTAATTTATAGTGTCAATTTTTACATTTTTATAATAATGATTCAATATGTCTTTATACGAATATCCTTCTACAGCCATACCTTGAGCTCCCCATTGGCTCATTCCAAGTCCATGACCATAGCCCTTCCCTTCTATTACAAAATTACTTTCAATAGGTTTAATATCGGAATTGAATTCAACAATTCCATTGCGATTTATGAATCTACTAGTAAATCCTCTAGAAGATCCTCTGTTTAAATTACCATCTATTATATGAACATCATTTAAATCGACAGACTTAGCAGTAGAACTACTACCATCTATTGCATATACCTTTTCTTCATCTTCATAAACATTATCTTTCTTTATAGTGAATAGAGTACTTTTAAGCTCAGTAGTGCCAAGTATTTCTCTAAATTCATTGCCACTTAAGATCTCTTCTCCTTCAGTTCCTTCGATTTTAAGTTGAGATACTCGTCCATTTGTTGTTGTATCCAGTATCTCTATATTAACAACTTCTCCTATATCCATGCCACGACTATGTAGTCTAGCACTAATTTCATCATTAGTCATTGTTAAATTCCAATTTGCATTAGGATATCCATCAGAAAATTCATCTCTAACCGCAACCAGATACGGAAGATTACTTCCCCAAACTTCACCCACATTATCTGTATATCCTCCACTACTAGAATGATATACTGCATCTATAGGATTCCCATTATATGTTATAATCATACCACTTGTCTCATCTACAGCTCTGTTGGTTTTAATATTCTCTACATCCATCCCTCCATAAACCTGGCAGCAGGTGGTATCGCAAAGATCATACCCATGGTTATCATGTTTGTTTATATTCTTGACGGTATAAGTCCTTGCGGCTATAGATTGTGATTTCAATGCCTCCAATTCAAAAGAATATCCCATTTCCTTAGGAACTACTCCATATAAGTAGTGTTCTAGTTTAACATAATTAATAGTCATAAGCTCATCTTCTACCATTTTGAAAGTAACATAATCTCTATAATACTTATCTTCAACTCTTACCTTCTTATCATTATCATCTTTATCATTAGATGAAATAAGTAAATCTTCATCATTGTTGAAGGTCAATAATATTTCACCTTCCATATCCAGTATATCTATTTCATCATCTTCTTCTCCAATCGTTACTTCAATTTGTTCAATCTTTAAAATCTCTATTTCATCTGAGATATCATCCTTTTCATAGATTTTAAATCCATCTTCACTATATAGCCTTATAGTGTCCTTATCCTTTATAGGGCTTGTCAACCTTATACTTACAAAATCTTCTTCATATGAATCTGCTAATACATCTTGGTTAATAAACAACATTCCAACAATTATCGCTAAAGAAATTGCTACAGAAAAAACTCTCTTCATATTATTGTCCCCCTTATCTTTTGAAAAGATTTAAAAGTAAAGTAAGTATCAAACTAAGTATAACACTAGATACGATAGGAAAGAAAAAAGTAAAATTACCCTTTTTTATAAAGATATCTCCAGGCAATTTACCCAATCCGAACCTTTCACCAACCATTACAATCAATCCTAATACAACTAATACTCCACCTATAGTTAATATAACCTTACCTAAAGAGTTCAACTCTCTCACCTCTATCCTTCATTATAAGGTATTTTAAAATGATCATATGCTTTTTTTGTAACTACTCTTCCTCTTGGAGTCCTATTTAAGAAACTAATCTGCAATAGATAGGGTTCATATACATCTTCAATTGTATTTCTTTCCTCTCCAGTAGCTGCAGAAAGCGTATCAATCCCTACAGGACCTCCATTGAAATTTTCTATCATTGTTAAAATAAGCTTCCTATCTACATCATCTAAACCTAAATTATCAATATCCAATATTCTAAGTCCTTTTTTTGCTACATCATAAGTAATTATTCCATCTTCTTTAACCTGCGCATAATCTCTAACTCTCTTTAGAAGTCTGTTTGCTATTCTTGGAGTACCTCTAGATCTTTTAGCAATTTCCATGGCTCCTTCATCATCTATTTTTATATTCAATATACTAGCAGACCTCTTAATTATTTTTTGTAGATTATCATTATCGTATAATTCCAAATTCAACATGACTCCAAATCTATCCCTCAAAGGTGAGGTAAGTAAACCTGCTCTTGTAGTTGCCCCTATTAATGTGAATTTAGACAAATCCAATCTAACTGACCTAGCACTAGGTCCTTTGCCTATTATAATATCTAAGGCATAGTCCTCCATTGCAGGATAAAGTATCTCTTCTACACTTCTATTTAATCTGTGTATCTCATCAATAAATAATACATCCTCTTCACCCAAATTCGTCAATATGCTAGCTAAGTCCCCTGGTTTTTCAATAGCAGGTCCAGAGGTTATTCTAGCATTAACGCCCATTTCATTAGCAATAATATGGGCTAAAGTAGTCTTTCCTAATCCAGGTGGTCCAAAAAGCAATACATGATCCAAAGGTTCCTTTCGCTCTTTAGCTGCCGTAATAAATATCCTCAGCTTTTCCTTAACCTTATCCTGCCCAATATATTCATCAATCCACTTTGGTCTTAATGTGACTTCATTGCTAATATCTTCTTCTTGAATTGAGCCAGTAACTATCCTCTCGTTTATTTTATCCATTCAAATCAATACCTTTCTTATCGTTTTGAAAATCTTTTTAAAGCTTCCCTTATTATATCCTCAGTATCCATGTCACTGGTATCCATTTTTTTAATTACCTTTGCTACTTCCCCTTTAGTATACCCTAAAGACATAATCCCTTGCATTGCAATCTCAACATTATTATCTTTCTCTATAAAATCTGTGCCATCCACAATATCTTCAGCTTTTATCCTATCCTTTAATTCTAAAATTAATCTTTCTGAGGTTTTCTTACCTATTCCTGGTACATTACAAAGAATATTAGAATCATTATTAAGTATAGCTTTTTTTACTTGATTTGGAGTAAGGGTTGATAATACGCTCAAGGCTACCTTAGGCCCTATTTTTGATACCAACCTGAGCAAATTAAACATATTCAGTTCATCTTTTGTCTTAAAGCCATACAAGAATATACCATCTTCTCTTAAATTGAAATAAATATGCATGGTTATTGTTTCATTAACTTTTAAATCCATAAGTGTATTTTGAGAAGTAAATATTTTATAGCCTATACCATTATTATCTAAAACGATATGGTCTTCGTCAATACTCACTAATTTGCCAATTATGTATTCATACAAAACTATCACCCTTTATCATTTCATTTTAAACATATCTTTGTAATTCAAACAACTGCTATGACAAACAGCCACAGCTAAAGCATCTGCAGCATCATCTGGCTTCGGTATCTTCTTTAAATTCAATAATAATTTAACCATTTCCTGTACCTGTTTCTTCTCAGCTCGTCCATAGCCGACAACTGCTTGTTTTATCTGTAATGGTGTATATTCATATATTTCTAATCCTTTATTTTTAGCAGCAAGAACTTCCACTCCTCTAGCTTGTCCTACTCTTATAGCTGTTTTAACATTTTTATTAAAAAACAATTCTTCTATTGCAACATCTTCAGGATTATATTTATCAATTAGCATAATCATCTCATCATATATTATCTTTAATCTTTCAGGAAAATCAGTATTTGCATCTGTCGTTATACATCCATAATCTATAGCTTTATATTTATTTCCCTTAACTTCAACAATTCCATATCCCATTATTGCCAATCCTGGATCAATACCAAGTATAATCATAAAGTCCACCTTTCAAAATGTAATATATATTATTCTATCATATTTTAATACAAAAGACTAAGCTAGATATCTAACTTAGTCTCTAAGATATAAAATTCTCCAGTACATTCGATAATTCTTCTTCATCATCGACAACTATACCTTCTATTAATTTCTCCTGATCTATTTCTTTTAAAAGAGATATAGAATAATCATTAAAAATTTTATCCAAATACCTTTCTCCATTCTCATCAATTCTATATATGGCAATCTTTCCATCAGATTCTCCAATTATAAAGTGATTAGGGCATAGATGATCCCTTTCTTCACTTAAAACTATCTCCTCAGCTGAAAAAGAAACAATCTTCACATTAGGATAATTCTCTTTCATGTATTCTTTATATTCTTCCTCTGTCATATTTATAATATTTTCATCTTGTTCATTCAATTTTGTTATATTATGATTACATTCCTTATAATGTACTCTTATCTCAATAAAAGTATTTGGTGATATTCTCTCTTCTTCTTGTAATATTTCTAAATCTCCAGCATCTTCATCGCTTATCATAGGATCTTTATCAACATCATTACCCATCATTTTATATCCTAATATAAAGCTACCTAAGAACAATGCCACACAAAATAGAAATATTGCAATTCCATTATATCTTTTCAAAAAATATCCCTCCAGTACTATCTAAAGGAATATTTTTTCCATATTAAAGAATTTTATACACTTTTTCTACAAATATCTATTTAGAACCCTATCATTTATTCCAAACCAACTAGCATCCTTGTACATATTAATTACATTCTTTATAATAGTTTTTTTAACAGCTGTATATATTTTGTTCAATTCTTTAGTAGATAATAATGATTCTTCTTCTTGTATATTAGGCTCCTTTAAGCTATAATCTATAGTCAACTGCTTATCTATAAATGAATTCAAATTATATATTTTCTTTTTTATAACCTTATCACAATATGAAATTATAAAATCATGTACATATTTTGATTCCTTTTCTTCTACGTCTATTTCATTCCATAAATCTTTTTTTATTCTCTTAATCCCCACTAACGATGTATCATAATGGAATAAAAAGTTTTTGTCATAGATCTCTTCAAACTTAAAATGTTTTATAGTCTCATCCTCTAATATATTCACCCATCTGTTATTATAATAGCCATTTTTATACCCTTGCAAATATAAAGCTAATTCGAGTCTATCAATATCTTCATGAATCAACATTCCAACATTATAGGAAACCAATTGCCTATCTTTTCTGGGGATTAATAACCTTTTTAATCTCTTTCTTATTTTAGTAGTACATCTATATTTAGGATATATATTTGTCATGTTTGTTTCAATATCATAAAGATTTAGGAGGATATGTATTGAATCAATATCGTTATTATACAAAAAATTATATAATAACCCATCATGCAATTTCCAAAGATCAACTTTTGCTAAAACCAAAACTAATCCCTCCCCTTAGCAATTGTTTCCATAATTTTGGAGAATTAAACCATTAATTTTCTTTTTTATCTGTTAATGTATTTATTATACTATATTAATCGTCCCCACTATTGATAATGTACAATATAGTCTTATAAGCCTTTAATAATACAAGCGAAAAAGAAAAGCATTAAAGTAACTTCAATGCTTTTCCTAAGCAATAGTCCTATTATACTATTTTTAATCACTGTTGCTTCTTAGTCAATATATCAATGATCGCATCATAATCTAAATCAGTAGAAAGTGTATATGTTCCAACTCTAATTCTCTTATCAACACCCTTTTTCCATCCATAGTTCTGGAATTCTTCAGGGTCTTCAATTATTCCAAACTCATAAAGCCTTTTGGATATATTATACAATGAATCTCCATTTTCGACAGTAAATTCTATTTCTTTAACCTCATCAATAATGGGGCCTTCTACTTCTTCAACTTCCTTTTCTTTATCAATATCAATAACATCTTTTACAAAAACCATACCCAAATTTGTAGCCTCTGCTATTATCTCTTCCTCTGTATATTCTATATGCTTTACATTAGGATGTAAAGCATAAATTATATTTGTTAACACAATACCTATTCCTACACCTAACAATATAAATGGAAATCTATGTTTATTGAACATCAATATGCCCCTTACCCTTTTTATTATATTTTACAACATTTTTCGACTAAAGTAAAAATATATTCTTGGATTTACATTCATTAATTATGGAATCAGTCCATATAGAAGCTTGAACCTCCCCTATATGGCTTTTTTCTAGAAAATACATGCATATCCTGGATTGACCTATCCCTCCACCTATGGTAAAAGGCAGTTTTTCATCTAAAAGCATCCTATGATATGGTAATTTCGTCCTATCTTCTGCATCCGCAATTTTTAATTGTCTCATTAATGATTCTGAATCCACTCTAATGCCCATGCTCGACAGTTCAAAAGCTTCTTGTAATACAGGATTCCAGAATAATATGTCGCCGTTCAATTCCCAATCATCATAATCAGGGGATCTATTATCATGAGGTTTACCGGATTTTAATCTTTTTCCAATTTTCATCAAGAAAACTGCTCCTAATTTCTTACAAACTAAATTCTCTCTTTCCTCTGGACTCTTATTTGAATACATGTCTTCCAGCTCCTGAGCAGTAATAAAGGTTATATTTTCAGGTAATTTATCTTGAAAAATGGGATAGATATCGTTTATCATTTTCTCCGTCTCTTTGAATACCTTAAATATGATTTTAACAGTTTGCTTTAAGTACTCTTCATTTCTATCCTCTTTAGATATTATTTTTTCCCAATCCCATTGATCAACATAAATTGAATGAGTCTGATCTAATACTTCATCCGGTCTTATTGCATCCATGTCTGCATATATTCCCTCGCCTATTTCAAAGTTATAAGTTTTTAATGCCATCCTCTTCCACTTAGCTAATGATTGAACTATTTCTATTTTTTCATTATATTTTCTCATATTAAATGATACTGCCTTCTCCACTCCACTTAAATTATCATTTAAGCCTGTTTCTGGTCTTACAAACAGGGGTGCAGACACCCTTATTAAATTTAATTTATTTGCTAACTCCCTTTCAAAATAGTCTTTTATAGTTTTTATTGCAATTTGAGTTTCTTTAATACTCAATCTTTCCATTTTATTACCTCCTCAAAAAATTAAAAAATCCTTTCATCCAAAGGACGAAAGGTTATCTTCCGCGGTGCCACCTTAATAAGCAAAGTGCTCAGCTCTAATCAGTACAGAAAATATCGATACTGTATAGTAAAATAACGGACTATATCCGGCTAAGCCTACTCCTTGATTTACATCAAATTTCAGTTAGCTGCTCAGGGATGTTCTTCACCATCAGTTCAGTATCGAACTTTCACCAACCGCCGATTCTCTGTAACCTTCGTGATAGCTACTCTTCCCATCTTTGCTTTTTGTTCTATATTATTAGTTTAAAATTATATTCTATTTTTCCCAAATTGTCAATGAAATATTAAAACATTTGTAATGTTTTATGATTTTAGCTATAATTTTCTTAGTGGTTCAAAATCTAGTATTGGGAGTGATCTTTATGGGTGAAAAATTAATGGAAAGAAAAGATGTAAATAAGGAATTGACATGGGATTTAACAGCCTTATTTAAAACAGAAGTTGAATTTAAAAACGCTTTAAATAAAGTACAAAGGCTTACAGAAGAATTAGAGCAAGAGTTTAAAAAAAAGCTCAACACTTCTAATAATATCAATAACTGCCTGGATAAGTTAAGAACGATAAAAGAAAAGCTGGTATTAGTAAGTACATATGCTTATCTATCATTATCAGTAGATCAAACAAACACAAAAAATCAAGAAAGGGAAATGCAAGTAAGAATTATTTCATCAGATGTTCAAAGTAAATTACAATTTATCGAAAGTGAAATAATTGAAAAAGACGAAGAAATAATTAAAAAAGCAATTGATGAATCCATTGAAAATAGACACTTTCTAAAGGAAATACTAAGAAAAAAACCGCATTCACTATCACAAGATGCTGAAAAAGTAATAGCTTCATTATCTGGATTGTTAAACTCTCCCTATAATATCTATAACAAGGCCAAACTAGCAGATATGAATTTTGATTCTTTTACAGTAGATGGAAAGGAATACCCATTAAGTTTCATATTATTTGAAGGTAAATGGGAATATGAAACTAATACAAAAATTCGTAGAGCTGCATTTAAAGCTTTTTCTAAAAAATTAAGAGAGTATCAACATACTATAGGTGCAACATATCAAACTCAAGTACAAACTGAAAAAAGCATTGCTAATTTACGAGGATTTGATTCTATATTTGATAATTTGTTATTTCACCAAAAAGTGGATAGAGAGTTATATAACAGACAGATCGATTTGATAATGAAACACTTAGCACCACATATGAGAAAATATGCAAAATTGCTACAAAAAATCCATCGTCTAGATGATATGACCTTTGCAGATCTAAAGCTAACAGTGGATCCTGAATTTGAACCAACCATAACCATTAAAGAATCTAAAAAATATATGGTAGAAGCATTATCTGTTCTTGGATCAGAATATGTAGAAATGATTGAAAAAGCGTATGATGAAAGATGGATAGATTTCATAGAAAATAAGGGGAAATCAACTGGAGCATTTACTTCAAGTCCTTATGGAAATCATCCTTATATATTGATTTCTTGGACCGAAAAGATGAGAGAGGTGTTTGTATTAGCTCATGAACTAGGTCATGCAGGACATTTTTATCTTGCTCATCAAAACCAAAATATATATAACTCCAGACCATCAGCATATTTTATAGAAGCACCATCTACAATGAATGAAATTCTCATGGCCAATTATCTGATGAAAAACAGCAACGAACCTAGAATGAAAAGATGGGTTCTTTCCTCAATTATATCTAGAACCTACTATCATAATTTTGTAACTCACTTGCTAGAAGCTGCTTATCAGCGAGAAGTATATAAAATAATAGACAATGGTGGAAGTGTTCATGCTGAAAAACTAAACACAATAAAAAGAAATGTATTACAAGAGTTTTGGGGAGATGCAGTGGAAATAAATGAAGGTGCAGAACTCACTTGGATGAGACAACCTCACTATTATATGGGATTGTATCCTTATACTTATAGTGCAGGTCTAACTATTGCCACAGAAGTAGGCAAAAGGATATTAAATGAAGGACAGACTGCCTTAGAAGATTGGAAAAATGTATTGACATCAGGAGGGACAAAACCTCCTATTGAATTAGCTAAAATGGCTGGAGTAGATATAACTACTGATAAACCCTTGGTAAACACAATCGAATATATAGGTAATATGATTGATGAAATAATTGCATTGACAGAAGAACTAGAAAGATAATATTAAAGGCATGGGAAACCATGCCTTTAATATTCTATAAAAGAGATAAAAAGAATTAAAATTCGAAAGCAAAATCTCTATAAGCTTCTTGGCTATAAGCCTCAGCGGTATCAATTATAAAACAACTTACCTTTAAACTTAAAGATAAAGCAAAGTTTAAATCATTTTCAAATCCAGTCGTAAATGAATATTCATTTATAACATCCTCAATATATCTTTTAACAATTGTCCTAAGTTTGATTACTTTTTGTTGAAATATATCTACATCGTCCACAGTTATTATATTTTTCTTAAAATCATGATAAATTGAATAATCATTTAATTTAGATTCATAATTCACATGTTTTACTATATGTTTCCCAAAAGTCCATCTTTCAGCATGAGGAAGACAAACAAAATCACTTAAATAGTGAGAAATAACTCCTATTTTATTACTTAAAATTTTTTTAGACAACGGATCAATTCTCGAATTAAATTCTACAAACCTACTTATAAATATCAATTTCACTATTTCATTTACCACATAGTTTAAACTTTTCTCTTTATAATGCCTATGAATTCTATATTGAGGTAAAATATCAGGAGATACAGAACCCCATAAAAGTTTGTTTTTATCCAATTCTATATTATAGATATCATAGATATTTTGATAAATATTATTTGCGATTATCTTATGAGTATCTTTAAAAATATCCAACACATCCTTTATTTTTTTACAATACACCCCGAATATTACAACACTTAATAGGAAAAGTCAATGTCAAATTATGTAAGCTATATCTATTATTACTATTAGATATTATATTCCCTTTCGTTAATTCTAACCAAGCTTACTATTTAACTCATCTTCATATATCAAATAATCCTTCTTGCTAAATAACACAAAATAGACTTCATCTAATCCATCTTCTTTGTCTAAAAAATCTAACACAGCATTAGTAGCTATTTCGCACGCTTCTTCCTTAGGATAACCATATACACCAGTAGAAATAGATGGAAAAGCTATTGTTCTTAGATTGTACTCCTTAGCTAATTCAAGTGAATTATAATAAGCATTATACAATAATTTCTCTTTGTTCTTATTTTCGCTACTGTATATAGGCCCAACAGTGTGTATTACATATTTACTAGGCATATTACCAGCAGTAGTAATTCTTGCTTCTCCTGTTGGACAACCTCCGATCTTTTTACATTGTTCTAATATAATAGGACCCCCTGCTCTGTGAATAGCACCATCTACTCCTCCTCCACCTAGCAGAGTGTTATTAGCAGCGTTAACTATGACGTCTACATCCATTTCTGTAATATCTCCCTCAACAATATTAATTCTAACATCATTGTATTTATACATCATACACCTCTCCTAAGAAAATATATTATATAACCATATATCCTCAGTTTCAAAACCTTTTCTTCAAACATAAGTGGCTTTGTACTAATATCAAGCTTGTCCATAACTATAGTATAAAATTATTTAATTTATCTTGCAAATTGCTTGTTATCTCAATTATAACATATTAAAGTTCACTCCTAAATAGGATTTTGTTTTAATTTTATTATTTTATTATCATTTATGAGTAAATCATTTATGATTATTATTATAAAATAAAAGGCTGAGAAAAACTCAGCCTTTTAAACATCTACTAATTCCTAACTTTTTGTGATAATGGATCTGAAAGTGCTTCATAGCCACCCATAGAAGACATAGTAATTATCATTGCATTTATAACCTTAACAATTATACCCTGCAAGCCTATACCATTTTTACTAAATATAAAAGTTAAAATCAATGCAATGATAAATGTATAGAACCGAATGAATACATCAGGAAACCGTTTTTTTATCAATGGTTTAGTAAATTGAACAATAAGAGATGTAGCTGCTACTAAACCGATAAAAGTAGTCAGGGTCTCAGAAGTCATAAAATCATCAAACATCTATACCACCTCTCAACAATATATCGTTCTAAAATTTAGCTCTTATTATATTGTATTAGACTAGATGGGTATTCTATGCATGAATAAAAAAGATATTAAGAACTAAAAGTGATATTTTTTTTATCCATTTTCGACGTTTCATCGATCGGAAAAACAATGGTTATACGGGTACCTATATCTACTCTACTCAATATTTCAAAATAAGCTCCATGACGTTCAATTATCCATTTTGCAATTGAGAGACCTAAACCAGAACCCCCTGTTTCTTTTGCTCTAGATTCATCTGAACGATAAAAGCGATCAAAGATATGAGACAATTCTTCAGGCTCTATTCCTATACCACTATCCTGTACTATAATATTAACACAATCTTCTTCATTAATAACTTTTAAAATAATTTTCTTTCCGATAGGTGTATATTTTATACTGTTGTCTACTAATATTCGAATAGCTTGCTTAAAAAGCTGTTTATCAGCATTAATATAGGCTGGACTATTTAAATCAATTTCAAAATTATGATCTGAATCAATCATTTGTGTTTCATAGATTATTTCATCAACTATTTCACAGGCATCAAAATCTTCTTTGTGAAGTTGAATGGTTTCATTATCACCACGAGCAAGAAATAAAAGCTGTTCAATCAACTCCTTCATGTTTTCTGACTCACTTTTAATTGCATCTATAGATTCTTGCATAATCTCTTGATCCTCTTTTCCCCAACGATCCAATAGATTTACATATCCCTGTATAACAGATATAGGAGTTCTCAATTCATGGGATGCATCCGAAACAAATCTAACCTGGGCTTGATAGGAATCATTGATACGATTTAGCATATTATTAATAGCTAATGCTAACTCCTTAAGCTCATTTTGTGAACTGTCAACAGATATGCGTTTATCAAGTTTTTTAGCATCAATACTACTAATAGCACCAGCTAAATCCTTAATATACGCATCATCTGATTTTGAACCTATAGAAGATACTTCAGCATTAAGATTCTTAGCTGTTTCCGTTAAATCAGATAATGGTTTTAAAGTTTTCCTAATCAATTTTAAACCTTTTTTGATATTTCCAATCAAAATCAATAACTCAAACATTAGTATGATAAAAAATAGGTATAAAAATAATTTTAAATCATGGCCTACATCATATATTATTTGATAAGTTGAATCATCTAAAGAGAATTCAATGGTATACCTGATCAAATCTATCTTCTCAAGTAATCCTATTCCCTCATCGGGCTGAGATACAACAACATTTCTTTTAACGTCATCGATTTCTATAGGTAATCTTTTCTGTATATTGTTTGGAAGTATAATTCCTTTAGAAGGTTCTTCCAACGTCAGTATTTGGTAGTTCCTATCTGGATAATATATTGTCTGAAAATTTTTAGGAGATTGTTTCATTATTTCAATTATATTTTGAGCGTCTTCTTCTGCTTGCCAGAATATAATAAAAAAACTCATTAGAATAATAAGGATATTAATTGACAAAAATCCTGAAAATAATCTCCCCATCATTCGTACATTAAGTTTTATTACAAGAGATGAGCCAATCTTTTTAGTTATATTATTTGAAGGTGTATTCTTTTTATTGTTCATCTTTTATTACATACCCCACTCCACGAACAGTATATATTAGCTTTATTCCAAAAGGTTCCTCAATCTTTGAACGAAGATATCTGACATACACATCTACTGCATTAGTATCACCTGAAAAATCATATCCCCAAATATGTTCAAGCATGGTCTCACGATTTATTACTATATTTTTGTTTTCTAAAAGATAGTATAACAGATCGAATTCACGTTTTGTTAAGTGTACTAAATTATCATTTACATGAACCTCTCTTCTTTGAGGATCAAGACGAAGACCCCCTACAACAAGTTCAGACGATATTTCTGTTTGATTGCTGATATCCTTTTTTCTAAGTGCTGCCCTAATTCGAGCAAGCAACTCCTCAATTGCAAAGGGCTTTGTAATATAATCATCTGCGCCACCATCAAGTCCTGTAACCTTATCCACAACAGTATCTCTGGCAGTAAGAAGTATAATAGGTAAATTGGAAAACTGTCGAATTCTTCTAAGAACCTCTATCCCATTTAAACCTGGTAACATAATATCAAGTAAAACGAGGTCAAAGGGGTGGGTTTCAAAAGCCTCTAACCCATCCCTTCCATTATAAGCCTTTTTTACTTCATAACCTTCATGTTTAAGCTCTAGTTCTATAAAACGTGCTATTTTCTCCTCATCCTCAATTATCAGAATTCTTTCCATTTGATTTCTCACCTTTAACTTCTTTTTTTAAGTTCTCAGCCATATCTGCAACCGAATCCATGGCTCGATTCACATTCTCTTTTCCTAAATCAGGACCACTAAACATGTATTTATATCCGAAGAATAGTCCTACAATCATAATTGGAATAGTAATCCAAAACATGAATATTAAAAGTAATGCTAATATGGTCACTGGAATTGCCATTACCTTGTTGTCATCTTTTCTTACTTCAAGATTGTTTATATTCCCTTTAGCTATAATTTTTCTGCACCATTTTAAGAATCTGCCCAATAGCTCACCAAAAGATGCACCATCATTTTGTTTGGATTCTCCTTTAGAATTTCCTTCATCACAATCATCATTGTTTTTTTGTATATTCTTTGTACTGTAATATCCCCCTCCTTTAGGCGGTTCAATTCGATTCTGTTTTTCAAGATTAATAATAGCCTCTAAAATATCTCCATTGGTTTCTTCAAGAGCCTTCTTTGCTTCATCATAAGAAATATTTGCTTTCTTACGTAATTCTTCTACTTGTTCTAAAGTAACCATAAACATAACCTCCTGTTATTTATTACAAACATTATAACAACGGAAGCTTTAAATACAGTTTAAGAAACATTAAAATTTGATTAAAATATTAAATCTATAGGCATATCTTTTCCAGTCCAAATTTTAAATGCTATGGCTCCTTGCCATATTAGCATTCTTAAACCATTCATAGTTTTACATCCAACTCCTTCAGCAATTGATAGCAATCTGGTTTTAGGTGGATCATATACTATATCTGCTACGAACAAATCTTCATGTAATGTATCAGAAGTTGTAACTATACTTTGGTCTATATTGCTCTTCATACCTAATGATGTACAGTTAACAAGTACTGCTGAATCCTTTAGTTCCTCTTTCAGCATTTGTTCATCTAAACCAATAGCTATAGCTTTGGTAGTAGATATATTATTATTTATAGTATTTGTTATCTCTTGAGCTTTGCTCAATGTTCTATTAAATATCACAATTTCACTGGCTCCGTCATAAGCCAATTGAATAGCAACTGCCCGCGCAGCTCCTCCTGCACCAAGTATTACAATCTTTTTACCTTGAAAATCTATTTCAGCTTCTTGTAAAGCTTTAACAAATCCTTTTCCATCTGTATTATACCCAATTAATTTGCCGTCTTTATTCTTTACTGAATTAACTGAGCCAATGATTCTTGCTTCTTCAGTTATTTCATCTAATAACCCTACAACTTCCTCCTTATGAGGCATGGTTATATTAAAACCTATAGCATTAAGAGCTCTCATTGCATCTAATCCTTGTTTAAGCAAATCCTTTTTTATTCCGAAAGCCAAATATACATAATCTAATCCTAAAGCTTCAAATGCAGTATTATGCATAGCTGGAGATTTACTATGCTCAATAGGATAACCTAATAATGCGACTAGAGATGTGGTTCCCTGAATTCTATTATTCATCTAAATCTTCCTTTCTCTGCCTATTATTACTTGCTGTTCGTGAATTCGAAAGTATATTTAAGACCATTTTAATGTCACTTATTGGCATTTGTCCTGCTGCAGATGATTCCTTTCCCACTGCAAATGTCATATCTGAACCAAATAGACCACCAATCATTCTCGTTATTGCACCAGTTTTACCCATAGCAATTGTTATTAAAGGAATATCCACAATATTTCTCGCCTTATATGTTGCATTCAATAATTTTAATACATCTCCATAATCTTTTGGCATTACAGCTATCTTAGATATATCTGCACCAATCTTCTCACCTTCAATAATCTTATTCAACATGAATTCTTCACTAGGGGTTTGCTTAAAATTATGATAGGACAATATCAACTTTATATCGTTTCTCTTTATTATATTTTTTATTTTATTTAAAAATTCCATATCATTAGCTATTTCAATATCTAATAAATCCACACATCCCGTATTTATAGACTTTTCAATTATTTCAATTCTCTTATCCTGTGTTAAATATATGCATCCACCTTCATCAGAATGTCTTAATGTAAATATCAGAGGAATATTATCAATTGATTTTGATAATTCTATTAAAGCATCTTTAATATTATTTATATCATGGATTGTTTCAAAAAAGTCTACCCGCCATTCGATAATATCTGGGGCCAGTAGGCAGATTTCTTTAGCATCTTTTATTAACATCTCTTTGTTCTTTGATATCAATGGTAAGCAAATCAACATTTTGCTTCCACCAAATACTTTATTCTTTACTATTACTTTCTTTTTGCTTTGTAATTTCAAACTATCACACCTTTTGAAAAAATTCCCTTATAAGCTAATTATACCATCTATTTCTATCAACTAATGATCAATTTTAATTTCATTATGACTTTTATGGACAAATCACCTGTCCCCGAGTCCACTTAATCCTCTCATAAGTATATCAATTAAGGGCGCAGAATTTATATTATCTGCGCTAACCCTATCAATAAAAACCTTTTTACCAGCAAACTGATTTATTGATCCTATAATACATAAAACTGCTACTTCACGATCTATATTTTTACTTATTTCTCCACTAGATATCCCTTTTTCAATCATCTTCTCCAATAATTCAAAAAAACTATTTTGTTCATCTATGAGTCTCTTTTTCATATTGTGGGACAACAATTCTCCATTATTTATAACCTGAAAGATATCCAGGTTCTGATTTAAAAAACTCGCATGATATCGAAATAAACCTTCTAGTTTTTCAGAAAAATTCTGCTGTCCTACTATAATTTTGGACAACTCCTTCTTATATTTATCAAGATTATAGTAAATCATTTCCTCAAAGAGCTCTTTTTTACTAGAAAAATATCCATATATAGTGCCTTTGCCGATACCAGCTTCAGTAGCAATAGCTTCCATCTTCGAACGCTCAAATCCATTTTTTGAAAATACATTCATAGCAGCCTGAATAATCTCTTCTCGGCGTTTTTCTTTTAAATCCATGTATTATGCCTCCTTATATACAAATCTAATCTGTCTTTTTAAAAACTCTTTTACGGAAACGATTCTTAGCATCATCTATTAGAGAATATATAACCGGAATAAATACCAATGTAAGAACAGTTGATACTGCAAGTCCTCCAATTACTGCTATAGCAAGAGGAGCTTCCATTTCAGAACCTTCTCCTCCTCCAAATGCTAGAGGAATCAAGCCTAATATAGTTGTTAAGGCAGTCATAAGTATAGGTCTGAGCCTAACCGGTCCAGCTTTTAAAATGGCCTTATCTCGTTCCTCCTCATCTTTACGAAGAGTCAAAATATAATCAATTAGAACAATTGCATTGTTTACTACTATCCCTGCCAACATGATAAGACCAATATATGCAGGAACACTCAACGTGGTTCCGGTAATAACCAACGCCAGAATTCCTCCCGAGAGTCCTAGCGGAACCGATATCATAATTATAAAGGGATTAATCAATGATTCAAATTGAGCTGCAAGGATCATATATACCAATATAATAGCTAGTATCAAAACCAGTGCTAATTCTTGGAAAGCCTCTATCATTTCCTGGTTTTCTCCGCCCATCTCATAGGTATATCCTGCGGGCATATTATAATCTTGAAGCTTCTTTTCAATATCACTGGAAATACTACCTAAATCTCTATCCAATATCTGAGCTGATACAGTTGCCACACGAACCTGTCCTTCTCTATTGATTGTAATCGGTCCACGATCAACAACTACTTCTGCTACCTGACCTAAAGGCACATTGAACCCAGCAGTAGTGGAAATCATCATCTGCTCTAAATTTGAAATACTCTGAGTAAGGGTGTCATCGCCACTGATCACTACATCAATTTCATCGTCCTCATGTTTGAATTGAGTAGCCGTAATTCCAGATACAGTATCTCTAACAGAACTAGCAATCTGAGCTGCTGTCAATCCATATTGAGATGCCCTTTTTCGGTCAACTCGAATTTGGACTTCAGGAATTCCTTCTTCCATACTGGATTCAACTTCCTCAACTCCATCTACCGAACCTATAATCTTGCTAATATCATCCCCTATTGTTTTAAGGGTGTCGATATCATCTCCTTTAATCTTTATGCTGACAGCTCCTCCTCCTAGCGATCCCATGGAGACACTACTAAATGCAGATACTGTCTTCTCAGCTCCTGGAATATCATGAATCATATTACGTGCCTCATCTGCAACCTCCTGAGTACTACGCTGTCGTTCGTCTAGATCCTTTAAAACACAGTTAATATTTCCACTGTTGCCTTCACTTCCTACTGTAGAAAATACTGTTTTGATCTCTGGAATGTCTTCCAACTTTCCTTCAACTTCTGTCATAACAGCTTCTATCTCTTCTAGCTCTGCCCCAACAGGAACAGATACATTAATTGAAAACTGTCCTTCATCGGTCTCAGGAAGGAACTCTGTTCCTACTAAAGGAATAGATGCCAATGTTCCCACAAATATTATAACAGCAATCAATACTGTCCAGCCCCTATGATTGAGAGCAGTATGAAGTATCTTTCTATATCTAGATTCTATCTTTTCATAGCCATTATCCAGCACTTTGATAATTTTATCTATTACCTTATACTTTCTCTGCTTAGCACTTTCTAACTTAAGGAGTTTAGAAGAAAGCATAGGCACCAAAGTGAGCGCTATCAACAAGGATGCAAATAGAGCAACAGTAACAGTTAGAGCCATTTCCTTAAATATGGTAGATGTAATACCCTCCATGAATACAATTGGAAGGAATACGGCTACAGTTGTTAGCGTAGAAGCCGTTACTGCCATTCCTACCTCTTTAGCTCCAAGATACGCAGCTTCCATTTGAGAATAACCTTGCTGACGGAAACGATATATATTTTCCAAAACCACAATAGAATTGTCTACCAACATTCCTACTCCTAAAGCTAGTCCACCTAACGTCATAAGATTTAATGTAACATCGCTAAAATATAATAGAGTAAAAGCCGCTATAACTGATACTGGAATAGCAGTAGCAATAATAAAAGTGGATCTGAAGTTTTTCAAAAATATTAGAAGCACTATTACTGCCAACACAGCTCCTAGCACAGCACTACTAGCCACTGAATTAATTGCCGTTTGAATATAGTCTGATTGGTCAAATAAAATCTGTATATCCAGATCTTTATTTTCGTCTTGAATTTTCTCTATTTCCTGGCTCACAACATTGGCTACCCGTACGGTATTGGTTCCTGACTGCTTTTGGACGGATATGTTAATAGCATTCTGTCCGTTGGTCTTAGCCAAAGTAGTCAGTTCTTTGTTTTTCATCTCTACATCGGCAATATCATTAAGATGTATTACTCCTCCAGTTGGTAAAGGAATGAGTAGATTTTCAATTTCATCCACAGATTGAAATTCCCCTACTGTACGAATGGTTAATTTCTGATTCCCTCTTTGGACTTCACCTCCGGGAAGGTTTAGATTTTCCCCTCCGACAATTCCAGCTAGATAATCCGTCGTCAATCCATATCCATGCATCTGTTCATTTTTTACATTGACTTCTATCTGATTTTCATATCCACCTGTGATTTCTACAGAAGCTACTCCTTCCAATCGTTCAAGTCGAGGTTTAATCATATCTTCTGCAATACTCTGACTATCTGCCAGATCTCCTGAATTAGACAATGATATCTGAACTATAGGTTGTGCATTAGGATCAATCTTAAGAACCATTGGATTACTAGCCCCATCTGGTAACAATCCTTTGATTAAATCTATCTTTTCACGCATCTCTAAAGCCGCAAAGTCCATATCGGTTCCAAACACAAACTGGGCTATAATAACGGATTGCCCTTCTGATGTAGTAGAACTTATATTTTCAATATTTCCTACCGTTGCAATAGATTCCTCCAAAGGTCTCGTTACCAGATTTTCCATCTCCTGAGGTCCTACCCCTTGATAACTAGTAGATATAATGGCTACTGGAATTTCAATGCTTGGTAGAAGGTCAATTGGTAATCTAAACAAAGATACAATACCAAAAATAACGACAATCAATATGATCATCAGCGTAGTTACGGGTCGTTTTACAGACAATCCTGATAAGTTCATTATTCAGTCCCTCCTACTACTTTTACAGCTCCACCATCTTCTACATAATTATGACCACTTATGATAATAGTATCGTTCTCCTTAAGCCCTTCCAAAATTTCCACTTCTGTACCAGTATCCAATCCAATCTTAACTTCTTTCTCTATTGCTTTGTCATCTTCTATTATGTATACTATGTTTTTCTGATCCTTTACAATAACAGCTTCACTAGCCACTGAAAGTACATCATCTTTGACATTTAATGCAATTTCCACATCAGCAAACATTCCAGGCTTGATAGTACCGTCGCTGTTATCCAAATATATTTTCACCGGATACAGCTGAGTTCTTGCATCAGTTGAAGGAATAATATTATCTATAACTACATTAAAAGGTTCAGAAGAAACAGCAGGAATAGCAACATTCACTTCCTGTCCTTCGGTTAACTGATTTATTAGTCCTTCGACCACATCTATCTTCACATAAACTCTATCCATATCCACTACATTCATAGCAGGCTGAGCATTAGACGCCATACTTCCTACTTCAATACTAATTCCTGTAACAACTCCATCAATAGGAGAAGTAATCGTAGCATTATTGAGAGCATCCTGAGCCTGTTGATAGGCTACCTCTGCTTGCTCTAACTGAGATTTAGCTACCTCCATGACTTGATCAGAAGCACCCATCTTGGCTTGATCTAATTGAGCTTGCATCTGAGATTCCTGTTGCTCCAAAGCAAGCTCCGCCTGATCTAGCTCAGATTTGGAAACTGCCCCAGCTTCATAGAGTTTTTTGGTGTTTTCCAGATTTTCTCGAGCATTTTGTAATACAGATTCTGTCAATGCCTCAGTTCTCTCTAGAGACTCCTGAGCAATATCTGACTGTTCTTGACTCATATCGTAGTTTGCCTTAGCCATATCATATGCAGCCTTAGCCTGATCTACTTGTTTACGGATATCTTTCTCATCTAAAGTAAAAAGCACATCCCCCTTTTTGACTCTATCTCCGTCTTTAACAGCGATGGTTTCAACTGTGCCAGGAACAGTAGGTACCACCATCACATTCTTATCCCCAGAAACCTTGCCATTTATGGTAGTGATATTAGCCAAGGTTTTACGAGCCACCTTACTTACCTCTACAGGTGTATATGCTTCTTGTTTTTCATGTTCACTAGATTTCGCTTCCACACCATCGTCACCTTTGCATCCAGTAAAAAGCGTAGTAACAATAGATAATATAAGCATAATACCAACAATTCGCTTTTTCAAACTCAATTCCCCCTCATTTCATAACTAAATTTCTCGCCGACCTACCAGTCAGTCAAAGCATAAAACTATTATAAGACTCCCCATCAAAAAAATCAAGATTAATGTAGAACTAGAAGCTACTAAAATAAATTCTATTCAATTGATGTTAAAATAACTACTTTTTTTTGAACATAGAAAATCCTCCTTTCTACATTAAGGAGGATTTTAGTTTATTGTTGCTGTTGAAAGTTCATCCCTTCTACGAACGCTTCGTATTGAAGCCATGCTTGAAGCAAATCCTGCTGTGCTGTTTCAACTTTATTCTTTTGACTATCATATTCTGCTTTGCCCTGTTTCCATTCAATTTTAGAAATCATCTCCAATTCATATCGGAGCTTTAAAGCATCGTATTTTTGCTGTTGATATTCAAGATTCCTTTTTTCATTCTCAAGAGCTGTAATCTTATTATGAACTTCCTCATATGCTTTATGGAATGCTAATTCCACATTTTTACGCTCCTGATCTAATTCAATAGTAGCATTCTCCGAATTCCTTTCTGCCACTCTATAATCACCATAATTTCCATAATCATCTGCCCATTCCTCGTTGTTATCTTGTATCCTATAATCATAGGTCTTAAGTTCAAGGGAATAACTATTCTTCTTAGCTAACTCCAAATCATCTTCATAATCCATATCAGATACAATTTCTTCATCTATATCCAACTCATCTTCCAATTTTAAAGGCGTATCAAAATCCTGACCTAACATCAAATTAAGCTCTCCCTTGATATTATCCATCTGTGTCTCTAAGGTTTCCAAACTTATCACCATCTGTTCCCTTTGATTCTCTATACCACTGACTTCCAAAGGAGTAACCATTCCTAATTCCTGTTGTATATTCATGATGTCAATTTGGTCATCTAATAGTTCTAAATTTTGAGCGAGTTCATCCCTCTGTCTTTGCAAATTGGTATAACCTAAATATAGATTCTGAGCTCCCCATACAGTACTTTCATTTACCATCTCTAGCTGTAAAATTGTCTTATCTAACTCTATCTTTTGATTGGGTAACTTATCTATTTCTTTATCAAAATCCTCAAGTTGATCTCTCATAGCTCTTTTATTCTGTGTTAATGTCATAATATTGGATTGATAAAGTTCCTGTACCTTTATAATAGTACCCTCTAGTGCTTTATAAAGATTATTATATTTAGATCCTAGATCTGTATCCGAACCGTCATCCATACTATTCACATCTCCATTTGTTGAATTTCCCTCAGGTTTATCATTTTCATAATCTAAGGAATTCTTCAACACCTCCAATTCCTTAATCTTTTGATTCAATTCACCGATAGTCTCATCCATTTGATCAATAGCATCCTCCAAATCCTCTTTATCATCTTCAGCATCTTCAATGGCGTCTTCAATGTCATTTTTATTATCATTAAGATTTTTCCTCATATTCTTATTGATCTGAATTGTAGGATTTCGTTCCATTATCAGTGTTTCAATATCTTCAAATTGCAATTTATGTATCTTTTTTCCACTCTTTACCTGATGAGCATAAGTTGGTACCGCTATTAATATGATAGCTAACACTAATATCCACTTAATTTTTCTCATATATTTACCCCCTCACAAAATTCGTAGTCTTTATGTCTTTGCACAACTAGTTGAGCTATTTTAAATTGAATCATTCTTGTAAATTAAAAATTTAATCGTTTCTAGTAATTCATTTGAATCCCTAAACTCTTTATTTGCACCTAAAGATTCAAATATTATACCCCCTACTATAGTTAATAAAAGTGTTTGCGCTATATTATTCGTTTCCTTATCATTGGGTTTCTTTTGTTCATATTTTATAGATAAACTCAATATTTCAAATACTTTTAAATAAATTTCCTGAATCATATTTTTAACTTCATTATTGTGACGAGCTTCACATATGGCAGACATAAATAAATCCTTATTATTTCTTAGAGTATTTATTCTTTCCTCAATGATGTTTAAAATTTTTTCCTTTACACTACTTTGCTCATACGATATTGAGTAATCTAACATAGGATCAACAAGATAATTGATTATGGTTTCACGAAACAGATTGCTTTTGCTTTCAAAACGTCTAAAAATAGTTATTTCTGCTACACCTGCAACATTTGAAATTTCTTTCGTAGTTGCTCTTGTATATCCTTTACTTGAAAAAACATCCTTTGCTGCACTAAGTATTTTTTCCTTTGTTTTATCTTCTTTCATAAATCCACCTCGCATTTTCATATGTTTGCGACTACTTACATCATACATTCATTGTATAATTTTGTCAACTAGAAAAACAAAATGAGACAAATATATTTTTTGTTAAAATAGCAAAAGTATCTATGACATTATATACTCATAAAAAAATACACTATCATTATTACTTCAGCAAACAATTTAAACACAGTTCCTCCAAGAGCTCCAACAACAGAACCAAATCCAGAACGTATTGCTTGTTTCATTCCTATTCCACGTGATAGCTCAGCTGCAGTAGCACCAATAAATGGTCCTAATACAAATCCTATAGGGCCAAGAATAATCATACCAAGTATCGTACCTATTGCCGCTCCCCATGCAGCCCGTTTGCCCCCACCAAACCGTCTGGTGCTTGCAGCAGTTGCTACAAAATCAGCGAGAAAAGTAGATAGCAAGATCAATGCTTCTACCATAAAAAAATATAGGGTTAAAGATTCAAAATTAGTCATAAAGCCGTATACTAACATTCCGCCGTAAACAAGAATAGATCCTGGCAGAACAGGAAAAATAGTACCAATGATGCCTAAGATGAATAATACTATTGATATAATTAAAGCCATTGTTTCCAATATTAATACCTCCATTTTCTTAATATATTACTAAAAATGGGAACACTTACTATTCCCTAGTGTATGTTATTTATCCTCATTTTATGGTTATCTGATTTTCAATAATTATACCATATGAGTTCAGGTATTCAAATATGAGTTTTAGCCTTATAACAATAAATATAGGGAAGAGGTAGTCTTTAACTACCTCTTCCCTTATGTACCCTCATTTTTAGATTATCACCTACTATTTTAAGTAAATAAACCTGCTATCCAAGCGGCTATTGTCCCAAATATGGAGAAATCATTTCCTCCAAAAATCAACATCCAATTTTGAATAGTCCCTGAATATATGTTTACTGAAATTCCCATTACAATTACCATAACTATAGCTGCAATAACAGTTCCTATTACTGAACCCCTCAGCCCTCCTTGTCCTTCTCCTATTACTGCAGCAGCTCCACATTCAAAGAATGATGTTATTACTAAAGGAATTAATATCAATCCAAACATATTTGTAACATTAGCAATTATAATACAAATTGTAGATGTTATCATTGCAACAACGAATCCAATCAATGCTGCATTTGGTTTATAATTAAATAATATAGGACAGTCAAATGCAGGAATAGCATTTGGTATAAGCTTTTCTGAAATACCCTGGAATGCTGGTATTATCTGATTTATCAACATCCTAACTCCTTGTAGCAAAATAACCAACCCTGCTCCAAATTGTAATCCCTGATTTATGGATGTAATCATTAAATTGCTCCCCTCCGGAACTAAAGAAGGTATTATCAGACCTACTATAATAAACATGACAAAGATTGTAATTCCACCCGTTATTGATGTTTCTCTGAAGAAGGATAGGTTCTTTGATACTTCAAAGTCTTCCGTAGATTTTTCTTTGTTACCTACTTTTTTAGCTACAAATCCAGAAATTAGCGACAATATCCCAGTAGGATGTCCTATTGTAAAAGATTCATCATCTGTAACAGCCCACACATATTTTCTTAATACCCAAGGCATGAATGACCAATATAAAGCTGAACAAATTGCCCCAAATATTATAAGAGGAGCTCCCGATAACCCTCCTTCTACTCCAGCTGCTACGAATATAAATGGAAACCACCAAATCATATGTCCAGTTAAAAAAATTATTTTAGCACGTGTAAATCTTGCAAGTAGTAGATGAAAGATCAATCCAAAAAACATAGCTAAACCGATATCTCCACCATATGAACCCGTAAATGTCACATCATTTAACCCTTCTGATGCTACTACATCTCCTGATATTGTAGCTTGAAAAGCCGCATTAATTGGACTTATTGATCCTGTTAACAAGTTAACACCTGTATTGAGAATAATCATTCCTATGGCGGTCAATAATGCACCTTTAATTATTTCAGCAACTGATTTTCTTTGTAAAATCAATCCTATTGCTGCCACTAAAGCAAGTAATAGAGGTGGATTTCTAAGTATATTATCCGTAATGAATTGAAGAACTACCATAAAATCACAACCTTTCATTATCAACTTATTTCCTATCTATTTAAAAAATCTTCTACCGCTGTTTTTACTTCTTCCTTATTCATATATTTATCAATTTCATAAATTGGACAAGTAAAAGAATCCTTTAAATCCTTAGCTAATTCCTTGCTGGTAAAAACAGCATCACATTTCATTCCTTTTGCTGAGCTCAAATCTGCTGTCTCAACCTCAACATCTAAATCTAAACTTTTAGTAACCTTCAACAACGTCATTTTTAATATCATTGACGAACCAACACCAAACCCGCATATTGCTAAAAATTTCATCCTAATTCCCCCAATCCATTTATTTAGTAATCCGCAAATCCCTTCACATCACCTCCCAACAACACCGGTAAATCATTTTGTTCCCTTATACCATATTTATATTAGCATAAATAGGAAATAATACCTAAATATATGGATATCAGATCAATAAACAACATAATCATCATCAATTTTTCCTAATATAAAAACACCTCACAAATATTTGCGAGGTGTTAGCTTATGGTAACTTTTCTGTATGAATATTCTTTTATATTTATTTGATGTAGTGGACAAATTACCTGTTCATTCGTCTACTATTCGTAGGTTCCTTTTACTATTATTTGACCATCATTGAACATAATCTTTCCGTTTGATATGACTGTATTAATTTCTATGTTTTCATCTATAATTATTAAATCTGCGTCTGAACTTTCTTGAATGGTTCCCTTCTTAGGATATATTCCAAGAGATTTGGATACATTGGTTGTATAGAATTTTAACGCATTTTCAATATCAAAATTTAGATCCAATACCATGTATTTAAGTTCATTATATAAACTGCTTACAGATGAAGCCCCTATTTTTATTATGTTTCCATATTCATCATATTTAGACCAGCTTCCATATCCATCTGAACTAATAGTTATATTTTCTAAAGGTACTCCCTCTGTTTGTGCTTTAAGAATTACCTTTGCTGGTGTCATATCTGTAGAAATTCCACACGTTAAATCTATTATTCCACCATTTTTCGCATAGTCAAAAGCTTCGACCAATAATTCCTGTTTTCTATTAACATGCGTTGGCCTAAAGGTTCTAATAGGAATTTCTGTCTCTTCTAGCACTTCATTTATTAAACTTAATCCTTTCCTGCCATCACCCATATGAACTACTACAATTCCAGCTTTTCCTGATAACATACCAGCTACTCGTGCATCTGAAGCTAATCTAGCTAATTCATCATGAGATAAACTTGGAGATCTGTGATCTGATAGTGCAATTTTTACCCCTATGACTTCTTCAATAAATACTATGTCTTTTTTAACAGAATCTGTTAACGTAGTGGTTGGATATCCATATGCTCCAGTATGAACGTATACTGATATACCTTCCTCTTTTAACGCTTTTGCTTTAGCCACTAAATTTTCAATACTTCTAGTAGTTGAATCAGTACCTAAAAGCCCAACTACTGTTGTTATTCCACCTTGTATAAGTTTAGATAACGTAATTTCTGGAACACGGGTTTTAAAACTCCCTTCTCCTCCGCCTCCTGTTATATGAACATGATTATCAATCAAACCAGGTATAAGTTTTTTGCCTGTCCCATCGATTATCTTTATATTTCTGTTGAATTGTTCAATTTCTTTATCAATTAAAGTTATCCTTCCATTAGTTATCAGTACATCTTTTATTCCAATATTCTTTGGAGAATATACTTCTATATTCTTAATTAATATCATAGTATCACTCCTGTACGGCTATATTTCATAAACTCATCTAAAATATCACTATAATCGCCTTTACATATCAGATGGTGATTTCCCATTGGATTTGTTAGAAAATAATCTACGTTCTTATCCATGTATACTCTAATCTGGGTTCTGCAAAGATTTTTATGATATAGATTTTCCTTAATATCTATACTGCTAACAAAATAATCTTGTAGATTACTATTCAATTTAAATAGAGTAGCCTGTCCATCTTTGATTTCTCCATGAATACCTACCCCTATGCCAGATTCAAAATGTGTATCAAGTACATAATCTTCAACCATATTCAGTGGAATGGTACAATGAGCAAGAATTAATTCATTTCTTTCTATATCTATACTAGATGGATTTGCCATGAATACTGGTTTTTCTGCTAAAGCATTTAATATCAACATTGAAATCAACGATGGCACATCGCCTTCACAAGAAAAAATTATCCCTTCATCATTTAATAGTGACAGTCCTATACAAGCTGTATTGTGTACTGTAGATAATAGATCGAAACATCTAATTGTTAGACCTTTTAAATCATACTTATCGACTATATGTTCTAATGCAACATATATTTTTAATGCTTCTTTAAAACTCTCTGAATTAAAGGCTTTTTCCCTTAATACCATTATTTTTTCATCTTCATTTAAGGAATCCAAGTCCTTCTCATCTATTTTACTTATTTCTTCTAATAATTCATCAGTACCTATCTCTATGGAATTTATTCCAAACTTTTCATTTAAATCTTTATAATTAACATTAGATGCTATAAGCCAATCAGAAGGTTTACCTATTACTCCTATATTGATTCCCCTTATTTTTTCTTTTACTTCATTTATCTTATTTATTCTTTTTATCCTTTTTGAAACATATTCTATGCTGCCATGTAGTATCTCTCCTCTTAATCCTTGTTGCTTTAGAAATGTAAGTATCTCCAATGAAGCTGCAAATGAATTATCCTCTCCATTGGTAAGTAGAAAATATGGTTCCTTAAACTCTCTATAAATTTCTTTAAATTGTCCTTCTACTCCACCTGTAGCAACAAATATTAAATTAAGGTTATTGTTTTGAATTTCATCAAATGAACAGTCTTCAAAATTTTCTCCTACTAAATTTTCAACATCACTTAAAAATTCCATCTTATTGTGTTTAACTCTATTTTCGTCATGTACAGGTGAAGCAAGATAATATAATCTTATTGACATAAAATTACTCCTTACTATTCTTTATTTTTATAAAAACAACTATCTATTAACTATTCGACATATTTTTGAAAAATCCTTCATTCTTTAAACCTATCCAAATATATATTCTTTATTACATCTTTTATATCTTTGCTTCTCTTCAAGTCATAATAACGATGCTTGATTTATTATAAGAGGTATAAATGCAGGAACACCTATCAAATTATAATATATATTTAGATAAAATATTATAACACTAAAATATTTATTATTAATGAACAATAAATATAATTTAAGCATATTATGTAAGGAGTGAAATATATAAATATAGATATTGGCTCTAAGCTAAAAGAAATTAGTAAGAAAAATTTTAGAAAAAATATGAAATTTAGGTTTACTTATATTTTTTAAATGATATAATATATAAGGTAAGCGGAATCGCACAAGTGTGATTCCACCAAGGCAATTAATCTAAATGATCACCCTTACTGGCTCAGAGGGTGATCATTTATTTCCTTTTTTGCTATCTCCAATTAGATAGACAATAAAGGAGATTAGCGATATTATAAACATAGAAAATTTTATCATTAAAGACAAGGATTCGTATGTATTCATATCGCACCACCCCCTTTCCTTTATTGAAACGAGGTGTAATCCCACTCTAGCTAATTCCGATACCTTTATACTACTATCTTTTCTTGATTTTACCATGTATGACACTTTATTTCAATTACAATAATATTACAATGTTATCTATACCCATAAATTGGTTAGTAATACCTATTGAAACAAATAATCCTGTAATCATTAGATTACAGGATTTAAGTACTACTTTTTAGGCTATTATTGAGTTATTTTTCTGCTACCCGGCTTTGTCACTGATATATTGTCCTTACACAAAGGACATTCTTCTTTTTCATAGGTTTTTATATCAAGCTTTATCCCACTATATATGGGGAAACCCATATCTACACTACTTCTATCTACAATACAGGCTATGCCAACCACTTTTCCTCCCAATTTCTCTACTACCTGTATTGCTTCAAAAGAGGATTTGCCGGTAGTTATCACATCATCAGTTACTAAAACCTTCTGCCCTTTTTCTATAGTAAAACCTCGCCTTAATCTCATCTCTCCATCTTCTCTTTCTACAAATATGGAAGGCTTTCCAGTTTGTTTGCCTAGTTCATAGCTAACTATTATTCCTCCCATTGCAGGACCAACTACTATATCAAAATCAAGATCCTTTAGCTTTTCCACTATTGGTTTTATTGCACTTTCAGCCTTATTTGGATGCATCAAAAGCTTAGCACATTGAATATATCGGTTACTGTGTTTCCCTGATGAAAGTAAAAAATGTCCTTCTAATAATGCTTCCGTTTCCTTCAACAAATCAATCAACATTTAAATAATCCCCCTTATCTCCTCCAATGATTTTATTCCTTCTTCAATCATGAACTCTTTTAAACCTTCTATTATGTCCAAAGTCACTTTAGGATTTTTAAAATTTCCACTGCCAACTTGGATAGCCCAAGCCCCCACCATAATAAATTCTACCACATCCTTATAATCCATTATGCCTCCAATACCTAATATAGGAACATCAACAGCCTTTGAGACCTGATATACCATCCTAAGAGCGATAGGCTTTATACCTGGTCCTGATAACCCTGCAATTATATTATCAAATATTGGTTTCCTGCTCTTTATGTCAATTGCCATACCACTAAAGGTGTTTACAAGAGAAAGACCATCTGCACCAGCCTTTACACAGCTTTCAGCCATATGGACTATATCTTCTGCATTGGGGGATAACTTTACTATTAAAGGCTTCTTACAAATCTGTCTTACTTCTGATACTACCTTATACGCAGTTTCTGCTTTTATCCCAAATGCCATCCCACCTTTCTTTACATTAGGGCAGGATATGTTTAACTCTATAATGTCTATATTGGTCTCATTCAATTTGTCAACTGCTTTAATATATTCATCAATGGTATTACCTCCTACGTTGGCCATAATAACAGTTCCCTGCTGTTCCATAAATGGAAGCTCATTTTCAATAAACTCATCTATGCCGGGATTTTGTAATCCAATACTGTTTAAAAGTCCTCCTGTAGTTTCATATATTCTTATGCCAGTATTTCCTTCTCTCCTATTCAATGTCAATCCTTTTGAACTAATACCTCCTAACCTTGATAGAGAAAAATATTCAGAAAACTCCCTTCCAAATCCAAAGGTTCCCGATGCCGCAATCACAGGATTTTTTAGGTCTGTTCCACATATATTTACTGTTAGATCAGTCATTGAACAAAACCTCCTCTCCATAGAAAACTGGCCCTTCCTTACATATTCTTTTTATTCCGGATTTTGTTTCTATGGTGCAACCTAAACAAGCACCTATCCCACAGGCTATCCTACTCTCCATAGAAGCATATACTCGTACTTTCCCCTTGCACATTTCTACTACTCTTTTCATCATTGGCAAAGGACCACACGTAAATATTACATCATATTGTTCTGGTTTTAATATCTCTGTTATAAAACCATTGTAACCCTTTGAGTCATCCTCTGTAGATATAAAGATATTCTCTACATTTTCCTCTATTTCATCTATATAGTAGATTTCGTTTCTAAACCCACAGTAGAAATCTACATTAGCATGTAGAGATTTGGCCAAATAAATCATAGGTGCTATACCAATACCTCCAGATACTAGGGCAATGTTTCCTTTTATATTAATATTAAATCCGTTTCCCAAAGGACCCAGTATCTCTAGACTATGTCCAGATTCTAATGTGGAGATAAGGTGAGTTCCCTTGCCCCTTACTTCATATAAAAAAGTTAATCTATCTTCTTCAATATTACATATACTAATAGGTCTTGAAAGATAAGGATCCAAACTCTCCCATCCTCTAACCATATAGAATTGTCCAGACTTTCCTTCAAACCTTAACTCATCTTTATCTGAAACAACCTTCATTTCATATATATTAGAGGCTATTTGTTTGTTGGAATAAACAATGACTTCTCTATAACCTTCTTTCACTTTCAATATCCTCCTTCATGGCTAGCACCTGAGCTCTTGCATATCTGTCAAAGGATTCTTCACCATCTTCATATTTCCTGTAAGCTAACAGAATACCTCTTGAGGAATTCACAACCCCTCCATTTCCTTTTCTTAAATAAAGAGCTACATCCTCGCCTTTTGCCCCTTGATGCCCATAACCAGGAATTAAGAAAAACATGTTTTTATATCTATCTCTAATAGATTTAGCTTCATCTATATGAGTGCCTCCAACTACAGCTCCTATAGGACTATACCCGCTAGTACCTATATGTTTGTAGGATAACTGGCTTAATCTATCTCCTATATGGTAATATAGAGAAGAATCTCCTACATCTAAATATTGGATATCCCTTGCTCCAGGATTCGAAGTCCTTAACAACACAAATATTCCTTTGTTTCCTTTTTCTATATAGCTTAAATATGGGGTTATACTGTCAAAACCCATGTAAGGATTTAAGGTTATAAAATCAGCCTCAAAATCACCTTTAAAGTGAGCCTTTCCATACATTTTAGCGGTAGATGATATATCGCCTCTCTTGATATCTCCTATGGACAGAGAACCTATATGCTTTATATATTCCAATGTTTTTTTATAAGCTATTAACCCCTTAATACCTTGAGCCTCATAATAAGCTATTTGTAGCTTATATATAGGAACTATGTCCACAGTGCTATCTATAATTCTCTTGTTGAATTGAAATATTGTTTCATCAACATCTTGATACTTTACCCTTATATTAGCAGGTATATAATCCATACTTATATCCAATCCAACACAAACATTGCCCTTCCTTTGAACCTCATCATATAATCTATCTATTATCAACAGCTACACCTCCATTGTATTTAACCTTGCCTTTTCTAATGGTAGCTATTACCTTTCCATAAAGCTCCCTCCCATCAAAGGGAGTGTTCTTCCCCTTTGATTTGAACTCATCTGCTTTGACTGTAAAGTTATCATTTAAATCAACTAATACTATATCCCCATCATATCCATGCTTTATTTTACCCTTATTTACTGCCATTAGCCTTCCTGGCATTGCTGACATCAGCTGGGATAATCTGTTTAGTGAAATAAAATTTGATTTTACTAAACTTGTATAACATACAGAAAATGAGGTTTCTAAACCTGAAATTCCAGGAGCACCATTTTCTTTGTCTACTTTTGAATGAGGTGCATGATCTGTAGCTATCACATCAACCGTTCCATCTCTAATCCCTTTAACAATAGTTTCGGTATCCTCTTGTTCTCTTATTGGTGGATTTACTCTATACTCACTGTTAGATAGTGCTATATGATGTGGGGTTACCTCGCATGTAATATTTACCCCTTTATCCTTTGCTTTTCTTACAACTTCTATAGCTTCTTTGGTACTTACATGAGCTAGGTGCAATTTTCCACCTGTTAATTTTGATAAATATATATCTCTAAATGTCATAATATTTTCAGATAACCTATTATTTAATTCAATCAATTCTTCGTCCTCTTCATGAACTATTACAGTCAGATTTCTCTCTTTTGCCAAGAGCAATGCCCTATACATGGTCAGATTAGATTTAATTCCTCTACCATCATCAGATATGAATTTGACTCCATCATCTATACTTTCTAAATGCTCAATAGTCTTACCATCAAAATCCTCTGTTATAGAAACAGTCTGGTGGATATCTATCAAATCCAGTTCACGAGCCTTCTTAAGCACATATTCTACAATTTCCATACTGCTACATATAGGATTAGTATTTGCCATTAAATTTACACAAGTATACCCACCCTTTAATGCAGCTTTGCTTCCACTACTTATATCCTCCTTATAGATGTAACCTGGCTCTCTAAAATGAGCATGTAGATCTATAAAAGAAGGCATGACTACTAAATTTGTGCCATCTATAGTCTTACAATCAAGGCTAATATTACTCCCATAATCCTCTATTCTACCATCCTTTACATATATATCTCCGTTTAGATCTTTTGTTTCATCTACAATCCTACAATTTTTAATCAATATATCCATTTTAACACTCCCATGCATAGATTTGATCGCAGTATTCACATTTATATATCCCATTTTCCTTATCTATTAGAATAAATTTGTGGACTATATTCCTCTCTTCAGATGTAATACATCTAGGATTTTTACATTCAATTATGCCTTCTACTCTTTCTGGTAATGATAAATTTATCTTTTTAACGATCTTCTCATCTTCAATAATATTTATTGTTATATTTGGGTCTATAAATCCTAGCATGGTCAAGTCAACATCTATAACATTCTCAATCTTTATTAAATCCTTTTTACCAAACTTCTTGCTTGGAACATTCATAATCAATGCAACTGCAAAATCTGCCTTATCCAGTCCTAAATATTTAAATATGCTATAACCATATCCAGCATTTATGTGATCAATTACTATACCTTTGCTAATACTATCTATATTTAGCAATTACATCACCCCCAATAACTTCATAATAAGTGCCATTCTAATATACATTCCATATTTAACTTGTCTAAAATACCATGCTCTTGAGTCATCGTCTACTTCATAGCTTATTTCACTGACTCTTGGTAATGGATGAAGGATTGATAGGTCCTTCTTTGCTAATTTTAATTTATCTTTATTTAAGATATAGCTATCCTTTAGCCTTATATAATCCTCTTCATTAAAGAACCTCTCTTTTTGTACTCTTGTCATGTAGAGGATATCAAGTCTTTCTACTGCATCTTCTAATCTTTCTACTTCTGCAAAAGGAATGCTTTTCTTATTAAATATTTCCATCTTTATATATTCGGGAATTTGTAATTCTTGAGGTGAAATTAAAACGAAGTTTATGTTTTCATATCTTGACATTGCTTTTATAAGTGAATGAACTGTACGACCAAATTTTAAATCTCCACAAAGTCCAACGGTAAGATCAGAGATTTGGCCTTTTGCTTGCCTTATCGTTAACAGATCTGTTAAAGTTTGAGTAGGATGCTGATGTCCTCCATCTCCTGCATTGATTAGAGGAACTGGTGAATATTGAGAAGCGAATTTGGGTCCTCCTTCTTTAGAATGTCTTAAAGCAATAATATCTACATATGAACCTACAGTACGAATAGTATCAAGTATACTTTCTCCTTTCATTACAGAGCTAGAGCTTGCCTCAGAAAATCCAATTACCTGACCACCCAGCCTTAACATTGCAGCCTCAAAACTAAACCTTGTTCTAGTGCTTGGTTCATAAAATAGAGTTGACAATATTTTGTGATCACATGCATGCCTAAAATCATCTTCATTTTCAATAATATCTTCTGCTAGTTCAAATAGATCTTCTAGCTCTTTCAAGGAAAAATCCATTGGATCAATCAGATGTTTCATTATGTTACCTCCTCCTAGTCTATTTAGACCTAGTTAAAGGTTTGCGTAAAAAAAGTCTTCCTCAACTCAACATAAAGGAAGACATAAATAGTCCGTATTTTTTACGCTTCCCTTTCTGAACTCTCTGGTTCAATTTAAAGGTCATTAATTTTAATTAATATATCACATCAAATAATATAAGTCAATAGGGACAGCTTGAATAATACAAAGATTGTTCCCTATCTAATATTCTAGTACTTTTGATAAAAATTCTTTTGTTCTAGAATTTTGTGGGTTCTCAAATAGATCTACTGCATTATTCTCTTCTACAATTTTACCATCAGCCATAAATATTACTCTATCTGCCACCTGTTTTGCAAAAGCCATCTCATGAGTTACTACTACCATTGTCATACCTGTTTTAGCCAACCCCTTCATTACATTTAAAACTTCTCCAACCATTTCTGGATCAAGAGCTGATGTAACTTCATCAAAAAGCATCACTTCTGGATCCATAGCAAGAGACCTAGCAATTGCTATCCTTTGTTTCTGCCCTCCTGATAGGGAGTCTGGATATACATCCTTCTTATCCAATAAATCCATGGTTTTAAGAAGTTCAATAGCTTTTTCCTTCGCCTTCTTCTTTGCTAATCTTCCTGTTAAAATTGGAGCTAAAGTTATATTTTCAAGAACTGTTTTGTGGGGAAACAGATGAAAATGTTGAAACACCATCCCTATATGTTGTCTTATTTCATCTATTCCATTTCCTAATTTAGCTATATTTTTACCGTTAATATATATATCTCCAGACGTTGGCTCCTCTAAATAATCTATACACCTTATAAGTGTACTCTTACCAGAACCAGACGGTCCTATAAGGCTAACAACCTCACCATCTTCTATCTCTAAGTTTATATCTTTTAATACATGTTTATCTCCAAAATATTTATTTAGATTTTCTATTTTAATCATTATGTGCTAATCTCCTTTCAAATACTCCTATTAACTGAGATAATGTAAATGTAAATATAAAATATATTACTGCTACTATTATCAATGGATTGAAAGGCTGAAAGCTACTACTTTGCACTATCTGTGATGTATACATCAAATCCGCTACTCCTATTGTTGAAGCTACAGCTGTCTCCTTTATTAAGGTAACAAATTCATTTCCTAGAGCCGGTAATATGTTTTTTACGGCCTGTGGCAATATTATATATCTCATAGTTTGTCTATCAGATAACCCTAAACTTTTACTAGCTTCTGTCTGTCCTTTATCTATGGACTGTATACCAGAACGTATAATCTCTGCCACATATGCAGCACTATTTAATGAAACAGCTATTAATGCAGCTAGAAATCCATCTATATTTATCCCCATAGCCACATAACTTCCAAAATAAACTAGAGCAATCTGTACCATCATCGGTGTTCCACGAACTATTTCAATATATACAGTTGAAATAAGCTTTAAAAGCTTAAATTTTGATAGTTTTAAAATACTAAATAAAGCTCCTAATGTAGTTCCTATAATAAGTGCTAAAAAAGATATTGATAAAGTTGTTTTAATCCCTATTAAATAATAATCCTTATATTCTACAAATAACTCTACAACGTTCAAATCCTTTCCTCCTAATCAGTAAGCTCATTTGCTTCAACAAACCATTCATCTAACAGTCCTTTGGACTGTGCATCAGCTAATATTTCATTTAATTTCTCTGTTAATTCATCATTTCCTTTCTTCACAGCTATTGCTACACCTTCAGAACCTATATCAATAGTTATATCTTCCACAACCATTAACTCATCATTTTCATTTGCAAAGGATTCAGCAACAGCTAATTCCATAATTGCACAATCTATTTTTTTAGTCTTTAAATTCATCACTATATTTGTATTTGCATCTAGACTTTTTACATCTGCATCTTCTATTTTTTCTTGAGCAAATTTTTCCTGAGTCGTTCCAATTTGTACTCCTATACTTTTACCATTTAAGTCTTCTAGTGTAGTAATTTTAGATGCATCTTCTTTATTAATTAAAACAGAATGATTAGCTTCATAATAAATATCAGTAAAGTTTGCCTCCTTTTCCCTTTCAGAATTTGGATTCATACCAGCAATTACTATATCCAACATTCCAGTTGATAGTCCACCTAGAAGTTTATCAAAATCCATATCTTTTATCTCTAGCTCTACACCTAACTCATCCGCTATATGCTTTGCAATTTCAATATCAAATCCAACAATTTGATCCTTTCCTTCTGCCATTATATGAGTTTCAAAAGGTGGATAATCTGCACTTGTTCCCATTACTAATTTACCTTTGTTCTTAATACCTTCCAATGAATAACTTTCAAATTCTGAATTCTCACTTCCTGAATCTGTTTCTTTACTCTCTACACAAGCTACAAGTAAGCTTGATAATACAAGTATGATTACCATTAATAAACTAACTTTCTTTTTCATTTTATACACCTCACTATTAATATTTTATAATAAAAAAGCTCATCTCTATATTATAATATTTATAATATAAGAGACGAGTATATGCCCGCGTTGCCACTCTAATTGATTTTATTTAAAAAACCCAGCTCAACTCAAATAACGCTTTGAATGCGAAATAAGATACTCACCTTTTGGCTTTGCCCTATTTATCTCCACAGCTCTTTTCATTATATTTTCAATCATCTGGCTCTCACCTTCCCCAGTTCTCTGTAAGAATCTACTAATATAATTACTCTCTGTATCATAGACTGTTCATATTTAATTGTAAATTGATTCACTATAATAAAAAAACTCGTCTCTAATTTAAGAGACGAGTATATGCCCGCGGTACCACTCTAATTGTATTTTAACTAGTAAAACCCAACTCAACTCAAATAACGCTTTGAATGCGGGATAAGATACTCGCATTTTGTTTTGTCCTATCCATTTCAGCAGCTCTTTTCATTAAGCTTTCCATCTCCTGGTTCTCACCTTTTCCAGTTCTCTGTATGATGTACTCATCAAAATTACTCTTCTGCCTCTTAAACATTCTAGTTATTCACTTCATTGTATCTTATGATAATTGCAATTTGCTAATTTGTCAAGCTTTTTTCCTTTATTTCTAAAAATTAATTCAAATTAGCCAAAGAAAACATTTAAAATCAATAAAATTATAAACCCGACTGCCCATGTAAGGGTTGTAGTAACAGACCATACTTTCATTTGTTCCTTTGCCTCAGTTAATCCCATGCTTCTAGTAACTACGTGGAAAAAGCTATCATTGAAATATGAGAAGAACAAAGAACCAATACAAGCTGCTAATGCACCAAATACGAGGTTTGCATTTATACCTGTAAGAATAGGTGCGGTAATTGATGCAGAAGTTAACATTGCAACAGTACCACTACCTTGAATGAATCTCAATAGTGTAGCAATCAAAAATGGAAGTAAGATTGCAGGCAATCCTGTCTGTACAATAACTTGAGCTATATAATCGCCTACTCCACTATCCTTGATAATCTGTCCTAAAGCACCGCCTCCACCAGTTACCAATATAATTATTCCTGCAGAGCGAATTCCTTTTTCCATTTCATTTAAAGTTTCTTTTCTAGTAAATCCTCTTGTTAATCCAATGATTGCAATAATAGTGCCAATAGCTACCGCTATAATTGGTTCTCCAATAAATGAAATAAAACCAGCAAATCCACCTTGAATTTTCATCACTGCAACAATATTATTTAACAGTATCAATATAATAGGTACAATTATAGGAGCAAAAGAAATTGCTAATCCTGGAAGTTTCTCATCTGCAAGTACATCTTCAGATTCAATGCTATCCATTTGCCTTTCAGGTCTTATCCAACCTTCTCCTGATTCATCTGGTAATTGATAAACCCTTTTCCCTACGTATTTTGCATAAATAATTGCTGCTATTACCATAGGAATCGCCACAACAATTCCCCATAACAAAAGTGCTCCTACACTAATACCAAAAATTCCTGCCACTCCTACTGGTCCCGGTGTAGGTGGTACTAAAGAGTGAGTAATAACCAAACCGGCTGCTAACGCTACTCCTAAAGAAATCACTGATTTTTTTGTTTGTCTAGATAACTCCTTTGCTAGTGGAAATAAAATAATAAAACCTGAATCACAAAATATAGGAATAGACACCAAATATCCTGTCACTGAAAGAGCAATTTCCTCTTTATCCTTTCCTAAAATCCTCAAAAAAGTTCTAGCCATAGTCTTAGCAGCTCCAGAAGCTTCAAATATAGCTCCCATCATTACACCAAGACCAATAATTATTCCTATACTTCCTAAAGTACCTCCAAATCCATTGGTAATACTTGTAATAATCTCATTATAAGGCACACCTCCAACAATACCAATTATAACAGTTGCAACAATTAAAGCTAGAAAGGTGTGAATTTTTGTCCTCATAATCATAAATATCAGAACAATCAAGCCTACAATCAATCCGATAAGTATTTGAGTTTGTCCTGCCAAAAAAATCCCCTCCTAATTATAATGATGTATTTTTAGTAAAAAAAGGTGCATATTTTGCTGCTAGTTTTATCGCCTCTATCATACTAATAGCATTAGCTATATTTTTACCTGCAATATCAAAAGCTGTTCCATGATCCACAGAAGTTCTCAAAAATGGCATGGAATTAGTAATAGAGATAGTTCTTTCAAAATCTAATGTCTTAGTAGCGATATGCCCTTGATCATGATATAAAGATAAAACTGCTGCATATTTTCCATTTAGTGCTTGATGAAATACAGAATCTGCTCCAATAGGACCTGCTACATCATACCCTCGTCTTTTTGCTTCTTCTATTGCTGGAGCTACATGTTCTACCTCTTCATTTCCAAATAAACCATGCTCTCCAGAATGTGGATTTAATCCTGCTACAGCCAATGTTCCCTCTACATTTAGTTGTTTCATAGCTCCAATAGATCTTATAATATAATCCAGTACCCTATCATAGGTAACTGCTTCACAAGCTTCCCTTAAAGGCATATGTCTAGTTAAGAAAAAAACTCTTAGATTTCTCACTTCAAACATAGTCAAAGGATCCTCTACACCTGATAGATCAGCTAGAATCTCCGTATGCCCAATGTACGGTACTTTAGCAACCCTTAAAGATTCCTTGTTTATTGGCGTAGTAGCAATAGCATCCACTTCCCCATCCATGGCTAATTCCACTACTCTTTTGATATATTCAAATGCTGCTCTACCACACATCGCACTAACTTGACCAAAATGAAATTTACTCATATCTACATTGTTTAAATTAATCATATCAATAGTCCCAAATGTAAAGTTAGAATCCTGAACTTTTTCTACCACATTCACCTTTAAGTTCGATTCAGTAATTCCAATGGCTTTTTCAATTACATTTTTATCTCCTACTAAAAATGGATTGCAAATATCATAAATCTCCTTTTCAGATAAAGCTTTTGCAACTATTTCTGGACCAATACCAGATGGGTCTCCTAAAGAAATTCCAATAATAGGTTTTGTCATTATATTTTCCTCCTCAAAGTTTTAATCTGTCATTTCTCCTCTTAGTCTTTCCACACAAATTTCCATAGCATCCTTATCTCCTACCATGCCGCCTTTGCTAATGATTCTAAGGTTATCCATTTCTCCACCTATTAATCTTCCATAAGCAGCTAATGGTATGATTTCTTCCTTAATTTCCACTCCAATAGCCTCTAATTGTTCACAAAGAGCAACAGTAATATCTCCTCCACTAACAAAAATACCAGCAAAAGATTCTCCATTCAATAATACCTCTTTAGAAATCTCAGCTAAACCAGTTGATATAAATAGAGATGCATCATCTATATCCATATCATTCCTTTGTGCAACTGTCTTTAAATCTAGTTTCCCTTCATTATGAAGAGGAGTAGTAGTAAGAAGAATAATTCCATTATGTGCGTCAGCTATTCCCCATTTTGCATCTTGAACTGCTCTTTCTATTTCTTCTTTTCTGGTATTGGATTCAATCAGTTTCATAGGACTGACATTTACAATATATGGATCATAACTCCTTATGAATTCCTCTAATTGTTCAATGGTAGCATCTGTAACTGAACCTACTGTCATAAGCACCTTGTTCATTTGATTCCCTTTATCTAGGCTTTCTCTAATCATGCTTAAAGTAAATGGGCCTGGATCCACTAAAATACAATCCACTTTACTAGAAAAAACTGCCTTCGTAATTATGGAAATATCATTATTGGTAACACTATCAAAGATTAAAAGTCTTGTCCCCTTTTTCTTTTCTTCCTTTATAATCTTCTCAATATGCTTTGGTCCTTTGGAGATATCCTTTAAAAAAACAGACCTCATTTTTCCCTTAAAGTTTTTGCTAAATAAATATTCTACATTTGATGAATCCACAGGAGCCTTTGCATCTCTTCCAGCATCCGAATTTTCAAGCAAAACACCATTTACCAACATTTCACCATTGAATACAATCCTACCAGTATCAGGATATGCAGGTACTGCTATTGCCATCCTATCATCTCCCAATTCATCAAGAACTGCGTTTATTTCAGGTCCAAGGTTCCCTCTTAAGGTAGAATCTGTTCTCTTATTGTATACAAGAACATCTTTAGATTTTAATGTTCTTATGGTCTGTCTCACTCTATCATAAGTTTCCTCTGGCTCCATGGCACGACTTCCTGTACTTGCCGCCAACACATCAATGTCCTTTGGAATTTTTTTCTTATCTAAAACCATTAAACTAGCAGTTTGTAATCCAGTTTTTTTAATCATGGAACATGTAGCATTAGCTCCAGTTAAATCGTCTGCAACAATTACAAATCTATTCATTGTATCACCACTTTCTTATCATATGCTAATAATTTCAGTATTATATTTCTCTATTAAATTGGATTGATCATCATCTAACTGGATATCCGTAACTACATAGTCAAAATCCTTTACATGATTAACATAATATAATCCAGCTTGTCCTAATTTAGATTTATCAACCAACAATACAGATGCATCACAGTTTTTAACCATCAATCTCTTCAATTCAACCTTTTCCTCTGATGGAGTAAATAACATCAAATTCTTACTAATTGCTGATGTGCCAACAAAAGCCATATCATAATAGAGTGCACTTAGAGATTGTTTAGTTAAAAATCCTTGTGTATTTCCAATACGTTTTTTAATGGTTCCTCCTATCATCAATACCTGTATATCGTTTAAATTATAGAGATAATAAGCAATATTGATATCATTAGTTAAAACAGTTAAGTCCTTTAGGTTAGAATGAAAAATTTGATTTGCCAATTCAAAAGTTGTAGTTCCAGCATCCAAAAAAATGGTCATTTTATCATCAATTAGCTTGATTGCTTTCTCTGCAATCTTCACCTTTATGTCGTGATTCTTTAATTTTTTTTCGTCATATATGGTTTCTTGAGCTAAAGGCTTTCTCTTTCTAGCACCACCATAAGTCCTAGAAATGTAACCGTTTTCTTCTAGCTTAGTCAAATCTCTCCTTATTGTAATTTCACTTACGCCAAAATGTTCCGATAAAGCCTTTACCTCTACATATCCTTTTTCATCTATATACTCTAATATCTTATCCACTCTTACTGAAGATAACATTTTTCACACACCTTTACGTGTATTTTATTGAATGTATTTGTTTGTTTATGTTCCTTTACTTAAAATATACTAAAATATAAACGCAAAGTCAATCATAAATAATCATTTTGTATTTATTTATTAAAAAATAAAAAGATATAATTAATAACTTAATTATATCTCTTCATTAAACGCTCACAAAGTCCTATGCAATATGATAAGTTAACTTACGATAATTAAAATGATCAAGAATTCTAAATAATGGACGGATAATTGTGTTGAACAGGTAGTACTAATCCAGAAGAGCTTAGAGATATTGATATTGTAATTATGGATGGTTCTAGTCCGGGAAATATATTGCATACATTTGAACATGTAGATCCAATAAAAATTGAAAAATAAATTCTTTACTGACTAGTGATTCTGATATATAAGTTCGATTACCCTTTTGAAAAATTATATTTATACCTTTATCGTACTCAAAGGCGTGTACTTATTAAACAACTTTATTTCTAGAATGAATAGGTTAATTCGCTCTCTACAATTTTCTGTGTAATCATCCTTGCTACTCTACCTTTTCCGTTTTTAAGCTTCTAAATATTATTATTCCTCGTATGAACTTTCGCAAATTAGATTCAATAAATTTAGCTATTATATACGCTATCAGAATCATAATGCCCATAGGAATAATAGGTAATAATATTTTGGGGGTATTACACTGGAATTATTATTCAGTTTCACAGTTAAAGCAATTATAGCGTTTGAATGGATTAGATATAGTGGATAACTAACAAACCCAATAAGCAATAAAAACTTATTGCTAAATAAAAACCTAATCTTTTCAAAACAAATCGGTAACATAAAAAGCATCATGATAACAATTAAACAAACTATTTCCATAATATCAGTGCTGCCCATTACTAACTGGCCTATGACTAATAGGCTAATAATAAACACCAAGTATTTCGACTTTTTCTCCGTATAATATAGATACGCCAAAGCGCCAATACTAAACCACGCTAAAAAAGGAAAACCAAGTTGCAGTGTTAAATCCCCTAAAAATTCGAAACTACACTAGTAAAATAGCTATACCTCTTAACCCATCCAAAAATGTAATTCTTTTGGCATGTGATTCATGAACGAACGCTCCTTTATATAATGATTAAATATTTTTTTTGCCTAAATAATACTTATTTATCTTATAAATTGGTAAAATCAACATAAGGCATACAATTATTTGAATCCACGCATTTGATGCAAAGATTATTAGGTTAAAAAACCATGTCCGTATTTCTATAAATGGCGATATTGTTAAAGATAGACCGAATAAAACAATTAATAATAGATCGATAATCCACCCTATCCAAGAATCGTGCATTGTAGTAAGTGTGTGTATAAATATCGCTAATAAAAGTAAAAATGCAGATTCCTGTAAAAACGAGAAAAAAACACCATTATTTATCCACCCAAATACTTCTATCAAATTAATAACTTGAAATGTTTCTTTCCAAGACTGATCTAGTGTAAAGTAGAATATATGATTGGCAATTGAAACCACAACTGCAAGAATTACATAAGTTAGAAAAGTCCCTCTAATATAATCTACTTTTCTTCCATTTAAATGCATAAACCTAGTAAAATTGGTTTTACAAATAAATATAGGACTTACCAAAAGTAATACGTACAACATATTACCACTACTTAGTAAATAACTTTTTTCGAAATACTCATTAGGACCTGCTTGTAGGACTTGAATAATGCTAGGAATTGTCATTAGCAAAAATGCAACTAAAGTAATCATATAAGCAACTTTTTGATTTCTAATATTAACTTTTGATACTATCCATACTCTGTTATTCATTCTCATTACCTCCTACCATATTTATAAAGAAATCATTCAGCGAAGCAGGCTGATTGATAATATTGTTAGTTAAATTTATTTTCTTGTCATAAATGTAAGCTACTGTTCTACCATGTACTGTTTCTTTACCAATAACATTGAGGTTTTTAATAGCTTCTTTTAGTGCGTCATCCTGACCAGTTAAAGCATAAAAAAGATCATTGATTTCATTCATTGTTGAGTTTAAGATTATCTTTCCATTGTCAATCATTATCAAATATTGCGCTACTTTGGCAATTTCATCTATTAGGTGTGTAGATACAATAATGATCCGAGGATGTCTCTCATAGCTTTCAAGAAGCAATTTATTAAATTGATTACGCATAATTGCATCAAATCCAAGTACTGGCTCATCTAACATGACAACTTTGGAGTTGCTTGCTAGACCTGCAATCGTTGCAACCATCGTTTGCATTCCAAATGAAAGCTGTTTAAATTTTTGTTTTTTATTAAGCTTAAATTTTTGAAGCATTTTGTATGCAAACTCAATGTCAAATTCATCTTGCAAATGTCTAGTTGTATCTAATAAATCAGCAATACTCATATTAAACTGAGATGCTCGACTTTCAATAAAGCTTACATTTGAAGGCATATTGGCAGGTGAAACTTTTTGTTTATCTACTTTAATCTCACCTTCACTTACCCCAATATGTCCAGCCAATAGCTTCATAAATGTTGTTTTCCCAGCACCATTTCTGCCTAATAGACAGTAGATTCCATTTTTATTAATATCTATTGTAATGTCATCAATTACTACTTGATCTTTATATTTTTTATATACATTTGCAAAATTAATCATTATAAACCTCCTCCAACTTTTTTCACTCAATGCCAAATTAAGAATTTAATTAGTATACTACTCTACAGTAATACTACCAGTACCCGTTTTGAGTTTGATCAAGTTCTCTCCATTGCCTATAACAATATTCTTTCCTGTATACTGATCGAGAATATCTATTCTACCTGTACCTGTTTCAGCTTCAAATGTTACATTAGTTGGAGGTTGTTCCGTTTGAAGTAGAATTCCACCGGATTTCGTTTCTAATTGAACCGGATGGTCTAAACTTTTAGTTTGAACCTTGATTGGACCACTTCCTGATTTTCCTGTAATTTCTCCATTAACATGTTTCATTGTAATTTTTCCACTTGCAGTTTGTACATCTATATTAGTACTTGTAATCGACTGTACATCGACCATTCCATTGGTTGTATTGATTATAACGTTATTTATAGTTGAATCTTTAACATGAACTAAACCATTATCATTTTCCACATACAGAGAATCATATTGTTCACTTGGTAAATATACTTTCAACCTTAAAGCAATAGGCATCAAATTAAACCATGAATGCTCACTCATCTCTGGTTCAATCAATAATGTTGAATCTTCTACACTTGTTGAAAGACTGTAATCTATATTTGGTAATACATTCCCAGTCAGCTCTACTTTTACATTGTTTTCATTAGTCGACAAAACTTCTACTTCTACATTTCTAGTACTTATTTCGATACTTGTAATATTTTCATCAATATATTTTTCTTCAGATACAGTTGTTTCCCTATTCAATGAAGAAAAAGTAAAAATACTTCCTATTGCACCTACTATTAAAAGTCCAAGCGCTAACATAATTATTTTTTTCATATTACTCATTTTTATATCCACCTTTCACAATATTCATATTAAATTTCAAATATTTTATAAAACCTCTTATTACTATACTTGTTGTTAATTTCATTCCAACAACTATAAAGAAACCCACTCCAGAAAGCATAATAGAAAAAAACAAGAAAAACGATTGTAATGTTCCTGGGTTTACCATCTCGTTGATCACAACTAATAATGGAGAAATAATGAATGCGATTCCTAATGTCCAACTTGCAACCATTATTCCCGTTAACAATATGAATGGTCCAAGAACCAAAATTAAATTTAATAGACCTAACCCTAGGATTGCCCAAGTTGCATGCAAAACTTCCCTTGTTTTCCCTGATTCATTTGCCTTTTCTAAATGATATGTTGCCAGCAATTCTTTAGCAACTTGCTTAGGTGAACCTAAAGCTTCTGAAATTTCTTCCTCCGAATTTCCTTCTTTAAAACCAATCAGGAAATGTTCTTCAAAATCCCTGATTATATCTTCTCGTTCATTAGAAGGTAATCTCTTTAAATCTGAATTCAATGTTTTTAAAAATTGTTCTTTATTCATCCGAAACACCTCCTTTGATAATTTGATTGACACCTTCCGTAAATTCTTCCCACTCCTTAATCAACTGGTGCAAATTTTCTCTACCTTTATCTGTCAACCTATAATATTTTCGTGGTGGCCCTTCAGTTGATTCCTGCAAATAAGTTGTAAAATATTCTTCTTTTGTCAACCTTCTTAACAACGGGTATACGGAACCCTCTGAAATTTCAATATGTTTCGATACTTGTTGTACCAATTCATACCCATACCGATCTTGTTTGTTTAATAATGCAAGAATACATAGCTCCAATGCTCCTTTTTTAAATTGAATATTCATTATTGAGGTACACCTCCACCTTTACTACCGTTTATAATACAGTACTGATTTATTTAAAGTACCGTTCTATAAATAATATAACACAAAGTATTGTTCATTGCAAGGTACTGTAGAAATTTTTTTACAACGATACAAAAATGAGACCTAAACCAACTTTAATTTTTGTAAACATATTTTATATTTTTATCTCATATTGCGTTGTGAAAATAAAAAAACATCCCACAGGTATTTCTACCTGCGGGATGTCCACTATGCCTTATTTATTCATGAAATCCTCTATTTCTTCAATAGTCTTAATAACATCTTTAGATAGATTTTTACATCCATCCTCTGTTATTAACAAATCATCTTCTATTCTTATACCTATTTTCTCTTCTTCAATATAAAGACCTGGCTCGTTAGTTATAACCATTCCTGGCTTAAGAATAGCAGTACGATCTCCTACATCATGAGTATCTGTACCTAAATAATGAGATACTGAATGGAAATAATACTTGGAAAGTTCACTATCTTCTTTTATTAAGCCTAATTTTTTACATCCTTCAGCTAATATCTTTTTAGTAATTTCATTTAATTCTCCATAAGGAACTCCTGGTTTTGCTGCTTCTTCAACAGCATTCATTGCTTCTAATACTACATTGTATACTTCTTTTTGTCTTTCAGTAAACTTACCATTTACAGGGAAAGTACGAGTTATATCTGCATTGTAATATTTATATTGAGCACCTAAATCAAATAGTATTAAATCTCCATCTTTAGTTTGACAGTTGTTTTCTGAGTAATGAAGTATAGTGCCATTTATACCACTACCAGCTATTGTTGCAAAAGCTTTATCAGTTACTCCATGTTTAGTCAATACATAATCAAAATATGCTTCTATCTCATATTCCATCATTCCCGGTTTAGCATTTTTCATCAAAGCCAATATACCTTCATTAGTTATCTCTATTGCTTTTTTAATCAAATCAATTTCTTCCTTAGATTTAATAACTCTTAAATCTGCTATGTCATGATAAATATTTTTTATTTGAATATATGGATATTTTTCAGCTATCATTTTAGAAAAAAGCTGAGAATCAGTCATTGAAGTTTTAATCTCTTGTCTTTCTAAATCCAAATATACTTTTTCTATTCTATTTTTATTCAATACAGATCCAATAACATCTTCAAATTTATCTAGGTATTCAATATCCTCTATTCCTGAGTTTTCCTTTGCTGCCTCATCAGAAATTGTAGCTCCCACCCATTTTGCCATAATTGGATCTGGTCTTTGTATAAATAATTTTTGTGAAACTTTTCCTTTAATATTGGTAATTAAAAGTATAATTTCATCTTCATCAATACCAGTCATATAATAGAAATTTCTGTTCGGTGTAAATGGATATACTTCATCAGCAGATTTATATGGTGCTCTACCTGCAAATAATAATAAAATACTATTATCTTCTAACCTTTCCTCTAGTTTCTTTCTGTTTTTTATAAAAAATTGTTTATCCACACTTTAACCCCCTTATTTCTAATTATATAGTTTTTGATTTTTATCTGTATATTTAGATATTACTACTTTATTCCAACATTTACAACAGTATAAATAATAGTTTTATTTCAAACAATTGTATTACTATCTTGAATGCATCCTCTTGAGACTTAAAGCTTTTAACGTTGTCTAATTTTTTAATTGGCGAATACTCTTTTTGGTCTGGATGTACTTTTTCGATTGTTTTATTAGATTATTTACCACCTCCACAATATTTAATGTATTTAAAAGCCCTTAGAAAATAATAAGGCATTATTATAAGCTATATAAATACTTTGTCCATTATTAAAATATAAAATGGTATAGTAAATAAGCTTAGCAGAGTTGTAATTGATAAGGATGTGGCAACATATTTAGAATCTGTTTTATATAATTCAGATACTATTGTAGTTTGCATCATAACTGGCATTGCTGATTGTATAATAAACACCTGTATAGCTAATACCGGCAAATTAAAAAATCTTGTGATGATATACATAATAGATGGTGAAACAATGAGCCTCATAAATACTACTGTAAAAATAGATTTGTCTAGTTTATATTTACTGAAATCGATATCATATATAATTTTACCTACAATTATTGAAGCTAATGGTGTTACTAAACTACTAAAATATTTTGTTGTCTTTAATACTATGGAAGGTGGTTCAAAGTTAAAGTAAAGTAATATTCCAGATACAATAACAGTAATCAAGGGAATGTTAAATATATTTTGCAGATTTTGTGAAATATTATTAACCTTTTTATTACCATCTCTGGCTATCATAGGACTTAATATACCCCAAAATATAATAGTATTCGCTATATAATAAAATAAAACATAAGGTATACTTATTTCTCCAAATAAACTTAAACATATTGGTAATCCAAAAAACATGCTATTTGACACAGATGACATAGAAACAAAACTACCTGACTTCATCAACTCTATCTTCATGATCTTTGATATGACTTTAGATATTATAATAAGAATTATTATAGATAATAGGGCAATACCTACAAACTTAAATGATGAAATTAACATTTGATTAGAAAAGTTTTTAAAAAAATTAGTTACAGTTAAAGCAGGCACTCCTACTTTTACAGTTACTTTGTTTAAGAAACTCTTAACATCGTCATTAATCCATCCAATTTTTGACATGACCCAGCCTACACAAATAAGTATTATTAAAATAAAGATACTTTCTACTGATTTTAGAAACAATTCTGTACCTCCTAGAGTCTATTTCCCTACATACTATATATTACCACACCTATACTTTTAATGTATACTGAGTTATCTCATGTCCTGAAATAGTTTCTTTATTCCTCCATTTTCAATAATATTAAAAATATAATCAGGTATCTTCCCTCCATTGATTTTCACATCTGATGTTTTATTAATAACATATCCTTCTCTCACATGCACCTCAAGTATATCTCTAGTTTTGACCTTTTTACTAATATCCTTACATATCATTAGAGGTAATGCTAGATTAGTAGCATTTCTATAAAAAATCCTCGCAAAGGATTCTGCTAAAATAACACTTACACCGCTAGCTTTAAGACTAATAGCCGCATGTTCCCTACTAGATCCACATCCAAAGTTTGTACCTGCCACTACTATATCTCCTTCTCTTACTTCCTCCGCAAATTTTTCATCTACTCCTTCCAAACAATGGTTTTTAATATCTTGAGGATCTACTGACTCTAAATACCTACCTGGATAAATCTGATCTGTATCTATGTTGTTCCCATAGACAAAAGCTCGACCTGTAATTATATTTTTCATCCTTTATTCCCTCCCTAAACTATTGGCTCCGTAATATAACCATTTAAAGCTGATGCTGCTACTGTAGCTGGAGATGCCAAGTATATAGATGCCTTATTGCTTCCCATTCTTCCCGGAAAATTTCTATTAGTGGATGTAATACACACTTCATCATCTGCAATAATCCCTGCATGGGTTCCTAGACATGGTCCACATCCTGGTGCACTAAATGTAACCCCAGCTTTTATTAAATCCCTCATGTATCTCTTTTCAATAATAGATAACTGTATTTCATCTGAAGCTGGAATAATAACCAATCTTACATCAGGATGAATCTTTTTCCCTTTTAAAATCTTCCATGCTGTCTCAATATCCTCAAACCTACCACCTGTGCAAGAACCAATAAATGCTTGATGAATCTTAGTTCCTACTCCATCTTTTACACTTACATTATTATCTACACTATGAGGTACAGCTAATTGTGGTTCAAGTCCATCTATATTGAAAACCAAATGCTCAGAATACTCATAGCCCTCATCTATTTCATATATGGTATAATCCTTTGTTGCCCTAGAATTCACATAATCAATTACTGCTTTGTTGGGTGCCATATAAGCTGTTTTAGCTCCCATTTCAACAGCCATATTGCATATAGTCATCCTTTCAGAAACGTCTATCTTTTCTACATAATCTCCACTAAATTCTATTGCTTTATATACTGCTCCATTAGCCTTTACTTTTCCTACAATATATAAAATAACATCCTTAGCATAAGTATTCTTTGAAGGTATTCCATTTATCTCTATATTTATAATTTCTGGAACTCTAAACCAAAGCTTTCCGCTTATTAATATAGTAGCCATATCTGTGGCTCCTACCCCTGTTCCAAAGGCACCAAAAGCACCATGAGTTGTAGTATGAGAATCTGTAGCAACTATTATCATCCCTGGGTATATTAGTCCCGATTCTGGCATTACTTGATGGCATATACCTTTGTTTATATCAAAATGGTGAGTTAAACCTTGATCTTTTACAAATTCCCTCATTTCTTTATGAATTTGTGCTGTTTTTATAGTAGGAGCAGGGGAATAATGGTCAAATACAAAAGCAACTTTATTCTTATCAAAAACCTTTTTGCCTCCCATTTCCCAAAATGAATATATGGTTTGCAGATATAAATCGTTTATTTCAGCAAAGTCAATATTACATGTAACTATTTGACCTATTTCTACCTTATCTAAGCCAGCATTATTGGCTAGTATTTTTTCAATCGCATGCACATAGATCACAGCCTTTCATAATTAATAAGTAATTGCAAATCCTTTGATACAATGTATCAAAGGATTTGCAATTGTTATATTTAAACATTATCCACCAAAAATACTTAATAGGGCAGTCGCTACAATGAGCATGAATGCACCACCTAATCTGGATGAGATTTGGGCAAACGGCATTAATAACATTCTGTTTGATGCTGATAATACTGCAACGTCACCAGTACCTCCCATGTTAGCCATACATAACCCTCCAGTTATTGCTGCTTCTACTGGATAGAACCCTAATATTTTCCCTACAAATCCCGCACCAAGTATTGCTCCTAGTACTGTAACAGTTACTAGTATTAAGTATGTTAATGAGAATGCACTTGCTACCTCAGCCAAATCTGTGTAAGCAACTCCGATACCAACTAGTAAAGTCGGGGTAAGGTTAGCCATAATAAACCTAAACCATTGGAAAGCTCCAATTTCATATTTTTTAGGCATTATACCAAATGCTTTCACTACTGCTACTGTTATTATCATAAGGGCATAAGAATGAATTGGTATAAATTTAGCTAATATTCTTCCCCAAGCAAAGAATGTTGTAGATAACAATAATCCCATTCCTAAAAATTTATACTCTACTGCTATCTTATTCTCTTTTTCTCTATCTGGCTCCTCTTGCCCAACTAGAAGTTTACCTTCCCCTGATAGATTAGGCTTACCTTTTCCTATTCTATCGAGTAAACCTGCAGCAACTATTGACAAAGCATTGCCTAGTGCAAGAGCTGGTACCATCTTTGATAGTACTGCTGTCGGATCAACATTGAGGCCATCTCCAAATATTTGAGATAGTGGAACAGCACCTGCTCCCATTCCGCCTCCCATAATTGGAAGCCCAACATAGAATAATGCATCTTTAGCTCCATATCCCATTATGGCTCCTACTGAGCTCACTAGTCCAAAGGATACAATAACTCCACCTAAGATTACTGGCAAATATCGAACTGCTGCCTTGATTAATAATTTTCTATCCATCCCTAAAATACTACCTGTTATTAATGCTGCAATATAAAAGTCTAAGAAGCCTTCACCCTTCATAAAATTAGTCATAATAGTCCCTGCGGATTCTGGTATAAGATTGAAAGTCATTAGTGCAGCTGACCCGAAAATAATAATGATAGGTCCTCCACCTAAATAGTCCTTTACTATTGGTAACCTGTCGCCTAGCTCATTAAATATTGCTCCAATTACCATCATCAATGGAAAAGCTCCTATCATACCTGCAGGTAGCACTTCCATATAGGTAGCTACTAGAACAATAGCTGTAATGAGAAGAAACATTTGGATGGATATACCCATAATCTTATATCCGTCCTTGTCCTGTAAGTTAACAGTATTTTCCCCCATTTTAAAACCTCCTTTATTTTAATTTAATTAAAGCCAATTAAACCCTTGCAACACCTGATTCCCTTGCTGCTTTTTCTACTGCCTTTGCAACTTCAGACGTAATACTTTTATCTAATGCACTTGGTATTATATAGTCTTCATTTAATTCCTCATCTTTAACCATATTGGCAATCGCATATGCTGCAGCAATATTCATTTCATCGTTTATGTCTTTTGCTCTTGCATCTAAAGCCCCTCTGAAAATCCCTGGAAAAGCAACTACATTGTTTATTTGATTAGGAAAATCAGATCTACCTGAACCTACTACTCTTGCTCCTGCTTTTTTAGCTTCGTCTGGAAATATTTCTGGTATTGGATTTGCCATAGCAAATACAATAGCATCTTCCTTCATAGATTTAATCATGTCAGCATCTACAACATCTCTTACTGAAACCCCTATAAAAACATCTGCGCCATCTATAGCATCCTTTAATGTTCCTTTCATATTGTCTTTATTGATTGACTGTGCTATTTCTTCTTTTAACCAATTGTTTGCAGGATTTCCCCTATGTATTATTCCTTTGCTATCACATAGGAGCATGTCCTTCACCCCCAAAGTGGTTAGCATTTTTACTACAGCAGTTCCTGCTGCACCTGCACCATTTATTACTACTCGAATATCTTCAAACTTCTTGTCTACAATCTTCAATGCATTAATTAATCCTGCAGCTACAACAACAGCAGTACCATGCTGATCATCATGAAATACTGGTATGTCTAATTCTTCCTTTAGTCTCCTTTCAATTTCAACGCATTTTGGAGCTGATATATCTTCTAAATTTATGCCTCCAAAAGTAGGTGAAATTCTCTTAACTGTTTCAACTATTCCATTTACATCATTGGTGTTAAGGCAGATAGGAAAAGCATCAATATTGGCAAATTCTTTAAAAAGTATTGATTTTCCTTCCATAACAGGCATTGCTGCTTCAGCTCCAATGTCTCCCAAACCTAGTACTGCTGACCCATCTGTAACAACCGCAACTAAATTACCCTTAGCCGTATACTTATAAACCTCATCCTTGTCCTTGCAAATTTTACGGCAAGGTTCTGCAACACCAGGTGTATAAGCCAAGCTTAAATCATTTTTAGTTTCAACTCTGACTTTAGATCTTATTTCTATTTTGCCCTTGTTCTCTTCATGTAACTTTAAACTAAGCTCTGAATAATTCATATTAACCCCCATTTCATAATATATTTTCTGTTATACTAATTATATATGGATATTTTTAGGAAATAAATATTGTGTTAATATTCAAATAATTAAAATAATTAAAAATACATTGTCAATAACTTAACTAATATCTATTTAAAATCTTCCTCTAGTTTTTTTATCATAACAGTAATAGCTAAAATGTCCGCACAACCACCAGGACTGATATTCTTGTCAATGAATTCTAATTCCATATATTTTATATATTCTCTTCCTTTCTCTGTATACATGCCTCCATAATTCAAAAATTTATTAGCATGTTTCTTTACTATTATAAGTCCTTCCATTCCGTATCTATTAATTACTGTGGAATCTTCCACTACCGTCATCAATCCTACTAAAGTATGACTTAAGGCTTCATTTATAGATAGTCCCGATGTTAAGGCCTCTTCATATAAAAGAAGGCCTACTTTTAATACACTTGGTAATCCATTTTCTATTTCTCCCCTAATTCCAGTTATTCCATATTCTAAGAATATTCTTTCTCCATTAGTTCTTACTTTGTCCTTTGATATGTTTAATAATTCTTTTTCAACTATATCCTTACAGATATATTTACACTGATTGGAAATATTGTATCTGTTCACAGGTTTTCCAAGCCTTATGCAACTTCCTGCTGCTGAAACCACACCTCCTAAGAACAGAAAGCCTTTTTGGGTATTAACTCCTTTTGTTGCTGCAAACATTTCCTTTTCAGCTTTAACTCCTACTCTACGAAGTTTAGGTAATAGATCATATTTTTCCTGAAGCCCTAATTCGGCACAGATAGTCATTGTAGGTAGGATAGCTGCAATACTTTTTAAAAATGTAAATATATCCATATCCTTATGGGCTCCAGTTGAAAAGGGTGAAACTAATCCTGGAGATGGACTTGTACATATATCGTATAACATTCCTAAATTTGCAGCTTGACTAATTTTTAGAGCTTTTAAACTAATATTAGAAAGATTATTCTTGTCCATTTTGCCTCCTTTATTTATCCTTTAGTATATTATCAATCTCTGTAAGGAGTTCAGATAATTTATGCTTATTTAATTTTCTACATATCCAGGGATTTTCATTACAGATGATACATTTTCTCGGCTGTAGTCCTAATTCTTTTCTGCTCAGAGAAATACCTCGTAATGAATACACATCAATATCATATAATCTGCCTATTCTATTCTCCTCTTCTATTTTTACTACTCTTTTTTTAGCAGTTAATTGGTCTACATTTACTATTATGATTAAGCTTTTGCCGTCATATCCTTCTAATAATCTTGAAAATATAATGGATTCCCTAAATTCCCCATATAATTTATCTAAAAGCATGTTGAAAATCTTATCGGCTGCAGATGTGTTTTTATTTGCTCCTGGATAATTGATCTTGCCACAAATTATTGGTAATCTATACCTTTCAATTAATTTTAATATATATTTATATCTTTCTTCTCTGGCTTTAAATATGTTATCAATCAATGTCTCAATTCACTTCCCTTTATTTTGTCTATTATCTTTCTTGCTTCAGATGATAGCAAAAATGAGTAGGTGGTTTCTGGAACTAGCTTTTTGATTTCTTTCCAATTATCTTCTTTAATATATTTTCGTACTGAGGATGCACTTACTTCCTTACTATCAACAGTAACCCTATCTATAATCTTTACCTCCACCCCATACCCAGGAAGTATTTCAGCAAGAACCTTGTTATATCCATAGGTTACACTACAATATGGCTCTGTTCCTAAATATCTCCTTTTTATATTAAAAGCTGTTGCAATATATTCACCAAAAATACCTGCATCTAACTGTTTGTATGCCCTATCCTTATGCTCTTCTTCTTTTATAAAATAGGAAGGAAAAGTATTAGAGCTTATGATGTAGTCTCCTCCAGAAACAACATGAACATTATTTAAATCCTTGATGCCCTCCTTAACCAATTTGTACCTCACATCAAAAGGAAAAGAAGATTTGTCTTCTTGGACTATAAAAACTATTACTGTTTCATTTTCACAAGCTGCTCTTTCTATGAGATATCTATGGCCTAATGTAAAAGGGTTGCAATTCATTACTATAGCCGCTTTATCTTCACGTCCAAATGAAGTTTGGCTTTTTATAGTTTTTATATACCTTCTTATATTGTCTGAGCTAGATTCAAGTAATGTAACATCCTTTGTTGAAAATATCTCATGATAGCCTAATTCACTAAATATATGCTTATTTACAGGTTTTGTAAATATAAATGTGTGAAATATACCCTTATCAAACATAATATTAGTTATTCGACTAATTAGTTTTGCTGCAATTCCTTCTCCTTGCAACTCCTTTTTTACTGCAAAACTCTTTACTACTTTACCCCCACAGGAACATGTACCTATAATATTTCCATCTATTTTAGCTACTATTGTTTGCTCCACATCCTTGTCTAGAGAAAGATTAAATTCTGATAAAAATTTCTCAACTTGGAGTCTTTCTGTACTTTCTAAATCTATTGTCTCTATTATCAAAGACATATTCTCACCTTTTTATCTTTTTTACTATATCTATGATAGTTCCATCCCTATATTCTACAGCTGCAACTATTCTTTCATCTGTTTCTATCTCCATAGGCTTTCCTGTAATCCCCTCTGCTATTTTCTTTAATTTCTCTATACTCATAACCTTTATTTTGGATTTTTCTAACTTTGCAATTAAATCCTGTCTTTTTGGATTTACAGCAATTCCTCTTTCTGTTACTAAAACATCTACAGTTTCACCTGGAGTACTAACTGTAGTAACCTTATCAACTATAACTGGAAGTCTACCCTTAAACAGTTGGGAAACAACTATAGCCAATTTAGATCCTGCAGCAGTATCACTATGTCCTCCTGAACCTCCCATTATAATTCCATTTGAACCAGTAGTTACATTTACATTAAAGTCTGTATCAATTTCAGTTGCACCTAGTATCATAAGATCTAGATTGTTTACAACTGCTCCTTTATTGTGGGGATTTCCATACATAGTTGCTGTCATTGGTTGATGACTTTTATTATTTTTAAGGGATTCAATGGCACGCAAATCGAAGCATTGAACATCTAAAATCGAATCAAACAAACCTTCCTCAAGCATATCAACCATATATCCTGTAATTCCACCAGACATAAAACTACCTTTTATATTTTTATCTTTCATTATTTCTCTAATGCTGGCAGCTACTGCTAAAGATATTCCTCCTGCCCCTGTTTGGAATGAAAAGCCATCCTTTAATAGTCCAGAGGCTTCTATTACCTTGGCTGCAAGCGTGGCAATTTTTAAGCCTATAGGATCCTTTGTTATTCTTGTGGTACCTGACACTATACCCTCTGGATCCCCTATCTTATCTACAACTACAATATAATCTACATAGTCTTGGCTAATTTCAATGGGACATACTGGGTAGGATACAAGATTATCAGTTATTGCAACAACCTTTTCTGCATAATAGGCATCGGATATGGCATATCCTAATACACCGCAAGCAGATTTTCCATAGACTCCATTTATATTCCCATAACTATCACAGGTAGAAGATGCTATAAATGCCACATCTATTTTTATATCTCCACTTTCTATGGCCCTTGACCTTCCCCCATGGGTGTGCATTATTATTGGATTTTCAAGTATCCCTTCTGAAATAGCATCTGCCACCGGACCAGACATATAGGATGTATATAGTCCAGTTACTACGCCTGATTTCATATGGTCTATTAATGGTGAATGGATAGGAAATATTGAGCTAGCTGCTATTTTAATATCCTTTATGCCCATACTAGCTATCTGATTCATTACCATATTAACTACATAATCTCCATTACGTAAATGATGGTGAAAAGAAATTGTCATTCCATCTTTTAGGCCAGATTTTTTAATAACTTCCTCTAAATTATCTAATACCTTCTTTTCATCAGGCATTATACTCTTAGCTCTTACCTGAGTTTTAATTATATCTGCCATATTGTCATAAGCCCCAGTAAAGGGCTTCACTTCCTTGTAATAGCCTTTAATAGTCTCTGGTATTTCTCTTCCTAAAGAATTCTTCATCAAATTCACCCCCCTCTAAATAACTCCTGCAGTTTTTGCTTTCTCAAGTATTGTTTCAGCCCTATCAATTATAGGTGCATCGACCATTTTACCTTGATATGAAAATACTCCTTTCCCTTTTCCCTTTGCTTCTTCCATTGCCTTAATCACATTTTGAGCATATTCTATCTCATCAATTGTTGGTGTAAATACCTGATTTATAATCTCTATTTGCCTAGGATTTATAGCTGCTTTACCTGTCATACCCAAACCCTTTCCACGAATAGTATCTTTTCTTAATCCTTCAAAATCATCTACATCTGCAAAAGGTGTATCTATTGCATCAATTTTATATGTTTTACATATATGGGCTATTCTAGATCTAGCATAAAGTATCTCTTGTCCTTCTTTTGTTCTAGTTACTTCAAGGTCAGCAGTCAAATCTTCTGCTCCTAATAGTACAGCTATTGTCCTGTTTGAAGCACTGATAATATCCGCAATGTTTTCAATAGAATAGGCAGTCTCAGCAATAGGAATAAGCTTTATAGTATTTTCTAAAATACCTTCCTTCCTTTCTATTTTTCCAACTAATTTACAAATCTCCTCCATATCTTCTTCGGTTGCCATGGGAATCATAAATGCATCTGGTTTTGCTTTTGTAATCACCTGAATATCTTTGATTCCAAATGGACTTGAAGGGGAGTTAATTCTTACTACTATTTCACAGCCATAAAAATCCACATGTTTTAAAGCGTTATGTACTAAATCTCTAGCTGCGTCTTTTTCTTCTATGCTGACGGAATCTTCTAAATCCAATATAATACTATCTGCTCCTAGGACTCCAGCATTCTGTATCATATTTGGATTGTTCCCAGGCATGAAAAGTATAGTTCTTCTCAATCTATTCATCACTATCCTCCTTTCCTAATTAGCTCTATTGATTGCCGTTTCTAATCGTGCCCTGATTGTATAATCAAGTGCCCCACGATCGTTTGCAATAATTTTTATATCTTCTATTTCCAAATCTTTTAAAGTCTGTCTCATAACATTTTGGATTTGCTTGCCAAACTGCTTTAACACAATACTATCCAGTTGAATTTCTATACCCTGACCCTGGTTAGGCTGTACCATAATATATATATCACTTGATTCTAATGTTCCTGCCCTAGCAGGCTTATTTATTACCATTCAACCCCTCCTTTCATAACCGTTAATAAATAAAAAACCTTAAGTGATAAAAGTCACCTAAGGCAAATATTAAATCATATTCATCACTTACCACAGCCTATTTATTTTCCGTAGTCGTAAATTAATCTGATTAAGTGGTATTGTTAATTAAGTTGTTTATATTTAAAATTATATAATATTATTTTATTATTTTAACTTTAAAAAATATTCTAATAATTTAATTAATAAAAAAATTATATAACAACAAAATAATCAATTGACTTTTTTATAAAGGTAATTTGGTCGTCCAACAGAACCATATTCAAGGATACGAACAATAAATCCAATTTTTTCAAGATACTTCATATATCTTCTTACTGTAACAGTTGTAACCTTTAATCCTTCCGCAATCTCATCTGCACTTAAGGGATTGTCCCCATTAGTATCTACAAATGTCATAACTCTATTTAATGTCAGCCTGTTTAATCCCTTAGGAATTACATTGTCTGTTGAAAGCATTTTACTAATCAATATTTTATCCAGTTCCTCTTGTCTAATGGTATTTTTCATGCTAAGTGTATTATATCTTGATTGATAATTTTCTAATGCCATTTTTAGCCTTTCGTATTCAAAGGGTTTAATCAGATAATCAACAACGCCTAATTTTAGAGCCTTATCTATTTTATCAACCTCTGCAGAAGCAGTAACCATTATGACATCACAATCTACCTGATTTTTTCTTATCTGTTCCAGAATATATATTCCATCCTCATCTGGTAAATAAATATCTAAAATAACTAAATCAATTTTCTTCTTTTTTAAAAAAGATATTGCTTCCTTATAATCTTTTACTATTCCTACAACCTGAAACCCTTCAACACTTTCCACATAGCCTTTATTTATCTTGGCAACCATGGGATCATCTTCAACTATTAGCACTCTGGACATTCCTTCTCTCCTCCTTAGGTATTATCACCTTAAAAGTAGTACCTTCCCCAATCGATGAGCTAACTTTTATTACACCATAGAGCTTTTCTACCTTTTCCTTGACTAAAGCTAGTCCAATTCCTCTGTTCTCAGATTTAGTACTATATCCTCTTTCAAATATCTTTTCTATGTATTCTTTCTCAATACCTAAACCATTATCATTTATAGTTATTTCAATTTTATCTTCTAATTCATCAATAGACAGAGATACTCTTTTATTATCTTTGTTTTCCTTTACGGTAGCTTCAAAAGCATTTTCTATTAAATTCCCTATTATTATTACTAATGCTGTAGCCTTGTCCTTGTCATCAATAGCCTGGATTGGAGAAGTGCTATTTATATGAAAGTTTATTCCTAACTCCTTAGCTCGACTAATTTTTCCTAGTACAATGCCTGCTAATACTGGATCATTTATTTTTTTCATTACTGAAACCAAAAGCTGTTCACGAGTATCTTTAATATTTAATATATATCTTTTTATCTCCTCTATATCCCCAATTCTGACCAAACCTAAAATAACATGGAGCTTATTTAAAAACTCATGGGAATTAGCCCTTAAGGTCTGAACCACTTCATTAAATCCGGTAATTTCCTCAGCTAATCTTGTTAACTCTGTCTTGTCTCTAAAGGATGCAATAACACCAATAGTTTCACCTTTATTAATAATGGGTACTATATTCATAACTATATTAATTCCATATAGATCTTTTTCCTTTTCTTTAAGTGGAATTCCTGTTTCAAGGACTTCTTCTAATCCACTATTGGGAAACATATCAAAAATTTTTTCTCCTATAGGGTTTTTTCCTTCTATCCCAAGTATAGATTTGGCTGAATCATTTATCATTGTAATTCTTTTATGTTGATCAATGGATATAATCCCCTCTTGAATAGCCTGTAGCATACCATTTTTTTCAATATATAGTCTACTTATTTGATGAGGTTCCAGTCCCAAGAGAGTTTTTTTAATGTTACTGCTAAAAAATATCGCACCTATTAAACCTAATATAAGCCCTCCTGTTGAATATAAAATAATGGTTTTTAAGGCATCTTTTTGTAATGCAATTATCTCTTCAACTAATGTACCCACCATAATAAAGCCTACTTGTTTTCCTTTTGAATTACATATTGGTGCAAAGGCTCTAAGAGATGGGCCTAATGTACCTACTGCCTCTGAAATATAAGATGCTCCCGTTTTTGTAACTTTTTCTTCATCTCCCCCCACAAAACAACGGCCCAATCTATCGGCTTTAGGATGAGCAAATCTCCTTCCCTCCATATTAGCTACTACAATCATATCTATATCCTTTAAAGCCTTCAATTGTTCATATGTATAATTTTGTATAAATCCGCTAGGATCTCCTTGTCCTAATATATCCCCAAAATAAGGATAGTTAGATATACTTAGAGCTGTATTCATGTTATTTACTCTAATCTTTTCTTTTAAATTGTTTACAGTCCAAATTGAAAAAAATATAGAAATGAAAACTACTGATGCTATAATGATAAAACTGGTGAAAAGCATTATCTTAGTTTTAAGACTTAATTTTGATATTTCCATAACCACCCTCCTTATGACCTGACTAGAACTGATAATAAACATTTTAAATATTACTTAATTGAAGCTACTAATATTGTCAAAACAATGTACCTAAATGCAATAAATACTATTACTATGCAAATTTCCTTTATAGTTAAACCCATATGAGTAAAAAAATCATAAGACTATGTATCACTTCGACAAAAATTTTATAATTCCTGTATTCTTCTTTATCATATTTTCTATAATATATTCTAATGTAGTATCCGCCTTCTTAATGGAATATCTAGTTGTAATAATAAAATGTCCAGGATTAATCCAATACATCCCATCAGGAACTTCCATAACATCTATACATTTTATTTCATTCTCTAGCCCACCTTCACCAGCCAACAATTTAAATTGTTTAAAATCATTATTTAATTTAAATAAATCCTTCACAATCATGTTTTCACTCCCTAGTTGATAAACATAATATCATACATATAGATATATTTGGCCACTCAAATCTTAATTTTTTTATTAATCCATTTATATCATTTACTCTATAAATTAAATTCATCTAAAAAACCCTTTAAAGGATCACTCCTTTAAAGGGCAAATACTTAAGCAAGTCTTATTGCTAATTTTAATGCTTCCTTCACATTTCAGTAGTCTCTTAAGTTCCTCCCTCTATTATTTATATGATTTGCTTAATTCAGCATAATTTCTTAATTTTTCTTGTACAAGATAGTTTATAGTTCCTTTTTCATATTGGTTATTGTTATTTAATTTGCCCGCTTTAATTCGTGTTAATATTTCAATACCTTCATCTATAGTTCTTACAGCATATATCCTGAACTTATTATTCCTCACTGCTTCTATTACTTCATCTTTAAGCATTAAGTTTTGAATATTTTGGTGTGGAATAATTATTCCCTTTTCTCCTGTTAATCCTTTTAACTTGCAAATCTTATAGTAACCTTCTATTTTCTCATTTACTCCACCTATTGGCTGTATAAATCCTTTTTGATTCACTGAACCAGTTACTGCAATGGATTGTTTTATAGGCTTACCTGATAAACTGGATAATAGTGCATATAATTCAGTACTTGAAGCACTATCTCCATCTATTCCGCCATAGGACTGTTCAAAAGTTATACTTGCAGTTAATGTTAATGGAAAATCTTTAGCATATTTTTCTCCTAAATAACCACCTAGTATTAAAACCCCTTTATCATGAATACTACCAGACTGTTTAACTTCTCTTTCTATATTTATAATTCCTTCTTTTCCTGCAAATGTATTTACTGTTATCTTATTAGGTCTTCCAAACATATATTGGCCTATATTCACTACTGATAAACCATTGATTTCACCAATTTTTTCTCCTTTTGTATCTATTATTATAATACCGGATTCAATTGCTTCAGTCATCTTCTCTTCATGAATATTATTTCTAAAGTCCCTCTTCTCTATTGCTATATTTACTTCATCCTTAGTCACTATGGATTTGTCTCTTATGTTTGCCCATTGATCAGCCTCATATATTATTTCTACAAGATCATTAAATCTTGCCGTAAGTTTATCCTGATGAGCAGCTAAACGACTGCTATATTCAATAATTGTAGCTAAGCCAGTATTATCAAAAGGTTTTAGGTTTTGTTCTTTACACTGATATGCAACAAAAGAACCAATCTTTCTAATATTTTCTAAGTTTCTATCCATTTCAATATCAAAATCTGTTCTAATTTTAAATAATTTCTTAAAATCATCATCATAATTATATAGTAATTGATATATTTTAAAATCACCTATTAATATTACCTTTATATCTAATGGGATAGGCTCTGGGCTTAGTGTTTCTGATATAATGTTTAAACCAGTAATATTTTCTACCTTTAATTGTTCAGTGATTAAGGCTCTCTTTAAACTTTCCCATGTTTTGCCGCTCTGTAATATATCTTTAACCTGTAATATAATATATCCTCCATTTGCCTCATGTAATGAACCTGGTTTTATCTGTGTATGATCTGTTTTATATCCGCCAAATTGATTTATATAGTCAATCTTTCCAAATAGATTATAATAAGTTGGATTCATCTCTTTAACAACAGGAGCCTTTTTCTTATAGCTATTATCCATGAATAAATTGATCTCATATCTTTTCATAGTATCTTCTTCTGAATTTATCATAAAAGGAAACCCTTGTACTTGTCTTTCATTATCTTTTCCTAAAAATCCTTCATAGTTTTTAACTATATCATCTTTCATATCATTTAAATATTCACGTATCTTTTGGTTTTCATCATATTTCTCTATTAGTGGAGTTACATATTGATCTAGTACTTCTATTACCTTACTTTCCTTTAACTTTTTCATTTCTGTATTAAAATCATTTTCAACTTTCTTTATTCTTCTAACATAATCATAAGCTTTATGATTTAATTCATTTGATGTATTGGTTAAAGCTTCTATCTCTTCTTTTGACATATTGTTTAATTCTTCATCAGTAATAGGTTTGCCATCTTTTAAAGGAATGCTTAATATACCATTTTCAGTCTGTCTAAATACAAAATTATATTCATTGGCTAAATCATTTAATTCAGCTAGTATATTTTTGGCTTTCTTTTGATAAACTGTATAGGTTAAATTCCTACTGTTTTCATACTCCTTTGAATCTAATGCCTTTGGAATTTCTAATACCAGCTTTTTTATAACAGTATCCACATCTTTTTTAAATAATTTCCCCTGCCCAGTTTTTAAACTTATAGCTTTAGGAGAACTTGGTTTCTTAAAATTGTACACATAGCACCAATCTTTAGGTGCATCTTTCTTATCTGCAAATTTCTTGGTTACTAAATGAGAATAGCTATTTCTTCCTGTTCCTGTGAATCCTGAGACATAAATATTGTATCCCTTTCTACTAATGGACAATCCATATTTTAATGCTTCCATTGCTCTATCCTGTCCTATTAGCTCTCTAGATGTTGATAGATCTTCTGTAGTCTTAGATTCAAATACCTCACAATCACATTTCTTTTTAAGCTTATCTAATGAAACTAAATAATTGTCCATACTTTCACCTCCCCCATTATATATTCTATGTACCCAAATAAAAAGAATATATTATATTTGATTACTATTCTCTATCTATTTCTATATGGTATAATAATCTAAAGTTGTTTCTTTAATAAGCCTTCTCGTTAAAGCGAAGGAGGTGATAATTTGAGGAGCTTGCTGGGAAAAGTAAAACAAAAAATTAAAGAAACAACTATTAAGTCCATTATTGACATTTTGCATAAAATCTTGTTAATAATAAACTTGATTTTAAACATTTTTAAGAAACAATAATGGCAAAACCCTCAGAACTTGCCTTCTGAGGGTTTTTAATTCGATAACTTGATTCGCTTACTGGTATTTTCTTTTGTACTTTTATTATACCATACAAAAGAAATTTGTAAAGCACTATTTTAAGTCCATTATTAATACTATACATAAAATTTTATCATTAATATTATACCCAATTAACAACAAAAAAATAATTTTAAATTGATTAATTTAAATAATTTTATAAAGTAAAAACTCCTCTTATCTAAAACTCAATAATGCTTCCTATCCCTTTTTCTATTGCACTCTCATATATACGTTGCGCAGTTACTAAATCTAAAACAGCGCTTCCGGTAGTTTTAAATATAGTAATTTCATCGTCATTAGCACGTCCAGGTGCCTTGCCTGCAATAACCTCTCCTAGCTCTCCAGTTATCTTGTCTCCACTGTAAATTCCTTTATTTATAGGTATAATTAAGTCCCCAGATTCATTTAAAACACCATCGCGGGTGTCTACATAAACTTTATCTGCATGCGTTATGATATATTCATCAAGTTCATGCATTTCCGGAGTATACGATCCGACGCCGTTTATATGACATCCTCTTTTTACTAGTCTACCATCGAAAGCAGGAGTTTTAGTAGTTGTAACGCTGGTAATAATATCTGCATCCTCAATAGCTTCAGCAGACGATTTAGCGGTAATAATCTTTACATCAAACTTCTCTCCAAATGCTTCTGTCATACGTGATGCAAAGTTTTCAGCTCGTTCCATGTTTATATCGAAAACTTTTACTATCTCTATTGGACGGACAGTAAGGATTGCTTCAAGCTGAGTCTTAGCTTGTCCTCCTGTACCAAACAATGCAAACACCTTACTATCTTTACGAGCAAGAAGATCCATAGCAGCTCCGGATACTGCCCCAGTACGAATTTGTGTCAAGCAAGTACCATCCATTAAACTGCAAACTTCGCCTGTCTCACTATTCTTCAAAACCATGGTTGCCGGTACACCAACCAAGCCCTTTTCAATATTTTTAGGATAAACAGAGATAATTTTTACACCTAATGCATTAGCATTAGCAACATAACCAGGCATATAGAGACTCTGCCCTTCATGCTTTGGTACATCAATATTTACACGTAATGGTATTACACTTTTCCCCAATGAGTACAGTTCTAATGCATCCTTATCTGCTTGAATAGCTTCCTCCATAGAAAATACTCTTTTCATATCATTCTGATTTAAAACAACAATTTTCATTGTGATAATTCCACTCCTTTTCTCATTAAATTTTCCCACGCTCATGAGTACGGAAACAGCACTATAAAATCAAACCTTCAGTTATTATTATAGTCCCGAATAAAGTCTTTATCAATAACTTAACAAAAGGTCCTTGTTATTATCTTTTGATTATGTCAAAATAAGTATATGAAAATAGAAGAGCCTTTTACCGCATTACTTTTACATTTCTTCATTATAAATAATCTTTACTGTATGGCCTTCAATTTTATATAATATATAAAACAGTACCTATATTGGTACAAGGAGGATATGAATTTCAATGATTAATGTGGAATTAAAACCAGAAGATGTGAAAAATATTCTTGAAGAACATAACAATTTCTTCAATACTAACCAAACAAAAAGCATAGATTTTCGATTGGAACAATTAAGTAAATTGAAAGAAAATATTATAAAATATGAATCAAAAATAATAAAAGCGCTTCAGGAAGACTTAGGAAAACATCCTTTTGAATCCTACACTACAGAAATCGGATTCACATTAAACAGTATCTCTTACACTATGAAAAATTTAAAAAAATGGGCAAAACCTAAAAAAGTAAAAACACCATTAACTTTATTTCCATCAAAAAGTCGTATTGTACATGAACCTTATGGTACAGCATTAGTAATTGCTCCATTTAATTATCCCTTTCAGCTGGTAATAGAACCTCTTATAGGCGCTATTGCAGCAGGAAACTGTGTTGTTCTCAAAACCTCAGAAATGGTTCCAAATATATCAAATATAACTGTAGAAATGATTGAAAATACTTTTCATAAATCCTATGTAAGAGCTTTACATGGGGGAGTGGAGACAAGTACCTCTTTAATTAACTCAGCCTTTGATTATATATTCTTCACTGGGAGTGTTTCAGTAGGAAAAATTGTAATGGAAGCAGCTTCTAAAAACCTTGTACCTATTACTCTTGAACTTGGAGGTAAAAGCCCTGTTATTGTGGACAAAAACACCAATATAAAAATAGCTGCTAGAAGGATTATATGGGGCAAAACCGTAAATGCAGGACAAACCTGTGTTGCTCCTGATTATGTAATAGTACATAAAGATATTAAAGAAAAACTCATCGTTGAAATGAAAAAATCCCTTATAGCCTTTTATGGAACAGACATTGAAAAAAATAAGGATTTTGGCCGTATAGTAAATATTAAACAGTTTAATCATTTAAAGAATATACTGGAAAAGGATAAAAATCAAATTATATATGGAGGAAAAACCAATGCTGATACCCTTTTTGTTGAACCTACCTTAATAGAAGCTAACTGGGACTCAGCATCAATGAGAGATGAACTATTTGGACCTTTGCTTCCTATTTTGACCTATGGGAATTTAGATCAAGTCATTAAATCCATTAAAAAACTTCCTATGCCATTGGCCTTATATATATTTACATCTGAAAAGGAAATTGAAGAAAAGATACTCAGCCAAATACCTTCGGGTGGTGTAAGTATCAATAATACTATAATGCATCTAGCAAATCCTGAACTACCCTTTGGTGGAGTAGGTACCTCTGGAATAGGTGCCTATCATGGATATTATAGCTTTGCTACTTTTTCACATAAAAAAAGCCTTCTTAAAACCACCACTAAAATAAATATACCCATGCTCTTCCCACCTTTTACAAAAAAGAAATTAAAGTTGATCCGTCGCTTTTTAAAGTGAGGGATCAACCTTCATCAAATAAAATCCTTTCCAACTGACATTATTTTGGCAATGCCTTTTATCACATTATACTATTATTGTTACTTTCCTGTACTAATGCCTATTCTAAGCTTTGAAAAAGCATATTATTAATAATATGCTTTGCTACTTAACGACAAATGAAATCTTGACATTTAACCTATAATTAACTATTTTATTGTTCTCAACAACAGCCTGCATATTGCTTACATAGACACTTTGAATATTGTCTATTGTCTTTGATGCTTCTGTAACTGCTTCTTGAGCTGCAGCTTCCCAACCATTGACTGATTCTGAAAGAAGTTCTATAACTTTAACGACTGCCATCCTATCCCTCCAATCCTATATTGATATTAAATTTATTATATTTTCATCATTATTATATCCAAACTCAATCTATATATTATTGTAAAAGCACCTATCATCTAGATAAGTGCTTAAATCATATATCAACTATATTCCATCATATTATACATCTCTATTTAAGACATTGTATAGTGAACTAATAGGTAAGTATCTGGTATAGATATTTGTTGACTTTAAATGTGATAATCATTAAAATACAATATGTAGTTATGGATTGGAGATGAGATTTTGAGGGACAAAAATGATTTTTCTAAGGGAAGTGTCATAAACAACATAATGAGTATGGCTATACCAATGATTTCAGCTCAAATAGTTAATGTTCTTTACAATATTGTAGATCGATTATATATTTCACAAATGCCTGGAGATTCATTCTCCGCATTAACTGGAGTAGGAATTTGTCTACCAGTTATCTCTATAGTTATGGCTTTTGCCAATCTATACGGAATGGGTGGTGCCCCTTTATGTTCCATAGAGAGAGGTCGAGGAAATTACGATGAAGCAGAGAAAATAATGGGAAATTCTTTTATAATGCTCATATCTACTGGAATTATACTAACTATTTTAGGATTAATATTTAAAAAACCTATGCTATATTTATTTGGCGCCAGTGATATAACTTACAAATACGCTAGCCAGTATATAACCATATACTTAATTGGAAATATATTCGTAATGCTTAGTTTGGGTATGAACCATTTTATAAATTCCCAAGGTTTCGGACGTGTTGGAATGATAACAGTAATATTAGGTGCTATAGCCAACATAATTCTTGATCCTATATTTATATTCCTATTTGACATGGGAATTAGAGGTGCAGCCATAGCAACAATTATATCCCAATTTTTATCAGCAACATGGGTACTTAAATTTTTAACAGGAGAAAATGCTATATTCCGATTAAATAAAGAAAGCTTTATATTAAAATGGAATAGAGTTAAAAACATATTGGAATTGGGTACTTCAGGATTTGTAATGCAGTTTACAAACTCTCTAGTTCAGATTATATTAAATACTACCCTCCAACAATTTGGAGGAGATCTATATGTGGGAATTATGACTGTTATTAGTTCAATTAGAGAATTTGTTATGATGCCAATTTCAGGATTAACCCGTGGTTCACAACCAGTTATGGGTTTTAACTATGGAGCAGGTGAATACAGTAGAGTAAAGAAAAGCATCAAATTTATCACTTTATGTTCCCTTACAATAAACACTTTAATGTGGTTAGTGATTCAAAGCTTCCCTGGATTCTTCATAAGCATCTTTAATAATGACCCAGAGGTAATAAAAGCAGGAATACCTATGATAAGAATATTCTATTCAGGGTTTTTTATAATGAGTTTACAACACTCAGGCCAAGCTATCTTTGTAGCACTAGGAAAATCAAAGTTTGCCATATTCTTTTCTATATTAAGAAAAGTAATTCTTGTAATTCCCTTAGCTTTGATACTTCCTAGAATTTTATCTTTTGGGTATATAGGAGTATTTTTATCTGAACCGCTATCTGAATTTATAGGTGGTGTTGCCTGTTTTACTACCATGATACTTACAATAGGTAAAGAATTAAAAGAGGAAAAAGTTAAGGGCTAACAAAGACAGCCAGATTACTAGAAAGATACGCTAATAAATAATAAACTAGCTGTATCTCTTGATACAACTAGTTTATTATTTATCTTGACATAGGTAATAATATAATCTATTTAATCTCTATTGGGTTATTAGTATATTTTGATTGCATTTTTAAATATTTTGTTATAACTTCATCTAACTCTTGGCTTGTTTTCAACATTTTTTCTTTACTATTATCTGAAATGTTTTGGTGTAATCGACGTCTAACTTTTTCTATGCTTTTTCTTAAGTCGCTTAAATCATCTGTTTCTATCTGATTTTGATTCTTTTGTTCTTCCTTATTTACACTTTTATCTTCCATTGTTCATCTCCCTTGTTTTTATAAATCAAAACAACAAAAATATTATACCACTTATTTTGGTCTTTGCAAGTACTTATCCATTAATTGGATATTTCATAAATTTATGATTTTGATTTTCTACAAAAGAATGGATATGTTATAGAGATGAACAAAAGAATAGAATACTCATATAATAATAAAGGAAATGTTAAAAAAACGTTATAATGAAAATACGAAATTTAGTTTTACTTGTATTCTTTAAATGATATAATATATAAGGCAATCGGAATCGCAAAAATGCGATTCCACCAAGGCAATTAATCTAAATAATCACCCTGCTGGCTCACAGGGTGACTATTTTTTTCCTTTTTTGCTATCATCAATTAGATAGACAATAAAGGAGATTAGCGATACTACGAACATAGAAAACATTATCATTAAAGATAAAGATTCGTATGTATTCATATCGCAACCACCTCCTTTCTTTAATGAAACGAGGTGCAACCACACCCTGCTTATTCCGATCACCTTATTTTCAATTTTCTTTACTTATTTACTTGATTTTAACATTTATAAATCTATATTTCAATTACAATTCTGTTACATTATTACATTTGTGGTAATTTAGTTAATAATACCTATTGATAGTAAACAGGTAAATTTTGATAAATAAAAAAACCCAAGTAAAATCATTTTTTAACTTAGGTTTTCTAAAATGAAAATTGCACTATATTATATTTAGTTTAATAATGGCTCAGATGTGTAAAAGTACTTTTCGTCCATTTCCCTGCACGTATCTTACCAATACATATAATACAATCACTATCGCTAATATTTCTTCAAACTTTACAACATAATTTAAAAATAGAATAGAAATTCCTGAACTAGTCAAAAATCCATTAGCTAATTTAATAGATATTGCACTAATAACCAAAGGAAATGTAAAGGCTGCATAGCTAGGATAAAACTTTAGTTTCAATAACTTTGTTAATTGTACCAATGTCAATAAGTATGTGAACTGCGAGACAACTAATAGTATTGTAAATAATATCATATTTTTCTCTTGGAATGAACTCAAATATCCAGCTAAACAGAGACTAGCAGGTGCAGCGAAGATTATAAGGGTAGGCAAAGCTGGTTCTGGTATTTCTTTAACTATTAAAACTCTTTTGATAACAATTGGTATCAATATAGTATATGTTATTAGTCCGAACCAAAATAAACCCTTCCCAATATTCTCTAACTGAAATGTAGGTGCTGTTACACTTCCTACAACTATCCCAACATAAACAATAAACCAACTAGGGAATACTTTTTTTATATTAAAATTAAATACATATTTTATTGTAAAAATAATTGCTAATATAACATGTAATACTAGCCCAATAACCCATACTCCACAGGCTATACTGGAACTAAATTGAACAATATATGTGGATATTAGCATGATTCCCATGGATAAGGTTGGGAAAGTACTAGCTACAACTGGATTTTCTAGTTCTTCAGCTACTACCTCTGGATGCTTTGTAATTTTCAGTATTATTAAAACTAAAAGAGTTGCTGATAATATACCAAAAATATTTCTATAAATATTTCCATAAGATAAAACAAGATTTCCTAAAGATGCTAAAGCCAGCATTAACCCTGTAATAGGAATTGGTAATCTTTTTATTGTCTTTCCCATTAAATCACTCCATTCCTTTTATTCTACTACTACCTTTCCTTCTGAAATAAGCTTATCTGCAATCCACGCAGCTACTTCTCCTGTTATTTTGATACAATGTTTTTTTCTTCCAGGACTTTGAAAATTATCTCCAGCCCATTGTTTAGTAATTACTCTACAACAAGTTGAACCATATTCATCTTTAATATAATCATGTAAGGATGATGCAGCTGGAAACATCTTATCATTCATTGATTCTCCATGTACTCTTCCATAAATCATTCCGAGAGCCATTTGACCACCACTTACTGCTCCACATAGACATCCACTTTTCCCCATACCAATAGGAAATCCAGAAGCCATTTTTACAATATTCTCATCATAGGGTTTCCCTAACAAGTTATTTATAGTTTGAACTACTGATTCTGAACAAAAAAATTCGCCTCTTTCAAAATATCCTTCTGCTTCTTTTCTTACTTCTTCTATTAACTGTTCCTTTGTCATATATATTCTCCTTTCATATCTGCTATAATTTATCTATTTTTATTCACTACTAATATTATAGTAGGATGATTGCTTTTACAAATAGTATTTTTTAATAGGTTTTCATTGTTTTATAGATATATTTTATGGATATATTTGAAAGTATAATGCATTTTCAACCAATGATATTTCTTGATTTATGAATTTCTAAAAATTTATCAAAAATCAAAAAACTGTAATCGTGATGATTACAGTTTTTCATTATGGTCTACCTACGAGAACTCGAATATTTTTTCTTGCAAATTCATGTATCTTTGAGTTTGTAGAAGTAACTACAATTTTTTATTCATTAATTCCTACAAGTAGTTATCTATCTAACAAGCCATCCACCATCAACAGCCAATACATGCCCATTTAAATAATCAGAAGCTGGACTAGCTAAAAATACAATAGTTCCCATTAAATCAGAGGTTTCTCCCCACCTACCAGCAGGGATTCTTGACAATATTTCAGCATTTCTATTTTCGTCTTGTCTTATTGGAGCTGTATTATCAGTTTTTATATATCCTGGTGCTATTGCATTTATTTGAATATTCTTATCAGCTAATTCATTTGCAAATGCCTTGGTTAGCCCGGCTACTCCATGTTTACTAGCCGTATATGATGGTATAAATTTTCCACCTTGAAATGATAGCATGGATGCTATGTTAATTATTTTTCCTCTACCCTGCTTAATCATATATTTAACTGCTGCCTGAGATAAATAATATATTGAATTAAGATTAATATCTATAACATCCTCCCAATCCTTATCTTTAAATTCTGTAATAGGAGATCTCCGTATGGTACCTGCATTATTTACAAGTATATCAACTCTTCCATATACTTCAATGCATTTATTAATAACACCTTTTGCCATATCCTTATTACATAAATCCACTTGCATGAATTCTACTCTTCTATTTTCTTTCTTAATTAAAGCCTTTATTTCTTCCCAATTTTTTTTGGAATGACATGGTAAAAAAATGTCTGCACCTGCCTTTGCTAGAGCAACTGCATAGGCTAAGCCTAATCCTTTATTACCTCCTGTAATAATTGCAACATTGTCTTTTAAAGAAAATATCTCCATATTAAACTTATCTAATCCACTGAATATCTCATCCATAATTTAGATTCTCCTTTATCTTATTTTAGAATTATCTATATGGTCCATATCTGTAAACTCTATATTTTCTCCTACCATACCCCAAATAAATGTGTAGTTTTGATTACCAACGCCTGAATGTATAGACCAGCTTGGTGAGATAACCGCTTGTTCATTTCTCATAACAATATGTCTTGTTTCACCTGCTTCTCCCATTAAATGAAAAACTACTCCATCTTCATCCATATCAAAATACAAATATACTTCCATCCTTCTATCATGAGTATGGACAGGGAAAGTATTCCATACATTGTTTGGAGCTAACATTGTAAGTCCCATCACTAATTGACAGCTTTCACAAATGTTTGGATGAATATATTGATATAACTTTCTTTCATTTGACGTAGACAAACTACCTAAATGTTGAGGCTTAATATCCTTCATATCAATTTTTACTGTAGGATACTCCTTATGAGCTGGAGCACTATTTAAATAAAATCTTGCAGGATTATTGCTATCAGCACTCTCAAAAACTACTTCCTTAACTCCTTTACCTACATATAGCCCATCCTTATTATTCATTTCATATTTTATTCCATCTAATGCTACATATCCTTTGGGACCAATGTTTATAATTCCAAGCTCTCTTCTTTCTAAGAAGTAATTCGTTCCCAATTCTTTCCCAACAGGTAATTCTAGTGGAGCAACTGGTATTGCACTTCCAACAATTATTCTATCGATATGACTATAAACTAGCTTTAATTCTCCTTTTTTAAACAAATCATCGATTAAAAAATTATCTCTTAGTTCCTTTGTATCAAGACCCTTTGCTTCATCTGGACTAACAGCATATCTAACTTCCATTTATATTCCTCCTCATTATATTCTTTAGATACTCTAATGTCATTATTTACACTAGAGCTATGGAATAAATATATCTAAAAGAATCCCTTTTTAGTACATTTACATCCATTATTAGTAAACATATTTTTTCAAAGTTTTTCTGATCACACCCTTTCCTAATACCAATTCTTCAAAATAGTCTTCAACTTTTTGTCCTAAGTCTACATCATAAAGATTTACTCCGAAAATATTTGCATTTGATAAAATAGGTTTAAGTTGATCATGGAATGGTCCCTTATCTCCAAGATTAATATTTGCCACATGGGGTACTACCTCTTTAAGGAGTGGATCTGGGCTTAATTCCATCTTATCACCATTATCATTAATACCCATTAAGTACCTGCACCATCCAGCTAATACAAGAGGAATAAGCTTTAAATCTGTAACATTTAAATCCTCTCTTGCTTGATATGCTCTTATGGTCTCTCCAAAACGAATTCCTAGCTTCTGAGAAGTATCAGTGGCTATTCGCTGAGGTGTATCTGGCATAAATGGATTTGGAAATCTTACTTGAAGAACTTCATCAATAAACTCCTTTGGATCAATTATTCCAGGATTCACAACTACAGGAAAACCTTCCTCATACCCAATCTTCTCGACTAAAGTTTTTAACTCAGGATCTTCCATCTCCTTTGAAATCAAATCATATCCTAACAAACAACCAAATATTGCAAGGGTTGTGTGAAGAGGATTAAGACAAGTACAAACCTTCATTCTCTCTACCTTCTCAACAGTCTCCCTATCTGTAAAGATAACGCCACCTTCTTCAAGATTCGGTCTATCATTAGGAAAAACGTCCTCTATTATCAAGTACTCTGATTCCTCTGCATTTACGAAGGGAGCTACATGACTTTTTTTTGATGTGATTAAATCCTCTACATCTTTAAAACCACTATCCTTCAGCATATTTCTCACACTTGAATCAGGTCGAGGTGTAATCTTATCAATCATAGACCAAGGAAAAGATACAAACCTCGGATCATCAATATAATTTTTAAAACCTTCTTTCACTAAACCCTTTTCCACCCATTTTTCAACATAAGTATTTACAGACTCATAAAGCTTTGTTCCATTATGAGACATATTATCCATACTAACAAGAGCTATTGACTGTTTACCATATAGATATCTTTCATATACAAGAGATGTTACTTGTCCAATATAACTAATTGGACTTTGAGGACCATTCTCAAAATCCTCAACCACTACAGATAAATATTCTCCCTTACTATCCTTCAATTTATATCCCTTTTCAGTTATAGTAAAACTAACCATTTGCAGACTAGGGTTTACAAAAATCTCTTTTAATCGTCTCCAATTTGTTTCATTTTGTACATCTAATTCTAAGGATTCAGCAATGCTTGCAATAACAGTTTTTTCTATGCTACCATCTACCTTTAATGTAATAAGTACTGTGAGATTGTCATGGGATTGATATATTGTTTCTATACTATCTCCTCCTACCACAACAATACCTTTGTCACTTTTACCTTCGTTTAAAATTCTTTGTTGAACATTTGCCATGAATGCCCTAAAAATATTACCAGCACCAAAATGAATCCAATTAGGGCTTTTTTTAGTATCTTCTCTTATCTGTTCAATATTATATTTGGGAAGCTTAAATCCAGCTCTTTCCCAATCATGATTATCCTTTAAAGCATCTAAGTTTAATTTCAATGCAAACACCTCCCGTGCTACTTATTGGACTTTTCAATTGCCTCCCATAATCCATTCAAGTAGGCTACACCTAAAGCTCTATCATATAAACCATAACCAGGCATCGCCTTTTCTCCCCAGATCATCCTTCCATGATCAGGCCTAATAGGTCCAGTCATATTAATATCATAAAGTGCTTTCATAATTTCATACATATCTAGAGACCCATCTGAAGATAGATGAGCAGTCTCCTCAAATTTACCTGGCGCAACATGTTTAACGTTTCTAACATGGGCAAAGTGAATTCTTCCCTTGAAACTTCTTATCATATCTGGGATATCATTATCAGGGTTCGAACCTAAAGAACCTGAACAAATTGTAAGACCATTATTTATTACTGGTACTGCATCTAATAATCTTTGAATATTTTCCTTACTATTTATAATTCTCGGTAAATTAAATATAGACCATGCAGGATCATCCATATGAATTGCCATCTTTATTCCATATTTTTCACAAGTTGGCATAATAGATTTTAAGAAATATACAAGGTTTTGAAATAATCTTTCTTCATCTACATTTTTATACATTTCAAATAGCTCTTTTATCCTAGTAAGTCTATCTGGTTCCCAACCAGGCAAAATAAATCCACTAGAATCGGCGTCCATCTCCTCAAACATCTTAGTAGGATTAATTTTATCGATAATATCCTGATCATAAGAAAGGACTGTAGAACCATCTGACCTTTCCTTTGCAAGGTCAGTTCTAGTCCAATCAAATACTGGCATAAAATTATAACAAACTAAATCAATTCCTTCCTTTCCCAAATTTTCTAGAGTTTTTATATAATTTGAAATATATAGCTCTCTTGTAGAAAGACCAATTTTTATATCATCATGTACATTTACACTCTCTATGCCACTTATTTCAAGCCCTTCTGATTCAACTTCTTCCTTCATTGTTCTAATTGATTCTCTACTCCATACTTCTCCAGGTTTAGTACTATAAAGAGTTGTAATAACTCCTACACAACCTGGTATCTGTCTTATTTGTCTTAAGGTTACAGTATCATATTCGCTCCCGTACCATCTTAACGTCATTTTCATTCGTAAAATCACCCCCTATGTTTTTATAGAAAAATTATGAAATAAAGTCGTAAATACATATTCTATAAATACGACTTCAATCTCAAATACAGATAAAAGTTCAATAACTAATGGTTTATAATTAAATCCATATTTCATAACTGATTTTACATAAATAAGGATGGAAGCCATAAGCTTACCGAAGGAACAAATGTAACAAATAAAAGAGCAACAATCATTAGTAAGTAAAATGGAATCATTGCTTTTACAAGACGCTCAATAGATAATTTGCCAACTGCAGAACCAATAAATAAAACGGAACCAACGGGAGGCGTCAATAATCCTATCCCAGTGTTTAAAATCATCATAACACCAAACTGAATTGGAGTAATTCCAATTGAAGTCGCAACAGGGAGTAATATTGGGGCAGCAATCAAAATAATTGGAGCCATATCCATAATCATTCCAAGTAACAAAAGTATAAGATTCAAAAGTAATGCTATCATAATTGGATTATCTGTAACATTGATAATAGCATTTGCTGCTAATGTCGGCACATGTAATCGTGTCAACAAGTATCCAAAGATACTAGAAGTTGATATCAAAATTAGCACAATAGATAATGTATCCACACATTTCCCTAGAACTTTCCAAACACCTTTCCAATCAAGACCTTTATACATAAATACACTAACAATCAAACTATAAATAACTGCAATAGCTGCAGACTCTGTCGCAGTAAAGACACCACCAACAACACCTATTACGACTATCAAAACTGCTGCTAAAGCCCAAAAGGAAGTAACTAATGCTTTAATCATATTCTTTATGCTGAATTTTTCACCTTTTGGATAGTTACGTTTAACAGAAAAAATATACGAACCTATCATCAATGATATTGCAAGTAATGCACCTGGTAAATAACCAGCAAGAAACAAACTTCCTACTGAAATGCCACCTGCAGTAGTAGCATAAATAACCATATTGTGACTTGGCGGAACTAATAGGCCTTCACATGAAGAAGAAATAGTAACTGCTGTAGAAAAATCATCATCATATCCTTGTTCTACCATCATTGGAATCATTATGCTACCAATAGATGCAGTATCTGCAGCTGCAGAACCAGAAATACCTCCAAAGAAGTATGATGCTACGATATTAACCATTGCCAAACCACCTCTCATCCAACCAACAAGAGTATTTGCTAGTTTAATTAGCTTTTCTGAAATACCTCCAGAGCCCATAAGTACACCCATCGTGATAAAGAATGGAACTGCCATAAGACTAAAGGAACTAATACCCTTAACCATCTGTTGAGCAATTATATTAAGTGGCAATCCTTGGTACAAGAGCGTGAACAAGGATGAAAGCCCTACTGCATATGCTATAGGAAATCTTAAAAGTATCATAAAAAGAAAACTACCAATTAAAATCAAAATTGCAATACTTTCAGCACTCATCTACTTTCCTCCTTTAAAAATATAGTCTCTAGGTGATTAAATAATATTTCTATTTCAAAAATAACCATGGCTACACCTGCTAGTGGAATAGGAAAGTACATCCAAAACCTAGAGAGATTTGACATACTTACATATTTACCTTTTGATCCAATTAGTACAGCGTATTTCCAACCTACCACTATCATTACAATGCCTAGTGCAAAAACAGCAATGTCTGCAATAATATCCAAAAATAGTATTACTTTTTTAGGCAAATATTTATCAAAAGCTTGCATACGAATATGTGCTCTTCTTCTGATAGCTAGAGCTGCAGAAAGTACCGCCATATATGCCATCAAAGTCAGAACTATTTCTTCACTCCATGCTGGATCTGGTATAAAAGAAATGAATCGACCAGCTACTGCCATTGATGTTATAAGAATATCCATTATTAATAATATCTTGCATATGAAAAGAGTAATCTTATATACGATATCATATACAGGTTTAACCCTATTAATAGTGTCAAAGAATCTAGCCATGTTCTACTCCCCCTTATTAAATTGGGCACAAAGGCTACATCGCTACATTGGCTTCTGCGCCCTAAAATAATATTGTGAAACTATTTAATTCTATTGCATATCAATAATTCTTTGATAAAGTTCACCATTATCTTCTGTTTCGGATTCAATAACATTCTTTACAGCTTCCTGCCAAGGTGTAACATCATCAACTTCTATCACAGTTACACCTTCTGCTTTTAACTCTTCTAACACTTCATTTTCAATTTCTTCAGAAACCTGTCTATTAAACTCTGATGCAAGCTCACCAGCCTCAACAAGAACATTTTGTTGCTCTTCTGTAAGGCTATCCCAAGCTTCATCTGTAATTATCACTTGAATAGCTCCAAGTGTATGACCATCAAGAATCAGATATGGTGCAACTTCATGAAATGCATTAGATTTATAGTTAACTATAGGTTGTTCAGCACCATCAACTACACCTGTTTGAAGTGCAGAATAAAGTTCCCCGAAAGATACAACTGTAGGATTAGCACCAAATCCTTCTACCATACCATTCATAATAGGATCATTTGATACCCTAAGTTTCATACCAGCTAAATCTTCTATTCCACTAATTGGATCAACTGTGAAGAAATGTCGGAAACCTTCTTCACCATAGAACAAGCCTCTAACACCACTACCATTTTCATGTGGTTCTAATAGGAATTCAGAAGCTAAATCAGATGTTGCAAAATTCCAATAATGATCACGGTCTACAAATGTAAATGGAATGGAAAGCAATTTTGATTTTTCTCCACCATAACTTGTAAGTGCAAACGCTGAAATACGAGACATATCAATTGTTCCACCACCTCCAAGCATTGTATCAAGTACGTCATTTTCCGATCCTAAAACTCCACTTGCCTGAATATCAATCTTAATCTTCCCATCTGAAAGCTCTTCAACTTTTTCCTTATAAAAAGTAGCCATTTGTCCAACGATACTGTCTAATGGATTAACTTCCGCATATACAAGAGTGACCTCTGGCATTGCATCTGTAGTATCATCTTGCTCATCATCTAGAGGTTGTCCACTAGATTGATGTGCTAATTGGTCTGGTTCTTGCAATCCACACGCTGTTAATACTGCAACTAACAAAACTAAAACTAGACTTAATGATAATACTCTAAAACGTTTTTTCATTTTATCTCCTCCTATTTTTTACATAATATTTACGTTATAGAAAATTCCAGGCAATTATGTATTGTCAACCGAAAATAATGGATATTTATTCAATACCAAAATAATTAAATGCATTATTATAGCAAATATCCTGTACCATATTGCCTAGTAATTCCATATCATAAGGCACTTCGCCTTCCTCAACCCAAGTACCTACTAAATTACATAGCACTCTTCTAAAGTACTCATGCCTTGTATAAGACAAGAAACTACGCGAATCAGTAACCATACCTACAAATCTACTTAATAATCCAAGATTAGCTAAGGATATCATCTGTTTCTCCATTCCATCTTTCTGGTCATTAAACCACCATGCAGTACCAAATTGTATTTTCCCTGGTATCCTCCCATCTTGGAAATTCCCTATCATGGCTGCCAGTACGTCATTATCCTTTGCATTTAAAGAATATAATATAGTCTTTGGTAACCCTGATTGAATCGATATTGTATCAAGCAATTTGGATAATGACGCTGCTATATTTTCATCTCCTATAGAGTCAAATCCTGTATCTGGTCCTAGTTTTTCAAACATTTTAGTATTGTTATTTCTTAAAGCACCAATGTGAAACTGCATAGTCCAATCTAGCTCATTAAATTTCTCTGCTAACCTGACCATAGTCATAGTCTTATATTTATCTATTTCTAAGTCATTTAGTTTTTGACCATTCATAGCTTTTTGGAAAATTTCATTTATTTCTTCATCTGTTCCTTTTCTGAAAAACATCTTATCTAATCCATGGTCAGATGATCTACATCCCTCTTCATGGAAGAAGTTGATACGATTATATAATGCCTTTATTAAATCATCATAGGACTTAATGTCAATATTACTCACTTCTGATAATTTATTTACCCATTGGACAAATCCATCATTTTGAATATTTATTCCTTTATCAGGTCTCAATGTTGGCACAACTGTAGTATAAAAATCCTTATCTTCTTTAATTTTTTTATGATATTCTAAGCTATCTATTGCATCATCTGTAGTACAAATAACTTTTACATTGAATTTTTTAATTATTCCCTTTGCTGTAAAATTTTTTCGGTTTAGCAGTGCATTTGTTTTTTCCCATATTTCATCAGCAGTATTTTCATTGATTATAATGTCTATATCAAAGTATCTTTTGAGCTCCAAGTGAGACCAATGATACAATGGATTGCCTATACAATAAGGTACTGTCTTTGCCCAAGCTTTGAATTTTTCATAATCTGAAGCATCTCCAGTTATATATTCTTCGCTAATTCCATTGCTACGCATTGCTCTCCATTTATAATGATCTCCACGTAGCCATATCTCGGTAATATTTTTAAAACTCTTGTTCTCCGCTATTTCTTTCGAACTCAAATGGCAGTGATAATCAAATATTGTCATATCCTTTGCATAGTCATGGTATAGTTTCTCTGCAGTTTTATTTTTTAATAAAAAGTTTTCGTCCATAAATTTTCTCAAAACAATTCCCTCCAAACGTTTTCATGTAATTAAAGCGTAACACCTGTTTTTAAAATAGCAATTTCTTTGAACCCCTTCTTTTCATTATTAGTATATTTACCATTAGCAACATCAATAATATACTTAATAAAATCATCCAATAAATCATCCATTGACATATCTTCTAAAAGCACCCCTGCATTAAAATCTATCCAATGTGGCTTAAGTTTATAAAGAACAGTGTTTGTGGATACCTTAACTGTAGGTACAAAGCTACCATATGGAGTCCCTCTACCTGTTGTAAAAAGTACCATCTGACATCCTGATGCAGCTAGTGCTGTAGTAGAAACTAAGTCATTACCAGGTGAATTTAGAAGATTCAGACCATTCTTTGTAACAAAATCACCATATTCTAAGACGTCCACTACAATTGATTTTCCACCTTTTTGAGTACATCCAAGGGATTTATCTTCTAATGTTGTTATTCCACCTTCTTTATTACCTGGAGATGGGTTCTCATATATTGGTTGATTGTGACTTATGAAGTATTCTTTAAAATTATTTATCAAACTTACTATTTTTTTAAATACTTCCTTCGACTCTGCTCTATCCATGAGAATTGTCTCTGCACCAAACATCTCTGGAACTTCTGTCAATATTGTAGTCCCACCATGATTTATAAGATAATCTGAAAATTCACCTAATAAGGGATTGGCAGTTATACCAGAGAAACCATCTGACCCTCCACATTTTAATCCAACCTTTAATTCAGATATTGGGACCTCTTCTCTCTTATCATCTTTCATAGTTTCATAAATTTCCTTTAGAAGTATAACACCATCTTCAACTTCATCTTTTACAGTTTGAGTTTTTAAAAACTTGATCCTTTCTTTATCATATTCTCCCATTCGTTCTATAAATTCTTCAATTATATTGTTCTCACATCCCAGCCCTATAACCAATACCCCTCCTACATTAGGATGCTTCACTATATCAATGAGAATCCTTCTAGTATTTTCAAAATCATCTCCAAGCTGAGAACAACCATAATTGTGCTTGTAAACACGAATATCATTTATATCCTTAGGATTTAACTCTTTTATAAATGTATCAGCAATCATCTCAGCTATACCATTGATACATCCAACTGTAGGAACAATCAATAATTCATTTCTTATACCTACATCTCCATTTTTTCTTCTATATCCCATAAACGTAGTAGGTCCATTTCTTTTAGGTATGTCAACAAATTTAGGATTATATTTATAGTCAATTGTTCCTCCCAAATTTGTCCTAGTATTGTGAGTATGTACCCACTGTCCCTTCAAAATGTTCTCTTTTGCTTGTCCTATTGGAAAGCCATATTTTATTATATCTTCACCAGCTTTAATATCTTGTATTGCTATTTTATGACCAGGCTTAATATCTTCTAGTAATTGTATGGATTGATCTCCATCTTGAAGAACCATGCCTTTTTTTAAATCCTTCAATGATACTATGGTGTTGTCAATTTCATTTATCTTTAAAAATTTTTTCATTATAATATCTCCTTCAATGCCTTTTGTATACCCTTTCTCTCAATACTGATTAGATATTTAGTTACTAAATCTTTTAACCCTTCAACTTCATTTAAATTCATCTTCCATAGTGCTTCTAGATGTAAAACAGTCTCTGCAATATATTCTAAATACTTATCAGAGCCATCATATTCACTCCATAGTCTTGAAAACAATTCAAGATATTCCGGATTGTCAGATAAATTGATTTTTTCACCATTTCTTTCTCCCTTATAAAACTTAATCAATGCAGCAAGTGAGAATAATAGCTTTTCAGGTAACTTATCCTTTCCTTCTATATAGTCCAAGATGGATGGTAGAACTCTCGTCTCAAATTTACTCATAGAGTTTAAAGAAATACTCATCAAATAATGTTTTATAAATGGGTTTCTAAATCTATCCAATACATCAAATGCAAAACCTTCAGACTCTTCCTTTGGATAATTCATGGCAGGGACAATCTCATCAAAAATAGTTGATCTGATGAACTCTCCTACTACTTTATCATCCACAGAATCCTTCACAGTATCAAGACCATATAGATATGCAACTGGAACCATAGTAGTATGAGCACCATTGAGTATCCTAACCTTTCTGGTCCTATATGGAGTTAAATCATCAACAAAAAGTACATTTAATCCTATCTCATCTGCAGGAAATTCATCTCTAATTCCCTTTGGTCCTTCTATAACCCATAGATGAAAGTACTCACCCTCTACTAAAAATTCGTCTTCATATCCAAGTTCTTTCTGTATCATATCTGCGCTTTCCTTTGGATATCCAGGTACTATTCGATCTACTAAGGTATTGTAAAATATATTGGCTTCATCAATCCAATGGGTAAACCCATCTTCCAGGTCCCAATCTTTAGAAAGTTTTAATATGATCTCTTTAAGTTTTTGGCCATTTTTATCAATTAATTCACATGGCAAAAATAACAATCCTTTATCCATGTCACCATTGAAAAATTTGTACCTGTGGTATAAAAACGAAGTCACTTTACCTGGGAAAGAACTTTGAGGTCTATCCTCTAATCTATCATTTTCATCATATACAATACCCGCCTCTGTAGTATTTGATATTATAAATCTTATATCTGGGTTCTCTGCAGACTTTAAATATTCATCATAATCTCTGTAGGTATTGATACCGTGAGTGATAGAATTGATAACAACTTTTTTATCGACAAGCTTTCCCTTGTCAATACCCTTCATTAGTAGAGTATATAGTCCATCCTGTTCATTTAATTCGTATACTTTATCATTCTTTCTAGGACCTACTACAAATACTCCTGTATTAAAGTCTAATTTTTTATTCATCTTGTCTACTATCCAATCAACGAAAGCCCTTAAAAAATTCCCCTCTCCAAATTGCAATATTCTTTCAGGATACCTTTTATAATCCCTATACACAGATTTATTTAATTGCATCTTATCACCCCCTATAACCGAGCTCTTTTGAGATTAGATTAGCGCATTTTTTAACCTCATTGGCAATTTCTTCAACCTTTTCTTCAGTCACTCTTATTGTAGGTCCAGATACACTGATTGCTCCTTCTACTTCACCATGAAAGTTAAAAACTGGAACACCTACACACCTAACCCCTTGCTCATTCTCTTCATTGTCAACTGCATAACCTTGTAATCTAATCTTATCTAATTCATTGCGAAATACATCATAATCTGTAATAGTATTTTCTGTATATTTTTTGATATCACTATTATTCCATATCTCGTTGACTTCCTCCTCATCTAAATATGCTAGTATAGCCTTCCCAACAGAAGTGCAATATAGAGGTGATCTTCTACCAATATGTGATACCATTTGTATAGTATTTTTAGCCTCAACTTTGTCGATATATACGATATCATTATCATCACGTACTACTAGATGGACAACTTCATTAAATGTTTTCATTAAGTCTTCTGTATAGATTTTAGAAGCCTTTAAGATATCCATATCAGCGATTACCCTATTTCCTAATTCAAAGAGTTTTATGGTAAGTCTATATTTATTTGTTCGTTTATCTTGTATTACATATCCTTTATAAATCAAAGTCCTTAACAATCTATGAACTGTACTCTTATGAAGTCCTATCCTTTCACTTATTTCCGTAATTCCTAATCCATCTTCAAAATATGACATCAATTCCAAAATAGATAATGTCCTATCAACAGATTGTACTACTTCTCCCATTTGTTTATCTCTCCTTAAGTAATAAATATTAACGTCTTTTTATAGTCACAAATTATTTATATATTTAAAATATCAAGAATTATTATTGTAAATATTTTCATTATTTATTATAATATAACATAATAAGTTTTGCAATACAATATATCGTTTCATATTATGAAAAAAATTTTAAGGGGGATTTCTTAATGAGAAAATATGAAGTACTACAACGTATCGAAGAGATTGGTGTAGTAGCAGTAGTAAGAGCAGAAAATAGTAAAAAAGCTAAAACAATTGCTTTAGCATGTATGGAAGGTGGCATTGATTCCATTGAAATTACTTTTACAGTACCAGGTGCTGATGATGTAATAAAGAATCTTACAAAAGAATTTGGTGATAGATTGCTAGTCGGAGCTGGAACAGTGCTTGACAGCGAAACAGCTAGAATAGCTATAATAGCTGGCGCTAAATATATTGTAAGCCCAGCATTCGATTTAGAAACTGCAAAATTATGCAATAGATATCAAGTCCCTTATATGCCTGGATGTATGACAATTACTGAAATGATTACTGCTATGGAAGCAGGAGCTGATGTTATTAAGGTGTTCCCGGGAAGTGCATTAGGTCCTTCATTTGTTAAAGCTGTTAAAGGTCCTTTACCTCAAGCTGTATTGATGCCTACAGGTGGGGTTAGTATTGACAATGTGGGACAATGGATTGAGAATGGCTGTATAGCTGTTGGTGTAGGTGGTAATCTTACAAAAGGTAGCAGCGAAAATATGACTAGTGCTGCAAAAGAATTTGTAAAAAAAATAAAAGAAGCTAGAAATAGAAACTAAAATTATAGAGGAGGCATTTTAATGAAAAAAGTTGTAACTTTAGGAGAAATAATGCTTAGGCTTTCAACTCCAAGATATGAAAGATTTGTACAAGCTGATTCCTTTGATGTAGTTTATGGTGGAGGAGAAGCTAATGTAGCTGTGTCCCTTGCTAATTATGGTTATGATGCATATTTCATTACTAAACTACCTAAAAATGAAATAGGTCAAGCTGCAATTAATCATCTTAGAAGATATGGTGTTAATGATGATTATATAGCAAGAGGTGGGGATAGAGTTGGTATTTATTATTTAGAATCAGGTGCTTCAATGAGACCATCTAAAGTTATTTACGATAGAGCTCATTCTGCAATAGCCGAAGCTGATGTTTCTGATTTTGATTTTGACGAAATATTTAAAGATGCTGACTGGTTCCATTTCTCCGGAATTACACCTGCTTTAAGTGATAAAGCCGCTATACTTACTGAAGAAGTTTTAAGAGCTGCTAAGAAACATGGTGTAACTACTTCTGTAGATTTGAATTATAGAAAAAAACTATGGACTCCTGATGAAGCACAAAAAATAATGACAAATTTAATGCAATATGTTGATGTATGTATTGGTAATGAAGAAGATGCTCACTTAACTCTTGGATTTAAACCAGGTGAAACCAATGTAACATCTGGAGAATTAGAGCTAGCTGGCTATGAAAGTATATTTAAACAAATGATAGATAGATTTGGATTTAAATATGTGATGAGCTCATTAAGAGAATCATATTCAGCATCAGATAATGGTTGGTCTGCATGTGCTTGGGATGGTAATGAATTCTATCATTCAAGAAAATATGATATAAGAATTGTGGATAGAGTTGGCGGTGGAGATTCTTTTGCATCTGGTGTTATTTATGGATTATTAGAAGATAAAAACTTTAAAGATGCCTTAGAGTTTGGAGTAGCTGCATCTGCATTAAAACACACTATCCATGGTGATTTTAATATGGTAACAATACCTGAAGTAGAAAATCTATTAAAAGGAGATGCTTCAGGTAGAGTTCAAAGATAAGTAATGTTAATTTCATTTTATTTTCCATTTTAAAAGAGACAGATTGACATGATACTTCCAAAGTAGACAGTCTAATTAATTAAAAATAGACTATCTATTTGGAGGTATTTTTTATGAGCAAAAAACCAAAGTATAGTAAAGAGTTTAAGCTGTCAGTTATAGAAGAATATACTTCAGGGAAATATTCACAATCAGATTTAACTGCTAAATATATTATAAATGCAGGAGTTATTAGTAGCTGGTTTATAGAAATAAAGGATTATGATACGTCCTTACCTTTTATTATCTCTTTTAGTGCTTTAGCATCTTTATAGAACTGTTCAATACTGTCATCTTTTACAAATTCAAGTAAGAAAAATCTATTTTCAAGATTGTTGGTGGACTTATTTAATTTTGATACATATTCTTTCCACTCATCTAATCCACTATATAGATCCAGTCGTTCTATTACCTTCCATTGAAATACATGAATATTACTTATCCATTCTTTTATAGTATCTATGTTGTTTAATCTATTTTGTACACTAATGTCTATAGCAGGTTGCCAATAAAGATACACATTTTCTTGATCTATTTCTTCCATAAACCTCTTAGCACTTTCTGCAGTATCAGTTAATGTCTTTTTATGGTATTCAAAATTAATATTTATTCCCCTATTAGAGGCTAATTTTGCTATTCTAATAGCATCTTCTACTACCCCTTTACGATAGTCCTCATCTGCATCTGAGGAGCCCTTTCTACCTGCCCATACCCTTATATCTTCAGCTCCTAAATTTACTGCCGTTTCTAATACATCTTCAAATGAATATTCATTTTCAATACCAACTCTATAATATGAACCATAGGAAGAAACCTCTAATCCATTCTCTATGGTTAAATTCCTCACCTTTTTAGCATTTTCATTATCCCCTGGCTTTACATGTACATCTGAACCCCATTCAATTGCATCTAAACCTGCTTTTTTTACAATTTCTATAACCTGTGTTGGAGTTAAATCTCTAAAAGTAATGGAACATAGTCCTGATTTATTCAAAGTTAACCCTCCTAAGCCATCTTTTCATATTTTTCCTTTGTAACTTCCCATTTTAAGCTTTCACCATTTAGATATCTTTTAAGTTCCTCTAACATGAACTTGCCCATTCTACCTATCTCTTTGCCCTCACTACCAGCAATATGAGGAGTTAAAAATACATTATCCATATCATACAGTGGAGAATCTTCAGCTGGAGGTTCAGGATAGACTACATCTAAAAATGCAGTTATATCTTTCCTTTCCTTTAGAACCTCTATGAGTTCATTTTCTTTAACAATTGCTCCACGAGCTGTATTTATAAATACTCCATTTTCCTTCATAAGTTTAATGTGATCTCCTGTGATCATACCACGGGTAGAATCTAATAGAGGAGCATGAAGAGTTACAACATCACAGGTTTTAAACATTTCATCTAATGATACAAATTCAACCCCTAGTTCCTTCGCTTCTTCTTTTGTGAGTGAAGGGTGATAAACCGTGATATTTACATCGAAGTTTTTAAGCCTTTTTAATACTTCACTTCCTATAGCTCCCAAGGATATTATACCTACAGTGCTATCAAATACCCCCTTTATATTCTGATGGGGTATCGATGGATATTCCCTAGTATTCTTTATTAAATTCTTCATTTGTACCACATTTTTAAGGCCAAATATTATACTTGCAATTGTAAATTCAGCTACAGGAATAGCATTTGCAGCATTGGCCGTTGTAACCCTTATTCCCCTTTTCCACGATTCATCTGTTACTATTTTTTTTATAGTTCCAGCTCCATAAAACATAATCTTTAAATTTGGAGCATAATTTAGAAAATTTTCATTTAGATTAGGTCCACCCCAGCTAGAAAATATAACATCTATATCTTTTAAAACATCAAGATTTTCTTCCACTTCTTTACTCGTCATGGGTTTTTGTTTTATATCTACTAAACTCTCTATCTCCTTTTTTATATTATCAGGATATACCTTGTCCATAACATCTTCATCCATTATAAATAGTCCTTTAACCAATATTTAAAACCCCACTTTCATTTCAAAATCAATTAATACTAACCTTAAACCAAATTAAACTGCAACTTCAGAGTATATCACTATATATGTATAGAAAAAATTATTTAAAAGATTTTATCTCCATTTACAGTTAATTCTCCATATAAAAATGTATTTTCAGATATATACAATTTACTTCCTTCATAAGTATCTTTATCTGAATAAAATACATCCATTATTTTTTTATCATTATTATCATATATATCAAATCCAAAATAATACCTGTCTAAAATCTCAGTTCTGCTATTATCTTGAATTATTTTTCTCTTTTTAAGATATAACTTTTCTTTAGATATCACATTAACATATATTTCAAAATCGGTAAAATTATCTTTATATATTATTTTATCTGCATTTGACAGTTGATTATATACTTGTGAAATAAAGGTTGATCTAATATTTACATTTTTATTTGTAAAGCTCGTAAAATATACAGGTTTGTTATCAACTTCAAGTAAGAATCCATTATTAACCTCAGTAGTTTCTACCTGTGGATGTAATTGGAACCTTATTTGAATTTCATGATTTCCCATATTATCAACCACATCAATTATAGATAAAATATCTTGTTCCTTTGAATATAAAAATAATCTTTTTATTGTATAATTTAAATTATCTTTATCCTTACCACCGTATATAACCTTTACTACATTATATTTTTCATCATCATAAACTTTTGTAGCTATTGGTTCTCCAACCCTTGAATACTTCCACGACTTATCAACAATCATTTCGGGATTATCATCTATAATTATATTATTATGTGCATAACTAGATTTTAAAAATGATCTTATAGGAGAATTATCCATGTAAGTAAATCTACCTGAATCAACTATATAATCATGCTCATATGCACTATAGTTAAAATGACCTAAACTGGAATGTCCATGGCCACTTCCATGTCTACCATTAAATATACTAAAGTATGTTTTAGCAGACAGATCTTTATATATATAATTGCCACTTGACTTGCCCTCAAAAAATTTAGGATAAATATTATCATCAATCAAGTCAAGCAATTTTAATATAAATATTGCATTTGTAACATTTACATTATCACTATCATGTAATGGAACTAATTTTTCATTTAATGATTGCATATAGTGAGTTACATGAGAGGGTTTTTTCAACAGTTCCCTCATATTTATTGGACATTTTTTATTTGAAAGTTCAATATACATCAATAGGTATGAACACGACATGATTACTTCAAAATGATATAAAGGACTTTGTTCCCAGTGATAACCGTCATTATAGAATTGTAAATTTAATTGTTTTTCTAAAGTCTCATATGCCCATATCTCATCATCCTTTGATAATGTATCTTCAAAAAATATATTGACCATAAGATAACCTGTTAATTGTAAAACTCCCCAATTGCTTAAGGTGTGCTTATCTATATAATTATTTTTTAAATAATTAGTCTGTGTTTTTAAAGACTCTTTTATATCTTTTATTTCATTTGAAGACAATTTTATATCTTCGGATACCAAAGCTAATGCTCTCATCCAATTTGTTAAACGTATGCCTGTATCTATAGTCCTCCAAGCACCTTTATTTTCTTTAGTTGAAATACTATTTTTATTTATCCATCCAAGGATAAATTCCTTTATTTTTTCTAAATATTTATTTTCATGTGTTATCTGATATGCCCATGAAAGCTCTAATAAAAATCCATGTCTATTGAGCATGTATGTCCATTCACCATCTCCATTTGGCTTTTCATTCCAATTTACCTCCTTTAAATGATAAGGAATATAACATGCTTCCATATCTAATGGATCATCAAACAAGAAAATATTATTTAATAATAAATCTGCTTTATAAATTATATGTTTTGTATTTAATTGTCTGTTTATATTATTAATCCAATCAATGTCATTCATTTTTTTATAACAATCTTTAAAAACCCTTAAACTATCCATCCTATTTCACCTTATCCTTAGTTGCCTTCAAATCCCTTCCAACTATTGCTTGAGGTAAGACATTTATTTCTACCCCTTTAGCTATTTCTACTAAATATCTATCCTCATTAATTGAAACTATTTTCCCAAAAATCCCAGAGGAAAGTATTATATAATCTCCTTCCTTCAGTTCCAAAGAGAACTGAAGGAAGGATTCACTTTCTTTTTTATTTCTTCTATACTGTAGATATGGGATTATTATAAAGGCAATAACTGCTATTGATATTGATAAAACCCACATTAGTTTTTCCATTTTTATAACATCCCCGTAGACATATAGTTAACCATATCACTATTCTGACCTATAGCATCTTTTATGATGTTTTCCACATCTTCATCTTTAGGCTCAGATAATACAGTTCCCATTACTATCTCTAAGGCTAGACCCACCGATATTCCTGAAACCACATAATGATTATCTGAATATTGATTTTCTAACATAATTCTAGATGAAATTTGGTGGGGAGCACCACCAGTTAAATCTGCAAATACTATAACTCTAGAATTATTTTTGAAAATTTCATTCATTTCATTTTCTAAATCCTCATGGGTTCTTTGTTCATTTAAATTCAACGATAATATATTTTCATTTTTCCCTACCAACAATTCTAATGCCGAAACTACACCTGAGGGAAAGTCTCCATGACCTACTACAACTACTTTATACACTTTGATTTCCTCCTAACTTAAAACACCTAAAGCAGATAAAATTATACCTAAAGATAATAATAGTCCTATTAATTTATATGTTGACCAATTATGTTTTTTAATTAAATAATATACTCCTATAGTAACTAAAGCCGGTAATAATCTAGGTAGTATTTGATCAAATATAGTTTGAAGAGCTACTACCTGCTCTTCACCAGAATCAAGGGTTGTAGTATATTTCAATGCTATATCTGCTTTAACAAAACTAACTGCAAGACCAGATATTACTGTAACCCCTATTATATTCGCAGCTTCTGAAATAATAGATATTTTTTGACTTAAAACATCTATTACTTTTGTACCAAGTTTATATCCTAAAAGTCCCATTGTTAACTTTATAGCTAATATTATACCTATCATAGCTACTAAAAATAATATAGGTCCTGCAATCAAACCATCAATAGCGAGACTGGCTGCTATTGTTGAGAATAGTGGAGCCAAACCAAATTGAGAAATTGAATCACCAATACCTGCCATTGGACCCATAAGGGCAAGTTTCATACCTCGTGCATCCTTTACATCTTCGCCATTATCTAACATCGCAAGTTGTAAACTTGAAATAAAGGGTACCATGTGTGGACTGGTATTGTAAAATTCTATATTACCTAGTAATGCTTCCTTTAATTCCTTTGGCTTACCTTTGTATATTTTCTTTAGTGCTGGATAAATTGAATAGGCATAACCAGTTCCCTGATAACTATTATAATTAAAGCCATTCTGTAAGAAATATGATCTTAAAGAAGTTTTTATATAATCACTCTTTTTTAATTTCAATCTAGATTCCATCAGTAGTTACCTCACTTTCATCATCATTTCTGAATGTAGCTGACTCTTGATCTGCTCTGAAATAAACTATTAGTGCAAATACAGCAGCTATAATAGCAACTCCCATAACTGGTAATTCTAGGTATGCTACTAAAGCATATCCCAATAATACATAAGGAATATGTTCCTTTTTCGCCATAACTGTCATTATCATAGCAAATCCTATAGCAGGTAATAATTTACCAGCAACAGTTAATCCATCTAATAACCAAACTGGGAACGCTTCTACAAATGCCTCAAGAGCTCCCATACTTACTGATGATATAAATCCTACAGCAAATCCTACTACTAAGAATCCTATAAAAGTTGAATTTGTCAATAACTTAAATTTTACATATTTTCCTTGTTCCAATGCTTTTTTAGCACTGGCAGGAGTACCTGAAAACACAGTGTATATTGCTGTTGTAGCTAATTGGAATAAAACAGCAAATGGATAAGATAAAGCTAAAGCAGTTTCCACTGTCATTCCACTTGATTTTAATGTAATGGCCATTATAGTACCTACAACTCCTGGTCCCATTGGATTAGGAGGTACGGTTCCACCTGCTCCAACTCCAAAGCCCATAAATGCAAGCTCACCTATTGCTCCCATTGCCAAACCTGTTTTAACATCTCCCAATACTAAACCTACAAAAAATGATAAAACAATAACCCTATTAGTATATATTCCTAGTAGCATTCCTGAAAAACAAATAGCAGTTATTACGCCAATTAATAACGCTTGAAACATTGATATATCCATTATCTTTCCCCCTTTAAATTTTTCATATTAAAGAAACTCATTTAATACATTTATAGTTGATTCCCCATCATTAGAAACTGGGGATATTTTAGTATTAAATTTAATATTATGTTCATCTCTCAATTTTCTTAATGACTCCTTGTCCTCATCACCTAAGTAAATAAATTGAGAAACCTTGTCCTTTCCTTCAGCAGAATGTATATTCCCTATATTTATTTCTGTTACTGGGAAGCCGCCTTCTACAAGTCTTAAAGCATCCTTTGGCGATTTAACTATTACAAAGATAACTTGAGATTTACTTGCTTTGTATATTACTTCATTAGTCTTATCTATGGTAAAAAATCTAACCCCTACCTTAGGCGGAACAACTGTCTTCATTAATGTCTGTTGAATTTTATTTGTTGAACATTCATCGTTAGCAACTATTACAAGATTTACACCTAAAGATTTAAGCCATAATTGACCTTGACCATGAATCAGCCTTTCATCGATCCTTACCATTTTAATATTTGGTTTATCCATATTTACTCACCTTCCAGAATATATTTAGGTTAATAAAGGCAACCTATAATCCTTCATTTACTACAAAACTATACATTAAATTACTTTGTACTATTCAAATACTCTACAATCTTTTCATCTGGTGGATAAGTAAAATCTAATACATTATAGATTTCCTTCTGGCGATACCCTTCCCAAACATTTTCAAACCAAGAATCATATTCAGGAATAGGTCGTACATCTACCCAATTATGGAAAACGCTAATCTCGTCGTCTTTACTGACTATAGTTTCACAGATCTTATCCTTTATATCATTTTCTAATGAAAACTTAAATACCTTATCCCCAATTTTTACTGCATGGCTACCATTTTCATCGTTTATTAAATATGAGCCTCTACTGTCTCCACCTTTATAAATATATTCTAAAATTTCACTCAAAAGTGCTATTTGAGTTATCAGCATATCGTATGCTCTAAATACAGAAGGTAACTCTTTTAAATCATGTATATAGATAATATCTGTAAACTCATCAAATATTTTCTTGAATTTAGCTAATATTCTTTCTATACTATCCTTGTCCCTAATAAAGGCACCTACTTTGGACATATCTTTCTGTAAGTCCTTTTGTACATCAAATATATTTGATTTTTTATCTTTTTCTATCTTTATATTATTTATCAAATGTATCCTATCTATGACTTGTCTATCTACTAGCTTAGTGAAACTATCTAAGTCTATAGGATTATCATCATATTTATTAGCTATATATTCTGCAGCTCTATAGCTTCCTACTTGAGTAGAGTTTAGGGCACTTCCACCTGGTCTATAGATACCTAATGTTCCATTTACTTCACCTACTGGAAAGAAATGCTTTAGATTGCTTTCCCACCAAATGTTTCCATCCAAGCCTCCATTTTGATGTTGAGCACATACATCTATTTCTAAATATTCCGTTCTTATATCTATATTGTTATTTAAATATAATTCTATAGATAAAGGATTCATCTTTTCTAGTCTTTCTATAGGAGTTTTTAAAAGTGCATTGGAATTATTTAGATAATCATATGCTTCCTTACGTAAAAGTGAAAAATCTAATCCACCATCAACAGTTGCACAGTTCGGATTCTTTGTGAAGTCTAAAAATACCCTTCTTTCCTTAATCTGTGTTTCCATATATATAAGTAAATCAATTATCGATGAACCATTGTTGCTTAATTTTCTAGCATCGAAAGGCCACTGATATCCCTTTAGGAAAATAGCATTTAACAAATCCGTCGGATTATCAAAATAATCTTCTAAGAATTCCCTTTCATCTTCCATATTTTCATCAGTGGATATATATCTAGGGATAACTTGCTGATATGTTCCAGATAGATTCCATCTAAATTTTGTAGATGCTATACCGTATTGCCATTCTGTCAAATTGTTAGCTTTAGCTCCTGCTTCCAAAGCAATCCCTGTAGCACCTGATTGACTCTTAGGAAAAACCGATCTGTAATATATAGATGCTGGTCCACCTGTACCATAAACTATATTTCTACAATTAAATAGACTTAATCCATAATTTTCTTCATTAATATTTCTAATATCTAATGCTAAAACCCCTAAAGCTTCTTCCTTATCTTCATCCTTTAAAATGGAAATAACTAAAAATCTATCATATATATCTGTGCCGTTTTTTCTAACTTGTTCCTCTAATCTTTGGGTCATGCATTTAGATGTTAAAGGGCCTACAGAACTTGCTCTACTGTTTTCATCATGGTCTGTCATGTATCCTACGTATTGGCCGAAGGAATCATGAGGAAATGGCACCCCTATATCGATTAACTTGTAAAAACTCTTCAGCGAAAGTGCTGCTTCCACTAAAGCTATATCTCCGTGCATTGCGCCACCATTGAATAATGTTTGAGACATCTTCAAAGGGCTATCTAAATCTTTGATAGAAGTAGATTGTTTATAATAAGTTTGTTTATCAGAACCAGTATTCCTTGAAGTTCCTCTATTCATTCCTTCAGTTATTAAGGCTATATTTTTTTGTCCTAATTTATATAGAGAATCAGCAGCATTAAGGCTTGCCGCCCCTGAGCCTACCACTACTGTATTGTACTCATATACATTTATAGGTATATTTTCAATTATTATCTGGCCTTTTAACATAGATTATAGCCTCCTTATGTGGAATCCACCATCAACATTTATAATATCTCCTGTTGAATAACACATCTTTGGTGAAGATAATACAGATACAACTCCTGCTATATCCTTCGGTGTCCCCCATCTCTTAATTGGTAATATCCCTTCTTCTTCGATCAATTGATTATATTTTTCTTCAACTGTTGATGTCATATCCGTCTTTATTATACCTGGTCTTATTTCATAAACGAATATTCCATATTCTGCTAATCTATCAGCAAAGAGAGTTGTCACCATGCTTATCCCTGCTTTAGATATACAATATTCACCTCTATTTATAGATGATGTATAGGCTGACATGGATGATACATTGATGATTTTAGATGGGAAATCAGTCTTATCTTGTTTTAGCATTACATTTGCCACCGTCTGTGTCATGAAATATGTGCCCTTTAGATTTGTATTTACAACGAAATCAAAGCTTTCTGGTGTAGTGCTTAAAATATCATTTCTTTCCTTTGGTGCTACACCTGCATTGTTAACTAAGATATCTATTCTTCCAAATTTTGATATAACATTATCTATACTTTCTTTAATTTTTTCAACATTACTGATATCAGTTGGAATAAATTGAACTTTTCCATTGGATTGTTCAATTAAATTTTTTATACCGGAAGTCTTAGTTCTTCCGAGGCAGGCTATCGAAAATCTATCTTCGTAAAGTTGTTGAACTACTCCAAAACCAATGCCCTTTGCTCCACCTGTTACAACAGCTACTCTATGCATCTTTTACTATTTCCCCTTTCTTCATATCATTATAAATAGGTAAATATACTTCACTATCTCTAATAACACATCCACATGTTCCTATTTTAGATTTCATTTCACTACATTTACTGCAGGATATACAAACCCTGTTTTTCTTCATTTTTCCGTCATTCAATATATCCTTTGCAAAATCTGGATATGCTAATCCTTCCCTTCCAAATCCTATAATATTGCATAAACCGTTTTCTAAGCTTCCAGCCCCTACATAAGGTGCCATATGCCTAAACCAGCTATACCCTACTCCTACTATATGAATCTTTGGAAAACTTTTCTGTATCTCTCCAATACCTTTAATGAGCCTATTACAACTTTCTAGGGCACTTTCATCTGGTGTATAAGTTCCTATATCATATGGCTTATTAATATGAGGAATAAAATATGGATTTCCCATAGTTAAACTAATTAACTTTACACCTTTATCCTCCAATATTTTTATCAATTCCTTAGGCTCATTTAAGTCTGGATTTAAAGATGATTTATTTACACCCCACCCCTGTGGATATGGTACAGCATCATATATATTAAGTCTTGAACTTAATATTAAGCCCTTACAATATTCATCTTCTCTAATTCTATCAATTATATCTACAAGAAGCTTTATTCTATTTTCAAACTTGCCACCATACTTTCCTCCTCTTTCATAGGCAGATAGTAGTTCTGCCAGTAAATATCCATGACAAGATTTTATATCTACACTATTAAATCCTGCCTTTTTAGCCAACCTCGCTGCTTGTAAAAAGTCCTCTTCAACTTCTCTTAAATATTCATCAGTGACTAAGTGATAATCTTTAGAAATTCCTAATTTATCATCTAATAGTTTCTTGTGAGTGGCAATTATAGGTTTTCTCTTACCTTTAACTTTACAATATCTACCAGAATGGTTTAATTGAAGTATGGTCAATGGATTATGATCTTCGCCAAATTCTTGTTTAGCTGATGATTTAATTAAATCATTTAATTTTTTAAAATCAGTCCAATTTTCTTCTGTTATCCATAGTTGTTTGTCATTAGACTTGCCTTCTTTTGAAACACTTACAGCCTCTAACCAAATCAACCCTACTCCACCTCTAGCAATTCTTTCATACTTTCTAAAGGTAAGCTCTGTAGGTTTTCCATCTTCAGATGCATCTCCACCTTCCATAGGCAAACTAGCAATAGAATTAGGAATTATGAAATCATCAATTTTTCTCTTTGTCTTAAATAAATCTAAATTATGTGATAATTTAATATCTAAACCTGAATCTTCAATATCTTTTTCTATTTCACTAAGATCTCCATAATTAAAACTTCCTGTACTTTTATATGTATTAGACATCTTTTTCCTCCTACATCTATATTAAATTTAAAATTAAGCGAATCTATTGAATTGTGAATACGTTATCATTATAATATAGATAAACTTTCAATAATATTAACAAATTGTCTAAAAATTGATAAATATTGCTTTATTGGAGGTAGTAAATTGATAAACAAAAAAATAGATATTGATTTCGAAACATTAGAACACAAGACAGGTAGTTTGAAAGAGCATTATCATAATGGCTATGAAATAATCTTTATTACTAAAGGGAAGTCAAGTTTTACAATAAATGATAAAAAACATATATTTGACAAAAATAGTTTAGTATTCTTAAATAATTTAGAAAGACATAAAATGGATTTAATTGAAACCCCTTATTCTAGACATATGTTAATAATTGATTCAATTTATTTAGACAGTATAATTAAAGACCCCATATTACTTTCTATTTTTAAAAGTAGTAGTGATAAAATTAAAGATAAGCTTACAATTAATAATGAACATGTTGACTTTATAGTTAGAACATTTCAAGAATTAAACTCAATATTTGATAAAAAAAATGAATTTTGGGAAATTGAATTTACTTCAAAATTAATCACTTTAGTTGTTTTTTTATACAGAGAATATAAAGATTTATTTCCACTTAGTCATATTAGCAAGAGAAAGCAAAAGATACTGGAAGTCCAATCATATATAGATGAGAATTTTAGAAAAGATATTACGTTAGATAACTTGGCATCTAATTTTTACATAAGTAAATATTATCTTTCTCATTCCTATAAGGAAATTACAGGATTTACAATAAAACAATACATATTACTTAAAAGAATTTCTTATGCAAAAAGTCTACTTTATCATACGGATAGAAGTATTACTGACATAGCCATGGAATGCGGATTTAACAGTCAAAGTAATTTTATCAGAAGCTTTTCAAAGAAAGAAAAACTCACACCTTTACAGTTTAGAAAATATTATCAAAAAATACAGATTACTTTTTAGTGAAATAAGTTATTTTACAATTTTAAAAGTTTTGTGGTTAGTATATATTTGTTTATATATAATTTTGTATTATATAACCTTTTACAAATTAAAGTATTTAACAATCCATAAATGGGAGGACTCGAACCCCCAACCTCTTGATTCGTAGTCTTGTTTTTTACTTTTTGTGTATTTATATAATCTTATAGAGGTATTGATTTTGCTTGATTATGGGGAATATACCTTTGTTATGGTTTAATAATTTTTGACTACTATTTATTGCTTTAGTAGTCAAATAGTAGGCAAAGATAATATGTAGATATGTAACTATGACTTCATTTTCTAAATAAATCTATATTACTTTTATATACTATGAAAACACCTTAACTACTCCATCACTTAAAGTCATAATAGCAATTGCCGCTATTAATGTCCCACTCCATATTCCTATACCAGGCAAAGGAATAGCAACTATCAGTATAAGTCCCTAAAAACCATATTTCTTTACATTATGACCTTTTTCCATAGATCTGTTGGTTAGCTTGTCTACTATATTTCTAAATAATTTTGTCCTCCTTAAATAATTAAACACTGGTCTAATACCAAATAAAAGAATTGGTACAAGTAACATGCTATCTATGAAACTAATTATAGTAGCATGTATAGACACCATTCTCATGGTCATGCCTACAGGAATAACTCCTCTAAGTTCTATTATTGGTAATGCCATATTAGCACCTTGCGAAAATGTATTTATATATACAGGCACTTTCTATAATACTTCAATACTTCGACAAAACATATTAATTTCCTTCTTTTTATATTTAAATTGATTTATCTCATACTAAATAAGAGCAAACTTAACATCATCTATACTGAATTTAATATACTCATCAAAAAATTTAATAAATTGTTAAGTTAAGTAGCTTGGATTGTCAATGTTGAGTGTTCTTAATAAATTTAATAAATAAAATAATATATTTCATTTTTACAATTTCTATCACAAAATAGTAATTTTGAGTCGCTATAATTAAAAAAGATATAGCATTTAAAAAATATTTTTATTACTATATCTTTGACTATTCGCATGTAGTTTTAGAATATTCAATAGGTATATTTAAATATTTTATTTATTATTTCGTTTTAACTTAGAAGGTATATTCGCTAATCTTAATAAATCACCAAAGTGGCTTGTAATCCCTATATTACCTATTAATTCAATCCCAATATTTTTACCTTTTATATCCCATATAATCTTACGTAAAGCATCTAGACCATTTTTTACATCAAATTTAATATATTTTTCAGGATTACCTTTAACAATTACATTCTTTCTTCCACTACTCTTTAACTGATTCAACTGGACTATCCATACATATTTTCCATCATAAACCCATTCTATTGAAACTTTACCAAGATATTTATAGTAGCTTCTAATTTTATTATGAGTCCTTTTTATTTCTTCTATTACTTCTTTAGGCAAGTTGTTATAGTCTTCTTCTCCAATCATAAAGGCATCACCTTTACCAGTTACACCTTCTATAATATCATTATCGATATCTTCCTCTATAATTGACGCACCTGAGAACTTGGCTTCTACAGCATTCTGAGATAATATAGATGCTATATTTATTTTTTTATTACTCTTAGATTCCTCAACATTCATAAGTTCAAAAGGATCTATCCAGCTATCCCCAGTATAATACTTACCTGGGGTTTTTGATACAGGGCATGTTCTTATCCATTTTTCGAATAGTCCTGTTTTCTTTCCAAATACAAATGGAGATACATTTCTTGAAATTACAGTTGTTTTTGGAACCCTCAAGCCTAAAGAATCAGCAACCAGTAAACCAAAGGCTTTATCTCCTATAAATTTAGAAAAATTATTTGGCCAAGAAATCATAGGTTCATAATTAATATTTTCATATTTTTCATATTCCCATATAATCGTATGTTCTTTTCTTAATCCTTGTCTTTTAGGATGAATACTAAATTCTACTCTATAATCTGGTTCAAAATTTATTTCTGGTCTAAATCCATATATCTTTTCTAAAATATCTATACCAATATATCTAGGTAATAAACAAACTCCATCCTTATCTACACATTTTGGCGTATCTCCTGGAGAAAACTCAATTATTTCACCTAATGCTACTCCAGAAACTCCACCATCATTAACATCAATATTCTCATTAATTATTGAATACTTATTATTCTTTCTATTATTTTCTATTATCGTTAAAATTTCATTTATATCATTTATATTTTTATTATAAATAAGCTTATTTCCTTTCATTGTTTCTAAGCTATAGCTTCTTATATTAATTGCTTTAGAAGGTGCAGAATTTATAAGTTTAATAATTAATTCTCTTTCTGAGAGGTATTCTTTATCATTATATTCATTAATATGTATAAATCTTGGTTCGCGTTCATTTCCAGGAGCATAGCTAATAAACTGAGCAATATTCCCTAAACCAAACTCTATAATTGAATTAAGCTTTTCATCTTTCATATCTATTTTATATTCCATATATTCACCATTACTCCTTACTTTTACTTTTTTCTTTTTTAATATTCATAATAGCTACCTATTGAGTTTAAATTAGAACATATCTCTTCAGCATATTTATCAGTCATACTAGATATATAATCTGCTATTATTCTTTCTTTAGGTAATTTATTTTTATCAATTTCTTTTTGGATATTCAATGGAAGTAATTTTGTCTCCCTGTTGAAATCCTTAAACAACGATTCGACTATTTTTTTAGCTTTATCATCAGATCTAGCTACTTCAGGACTTCTAATGTAATATTCATCAAGTACATCTCTCAGATTTTTATAATATTCATAATAATCATCACTGAAATTTATCAACAAACCTCGTTGATAAGCTTCCTTTTTTATGTCTTTATCTTTAGTTTCTTTTTCAGTTTTCCACCTATCCAATACTAAATCTCTTTCATTATCTTTAATTCTTTTTTCAGTCTCGTTTCTAATGATAATAGGATTAATCTTTGATTTAGTATTCTTTAAATTTTTGAGATTATTCCAACTCTTATTTATTAAATTGGTTAGCAAGTTTCTTATCAAATCTCTGTTTTCAAAATTACTAATATCTTTCTTGATAGCATTACATTTATCTTCAACATTAATAATACTACATAAAATATCTTTCAATCTATTTTCTAATGTTTCATCATAATCAATAGCATGCTTATAGATGTCATTTTTAAAAAAATCCTCAAAGTCATGAGTTATATATGCTAATTTATCCGCCCAAAAAACCGTTTGAGACTCCAAACTACCTGGTTTTAATGGCGAAAATTTCTCACAATTAAATTGTTCTTCATTATACCCGCCAGCATAGACATCAGAATCATGTTTTAGTATACCTTCAAGTATTTCATCTGAGAGATTTGCCCCTTTTCTTTCATAAGCTTGAGTCTCTAAATATCTTATGCTTTGAACTGCATGTGAAAATCCTCCTATATCTTTTAATTTATTATTAAGAATTTTTTCAACTGCATGTCCAAAAGGAGTATGTCCTATATCATGCCCTAATGAAATTGCTGATACTAAGTCTCTGTTTAGTCCTAATGCATCTGCTATACTAACAGCAATCTGTTCAACCTCTAAAGTATGTGTTAATCGAGTTCTATGATCTCCATTTTTTGTAGATGCAATAACTTGTGTTTTATTTGCTAATCTTCGAAATCCTCCAGTATAAAGAATTCTATCCCTTTGTCTTCTAAAATCTGTTCTATTAGTTTCTTCATAATTAGATTTATATTGTGAATCCTCTTTATGCTTTATACCCCAATCATAAATATTCTTATTCTCTCTTTTTTCTAAATCTAAACCTTTTCTAGTTCCTTCAATAAACATAATCATTCCCCCAGTAAATAATGATTACTAATTATGTGCTTTTTGTATTTTGGAAACTATCTTAAGCATAAAAAATTTAAAATAAAGTCTATAAATATACAAGAGTAATAACAAGAATAAAATTATTATAGTTAACATCTAATATTTATAATATACCATATGTTTTGATAAAATCAAGTTTTAATAATATTAATACTCCCATAGCTTATATTGAAGTGTAGGCTTGTCTATTATAGGCAACATTTCCTTTGGTTGTACCTTTATAGCTGGTAAAAATCTAGTACCTAATCTTGCTGCTGGTATGACTGCTTTTCTTACTTGCATTTGTATCCTAATCTAACCTCTTCCCAATTTCCTCTTTACTGCTTTCACCATACTATCTACTTCATCAATCTTCATGAAGTAGATTATAACAAAATATACCGCTGCACCAATAATAATTGCTGCTATTAAGGTTAAATTAGCTCCCATATATCTAAATAAAATATTATAGGCTATTTTGGCTACTAATCCCATTATCAATGATGCAAATAAAACTTTTATAATGGAAATAGTAATGTTTTTCATACCAAAGGATCCTACTTTCTTTCTAAAGCTTATAAATAATAATACTGTAGAAAACAAAGCTGATATACTAGTAGCTAAGGCTAGTCCGCCTATACCTAAATACTTAGATAAGATAATGTTTAATATGATATTCAACAACACTGCTATGGCTGAATTTATCATCGGAGTCTTAGTATCTTGTTGAGAATAAAATGCTCTTGACAATATATTTTTTAGTCCAAATCCTAACATACCAATAGAATAGAAAAACAATGCATTAGAAGTCATGGATATAGCCTGATTATCAAATGCTCCTCTTCCAAATAGGAGTTTAACTACAGGTTCTGCAAAAATCATAGCACCTATAATGGCTGGTATTACTAATAAGCTAACAGAACTTATAGATTCTGATAGTGTCTTTTTTAATCCTTTAATATTATCCTCTGCTGCCATTTTAGATATGGTAGGATACATGACTGTTAATATTGGAGTAACACACAGTCCTTGTACAAATCCATTAAGCTTATTAGCATAATTAAGAGCTGATATACCACCAACAGCAATGCTCGAAGCTAAAGTTCTGTCAACAAGAACATTTATTTCATTTACAGATACCCCAATAATAACTGGTAATGCTAAATATAACATTTCTTTAATATGTTCATCTTTTATATCTATTCCTAATCTATGTCTATAGCCTTTTTTATATATAAAAGGTGTTAATAACAATAACTGAGATGCTGTAGCTATAACACTTCCTATAGCAAGCACTAGTATATTTGTTTTAGAACTTAAGAAAATAGCAGCTATAGTTATAAAATTTAATGGAAATCCTACTAATGCTGGTATAATATAGTTTCCTTTTATCTGTAGGAATCCTTTAAATATATGCATAAGTCCTGTAAAATATATTCCAAATAAACTTATCTTTGTAAATCTAACTGCTAAAGCCAATGTTTTTCCTTCAAATCCTGATGCAAATAACTTAACTATTGGTTCTGTAAATGCAAGTCCAAATATAATTATAATAGTACATATGATTATTGTTACATTTGAAAGATTATTAGTAAATCTATTACCTTCATTTTCTCCAATTTTTTGTTGTATATTGCTATACATAGGAATATAGCCTGTTGATATACCAGTTCCAATAAAAGCAAATATAACAGTAGGGATTGTTAAGGATATTAAATAAGCATCAGATATATTTGATGCTCCATAAAAGTATGATAAAGTAATTTCTCTACCAAATCCAAGTATTTTTGAAATTATTGTTATTAACATTAGTAATATAGCTGTTTTTTTCATTTATAAATCCTGCTCCATTCAATTATTGTTTCTGATACTATTATACATTTTAAATAATATCCACGGTTTTTCATGTATATAATATTAGATAATATTATATACATGAAAAATAAAATTTAATTTTCTTTCTTTCATTTCATATACAGTATACTTTATCACAACATATTAATATCCAGATTTGTGAATTTTTTTGCAAAGTTATTTTTCTTAAATAGACTTTTTATTGCCATAGAAATATTTATATAATTAGTATTCTAAATATTTATTAACTTCATATTGTATATTTTTGCTATTTCCTTTGGAATTTCATTAAAATTAAAAAATCTTCTATAAGCAATATAATCACTGATATAATCTTTAATAATAAATCATCAAATAAACTGCTTTTATTAATAAGCCTTTTATGAAAACTATTATTATATAACCTAAAATTATTTTAAGCTAAAACTAATTCATACTTACTGCATAAAATACAAATAATTATACTACAATTTTAGGTATAACTTTTTTGTGATAACGAACATCTTTCAACAATATAATTAAATTTTCTCAACATAACCTATATATGCTATAACTACACCCCAAAATAACCATAACCATTCTGTACTTATATTAGAACTTGATGATACTGAAGTTATTATAAATGCTGTCATTATTGATAATAATACAAGTGATGTATTTTTAATAAATCTATCTTTTGTATTTATATGAGAATAGTACAATGCCTTTGCCATCTTAAAGTAAACCCAAATGTATCCAGTAAAAACAACTATACCATATCCTACAAGTATTTCGACCCACCAGTTATGCATATTACGTATACTGCCAACATAATATATACGTTCAGTTTCCATCCAATATTCTATGTTCCCAGCACCAGTTCCAAATCCTATTGTTTCTTTTAAAAAATGTAATCCATTTTTTATTAAATTTAATCTAGTAAAATCTGATCCAGTACTAAAATCAAAATGTAATTGATTTGATATAATTGCAATAATATTATCTATAAATCCTGGCATAATTAACAATAATATAGGTATAGCAATTGTTATTAACAATGCTTTTATATTTATCCTTTTGAAATACTTTAGAAATAAGAATACAATTATTCCAATTATTAATCCAAGCATATTTGCTCTTGAACCTGTCCTTGATATAAGATATATTGAAGACACAATGTTAATTATACCTAGTATTCTAGCAACTTTAAATTTTGATGTTGAAAATATAATATAAGATATAAAAACTCCAAATACTAGTAAAGTAGCATAATCATTGACATTTCCAAACATTGAAACAGGTACTCTTGCTATAGGATTATAACTAAATTGATTATATTTATCTATCTTATCTAAATCTGCAAATATATAATTACCTGTTAATAATTCGCTCCATCCGATTATATTATGTATAAAAATCATAGCACAAATTATAATAAAGAGTACTCTAAAATTTTTCTCTTTCTTTAAATATGTAGATAATATCCAGATACAAAGAAATCCACTACCTATGAAAAAAATAGCTCTCAGCCATGAATGATAATCTTTTACCCAACTGATAGAAAAAAGTGCATAAATGAACCAGAAAAAATAAAATTTTATTATTACATCTTGGTTGCTCTTAAATTTAAGACTAATCTTTTTATTTGTTTTTAAATATTCAAGTATCATCAAGAATGTAGTAATAAACAAACTTATTCTAAATACTGATAATTCCATTATTCTTATATTTATAGAAAATAAATCTGCTGCTAAAAAAGATGATGCTATCATTAAATATAAAATTATCTTCATTCTATCCCTCTATCTATAAGATTTAATTAACTATATTAATCTCTAGTATTTAATATCTTTTCATATACATCAATTATTTTATCTGCTATAGTTTCTGTTGAAAATTTTTCTTTTGTTTCTATTGCGATACTCTTTCTGTCATATTTATCCATATTGTTGTACATATGTTTCATAGCTTCTGTTAGCTGTTTCTTATCATTAACATCAATCATTAAACCGTTATTTTCATTAACAAAACTTTCAGGACCACCACATTTAGTAGCTATCACTGGAATACCTGAAGCTAAGGCTTCAATATAAACTACACCAAAAGTCTCAGCTTGTGATGCTAACACAAAATAATTACTTTTCTTTAAATACTCAGAGATAATCTTTCTAGATTGTAAACCCATTAATTTTACTTTATTATCAATATTATGTCTTCGAATTAACTCTTCTAATTTTTTTCTTTCTGGACCATCACCAAATATTGTAAGTGTAACTTTTTCATTATTTTTAAAAGCACTTGCAAAAGCTTCGATTGTTAAATCCATTCTTTTCCTTTCTATTAGTCCTCCAATAGAGATAAAATTAAAACATTCATTTTCTTTATTCGGTGAGTAAGTAAATAATTTAGTGTCTACAATATTCGGTATATATATTGCATCTTTATTAAACCTTTTCTTAATTATATCTTTCAATCCATGACTCACCGTTATTAAAGCATCTGTATTTTCATAAGCTCGACTTGCAATATGAAAAAGTCTGTTATCTATTGTTGGCTTCATCATAGATGAGAGATGTTCCGTCATTACAAAAGGAATATTGGTCTTTTGCTTTAATTTTGAAGCTGTATAACCTACTCCAGCAAAATGGGCATGCATAATATCTGGTTTTCCTTGTTCCTTTAAAATTTTTCTATACAAAATTTTTAATCCTAATATACTAATCTTTTGTCTTATTGATTTAGGTATTCTCCCAAGTGGAATATTTATTGCATATATTTCCACACCTTCAATCTTCTTTTTTTCAATTCCCCATTTTCTCCACCTGCGAATTGATCTAACATCTATAGCTGCATATATTACTTTATGCCCAGCTTCAACCAATGCTTTAGCTTGATCAAATTCAAATATACCATTCATTTTATACTTTTCAGTTGGATAACCCCTCGCTACAACTAATATATACATTTCTTCACCTCTATGATAATAGTATTTTAATTGTCATTATAACAGTTAATTTTTATTTAGAAAATTATAGTTTCTTAATTATCCTATATTAAATTTATCAATAAAAAGCCAATACTAATCTTAAAAATATTTATCATATAATTACTTTTCAGCTAACAACTATAGTATATTTATTAAACCTAAAATAACATTATAATATAAAATATTATAAAATAAATCTTACTTAATTGTTCGCCCTTAAATATGTTGCTTTTCCATATATCTCTAAATAATATTCAGCTATCTTATCCCAATCGAACCTGTCAACTTTTTCTACACAATTAGTTAGAAATATTTTCATAATTATCTAAAATATCTTCAATTCTTTTTGCAATTTCTTCAGCTGAATCATATTGTACAGAATATCCAACTTCTCCTTCATTAACCTGTCCATCAAAACCTTGTCCTCTTATATAGATTACTGGTAACCCTTGAGACATTGCCTCTGCATATACAAGTCCAAAGGTTCCGTATTTTGATGACATTACAAATATATCTGGATCTCTATAGTGATTTACTAATTCTTTTTGACAATATGATATATATTTAATAAATGGACACTCACTAATAAAATCGTTATCTATCATATACCTCATCTAAATTCTTAACTACTTCTTCCCAACTATAATCATATTGTATATTTTCTAAATTATTCATTTTCTCATCTAATATATGTCTATTATTGTTAATATAATCAATTGTTTTTTTAATCTCCTCAATATTACTTCCATCTACTGCAAATCCAATATTATGTTTATTAATAAAATCTTCCAACACAGTTTCCTTGTTTACTATAATTGGAGTTTTAGTAATTATTGCTTCAAAAAACTTTACAGGGTAAGATGTACGGTATTGTATGGAAGATGTAGGATATAATGCATATAGAACATCAGTCTCACTATAAAGTTTCGCACTTTGGGTAAAATCATATCTTCCAGTAACATAAACATTGTTATAATTATCTTCAATATCTTTTAATTTTTTATATGCTACTCCTGCACCATGAATAAATACTTCTACATCGTTCATTTCATTACATACATCCATCAAGTTTTTTAATTCATTATATTGTCTAACTGCACCTATATAAGAAATTCTTAACTTATCTGATTTAGTTCTTTCAGAACTAATATAATTTCCATTTTCTGGATAATTTGGTAAATATACCAGCTTCTTTTTGTTTTTTTCACTTATTGGGTTCTTTTGCATCTCATTTACATGAATTATATAATCAGATTTATTTTGAAAGAAATTGACTATTCCTCTCACTATGTATCTGATTTTTTGCTTTTTCCCATTAACTTCATAAAACTCATGCATGTCAAATATAAGTTTAGAATTGTTTTTTTTTGCAAGATAACCAGTAATAATGCCATCTAAATCATGGCAATGTAAAAATTGATAATCTTTATCTTTTAAATATTCTTTACATTCACTAATAAATCTTTTAAATGATTTTAGTTGTTTAAATCCTGTTCCATATTTAGCATATGGGAAAAATCTTTTTATTTTTATGCCGTCTATTACTTCAATTTCTTTATCTTTATATTCATTTTCTCGATCCCAGCACAATATTTCAACATCAAAGCCTTCATTAACTAAATATTTAGCCTCTTTATAGACTCTAACATCTGGATCAAATCTATTTGTAAGAATCATCTTTACTTTTTTCATTATTATACCACCATTTATATTAAAATTTAAAATTCGTAAGCCCTAAGTATTATCTCAACAGGTTTCTTACCTTCTTCACCACTAATATACGGATCCCTATCATTATTTATAGCATCAATAAAATCCTTATATAGTGGCTTATGCCCTTTCCCATATACACTATCAACCTGTGAGCTTACATCCTCTTTATCGTATTCTTTTTCATCTGCGAACTTCCAAGTTTCTATTTCATTTACTGCTAGTCCACCTATTACTACTGTTCCTTTTTCTCCAAAAATGCTTAATGTTTCTTCTAAGTTTTTTGGATATACACATGCACTACCTTCTACAATTCCAATTGATCCATTCTTAAATCTAATTAATATAGCTCCAAAGTCTTCCATTTCAATATTTCTTAAGAAAGTATCTCTTTCTGCATGAATTCTTTCCACTTCTGATCCCATCATCCATTGGAGAAGATCTATATTGTGTATACATTGGTTCATTAAAGTTCCACCATCTAATGCTTTTGTACCTCTCCATGATGCTTGTTTATAATAATCATCATTTCTGTTCCAAAGTATTCTGGCTGTTCCATTTACAATTTTACCAAATCTTCCTTCATCTATAGCTCGTCTTAATTTTTGTATTGGTGGATTAAATCTATTTTGATGACATACTCCTAGTTTTAATCCTTTTTCTTTAGCTATTTTTATCATTTCATCTACATCTTCTATTGATAATGCCATAGGTTTTTCTACTAATACATGTTTACCGCAATTTAAGCAATCAATGGTATGTTTAGCATGATATCCACTTTCTGTTGCTATGGCTACTACATCTATATCCTCTTTCTTTAGCATTTCATTATATTCTGTATATTTTTTAACTTCTTTTACATCTTCGTTCATATTATTTGCTTGTTTATCAATTAATTCATGATATTCCTCTACAACCTTATCCATCTTTTCAGGCACTATATCACAAACTGCAACAAGCCTAGATTTTTCAACATTATCTGCTAAAGCTTCAATATGCTTATGCGATATTCTTCCGCAGCCTATAATTGCGAATTTTAGTTCTTTCATTAATATCTCACTCCTGGTTTTTATATTTGATATTTATATAATACTAAACTACAACTATACTAAATCATTCAACTTCTTACATACATAATTAATATCTTCCTCTTTTAACTCAGGCCACATTGGAAGACTTAGTATTTCATTACTTATTTTTTCAGATATCGGAAAATCACCTTTTTTATATCCTAAATACCTATATGCTGGTTGTAAATGTAAAGGAATAGGATAATGTATTCCTGTTGCTATACCATCTTTTTTAAGTGATTCTCTCACATTATCTCTATTTGTTAATCTCACAGTAAATAAATGAAATACATGTCTACTTTCATTCCTAATAAAAGGAGTAATAATATTGTTATTTTTATTTAATAATTGTTTATATATGTTTGCATTATTTATTCTCATGGAATTCCATTTGTTTAGATGTCTTAATTTCACCCTTAAAATAGCGGCCTGTATTGAATCAAGTCTACTATTATATCCTTCCATTTCATGCTCATACTTCTTTATCCTACCATGATTTGATAACATTTTTATCTTATTAGCTAAATATTCATTATTGGTTACAAGTGCTCCCCCATCACCAAACGCTCCTAAATTTTTACCTGGATAAAAAGAAAAAGTAGCTATATCACCATATTCACCAGGACCTTTGCCATTAAATTTAGCTCCATGTGCTTGGGCAGAATCCTCTATTACTTTTAAATCGAACTCTTTTGCAATTGCCATAATTGATTCCATATCAGCCATCTGGCCATAAAGGTGAACAGGAATAACTGCTTTAACATTTTTAATAACTTTATATTTTCTTAGATATTCTTTAAGTTTAATTGGATCCATTGTATATGTTTTTTCATCTATATCAACGAAATCTACAGAAGCTCCAACAGATGATATTGCTTCAGATGTTGCAATAAATGTGTTTGAAACAGTAACAACAGTATCACCGGTTTTAATGTCTAAGGCTTTTAAAGCCAACGTCAAAGCATCAGTTCCATTGCCACAAGCAATAGCGTATTCAGTATTACAATACTTAGCAAATTCAAGCTCAAACTGCTCAACTTCATTTCCTCCAATAAATCTAGTATTGTCAATTAAATATTTAATTTTATTACTAACTTCTTGATAAATTTCATTATAACAACCTGACAAATCCATAAACGGTATATTCATACTAAACTTTCCTCCTATTTATAATTTTCAATATTATCAATCGTATTAATTTCCCTCGCTGGATTCCCTACAACTACTTGTCCAGATTTTATGTCATGTGTTACAACACTTCCCGCACCAACTAATGCATTCTTTTCAATGACAATTCCAGGCAAGATTGTGCTGTTAGCTCCTATTATAGCATTAGTACAAACAAATGCACCTTTTAAATTTTTTTTAACATCGTTAGATAAAGGATATTTTGCATTAGTTATAACAACATTAGGTCCAATCCAGCAACTTTCTTCTAAAGTTGTATATTCTGGTATAAATACTTGTGAATGTATTCTTACATTATCTTTTATTACTGTATGATGCTCAATACAAGAGCTTGTACCAATACTTACATCATCTCCAATACAATTATCCTCTCTAATATTTACATGATGTCCAGTTTGAAAATTATCTCCAATATTATTTCCTTCATATATTACTGTATGTGACCTAATAATACAATTATCTCCTATAGTGACCTTTTTGTTTTTAGTCCCATCTTTAACAGGTTTACCAATGATAACATAATCTTCAATTATAACATTCTCACCTATATCTACATTTGGATATATAATAGATGTTTCTGATATCGCCATTAACTCATCCTCCTATTATTATCTTCCTACACAATAATATTTAAAACCTTTCTTCTCAATCATTTCTCTTTGATATATATTTCTTAGATCAAAAAAATAATTTCCATTCATACTATCTTTTATTCTATCTAAATTTAAATTTCTGAATTGATTCCATTCAGTTAATATGATTAACGCATCGGTGTTACCTATTGCTTCATATTCATCTTCACAAAAAGTCATATGATTACTAATATCTTTAAATCTCCATTGACCTTCTTTTTGTCCTTGTGGGTCATATATCTGTAACTTTGCTCCATCTTTTACCAATTCATTTAATATGATTAATGATGGTGCTTCTCTCATATCATCAGTATTAGGCTTAAATGTTATGCCTAATATTCCTAATGTTTTATCTTTTAGCTCTCCCATAGCTTCTCGAACTTTTTCTACCATTAATTGTTTTTGATTTTCATTAGTCTTAATTGTCTGTTCTATTAATGTCACTGGTGATTTAAACTGTTGACCTATTTTTACCAAAGCTTCAGTATCTTTTGGAAAGCAACTTCCACCGTATCCTGGTCCAGGATGTAGAAACTTTGGACTTATTCGTCCATCCATCCCCATCGCTTTAGCAACATGATGAACATCTGCTCCTACCTTCTCACATAAATTTGCTAATTCATTTATATATGAAATTTTCATAGCCAAAAATGCATTTGAAGCATATTTTATCATTTCTGCTGTTTCTATATTAGTCACAACAAACGGAACTTCGTTTAAATTCAATACTCTATATACATCTTTCATAATGTCTTCCGCTTTTTCTGATTCCACTCCTAAAACTATTCTATCAGGATGCGTAAAATCATAAATTGCTGAACCTTCCCTTAAAAATTCAGGGTTTGATACTACATCAAATTCATAATCTACTCCCCTACCTACTAATATATTTTGCACTGTTTTTTTTACTTTTTGTCCTGTTCCTACAGGTACAGTGGACTTGTCCACTATAACCTTATATCCATTCATATAAGTAGCTATGTCTTTTGCCACATCCATAACATAATGTAAATCTGCACTCCCGTCTTCTTGAGGTGGTGTACCTACTGCTATAAAAATTACTTCACTTTCTTCTACAGCCTTTTTAATATTTGTAGTAAACGTTAATCTTTTATAATACACATTTCTTTCTACTAAATCATCTAATGCTGGTTCATATATAGGTATTTTCCCACTATTTAACATATCTATTTTTTCTGCATTATTATCTACACAAGTAACATTCATACCAAAATCTGCCAAAGAGGTCCCTGTAACAAGACCAACATACCCAGTACCTATTATAGCAATATTATACATATTCTATTAATCCTCCTTATTAAAACTATTATAGTTTATTAAAATTTGAATCCAAATTAATTTTCTAAAATAATATTTTCTAATTTATCAGTCAGTATCTTAAAATCAAAATCTTCTGCAGCTATTAATGAATTTTTACCAAGTTCATGCTTCTTTTCTTTTGTCATACTATACAATTCTATTATTCCATTAGCTAACGCATCTGGCGACTCATCTTCTACAGTAATTCCACAATCATATTTTTTTATTAAGTCATATTTAACTTTTAACTTTCTATTTGAAATTACAGGTTTTCCTGATGCAAAATAATCAAATAATTTATTAGGACTTAAACCATATTTATTTATATCTAATTTTAATCCTAATAAAAGGTTTAAATCTGACTTAGATAAAATATATGGTATATATTTCTTATTTACACTGTTCTTAAAAGTTACGTTATCAATCTTATTTTTTTTAATATATGCTTCCAATTTATTTTTTTCTGTTCCATTACCCCAAATTAATATTTTGATGTTTGTATACCCGCTTTTCTTTATAATATTTGCAGCTTCTACTAAATAATTTACACCATTATATTTTCCGATTGAACCTGTATATACTACTTTAAATGTATTATCATCATCTAAATCAGAATCTTTTAAAATACATGCTGATTTATTCTTATCAAACTCTTCTAAATCCACTCCATTATTTATATATCTAACCTTTGATATATCAATTCCTAAGCTTTCAACATAATCTTTTCCACCAGGGAAAGTAAAGATTAACTTATCTGCTTTTTTATATATAAATTTCTCCAACTTATATAATATCTTTCCAGATATACTATTTTTATCTATTCTATCCATAGCTACTAATGTTTCAGGCCAAAGATCTCTTGTTTCTGCTATAAATTTTGTATTATAACGTTTTGCAAGTCTGTATCCTGCTAGCCATGTGAGGGGATGCACAGATGATGCATATATAACATCAGGTTTTTCTTCATCAAATTTTTTTGATACTGATAACAATCCATATGCATAATCTAACATATTTAATATTCTTTGCTTTCCATTTCCTGTATAATTTCTAGCTTTAATATATATACAAGAAATACCATCTTCTACTTCTTCAATATATTTACTTGAATCATTGATTCTATTTTTATTGCCATTATGTGCAGTACTTGCAGCAAATAATTTTACATTATATCCTCTCTTATATAAATTGTGTGCAAACTTATAATGTCTACCTGACCCTAACTTTGCATAATGATTTAATATCCAAATATTTTTCAATATATCACCTACTTGCTTTATTTATAACATTATTAATCTTCTACCTAATTCTCTTTTTATTTCTGATGTTTTCTGTTTCTTGTTTATAAAGCAATTTAAAGATACAATCTACTGTAGTTTGGCAATCCTCGAAATTTTATCGAGTATATAAACATCTTCTATAATTTCATCTTCTGGCTTTTGTTTCATAATTTTATTTATCTTATATTCAATTTGTTTTAATTCAGCTTCTCTTTTCTTCGATAAAATCTTATCTATTTTAGAGACTCCAAAGTCAACTAAAGCAACTCCTATTGAAATTGGTGGTGGTAATATGGGTATAAGACCTGCGGCACCTAAAAAATATTTTAAACATTTCCACCTTTCTTTGTCTGGTATTTCTGCAATGTCACATATAAATGTATTGTAATCAGAAATTTTCTCCCTACGTTCCTTTTCATCCATATATTCAAGTCTGTTTAGTATGTTTACAAGTCCAGTTTCTGTATTGTATTTCTCTGCTTTTTCTGCAAATTTGATAATGCTTATTGTATTGTCGATGTTAAGAAAATTAATATAGTTGTTTTCCCTTTTATTTATTTCCGTTACCTTTTTTATCTGATCTATTTCCTTTAGTGAAGAATAGTAATAGCTATTGAGCAAACCTGCGAGAATCAAGGATACCCCACTATCAGAATATTTGCTTCCATCTTTTTCTTCTCTGAATGGAAAATATGTTGCTTGCAGAGCAGTAGCTATGTGTATATTGCTAGAATTAACCGTAAATTCAAAAGAAAGTTCATTGGTCTTTTCTAAAGATTGAATTTTATCTTCTATTATCCTATTGACTCCAAAATTGCTTATTGCCATTGGACTGTATTGATTCAATACTCTAAAACTTTCTAATTTGGCTATAAGGGGCCAAGCTATAATTTTAGCCATCTGGAGCACATTTTTATCTTCAGAATTTATTAAGTAGGGATATATATCTAATATCATTTCTCTATATTCTGGATAGTTTGTAAAATAAGATTTCTCTACTTCTGACATATAGCATGCCATAAGGGCATTTATCCCTCTTTTGCTGATTACTGAACTATTCTTATATTTATATGCTTCCATAATAAGTTCCTTATCATAACGAGATTCAGTATTAGGTAGTAAAAATATTAACTTTTCTCTCTCCACCAGTTCTATCAATTCGTCTTTGGTAATATTTTGATGTTCAAGAAATATATCAAGATTATTTTCAATAGGTAATGCAAGATAAACTTTGTCGTAAAGCAAAATGTTATTTCTAAGGTTGATATTTTTAAAACATGAAAAGTCTAAATAACATTTAGTCTCTCCCGAGCTGAAAAATGGAAGCTCAGCTCTATCTATCTTCCCCTGATATATATCTTCAACATTGGAAAACCAATAATCAGCATCATTTACTGAAAAAGGTAAATTTTTGTCTGTGAAACAATACATAGAATCATTATGATATAAGCTTTCTCCTTTTTGCCATTTTCCTTCAGAATTCTCAAGTTCAATACATTTGTCTGATTCCTTTCTTACAATAACTTTCTCAAAACTTAATTCCATTTTATATAGAAAATCTTTTAGCATTGATATATCCTCTACTCCTGTATCATCTGAAATAGTAATTATCAATTGAGCATGTGCCCCAGGTATACTAGATATATCAATAAAATCAATGTGATGAAACTTGCTACTAATCATATTATCTATTTCGGGCTGTGTTAAACAAACGCCTTGAAAATCATTTATTATATTATCTAAAGGGATATTTTCTACAATTTCTTTGAATTCTTTAGGTTCTTCATTAACTAATTCTATGGGACAACATATTGGACGAATACTATAATCAAAATGTTTTTTTAACTTTTCAAAGTCGCCCTTATAATTCTCGCATAATATCAAATATCTTTCTCCTTCAATGCGATATATCATTGTCTGTAAGCCCAAATATTCAGTTCGCAAATCTAAATCAGCTCTTTTGACTTCTCCTAAATGATTTAACATTCTATTCCTCCACTTTCATATCCATGAGAATGCCACCACCAAAAGATATCAATAATCCCTTTAAATCTAGTCTTCTTTGTATTACATACTCCTTTATACTGAAGGTAATTTATATTCCATCAACTTCCCTACCACCACTTCAACCTCATCCTCACTCAAATTACTACTACAAGACACATTTATTAAATTTTTTTCATAAAACTCTGCCTTTTCAATCCTATAACTTTGACTACCTACATAAGGTTTCTGTTTATGTATCAATCTCCACAATGGTCTTGCTTGAATATTTTCTTCATTTAATTTTCTCAATAATTCATCTCTATCTATACCATACTTATTCTTATCTACCAATATCGAATAAAACCAATGATTAGATCTTGTATCCTGTCTAAATGGTAATAGAGTTAATCCATCTATATTTTGTAAAGCTTTTTTGTATATGTTATAATTTTTAATCTTTGTTTCTATAAATTCTTCTAATCTATCTATTTGATCGATTCCAAAGGCTGCTTGTATGTTTGTCATGCGATAGTTATATCCTATTTCATCATGAACAAAGTATAGAGAATTAGTTTTAGCTTGTACACCTAGGAATGCTACTTCATCTAACAATTCTTGATCATTGGATACGACCATTCCTCCACCACCTGTGGTTATTATCTTATTGGCATTAAATGAGTATACTCCTATGTCTCCAATGGTACCACAATATTTGCCTTTGTATTCTCCTTCTAAATAATAGGATCCTAATGCTTCTGTGGAGTCCTCTATTACTTTTAAATTATATTTTTCTCTAATTTTCATAAGTCTTTCCATATCAACTGGATTACCGAATACATGAACTACTACTATGGCTTTTATTTGTTTACTGGTCTTTTTATTGATCACTTTCCCATCTATATAGTTACATTCATTTTCTAAAAAATCCTCTAACCTATCCATATCAATATTTAATGTATCATCACAGTCCATGAATATAGGTTCTGCACTCATGTATTTAACTGGATTTACTGCTGCTATGAAGGTAACTGTAGGAACTATTACTTCATCTCCAGATTCTATGCCTAATACTCTTAATGCAAGATGCAGACCTGATGTACCTGATTGACAAGATACTGCTCTTTCTACTCCTACATATTTTGCTATTTTTTCTTCAAATTCAGTTATAAATCTTCCTCCTGTAGATACCCAGCCTGTTTCTATACACTCCTTTATGTTTTCTAGGATGTCTAGTGAAAGGTTTGGGACTGATAGAGGTATTTGTTTGTTGTTGGTCATGAAATCACCTGCTTTATTTAAAATATTCATTAAATCACTTATGTATAGTATTACTTCTCATAATCTTTATTTCATTATATTTCATCATATAAATTCCTTCTTCATACTTACCTAATATTTCATCGTTTGAATAGCCTTTTATGTTATTTATAATCATCTTTGGAATATCTACTCCACATTCATATGCATGTGGATATCCACCTCCAAAACGTGGATTTACTTCAGAAATATAATACTCTCCATTAATTTTAAATATATCAATATCGATAATTCCTTTTAAACCTGCTTTTTTAACAAATTGCTTAATCAGTTCAAATAGATTATCATCTTTTATCGATACAGATTTATCTGTCTCACCAGCTCTCATTTTTATTTTTTCTTTTATAAAAATCGATACTGGTTCACCTGAAATCATATCTATATAGACATCTGCTCCATATTCTATTCCATTCATAAATTCTTGAATCATCAAGTTGTCAAAGCGACTAAATAATAATTCTACTTCTTCTTTAGAGGTTACTTTATTGATATTGATACTGGCACTACCTCTAACTGGTTTTATGAATACAGGATAGTTTATATTTCCTTTATCTACATCTCCAAAAAATACTTCTTTGTCTATATAACTTTTAACAGTTTTGAACTCATTCTGTATAAGGAATTCATACATATTGTATTTATCAAAGCACATTTCAACTGTTCCGAATTCAGAAACAATTGGAATTGTTCCTATATCTAAAAAATCTTGTTTATGTTTAGCAAGCAAGTTTAGTTCTGGATCAATAAGAGATAGAACTGCTTTAACATTATTTTCTTTGCATATATTTAAAATTATATCTATGTAGCCTTCCTCATTCACTCTTGGAACAATAAAATGTTTATCTGCATCATAAAGAGCTGGAGCAAGTTCACTACAATCTGTCGCCATGACCAGTCCTCGACCATTTAATTCTTTTTTAAAGTATTGTATTATTTTATTCCTTGTACCACAGCTTAATATTAAAATGTTTAGTTCATTATTCAACGGTTAGCCCACCTTTAACTTATAAATATTAAGTAGTTTAAATCCACCATCTATCAATCTTAGATTTTTTATATTTATTAATCATTTCATATACACCCCAATTAAATAAATATGATGGTGCTCCTGGATTTGAAGTAGCATCTGCTGTAAGCTTACTGTTTTTTACATGAAAACCCACTTTTCTTAAAAAGTAACTTATATATAGTGATTTAGTATTCCGTAAAAATCTAATCCAAGCCTTTATAGCCTTTAATTTGTTTCTTTTATTATTTATATAAAAATTATAAAATGAATCATATGATTTCTTTGACATTCTCTTTTTAATTCTACCTAAGTTATCAAATCTATAATTAAAACCAGCACCTTTTTTCTCTACTCCAAACATATTTCTGTCAATTCCTCTAGTCTCCAATATTCTTCTAGGAATTGGACGATCATAATTGCCTCCAATGGAATAAGATTTCATTTCATCTGAATTGCTTATTTTATGAATAGATGGCCATTGTGATGCTCCAAATAAAGGCATAGGAATTATTATATATCCAATCCTAAGTCTATTTTCTACCATAGAAGTACTTGTAAACACTTCATTCTCAAATCGAAAATAATTATTATAATCAGTCCTGTTTTTATCCCAAATTTTGTCTCCTCTCTCTCCTATAAAAACTACGCTGTTCTTAAACTCTTTTTCAAAAGCTGTAAAAACAATTCCAGTTCCTAATTCTCCAGAAGATACAAATTCTGCTTCTACAAGTGATTTATTATTTAGATATTCATTAGCATTTTTTGTAATAATACTTTTATAACCTAATTTTTTTGCTATATCATCTCCACAATCATCCGCATATTTTTGTGGCTTATCAAATGATACTACCTTTTCACAACCAACTTCATAAGCCATGGCTGCACATGCTGCTGCATCATAACCTTTAGAGATAGTTGTTGTTAATTCATATTTAATTTTCCTTTCAGGATCTTGTGCGTTGTTAACAAAGGTTTTGAGTGCTTTAACTAACCGATTCTCATAATCTTCGTAATCCTTAAAAGATTTTATTTCATTCTTTTGAAGCTCTAATAATTCGTATTTATCATTCAATAAAATATTACAATAATAATGTAGGTTGATCTTTTTCCCTTCATTTAAAGGAATCATCTTTGTATATTTATTAATTCCTTTTAATATGGAATTAAAAACTGTTTCATAACTTAAATACTTAGATTCTAATTCCGAATCTGACATATATAAAATAAAAGGTAATGAATTTGATATATAAATTACACTCTCTTCTGAAATACTATATAATCTCTCAAGTGTGTGATTAGAAGTAGCAAGTATTACCCCCCCCGATCCATTTTCTGACATTTTTCCACCTGAGCCCATAAAAAATTCTGATTCATCAAAGTCTCCAGAGCAAAAATCTCCATCCCAAGCTCCTTCAACAAAAAAATCTTCAAAGGTTTCTACTCCATTTCCATGATATATATGAATCTCTGATGATTTATGTGTAGTTACAGCACACCAGGATAATTTAGGTAATATTGAAAGTTTATGATATTTAAATTTCATTCGTAAACCTCCTCCAAATCGTCAAAAAACAGTGGTGTTCCACCAGTATGTATAAATAAAATATTTTTATTTGTAATTTTATGTTTCTTAATATATTCTTTCATTCCCCAAAATGCTTTTCCAGTATAAGTAGTATCTAAAGGTATTCCATCGATTATCAAGATTTCCTTGATAGTATTCAATATATCATCATTATAAGAACCATACCCATCAAGCACATAATCATCTATAAAAACAACTTCTTTATTAGTTACTTGTTCTTTTTCTATACTAGATAAGTAACTATTAACACTATTTAAAACAACTTGTCCTCCATATGGATTTTTCCTAGCATTACTTATACCAATAATCTTTTTATCATCGCCATGTAATAGGTGCCCACAAATAAGTCCTGCTTGAGTAGTACCAGTACCTGAAGTATGAAATATATAATCAAAATGTATTCCTTCATTACTTTCGTAATCTCTAATTTCCTTATAAACATCTACATAGGCCTGAGTTCCAAGATTCCCATGCCCACCACCTTGTATAAAGTAAGGATTATATCCTTTATCTATTAATTCTTTAATCTTTTTATTAATCGTATCACTCACTTCAGATACAGGACATTTTATTATTTTTGCACCAAATAGATTAATCATTTTACTATTTGCAGTATCCTTACTTGATTCAGTTGGAGATATAATATAACATGCCATTCCTTTGGACGCTGCTATGTTTGCTATGATCCGACAATGATTGGAACTACTACTACCATAAGTGACAACGCAATCAGAACCTTTTAGCTTTATATCATCAAAAAATAATATTGCCTTTCTTGCTTTATTACCTCCAAAAGAAATTGGTATAAGATCATCTCTTTTTATATAAAAATTATTATTATTTAACTTTTGATTTAATTTTTGAATTGGTGTAGCATTCATTTTTTTCATATATAACCTCTTTTTCATATATAACCTCTCATATTAATTTGATTTAAAATAATCCTTTAGTATGAGCCCATAAGTATATCTATCAACCTTACGACCATTATAAATTAAATCTTCTTTCAATAATCCTTCTTTTTTAAATCCAACCTTTTGAAATAATTTTTGTGCTGCTATATTATTTGTTTCAGTATAGAGATAGATCTTATTTAGTTTTAATTCTCTATAAGCAATATCTATTAATAATCTTGATGAAATATAAGCTATACCTTTCCCTTTGTATTTGTCTTCGCCAAGGCAAATATAATACTCTGCTTTTTTATTTTTTTGATCAATATTCAGTAATCCTATTAATCCAATAGGTTCTTCATTATAAGTTATAGTATAATCTACCCTGTCTCCCCTATCCTTTATATTCCTAAACCATCTTAATGTTTTATCTTCTTCAAGAGGCAAATCATAATGAAGATATTTATTGTTTTTTTCATCATTAATCCACTTTACTTTATAAGGTATATCTTTTTCTTCAAATTTGCGAAGCTTAATATCCAACTATATCACCCTATTCTTACCTTCTATTATTCTATTTATTTCGTATTTGAACTAGCTGCTGGTTCTTTATCTGATTTTGTATATATACTTTCTTTTTTAAATATCTTTTTGAAAGTTTTAAATAAAATTTTAATGTCTAACAATACATTAAATTTCTCTATATATTTGATGTCAATTATAATTCTATCGTCCCAGGATACAGAGTTCCTTACAGTAACCTGTGTTAAACCAGTAATGCCTGGCTTCATATCAAATCTTCTTCGTTGAATAGCATCATATTCTTCGTACTTATATGGATGATATGAAACAGGTGGTCTTGGTCCTACCAAGCTCATATCCCCTACTATAACATTCCATAGCTGTGGTAATTCATCTAAACTAGTGGCTCTAAGAAATTTACCAACTTTAGTAATTCTATTATCATTTTCATTTTTTACTTTAAGTCCATCCCCGATTTTTTCGGCATTAACTACCATAGTTCTAAATTTAAGTATTTTAAAAACCTTGCCATTCTTTCCTAAACGTTCTTGTTTGAAAATTACTGGTCCTTTTGAATTCAGTTTTATCGCAATACAAATTATTATTAATATTGGTGAAATAACAATAATGCCTATTAGACTTCCGAAGAAATCAATTATTCTTTTTATAAGTAAATTTAAATTTCTCATACAATTACACAGCCTTTTTCTAATCTCATATAATATATTTAAATATCACTTTGTTTATCAATCCAACAGATTAATATAATTTTACATTCCAAAAAACCTTCCAACCCTTTCCACTGGATACTCGATCTCTTTCAATCTATTCATAATATCATATTCAAAAGTATAACTTGTAATGACTATAGCATCATGATTATATGATTCTATTTCTTTTCTAGATATTATCTTATATCCTAACATTTTTTTTCCTTGCTTATCTTTATCATCATCTATTATAGCTTGTACACTTAATGAAGATTTTTTATCTCTTATTACACTTAATATAGTTTCTGCTACTTCTCCTGCTCCATATAGCAGTATGTTTTTATAACCTTTATTTATTATACTTTCAATAAATCTCTCTACATTTTCTTTTGCTAGTTTATAGAGTTTCATCAATTCTTGTATATAACAGATACTTAAATAATTCTTCCTCTGAATTCCTTTTGATGTAATTAAATAATTTACAGTTTTCGCTGATAAATATTGTCTTTTCATGTATCCTTTTTGTTCAAACTCTTCTATATATGCATTTATCATAGATGGTGCTGCATTTGCTACTTTAGCTAGTTCTTTCTGTGTTACGTCTGAATTATTTTCTATATATTCTAATATAACTAATTCCTTAAGCTGTGGAGTTGGGATGAAAAACTTACTATCCTTTATCAAGTTTATTTTAATCACATCCTTTTATTCGTTCGGTAATCGACTAATTTAATTTAACATATTATTTGACATAAATCAATAAGAACTACAATTCTTTCTACAATTATTTTACAATGAATTTCAAAGGTGATTTAAAGCCATTATACCTGTAGTAGTCATATCACATATTTTAATATTATTCCAAAAAATAACAAACCCTGGAACCGTTATGATTACAGGGTTTGTATTGGTGTACCTAGAGCGTACCAATTCAAAACCACAATAATAAAATAATATATGGCAAATGGGTAGCAATTTATATTTTGCCACCCTAAAATATAATCAAATTAAGATCAGGATTCTTTCTTTTTTAATTGCCTATTGTAAGATCTACTAGCTATTTTTTCAACCCTTCTAATAATTTCATTTAAATTGTATGGCATTTTAAACAATGCATAACATTGAGATTGGAGCATAGATGCACTGTAATATTGATTGTAAAAATAAAATTATTAGTAAGTTATTTATATTGAAAACAAAATAATAAACACATTAATTCATTAAAACTATAACGACACTAAATCAATTACTTCTAATGCTTATAAAAATATTAATAATTTTATTAATATCGTTTTGAAAAACCATAATATGATGGCTTAATTTAGCCATCTATTAATATCCAATTTCTAAGCAAAAATACACATGAAAAATTAATATTTATATCAAAAATCATATTAATAAAGAAACAAATGCTCTGTTTGGTTACATATCAATACTCTCTTTGATTGAATTTACAAATTTATTCCTCAAACGTAGTATTTTTGCTTCACAAATTTTTCGCAAAACTCAATTAATATATATATTTTGGGATTAGCTTTTAACATTTTATTTAGCAAACTACAATTTAAAATATCGCAACTAAGATAAATTACCCTATACCTCAAATATAAGCTTAGTTATTACTATTAAGCTTTGAAATGTTAAATCAGGAACTTCAAAAGCTCCCCAAAAAATTTTTATTTATTGCTTATAAACAGAGTACTTTTGCTTCATTTTTTTACAAGCAGAGTATTTTCTTCTCACAAAATGTGGAACACATTTAGTTAATAGATGTATTAACCCAAATTGCCCTGGAAGAAATGAATATGAATATGATAATTTGGGAGCTCATCCCCCTGGAAATGCAAGATATTGTACATATTGTGGGTACATGTCTACTTTTTTTGTAAATAAATTACTTAAACCTTGGCAAGTAGAAAAGCAAGAGCTTGAAACAAAAGAATATGAGACTGAAGCAGCTCCAAGTTTTGAATTCTCTATTGATGACATTCCATTTTAAATAATGTATTCGAAGAGAGGTGTTACCTATGAAAAAAGCAGCTGTATATGCTAGATATTCTAGTGATAATCAAAACGAAGAATCCATAGATGCACAAATAAGAGCCATAAGAGAATATTGTCAAAGAAATAATATTCAAATTGTAAAAATATATACTGATGAAGCTTATACTGCTACTACTGCTAATAGACCATCTTTTTTGCAAATGATAAAAGATAGTAAACTTGGAATATTCGATACTGTAATAGTTCATAAATTAGACAGATTTGCTAGAAATAGATATGATAGTGCTTTTTATAAGAGAGAATTAAAATTAAATGGAGTTAAACTTATATCTGTATTAGAAAACTTGGATGACAGTCCAGAATCTATTATATTGGAATCCGTATTAGAAGGAATGGCAGAATACTATAGTGCAAATCTTGCAAGAGAAGTAATGAAAGGTCTAAAAGAAAAAGCTTTGCAATGTAAACATTGTGGTGGTACAGTTCCTCTTGGTTATGATGTTATAAAAGATAAAGACTATGTAATAAATGAAAAAGAAGCTGAAATTGTAAGATTAATTTTCTCTATGTATGCTGATGGCTATGGATACGGAACAATAATCGATGAATTAAATAAACGTGGATACACAACAAAAGAAGGTAAAAAGTTTAAAAAAAGTAGCTTACATGATATTTTAGTCAATGAAAAATATAAAGGAATCTACACTTACAATAAAACTATCAAAATGATAAATGGAAAAAGGAATCATAGAAAGATGAAATCTGATGATGAAATAATAAGAATTCCTAGAGGAATACCTCAGATCATTTTAAGCGGAATAATTTACTGTGGTAAATGTGAGCACAGAATTGTAGGTAATCGTCGTACTGCAGGAAAAAATAAAAAACTTTATGTAAGTTATTGTTGTTCAAATAGCAAAAATTGTGACTTAAAATCTATCAATAAGGATTATCTTGAAACTATGGTTATAGATGAATTAGAAAAGAAAATGTTCTCTTCTGATGCAATTGATAAATTGTCTAAAAGAATATTTGAATATGCAAATTCCCAACAAGCTGAAATACAATCTGATATTAAAGCTTTTGAAAAAGAATTAAAAGTAGTACAAAATCAAATAGATAATATAGTAAATGCAATTGCCAATGGAATGTTCCATCCATCAATGAAAGAAAAAATGGATGAACTTGAAAAAAGAAAAAATGAGTTAACATTCTATTTAAATGAAGCTAAACTTCAAGCAGAAATTAATTCTCCTACTATTGATATGATTAAGGAATACCTAAAGAAAAATTCTAATATAAAAGAAAAAAGTCTAGATGATCAGAAGAAAATCATCCAGACTTATGTTCAAAAGGTAATCCTTCATGACAATGAAGTAGAAATATACTTCATTGTGGATTTGGATGGTGTACCTAGGAGGACTCGAACCCCCAACCTCTTGATTCGTAGTCAAGCACTCTATCCAGTTGAGCTATAGGTACATGTATGGAGGCGGCACCCAGATTCGAACTGGGGAATAAAGGTTTTGCAGACCTCTGCCTTACCACTTGGCTATGCCGCCATATATAAATGGAGCGGGTGAAGGGAATCGAACCCTCGCAACCAGCTTGGAAGGCTGGGGCTCTACCACTGAGCTACACCCGCATTAATAAAATCAAAATGGAGCGGAAGACGGGATTCGAACCCGCGACCCTCGCCTTGGCAAGGCGATGCTCTACCACTGAGCCACTTCCGCACATTTATTTGGTGGAGGAGACTGGATTTGAACCAGTGAAGGCTAAGCCAACGGATTTACAGTCCGTCCCCTTTGGCCAACTCGGGAACTCCTCCATATTTTTTGATTGGAGCTGGCGAGAGGACTTGAACCCCCAACCTACTGATTACAAGTCAGTTGCTCTACCAATTGAGCTACGCCAGCATTTGGCGACCTGGAAGGGACTCGAACCCTCGACCTCTAGCGTGACAGGCTAGCATTCTAACCAACTGAACTACCAGGCCAAATTGCTTCGCAAAATTTTGAATTGGTGGGCGCAATAGGGCTCGAACCTATGACCCCCTGCTTGTAAGGCAGATGCTCTCCCAACTGAGCTATGCGCCCAACTAATGTTACTATGGTGACCCTACCGGGATTCGAACCCGGGATACCGCCGTGAAAGGGCGATGTCTTAACCGCTTGACCATAGGGCCATAATTAATGGTAGCGGCGAACGGATTTGAACCGCTGACACTGCGGGTATGAACCGCATGCTCTAGCCAACTGAGCTACGCCGCCATAAAATAATATTTGTTAGTGGTTGCGGGAGCCGGATTTGAACCAGCGACCTCCGGGTTATGAGCCCGACGAGCTACCAGACTGCTCCATCCCGCGATGAGTTATTTGTATTTATATGTCATAATGGTGCCGGAGACCGGAATCGAACCGGTACAGTCTTACAAAGACCGCAGGATTTTAAGTCCTGTGCGTCTGCCAGTTCCGCCACTCCGGCAATCTATAGCTGGCTCCCAGGGTGGGATTCGAACCCACAGCCTACCGGTTAACAGCCGGGTGCTCCACCGTTGAGCTACCTAGGAATGTTTTACTTGGCAGCGTCCTACTCTCCCAGGGCGTCTCCACCCAAGTACCATCGGCGCTGAGAGGCTTAACTTCTGTGTTCGGTATGGATACAGGTGTATCCCTCTCGCTATTGTCACCAAATGAACTTGCTTGCGCAAATTTTAAGTTTGTCTCTAATCTTTTTAATTTTTTAGCGACAAAAAACATTTTACATTATTTTTCCTCTTTTGTCAACTGCTTTTTATCTTTTATTTTGTAAACTTCACAGTAAATTATATCTCTGGTCAAGCCCTCGACCTATTAGTACCTTTCAGCTTAAAGTATTACTACTCTTACACCTAAGGCC
>NZ_JAIOUP010000020.1 GCF_019931165.1 Schnuerera sp. xch1
TACTAAAAAACAGGTCTTAGCGCTAGCGCTCTAAGACCTGTTTTACTTTTTTGGGCTTTTTATTTTGAAACAGCCCCCTCATTTTTATTCTATTGCAAACAAAAATTCTCCTTCTGTTGCTAAATCATTATCTACAAATGCTTTGCCTTCTCCTATTCCTATTGGTCCTCTTATCTTTATTATTTCTACTTCCATTCTTAATATGTCACCTGGGATTATCTTTTTCTTGAACCGGGCCTTATTTATTCCTGCAAAATAAGGAACTTTTCCCTTATATTTATCTTCAGACAATAAAATTACAGCACCTACTTGAGCCATAGCCTCGATGGTTAAAACCCCAGGCATTATAGGCATTTCTGGGAAATGTCCCTGAAAGAAAGGTTCATTAATGGTAATGTTTTTATATCCCACTCCTTTTTTTCCAGACGAAAGTATTTTTACATTATCAACCAATAAAAATGGGTACCTATGGGGGATGATTTTTAGTATATCGTTAATATCTAGGCCTTTAGTCATATATTCACCTCATATTTTCCGTATTATTCCAAATAGTTGACCATTTAACAAAAATAATGTATACTTATTCTTAAGTTTTTGTTATTCATATATAATAATACAGAAGCCAAAACTTTTTGGCAACTAATTTTTATCAATTTTTTAGGAGGTGATAAAAACAATACAAGACTCCAATATTAATTTTTACGGAGGTGCAAAATTGAATAATATATATTCAATAGGAATAACTGGCATAGGTAGTTATATACCAGAAAAAATTGTAACCAATAAGGACTTAACTAAGATAGTAGATACATCCGATAAATGGATAGTTGAAAGAACAGGAATAAAAGAAAGAAGAATTACTGATGATCAAACCTCCACATCTGATATTGCTACAATAGCAGCAAAAAATGCTTTAAAAGATGGGGAAATTTTACCGGAAGAATTAGATTTAATATTAGTAGCAACTGTAACTCCTGATATGGCTTTTCCCTCTACAGCATGCATTGTACAAGATAATATAGGAGCAGTAAATGCAGCAGCTTTTGACATATCTGTAGGATGTTCAGGATTTATATATGGACTGTCCGTGGGTTCAAATTTTATAAAAGCAGGAGCTTACAAGAAAGTATTAGTAATTGGAGCAGAAACGCTCTCAAAGATTGTTAATTGGGAGGACAGAAATACTTGTATCCTGTTTGGAGACGGAGCAGGAGCATGTGTGCTTGAAAGGTGTAAAGAAGGATCAGGATTTCTTTCTTTTGATTTAGGATCAGATGGAAGTGATGGTCATTTATTGACTCAACCAGCTGGTGGCTCGAGACTACCTGCAAGTTATGAGACTGTATCAAATAACCTTCACACTATAAAGATGGATGGAAGAGAAGTGTTTAAGTTTGCTGTAAGAATAATGGAAAAAACATCAATAGAAGTATTGAATAAAGCTAATCTTTCCTTAGGAGAAATTGACTTTCTTGTTCCACATCAAGCTAATATTAGAATTATTCAATCAGCAAGAAAGAAGCTTAAGTTAACAGAGGATAAGGTCTATGTAAATTTAGATAAATACGGGAATTTATCATCTGCATCTATACCGGTTGCATTAGATGAAGCCTATAGAAAAGGGTTATTAAAGAATGGAAAAGTAATTTTATTAGTAGCTTTTGGTGCTGGTTTAACTTGGGGTTCAACGTTATTAAAATGGAACAAGTAGGAGGGATTAAATATGTTTGATACAAGAATATGTAAGTTACTGGACATTAAATACCCTATTCTACAAGGTGGTATGGCATGGGTAGCTACTCATGAATTAGCAGTTGCAGTTTCTGAAGCTGGTGGACTAGGAATTATTGCAGCAGGAAATGCACCATCAGAAGTTATAAGAGAAGAAATACGTAATTTTAAGAAACTTAGCATTAAGCCTTTTGGGGTAAATATAATGTTGAAGTCACCTTTTGCTGAGGATATAGTAGGTATGATTTGTGAAGAAGAGGTTCCTGTCGTGACTACAGGTGCAGGAAACCCAGGCAAATATATTAGTAAGTTTAAAGAACACGGAATAAAAGTAATACCTGTAGTACCTACTGTGTCTTTAGCAAAGAGATTAGAGCGGATAGGCGTGGATGCTGTAATAGTAGAAGGAACAGAAGCTGGCGGTCATATTGGGGAATTGACCACTATGGCTTTGGTTCCACAGGTAGTTGATGCAATTAATATTCCTGTAATTGCTGCAGGAGGTATTGCGGACGGTAGAGGATTCATAGCTGCAATATCATTAGGAGCTGAAGGAATACAAATGGGAACTAGATTTGTATGTTCGACAGAGTGTACAGTCCATGATAATTTTAAAGAAATGATCATTAAATCAAAGGATAGGGATGCTATAGTTACTGGTAGAAGCACAGGATATCCAGTAAGGGTACTGAAAAACAAATTTACTAAAGAGTATATGGAATTAGAGAAAAAAGGTGCTCCTTTTGAAGTTTTAGAAGAACTAGGATCTGGGAGGCTAAGGCTTGCAGTAAGAGAAGGAAATATCTCTAAAGGTTCTGTTATGGCTGGTCAGATAGCAGGTCTTATTGATGATGTAAAACCTTGTGAAGATATTATTCAGGATATGATTAAAACTGCAAAGATTCAAGTGGATAATTTAACCTCTATTAAAGGGGGTGAGTCCAATGAGTAAAATAGCATTTATTTTTCCTGGGCAAGGTGCACAATATGTTGGAATGGGTAAAGATTTTTATGATACTTTCTCTGAATCAAAATTAGTATTTGAAGAGGCAAATGATTCACTGAACATGAATTTAAAGGAACTTTGTTTCGAAGGAGAAACTGAGGAATTGATAAAAACTGAAAATACCCAGCCAGCCATACTTGCAACTAGTATAGCAATGATGAGGGTTTTAGAAAAAGAGGGCATAGACTGTGATTATACGGCAGGCCTGAGTCTAGGCGAGTATACTGCCTTAGTTAAGTCCGGTGGAATTGAATTTAGTGATGCTTTAAGGCTCGTGAAAATTAGGGGAAGACTTATGCAAGAGACAGTTCCGCAAGGGAAAGGTGGTATGGCAGCTATATTAGGGTTAAGTAGAGATAAAGTGTTAGAGGCTATAAAAGGGCTTACTAACCATAATATAGTAGAAGTAGCAAATTATAACTCTCCAGGACAAATAGTTATTTCAGGAGAAAAAGAAGGAGTAGAATTAACCTGTAATAGAGCATTAGAACTTGGTGCAAAAAAAGCTGTAATGTTACCTGTTAGTGCACCATTTCATTCCAGCTTGTTAAGACCAGCGGGTGAAAAGCTAAAAGAAGAACTAGAAAAAGTAGCATTATTTGATTTAAAGAAAAATTTAGTATCCAATGTGGATGCAAAACCTGTAGTGAAAAAAGAAGAAATAAAAGAAGAACTAGTTAATCAAGTTAGTCGTTCAGTATTGTGGCAAGATAGCGTAGAATTTCTAATAAATGAAGATGTAGATACATTTGTAGAAATAGGTCCGGGAAAAAGTCTTACAAAATTTGTTAAGAAAATTAGCAAATCTATGAATAAAAGTGTCAACACTTATTATGTTAATAACATAGAAACCTTCAAAAATACGGTAAATTCTCTTAAAGAGGAGGTGGCAAATTGAGTCTAACAAATAAAAATGCTTTAGTGACTGGTGGTTCAAGAGGTATAGGTAGAGAAATTGCAATAAAACTTTCTGAAAATGGAGTAAATGTAGCAATTAGCTATATCCATAATATACAAAAAGCTCAGGAAGTTGTAAATGAAATTGAAAAAAATGGAGTAAAAGGAATGTCTATAAAAGCTGATGTTTCCAAAGAAGAAGATGTTGCTAAGATGTTAGAAGTAGCCAAGGATAAATTAGGAGACATCGACATATTAGTCAATAATGCAGGAATAACAAAAGATAATTTAATCATGCGAATGAAAACTAAAGAATGGGATGAAGTGATCAATACTAATTTAAGAGGCACTTATCTTTGCACAAAATCCATTATTAGAGGTATGATGAAAAAAAGATATGGAAAGATTATAAATATAGCATCTGTAGCAGGAGTTGCAGGAAATTTTGGGCAGGGAAATTATAGTGCATCTAAGGCTGGCGTTATTGGATTTACAAAATCTATGGCAAAAGAATTAGCAAGTAGAGGCATAAATGTAAATGCAGTAGCACCTGGTCTTATAGAAACAGATATGACTAAAAAATTAAAGGAAGATATCAAAGATTCACTGGTTAAAAATATTCCCATGGGCAGATTGGGGACTCCCCATGAGATAGCGAACATAGTAGTATTTTTAGCTAGTGAAAAATCAGATTATATTACAGGGCAAGTTATAAATGTAGATGGTGGAATGATAATGTAAAGAGGAGGAATTAAGATGACAAATTTTGAAAAAGTTAGAAATATAATAGGTGAGACATTAGAAATAGATGATGTAGAAAGTATTACTATGGAAACTTCAATAATGGATGATCTAGATGCAGATTCATTAGATGCTGTAGAGATAATGATGGCTTTAGAAGATGAATTTAGCGTTGAGATTCCAGATGAGGATGCAGAAACATTTGAAAATATAGGAGACATCGTAAAATATGTTGAAACAAAAATTAAATAATATTCTATTATAGTAGGGAGGGTATACAATTGAAGAGAGTGGTTATAACTGGTTTAGGTGCTATTACACCCATTGGAATTGGAAAAGATGAGTATTGGAATTCTCTACTAAAAGGTAAATCAGGTATAGGATATATTACTAGATTTGATACAGAAGGATTTGCTACAAAAATTGGAGCAGAGGTGAAGAATTTTTCACCAGAAAACTATATGGATAAGAAAGAATCAAGACGTATGGATAGATTTGCTCAGTATGCTGTTGCAGGAGCACATTTGGCACTAGAAGATGGAAAAATAAACTTGGAAAGTATGGACAAAGAAAGAATAGGAGTGATTATAGGTTCTGGCATAGGCGGTATGGAGACTCTGGAAAAGGAACATGCTAAATTATTACAAAAAGGTCCTAAAAGGGTAAGTCCATTATTTATCCCTATGATGATATCAAATATGGCTCCGGGACAGATTTCCATGAAATATGGACTTAAAGGACCTAGCATGGCAATTACAACTGCTTGCGCATCTGGAACTCATGCTATAGGGGAATCCTTCAAGATGATACAAAGAGGTATTTCTGATCTAATAATTACTGGAGGTAGTGAAGGAGCAATAACACCTGTTTCATTAGCAGGTTTTAATTCGATGAAGGCCCTATCTACAAGTAATGAAGAGCCGACTAGAGCAAGTAGACCTTTTGATAAGAATAGAGATGGCTTTGTAATCGGAGAAGGATCAGGTATTTTAATAGTAGAGGAGCTCAACCATGCATTAAAAAGAGGAGCAACAATATATGCTGAAGTTATTGGATATGGAGCTACTTCTGATGCATATCATATAACAGCACCAGATCCAGAAGCCAAGGGAGCTAAAAAAGCTATGGAATTAGCATTGAAAGATGGAAAAGTCGGTTCTAATGAAATAGATTATATTAATGCACATGGAACAAGCACTTATTACAATGATAAATTGGAGACTTTAGCTATAAAGAGCTTATTCAAAGAACATGCTTATAATATATCCATAAGTTCAACTAAGTCTATGACAGGCCATTTACTTGGGGCTGCTGGTGGAATAGAAACTATAGCTACAGCATTAGCTATTAAAGAAGGAATAGTACCACCAACTATAAACTATGAAGTACCGGATGAAGAATGTGATTTAAATTATACTCCAAACAATTTTATTAAGAAGGAACTCAAATATGGAATGTCAAATTCTTTAGGGTTTGGAGGTCACAACGCTACAATTCTTCTTAAACAATGGAAATAGTTTTAAATATCTGAGCTTGAGGGAAATCCCTCAAGCTCTTTTGCTGATTTAAAAGGTATAAAATACTATGTGTAAATTTATACTATGCTATACTTATAATAATAAAATATATGGAGTGATATTATGACATTTAATATTCCAAATTATGTACAGCTAATAATTAAAAGGCTAGAAGAAAAAAAATACAAGGCGTATATAGTAGGTGGAAGTGTTAGAGATATGCTTTTAGGAAAGGAACCAACTGATTATGATATTGCAACAGATGCTCTTCCATATAAGATAGAAGATATTTTTAGTGATTTCAAAACTGTAAGCATAGGTAAGAAATTTGGGACTATAATCGTATGCCAACAAGAAGGAGATGTGGAAATAACTACTTTCAGAAAGGAAGGTAGTTATTTTGATGGTAGAAGGCCTGAATGGATATCTTTTTCTTCCCATATTGAAGATGACTTAAGTCGTAGAGATTTTACAATAAATGCAATGGCATATAATAGTAAAAAAGGGATAATAGATCCTTTTGATGGGAAAATGGACTTAAACAGAAAAATAATAAAGGCCGTAGGAAATCCAGATAAAAGATTTGATGAAGATTATCTTAGAATATTAAGAGCAGTTAGATTTTCTACTCAACTTAGATTTGATATAGAAAAAAATACTTTTAATGCTGCTAAAAAATATTGTCAAAATGTATCAAAAGTTAGTATGCAAAGGGTTACGGATGAGTTTTTTAAAATCATTTTAAGCAAAGAGCCTTCTATTGGTATTCGCCTGTTGGAGAAAATTGGACTACTAAAAATAATTTTACCAGAAATTATACCGGCAATAGGATTTGAACAAAGGAATCCTCATCATGAAATGGATGTATATAACCATATATTATGTGTTTTGGACAGTACACCTTCAATTTTACAGGTAAGATTAGCGGCACTTTTTCATGACATAGCTAAACCTCATACTTTAACCGTAGATGAAGATGGAATTGGTCATTTTTATGGTCACAATAAGTTGGGCGTTGACATAGCAACAGAGGTATTGAAAAGGTTTAAAATTTCTAGCGAACTAAGAGAAAAGGTATGTAAATTGATTGAGGAACATATGAATCATCATGCTAATTTTAAAGAAAAAGGACTTAAGAGACTTATCAGGAAATTAGGAGAGGATGAAGTATTTAATTTAATCGCACTTCAAAAAGCGGATATTAGATGCTCGAATAAAGAAGCAACTATTAATTTTATAATAGAAAGAGAAAATAAGATAAGAGAAATACTAACAAATAGAGAAGTATATGAAGTTTTCCAATTAGATATTAATGGTAGAGATTTACTTGATTTAGGTTTTAAACAAGGGCCTATAATTGGAGAGATATTGGAGTATCTGTTAACAAAAGTAATGGAAAACTCAGAACTTAATGATAAGGAAATATTAAAAAGTATGGCATTGAAGAAATTTTATTAATAGATTTTTAAGATCTTTATAATGCCATGGATTCTTTTTTGGTTGTCAATTATTTACTGCTCATTGTGAATTATTAACGATTGTGTTATTATAAAAATATTATAGTTCGAATTAGGAGGCTGATAAGTATGGGAAAATTATTCGGTACAGATGGAATAAGAGGGATAGCAAATAAGGATTTAACTCCAGAATTAGCATATAAGGTTGGAAGAGCTGGAGCTTATATATTATCTAAAGGTAAAAAAGGGAAGATAATTGTTGGTAAAGATACTAGAAAGTCAGGGGATATGTTAGAAGCTGCATTGACAGCAGGAATTTGTTCTACTGGATTAGATGTGATATCCTTAGGAATTATTCCAACACCAGCAGTAGCATTTTTAACTAAGAAATATGATGCTTTAGCAGGTGTAGTTATATCGGCATCTCATAATCCGATAGAATACAATGGAATTAAATTTTTTAATGAAAATGGATTCAAATTAAATGACGACATTGAAGGAAAAATTGAAAATTTAATTTTAAAAGATAAAGAGATATCATTAAGACCCCTAAAAGGGGATATAGGTAAAACAATTATTGACAATGAGGCATCTGAGTACTATATGAATCATTTAAAATCCACGATAGAAGGGGATTTTAAAGGTATTAAAATAGCTATAGATTGCGGAAATGGAGCTGTATACAACATAGCACCACAATTACTTAAAAAATTAAATGGTGATGTAATTGTTATAAATAATAACCCAAATGGAGTGAATATAAATGTTGAATGTGGTTCAACTAATCCTTCAATGATTCAGTCATTAGTGTTAGAAACAAAAGCTGATATTGGATTATCGTTTGATGGAGATGCAGATAGGTTAATTGCTGTTGATGAAAAGGGAAATATAATTGATGGGGATCATATATTAGCTATTTGTGGAACTTACTTAAACGAAAATCAAAAACTTAACAACAATACGATAGTAGGAACTGTAATGACCAATATGGGGCTTGATGTATATCTAAAAAATAAAAACATGAATATTGTTAAAACAGCTGTTGGTGATAGATATGTAATAGAAGAAATGCTTAATAACGAATATGTATTAGGTGGAGAGCAATCTGGACATATCATATTTTTAGAGCATAATACAACAGGAGATGGATTATTAACAGCATTACAATTGATAGATGTAATGAAGAAAGTGGGTAAGAAAGCATCTGAACTAAATAATATAATTACAAGCTTTCCTCAGGTATTAGTAAATGCAAAGGTGAAGAATGAATTAAAGAATTCATACCTTGAAAATGAAGAGATAAAATCAGAAATAGAAAAAATTGAAGATATGTTTCATGGAGAGGGTAGAGTAGTGATAAGGCCTTCTGGAACCGAACCTCTTGTTAGGGTCATGATTGAGGGTAAGGATGGTGAAAAAATAGAAAAAATAGCTAAAAATTTAGCTAAGTTTATAGAAGATAGGATAGGATAACAATAGAAATTGAGGTGATCTGATGAATTACAAAATAGTTGCTGATAGTAGTTGCGACTTGAATGATGAGTTGAGACAGCGATTAAATGTGGGTTTGGTTCCATTAAAAATTATTGTAGATAATAAAACATATGTAGATGATGATACTTTAAACGTGAATGAATTGTTAGCAGTAATTAAAAATAGTGAATCTATGCCTAAGACATCTAGTCCTGCTCCTGGAGATTTTTTGAAGGAGTATGAAGGTGCTGATAATATTTTCGCTATAACTATATCTTCAGCATTAAGTAGCACTTACAGTAATGCAGTATTGGCTAAAAACATCGCTCTTGAAAGAGGTGATAAATTTATTCATGTATTTGATTCCTTGAGTGCATCCATAGGGGAAACCTTAGTGAGCATTAAATTATTTGAATTAATTCAAAGAAATTATAATAAAGATGAAATAATAAATAAAACAGAGAGATATATAAAAGAGATGAAAACATTCTTTATATTAGAATCTTTGGAAACTCTTATTAAAGCTGGACGGATAGGAAAAATTATGGGTAACATTGCTAGTAGATTATCTATAAAACCAATAATGGGGGCTAATGAGGGAACCATAAAATTAGTTGAAAAAGTCAGAGGCAGCAAAAGAGCGTTTAAACGATTAGTGGATATTGTAGGCGAACGAGGAGAAAAATTTGATGATAAGATTTTAGGCATAGCTCATTGTAATGCATTGAATAAGGCAGAAAATTTGAAAGAGGAAATAAAAAAGAAATATAAATTTAAAGATATAATAATTGTAGAAACCCATGGGCTGACTACTACTTATGCCAATGAAGGTGGAATAATATTAGCGTTTTGATATATCCTTTAAATTACGCAATTTAAAAAGCAAATCCATATTTATGAATTTGCTTTTTTTTGGTTGATAAATATTCTTTTTAATTTAGCATGAGATTCATATTCAGCTTTAGATATTTTACCCTTTTTTTTAAATTCATATAACAATAACAAAAATTCAGAACATAATTCATATAATTCCTTTTCGATTTTATTCACAATACCACCCCATACATTTTATAGTTATTTAATTAAATATAGAATTTTAAAATCCTTTAAAAACAATAATTATTACAGAAAATTAACAAAGCTCATAATTATAGTATCACTGTTTCATATAATTAGGTATACTTAGATTCAATTAGAAGTATATATATAATAATTAATTTAATTTAGTTTAACTTATTTTTTATGTTAAGCAAGTAGTTTCCTAAAATATTGTGTTATGCCTGTAATTGACAGAATTGTTATGACAATGCTATAATACAATATGCTCATAATTAAAAAGAAAAGGAGGATTAATAAAATGAAAAGGAGATTGTCGTTGTTATTGGCTTTATTTCTTGTACTATCACTTTTTTTAGTAGCATGTGGTGATACAGAAGAACCAGTAGAATCCGAAGGGCCAACAGATAGTGAAGAAGAAACCTCAAGTAATCCAGCTATTGCAAGAGAGGGTTCTGAAGACACTATTATAATTGGCATGACAGAAGCAAAAGGTGAATTTATGCCAGTTTATTATAGTACTGTATATGATGCATATGTAAATGAATATATGTTTGATGCTTTAATTACCAATGATGAAGAAGGTAACTATATACCACATGTAGCAGAAAGCTGGGAAATATCAGAAGATAATAAAACTTACACTTTTCATTTAAGAGATGATGTTACATTCTGGGATGGAGAACCGCTTACAGCACATGATGTGGAATTCACCTATTTAGCAATGGCAGATCCAAATTATGATGGTAGATATTTTTTATATCCGCAACTGATGGAAGGATACGAAGAATATGTTGAAGGCGATGCTGAAGATATGTCAGGAATTCAAGTAATTGATGATTATACAATATCCTTTACCTTCAAAGAAGTGGAAGCAACAAACATAGATTATTTAACTATGTTTATAATGCCAGAACATCATTATGGATTTGAAAAAGGTGATATAGAAACATTAAAATCTAAGATGTTAGATCCATTAGGTTCAGGTGGATATAAATATGTAGGATATGAACCTGCGCAATATGTAGAATTAGAAGCAAATCCAGACTATTTCTTAGGAGAACCTAAAATTAAAAACTTAATACTTAAATTTGTAACCCCTGATACTATGATGGCTGAACTTGAAACAGGGGCTGTAGATGTTTTAGAGGGAGTAACTAACACTGTTGAAAACTTTGAAATAATGGAAGGAATGGGCTTTATACATCTTAATTCATTCCCTAACAATGGGTATTCTTACATAGGTTTTAACCTTAGGGATCCAAGGTTAGCTGATAAAAATGTTCGTCAAGCTTTAGCTTATGGATTTGATCGTCAAGGCTTTGTAGACAATTTCTTTAAAGGACATGGAAGTGTTGCTCACGTTCCATTGTCTCCAGTATCGTGGGCATATACAGATGAACTAGAAGAAAAGATGAATAAATACGAATATAATCCAGATAAAGCTAATCAATTGTTAGATGAAGCTGGATGGGTAATGGGTGATGATGGAATCAGAGAAAAAGATGGTATGAGACTTGAATTTGTATATTCAACTTATCCAGATGTAGAATGGACTGAGCAATTAGCACCAGTATTGATCGATAATTGGGGTAAGATTGGTGTAGGATTAGAAATAAATTATATGGATTTTAATGCTATGACAGATGCAGTATTTGAACAGCAAGATTTTGACATGTGGAATATGGCTTGGGCATTAGATATTGATCCTGATGCTTATGACGTATTCCATAGCAGTCAATCAGTTAAAAGTGGCAACAATGCTGGCGGATTTGACAATCCAAGAAATGATGAATTATTAATAGCAGGAAGAAAGGAACTTGACCAAGAAAAACGTAAAGATATATATGAAGAGTGGGCGCTTCTTATAAACGAAGAACTGCCATATATATTCGTATACCAAAGGGATCAATGGAATATGGTTAATGACCGCATACAAGGATTCGAAGCTTCACCATATCAAGAGATAAGTCATCCTGCTGTATACTTAAATTGGGAAATAGCTCAATAATACAATTTACAGTAGTAGACTTATATATACATAAACCCGGTACTATATCGCCGGGTTTATGTTATATCAAACTATACTTTACAACATTAAAGAATTAACATAGGGAGGGAGAATATGTTAAGATATATTGGTCGAAGACTATTACAGTTAATACCTGTAATCATACTTATATCTATTTTAATTTTTACCATAGTAAAAGCAACTCCAGGAGACCCGGTAGGATCAAACCTAGATCCTAGAGCGACTGCCGAACAAAGGCAAGCAGAAAGAGCTAGGTTAGGGTTGGACAAACCAATCCCAGTTCAATATTGGAACTGGATAACTCGTTCAGTTCAAGGAGATTTTGGGGATTCCTATATTTATAAAAGGCCTGTTATTGAGGTAATCCCTGATTTTATTAAAAATAGCATGATTTTAAATATTTTTGTTTATATTTTTGCATTTTTAGTATCTATACCCATAGGTATAATAACTGCAGTAAGACAGTATTCCAAAACGGATAATTTTTTTAGTGCTTTTTCAATAATAGGTATTTCTATGCCAACATTTTTCTTTGGATTGTTACTAATCTATTTTTTTGGAGTCAAAAATCAATGGTTCCCTATAAGTGGTATGGAAACTGTCGGGAAAAATATTGAAGGGTTGGCACATGTTAAAGATGTACTAAATCATATAGCTCTACCTGGTATAGTTTTAATTATTGCCAATTTAGCTAGTTTAGTGCGGTATACTAGAACTTCAATGCTAGAAGTTATTAATCAAGATTATATTCGTACAGCTAGATCTAAAGGATTGGAAGAAAAAGTAGTAATATATAAACATGCTTTTAGAAATGCCCTTATTCCAATAATAACAATTGTTGGATTTACTATTCCATCTCTATTCTCAGGAGCAGTAATGTTAGAGACTGTATTTAATTGGCCTGGAATTGGAAGGGTTTTAGTAGATGCTGTTAATTTAAGAGATTATAATCTTTTGATGGCACTAAATATGTTTTTTGCCATATTAACGTTACTAGGAAATCTATTGGCAGATATAGGATATGCTCTAGTAGATCCAAGAATTAGAGTGGATTAGAAGGGAGGACGACAAATGACTGAGAGGAATACTGGTATAAAACCCGATGACAAAATTGATCAAGAAATTGGTGAAGCTGAACAGGAGATATTGACTCCGTGGAAACTAGTGAGACGTAAATTCCTAAAAAGAAAACCTTCTGTAGTAGCCTTAATTATACTTGCTTTTATAATATTAGTTGTTGCATTAGCTCCTATTATATCTCCTTATGATCCAAATGAATTAGATATGACTAATACTAAACAGCCACCATCTAAGGAGCACATATTAGGAACTGATGAACTTGGCAGAGATAATTTTTCAAGAGTATTATATGGTGGGAGAGTTGCATTACAAGTAGGTATTTTTGCCGTTATCATTCAGGTAATAGTAGGCTCTATTATAGGAGGTATTGCAGGATATTACGGTGGATGGATAGATAATATATTGATGAGAATTACTGAAGTATTCATGTCTTTTCCTTTTTTACCCCTAGTGATAACGATTTCTGCAGTTGTTGGAGTTAGCATACCTGCAGAGCATAAAATGTACCTAGTTATGGTTATTCTAGGTCTTTTAAGCTGGCCAGGTCTTGCTAGAATGGTAAGAGGTCAAATATTGTCTTTAAGGGAGCAAGAATTCGTACTTGCAGCTAAAGCTCTAGGAATAAAAAATTCAAGGATTATTGTAAGACATTTAATTCCAAATACCGTAGGATATATTGTTGTTAATGCTACATTGGGTGTAGCTTCAGCAATACTTCAAGAGAGTGCTCTATCCTTCCTCGGCCTTGGAGTAGCACCACCAGTACCAACGTGGGGAAACTTAATACAGTATGCAAGGGATATATATAATCTACAACATCGTCCATGGTTGTGGATACCGCCAGGATTATGTATTTTTGCTACGGTAATGTGTATCAATTTGATTGGTGATGGTTTACGTGATGCTATAGACCCTAAATCTTAATAGAGGAGGATAGGATATGAATAATTTATTAAAAGTAAAGGATTTAAGAACTTACTTTTATACTGATGATGGAGTTGTCAAAGCTGTAGATGGAGTTGAATTTCAAGTAAAATTTGGGGAAACCATAGGTATAGTTGGAGAATCTGGCTGTGGTAAGAGCATAACCGCTATGTCTTTGATACGTTTAATACAAAGCCCTCCAGGAAAGATAGTTAGTGGTAATATTATATTTGATGGAGAAGATCTTACACAGTTATCGGATGAAGAAATAAGATCGATTAGAGGAAATGATATTTCTATGATATTTCAAGAGCCTATGACTTCATTAAATCCAGTGTTCACTTCAGGCTATCAAATTGAAGAAATCTTAGAGCTTCATCAAAAATTAGATGAAGATCAGGCTAGAAAAAGAGCTATCGAGATGATAAAACTAATAGGCATTCCTAATGCAGAGCGCATAGTTGATGAATATCCTCATCAATTGTCTGGAGGGATGAGACAAAGGGTAATGATAGCTATGGCTTTAGCATGTCAACCGAAGATGCTAATAGCTGATGAACCGACTACAGCTTTAGACGTTACAATACAAGCCCAAATCTTGGAACTTATGAATGAATTGAAGAACAAAATGAATACATCTATTATGTTAATAACCCATGATTTAGGAGTTATTGCTGAAATGGCAGACCATGTAATTGTAATGTATTCTGGTAAAGTAGTTGAAGATGCACCTATTATAGAATTATTTGAAAATCCAAGACATCCATATACTATTGGACTCATGGCTTCAATGCCTTCTTTAGCTAAAGAAGGGCAAAGGCTTGAAACTATTCCAGGCGTTGTACCAAATCCTCTTTATTTACCAAAGGGATGTTATTTCCATCCTAGATGCAAATTTGCCACAGATGAATGTAAAAAATTACAACCAGAATTAAGAGAAATAGCACCTGGCCATAAGTCAGCTTGTTTTAGGGCTGAGGAGGTGACAAGATAATGAGTGAAGTTATATTAGAGATAAACAATTTAAAAAAGTATTTTCCTATAACAAAAGGACTTATGAAAAAAGAGGTAGGGGAAGTTAAAGCAGTTGATGGCGTATCTCTCTTTATCAAAGAAGGAGAAACTTTAGGTATAGTAGGAGAATCAGGATGTGGTAAATCTACATTAGGACGAACTTTATTAAGGTTATATGAACCTACTGAAGGTGATGTTATATTTAGAGGTGTAGATGTGTTAAACGCTTCTACTGATGAAATGAAAAAACTAAGAAGAGAAATGCAAATAGTCTTTCAAGATCCTTATAGCTCATTGAATCCAAGGATGACTATATCTCGAATAGTGGGTGAATCTTTAATAGAACATGGGTTATTTAAAAAAGGAAAAGGATTAGAGGATTATGTAGTAGAAGTTATGGAAAAATGCGGATTGGCTAGATATCATATGAACAGATATCCTCATGAATTTTCAGGTGGACAAAGACAACGTGTAGGTGTAGCGAGAGCATTGGCATTGAATCCTTCTTTTATAGTAGCAGATGAACCTGTATCAGCTCTGGATGTGTCAATTCAATCTCAGATCATAAATTTATTTAATGATTTACAAAGGGATTTAAATATTTCATTTATGTTTATATCCCATGATTTAAGTGTTGTTAGATATATAAGCCATAGAGTTGGAGTTATGTATCTTGGTTCAATAGTAGAGTTAGCAGAAAAAAACGCTCTATTTGACAATCCACAACATCCATATACTCAAGCATTATTAACAGCTATACCTGAACCAGATCCAAGAAATAAACGAGAGAGGATAATACTTGAAGGGGATATACCAAGTCCATCTAACCCACCATCAGGATGTAAATTCCATACTCGTTGTAGATATGCCCAAGACATTTGTAGTGAACGTGTACCAGAATTTAGAGATTTAGGAGGAGAGCATTTTGTTGCGTGTCACTTTGCTAAATAAGCTAAATAAAAAAAAGGTTGAAAAGAGGAAACCGATTAAAGAGTTAGAAAGAGAAGTGAAACGAGAGATTGATGAGAAAGACACAAAAGAACCTTATGGATTTACAAAACAAGATATCCTTGCTATGATTATTGCGGGATACCAAGTCATAATGCCCATAGTCTTAATAGGAGTATTGGCGTTGATTGCATTTGTTCTAATTTTTCTAAAAATCTATTCATGAAAGAATACGATGTAATCAAACATGATAAGTTAAATTTAACTTATCATGTTTGTGTTTATATATAAAAAACTTTTAAAATTTTTGTTGACATAAAAAAATAAAATGTTATAATAATAAGGTGATAATTTTTCATATGCGGGAGTGGCGGAATTGGCAGACGCGCTAGACTTAGGATCTAGTGTCATTTGACGTGGGGGTTCAAGTCCTCTCTCCCGCACCAGCAAAAAACCAGTGGTTATGCCATTGGTTTTTTCATGTTTGGCTATAAGTATGATATAATACATATAAATTTGATAATAATATTTTATATGATATAATTTTATGGTATAATGAATTAGTTTATAATTGAATAAATATTATGTTTAGAGAGGAGCATTTTTATGGAGTTTGTTCTACAAAATAAGGAAAACAATAAAGCTTTCTTTAATATTGAAATAAGTCAAAAAGAATTTGAAAAATCAATTCAAAATGTATATTTAAAAACTAGGAATAAATTTAATATACCAGGATTTAGAAAAGGGAAAGCTCCACGAAAGATAATAGAGTTAAATTATGGAGAAGGGATATTTTATGAAGATGCATTAAATGACATCTTACCGAAAGCATATGGTGAGGCTATAGACAAATTAGAACTTAAACCTGTAGATAACCCTGATGTGGATATTGATCAATTGGAAAAAGGCAAATCAATAATTATTAAAGTAGAAGTAACTATAAAACCAGAAGTTGAATTAGGAGATTATAAAAAAATAGAAATTGAAAAAATAGAATATAATGTTACAGACGAAGATGTTGAAAAGGAATTAGCTTCTATACAAGAAAGAAATGCTAGGATAATTGATGCTGGAAATAGGGAAACTAAAGAAGGAGATTTACTTACTATAGATTTTAAAGGATTTGTAGATGGAGAGCAATTTGAAGGTGGCACAGCTGAAGGACAGCAATTAGAAATTGGCTCAAATACTTTTATTCCTGGGTTTGAAGAACAATTAATTGGCAAGAAAAAGGGAGATGAAGTAGAGGTTAAAGTAACTTTCCCTGAAGATTATCATCAAGAAAATTTAAAGGCTAAAGAAGCTACATTTGAAGTTACTATTCATGAAGTTAAAGAAAAAGAATTACCAGAATTAGATGATGAATTTGCAAAAGATGTTAGTGAATTTGATACTTTAGATGAATATAAACAAAGTATTAAAGAGAGATTAGAAAAGGAAGCAAAAAATAAGGAAAAAGTTGATGTAGAAAACAAGATACTTGAAAAAGTAGTAGAAATTTCTAAAGTAGATATACCAGAGATAATGATTGAACATCAGATAGAAAATGAAATCAATGAATTTAGTTATAGATTGAAGATGCAAGGAATGGACATAAATCAATATTTAGAATTAACTGGTTCAAACTTGGATGACTTTAAGGAACAGGTAACACCAGTAGCAGAAAAGAGAGTAAAAACAGATTTAATTCTTGAAGCCATAACCGAAGCAGAAGATATTCAAGTTACAGATGAAGATATAGATAAAGAATTAGATAGATTAGCTAAAGAGTATAATCAGGAAAACGTAGATGAGTTTAAGGATAATATGAAAAAGGGAGATTTAGAATATCTAAAAGCGGGTATAATGAGAGATAAGACTATTGATTTATTAGTAAAAAATACTAAACTAATTTAATTTTAGGAGGGGTATATTATGGCATTAGTACCTGTTGTTGTTGAACAAACTAACAGAGGAGAAAGGTCTTATGATATATATTCAAGACTTTTAAAGGAAAGAATAATTTTTCTTGGGGGCGAAGTTAATGACGTAACAGCTGATCTAGTAGTTGCTCAATTATTATTTTTAGAAGCTGACGATCCAGATAAGGATATACAACTTTATATTAACAGCCCAGGAGGATCTGTAAGTGCTGGATTTGCAATATATGATACAATGCAATATATAAAACCTGATGTATCTACTATATGTTTGGGATTGGCAGCAAGTATGGGTGCTTTTCTACTTACAGCTGGAGCAAAAGGGAAGAGATTTGCCTTACCTAATGCTGATATTATGATTCATCAACCCTTAGGAGGTGCTAAAGGTCAAGCAGAGGATATAAGGATTCATGCTGAGAAGATTATTCAAACAAGAGAATCAATAAATAAGATATTGAGTGAAAGAACTGGGCAGCCTTTAGATAAAATTTCTAGGGATACAGATAGAGATTTCTTTATGACCGCCGAAGAAGCCAGAAAGTATGGTATAATAGATAAAGTAATAGAATCACATAAATAAGATTAAGTGAGGTGTCATGATGTCAAAATATGACGACAAACAGCTTCGTTGTTCTTTTTGCGGGAAACCTCAAGACCAAGTTCGAAGACTTATAGCTGGACCAAATGTATTTATATGCGATGAGTGTATAGAGCTTTGTCAAGAAATAATTGATGAGGAATTTGTTGAAAGTTTCGATGAGGAATATAGAGAATTGCCTAACCCATCAAAGATAAAGGAAACTTTAGATGAATATGTCATCAAACAAGAGATGGCAAAAAGATCATTAGCTGTTGCAGTATATAATCATTACAAAAGAATAAACAAGAAACCATCAAAAACAAGTGACGTAGAGCTTCAAAAGAGTAATATAGTGATGATTGGGCCAACTGGTTCAGGAAAAACCTTATTAGCTCAAACATTAGCAAAGATATTAAATGTACCTTTTGCGATAGCAGATGCTACTTCTTTAACAGAAGCTGGATATGTTGGTGAAGATGTTGAAAATATAATTTTAAAATTAATTCAAGCTGCTGATTATGATATTGAAAGAGCGGAAAAAGGTATAGTTTATATAGATGAGATTGATAAAATAGCTCGTAAATCTGAAAACCCTTCGATTACAAGGGATGTAAGTGGTGAAGGAGTACAGCAAGCATTGCTCAAAATTCTTGAAGGCACGGTTGCAAATGTACCACCTCAAGGTGGTAGAAAACATCCACATCAAGAATTTATTCAAGTAGATACAACCAATATCCTATTTATAGTTGGTGGAGCTTTTGATGGAATAGATAAGATAATTCAAAAGAGGGTAGGTACTAAAGCTATGGGATTTGGTGCTGAAATTAAGAGCAAAGAAAATGCTCCAATTAGTGAATTATTAAAAAAGATACAGCCAGAAGATCTATTGAAATATGGTTTGATACCAGAATTTGTTGGACGATTACCGGTATTGGTTACGTTAGAAGAATTAGATGAAGAAGCTCTTGTAGAAATATTGTTAGAGCCAAAAAATTCTCTTGTAAAGCAGTATAAGGAATTGTTTAGAATGGATAATGTAGAATTAGAGTTTGATAAAGAAGCTTTGAGGGCTGTAGCTAAAAAAGCTATTGAGAGAAAAACTGGAGCAAGAGGATTACGTGGTATAATAGAGGGAACTCTATTAGATATTATGTATGATATACCTTCAAGAGAAGATATAAAGAAATGTTTAATCACAAAAGAAACTATAGAGTCCAATGGAGAACCAACTTTGGTACTTTCTGAACGAAAAGCTAAGGATAGAGCTAACAATAAGGATAATGAAGAATCTGTGTCATAAAAAGGCTCACAGTTTAGTGAGCCTTTTTTTGATAATGTCAGGATAAGGAAGGAGTGACGCTATGTATAAAGATCCATATGTCGTGCAAAAAAAAACAGAGTCCCTTATACCTCTAAGAGGTATGTCTATATTTCCTCACATGGTTATTCATTTTGATGTAGGAAGAGAGAAGTCAATTAATGCTTTAGAAAAATCCATGGTAGATGATTCATTAATCTTATTATGTTCACAAAAAGATTCTAGAGTAGAAGAACCGACTTCAGAAGATTTTTACCATGTTGGAACTATTGCGAAAGTAAAGCAAGTATTGAGATTACCTGGAGGAAGTATAAGGGTTTTAGTAGAAGGAATAAATAGAGGAAAAATAAAAGAAATAATAGAAGCAAAAGACCATTTTGAAGTAGAAGTAGAGGAATATGTTTATGATCCTGAAAAAATAGTTGTAGATAAAGAGATGCGAGCGGCTATGAGATTGGTCATTGATGATTTTGAACAGTATTTAAATTTAAGTAATAGATTGTCAACAGATATATTATTAACAGTAACAGATATTGAAGATCCAAGTAGATTGGCTGATGTTATTGCTTCTTATATTAACTTTAAAATAGAAACTCATCAAAAGATATTAGAAACTTTTGATTTTTATAAAAGATTAGAAGTACTCCACGAAATATTACGAGAAGAAATTGAATTGTTGAAAATAGAGGAGAAGATTAATCAGAGAGTAAAGACGCAAATAAGCAAGGTACAAAGAGAACACTATTTAAAAGAACAAATGAGAGCTATACAGAAGGAATTAGGCCAGGAAGATGATATAGACCAAGAAGTAGAAGAATATAAATCTAAAATTGCTAAAATTAAAATGCCTAAAGAATCCAAAGAAAAAGCGTTAAAAGAGGTGAATAGACTTAACAAGATGCCACCTCATTCAGCAGAAACTGCCGTTATAAGAACATATCTAGACTGGATTGTTGAGCTTCCATGGAATAAACAAACAAAGGATAAGATTGATATTAAAAGAGCTAGGGATATTCTAAATAGAGATCATTATGGACTTAATGATGTAAAAGAAAGAATATTAGAATTTATTGCTATAAGAAAGTTGGCTACCAACATTAAAGGGCCTATTCTGTGTTTAGTAGGTCCACCAGGAGTGGGGAAAACATCAATTGCAAGATCAATTGCAGAATCTCTCAATAGAAAATTTATTAGAATGTCTCTAGGAGGAGTACAAGATGAAGCAGAAATGAGAGGTCACAGAAGAACTTACGTAGGAGCTATGCCAGGTAGGATTATATCTTTGATTAAAAAATCTGGATCAAAAAATCCTGTGTTTTTATTTGATGAAATTGATAAATTAAGTAGTGGATTTAGGGGAGATCCTTCTAGTGCCTTATTGGAGATATTAGATCCTGAACAAAATAACACATTTACAGATCATTATCTCGACATGACATTTGATTTATCTAAGGTATTATTCATTACCACAGCGAATACTGTAAATTCTATACCTGCACCTCTGTTAGATAGAATGGAACTTATTAGAATAAGTGGATATACTGAAGAAGAAAAAGTAAAGATTGCTACTAATCATCTTTTACCAAAACAGATAAAGGAACATGGATTGAAAGAAGACAACCTAAATATTTCAGAGAGAGCTATTAGAAAAATAATAAATAATTATACTAGAGAAGCAGGAGTCAGGGAATTAGAAAGGAATATATCAAGTATATGTAGAAAAGTTGCAAAGAGAATTGTAGAATTTAATGATAAAATAGTTAGAATAAATAAAGGAAATCTGCATAAGTATTTAGGTAAAGAAAAGTATCGTTTTGATATAAAAGAGAGGCAAGATCAAATAGGTGTAACAACTGGTTTAGCTTGGACTGCCTTTGGAGGAGAAACTCTTTTTATTGAAATTAATTCAATGAAGGGAACTGGTAAGGTTCAACTAACAGGCCAGTTAGGAGATGTGATGAAAGAATCAGCTATGGCAGGAATTAGTTATATTAGAGCTAATACTGAAAAATTAGGAATAGATAGTGACTTTTATAAGGAAATGGATTTGCATGTTCATGTGCCAGAGGGAGCTATACCAAAAGATGGGCCATCAGCAGGAATAACTATGGCGACGGCTGCAATTTCAGCACTTACTAATACCCCAGTCAGTAAAGATGTTGCTATGACAGGAGAAATTACTTTAAGAGGTAGAGTTTTACCTGTTGGAGGAATCAAGGAAAAAGTATTAGCAGCTAATAGAATTGGTATAAATAAAATTTTAATACCTTTTGAAAATAACAAGGATTTGGATGAAATACCAAAGAAAATAAAGAAAAAAATAGAATTTATTCTAGTTGAGAATATGGAAGAAGTTTTAAAACATACCTTATTAGAGAAGGAAAATAAAAATGAAAATAGTTAAAGCTGAATTAGAAAGAGTTGCAGTCAATAAACAACAATATCCTGGTGAAAATTTAGCTGAGATAGCTTTTGTTGGCAGGTCAAATGTAGGAAAATCCTCCTTTATAAATTCTATGGTTAATAGAACAAAATTAGCTAGGACAAGTGGAAAGCCAGGGAAGACCAGAACAATAAATTTTTATAACATAAATAATAAATTCAGATTTGTAGATTTACCTGGATATGGATACGCAAATGTTTCTAAAAAGGAAAAGGATAAATGGGGGCGTGTAATTGAAGAATATTTAAATACTAGAGAAAATTTAATAGAACTAGTACTACTAGTAGACATAAGACATGAACCTACAGACCAAGATGCATTGATGTATAATTGGATAAAACACTTTGATTTTACGGGATTAGTTATTGCAACAAAGGCAGATAAAATATCGAAGAGTAAATATCAACAGAATATAAAAATAATAAAAAACAAATTAAAAATTAATAGTAATAACTTAATAATACCCTATTCTTCATCTAAAAAGATTAATAAGGAGAAGATATGGCAGATTTTTGAAGACATGTTTATAAATGATGAAGAGCAGCCGTCTTAATAAGGCAGCTGCTCTAACAGTACTATTCTTCTTTTATAAACATATCTTGAGTAGCCCCGCATACTGGACAAACCCAATCTTCTGGTAATTCCTCAAAAGGTGTTCCTGGCTCAACATCATTATCTGGATCGCCAATTTCAGGGTCGTAAACATATCCACATGGTTCACAAATATATCTATCCATATCAATTCTCCTTTCAATATGTAATTAGTGGAATAGTACCCATTTATCATAAATTTTAAACTATTTTTTAAAATTATTTTTGATATGATCGTATTATAAACATTGGACTCATACAATGGATTAAATAAAATGCTTATGGGTAAAATTATAATAATAAAAAAGAAAATATAAATTAAAATTAGATAGGCGTGATTTTAATGACCTTTAGATTTAAGGGATCTGTGTGTAGTGACTTAGATGATACAAAAATTTTTGTGAGAGGTATTTTATCTAAATTAGAAAATATTATATACGATGAGGATTTATTGTTTGACATAAGATTGATATTAAATGAGTTAATTGTAAATAGTGTTATACACGGAAACGAAAATAATAGAAACAAATGCGTTAGTTTATTTTTAGAAGTTGAAGGAGATGCTGTAAGAATTGAGGTAGTAGATGAAGGTCAAGGTATTAGTTTTGATAAGACGGAATATAAACCAGAAGAATTAAAATGTTGTGGAAGGGGGCTTGTAATTGTTGATGGATTATCAGATGAGATGTATTTTGACAAAAATAGAGTAGTGGCTGTTAAATACATTGTATAAGGGGGATGTTTTTGTGAAAAGTAGAGTATCATTTTTAATATTAACAATATTATTTTTTACCGCTTTTACTTCTAGTACTGTCTATGGAGAAAATGGATATGATGAGAAGTTGGAACAAACAATAATAAAGGTTAAGGATATATTTCAAATATCCGATAAGTATGAAAGATTTGATTCGAATATTCAATCCTATGATGAAATGACATATTTTTATTTAAATTGGTATAGTGAAGATGAAACTTTGGGAGGGATTTCAGTAACAGTAGATTCTGAGGGAAATATTTTTAGTTATCATAAATACATACCTTTTCAGGAACCAGAATCTAGATTGCCAAAGATAAACTATCAACAAGGATTAGAAAGTGCAATAGACTTCTTAGAAAAGGTGAATTCTAAAGTACAAGATGAAATTCAATACAAGGAAGATGTAAGACCTTTAAATCCCAATACTACAGAATATACTTATGAATTTATCAGGATGAAAGATGATACATTTTATCCAGATAACTCAATTTCAGTGCATATTAATAAGTATACCGGGGAAGTATCAAACTATTATACAGATTGGGATAAAAATATGACACTTCCGAGTAAGGTTGGAATTATTCAAGAATCAAAAGCAAGAGAATCATATAAAGAAAATATAGGATTAAAATTGATGTACAAGGATACTTATGAAGATGGAAGATTAAAACACTTTTTAGTGTATACAACTTTGAAAAATAATAATGCCATAGATGCAAAAACTGGAGAAGCAATTAATATAAATTATTATGATATATATAGGGGATTAGGTGGTGGAGATGTAGGAATGGCTGACTCTTTGACGGATAAGGATGATATTAATTTATCACCTGAAGAAAGAGAAAGAGTAGAGAAATTATCTGATATTCTTACATCGGAAGAAGCTGAAAATAAAGCACGAGAAATATTAAATATAGAGGATGAATTTAAATTAGAATCGACTAATTTTGATAGTCAACTTAGAAATGAAAATGATTATTTTTGGTCTTTTAATTTTGTTAAATATCTAGAAAACGAAGAGGAAATAAAATACAATGTATCAATAGATGCTAAAACAGGTGAATTGTTAAGATTTTATTCAAATAAATCTGTTAATCATAATTTAAAACCAAAATATAATAAAAAACATAGCCAAAAAGTGGCTGAAGAATTCATAAAGCAAATAAATTCTGAAAAGTTTAAAGAAATTGAATATATTGCATCCAAGAATAAGGATATGACTCATTCTTACAGTTTCAAATTTATGAGAAAAATTAAAGAAGCATATGTAGAGAATGATGGTATAAGAGTAACTGTAGATGGCATTACAGGAAAAGTTATATCATATGATATGAATTGGTATAAAGGTGAACTGACATCTGTTGAAAATATAATACCTGTTGATGAAGCATATGAAATATTATTCAATGATATAGGCTTTGAATTAAGATATGGGACTTTGATAAATTTTGAAGATGAGAGAGATACGGAAAAAGAAGTGAAGCTTATCTATGCAGTTGAATCTAACAAACCTTTGATAATAGATGCTAATACTGGAGATATATTAGATTATAATGGTAAGCCTTTTGAGGAAGGAAAAATTGTAAAATACGAAGACATTGACAACTCTTATGAAAAAGAGAAGATAGAGTTATTAGCTCAGCATGGTGTTTCCTTCAATTCTAAAGAATTTAAACCTAGTGAGAAGATTGTTCAAAAAGATTTCCTATATTTGTTATTAAAATCCATGGAACCATATAGAATAATACATGAGGCTGAAATGGAAGATGAAGGATATAATCGTTTAATAGATTTAGGAATATTAAAAGAAGAAGAGAAAGATCCTAATGGTATAGTCACAAAAGTAGAAGCCATAAAATACATTATAAGGGCAATGGATTATGAAAGAGTAGCTGAATTAAATGGAATCTATAAGGACCTATTCAAAGATCAAGAGAATATAGACCCTGTAATGAAAGGATATTTATCTTTAGGATATGGATTAAATATTATAGAAGGTAATAATGGTTATATAGATCCAACATATGAGATTAAACGAGAAGATGCTGCGAAAATAGTATATAATTATCTATTCATTTAGAATAACAAATGGCAGGGACTACTCCCTGCCATCAGATTTTACTATTATTTTAAAGTAGATTATGTTAAAATTGAATTTGGCAAATATATTAATATAAAAAACAGGAAGTGATAAATTTTTATGAAAGCAACAAGAGACGACCTTAGAAACATAGCAATTATCGCTCACGTAGATCATGGAAAGACTACGCTAGTGGATAGTATGTTAAAACAAAGTGGAATCTTTAGAGAAAATCAAGTAATTAAGGAAAGAGTTATGGATTCCAATGAAATAGAGAGGGAAAGAGGTATTACAATTTTATCTAAAAATACTGCTATACATTATAAGGATAAAAAGATAAATATTGTGGATACTCCAGGACATGCTGACTTTGGAGGAGAAGTAGAGCGTGTGCTTAAGATGGTAAATGGAGTTGTACTATTAGTAGATGCTTTTGAAGGACCTATGCCTCAGACTAAATTCGTACTAAAGAAGGCTTTTGAACTTGACTTGCCAGTAATAGTATGCATAAATAAAATAGATAGACCAGAGGCAAGGCCAGAGGAAGTAGTAGATGAGGTATTAGATTTATTCATAGAATTAGGAGCAGGAGAAGAATATTTGGATTCTCCATTTATATTTACATCTGCTAAGGATGGCTCTGCAACTACAGATTTAAATATAGAAAAAGATAATATGGAGGATTTATTTGAAGCAATAATAAAATATATTCCAGCACCAGGAGGATATATCGATGAGCCATTGCAGGTATTAATTTCTACTATAGATTACAATGATTATGTAGGTAGAATTGGTATTGGAAAAATTGAAAGAGGTAAGATTAGAAAAAATCAGGATGTAATAATTGTAAATAATGAAAAAAGTGAATATATTCAAAAAGTAAAGATCACAAATGTGTATGAATTTGAAGGGTTAAATAGAGTAGAAGTAGAAGAATCAAAAGCAGGAAGTATAATTGCTGTAACAGGAGTAGAGGAAATTCACATAGGTGATACTATATGCCACTCAGAACATCCAGATCCACTCTCCTTTGTGAAGATTTCAGAACCTACTATTTCCATGACATTTTCAGTAAATGATAGTCCATTTGCTGGGAAAGAAGGTAAATATGTAACAACAAGACAGATAAAAAATAGACTATTTAAAGAATTGCAAACAGATGTTAGTCTCAGAGTCGAGGAAACAGAATCTACAGATGCGTTTAAAGTATCTGGGAGGGGAGAATTGCATCTATCTGTTCTTATAGAAAATATGAGGAGAGAGGGTTATGAGTTTCAAGTATCTAAACCTAAAGTATTGTTTAAATATGAAAATGGAAAAAGATTAGAACCTATGGAAACTGTAACAATTGATGTATCAGATGAGTTTATTGGTGCAATAATAGAAAAATTAGGAAGAAGAAAAGGTGAACTAGAAAATATGACTGAATCTGAGGGTGGTTATGCTAGGTTAGTATTTTCCATTCCTGCAAGAGGACTAATTGGATATAGACAGGAGTTTATGACTGATACTAAAGGAAACGGAATACTCAATTCAGTATTCGACAAATATGGACCGTATAAAGGAGATATACCAACAAGAAAAGAAGGTTCATTGATCTCCTTTGAAACAGGAGAGGCTACCACTTATGGATTATATTCAGCTCAAGAAAGAGGAACTCTATTCGTTATTCCAGGAATCAATGTCTATGAGGGAATGGTTGTAGGTTCAAACCCTAAGGGATTAGACATAGAAGTAAATGTTTGTAAGAAGAAACATCAATCGAATGTTCGAGCTTCAGGTTCTGATGATTCATTGAAACTAACTCCTCCAAGGCAAATATCTTTAGAAGAAGCACTTGAATTTATTGAAGATGATGAACTTATTGAAGTAACTCCTGTTAACTTTAGAATAAGAAAAAGAATTCTTAATTCTAATAAAAGATACAAGTCGAAGAAACGAAATTAAATTATCTTGATTTAAAGTAAAGGTGGTATTATGGATTCTATAGTAGATGGATATATATGGTTATTAAGAAATAATTTTTGGATGAATATGCTGTTTGCTATATTAATCGTATTTTTTCAAAGGAAAAACCCTACATCCACTTGGCTATGGTTTATGGTAATAATTTTTTTGCCTGGGTTTGGATTTTTACTATATTTATTTTTGGGTCAAGATATGAGTAAGAAAAAGATATTTCAATTAAAAGAAGAAGAAGATAGATTTATTAGAGATAGAGTACTAAAGCAAGGACAAAAAATAAAGGAAGATTCATATGAATTTTTAGACCCTAAGGTAAAAGAATATGAAAACATCATAAATATGCATATTTCAACAAGTGAAGCTTACTTTTCTGAAGGTAATAAAGTAGAATTTTACTTTTCTGGGAAGGAAAAGTTTGATGCTTTGTTAAAAAGTATATCCAATGCTAAAAGATATATATATATGGAATATTACATTGTGAGAAGTGATGAAATAGGTAAAAAAATAATGAATAAGCTAACAGAAAAAGTTAAAGAAGGTGTAGAGGTCAAATTTTTATATGATGGAATGGGCGGTAGAAAATTAGCTAGAGATTACTTCACCGAATTTGAAAAGGCTGGGGGAGAGGTTTCAGTTTTCTTCCCACCTTTTTTACCTTACATAAGTTTAAGAATCAATTATAGAAATCATAGAAAGATATGTATATTTGACGGAGAGGAGGCTTATGTTGGAGGTTTTAATATAGGAAATGAATATTTAGGGCTTTCTAAAAAATTTGGATTTTGGAGAGATACTCATATAAAGATTAGAGGAAATGCAGTTGCTGGACTTCAATGGAGATTCTTTAAGGATTGGAAATTTGCTGTTAATGATGAGACTGCTCATTGCAATGTTGTTCTGCCGAAAATGAAAAATGAAGGGAAAGCTGGGATCCAAATAGTTAGCAGTGGACCTGATTCCAAGTGGGCAAGTATTAAAGATGGATATTTTAATATGATAACAAATGCAAAAGAAAGGGTGTATATTCAAACACCATATTTTATTCCTGATGATAGTATATACAATGCATTAAAAGTAGCCGGACTTGCTGGAAAGGACATAAGGGTGATGATACCATCTAAACCGGATCATCCTTTTGTATATTGGGCAGGCCTTTCATATATAGGAGAACTTTTAGAAGCAGGAGTTAAGTTTTACACCTATGAAAATGGTTTTTTGCATAGTAAAACATTTATAATGGATGATTATGTTACTTCTATAGGCACTGCAAATTTAGATATAAGGAGTTTTAAACTCAACTTTGAAGTAAATGCTTTTATATATGATAAAGAAGTTAATAAAAAAATGGTTGAACAGTTTGATTTGGATTTAAAATATTGTAAAGAAATTACTCCAGAAGTATATGCAAATAGATCTAATATTATAAAGTTAAAAGAATCATTTTCAAGATTGTTATCTCCAATATTATAGTGTTATAGGATAAAAATTTATTTGGAGGAAACACTATTTTATGAGGTGATAATTTTGGGAAAAAGAATATATTTAATTATATTAATTATAATATCAATATTTTTAGCAGCTTGCATGAATCAAGCTAATCAAAATCAAAACCAAGTAAATCAAGAAGAGAAAGCTCCTGAAACATTGAATATGGTATTAGAGGGGATAGATGAATTGTTGGTTTCTGTAGACTCAATAATGGACATTATGGAATTGAGTGAATCAGAATTTCAGGCAGAAAGATCTCAAAAAGAAGGCCAACAACAACAAAATGAACAACAATCTGATGGTGAAGGTAGAGGAGCCGACCAAGGCCAGAATCAAAGTGAAGAACAAGGTCAAAGCCAAGGACAAAATCAAAATAGTGAGAGCTCAGAGCAACAACAGAAAGATACTACTAGGGACGATGAACTCTTTTTAAAATGGAAAGAAGTCGATCAAAAATTAAAGGAAGTTCACGAAGGATGGAATAGTTATGAAGTGGAAAGTATAGAAAAAGGTGCTAACCAAGAAAAGGGTAGTGAATTTAAAAAGAACCTAAATGATTTTACAGTGGCAATAGAAAATAGACAAATGGATGATATCGTGGATGCAGGAAGTAGGGCTATAAATTCTTTAGCAGTTTTCTTTGAGCTATATAAAGATGAAATAAGAGGAGATTTATCTAGGATTAAATATTTAGTATATCAAGCATTTTTACAGGCTGAAGATGAAAATATGAAAAAAGCTAATGACCTATTGAATAATACAGAGGAACATATATCTAGAGTTAGACAAAAATTAGAGGACGATGATGAGAAGACAAAGGATTTAGAAAAACTATCATTGGCGATTTCCGATATGAAATTAGCATTAGAAAACAACAATATAGAACTATTAAAGATAAAAAGAGATGTAGTAATAAAGAATATAAAATCTCTACAGGAGTAGATTAGTAGACATAAGGAGATAAGGGGGTATATTTATGAGATTTGAAGCGATAGAAGAATACTACATGGTAGATGGTAATCTACAATCAACTGAAGATCTAGAGATATTTCAAGGGATAAAGAAAGCTCCAATATATGAAGTAATAAGAATAATGGATGGAATACCTTTGTTTTTAAAAGATCATTTGAATAGGATGAGAAGGTCGGCTGATTTAGTAGGTGTTAGCATTGACAGAGAAGATAGCCAAATAGAAAAGGATATTAAGGAACTAGTTTTAAAAAACAAAGTTAAAAATTTAAATATCAAATTATTACATACAGATATTAAGGGAATAGGTCAGGTACTTTTAGTATACTTTATAAAAAGTTTTTATCCTCCGGAACAATATTATAAAGAAGGAATCCATACTATATTATACAATTATGAAAGAGAAAACCCTAATGCAAAGGTATTAAAAACATATTTCAAAGAAGAAATAGCTAAACAATTAGAAGAAAAAAATGCTTTTGAGGCGTTGCTAGTAAATAAGGATGGATATATAACTGAAGGTAGTAGATCCAACATGTTTTTTGTAAGAAAAGATAAAATATATACTGCACCCAAAGGTGCAGTATTATTAGGAATTACAAGAAAATATATATTAAAGATATGTGAAGAATTAAACATAAAAGTAATAGAAGAAAATATACACATTGATGACTTGTTAAAACTAGATGGAGTTTTTATGTCAGGTACGTCAGTTAATGTATTGCCTATAGCTACCATAGATGATATGAAAATTAATTCTGTAGACAATAAAATAATAAGAGAGATAAACAATAGATATGTAAACGAGATGAAAATGTATATTAGTAGTAAAAGAGAAGAGTAGAAATATAAATAATAAAGATCGATTGGGTGATAAATATGGACAAGACAATAGGGTTTATTGGCTGTGGGAATATGGCTAAGGCCATGATAAATGGTATAATAAAATCTAATTTAATTGAAAATAAAAAAATTATAGTTTCAGCTACAACAGAAGCAACATTAAAGGAAGTAAGTACTAAATATAGTATAAAAACCACCATTAGTAATATAGAAGTGGTAAGTATAGCTGATATATTGATACTAGCTGTGAAACCAGATAAATATGATTTAGTAATAGATGAGATAAAAGAATATATAAAAAAAGATAGTATAGTAGTTGGCATAGCTGCAGGAATTAATATAGGATATATGCAAAATAGATTTAATAAAAAGGTAAAGATAGTAAAAGCCATGCCTAATACACCAGCTATGGTAGGCCAGGGTATGACTGCTATATCATCAAGTAAAGAAGTTGGAAAAGATGAATTACAGCAAGTAATAAATATATTTAATAGTTTTGGAAAATCAGAAGTTATAGAAGAAAGTTTAATGGATGCAGTTACAGCTGTAAGTGGTTCTTCACCAGCGTATGTATATATGATGATAGAAGCTATGGCAGATGCAGCTGTAGTAGAAGGCATGAGTAGAAAAACAGCATATAAATTTGCTTCTCAGACGGTACTAGGCGCAGCTAAGATGATTCTAGATACGGAAATGCATCCAGGTGAATTAAAAGATAGAGTTTGTTCTCCTAGTGGTACTACAATAGAAGCAGTAGCTGCATTAGAAGAGAATGGGTTTAGATCATCGATAATAGAGGCTATGAGAGTGTGTGCGGCTAAATCAAAAGAAATGACAAAATAGGAGTTAAAAAGGTCTTATAATAAAAAATTATAAGGCCTTTTTAATTTTTGTATTGACAGTATTTGAATATTAGTGTACTATATAATTAATACACCATCACATTGGGGCTGGGGAGGTGAAGATATGGAATTCAACAATAATCTTCCTATATATATTCAAATAATGAATTTAATAAAGAGTAAGATGGTTTTAGGAGAGTTTAATGGAGGTGATAAATTGCCATCAGTTAGAGAATTTTCAAAAGAATTAAAGGTAAATCCTAATACCATTCAAAGAGGATATCAAGAATTGGAACGAGAAGGATTGGTTTTTACACAAAGAGGAATGGGTACATTTGTAACACAAGATGTAGATGCTATCAAAAACTTAAAAAAGAAAATGGCAGATGAATTAATAGATGGATTTTTTAAGGAGATAAAAAAATTAGGGATTGAGATTGATGAAATAAAAAAAATTATATCGGAAAGAATTGAGGAGGATAAAGAATGAAAAATATTGTTGAAATAAAGGATCTAACTAAAAAATATTTCAATAAAAAAGCCTTAGATAATATAACTTTAAACATCGAAGAAGGAAAAGTAGTTGGAATATTAGGACCAAATGGTAGTGGTAAGACCACTTTAATAAAGATATTAACTGGGTTATTAAGGCAGACAAGCGGAGAAGCGTTTATAGATGAACAAAAGGTAGGAGTATATACCAAATCAATAGTTTCATACTTGCCTGATAGAAATTTTTTGTATAAATGGATGACTATAGAAGATGCTTTTAATCTATTTAAGGATTTCTATTCAGACTTTGATGAGAATAAATTTGAAGAGATATTAAATTTTATGGAATTAGAAAAGAGCGTGAAGATTGAAACACTTTCAAAGGGAATGCATGAAAAATTGAATTTAACTTTGGTACTATCAAGAAATGCAAAACTATATATATTAGATGAACCAATAGCAGGAGTAGACCCAGTAGCAAGAGATCAGATTTTAGATGCTATTATAAACAACTACAATGATAAAAGTTCTATGCTAATAACCACCCATTTAGTAAGAGATATGGAAAATATGTTAGAAGATGTAGTATTTTTAAAAGATGGTAATATTGTTTTAACAGGAAATGCAGAATCATTAAGAGAAGAAAAAGGTAAACAAATAGATGATATCTATAAAGAAGTATTTAGTCAATAGGAGGCGACATGATGATAAAATATATGAAATATGAAATAAAAGGAACTTATAAATATATATTAGGTATATTGGCACTAGTACTAATACTTATTACAGGCATATATACCTATATAAGTAGAGCCAATAGAGGTTCACACATAGGAACTATTTTTATAGGATTATCAGTTTTAGTTTTATTCGGTACAGCATTAGCTACATTCCTATATATAGTAGGTTCTTTTAGAAAGGAACTATATGACGATAGAGGTTACTTAACTTTTACATTACCTTTGACAGGAAACCAAATAGTTGGTTCTAAATTAATAGTAGCTTTACTGTGGTTTGCAATATTAGGAACTGCTATAGCAATGTATAACATTGTCATGGCATTAATTTTGAACCCAGTTGAAGTAAATTTATCAGAACTTTTATCGATGGTAAGTCACATAATATCAATGAAAGAAATAGTCGTTATTATTTTAGGTTTAATATTTAATGGAGTAAATATGTTGGTACTCATATATTTTTCCATGGCACTTAGTAGAGTTACCTTTAGGAATAAAAGAATTGGTGGTCTATGGTTTGTAATATTTCTAATATTAAGTGGAGTAATAGCCTATGGACAATATAATGTTGGTGAACTATTACCATATTATGTAGATCTAAATACATTTAATATAGAAAGCATGAATACATTAAGACATCAATTAAATATGGGAATTAATACTGGAATCATGATGAGTACAAATATAGCGGCTAGTATATATAGCATAGCAATAACAGTTATCTTATTCATAGGTACTGGTTATTTAATAGAAAAGAAGATTGATTTATAATGAAAATCCCCACGATGGGGATTTTCTATTATTTTGGTTATATACATTCTACTTGTTTTCAGTCAATCCAGTTATTAACTTTAATTCTAGGCAATGGGTATTTCTCGACTAAGTAATATATATAAATTTTAGTATTATAATTATCCGCCAGTCGAGGAAAGAATTAAATTTTTTGAAAGTGTTAACATTCGAGAAGATAATCCTTAAGACCATTTTTCAGGTTTAATCTTTTTATCTTTTTTAATGCTTTGTTTTCAATCTGTCTTATTCTTTCTCTAGTCAAATTATATTTATTGCCTATGGTTTCTAAGGTTAAAGGATCTCCTCCATTCAACCCAAATCTAAGTTTTAATACTTCTTTTTCCTTTGGGGTTAATGTATTTAATATATTTATTATTTGCTCTTTTAAATCTTCGGAAATTATCACATCTTCAATACAACAATTTGGACAAGGAATATAGTCCTGAAGTTCAACATAGTTTTCGTCAGTGTCTATATTCATAAGAGAGTTTAAAGAAGTTAAACTTGAATAATTTTTTTTGTAGAGATTTATTAAAATATATTCTTGTCTTGTAATATTTGCCTCATTACATATCATCGTAGTATCAATTTCTTCATTTCGGGTTAAGTAATTATCTTCAAGGCGAGATATTGTGTTGACTTTTTCATATACGTATGCAGGCAACCGTATTATATATCCGTTGTTCATCAATGCTCTATCCATCTGTTGTGTGATCCAATAATAAGAATAGGTTGAAAAGCTAGTGTTTTTTGTTAAATCAAATTTTTCTATACTCTTCATCATACCAATGATTCCTTCTTGTACTAAATCTTCTATAGTAAAACAACTATAAGCTCTTATTTTCTTTTTCGCAACAGAATATATTAACCCAATATTATTTATTATAATTTTATTTCTTATATGTAAGTCCCTATTTTTTTGATAAAGAGTTATGAGTTCTTCGTTTGACGTATATCCATCATCTTTCAATTTTAATTGTTTAGCACTCATTATCATCACCTAGTATATTGTATTCTATATAGATTCATAAAATCCTTCTTTTTGTAAAACTATTAATTATAAATTTCTTTTACATAATTAAAGTGATGGATTCCCATCACTTTAATTATGCCTTCTTGATAAATCTTCTAATAAATCAGATGTTAATTTGTTAATATCTTCCACCCTGTTATTAAGTTCTTCAAATTTTTTGCTTAATCCGTCATCTTTAGTTGTACCTAAATCATTAGAGGTAAGGAGCATATTTATACTATTTAAATATTGTGCATTGTTCCAATTGTTTTCATCAATTTTTTTAGTTTGATTTAATAGTTTTTCCATGGAATTTTGATTTTTCACTGAATTTATCCTCCTTTAACATTATTTTTCTTGTATATAGTATGTACTAAAGGCCAAAATTTATAAAACTTAAATTTTGAGCAGAAACTATTTATATTGATAAGTTGAATAAAATGTAGTAATATTAAATTGAATTAAAATTAAATAATATGTAGTATAGGTTGCGTAAAAGTATTAGCATTAATAGGGAAACAGGTTAAAGTCCTGTGCGGTCCCGTCGCCGTAAGGTATTTATATAGTTTGTAGTGCCACTGGAAAACTGGGAAGGTAAATTATATTAAAAAACCGAGCCGGAAGACCTGCCTGTACTAGAACAACTGTAACTTCACGAGGAATGGAGGTGTTGTAATATAAGGCTAGGCTATGTTCAATTAAGTAAGTAGTCTAAGCATATAATACAAGTATTTAACCTTTCAACATGAAGTTGAGGGGTTTTTTATTTAAGGTTGGGGAGGAATAATATGAATAAAAAAACTATTACAATTATAGCTGTTTTAGTGGTAACTTTGTTATTGTTTGCTGGATATAAAACTTTTTTAAGTCCAGAGATTGTAGAAGGAGATAAGGAAATTACTATCCATATAATCAATGAAAAAGAAAATGTAGATGAAACTTTCACATATAATACTGATCATGAATTCTTACTTGAGCTGTTGGAAGAAAACCAAGAACAGTTAGGAATAACTTTTGAACAATATGATCTTGGTGTTATGATAACAGGAATGATGGATTATCAAGCTGATCCGAATAGCGAATATTTCCATACCTATGTTAACGAAGAAGATGCAATGACAGGCCCCGGAGATATACCTCTAAACGATCAAGACGTATATACATTTGAGTTGAAGAATTATTAAGACTATGAAAGCAAGAGATGTTGTTCTCATAGGTATTTTAGGCGCTACAATAACAACAGCGAAGTTAACTTTAAGTTTTATACCAAATGTAGAGGTTGTAACTTTATTATTTATTATATATACAATTACTTTTGGCTATAAAAAAGGTTTTCTTGTATCCATGGTATTTACAACTACTGAAATATTTATATATGGATTTTCTACTTGGTTTCTTGTATATTATGTAATTTGGCCTATGCTTGTAATAATAACAGAATTAATGAGGAAAAGGATAGAGTCTGAATATGGTTATGCAATTGTTGGAGCCATATTTGGATATACTTTTGGATTTTTCTTTGCTATAATGGAATCTTTTTTCTATGGAACAGCTTATGGATTAGCTTATTGGATTAGAGGAATTCCTTTGGATTTACTTCATGGAACTTCAAATTTTATAATTATTTTAGTTCTTTTTAAACCATTAAAAAATTTACTTTCAAGATTGAAAGTAAGATATTATAGAGCATAAAGCTGAAGCATCGCTTCAGCTTTTGTTGTGTAGAAAAATGCAAGTATATGTGTTAAAATAATTAAAATAGGACAACTTTACAGTTTATATTCATTAATAGATGGATAAAATAAAATATGAGGTGGAATAATGGAAACTAAAGCGGTTATTTTAGGAGCTAATTATTATATAGGTCTTAGCATCATTCGATGTTTGGCCATTCATGGAGTACCTACTGTTGCGGTAGATTATGCTAGGAAAGGTACATATGGGTTTCATTCTAAATATTGTTCAGAGACTTTAATAGGACCTGATTGTAAAAGAGATCCTGATGGGTTGGTGGATTTTTTGGTTGATTATGCAAAAAAACAGAATGACAAACCAGTATTATTTCCATCCGCCGATGGATATGTGGAATTCATAGATAAATATTTGTCAATTTTAAAGAATTACTATTTAGTTACGCAGACTGAACATGGATTATATACTAGGGTTATGGACAAGGAATCTTTACATTCAATAGCTAAAGAACATGGAGTATTAGTACCGGAAACAGTTCATATAGATGAAGAGAATTTTAAAGAAAAGGTTGAACAAATTATAAAATTCCCATGTTTAGTAAAACCTGCTGATTCGCCAGCTTTTGTATCTAAATTTAGAAAAAAGTTATTTAAAGTATATACTATGGAGGAACTAGAACAAGCGATAAAAAAAGCTACCGATGCAGATTTAGAAGTAATAATTCAAAGAATTATTCCAGGGTTTGATGATCATATGTATACCTTTGATGCTTACCTTAATCAAGATGCTAAGGTAACACATTGGTTAACATGTCAAAAATATCGTCAATTTCCTATTAACTTTGGAGCTTCTGTATATACTGGTCAGAAATTTGTACCAGAGTTGTATACTATAGGAGCAAAATTCCTAGAAGATATTGGATATAAAGGCTTTGCTGAAATAGAATTCAAGAAGGACGAAGAAACTGGGGAATATTATTTAATAGAGATTAATGCGCGAACTACTAATCTTAATAGTTTATTATATAAAGCAGGAGTTAATATGCCATATATTGCTTATTGTGAATTAACTGGCGAACCAATGGAGTCTTATGCTGTTACTCATGATACTGGTTTAGTGTTTTGGTACGCATATGAGGATCTATTAGCAGTAAAGGATTATATTAGAACTGGACAATTAACCTTAAAAGAGGTTTTGAAGTCGTATAATAGACCTAAAGCTTATGCTATTTGGGATCCAAAAGATCCAAAACCTGCTTTTGCATTTTTGGGTAATAAATTAGAACGTTTATTTAGAAAAGTGTTTAAACTTAATAGATAATTGTTTGTATATGAAAGGAGATACTAATGATGAAACTATATAAATTATTAGATTCTATAGATATAATTAAATCATGGCATGAAAATAATGTTGAAATTAAGGGAATTGCTTATCATTCTGGAAGAGTAAATCCTGGGGACTTATTTGTTTGTATAAAAGGTTATAAAACTGATGGACATAAATTTATTTCACAGGCAATTGAAAATGGGGCAGTAGCAGTTATTGTTGAAGATGTTCAACAGGGATATAATGTTCCACAGTTTTGTGTAAAAGATACTCGTCAAGCTTTGGCTGCCATTAGTGATGCGTACTATAATCATCCTTCTAAGAAGATGAAAGTAATAGGAATTACTGGAACTAATGGTAAGACTTCAACTTCCTTTATGACTAATGCTATTTTAGAAAAACATAATTTAGAAACAGGGATAATAGGAACTGTTATGGTTAAGTTTGGAAACTATATAGAGCCTTCTATATTAACGACTCCAGAATCTCTAGACCTTCATCACTATTTTTTACAGATGAGAAATCAGAAGGTATCACATGCGATAATGGAGGTTTCATCTTCTGCCTTAGAACTCAATAGGGTAGGAAATGTTGATTTCGATATAGTAACATTTAACAATATAGATAGAGAGCATATTGATTTACATGGATCCTTTAAAAAATATTTTGAAGCTAAGGCAAGCTTAATAAAAAATGCTAAATCGACGGCTTGGGCTATATTGAACTTAGATTGTCCTTATTCTAAATCCTTAATAGAAGAGACCAAGGCTCGGGTTTTAACATATGGGGTACATGATAGAAGTGGATATCTATGCTGTAAGAATGTTGATTTATCCACAGGACGAGCGAAGTTTAAAGTTGAAATTAGAAAGCCAATTAAAGTTGGAGATGTAGAATATAAGCCACAGGAATTCAATATAGATCTATCTGTGCCAGGATACCATTCCGTTTACAATGCAATGGTAGCTATATCTATTGGTTTATTAAATGGTGTGCCAATTTCTACAATTCAGGAAGCCATGAATTTTTTTAAAGGCGTGGAACGTCGTTTTCAGATAATATATGATGACGGTTTTAAAATAATAGATGACCATTTTGCTAACTCTGGGAATATAAATGTGACTTTGGAAACTTTAACCATGATGGACTTTAATAGGTTACACATCGTATATGCCATAAGAGGTAGCCGTGGAGTAACGACAAACAGAGAAAATGCTAAAACTATAGCGAAATGGGCTTCCAAACTTAATACGAAAGAGATAACAGCAACTTTAAGTAGATCTCATGTTAGAGATAAGGATATGGTTACCGATGAAGAATTGAATGCATTTATAGAAGTAATGGATGAAGCAGGAATAAAAGTTCATTTATATGACGAGTTGTCAGATGCTATTTCTTATGCATTATCAGATGTATCGCAAAATGATGTTGTACTTCTAGCAGGATGTCAAGGAATGGATTATGGTGCACAAATAGCATTAGAAAATCTATATGAATTAATGCCTAATTTGGATAAAAATGATTTATTTAGAACATTGGAAAATAGAATAGCTGGAATATTATAAAGTCACATAAAGCTACTAAAACATTGGATCCAATATTTTAGTAGCTTTTTTATTTTATGAGAAAGCTACTAAAATAAACAAACTAATTGCAAAACTTGTGTCATCATTGTATTATATTATATTATATATATAACAGATATAAGGGAAGTGATACTAATGTTAAAATTGCAAAATATATCTAAAACTTATAGTAAAGGAAAGGTTAAAGCAGTAGACGATATAAGTTTGCACATAAACCCTGGAGAGATATTTGGATTTTTAGGTCCTAATGGAGCTGGAAAAACTACTACAATAAATATGATGGTTGGATTGCTTAAACCTGATAGTGGAAATATATACATTGATGGAATAGATATATGGCAGAATCCTGTACAAGCAAAGAAACAAATATCCTTTGTACCAGATACTCCAGAGATATACGATAAATTAAAAGGGATAGAATATCTTAACTTTATTGCAGATGTGTATGATATACCTAAGGATGTTAGACAAGAAAGGATGGAGAAATATTTGGGTATATTTAATCTCAAAAATGTCGTAGGAGATATTATAGGAAGCTATTCCCATGGAATGAAACAAAAATTATCTCTTATTTCAGCTTTAATTCACGAACCAAAGTTGTTTATATTAGATGAACCGATGGTAGGATTGGATCCTAAATCATCTTTTCAATTAAAGGAGATTATGAGACAAAGATGTGATGAAGAAAAGACTGTTTTCTTTTCCACTCATGTGTTGGAAGTGGCTGAAAAGCTATGCGATAGAATAGCTATTATCAATAAAGGGAAGATAATTGCATTAGGAACTATGGAAGAATTGCGAAGCCATGCAGTAGAAAAAGAATCATTGGAGAATATATTTTTGGAGTTGACCGAAAATGAATAGAATATTATCTTTAGTTAAAATAGATTTAAATACAACATTTGGGTTATCAGCAATACAATATAAATTTAGGAGTAAACAGGATAGATGGCAGACTATTATTCTTATTATTGCAATACTATCTCTTCTTCCATCTTATTATATGATAGTTTATGGGCTTTCTGAAATGTATGAAGCTTATTTTAATATTGGACAAAAATCCATGTTTCTTTTAACCGGAGTACTAATTACTCAACTGATTGTTTTCTTTTTTGGGATTTTATATGTTATGTCTAAATATTATTTTTCCAATGATTTAAATGTATTAGTACCCTTACCTATAAGGTCTAGAGAAATTGTTGGAGCAAAGTTTATTTCTTTAATGGTAAATGAATATTTGACTTCTTTACCAATAATACTTCCGTTTATAGTTATATACGGAGTTAAAGGAAATGAAGGTATACTTTATTGGGTATATTCCATTATTCCTATACTATTTATTCCTGTAATTCCATTGGCATTATCCTCAGTAATAGTGATGTTACTTATGAAGTATACCAATATTAAAGGAAAAAAGGATTTATTACGTATAGTTGGATATTTTCTTTTGATAATTATTGCTTTAACGGTTCAATTTGAAATTCAATCAGTAATCCAAAATTCCATAATGAGCGAAGAGGATCTCTTTTTACAATTAATAACTGATTCTAATCTATTTGTAAGAAAGTTAGGAATGATTTTCCCACCTAGTATGTGGGGAGCATTGTCCTTAAGTAATTATTTTAATGTGACTGGATTCTTACATTCATTATTGTTTATAGGAGTATCTATAGGAATATTTCTAATAATGCTTTATTTAAGCGAAAAGGTATTTTTTGATGGACTTATAGGCAACCTGGAAGTAGGTACATCCAATGGTAGTGGTAAAGTTAAGTCTACAGATTTTAGAAAAAAACTCCCTGTATTTTTAGCTATTGGATTAAAGGAAATAAAGGTGCTTATAAGAACACCGGTTTATCTATTAAACTCTATTGGAGTAGTTGTTCTAGTTCCCATTTTATTTGTTATGCCAACCTATATGGGCGGAGATCATTTCATGAAGCAATTGAATATGATTATAAGTGGGAATCCAAATCTAATTTCTCTTATAGGTAGTGGAATGATAATATTGTTAGGAATAATGAATTGTGTAGGATGTACTACATTTTCTAGGGAAGGAAGAAATTTTTGGATTCAAAGAACTATTCCAATTAGAGCAAAGGACCAAATATTTGGTAGAGTATTATCGTCTCTATTTGTACAACTAATAGGGATTTCAGTACTGTTAGGTAGCATTGCTTATATGGGCATGATAACTATTGATAGTATATTTTGGATATCCATATTAGGATTATTAGGAAGTATAGCTATGGCAGAGTTAGGCATGCTAGTGGATATATTTAGGCCATTACTAGATTGGGACAACCCTCAAAAGGCAATGAAACAAAATTTAAATGTATTAATAGCTATGAGTGTAGGAGCTCTTTACTTGTTAGGAGTAGGGTTTTTAGTATATAAACTGTTAGGAAAGATGAATATGTTATTCATATATTGTATAATAGGAGGAATATTTATAATTTCGTCATTTGGATTTTATATACTGCTTAGAAGAATGATCGAAAGACAATTTTTAATATTGGAGTAAGGGGCTGTTTCATAACTTCTAAAGAAGTTGTGAAACGCCTCTTTTTTACGTTCTTGTTATCAACTGTATTACATAGAATTCCATAATTTATAATTTGATTTTTTCACCTCTAATTTTAGGTATACTAAATAAACCTAGAGATTTTCTAAGGTTAATTTTATCTAAAATTTTTTATAATTAAATCGCTTCCTTATATCTAATAAATCCTAATTTATTTTCTATTATTTTATTACTTAATTTTCTTATATTTATCGCTAGGGCTAATAACTTCATTTCTGCAATAATCTTATCCATACTTCTATGTCTGAATCTTAAATATCTCATTCCCGACTTAATATATGAAAAAATTCCTTCTGCTTGAATTGAGCGATTAAGTCTCTCTGTAATTCCTTCTTCTGTAGTTATATTTTCTTCTGATTTTCTTCTTAAACCTTCAAATCTTTCTGAAACATATATACGTTTTAACCCAGATTTATTTTTGGACTTAATGCACTTATAGGTATTTAGCTTATTAAGCCATTCTTCCAACATTTCATATTTTCTCTGTTCTTCTGACTTTCTTTTTCCTTTACCGTAAACAAATATTATGTTTTTTGATTTGCAGGCATTTCTTAAATTATTAAATTCAGTCAGAACAAGTTTTTTGCACTCTTTACTAGACATGTCCTCCTTAATATTAAAATATTCTAGTATTTTCTGTATTAATTTTTCCTGATATTTAAGGATAAATTTTTTCCATACAAATGTATACCTATTAGCATTTGCCTCTATTTTTGTTCCATCTATGTATATGCTTTTTAAGTCAATTTCTTTTTGTTC
>NZ_JAIOUP010000021.1 GCF_019931165.1 Schnuerera sp. xch1
ATGCAATGGGACCTAATGTTGCAGGAGTTATTGGTTCAGCAGTAGCAGCAGGACTTCTGTTAATGTTCTTTGGATAAGTTATGCGAGGGATAGAAGAATACAAGAATTTTCACATTTTAAAAAATAATAAAATTATTTATATTTATAAGATTAGGTAGGAGATTATGTAAAGTTCAGATACAGGGCCTTAGATTAGACATAAAAAGTAAAGAGTTGTAGTTAATAGATGATGAGACAAAAACTATTACAACTTTGGATTGAATGAGAAACTAAGAAGATCTAATAGAAAGTGCTTATTATAATTACAACAGCTATCTATAACCTGGAATGGAGGCTGATATTGATATACATATTAACGAAATCGATGATCCATTTTACAGAATTTTGGAAGTGTTGGCGGAGGTGAGGCAATAAAAAGAGATTGACAAGGTAGGGCTACAGCAGGTCATGTATGTATGCTGATCACTATGCTAATCATGTGATTGAAAGGGTAAAAAATTGCAGATATAGACATAATTACAAATTCAGTAACAAATCTTGTGCTCCAAGGGAGATATGATAAGCAATCTATAAGACGCCAAATCATTAGAGTAAAAGAACTATTAGAAGTTGGTATAACTATTAGTTAGTTTTGGACAGGACTACACAAAAAATATTTTTTAGAGTGAGAAACTACCGATTATCTTATCAGAAGAAATAGCATCATATATTATGGCTGAAATTCGAGTAGTAAAATATGAGAAAGAAATTCCCAATCTATCTATCAATATGGTAAAATTAGAATAACATATCTTAGAAGCAGGAAGTATGAAACTGAAATTGATGGTATAAATGGACAGGTTCCTATTTAACCCTAAAGTCAAAGATTTTGATAAAGAGTTATAGAAATTTTAAAATATTATTGTTTAGCACAGAAGAAGGTATAAATCCAGATAAATATAGAAATATTGTACAGATTGGAGAATGTAAAAAACAGAGCACTTTCAATAGACCGAAGGAAATTGTTATATCAGTGCAGAAAAACAACAGATAAGGAACTTTTGTAGAGTCTAAACAATGCCTGGAAGGTATTGATTAGGTTATTATAAATAGAAATATGGTTTTAAATGGGTGTGACTAAATGGACCTTGTAATCGTAAGAGGCGAAGGATATATTGTTTCAGAAGTAGTTCATGGATTGTTTATGAAAGGATATAAGATAATAGTTTTAGAAATAGAAAAACTTTCAACTTATTAGACGAGCCTTTTCTTTTGGGAGACTTTACGATAAAGAGTGGATATAGAGGATGCAAAGGGTATTTACAAAATATTAGATAATGTCAATATCTATATATCCAATGGTGGTATAATTGGGCAATTAAAACCTTTGGAAGTAGATGTTATTTTAGCAAAGAAAATTTAGGAACCAATAGGGATATGGCTCCAATTACCATAGGAATTGGCTTGAATTTGAGACAGGAAAAGATGTAGATGAGGTTTGTTCTCCTTTATGAAAGATAGCTTTCTTCCAGCTATAAAACAAAATTGTCGAGGAGTGAAAGATTTGAAATTAGAAAGCAGATTTTGGATTGTTCATGATGGGAAAAAGGTATTTGGGAGAGGCCCGTGTATATTGTTAAAAACAGTAGATAGATTAGGAAGTTTAAATAAGGCAGCAAAGAAATTAAACATGTCTTATAGCAAAGCTTGGATAATTATAAAAAGAGCGGAAGAAATGCTAGGATATCCACTTTTAAGAACAGAAACGGGTGGTGCAAATGGAGGTGGATCTTATTTAACCTCCAAGGGAGAAGTCTTAACAAGAGTTTATGAAGAATTCTGTAGAGAGTCAGAAAAATGTATGGAAGAACTTTATAAAAAGTATTTTGATGATATCTAATATTTTTTTGACGTCGTTATATTAACGAAAGAATAACGAAGGAGAGGGACTACTGTGAAGATTGTAGATGATAAAAATGCGATTAAATCAATAAATGTAAAAAAGAAATATAGTCCTATGTATTTCTTTATGGGTATTCTTGTTGGTATTTTTATTTTATCTTTTACTATTGGAAGATATCCTATTTCTGTTGGAATGCTTTTTAAAATTTTTTTATCAAAAGTTTTTCCAATAGCTAAAACCTGGCCGGATGCCATTGAAACAATAGTTTTTCAAGTAAGATTTCCTCGCATAATTGCAGCTGTTTTAGTAGGAGCATCTCTTTCTGTTTCAGGAGCGGTATACCAGGGGATGTTTAAAAATCCTCTAGTTTCACCTGATGTTTTAGGGGTCTCAGCTGGAGCTGCATTTGGAGCTGCTTTAGGAATATTTTTATCGTTTAGTGCCATTGGTATACAGATGTCAGCCTTTGTATTTGGTATTGCTGGAGTAGCATTGGTATATTTAATTAGTTTAAAAATTAAAGATGACCCTTTGATTGGCCTTGTAATTATAGGAGTATTAATAGGATCTATATTTACTTCTTTTACTTCATTGATAAAGTATCTTGCTGATACACAAGATAAATTGCCAGCTATAACCTTTTGGCTTATGGGGAGCTTATCTAATGTAATATCTAGGGATTTAAACAAGGTTTTTGTACCAATAACCTTGAGTGTGATTCCATTATATATTTTAAGATGGAAATTAAATATTCTTTCATTAAATGAAGATGAAGCCAAGACATTGGGTTTAGATATAGGTAAAATTAGAATAATTGTAATAATATGTTCTACTCTAATGACTGCTGCTTCTATTTCTATAAGTGGCGTAATTGGATGGATAGGGTTAGTAATTCCGCATCTTGGGAGAATGATAGTAGGGCCAGATTATAGGATACTGTTGCCTACAACTATCCTATTAGGAAGTTCGTATTTACTATTAATTGATGATATGGCGAGAGCTCTTACAACAGTAGAGATACCTATTGGAATATTAACATCTTTAATAGGAGCTCCATTTTTCATATTTTTACTGTTAAAAAAGAAAAGGAGTTGATATCTATGTTAGAGGTTGAAAAATTGAGTTGTGGTTATAAGGATAAAATGGTTTTACAAGATGTAGATTTTACTGCAGGTGCTGGAGATATAATCTGTATATTGGGTTCTAATGGTTCAGGAAAGTCTACCTTAATAAAAACTATAATAGGTTTATTGAAGCCTTACGAGGGAAATATAGTGATAAACAATGAAAATATTAAACATTGGTCTTGGAAAAGGAGAGCAAAGATAATAAGTTATATACCTCAAACCTTTAGTTCTATGTTTCAATATAGTAGCTTGGATATAGTTTTGATGGGAAGAACATCTTATATAAGTTCTTTTTCTTCGCCATCTAAAGAAGATGAAGAAATTGCAATAGAAGCTATGAAGACTCTTAAAATATCACATCTTAAAGATAAGACCTATTCTCAATTAAGTGGTGGAGAAAAACAGTTAGTAAAAATTGCCCAAGCTTTAGCTCAACAATCGAAAATAATAGTAATGGATGAGCCGACAAATAATTTGGATTTTGGAAATCAAATGATTATGTTAGAACAGTTAAAAAGATGTACGAGTAGGAAGATTACTGTTATAATGGCTACTCATTTTCCAGAACATGCATTTTTGTATGGAACTAAGGCTTTATTAGTAAAGGATGGAGGTGTAATTGAGATAGACAATCCAAATAAAAATTTAAAGGAAAGTGATTTAAAATCATTATATAATGTAGACTTAAAAGTTGTAGAGTTACCATCAAAGAATAAAACGATGAAGATGTGTTTACCCGTATTTTGAAAGGAGAGATAGAAATGTTAAAAAGAAATATTTCTTTATTTGTTATCCTTACAATAATATTATCCATGCTGGCTGGATGCAATACTGACGGAGTGGTCAGTAAAGATGATAACATTATAGATAATGAAGTAACAGAAGTTGAAAATGATATAGAAATACAAGATATGTCAGGAAGAACTATTACTCTGTCACAACAAGCAGATAAGGTTTTTAGTACTGAACCTACAGCAACAATTCTTCTATATTCTTTAAATCCAGATAAGATGGTGGGGTGGAATTATGACTTAAGTGAAGGAGAAAAAAGATTTATATCAGAAAAATATCATGATCTACCTAATTTAGGTGGTGCAGGCAAAAATTCTATAAATATAGAGGAAATTTTAAAAATGAATCCAGATGTACTAATAATGATGGAAGATGTAGATGACAATTCAGCGTCAAAAGCAGAAGAATTGGAACAACAAATGGGTAAACCTGTAATTGTATTGGATTCAGATATGCACGAATTGGATGAAGCCTATCAAATTTTAGGTAAGGTTATGGGAGAAGAATCTATTGCTGAAGAGTTGGCAAGATATTGCACAGAGACTATGGATACTATAGAACAAGACATGCCTAAAATAAATGAAGAAGATAGAGTACGTGTATATTATGCAGAAGGGCCTAATGGACTAGAAACTGAACCTTCTGGTTCTTGGCATGCTGAAATCATAGATATGGTAGGGGGCAAGAATGTGGCTGAGGTAGCTGTAGAAGGAGATTATGGGAAGTCAAAAGTATCTATAGAACAGCTGATCTCCTGGAATCCTGAAGTAATAATATCATGGGATGATGAGAGAGGAGGATATTATTCTAAAATATCTGAGGATCCAACATGGGGAGATATAGATGCTGTTAAGGATAGAGAAGTATATGAAATACCAAATAGACCTTTTAGTTGGTTTGATAGACCACCATCTGTTAACAGAATATTAGGTGTGAAATGGTTAGGGAATCTACTATATCCAGAGATATTCGATTATAATATGGAAGAAGAAGTAAAGGAATTTTACGACAAATTCTATCATTATCAATTGACTGAGGAGGAATTAGATGAACTTTTGGAAAACTCCATGAGACATTAATTTACAATAAGTTCTCTTTCTTGTACCTATACTCCATGGATTTATAATATCAGCTATTGTAGTTATAGTATCAATAAGTGTACAAATTATTCTTAGGGCAAGTATAATAAACGAGATATTATCTTGTAACAAGCTTGAAGAATCCAACTTTTTATATTACCAAACTTAGGATGATAAGATAAGCAAGATTTATTACGATACTTTCTCTTATCATTTAAAATAGATGATGTAAAATTTCATTGACACAGGAATTTATAAGTCGTATAATATAACAAACATCACAAACGTTTGCTAGAAAATAATTCTAGGATAAAAAAAGGAAAAGTCGTATCTTAATTATGATAGTCGGATATATTTTAAACATAATCTATATACATATTTAATACTAATACCTATGAGTATAAATTCACTAATTAAGGTAATTATGCTGAAATGACAATAAGCTCTCTAATTATAATAATTATAAGTTTTAAATATAATATAAAATGGAGGTTTGCTTATGGATAAAGTAAAACTTGGCATTATAGGACTGGGAAGATTAGGGAGAAACCATGCTATTAATATCCACTATAAGATATCTAATGCAGAGTTAACTGCCATATGTAGTGCAGTTCAAGAAGAATTAGATGATATAAAAATAGAAATGAATCCAGATTATGCTACATTAGACTATATGGGATTGCTTAGTATAGAGGAATTAGATGGTGTGGTAATAGCTTCTAATTCAGCCTTTCATTGTGAAATGATATGCAATGCTGCTAAAGCTGGTATAAAAAATATATTTTGTGAAAAACCTCTTGGAATGACTCTGGAGGAAATCGATTTAATAAAGGAAATAGTTGAAAGATATCAAGTAAACATATTTCAAATAGGTTTTAATCGTAGATTTGATAAATCCTTAATAAAAATGAAAGAACAAGTTGATAAAGGCTTTATAGGTAAACCAATTCTTATTAAAATGGTAAATAGAGACCCAGCATCTATGGCAGAATATATTATTAAATTTAGTCCGACTAGCGGTGGATTAGTATTTGATATGTTAACCCATGATTATGATTTAGCAAGATGGCTTATTGGTTCAGATGCAGGTATTATCTTTGGTATAGGCGGCGTCTTCGCTTATGAGGGTTTAAGAGAAATTAATGATATAGATAATTGTACTATTTCTATAGAATTTAAAAATGGAGTTATGGGTTTAATGGAAACCTCTAGAAGTTGTACATATGGATATCATGTTGAAATAGAGATATATGGAACTGAAGGTTCTCTTAGAATGGGAACCCTTCCAAATAAGGATAAGGTGGTTTCTTTTAATAAAGATGGAGCAAGTATCGAATGTATTGAATGGTTCTTTGAATTTTGGGAACCAACCTTTGAAGCTGAAATTCAACATTTTGCAAACTGTATACAAAGTAATACTCAACCTATTGTAGGTCTTATAGATGGATATAAGGCAGTCCAGTGGGCTTTTTCAGCTAAAGAAGCAGTAGATAAACGAACTGTTATTAAAATGAAATAAGCATTTTAAACTAAGTATTTCTATAAAACATAATATATTTTTAAGCGTGTAATAAAGGCAAGAAGTATTATGAGAAGTTCTTTGGATAAGGAGATTAGAGTATGAGCGTAACTATAAAAGATATTGCAAAATCATTAGGCATATCTTATTCCTCAGTTTCTCGAGCCTTGAATAACAAACCTGGTGTGAGTAGTGAAACTAGAAAACGTGTTATAGACGAAGCAAAAAAGATGGGATATAAACCTAATGATATGGCAAGAGGATTAGTAAAAAAACAAACTAATACAATTGGGGTTATAATTCCAGATATAGCCAACTCATTTTTTGGGGAAGTTACTGAGGGAATAATTGAAACTGCTAATGAGAACGGTTATACAGTGTTTTTATGTATTACAAATTGGAATATGGAAATTGAGAAAGAATACCTGAGAACTTTACAACAAAAACGAGTAGATGGAATAATATTAAAATCTTCTAAGGATCAAGAAGAGCGTAGATATAAAGATGAAATTAATGTACCGTATATTCTATTAGAAGGACGACCTGCATATGGAAACAGTTTTGTTGGAGTGAATAATAAAAGAGGTAGTTATATTGGTACTAAATATCTATTAAAGCAAGGATATAGAAATATTGCCTTCGCAGGAGGATCTAAAGATTCTTATACTAATATGCAGAGGGTACAGGGGTATATTCACGCATTAAAAGAACGTGCTATTCCAATTGATAAGGAATTGATTTTATATAATGATTTTACAGCAAAAGGTGGATATATATTAGCAGAAGAATTGTTAAATAATGATAAAAACATTGATGCCATTTTTGCAGGGAATGATGTTATTGCTTTAGGGGTATTAGATTATGCTACTACTCATGATTTCAGTATTCCTGAAGAGTTAGGAGTACTAGGGTTTGATGATATTTTTTATGCAGAATTACCTCAAATTCAGCTAACTACTATACATCAGCCCAAATATGAATTAGGGAAGTATGCATTGGAAATTTTAATAGATGATATCCATGCAGGAGAAGATAGAACGTGTAAAAGCATTATACTAGAACCAAAGTTAGTAGTAAGAAATACTACAAGATAACTAATTATCTATTTCTGTAATTATATATAGATATATTAGATTTTAGTGCATTAGTTTATAGTATTTTATATTTAATTCAAAGTCAGTAGTACTGTTTGAATGGTTATTTTAATTATATTTAAACAAGATTACTGACTATTTTTATTATCTAAATTCTATAGAAGTAAAAGTCTAGGAAAATCTTAATGATATTAAACATAGTCAAACATGAATTTCCTAAAAAAGTAAAAAATTTTCAATGTGTATTCAAAGATTGTTTTTAGTAGCTTTAAGCAGAGGGGTTTTCAGACTATTTGAAATTATTTGAATAAATTTTATTGACATACGCTTTTATAAATCGTATAATATAATGAAACACAAACGTTTGCTAATTTTTTAAAATTTTAAATGTGCAAAGTGGTTTTTATAGGGAAATAAGACTAGGTTATAAATAATTCTATAATAAATTATTAATAATATATAGCAATGTTATTGTAATTGTTGTATTTTATTCAAAGGCTCAAATATTGATATAAGGAGGTTTAAAAAGGAGGATATATTTATAAGTCCAAGTTGTAAGCCTTTTGAATAAAGCTTTATAGAAAGCAATCCATAGAAATTTTACTCCAAATAATACATAAATTATTATAGAATACTAGTCTGTTTATTTTAAAAGATGTGACAAACGTTTGCAAATGACAGGAGATTCATGATTTATTATTATGTCATAACATACAAAAATTAGCTTAATTATTTATCTATTAACCAAAAAAACAGGAGGGAAAGCAATGAAAAAAATTTTAGCACTGATGTTATTGTTAATGTTGGTTGCAACTGGATGTTCAGGAGAAGTTACAGATGGCGACGGAGATGTAAAAATAGGTTATGCCATTAATAATATGAACGATACTTTCCAAACTTATATAGTTGATGCTGCCAAGGAAAAGGCAGAGGAATATGGCTATAGTATTGATATTCAAGATGCGCAGGAGGACGTGATAAAACAACAGGATCAAGTTGATGCCATGATAGAGCAGGGTGTCGATGCAATTATAGTTGTTCCTGTAGATACATCTGCTATGGACCCTATAACTAAGGCTGTAACAGAGGCTGGTATTCCATTGGTATATGTTAATAGAAATCCATTTAGCGAAGGAGATATTCCGGAAGGAGTGTTTTACGTTGGTTCTCAAGAAATAGTGGCGGGACAATTCCAAGGAACGTATTTAGTTAAATTAATGGGGGAAGAAGGTGGAGTTGCAATACTAATGGGGATATTAAGCAATGAAGGGGCGGTAAAGAGAACTGAAGGAAATGAAGAAATATTAAGCCAATATCCAGGAATAAAAGTTTTAGCAAAAGAATCTGGAAATTGGCAAAAAGATCAGGGCATGGACATAACTGAAAACTGGTTAACAGCTTATGCAGATGAATTAAATGCAATACTTGCCAATAATGATGAAATGGCTTTAGGAGCTCTTAATGCACTAGAAACTGCCGGAAGAAATGATGTAATCGTAATGGGAATAGATGCAATTCCTGATGCTATAAATATGGTTGCAGAAGGAAAAATGGCTGCAACAGTTCTTCAAGATGCTGATGGACAAGGTCATGGAGCAATAGAATCGGTTCATAATGCATTAAAGGGCAATGAGCAAGATCCCATTAGATGGATTGATTTCGTATTGATAACTCCTGAAAATGTTTCAGACTTTCAATGAATAGTATAGTTATTTATTATTTGGAAATTTAATTAATATGGGATGGGAGTATTCTCTATCCCATATTAATAAAGTGAGGGATGATTATGACTGAAGATAAAAACATTTTAGAGATGAGAAATATCGTTAAAACATTTCCGGGTGTCCAAGCATTAAAGGGAGTAGACTTAAATGTAAAATATGGTGAGATACATGCATTACTTGGAGAGAATGGAGCAGGGAAATCAACCCTTGTAAAATGTTTAATAGGTATATATCAGAAAACCTCTGGAGAGATAGTATTTGAGAGTGAATGTATAGACAATTACACTACAGCTGATGCATTAAGAATGGGGATTTCAATGATTCATCAGGAACTCTCACCTGTTGAACATAGGTCTATAATGGAAAATATTTGGCTAGGTAGGGAACCCAAGACTAAACTTGGATTTGTAGATCATAATAAGATGTATGAAATAACCAAAGAAGTTTTAAAAAGAATAGATTTAGATGAAGACCCTAAAACCTTAATGGCTGATTTATCAGTAGCCAAAATTCAAATGATAGAAATTGCAAAAGCAATTTCCTATAATGCAAAACTAATAATTATGGATGAACCTACATCTGCATTAACAAATAAAGAAATAGATCAATTATTTACAATTATGAGAAAGTTGAAGGAAGAAGGTAAATCTATAATATATATTTCTCATAAATTAGAAGAAATTTTTACAATTTGCGATACAATTACTGTTTATCGGGATGGAGAATATATTGGTACCGAAAGAGTGTCTGATATAGATACTCCTACTTTGATAAAAATGATGGTTGGAAGAAATGTAAACGAATTATATCCAAAAGTTAAATGTGATACTGGTGATATTAAATTAGAAGTTGACAACCTGACTAGTGAAGGTGCATTTAGAGATGTATCTTTCAAAGTAAGAAAGGGAGAAATACTTGGAATTGCTGGACTGGTAGGTGCAGGTAGAACTGAATTGATTGAAACTTTGTTTGGACTAAGGAAAAAAACATATGGGCAAATAAAAATTGATGGGAAGGAAGTCGATGTTCGTACCCCACAGGAGGCAAAAGGAAAGAAAATGGCTCTTTTAACAGAAGATAGGCGTTTAAATGGAATATTTCCAATGTTAACGGTTTTTCAGAATATAACTATAGCTAATCTATTCAAGTATGAAAATAAGTTTAGATTATTTAATCATAAAGAAGCTATTAGGGATGTAAACGAGTATGTGGAAAGTATCCAAATAAAAACTCCATCAATATATCAAAGGATGGAAAACCTTAGTGGTGGAAATCAGCAGAAAGTACTTGTCGCTAGATGGTTAATGACTAGTCCCGAAATACTCATAATGGATGAACCTACTAGAGGTATTGATGTTGGCGCAAAAGCAGAAATATATAAACTTATTAGCACTCTCGCAGAACAAGGGAAAAGTGTTATCTTAGTCTCTTCTGAGTTACCCGAGGTGATGAGGATGAGCGATACTATAATGGTAATGTATGAGGGACGGGTAGCAGGTATATTAAATAATTCAAAAGACTTAACCCAGGAAGAAATTATGCATTATGCAACGGGACAAATCATGAAAGACAAAGCTGAATATATGTAAGGAGATGAAAGTCTATGGATATGAATACAAAAGATATAAATGGAAATGGGAATACGAAAATTAGTAAACAAAATGTTGATACCGTAAAGAAGAAATTCGCATTTACAGAGATATGGAAAAAATATAGTATAGCCTTTGTATTGCTTATGATGATAGTAACTATATCGATAATAGAACCAAAGTTTTTGTCTTCCAAGAATATATTTAATGTTTTAACTCAGGCTGCTATTTTTGGAATAATGTCTTTAGGACTAACTTTAATTATTATATCTAAAGGTATTGATTTATCAGCAGGCTCATTATTAGCTTTAGCAGGAATAATAGCTGCTAGTTTAGGACAGGTTGCCAATGCAACATCTAAATTTTATCCAAATATAGGGGAATTGCCGCTAATCATCCCTATTTTAGTAGCCCTTGGTATTGGGGGTATACTTGGCACTATTAATGGAGGATTGATAGCCTTTACTGGAATACCTGCATTCATTGCAACTCTTGGTATGACTACAATTGCAAGGGGATTCACTTTGATGTATACAGGGGGCAAACCAATTAGCCAGCTTACACCCCAGTTTACTTTTTTAGGAGATAAAATAGGAATCTTACCTATACCCGTTCTAATATATGGCATTATGATAATTATAACCTGGGTCATATTAAATTATACTAGTTTTGGGAAAAACATATATGCTATAGGTGGTAATATTAATGCGGCTGAAGTTTCAGGTGTGAATGTAAAAAAGAATATTGTACTTATATATATGTATGCTGGACTTATGTATGGAGTTGCAGCTTTAGTATTTGCAGGTCGGGTAGGAAGTGTGCATCCTGGAGCAGCTACAGGATATGAATTAACGGCTATTGCAGCTACAACCATAGGTGGAACCAGCCATGCTGGAGGTATTGGAACAATAGGTGGTGCTGTAATAGGTGCATTAATACTCAGTGTCCTTAGAAATGGTTTAACTTTGCTTGGTGTCCAAGCTTATTGGCAGCAAATAGTAGAAGGAGCAATAATTGTAGGTGCAGTTATTGTAGATATGAGAAAACATAAAAAGAAGAATTAAGATTTTAGTAAAAATATATATTTATATATCTGATGGTATTGCAATTTTGAAGGATTATTTTAATTGACAAATGTTATAGAAAGGAGATAGTATGAATAATTTAAAATTTAAAGAAAAGGCAGGTATGGACTTTATAGCCATAGGTAGAGCAGCAGTGGATTTAAACCCAAATGAGATAAATAGGCCTATGGAAGAATCAACAACTTTTACTAAATATTTAGGTGGTTCACCAGCAAATATTACCGTTGCTATGGCAGCCTTAGGAATGAAGACCGGATTCATAGGTCGAGTAGCGGATGATCCTTTAGGTAGATTTGTTGTAAACTATCTTAGAAATAGAAATATAGATACTTCCAATGTAATAGTAGATAAATCTGGAGCAAAGACTGGACTAGCCTTTCTAGAAGTAAAGTCTCCAGATGATTGTAGTATAACCATGTATCGAGACAATGCAGTAGATTTAAAAGTAGAAGTTAATGATATAAATGAAGAATATATAAAAAATGCAAAGGTATTATTAATATCGGGGACAGCCTTGGCAGCCAGTCCTTCAAGGGAAGCAGTTTTTGCATGTTTGGAATTTGCAAGAAAATATAACACTATGGTGTTTTTTGATATAGATTACAGGGCCTATACATGGAAATCAGTAGAGGAAACTTCCATATATTATAATTTAGCAGCAGAAAAATGTGATGTAATAATAGGTACCAGAGAAGAGTTCGATATGATGGAAATGTTGACTAATCCAGAAAATAAAGATGATTATGCTACTGCTAAGAAATGGTTTGATTATAATACGAAGATTGTAGTTATTAAACATGGAAAAGAAGGCTCTATTGCTTATACAAAAGAAGGAGAAGCAATAACTGGCGCAGTATTTCCAGTAACACCAGTAAAAACTTTTGGAGCAGGAGATTCTTATGCAGGCGCATTTATATATGGACTGATGAAGGGATTGAGCATAGAAGAATCCATGAAATTAGGAGCGGCCTCTGCTGCTATTGTAGTATCAAGCCATAGCTGTTCAGACGCCATGCCTCTATTAGATGAAATTAAGGATTTCATAAAAAATTATGGTAAATAAAAAAGAGGTGTTTCTATGCTAGTAAATATGAAAGATATTTTAAAAGACGCTATAAAAAACAATAGAACAGTAGCAGCCTTTAATGTATTCGGATATGAGGATGCTATGACGGTAATAGAAGCAGCGGAAGAATCTAATGCTCCAGTAATACTTATGACTAATAAAGATGCAGTAGAATTTATGGATATAGAATATTATGCAAAGTTATTTAGAACAATGGCTAAGAATGCTAAGATTCCTATATGCATTCATTTAGACCATGCTAAAGATTATAATCTAATAGTACGGGCTATTAAGGCTGGATATACCTCTGTAATGTATGATGGTTCCCAACTACCATTAGAACAAAATGTAGAGAATACGAAGGAAATAGTAAAATTAGCCGATGTCTGCAATGTTTCAGTAGAAGGAGAAATAGGGTCAGTTCCATATAGTGATAAAAACTTAGACATAAAAGAAATATATACAAAACCAGAAGAGGCAGAATACTTTGCCAAAGAAACTAAAGTCCATGCACTGGCAGTTGCCATTGGAACCTTACATTGTATGCAAGTCCAAGATGCTAAAATCCAATATGATAGATTAGAAAAAATAATAAAACTGATAGACACTCCTATAGTTATCCATGGCTCTACAGGAGTAAAGGATGAAGACCTACAGAAACTAACAAAATATAATGTGGGGAAAGTAAATATTGGTACTGCTCTAAGAATGGCCTTTGCAACTACCCTACGAGAAGAAATGAAAAACAATCCAAATACATTCGATAGAACTAAGCTATTCAAAAGGCCTATGGAGGAAGTAAAAAAAGTTGCAATTAACAAGATTAAGCTGCTTGGTTGGTAAATTCAATATGGAATAAGGGAGGGGTTAGATGAAGACTATGAAGCTTACAATGGCACAAGCATTGGTTAAATTTTTAAATAATCAGTATGTGGAGTATGACGGTAGACAGGAGAAATTTGTAAAAGGAATTTTCACCATATTTGGCCATGGGAACGTAGTAGGATTAGGACAAGCATTAGAAGAATATGGTGAAAATTTAATTATACATCAAGGCAGAAATGAGCAAGGAATGGCACATGCAGCTATTGCCTTTGCAAAACAAAAGAACAGAAAGCAAATATATGCATGTACATCTTCGGTAGGGCCAGGAGCTGCAAATATGGTAACTGCAGCTGCCACTGCAACTGCAAACAATATTCCAGTGTTATTATTGCCAGGTGATATATTCGCTACAAGGCAACCTGATCCAGTATTACAACAAATAGAACAGTCCTATAATTTAAGCATAAGTACTAATGACGCTTTTAAACCAGTAAGCAAATATTGGGATAGGATCAATAGACCAGAACAGCTGATGTCTGCAATGATAAATGCCATGAGGATTTTGACTGATCCAGCTGATACAGGTGCAGTAACCATTTGCTTGCCTCAAGATGTGCAGGGAGAGTCCTATGATTATCCTGAAGATTTCTTTACCAAGAGAGTCCACAGGATAGAAAGAAGACCGCCTACTAAAGAGGCTATAGAAGATGCAGTAAAGCTCATTAAAAATAGTAAAAAACCATTGCTTCTATGTGGAGGAGGGGTTAAATATTCAGAAGCAGGTGATAGTTTTAGGAAATTTGCAGAAGAGTTTAACATTCCCTTTGGAGAGACTCAGGCTGGAAAATCTGCAATCACATGGGATCATCCGTTGAATTTAGGAGGAATAGGAGTTACAGGAAACTTAGCTGCCAATCTTATTGCAAAAGATGCAGATATGGTAATAGGTGTGGGAACTAGATATACAGATTTTACTACTGGCTCTAAAGGTTTGTTTAAAAATGAGAATGTGAAATTTTTAAGTATAAATGTATCCGAATTTCATGCTTATAAACTTGACTCTACAAGAGTTGTAGCTGATGCCAGGCTGGCATTAGATGAATTGACTAAAATATTGAAAGAAGAAAAATACAAATCTAATTATGTAGATGAAATACACGAAACAAAAATGAAATGGGAAAATGAATTAGCTAGATTATTCTCTACCGAATATAAAGAAGAAGGATTTAAACCGGAAATTGCTGGACATATAGATCATGTATTACCTGAGTTTTATAAGGATACTGGTTCTTGTTTAACTCAAACGGAAGTTTTAGGCGAGTTAGATAGATTGTTACCAGAGGATGCAATAATAGTAGGAGCTTCGGGAAGTTTACCAGGAGATTTACAAAGGGCATGGAGACCGAAGGTGGCAAATACTTACCATATGGAATATGGCTATTCCTGTATGGGATATGAAATAGCTGCATCTTTAGGGGTGAAATTAGCATATTCTGATAAAGAAGTATATGCAATGGTAGGCGATGGAAGTTATTTAATGCTACATTCAGAAATGATCACGAGTATCCAGGAGAAAAAGAAGATCAATATAATTCTATTTGATAATATGTCCTTTGGCTGTATTAACAATTTACAAATGTCCCAAGGAATGGGCAGTTTAGGAACAGAGTTCCGATATAGAGATGAAAAAACAGGAAAATTAGATGGTCCTTTAATTCCAATAGATTATGCTAAGTCTGCTGAAGGATATGGGCTAAAAACTTATACTGTAAGGACTATAAAGGAACTTAGAGATGCAATAGAAGATTCTAAAAAACAAAACCTTTCCACTTTGATAGATGTAAAAGTTCTTCCTAAAACTATGACTGATGGATATGAGTCTTGGTGGAGAGTGGGAATTCCAGAGGTATCCCATAAAGAGTCTATTCAAAAAGCCCATAAGGATATGGAGTTTAATATTAACAAGGCAAGGAAATATTAGCAAAAGGGAGGATTCTTATGTTAGATAGCACGAAAATCAAATTAGGTATAGCACCTATAGCCTGGACTAATGATGATCTTCCCCAATTAGGAGCAGAGAATACATTCGAACAATGTATTAGCGAAATGGCTTTAGCAGGTTTTGCAGGCTCTGAAATTGGAAATAAGTACCCGAAGGACCCAGAAGTATTAAAAAAAGCTCTAAATCTTAGAGGGTTACAAATATGTAATGCTTGGCTTAGTACCTTTTTTACTACTAAGAAGGAAGATGAAACTATTGAAAAATTCATCGAGCATAGGGATTTTCTCTATGAAATGGGTGCTAAAGTAATTGGTTGTTCTGAGCAAGGGCGTAGCATACAAGGTTTAGATAAACCAATATTTGATGAAAAACCAGTTTTTACTGAAGAGGAATGGGATAGATTAATCAAAGGTTATAACAAAATTGCAATATTAGCCCAAGAAAAAGGCATGAAGGTATCTTTGCATCATCATATGGGTACAGGGATTCAAACTCCTGAAGAGATTGATAGATTTATGGAACAAGTTAATGAAAATGTTTATTTGCTTTTCGATACAGGACATATATATTTTTCTGAAGGCAACCAAGAAGCTGTAGACAACCTTATAGATAAATACATTGATAGGATTGTCCATATACATCTAAAAGATGTAAGACAGAATGTGTACGAAAAATTGAAAGAGGAAAAATGGTCTTTTCTAAAAAGTGTAAAAGAAGGGGTATTTACAGTTCCTGGAGATGGAGTTATAAATTTTGATCATGTCTTTTTAGTAATTAGAAATAGTGAATATGAAGGATGGATGGTAGTGGAAGCAGAACAGGATCCAGCTAAGGCAAATCCACTAGAGTATGCAATAAGGGCTAGGGATTACATTAATGGAAAAACGGGATTATAGATAGTTTATTATATAGAATGGAGATGAGTCTATGGACAGAAAATTAAAAGTGGGAATTATTGGAGCAGGAAGAATAGGTAGAGTTCATACATTAAGCTTAAAGAATTTTGTGCCTGAGGTTGAGATCAAGGCAGTCTCAGACATTTGTTTTGATGCAGCACAAAAGCTAGCTGAACAAAACAGGATTCCTTATGCTTATAAAGATTATAAAAAAATACTCTTGGATCCAGAAATAGATGCTGTGTTAGTATGCTCCTCTACAGATACCCATGCACAAATTTCTATAGAGGCAGCAGAAGCTGGTAAACATATATTCTGTGAAAAACCTATAGATTTAAATGTGGATAAGGTAAAATCGGTATTAGAGGCTGTAAATAAGGCTAATGTTAAACTCCAAGTAGGATTTAATCGAAGATTCGACCATGATTTTAAGAAGATTAAAGAGTTAATTGATTCAGGAGAACTAGGAGAACTTCATATAGTTAAGATTACATCACGAGATCCAGAGCCACCAAGTCCTGAATATGTTAAGGTTTCTGGTGGAATGTTTTTAGATATGAGCATACATGACTTTGATATGGCAAGATATCTTACTGATGGTGAAGTAAAAGAAATATATGTAGCAGCTGATTGCAGAATAGATCCTGCTATTGGAGAAGTTGGAGATGTAGATACGGCAGTAATAACCCTTAGGATGGAAGATGGTACTATTTGTGTTATAGACAATAGTAGACAGGCTGTATATGGATATGACCAAAGAATAGAGGTATTCGGCTCAAAAGGGCAAGCTGAAGTTCAAAATGATACTCCTTCAACAGCCAGTTGGAGCACAGCTGAAGGTGTATTTAAAGAGAAACCAAAATATTTCTTTTTAGAAAGATATATGGACTCCTTTGCAGACGAGATGAAATCTTTCGTTGATGTAGTAATTAACGATAAAGAACCGCCTGTTACTGGAGTAGACGGACTTGTAACAATAGAAATAGGATTAGCTGCGAAGAAGTCCCATGAAGAAGGAAGACCTATAAAACTTTAGAATTCGCATTTAGGTATTAGGAGGAAAAATTATGTTTGAAAGATTTGATAATATAGATTTTGGCTATAATAGCCTAGCTGAGATGGATGGGAAACACAGGAATATGCTAATGGATGTGGGAATATATAGATTGAAAAAAGACCAACAAATAGGTTTAGAAGACGACGTTAAGGAAACAGCCATCTTACTTTTAGATGGTAAAGTTACTATGGAATGGCTGGATAATAAAGAAACTATGGAGAGAAACTCTTTATTTGACGAAGAACCTTGGTGCTTACATGTACCAAGAAAAATAAAGGTAAAGATTAAGGGAGATACTGAATCAGAGATTTTAATACAAAAAACAGACAATGATAAAGAGTTTCAATCAAAACTATATGCCCCAAAAGACTGTGGAACTGAAATATTTGGAGACAATGTATGGGGAAATACTTCTAGGCGAATGGTGAGGACTGTATTCGATTATAATAATGCCCCCTATTCAAATTTAGTAATGGGCGAAGTTATAAACACTCCTGGAAAATGGTCTAGTTATATACCCCACCACCATCCACAACCAGAGATATATTTCTATAGATTTACAAAGCCTCAAGGTTTTGGAGCTTGTTTCATAGGCGGAGATGTATTTAAAGTAACCCATAATAGTATGGCAGCAATACCAGGCGGATTATCCCATCCCCAAGTAACAGCTCCTGGTTATGGGATGTACTACTGTTGGATGATTCGACATTTAGATGGCAATCCTTGGACGGATAGGATTGATGAGGAAGAACATAAATGGCTATTAGAGCCTAATGTAAAGATTTGGTCAGAGAAATAAGATAAAAAAATTAGGGAGTTGATATAAATGGCAACATTAGAGGAACAAAAATATATAGGTGGATTAATTAAAAGAGCAAGAAAAGCTCAAAAAATTGCTGAAGATTTTGATCAAGATAGGGTAGACCATTTAATAACAGCTATTGTATGGAATATAGTTAAACCAAGAACTATTGAAGAAATATCTAAACTGGCCGTAGAAGAAACAGGCCTTGGAAATTATGATTCTAAATATGCAAAATTAAACACAAAACTTAAAGGTGCTTTAAGAGATATGAAAGGTAAAAAAAGCATGGGGATAATTGAAAGGGATGAAGAAAAAGGTTTAATTAAAATAGCAAAACCCGTAGGAGTAGTAGGTGCAGTAATTCCAACGACAAACCCTGAGGCGACTCCAGTACTTAAAGCTATAATGGCAATAAAAACTAGAAATGCTGTAGTAATGTCCCCTCACCCAAGAGCTAAAAAAACAAATACGATGATAGTAAATATAATGAGAGAAGTCCTTAAAAAATACGATGCACCAGAAGATTTGATAATAGGGATAGAAAACCCAACCTTAGGAATCACGCAAGAACTTATGAAGCAATCAGATTTAGTGTTAGCAACAGGTGGAGGAGGCATGGTAAATGCAGCTTATTCATCTGGAACTCCTGCTTATGGAGTAGGAGTAGGAAACGCAGTAGTCGTAGTAGATGAAACGACAGATATTAAAGATGCAGCCAATAAAATAATGAGAAGTAAAACCTTTGACTTTGCAACAAGTTGTTCATCTGAAAATTCATTAGTAATTCAAGAAAATATATACGATGAAATGATGCAAGCATTAGAATATGAAGGTGGATATCTATTAAACAATGAAGAAAAAAGAAACTTACAATCTAAAATGTGGATAGATGGGCATTTAAATGTAGATATAGTAGCTCAACCTATAGAAAAAATAGCAGAAGTAGGTGGACTTGAAATACCAGAAAACAAGAAATTCATAATGGTAGAAGAAACAAAAGTAGGGCCTAAATACCCATTTTCAGGAGAAAAACTTTCAATGGTAGTAACCATATATAAATATAAAGAATTTCAAGAAGCCATAGACAAAGTAAATGAAATAACAGAATATCAGGGGAAAGGTCACTCCTGTGGGATCCACTCCACCAATGAAGGCCATATAGTAGAATTTGCATTAAAAACCTATACAAGCCGTGTAATGGTGAGACAACCTCAATGCTTAGCCAATAGTGGAGCTTGGACTAATGGAATGCCCATGACTTTAAGCCTTGGTTGTGGAGTATGGGGAGGAAATATTTCAAATGAAAATATAACTTGGAAACATCTACTAAATACTACTTGGCTATCTTATCCAATACCAGACACCCAACCTACTGATGATGAGTTATTTGGCGATGTAATGAATGAATAATTGAGTAGATCGCCATAAATTAAATCAAGATAAAATGCCAGTAAGCCCCTATAATGTAATAGGAATATTTAAATATGGGTTTACTGGCATAATAATTCCCTGAGAAATATAGAGAATAAAGACCAAAATTGAATGAGAAAATTGAAAATCTACTATATCCAGAGATATTCGATTATAATATGGAAGAAGAAGTAAGGGAATTTTACGACAAATTCTATCATTATCAATTGACTGAGGAGGAATTAGATGAACTTTTGGAAAACTCCACAAGGAAATAATATCTATTATAATAAATTTATAGAAAACTCACAATGAAAAACTATAATTTATATGTTACATTATAGATATTATTAAAACAAGGGGGGCTATACTATGTCGAAAAAATATATTTTAGCTGTACCAAATTTTAGCGAAGGAAGAAAGGAAGAAATAATAGAGGCGATTGCAGACGAGGTAAGAAAGGTGGAAGGTGTTAAATTAGTAAGTGTAGAGCCAGAGCATGACTTTAACAGAACTGTACTTACAATTGTAGGGGAACCTAAACCATTAAAAAAAGCTTTATTGAATATGGCAGGTAAATCCTATGAATTAATAGATATGAGAAAACAAAAAGGCACCCATCCAAGAATAGGTGCTCAGGACACTATACCAATATTCCCACTTATGAATATTGGTATTGAAGAATGTGTGGAATTGGCAGAAGAAATAGGCCAAGAGTTATTTGAACAATATAAAGTACCAGTTTATTTCTCTGGGAAAAATGCTAAAACAGAAGATAAAAAGAGTATATCATTTATACGAAAGGGACAATATGAAGGGCTAAGAGAATTATTAGAGAATAAGGACCATCAGGATTATGAAAAGAGAAAGCCAGATTTATCAACAGATGGAAGGTTAAGCGATAAATATGGTGCTACTATAGTAAGTGCGGACATGGAAGGATTAACAGCATATAATGTATTCTTGGCAACAGAGGATGTAAGCATAGCGAAAAATATAGCAAAGGCACTAAGAGGTCCAAGTGGTGGATTTTCTACAATAAGGTCAGTAGGTATTAAATTCCCAGAAAGGGACGGAGTAGTTGTTTCGATGAATCTATTTGATTGTAGTAAAACTCCAATCTATAGAGCTTTCGAATTTGTAAAACAAGAAGCTAAAAGATATGGAGTAGCAGTTACAGGATCAGAATTAGTAGGACCGGTGAAATTGGATTATCTATTAAACAATTTAGAGTATTATTTGGGGTTACAAGGGCTGAGGAAGGAACAGATACTAGAGACTCATTTGATGGGATAATGGAGATTTAATAAAATTTTCTAAAAATTGCTACAAATATAGTTGGATATTTAGTATTATAAATGTAAAGGTTTTTAAAAATAAAATAGGGGGATTAATGTGCATTTAAAAAGAAAAAAATTATTAAGTTTTGTTCTTTCCTTCATTCTTATCATACGTATTGTCACTATACCTGTAAATGCAGAGAAAAAATCAGTTCAGTTGATCATCTTAGGGACTACTGATATTCATGGCAATATCTATAATTGGTCATACGAAGATGGAGAAGAAGTAGATAATATAGGTTTTGCTAAGGTGTATTCAGTAGTGGAAGCAGTAAGAGATGAAAATCCAAATACTCTATTGGTGGATAATGGTGATGTTATACAAGGAACAATTCTTACTGATGATTTGTATAATATTCAGTTAGATAAATCACATCCAGTGATTGATGTGATGAATTTTATGGGTTATGATTCAATGACTTTAGGAAATCATGAATTTAACTTTGGTACAGGATTAATAAACAAAATGGTAGATGAAGCTGAGTTTCCTATTCTTTCAGCAAATATTTATAACAAAGGCGATGGTAGCAATTTTGTTAAACCTTATATCGTAAAAGAGGTAGCAGGAATTAAAGTTGGTATACTTGGTCTTACTACACCAAATATACCAAGATGGGATGGACCAAGGGTTACAGAATTGGAATTTGAGCCTATGGATGTAGCGGCTGAAAAATATGTTGAGGAATTAAAAGAAGTAGAAGACGTAGATATAATAATAGCTACATCACATGCTGGATTAGATGGAGAATATGATGCTGAAGGTGGCGATTCAGCAAAAAAGGTAATAGAAAACAATCCAGAAATTGAAGCTATTTTGGTAGGGCATGATCATGCATCGGTAGCTGAGATGGTTGGAGATACGGCAGTTGGTGGAGCAACAGACACTGGAACAGAAGTAGTAAGATTTGATTTATTCCTTGAAAACAATGGAGAACAGTGGGAAGTTACAGACAAAAAGGTAGAATTGATTAATGTAGCTGAATATGAAGCATCTGAAGAATTAAAAGAATATGCTAAAGAATATCACGATGCAACTTTAGAATTCTTAGAAGTAGTCATAGGTCAAGCTTCTGATGATTTCCATCCAGCACCTAAAATAGAAGGAATATCAGAAGGCTTAATAAGGGATACAGCTGTAATGGATTTAATCAATCAAGTACAGCTTGAGAATACAGGAGCGGATATCTCAGCTGCAGCATTGTTTAGCCCTACATCTAATATTGAAAAGGGAGGTATATCATATAGTGATATATTTGATATCTATAAATATCCAAACACTTTAGTAGCAGTGGAAATATCCGGAGCAGAATTGAAGAATTACATGGAATGGTCAGCAGCATTTTATAACACTTATAAAGCAGGGGATGTGACCATAGGATTTAATCCAGAGATTAGGCCATATAATTATGATATGTTCCAAGGAGTAGAATATAAGATAGATATATCCAAACCAACAGGTGAAAGAATAGTGGATTTAACATTTGATGGTGAACCAGTTAAAGATGACGATACATTTAACTTAACAATAAATAATTATAGACTTAGTGGACTTCAAAGCATGGGAATTGTGAGCAATGAACCATATTATACTTCAGATCCTGTATCCTTAAGGACGTTAATAGCTGATCATATAGGAGAGCAGGGCACAATAGAACCTAAAGTTGATAATAACTGGGAAATTATAGGAGCAGATTTAGAACATCCATTAAGAGATTATATAGTTGAGCAGATAAATGAAGGGAATATAGAATTGCCATCATCAGAAGATGGAAGAAGTATAAATATAAAGGCTATAAATGTTAATGAACTAATAGAAGAAGGTATTATTTCTGAAGAAGTATTAGAAAAGCATGGAACATCTACAGAAGTAGAGGATACTCCTTCAGAACCAGAAGTAGAGGAATTAATAAATAGACAAGAAAAAGTGTATGTAGTTAATTCTGGAGATGTATTATGGAAGATAGCTAAAAAATTCAATACTACCTGGGAAAGATTAGCTGAATTCAATGATCTTTCTAATCCACATCTAATATTTCCAGACCAAGAAATATTAATACCAGCACAATAAATAATAAAACAAAAGCTTCCAAGTGGAAGCTTTTGTTTTTGCAAAAATAATTGAAATAAAGAAGGAAATTAAAGGTTTATATAGAATAATATATATAGAAATATATTTAGAGGTGATTATATGGGTAGAAGACTTAGAATAGAATATTACGGTGCAGTATACCATATAATTCAAAAAGGAAATAACGGAGAACATGTTTTTAAAGAGGAAGAGGATAAAATCAATATATTAGAAATTTTAAGTGAAACCAAGGAAATATGTGACTTTAAAATATTTGCATATATAGTAATGGATAATCATTATCATTTTTTGATACAGACTTTAAATATTCCAATTAGCAAGATAATGCATAACATAAATTTCAAATATGCTAGATATTATAACAATAAGACAAATAGGACAGGCTCTGTCTTTGAGGATAGATATACGGGAATTTTAGTTCAAGACGAAAGATATTTATTAACTATTATGAAATATATACATAGCAGCCCTATAGCAGCTAATATATGCAATACTATGGAGGAATATAAATGGAGTAGTGATGTATTCTATAGGGTCAATATGGAAGGTATGGTGGATATAGAAGAAGTATTGAAGATGTTTTCTCCAAATAGAATTGAAGCCATAAATCAATATATAGAGTTTATGGAAGAGGAAATAGATTTTAAAACCATGAAGCACATTTGTGAGGATAACCCAATAATAGGAACAGAAAAGTTTGTTAAATCAATAAAAGGAATCGATGATAAAAAAAGATTAAGCTTAGATGAGATATTAATAAAATCTTGTCCAACACAAGAGGAGTATAAACTAATAAAAAAGGGCTGTAGAAAAAGATATCTTACGGAGTATAAGAGTAAGTATATACAAGAAGGAAGGGAACAGGGATATACTTTCGATGAAATAGGACAGAACATAGGTATAACAGGAGTTGCTGCTAGATCATTGACATACATATTAACACAATAACAAGTGCAGAACCCAATAAAATGGGTATTTATAAAGAAATATGTTAAATTAAAAAAGGAGGGAATGTATATGGCTTTTAGGAATAAGAAATTGGTTAGTTTATTTGTATCAGTAGCTTTAATATTAGGTATGTTGATGATACCAGTACAGAATATAGTATTGGCAGCAGAGTCAGATGTACTTAACCTTACTGTTGTTCATACTAATGATGTACATGGTAGAGTAGTAGGGGATGAGGAACTGATTGGATTTTCAAAGCTTGCAACTTATGTTAAGCAATTAAAAGATGAAAATCCTAATGTATTGTTATTGGATGCAGGAGATATTGTTCACGGCACTCCACTGATAAATGTTTCTGAGGGAGAAGCCATGATAAAGCTTATGAATGAAATTGGTTATGATGCCATGGTACCAGGAAACCATGATTTCAATTATGGATATGATAGATTAGTTGAGCTAAGTAAAGAAGCAGATTTCCCTATCTTAGCAGCTAATGTTATTACACAAGAAGGTCAAATGGATTTAGTTGAGTATACCATTAAAGAAGTAGATGGACTTAAGATTGGTATTTTTGGATTATCTACTGTAGAAACAAAATATAAATCAAGTCCAAAGAATACTGAAGGAGTAGATATTACTGATCCAGTAGAAAAGGCAGAAGAAGTAGTGACAAAACTTCAAGAAGAAGAGGTTGATATGATTATTGGTCTATCTCATGTAGGACTAGATGAAACAAGTGATCCAAAATCATCGGATATAGCTGAACAGGTAAAAGGAATAGACTTGATCGTTGATGGACATAGCCATAGTTTATTATCAGAAGGGAAAAAAGTAGGAGATACATTGATTGTACAAACAGGGGAATATCTAGGAAATATTGGATTGGTGGATATTGAATTTACAGATGGAGAGATAACAAATATGATACCAACCTTATTTACCAGAGAAGAAGCAGAAGCATTAGCAGAAGATGAAGATGTTAGTGCTATCATTACTGAATTGGAAGAATCAAACAAGGAAATACTTTCAGAAGTTATAGGTAAAACCAATGTTAAATTAGTTGGAGAAAGAGAATTAGTTAGAACTCAGGAAACAAACTTAGGTAACTTAATGACAGATGCTTTACTTGATGCAACTGGAGCAGATGTAGCTTTGACCAATGGTGGAGGTATAAGAGCTTCCATTGAGGCTGGAGATATTACTAAGCAACATGTTTTAGATACATTCCCATTTGGAAACTATGGGGTTAAGATGGAAATAAAGGGAATAGACATATTGAATTCATTAGAGCATGGTGTATTTGGATATCCAGAACCAGCTGGACAATTCCCACATGTAGCTGGTATGACATTTAAGATAGACTTATCAGCAGAACCAGGAAGTAGAGTATATGATGTTGTAATTCAGGGGGAACCTTTAGACGTAAACAAGACTTATACACTAGCTACGAATGATTTTATGGCTATTGGTGGAGATGATTATGTTGATTTGGCCAATGGTAATATAATTGCTGAATATGCAGCTTTTGATGAGATATTAGCTCAGTATATAGAAAAAATAGGAGAGATAAATATTGATGTTGAAGGTAGAATAGTTGCTGAAGAAAGAGTACAAGAACCGGAAGTAGTAGTGCCAGAACAAGAAGTATATGAAGTAAAACCTGGAGATGTTCTCTGGAGAATAGCAGAGAAATTCGGTGAAACTTGGGAGAAGTTAGCTGAATATAATGAGCTAGCAAATCCACACTTAATCTTCCCAGGACAAAAGATACTAATTCCTGCTGAGTAAAATTGTGGACGAGGAATGCACTTCAACCTCGTCCATTTTTCACATAAAATTATATCCTTATATGGTTTTAAATCCTATAAAGCTTTGAAAAGATAATATTCGTTGTTAGCGATAGAATGCATTAACAAAACTATACCTTGTAAGCTTTTTTGAGTTATGATATTATTAATATACGGGAATCTGTATAATGATGTTTATCAAAAAGGAAGGTGGGTATGAGTAATTATAGGCGAAAGTTGATGTCTAAAAATGGAGAAGTAGCTATGCTTTTAGCTAGAGAATTTATTAGCTACGATGAAGGAGACAGGATTAAAACCATAAAGGATTATGCAGAGAACTTTAATACTGGTAGAGGAACTGTACAGTCTGCAATTAAATTTTTAGAAAGAGAAGGAGCAATAAGCCTTGAAAGTAGAGGTCACTTAGGAACTTTCATATTGTCTGTTAATCATAAGAAATTATGGGATATTTCAGATTTCAAAGTTATAATGGGAGTTATGCCTTTGCCTTATTCAAAACGCTATGAGGGATTGGCCACTGGACTTTATAAAGCATTTGAAAAGGCAGATATTCCTTTTAGCTTAGCGTTTATGAGAGGTGCAGAAAAAAGAATAGAGGCATTGGATCTAGGCAAATATGATTTTGCTATTACTTCAAAGTTGGCTGCTATTCATGAAAGAGAAAAGTTTGAATTTATAGATATAATTCATAATTTTAAGGAATATAGCTATGTTGGACAACACATAATAATTTTTAGAGATAATGAGGAAAAGGTAATAAGAGATGGCATGAGGGTAGGAATAGACCCTGATTCTCCTGATCAATCTTTGTTGACTAAATATGAATGTAAAGGAAAAAATGTGAAATATATAGAGACTTCATATAGTCAAATAATGGATAAATTAAAAAACAATAAGATAGATGCAGCAGTATGGAATAAAGATGAGGTAGATGAAAAAAGAAAGAACTTAAACTATAATATTCAGCCTCTTACAAATAGTAAGAGCTTAGATATGAATGAAGTTGATACAATAGCAGTTATGGTAATAAATAATGAAAACTCCGATTTTAAGAAAATAATTGACAAATTCATAGCCATGGACTATATAGAGGAAATCCAAGAACAGGTATTGAATGGAAACATAATACCAATGTATTAATTTTTTACTGTGAATATACTAAAAACTGTACAATCATTTTAAATAGTGGAGGTATTAAAATGGATGATAACTTGATGTTAAGATTGAATTTATTAACGGATTCAGGAGAAATAGACGAATCCATAAAAGACGTAGTTATAGATTTTATAGAGAGAATAGAAAAGAATTATTCATTGAAGGTAACTGAAGAGAATGGTTCTATGTTGGTAAGTCACTTAGCTATGGCATTGGGAAGAATAAAGAGAGGAGAAGAAATTGATGCTATAGATGAAGAAATTTTCAAGGAAGTAAAGGAAACAGAAATATATAATGAAATGCCTAAATATTATTCTGAAATAGAGGGGAAACTTGATATTGAAATACCACAAGCTGAAAAGGATTATATTGCATTACATGTTTCTACTCTAATTCAAAAATTTAAATAGGAGGTGGTAATAATGAAAATAGTTGTAGGTGGACAGGTAGAAAAACAGAATATAGCCAATCTAATCAAAGAAATTGTCGGAGATGAAGTACAAGTTGAAATAAAAACAGATATTCAAGCAGCTAATGATGTAAAATTAGGAAAAGCTGATTATTATGTTGGAGCTTGTCACACTGGTGGTGGTGGAGCATTAAGCATGGCTATTGCTCTTTTAACAAGAGGGAAAACTGCTACTCTATCAATGCCAGGAAGACTTCCTAAGGAAGACGACATTGTAAAAGCAGTAGAAGATGGTAAAGTAGCCTTTGGCTTTACTGGAGACCATTATGAAAAGGTTATTCCTATTCTTATGAGGGAACTTTTGAAGAAAGAATAAAATATTGAGGGGGTAATGAAATGGAAATGGTAATAGTAGCTGCCATTGGTGTTCTTGGGGCAATAATGGCCAATAAAGGTATTGCAGTATTTAATGATGGATTAAGACCTGTTATGCCTGAAAATTTAGAAGGCAGAATGTCTAGAAAGGAATTAGCAGCTACAGCTTTTGCTATGAGTTTTGGATTAGTAATAGGTTTTGGGATTCCATTTTCGCTAACTAGTAGTATTGTACTTATTCATAGTATTTTCTTAGGAACAGATATTATAGGAACTTTTACACCAGCTAACAATAAGGGTACAATTTTAGCTGGAATACTAGGTGGTCTATATGGAATTGGAATAGTAACAGGATTGGAAGCTGTAGTCAATTTGTTTAACTTTTTACCTGTTAATTTTATTGAAAGTTTAGGTGCTGTTGGTGATCCAGTGGTAGTTTCATTTGCAGTTTTCCCAGCTTTAGCAACTGGTTATCAATATGGAGCAAAGAAAGGATTACTTAACTTAGTGATTTCGCTAGTAGCTAGACAAATTGCTGTGTTGATAAGTCCTATTATTTTAGGTACTGCAGAAATAGCATTAAATTCTGAAGGTATGGCTCTTATAGCAGGTATGATAGTTCTATTATTCTTTGCTATAAGGGAAAAATCAGAAGAAGAGGGTGTAGACTTATCCTCGGTATTTGGAGAAAGAGTGAAGAGAATAAGAAAGAATATAGTTGTTTTAATGATTACAGGTGGTTTGGTGGCAGCAGCTACTTCTTACAGTATGATTGCTGGAGATCCTATTTCTCTAAGTTTAGCTGGAGAAGGTAACTTTACTGATGCGGGATTTACAGCTTTAGCAAGAGGTATTGGCTTTATTCCATTGATTGCATCTACTGCAATTTCTACAGGAGTTTATGGACCTGCAGGTATGACTTTTGTATTTGCAATAGGGTTTTTTGTAAAAAATCCAATTCTTTCATTTATATTAGGAGTATTTATGATTGGTTTAGAAGTACTAGTTCTTGATAAATTAGCAAATGGACTGGATAAATACCCTGGGATTAGAAGTGCAGGAGACAATATAAGGAATGCTATGACTGCATTATTAGAAGTTGCATTATTAGTAGGCGGTGTGAATGCTGCTAATGCTATAGCACCAGGGCTTGGAATCTTTGCAGTAGTTGGTTTATTTATACTAAATGAAATAGCAGGAAGACCAATTGTTAAAATGGCTGTAGGTCCTATCGCAGCGATTGTAGTAGGAATATTGGTAAATATATTTAGTGTAATTGGACTATATAATATACCAAGCTAAATCAATTTACAATTAATTTTAAGGTTAGACTGAATTATACTGGAGATACGTAATAAGGCAAGATTATTGAAAAGGTTACGGCATATTTAGAAAGAACGCCATTTCTCATTTAAGATTTGGGGCTTATCTTTCTAGATATGTCTTACCGTTTTATTAATCTTAGATATATGTAACCTTAAACTAAGAGAACTGTACCTGTAATTGTTAGCTATTGACTATAGAGTCTGTTTGACCCTAAAAATGTCAATTGTAAAAAGGGGTTGGATTTTATGGATGAAAAAAATGTTATAGATCAAATGGTTAAAATCAGTAAATCTGTATTAAAGGCTAAAGACTCTATTGGTAAAACAGTTGAATATTGTAGAGAAGATGTAATAGATGAAGGGGCAAATATATTGAGAAAAGATAGCTCTAAAAAGCTAATTACCTTTGGAGTGAAGAATACAAATCAAATAAGTAGAGACACTGTAGATAGGTTAGTGGATAATGGATACCTTTTTCATACCGTAGATAAGATGGCTCTTGGTGGGAGAGCTATAGATGTGGATATAATAAATCCTTTAACTGGAAATGTTATGACTGGTTCTACCAGTGGTGGATGTGCCAATATATTGTTAGGAATTAATGATTTTGCTTTAGGTACTGATGGTGGAGGATCTGTATTAGCTCCGGCTATAAGTACAGGACTCTATAGCATTATGGGAAAAGGATTAGGTTTGAGAGGAAGTAAAAGAAAAGTTTCTACCGATAAGATTTCTTTTTTGTCAGGATTAGGAGTCATAAGTCATGATTATAGTTTGTGTATTGATGTAATAAAAAACATTGTAAATCTACCTGGTGTAGAAGAAAATTTTAAAATAGCTATTCCTAGGAATAGAATAGAAAATAAAAGTATAAGAAAAGTTGTTAGACATCTTGAATGTTCAATGCAGTTTAAAGGAGTTGAAATTGAAGATAAGGGTGATAGGGAGTATTTAATAGATCGTTGTAATGAAATATTTAATGATGATATGGACTTAGTCATTACAGAAGAAGGTCCTATTGATTTATTTGGATTAGGGGATTCAGTATTAGGCACCTGGGGAAATACAGGTAAGGATATACAAAATTCTTCTGGGAAAGAACTACTTAAGGTTGCAAATATGATAAATGCAACAGCAGTTACAATTCCTACCGGAGAGTTAGGAAAAGGAATTTTGATAATAGGTAAGGAAGGATTGAATTATGGAAGTATGGCCATATCAATAGGGAAGATAATAATGCCCCTCTTTTCTGTTCCTGAGCTATTTAGAAGGTACTTTATAAATGGATACAACAGAGATAAAGGCGGTTTTATATAAAAGGAGAGATTTAAATGAGTATATCTACCATAGGTGGAATAATGAGAAAAGAACAATTGGGGAAGACATATATACATGAACATCTGTATGTGGATTTATCTCATATAAAAAAGGATAATGATGCAAAATTAGATGATATAGAAGATGTTGTAGAGGAAATCAATGAACTAAAAAAGTCTGGAATATCATCAATAGTGGAAGTGACAAACAGAGGGATGGGAAGGAATATAGAGGTTTTAACAAAAATATGGGAAGAAACTGGTATAAATATAATACCAAGTGCAGGATATTATAAAGAACCTTTTTTCCCTGACGAAGTATATAATCTAGACTATAGAGAGATTGCAAAGATCATAACAGATGAAATTCAAAGTGGAATAGATGATACTGGGGTAAAGGCACATGTAATAGGTGAAGTTGGAACCAGTAAGGAAAATATTACAGAAACTGAGCTAAAGGTATTAAGGGCAGCCGCATATGCACATCTAGAGACTGGGCACCCTCTATTTACCCATACTACTTTAGGCACTATGGCATTGGAACAATTAAATTTATTTCAGGATTATAAAGTGGATATATCTAAAGTATTGATAGGACACGTGGATTTAAATTGTGATTATGATTATCACCTAAGAATAGCAGATAGAGGATGTTATTTGGGTTTTGATACTATAGGGAAGTTGAAATATGAAAAGGATGAAGTGAGAATTGCTCATATTAAAAATTTAATAGATAGAGGACATATAGATCAAATAGTTATAGCTCAGGATATGACCAGAAAGTCCCACTTAAAGAAAAACGGTGGAATTGGATATAATTATATCTCTGAAACTTTTATTCCAATGGCCATATCTCATGGCATTACGCAGGGGCAAATAGATCATATATTGATAGAAAATCCAAAGAGATTATTAGACATTTAGGAGGTGGGTAGACATGCAAACATATCCTGTAGAAACTATAGATTTAGAAAAGGCTAAAGAATTTCAATTTAGATTAGTAGATACAATTCATAGACACTTCAGAGGAGATGAGTTCTTAAGTTCGGGAGATTATGGAGTAGTACCAGGACTTGGCAAGCCGAATTATACTGAAAAGGTAGAAAAAGTAATAGCAGATTTTTTTAATAAAGAAGCATGTATCTTAGTAAGAGGTGCAGGCACTGGAGCAATAAGAAATGTGATAAATGCAAAGATTAGGCATAATGATAAGATTTTAATTCATGATGCTCCTATATATCCTACGACTAAGATCATCATAGAGTCTATGGGACTTGAAACAATTAAGATGGATTTTAATAATATAGATAGTTTTGATAAAAATGAAATTAAGGATATAGACTTTTGTCTCATACAACACTCAAGACAAAGGATAGATGATAGATATAATTTAGAAGAAGTTATAGGTAAGCTTAAAGAAATAAATAAGGATTCATATATATTAGTAGATGATAATTATGTGGTTATGAAGGTTGAAAAGATAGGAGTTGAAAGTGGAGCTGATATTAGCGCCTTTTCCTTGTTTAAATTATTGGGACCAGAAGGGATAGGCTGTGTAGTAGGTGATAAGAAGACTATAGACAGAATAAAGGAGATGAATTATTCTGGGGGTAGTCAGGTACAAGGCTATGAGGCTATGGATGCATTAAGATCTATGGTATATGCACCGGTAATGTTGGCTATACAGAAAGAAGTAGGTAATGAAGTGGTAAAAAGGATTAATAGAGGGGAAATAGGCGGTGTAAAGTCGGCATTTATAGCGAATGCTCAGTCAAGAGTAATACTTGTAGAGTTTGAAAGACCAATAGCTAAAAAGGTTTTAAAAAATGCCAATCTTCTGGGAGGAGCTCCCCATCCAGTAGGGGCAGAATCTAGATATGAAGTTACTGGAATGTTTTATAGAGTATCAGGTACTTTTCTAGAGGTTAATCCTATACTAGGAAATTACATGATTAGAATAAATCCAATGAGAGCAGGGGCAGATACTATAATAAGAGTTTTAGACGAAGCAGTATCTAAGGTATAAGTTGAGGTGATTAAATGTTTTTAGATATAACAATTAGAAGAAATTTAGCTTTAATAGACATTAGCATTAATCTCCATCAAGAAGGGAAGATTAATCCTAATACCTATGTGTTAGATGTTGATAATATAGTTGAAAATGCAAAGAATATAAAGGAGATAGCAGATAATAACGGTATTAAACTATATATGATGACCAAACAGATAGGAAGAAATTCAGAGATAGCTAGAAGGATAGCTGAAATTGGGATAGATAAAGCAGTGGCAGTTGACCCCTGGGAAGCTATTACTCTTGCTAAAAATAATATAAAAATAGGGAATGTAGGTCATCTAGTTCAAATCCCGTCTAATATGATTGGACAGATTATAAGCTTAAATCCTGAAGTGGTTACTGTATTTACTATTGAAAAAGCCAAGGAGATTTCTCGAGAGGCTGTAAAACAGGGGAAAGTTCAAGATATATTATTAAAGGTAATAGATGATGACAATCTAATATATGAAGGGCAAACTGGCGGATTTAAACCTAAAGAATTAATAGAATCTGCTAAAGAGATAATGAATTTGGAAGGAGTAAGGATAGTTGGAGTTACAGCATTCCCTTGTTTTTTATATAATTCGGAAGAAAAAAGAACAGTAAAAACTCCTAACTCCAAAACTTTGATTGATAGTGCAAAAAGATTGAGAGAAGAGTTAAATTTGAACATTAAACATATTAATGCTCCTAGTGCAAATTCTGTAGAATCTATTCCACTAATAAAAGGAATTGGAGGAACTCACGGTGAACCAGGTCATGCTTTTACAGGAACTATGCCAATAAATGCAGATATAGATCAAATAGAAGTACCATCTATTGTCTACGTTAGTGAGATATCCCATATATTTGATGGAAAAGCTTATGCATATGGTGGAGGATATTACAGAAGAGGACATGTAAAAAAGGCTTTAGTAGGAAAGAATTTAGAAGAGAGTTTAAACAATGTATTAAATGCTCAAAAATTGACTCCAACAAATATAGACTATTATGGAGCATTGGAAATAGATAATAAAAACGTAAATGTAGGAGATACAGTCATCTACGCATTTAGAACTCAAATTTTTGTAACTAGATCTGAGGTTGCGTTAGTAAAAGGAATAAAAGGAGGAAATCCAAAGTTGATTGGAATATACGATAGTCTTGGGAACAGGATAAAATAAGAGGTGATAATATGAAACGAGTCATTGTATTAGTTGTAGATAGTTTAGGTGTAGGGTATATGGAAGATGCTCATGAAACAAGGCCTCAAGATGTAGGCGCAAATACATTTATACATCTGTTGGATAAGGCTAAAAAAATAGAAATACCTAATTTTGAGAGATTGGGTATTAATAATATACTAAAACATAATAGATTGGAAGACATGAATAGTTTAGGAAGTTATGGTGTATTAAACCTTCAACATTATGGTGCAGACAGTTATGTAGGACATCAAGAAATAATGGGAACTAAACCTAAAAAACCTCTATTAGAGCCTTTTGAGTATTTTAGAGATGAGGTTATAGAAAGGTTAGAAAGTGAAGGACATAAAGTTACATCACCTGATAAGGATAAACCATATATTCTAGTGGATGATTTGGTGGTAGTAGCGGACAATATAGAAACAGATTATGGCCAAATATACAATGTATCAGCTCCTTTAGATTATATATCCTTTGAAGATGTAATAGATATAGGGCAAAAGGTAAGAGATGTTGTGAAAGTAAATAGGGTAATAGCTCTTGGCGGGGAAGGAGTAACCATTGATAATATATTAAATAGTATTGAGACCAGAGAAGATGGATTGACAGGAGTTAATTCACCAAAATCTGGAGTATATAAAAAAGGCTATTTGAGTAGACATTTAGGATATGGGGTAAATCCAAAAATGCAAATAAGTAGCATATTGGCTAGAAATAACTATGAAGTGACTTTAATAGGTAAGATGCAAGATGTAATCGAATGTAAAAATGCAAAGAGAATTCCAGCTGTGGATACAGAAAAGGTGATGAAGTCAACCCTAGAATCTATGATAGAGATGAATGAAGGAATAGTTTCTTCAACAGTACAGGAAACTGATTTAGCAGGTCATGCTCAAGATGTTGATAGATATGCTGAAAAGGTAATGATTGTAGATAAGTTTATAGGAAAGATAATGGAGAATATGGATGAAGATGATATATTATTTATAACAGCAGACCATGGCAATGATCCAACCATAGGTTTTAGTCAACATACTAGAGAAAAGACATTCCTATTAGTATATGGAACAAACTTAAAAAGAATAAATTTAGGAGAGAGAGAAACTTTATCAGATATCGCTGCAACTATTGCAGAATATTTTGGAGTAGAAGAAACTGAAAATGGAAGTAGTTTTTTAAAGCTTATAAAATTATAATATAAAAATCAGCCCTTGAAGGGCTGATTTTTATATTATAATTTTATATTACTTAGCAATGTTTGTAATTCTTCTGCTAAAGTAGATAGGCTTTCTGTAGAAGATGAAATTTCCTCCATAGCTGCCATTTGTTCTTCAGATGCTGCGGAAGAATTTTCAATTTGTGATGCTATATTTTGAGACATGTTTTCAATATTAGTAGAAGATTTGACTAGGGATTCTACTTGCTTTTCTACATTTAGAGTAGCTTGAACAATCTCTTGAATTTTTAGTGCTATTTGTTCAATAGAATTAGCAATTTCTTCAAAAGCTACCTTGGTTTCGTTTACACTAGTCACTCCGTGTTCCACTTCCTTGCTATTAAAATCCATTTTTTCATTTGCTCCTTGTATTAATAGGTTGTTATTATTGATTATCTTTTGGATATCTTTAGTAGATCTTTGGGTTTCCTCCGCTAACTTTCTAATTTCATCAGCTACTACTGCAAAACCTTTTCCATGTTCTCCGGCTCTAGCTGCTTCTATAGCAGCGTTTAGTGCTAATAGGTTGGTTTCTTCTGATACATTTTCTATTATTTTTAACATTTGATCCATTTCTTTAGAACTTTTGTATATATCGTTTAATGAAGTTTTGACGTTTAAAGTACTATCTTCTATATTGTTCATTTGTGTAATTACTTCATTTATCTTGTCTTTACCTAATTTGGTTTTATTGAAAATTTCTATACTTAGATCTTCTGTATTTTTGGTTTCAGTTGATACATTATCTATTTGCGATGATATTTCTTTTATAGAAGAAGTAATATTTAAAATTTCGTTTAGCTGCTTATTAGAGTCTTCTGCAATATCATTTGAAGATTCGGCTATATTTGTAGCTGTGGCTGTAGATTCCTCTGATATAGCTGCCAGTTCTTCTGAAGAGGCTGCTACTTGGTGAGATGATTGTTGTATTTCATCTGTAAATTTGCGCATGTTGTCCATTACTATCTGGAGGGAATTACTCATTCTACCAAGTTCGTCTTTTCTGGATAAAAATTTTTTATCTATGTCATCCTTAAAATTTAATTGAGAAAGTTTATATACGTATTCTGTAATCTTAGCAATAGGTTTTGCTATGTTTTTACTGAATAACAATGAAAATACTATACCTATTGCAATAGCAAATAATACAACATATATTAAAATTTGTGTTAAATTATTTATACCTGATAATATTTCCGATTCATCTACACTTACTACTAAGGTCCAATCCTTTGATTCAATAGGCGAATATCCTATATGTACAACATTTCCATCTATGGAATACGTACCAGTTCCTGACTCTCCAGCTTGTATTTGCTCTTCCATTGTAGTAGCTTCATTTATATATTCAGTAGTTACTCTATCTTTTAACCCACTGAAATTAATAATTCCACTTGAATCCTTATTATTAGCTGCATCAATTTTTATTGTTGGATGGGAAATAATATCAACTGTTTCATTTAATATATAGGCATAGCCATTTTCACCAAATTTAATATTATCAGCTATTTGATAGAAATCAGAAGCAGGTTTAAAGGCTATAATAGCACCTATATTTATGCCTTCAAATTTTAGAGGCGCTGATATTATTACTTCGGATTTCCCAGTTAGAGTATTAATTTGAGGTTGAGAAAAATATGTTTCACCGAAATTGGCTCTTTTAAAAAATTCTTTTTCATAAACATCTATTTTGGTGCCATCATCTAGTAATAAATTTCCTTGTGTATCTGCTAGACCAATTTGAGAAAATTTCAATCTATCTTTTTCCATGATCAATGATTCATATTTTTCTTCTGCAGGAATTTCAGGATTTGCAATAGTATCTAAATTTCCTAATGTTTCAATAGAAAGAGTATAACTTTTAATCTGTTCATTTACTAATTGAGCAGAATCTATAGCCTTATTATATAATAGTTCATTATATGAGTGTATTAATTCGTCTTTTATAATATGATATGATGTTAATCCTACTAAAGCAGTAATGCCTATCAATATAATAGTGATAGAGAGTATCAATTTCCTACGGATACTTTTTTCTTTTTTTGCATTTTTAATAGTTTTATTTGTTTTAAACTTAGGAAGGTTGATTTTTTTTGGTCTAGGTTTCTTTATTGATTTAAGATCCATTAAATTACAACTCCTTTATGGTAAAATTTTTATTATTACTTATTATATAAAAGTTATAAAAATCCTCTATTTTTTTGAAAAAAATAGAGGAATATAGAGTAAATCAAAATATTCTAAAACAATAAAAGTATATTTACTAATATATTGAATATATATGAACATAAATATGGTTTTGTTTACTAGAGGATATTGACAAATACCTATATAAAGGTATATACTTTGAATATACTGAAAATTTAGATTAGTGGAAGTTTTAAAAAAACTATCGTAATATACATAACATTCAACAAAATACTGTTAGTTGGGTATCCCGTGAGGTATGGGGAAATTATTAAATAGGAGGTATTAAAATGAAAAGAAGATTGGGGTTATTACTTTTAGTAGCAGTGTTAATCATTTCGTTATTATCGGGATGTGGTAATAGTGCGACTGAAGAGACAGGTGGGGATACTGAATTAGAGTCATCAGAGGAGACAGGCGGGGATACTGCATCAGGGTCATCAGATGTAATAAAGATAGGAGTATTTGAACCTATAACAGGAGTAAACGCAGCAGGCGGAGAGATGACAGTAGAAGGAATTGAATTAGCTAACGAGACTATGCCTGAGGTATTAGGTAAAGAAGTAGAAATAGTTATTGTAGATAACAAATCTGACAAAGTAGAAGCTGCCAATGCAGTATCCAGATTGATTGAAAAGGAAGGAGTATCTGCAATTATTGGTAGTTATGGAAGCTCCCTATCCATGGCAGCAGGGGATATAGTTAAAGAGAATCAGGTTCCAGCGGTTGGGTGTTCTCCAACAAATCCATTAGTTACATTAAATAATGATTATTACTTTAGGGTTTGTTTTATAGACCCATTCCAGGGAACTGTAATGGCTAATTATGCAGTAAATGAATTAGGAGCACAAACTGCAGCTATTATACAGGATGTCACTCAAGATTATTCTGTAGGATTAAGTAAATATTTTGTTGATGCTTTTGTTGAATTAACAGGAAATGAAGATGCAATATTGGAAACATCTTCTTACAACACTGGTGATCAGGATTTTACTGCTCAAATTACTAATGTTCAATCAAAAAATCCTGATGTAATATTTGCACCAGGAAACTATGGTGAATGTGCATTGTTGATAAAGCAAGCAAGAGATCAAGGTATTGATACTCCTATACTAGGTGGAGATACTTGGGAATCTCCTGAATTTCTATCAATCGGTGGAGATTCAGTAGAGGGTATAGTATTTAGTACACATTTTACAGCAGAAGCGCCGGTGACAGAATTATCTGAGGAATTTTTAAATCAATATAGAGAGAAATATGATAAGGAAGCTAATGCATTTGCTGCATTAGGATATGATGCGTATATGGTTATTATGGATGCTATTGAAAGAGCTAATTCTGCTGAGCCACAAGCTATAAAGGATGCTCTTGCAGAAACTGAAAGGTTTACAGGAGCAACAGGTTATATAACTCTTGATGAAAACGGAGATGCAGTAAAGAGTGCAATAATCAAGAGAGTTGAAAATGGAGAATTTGTATATTTAACTACTGTTGATCCTAACTAATCAGATATATAAGGGGGACTGAATATGAGCGGTATGGACTTTTTGCAGCATTTGGCCAATGGTATCTCATTAGGTAGTTTATATGCGTTGATTGCAATAGGATATACTATGGTTTATGGAATATTAAGGCTTATAAACTTTGCTCATGGTGATATATTCATGTTAGGAGGTTATCTAACATTTTATGGAATAATGTTTACATCTATTCCATGGTGGCTAGTGTTTATTTTAGCCTCAGTACTTACTGGATTAATTGGTCTCCTCCTTGAAAAAATCGCATACAAACCATTGCGGGATGCACCAAGAATTACAGTTTTAATCTCAGCTATAGGAGCTTCATTTTTCTTACAAAATTTTGGAATAGTAGTATTTGGGGGGAGGCCTAAGGCCTTCCCAATCCCTGATGTTTTGAATAAGGTGGTAAATTTAGGAGGAGTATCTATTAACATAATTACATTTATAATTCCTACAATTACTATTATATTGCTTATAGCTCTTACCTATTTTATTAATAAAACCAAGACTGGAATGGCAATGAGAGCTCTATCAAGAGATTATGAAACTGCAAGATTAATGGGGATAGATGTTAATAAGATTATTTCCATTACTTTTTTTATTGGATCATTTTTGGCAGCAGTTGGAGGAGTAATGTGGGGAACTAAATATCCTCAGCTATTACCTCTTATGGGCGCTATGCCTGGAATTAAATGCTTTATTGCTGCGGTTATAGGTGGAATAGGAAATATAGGTGGAGCTGTTTTAGGAGGTTTTATATTAGGATTGGGTGAAATTTTATTGGTTGCATTTTTCTCTAATTTGACAGGATATAGGGATGCTTTTGCATTTGTACTTTTGATTATCATACTCTTAGTTAAGCCTACAGGTTTGCTTGGAGAAAAAACTACGGAGAAGGTGTAGACTATGAAAGCTAATATGAAAACAGCTAAAAGCAAAAAATTAATTGATAATAGAACTTTTATCAGCTTTGTCATTTTAATAATTGCATTAATTGTTATCAATTTTACTGATAACGATTATATAAAAAGAATTACTAGCCTTTGTGGTATTTATGTAATATTAGGTCTTAGTATGCAATTAATCAATGGATTCACAGGACTGTTTTCTTTAGGGCATGCAGGATTCATGGCTATAGGGGCATATACTGTAGCTATACTTACTATTGCTCCCGAAGACAAAGTGATGAACTTTTTTATGAAACCAATATTACCATTTCTAGCTAATGTTGAATGGTGGTTCTTTCCTTCTTTGATAATGGCTGGGATAATAGCAGGTGTATTTGGATTTTTGATAGGAGCACCTGTTTTAAGACTAACTGATGATTATTTAGCTATAGCTACCTTGGGGTTTGCAGAGATAATTAGAGTTGTTTTTACGAATACGCAATCTTTAACCAATGGAGCTCTGGGATTAAAAGCAATTCCAAACAATACAAATGTGTTATGGAGTTGGGCAATGGCGTTTATAACTATTGGGTTTATGGTATTTTTAATGAAAGGAAGCTATGGAAAAGCCTTTAAAGCTATAAGGGAAGATGAAATAGCAGCTAGATCCATGGGAATAAATCTATTCAGGCATAAGGTCATGAGCTTTACATTTAGTGCATTTTTAGCAGGTGTTGCTGGAGGGCTTATGGCTTCTTTATTGGGAACCATTGACCCTAATATGTTCAGGATTACTTTAACATTCAATATATTGTTGATAATGGTATTAGGAGGACTGGGAAATATTAAAGGAACTGTTATTTCTGCTATTATAGTTACCGCTGCAATGGAGGTACTAAGGTTCTTAGACGAATCTATCAATTTAGGATTTATTCAGTTAGAAGGAATTCCAGGAATGAGAATGGTTATTTTTTCAATGATCCTTATGGCAGTAGTTATATTCAGAAAGGATAGATTATTGAAAGGAAACTAAAAAGGATGTGAATGAGAATAATGCTAAAAATAGAGAATATGACTATGAAGTTTGGTGGAGTTATAGCTGCAAATAATTTTAATGCAAATATAGAAAAAGGACGAATAGTTGGATTAATTGGTCCTAATGGTGCAGGGAAAACTACAATATTTAATGTAGTTACTGGTGTTTATATGCCAACAGAAGGACGAGTTATATTTAATCCTGATGATAGAGAACATGTAATATCAGGATTGAGACCAGATGAAATAGCAAAGCTTGGTGTGTGTAGAACCTTCCAAAATATTAGGTTGTTCAAGGATTTGTCTGTACTCGATAATGTGTTTATTGGCAACCATTTGAGAATTGAATCCAATGTATTTTCGTCCATATTACGACTTCCTGGTTATATTAAAGAGGAAAAAGAGATATTAAAAAAATCTCTCTATCTATTGGAAAGGGTAGGTTTATTACAAGAAAAAGACGAAAAAGCCCATTCTCTTCCTTACGGTAAGCAGAGAAGATTGGAAATCGCTAGAGCATTAGCTACTAATCCGAGATTGTTATTATTAGATGAACCTGCAGCGGGGATGAATCCTCAAGAGAGTAGAGAATTGATGCAATTTATATTAGATATAAAAGATGAGTTTGATTTAACCATATTTTTAATAGAGCACCATATGGAAGTGGTAATGGGTATATGTGAAGAGATTTTCGTATTAGATCATGGAGAGTTAATTGCTCAGGGGAACCCAGAGGCAATACAAAACAATCAAAGGGTTGTAGAAGCTTATTTGGGGGTGGAATAGATGTTGAAAATATCTAATTTACATGTTAATTATGGAGGTATTCATGCTGTAAGAGGAATAGATATATCTGTAGAAGATAATAAAATAGTGACTTTAATAGGTGCGAATGGAGCAGGCAAGTCTTCTACCCTGAGAGCTATTATGGGATTGGTTGATAAAGCTGATGGAACTGTTGAATACGATAGCGAAGATTTAACAAATCTCTCTACAGTAGATATTGTTAAGAAGGGAATAGTAATGGTTCCAGAAGGCAGAAATGTATTTGCTAATCTAACGGTTGAAGAAAATCTGATATTGGGAGCATATACTAGGAATGACAATGAAGGCATAAAGAATATAATGAAAGAAGTTTATGATATGTTTCCAATATTAAAGGAGAGGAGTTGGCAAAAAGCAGGAACCCTTTCAGGAGGAGAACAACAGATGTTAGCTGTTAGTAGAGCGTTGATGGTAGAACCAAAGGTGTTAATGATGGATGAGCCTTCATTAGGTCTTGCACCAATCCTAGTAAAGGATATATTTGAAATAATTACGATGTTAAATGAAGGAGGAAATACCATATTGTTAATAGAACAGAATGCCAATAAAGCATTGGAAATAGCAGATTATGGATATGTGCTCGAAACCGGAAGTTTAGTTATTGAAGGCACTGGTAGAGACCTATTGAAAAATGATAGAGTACAACAAGCTTATTTAGGAGAATCCGTTGGAAATAAATAAGTATGTGAAATAAGGGGCTGTTTCAAAATAGAAAAGCCCAAAAAAGTAAAACAGGTCTTAGAGCGCTAGCGCTAAGACCTGTTTTTTA
>NZ_JAIOUP010000022.1 GCF_019931165.1 Schnuerera sp. xch1
TCTTCCCATAAAAAAACCTCCTAGTAGAAAATCTAATTTTAATTAATTAGACTGTCTACTTTGGAAGTATCATATCACAAAAAATGTCGCCCTTAATATGTGATTGCTATTTTCATTAGAATTTCACTTAACTTAAATGAATCATGACGAATATAATCCTTCTTAATATCTATTAAATTCCCTTTGATTAACTCAATACCCTTATTATTTAATATATCTTCGTCATTTTCCCCAAGTACTACAGGTTCTGAACCATCAAATATATATTTTTTTAAAATATCATCAGGTATATTTTCAGTATTTGCTATTACATAATCTAAAAAATCGTTCCTGCTATGTTTTAATATGCCATTAACATGATCCAAAACCGTATAACCATCAGTCTCACCAGGCTGAATCATTACATTTGATATATATACCTTTGGAGCCTTTGCTTTATAAATTGTATCTACTATATTATTTACTAATAAATTTGGAATTACGCTGGTATAAAGACTCCCTGGCCCCAATACTATTAAATCCGCTTCTTTAAAAGCTTCTACTGCCTCCTTTAAAGGATAGCTAGCTTTTGGCTCCATATAAATATGATCTATTTTACTTGCTAATTCTTTATTTTTTAGAGGAATTTCTGATTCACCTTTTATAGTATGACCATTTTCTAATACAGCATATAATGTTACATTTTCCAAGGTCATAGGCAAAACTTTTCCAGTCACTGCTAATACATTACTCGTTTCCTTTATAGCCATTTCAAAGCTTCCATATATCTCATTCATAGCTGCTATGAACAAATTCCCAAAACTCTGCCCTTTTAACATTCCTTCTTTGAATCTAAATTGAAGTAATTTTTCCATAGTAGGTTCAGTATTTGCAAGAGCTAGTATACATGACCTAATATCTCCAGGAGGAAGCATACCTAGGTCTTCTCTTAGTACTCCTGAACCACCTCCATCATCTGCTACTGTTACTATTGCGGTTATATTAGTAGTATACTCTTTTAAGCCTCTTAGTAAGACTGATAATCCTGTTCCACCACCAACAACTACAACCTTTGGTCTTTTACTTAAAATGCTCTTATCTTTAGCACGATTAATTGAATTAAGTTTATATTTATTATCCATATATATCTCCTTTATGCTAACTTATAATCCCTATGACTTACAACAGCTCTATGTCCATTTTCCTTTAGTCTTCTTCGAATTTCATTTGCTATGGCAACAGATCTATGTTTACCACCAGTGCATCCTATTCCTATTATCAGCTGTGTCTTTCCTTCCTTTATATAATTTGGAATCAAAAATTCTAGCATATCTATTACCTTATCAACAAATGTATTCGTCTGTTCCCATCGAAATACATATTCATGCACATTTTTATCTTCCCCAGTAAAATCTCTTAGTTCTGGTACATAATAAGGGTTATGAATAAATCTCACATCAAACACTAAATCTGCATCTAAAAGCATTCCATGTTTAAAACCAAATGATATTATCGATATAGTTAACTTTCTCAACTCTAAGCCTTCAAAGAATATTTTAGCTATCTCTTCTTTTAGCATTCCTATCGTTAACCTAGATGTGTCTATAACAAAATCCGCCCTCATCTTTACTTCGTAAAGAAGTTTCCTTTCTTCTGATATACCATCTATAATTCTTCCATTAGCGTTTAAAGGATGAGGTCTTCTAAGTTCTTTGTATCTTTTAATCAGTTCATCGTTTGAAGCATCTAAAAATAAAATCTTATAGCTTATTCCTTTGTTATTTAAAGCATCTAACCCCTTGAACAAATCTTCAAAGAATATGCCTCCTCTGATATCAGCTACTATGGCTACCTTTTCTATATTTCTTTTAGATTGGTGACAGAGTTCTGCAAATTTAGGAAGTAATGCAGGAGGTAGGTTGTCCATACAATAATACCCTGTATCTTCCATAGCCTTCATGGCTTGACTCTTGCCTGCTCCAGACATTCCAGTAATTATTACAAATTCCATTATTTATTCACCCCTATGATTTAATCTTCCACGTTTTTTATTCTATTAATAGGTACATTAGCTTTCTTTGCTCTTTCAAATCCTTCTTCTACATTACCAACATCCTCAGGATAATGAGCATCGCTATTTATATAGAAATCTACTTTTGTATCCAACGCAATTTTAATATTCTCAACTGATAGCTGATTATGTTTTGCATTAATCTCTAATGCAATTCCTCTTTCGTAAGCTGCTTCAGCAATTCTTTTTATATCTAATCTTGCTTTATCTCCAGGATGAGTAATGATATCTATAGGATATTTTTCAATAGCTTTAATTATTGCATTTGTATTCTTTTTAATTAATTTATCTCTAAAAAGTGGAATTATATTTGATACAGGATTCAATACATTTAATAGTAAATATTCATTTATAGAATTAAGTAAAACTCCATAATGAAATCCTAATAACAATATATCCAATATATCTATTATATCATCATCCACATCTATTGTGCCATCATATCCTATAATATTAGCCTCTACACCTAGAAGGACCTTAATCCCTTTATCCTTATATTCTTCATTCAGTTTGTCAACTTCTTTTCTCATTTTAAATAATTTTTCTCTCTTTACTCCATACATGTAATGTCCTGGTCCATGATCACATATTCCTATCTCCTTCAATCCTCTTTCAAGTGCTACTTCTACATTTTCTCTTATAGTACCCTTTCCATGACTATATATTGTATGAGTATGATAATCTGCTGTTATTTTCATATATTTACCCCTTTAATCGTCACCAATTATTTTTATTTCTGTTTCCAATTTTACACCGAATTTATCATGAACAATCTTTTGAACTGTCTTTATTAGAGTAATTACATCTTCAAAAGTTGCTTCACCTGTATTTATTATAAAGCCGCAATGTTTTTCAGATACTTGGGCATCTCTATATCTTACTCCTCTAAGACCTGCATCATCTATAAGTTTTCCTGCATAATATCCCTCAGGCCTTTTAAATGTACTTCCTCCACTCGGAAACTCTAAAGGCTGTTTTGAAATCCTTCTATCAGTAAAATCCCTCATCTTTTCATCTATTAAAGAATATTCTTCCTTTTCAAGCTTTATCTCCACTCCTAATACTACAAGCTCTTGATCTATTACTTCACTACCCCTATATCTAAATTTCATTTCATCATTAGTAAATTCTACTACATTATTATCTCTATCTAACACCTTTACCTTCGTAACTATATCCTTCATCTCTCCTCCGTAGGCTCCTGCGTTCATGGTAATAGCTCCTCCTATGCTACCAGGTATACCGCTAGCAAATTCAAACCCTGCAAGGGAATTTCTTAAAGCAACCTTGGCTATCTTTGACAATAAAGCTCCACTTTGACAAATTAGTATATCATTGTTTACATCTATTTTATCAAATCCATTAGCAACTTTTATAACTACTCCCCTTATTCCTGTATCTTTCACCAATAAGTTTGTTCCATTACCCATAATAAAATACTTAACATCATTATTCCTACAAAACTTGATTGCATCTATAATATCTTGCTCATTATCTGGAATTATTAGTATATCTGCTGGTCCTCCTATTTTGAATGAAGTATGATTTTTCATAGGCTCATTATATAGTATCTTTCCAAAATTTTCATTTTCAAATAACTCGTATAAATTAGATTTTCCCAAAATATCACTCCTAAAATCTTAATTTTTGTTTATTAATTTATTTATCTTCGTTTTAGCATCTTCTATAGCATCAACAGAAGATTTTTGATTTAAAACAGCTTTCCTTATTTCCTGTTGAATTATTGTATCTATTTCAACCTTATTATCAATAAAAGGTATATATTCAGTATACATTAGACTATTCTCTATTTTTTTCATCTTAAGGTTATCCTTATACATATCATCTATTCCTCTTTTAACTGTGAAAAGTCCCATTTCTTCTAGGGATCGTTGATTGGATTCAGTAGTCAAATATTTAAGAAACTTAGCACACATCTTTGTTTTTTTAATATGTTCATCTTTAACAATCCCATAAGAAACTATATCATCACTAAGAATTACTGGCAAATTTTTATCTCCTTTTGGGAAATTGACTACATCAAAATTAAATCCTTCTCCACTTTTATACCGTTCATCTAAATAATCTACAGCCCAAGCTTCAGTAATAAACGCAGCTACTTTCTGGTCCTTATAGAACATCTCCCAAGCATCCTTTTCACTTATCACTCCAAAATAATCTGGAACTACTTTGTGTTCTTTCCTTAAATCAACAACTCTTTTAAGTCCTTTTATTGCCTTTTCTCCATAAAAATTGTACTCTAGTCTCTTTGGGTTTATAAGCTCTGCACCATCTGATAGAATTATTCCCCAAATATTATAACAATTTTCATCTATATTTGTAATAAATCCATATTTATCTATTATACCATCATCATCAGAATCATAATTGAGCTTCTTTAAGATGTCAACAAACTCTCCATAAGTCCAATCTCCACTTAATGGAGGGGAGATCCCTCTTTCATGAAACATATCTAAGTTTATATATAAAACATTGGTACTCATAGCTACAGGAATTGCAACTAATTGTTCTTTATAAATTGTCGATTTTATAACCTGATGTTTAAATTCCTCTACCTCTTTATCATCTATATACTCATCTAAAGATTCTAACATATTAAAATCAAAAAAGTTTGAATCAACAGGAATTATATCAGGTCTCTCATCTCCTTCTGATTTACCATTTATTGCATTATATATACTATCCCAATCCGTCTTAACGAATTCTATATAAACCCCAGGATTTCTCCTTTCAAATGCCCTAATCTTATCCTGTAACCAAGGATACATACTACCTGTATTAACATCTGTTCTTGATACATCCCATAATCTTATAATACCTCTATAGGGTTCTTCCTCCACTTCTTCTAAAGTAATAATGTTATCTATAAATAGATTATAAGTCCAAATCAATATAAAACAAAGTAAAATAATTGCAATTATTTTCTGCACTCTTTCCCACCTCCTATTATATAATTATTCATTGAAAATGACCATTATGTAGATAATGGCCAAATAAACAAATAGAGAAAGATCGTAAATTCTAACCTATTTATTCTCCTCTATAGAAGAGTAATTCCCTCTTTATCTTATTATATTATAAACCCATCCTACCTTTACTTATGTTTAGAGAGGGGAGTTTCTGTATACTTTATCAAATCCCATCACAGAAATCAGAAACCCCTATTTTTTGTAATATTGATAAAATAATGAATGTATTGTGTTTTTATGATAAAATTAAATCGGGTATCTTTTCTTAACTAAAAATTAAGAAAAAGAAAGGAATGGAGTATGATGAATAGGGAGATATTATATCTTTTATACTTTGCCCTTTATGCAATTTTGCTATTGTTTTTTGGCAAAAGTGGCTTTAAAGAAACTAATAATTCAAGAGATTACTTTGTGGCCGATAATAAACTAGAATTGATAACAAGTATTTTTTCTTTTTGTGCCACTTGGTTCAGTGCTGCATCAATGCAAGGAATTACAGGGACCTTTTACGCCTACGGATACAACACAATCTTATATTCAATTTTGCCATGGTTTATAGGTGCAGTGTTGCTAATTTTACTAGCGTCAAGACTAAAAGATTACGATATAATCACTATACCAGAATTTTTCTATCTAAGATATGAAAGTAAAGTCCTACAGGCAATGGCAGGTATGCTAATTGTTATTGCTTATACTCTTTACATTATCATTCAAGTTAGAGGCTTTGGAATAGTTATATCAGAATTATTAGATATCAGTTACACCTTTGCCAGAATACTAGTATACCTATTTATTATATATACAACATTTGGGGGACTTTTTTCCGTATCTAAAGTACATAGACTATGCTTTGTTTTGACTGTAGCAGGAATTTTTATTGCAACTGCTATTGTATTAAAAAATGTTGGCGGCATAACAATCATATATGAAAAAGCTACTTTAATAAATACAAAACCATTTCCTAATTTCCCTTATGTTACAAAACAAAGGGGATTGTTAGATCCTTTTGCAAAAGGACAGATGCCTCCTGTTATAACTTTTACTTCTTTTTTCGGTTGGGGTTTGGGCTTAGCAACTAATCCTCAATATGCTACATATATAATTTCTGCCAAAGATAAGAAAACAGCTACAAAAATGATATATTATTCAAAATTCTTATTGGTTTTAATGTATTTTGGGCTTATGATTATTGGTATAGGATCAAGAGTTCTAGAACCTACAATAAAATCAATCAGTTCTGTGGATGAAGTTTTTCCTTACATGATTAATAATGTTATTTATTCCCCTTTTAGTGGACTGATATTAATAGGCATTACTGCCGCAGCTGTATCTACTGCAAACTCTCAGCTTCTTTTAGCTGCAAGTGGATTTTCATACGATATATACAAAAATATTATCAATAAGAATATAAGTGAGGAAAAATTGTTAAATTTAAATAGAATATTCATATTTATTATTAGTACCATATCATTGATTTTATCTATTAATCCTCCGGATAGTTTACTAATTTATGGTGGATATATATGGGGACTATTTTCATCTACTTTTCTAGTTCCATTATATGGTGGACTTTTTTGGAAAAAAGCTTCAAAGGTAGGAGCAATAGTTTCTTTCTTTTTAGGTCTTATAACTTATATCATTTTTATAGTGATAAAACTTAATTTTTTCTTTCACCCTGCATTTCCAGGTACTGTAGCATCAGCATTAGCTTTTTATTTTGTCAACAAACATTCTTATAAAAGGGAAGGCGTTAATTGTGCGAATTGATATTGAGAATAAAATACTTATACCTTTTATGATATTATTAATAGTAACTATAATTGTAATCGGTACAGCATCCTATTGGAATGGGTATAAATTATTATTGAACAATGAAATACAAAATCTATTAGCTGATTTAGATGAAATGATTCTTTATATAAAAAAAATAAATGATGAAACCGAAGATGAAGAAGAAGCAAAAGCGCTTGTTCTTAACTTTTATAATAACTTAGGAAAAGATAATTTAATTATCTTTAATAGTAATGAAATCTTATTGAACACTTTTGATCGAGATAAGAAATATGCTGTAACATTAACCAATAAAAACTTAAATGATACAACTCACTCAATTTCTATTGGGGATTATATTTTTATTTATCAAAAATATAATAACTGGAATTGGATTCTGGGATATCGCATAAATAGAAATATCTTTTCCGATAAGGTATTAGAAAGCCAAAAATATTTAATTTTAATTGCTATTGTTTCTTTAATATTTTCTATGGAAACAGCAATACTCATTTCTTATAATATATCAAAACCAATAAAAACTTTAGCAGAGTTTTGTAACAAAATAACAAATAAGAATAGTTTGCAAAAAATATATGAAATAAAGAGAAAAGATGAAGTAGGAGTATTAGCCAATTCTTTTAATAATATGATTGAAAAATTGGAAATAAATACTGAGAAATTGATAGAGGTAAAGAAATTTAATGAAAATATTGTAAAAAATGTCCCAGCTGGAATTATGATCGTTGATCAACGGGGGCATATAAAATTAGTTAATAAAATTGCAAAAGAACTCTTATCAAAATATACAGAAAATAAAATTGATAGATACATTATGAAAAATGTGCTTAATCAAGTAAAAGAAACTATGAAGACGAAAAAGATGACTAATAAACTACTCACTTTCAATGATATTAATAAAGGAAATAAAATCTACCTGGAGGTTGTCACATCTATATTAACAATCAATAAAAACTCTAATAATGAAGCAATTTGTATTTTTACCGACGTAAGTGAGAGAAAAAAAATTGAGAATAATATGGCTATTTTAGATAGATTGACTTCCACCGGACAATTAGCTGCAGGTATAGCCCACGAAGTACGTAACCCTTTAGCAGGCATAAGGGCAAGTATACAAGTTTTAGAAAGAAGATTATGTAAAGAAGAAGATTCAACTAACAAAAAATTATTTGACGGGTTATTAAATGAAATCGATAGAATAAATAATTTGATAACTGAATTATTGAACTTTGCAAAGCCAAGAATGCCAAATTATAAAGAAATTGATTTAGCTAAAATTTTAGCTCAGTCTTTACAATTGCTTGCAGAAAATATTAAAATAAAAAATGTGAAAGTAGATATAAAAAATAATAGTTCACAAAACATAATTCTTGCAGATAAAGCACAAATAGAGCAAATTTTTATCAATATAATAAATAATGCACTTGCTGCAATGGATAATAATGGCCTTCTCAACATTACAATAAATAACTATTTAAAAGAAAAAAAGCCTTTTGTTGAAATCGAATTTCATGACAACGGATGTGGCATAAGTCCTCAAAATATAAAGAAAGTATTCAATCCATTCTTTACTACTAGCCTTAGTGGAACTGGATTGGGATTATCAGTAGTATATGAACTTATAAAGAGCAATAATGGAGAAATTGACATACAGAGTATGGTAAATAAAGGCACTAAAGTTAAAATTATGTTTCCAATATTCGGGGGTTGGTATCATGAAGATAAGGTTATTAATCGTAGATGATGAAGAAATTATAAGATTATCCATGGAAGAAGGGCTAAAAGATTTAGGATATTGTGTAACTACTGCTGAAAATGGTGTAGATGCCTTAGAAAAAGTAAAAAAGTTTAAACCTCAGATAGTTTTTTTGGACATACGTTTGCCAGACAAAAATGGTCTAGAAATTCTGCCTGGAATAAAAAATATTGATAACGAAATAGAAGTAGTTATTATGACAGCATATGGAGATATACAAACCGCAGTTAAGGCTATCAAACTTGGAGCTTTTCATTATATGAATAAGCCATTTGACTTACAAGAAGTTGATATTATCATAAAAAAAATCATTGATAATAAAAAATTGAAAAATAAAATTTATGCTTTAGAAAAGGAAAAACAATTAAATGATGAAACTATCTACGGAGAAAGTCCATTAATGCAAGATGTTTTTGAAAAAATTAAAATATTATCTAAAAATGATAATGTTACAGTTTTAATACAAGGTCAAACTGGCACAGGTAAAGAACTTGTAGCAAATGCAATTCATAATAATAGCAATAGAAAGAATTCTGTTATGTTAAAGATAAATTGCGGATCTATTCCACCACCTCTTTTAGAGAGCGAGCTTTTCGGTTTTGAAAAAAATTCTTTTACAGGAGCTAATAATAGAAAAAAAGGGTTATTAGAAATTGCCGATGGTGGTACAGTTTTTCTAGATGAAATTGGAGAACTTTCATTAAAACTGCAACCAAAATTATTAAGATTCCTTGAAGAAAGAAAATTTAAAAAAATCGGTGGTTTAGAAGATATTGAAGTAGATGTAAGAATAATAACTGCAACTAATAAGGATTTAGAAAAAGCAGTAGCTAATAAAGAATTTAGGGAAGATTTATATTATAGACTAAATGTAATACCTATATTTCTACCACCTCTAAGAAAGCGAGGAAAAGATATCCTAATTTTAGCCAATAAATTTTTACAAAAATATAATAAAAAATATAGAAAAAGAATAAAAGGGTTTACTAAAAAAGCCGAAGACGTTCTATTGAAATACCCATGGCAAGGGAATGTAAGGGAGTTAAAAAATATAATTGAACGAATTGTTTTATTATTAGATTATGAGTACATTGATGTAGATCATCTACCTTTAAATATAAGTAGATCCGCTACCATAAATAGTGACAATCCAGAGGATAATCAATATAATCCGCAAAGTAGTATTTTTGATTTAAATTTTTCATTAGAAAAAGAAGTTGAAAGTTTAGAAATTAATTATATTAAACAAGCTCTTAAACTTAGCAATAACAACTATATAAAAGCTGCTGATATGTTAGGGATCAGTAGATTTGCCCTTAAGAGAAGAATTGAAAAGTATGGTTTAAAACAATAATCTTAACTGCCACAATCTTTATTAACATAATGAGCGATTAATGATTTTATGTGCATAATCGCTCATTTTTTTGTGCTATTTTGCACACTTTTTTGCTAGATATAATATTATTTCGTTAGAATTTCAATGGTAGTATATAAAAAAATAATTGGCACAATAATTGCTTTATTTATTAGCACATAGAAAAATATTAGGAGGTATATGAAATGTATAAAATAGATTTAAACAGCGATATTGGTGAAAGTTTTGGAAATTATAAATTGGGGCTTGACGAGGAAGTTGTAAGACATATCTCCTCCGCTAATATTGCTTGTGGATGGCATGCTGGCGACCCAATGATAATGGAAAAAACCATTAATTTTGCTATCGAAAGCAATGTTTCCATAGGGGCTCACCCTGGACTTCCAGATTTAATAGGATTTGGAAGAAGAGAAGTAAAAATAACATCACAAGAAGCAAAAAACTACATTAAATATCAAATAGGTGCTCTCTGGGCGTTTGCACAAAGTAAAGGCGTAAAATTACAGCATGTGAAGCCACATGGCGCTTTATACAATATGGCTGCAAAAGATTCAGAATTGGCAAGGGCTATCGCTGAGGGAATTTATGAGGTTGATAAAGATTTAATATTAGTAGGGTTGGCAAATAGCGAATTGACTAAAGCTGGCAAAGAAATTGGACTTAGAATAGCAAATGAAGTATTTGCTGATAGAGCTTATAATCCTGATGGGACATTAGTTTCTAGAAAAAAATTCGGCGCTGTTATTCATGATAAAAACCTTGCAATAAAGAACGTAATAAGAATGGTTAAAGAAGGGAAAATAGAAACTATCACTGGAGAAGATATTAGTATTCAAGCAGATACTATTTGTGTTCATGGAGATAATCCTCAAGCAGTATTATTTGTACAAGAAATAAGAAAAGCTTTAGAAAATGAAGATGTTCAAGTAGCGTCAATGAAAACACTGCTTATGGAGAGCATGTTGGCAACCAAATGATAATGGAGAAAACCATTAATTCTGCTATTGAAGACAATGTTTCCATAGGAGAACCCTGGACTTCCAGATTTAATAAGATTTGGAAGAAAATAAGTAAAATAAACATCACGAGAAGCAAAAAAATATATTAAATAAAAAGATTCGGAATTGGTAAGGGATATCAAATGAAAATGTTTAAGTAACATCAATGAAAATATTTATAAAATAACATAATGAGGTGAAGAAATCATGAATAAAACTGATAAAAAGAAAAATTTATCAATACTTTTGGGAGCAGCTTTCTTAATGGCCACATCTGCCATAGGCCCCGGCTTTTTGACACAAAGTGCAACTTTTACAGAACAATATAAAGCAACCTTTGGATTTGTAATTTTAGTTACAATTGTTATGTCTCTTATTGCACAATTAAACGTTTGGAGAATAATTGGCGTTTCTAGATTAAGAGGACAGGATGTTGCTAATAAAGTATTTAATGGCTTAGGATATTTTCTAGCCATTTTGGTTGCAATGGGTGGACTTGCTTTTAATATAGGAAATGTTGGAGGAGCAGCATTAGGTTTAAATGTATTATTTGATATTGATTTAAAAATTGCTGCAATTATTTCTGGAATAATTAGTATCATTATCTTCAGTTCAAAAAGAGCAGGTAGTATTATGGATAAATTCACACAAGTATTAGGTGGAGTTATGTTAATATTAATTGCATATGTTGCAGTAATATCACATCCTCCCGTTGGCAAGGTTATAAAAGAAACATTCATGCCTTCCCAAATCCCTACATTAGCAATTTTAACACTAACAGGTGGAACTGTTGGTGGATATATTATTTTTTCAGGCGGACATAGACTTGTAGATGCAGATATAACAGGAGAAGAAAATTTACACAAAGTTAATAAATCAGCAATAACAGGAATAGGAATTGCAACGATTATAAGAATATTATTGCTTTTAGCAATTTTAGGCGTTATTTCTAATGGAAATTCATTAAATCCTAGCAACCCTGCAGCATCAGCATTTCAAATTTCAGCAGGTATCATAGGATATAAAATCTTTGGTATAGTATTTTGCTCTGCTGCACTTACATCCATAGTTGGAGCTGCTTATACTTCTATATCCTTTTTAAAAACATTAAATAAATTCATAAATAAATATGAAAATAAATGTATTATAGCATTTATCATAATTTCAACCTTAATTTTTATATTTGTAGGACAACCGGCAAAGGTATTAGTGATAGTAGGTTCTTTAAATGGCCTTATTTTACCTATCACATTAGCTACAATACTTGTAGCAAGCAAAAAACCGGATATCATTGGAGACTATAAACATTCCAAAGTTTTATTCATACTAGGCTGGATAGTGGTTGCCATTACAGCATATATGGGAATAACGTCACTTAGTGGAATTAAGCAATTATGGATATAAAAAAGGGAGGCTTGATAATATGTATGACAAAGTTAAATACCTTCCTGCTGGTGATAAAGCCTTAATTATAGAATTTGGGAATGAAATATCAATAGAAATAAATGCTAAAATAAGAAATGTTGTTAAATTTATAAATGAAGCAAAAATCGAGGGAATAGAAGAAATAGTGCCAACATACAGATCCATTCAATTATTATACAACCCATTAAAAATAAGTTATTCTAAACTAATAGAAAAAGTTGATATTTTATATAACAAGCCTATAGAAAACAAAGAGGATAATATTCGGATTTTTAAAATTCCAACTCTGTATGGAAATGAATATGGACCTGATATAAATTATGTTGCAGAACATAATCATTTAACATTAGAAGAAGTCATAAAAATTCATACGCGTACAGATTATCTTGTATATATGCTAGGATTTACTCCAGGATTTACTTATTTAGGAGGCATGAGTGAAAGAATAGCTACTCCAAGATTGTCATCACCACGTACAAAAATTCCTGCGGGATCAGTAGGAATTGCTGGTTCTCAAACTGGAATGTACCCTTCTGAGACACCTGGCGGTTGGCAACTTATTGGTAGAACCCCACTTAGGCTATATGCCCCTAATAGAGAACCCCCCGTTTTTTTGAATGCAGGCGACTATGTAAGATTTGTATCAATTACTGAAGAAGAATATAAAGATATTCAAAAACAAGTGGAAGAAGATAATTATAAAGTAAAAGTTATAACTCCTGAAAGAGGTGAACACGATGACTAATATAAAGGTTTTAAAGGGAGGATTTTTCACAACGATACAAGATATAGGGCGATGGGGTTATCAGAATATTGGGATGCCTGTCGCAGGAGTTATGGATAATTTCTCATATAGAGTTGCTAATTATCTTGTTGGTAATAGCGAGAGGGAAGCAGTATTAGAGGTAACCTTTTTAGGCCCTAAGTTGAAATTTCTAGAAGATATGGTAATTGCAATAACCGGGGCTGGTATGAATCCTAAAGTAAACGACACTGAAATTTCAATGTGGAAAAGCTTTAAAGTTTCAAAAGGTGATGTATTATCTCTTGGAGCAGCAACTACTGGAATTAGAAGCTATATTGCCTTTGGTGGAAAGATAGATGTGGAACCTGTAAATAGCAGTAAATCTACTTATGCAAAGTCAGGAATTGGCGGTTTTAAAGGAAGAAGACTCCTAGATAACGATGGATTAAATATAAAAGTCTTTAATAATAGAAGCCCAGATAGATATTTAGATAAAAAATATATTCCTGAATATAGTAAAAAGAATATTATAAGAGTAATTCTAGGTCCACAAGATGATTATTTTACAGAGGAGGGACTGAATTCATTTTTTAATCCTAAAGGTTACAAGATAACTAATCAGTCTGATAGAATGGGATATAGGCTAGAAGGTGAAATTATTGAACATAAGGAAAAAGCTGATATAATTTCAGATGGAACTGTATTTGGTTCCATACAAGTACCAGCAAATAAACAACCTATTATTTTAATGGCCGACAGACAGACAACTGGTGGATATACTAAAATTGCTACAGTCATATCTTCAGACCTGCCTAAACTCGCTCAAATGAGCAGTGGCGACGAAATTATATTCAAAAAGGTATCTGTAAAAGAATCTCATAAGATATATAGAGAATTTGAGCACAAATTATCTATAATTAAAGACGAAATTTCTAAAACCCAAAAAATACGATATCACAAAATTGGCCCTCTAAGAAAAATGAAAATTACAATAAACGGAATTAATTATATAGTGGACGTACAAGAGGTTAAATAAACAATAGTACTTGTTTTACTTTATAATATCTATAGCGAATCAAGTCTACTATATTTATATTTCTAGAGATAGGAGGAAACAAAAATGATAAACCACAAAATAAGGAAAGGAATTTCAAAAACCATTAGTATAGAAACAAGACCTTCTGATGCTTATGTATCAAACATAGCTACAATAGATTATCTTCTATCGACTCCTGCTCTTCTTTCGATGATTATTGATGGAAGTTGCGAGTTGCTCCACAATTTAATTCCAAGTGAATACACTACTGTTAGATATAGTATAGAATTATCCCATATAAATCCAACACTGATTGGTGAAACAATCACAATTACCGTGAAAAAAGTAAAAGATCAGAAAATATTTTTGGACATTGTAGGCAATGATCCAAGTGGTTTAGTTTGCTCAGGTAAATATGAAAGAGTCATTGTTGATAAACATAAACTCATGGAAAAAGCATGCAGGAGATTAAGTCCTATATAATGGTTATAAATTATCTTTTTTATAATTTCCATTTTCGATATACTCATTAAGCTTTCATTAAAGGATAAAATTAATGAATAATAAAAAGGTAGAGATTAAAATCTCTACCTTTTTATTATTCATTATATTACTCAGCTGTTACTGTTCTCTCTTCAGCCATCTTCTTGTATTTTTCGTATCTTTCTTTAGCATCTTGTTCTGCTGCTTTGAATAGATCATCAGCTAACTCTGGGAAAGTACGTCTTAATGAAGTATATCTTACTTCTGTATTTATGAAATCCATAAATGGTTCTTTAGGTTCTTTTGAATCTAGAACAAATGGATTCTTGCCTTCCTCTTTACGTCTTGGGTCGAATCTATATAGATGCCAATATCCAGTATCAACAGCTTTCTTTTCTTGAGCAACACTAGTTCCCATACCTGATCTAATACCATGATTTATACATGGCGCATAAGCAATCACTATGGATGGACCATCATAGGATTCTGCTTCTTTTAATGCTTTTACTAATTGATTCATATTTGCTCCTAAAGCAACTTGTGCAACATATACGTATCCATATGATGCAGCAATCATACCTAAGTCTTTCTTTCTAACCTTCTTACCTGATGCTGCAAACTTAGCTACAGCTGCTGTTGGAGTAGCCTTAGATGATTGACCACCTGTATTGGAATATACTTCTGTATCAAATACTAATACATTTACATTTTCTCCAGAAGCTAATACGTGGTCTAATCCACCGAATCCAATATCATAAGCCCAACCGTCTCCACCATAGATCCATACGGATTTCTTAACTAGATAGTCTTTTAATTCTTTAATCTCTTTAAGAATTGTATTTCCCTTTTCACTTGATATTTTCTTATCTAGTTTTGGAAGGATAGCTCCTGCTGCAGCTTTAGATGCTTTAGCGTCATCTTTCCCTTCTAACCATGCATTAAATGCTTCATTTAATTCGTCATCTATATTTAACTCTACAAACTGTTTCATTAAGTCTCCCAGCTTGCTTCTTAACTTCTTAACTGCTACTGCCATACCATATCCATACTCTGCATTATCTTCAAATAAGGAATTTGCCCAAGCAGGTCCTTTACCTTCCTTATTAGTACAATATGGAGTTGCTGGTGCACTAGCTCCCCAGATAGATGAACAACCAGTTGCATTCGCTATTATCATCCTATCTCCAAATAATTGTGTTACAAGTTTAGCATATGGTGTCTCACCACATCCAGCACATGCTCCTGAGAATTCTAATAATGGTTGCTTAAATTGACTACCTTTAACAGTAGTATCTGACATTAGATCATTTTTAGGCTCTATCTTTTCTACTGCATAATCCCAGTTTTCTGATTCTACTTCGTATTGTTCTTCAAATGGTTTCATAACTAATGCCTTTTCCTTAGCTGGACATATATTAGCACAAACTCCACATCCAGTACAATCTAACGTAGATACTTGCATTCTATATTCTAATCCTTCTAAGCCTTTACCTATAGCTTTCTTAGTTTCAAAAGCTTCTGGTGCATTATTCTTCTCCTCTTCATTTAATATGAATGGTCTTATTGCAGCATGAGGACATGATAAAGCACATTGATTACATTGAATACATTTATCAATTTGCCATTCTGGTACATTTACAGCCACACCACGTTTTTCATATGCAGCTGTTCCATGTGGGAATGATCCATCTTCTCTTCCTACAAAAGTGCTAACAGGAAGTTTGTCTCCTTTTTTCTTGTTCATTATATTTGCAACATTTTCGATGAATTCTGGTAATTCTTTTGTAGCTGCTGCCTGTTCATCTTCTGCATTCTTCCATGAATCTGGAATATTAACTTTAACCAATGCATCAATTCCCTTTTCTACAGCTTCATAGTTCATATTAACTATGTCATCACCTTTTTTACCATATGTTTTCTTTATAGAATCTTTTAGATGTTTAATAGCATCATCTATAGGTATAACATTGGATAATTTGAAGAATGCAGATTGCATAACCATATTAATTCTTCCACCTAATCCGATTTCGCTTGCTATCTTTGTTGCATCTATAGTATAGAAATCTATATTATGTTCTGCTATATATCTCTTCAATGAAGCTGGTAAGTTTTCTTCTAATTCATCTTCACTCCAATTACAGTTTAGAAGGAATGTTCCTCCATCTTTCAATCCATCTATTAAATCATATTGATTTACATAGGATTGTTTTGAACACGAAATAAAGTCTGCTTGATCAATTAGATAAGTCGATTTAATTGGCTCACGACCAAATCTTAGATGAGATACTGTAACTCCACCAGACTTTTTACTGTCATAATCAAAATATCCTTGTGCATACATATCAGTATCGTCACCTATAATCTTAATAGCACTCTTATTTGCTCCAACTGTACCATCAGAACCAAATCCCCAGAATTTGCACCTAATTGTTCCTTCCGGTGTGGTATTTATATTCTCTTTTACTTCTAATGATGTATTTGTAATGTCATCTATAATTCCTACAGTAAATCTATCCTTTGGTTTTTCTTCATTTAGATTGTCAAATACAGCTTTTATTTGTGATGGTGTAGTATCTTTTGAACCTAATCCATATCTTCCACCAACGATTACAGGTTTTTCATCCTTATCATAGAATATGTTCTTTATGTCTAAGTGTAGAGGTTCTGCTACTGCTCCTTTTTCCTTAGTCCTATCAAGAACAGCTATTTTTTTAACAGTATTAGGTAGTACATCAAAGAAATGTTTTTCTGAGAATGGTCTATAAAGATGAACTTTAAGAACTCCTACTTTTTCACCTTGTTTCATTAAATAGTCAACTGTTTCTTCAATCGTTTCTGTAACTGAACCCATAGCAACTATTACTCTTTCAGCTTCTGGGTCCCCATAATAGTTGAATAGTTTATATTCTCTACCTGTTATCTTATTTATTTCTTTCATATAGTCCTCTACAATATTAACTATATTTTCATAATATGGGTTTGCTGATTCTAATGCTTGGAAATAAATATCTGGATTTTGTGCCGTTCCCTTTGTATATGGACGTTCTGGATTTAATGATCTATTTCTAAACTCACTTACTGCATCAAAATCAACCAATTTCTTAAGATCTTCATAATCCATAACTTCAACCTTTTGAATTTCATGGCTTGTTCTAAAACCATCAAAGAAATGTACAAATGGTACTCTGCCTTTTATAGCCGATAGATGGGCTACTCCTGCTAAGTCCATTGCTTCTTGCACACTGCCAGATGCTAAAAGAGCAAATCCAGTTTGTCTAGTAGCCATTACGTCTTGATGGTCACCAAATATACTTAATGCATGTCCTGCAAGAGCTCTAGCTGATACATGAAATACTCCAGGAAGTAATTCCCCAGCTATTTTATACATATTAGGTAACATAAGTAATAAACCTTGTGAAGCGGTAAAGGTAGTAGTCAATGCTCCTCCTGATAAAGAACCATGAACTGCCCCTGAAGCTCCTCCTTCTGACTGCATTTCTGTAACTAATACTTCTTGATCAAAAACGTTTTTTCGACCATGAGCTGCCCATTCATCAATCAATTCAGCCATTGGAGAAGATGGTGTGATTGGATATATAGCTGCAACATCTGTAAAAGCATAAGCTACATGGGCGGCAGCAGTATTACCATCCATGGTTTTCATAACTTTTGTCATCAATAGACCCCCCTATATATTCATACTTTTGTATGTTTAATTTTATACATAGCTTTAATCGAATTAGCATGACTCCATTACAAATATAAATAAGTTTCTTACTATATCTATAGGAAGTTCTTTAAACTAATTCGAAAGCTATTATTGTATTACTTCATCTACTACTTTAGTATATTAAACATCAAAACTAAAGTCAACCAGTTAGCGCATGAGTTTTTTTTAAATTAAAAATATTTTCACTTTTCATTTCTAATATCTCTGGCTTTTCGTATCCTCATTTGAGTTTTGATCTTATTATTCAGTTCAACTGCTGCATTATATCCTAACTTTTTCTGACGAGCATTTCTAGCTGCTACTTCAACAATCATAGCTAAATTTCGTCCCGGTCTAACGGGAATTAATAACTTAGGTACCTTTTCTCCTAACAAATCAATATAATCTTCATCTAGTCCAACTCTATCATATTCCTTCTTTTCATCCCAAAATTCCAATTCTATTACTAAATCTATAAATTCATCACTCTTAATAGCGCCTACACCATATAATCTCTCTATATCGATTATCCCTATTCCTCTTATTTCCATAAAATATCTAATTATATCTGGTGATTGTCCTCTCAAACCTGAATCAACTTTCTTTATTTCAATTACATCATCTGCTACTAATCTATGTCCTCTCTTTATAAGTTCTAAAGCTGTTTCACTTTTCCCAACTCCACTCTCTCCTATAATCAGTACTCCTAATCCATAAACCTCCATCAAGACTCCATGAACTACAGTACCCGGAGCCAAAACATAATCAAGATAATTTATTATAGTGTTTACTAGTTTAGTAGTGGAGATATCTACGCTAAGTATTGTTCTATTATACTTTTTTGCGAATTCAATTGCCTCAGGGAAAATTGGCAATTCTCTAGCAAAGATTAGAGCTGGAAAATTGTAAGAAAAATATTCTTCAAATCTTTTATAGCGTAAATCTTTCGTTAAATTATTACAGAAAAACCATTCTGCGTTCCCAATTATTTGTAACCTATCATAAGCAAATTTATTAAAATATCCTGCTAACGGTAATCCTGGACGACTGATCTCACTAGCAGAAATCTTTATTTTTTCCATATTATCAGCTTTATAAATAATCTCTAATTCTAGATCCTCTACTAACTTATCTAAAGTAATATATTCCATATTATCTCCCCTTATTACCTCTAAAGTAATTGTATAGACTCTCAGCAGTCCTTCTGTTCATATTTTCGACTTCTACTAACTCCTCTATAGTTGCATTTTTTATATTATCCATTGTTTGAAAATGATTCAAAAGTGCAATTTTTCTTTTCTTGCCTATTCCTCTTATACCATCTAATTCAGACTTTAACATATCCTTGCTTCTTAAACTTCTATGATAGGATATCGCAAATCTATGAGCTTCCTCTTGTATTTTATATATCAATCTAAATCCAGGACTATCTTGGTTTAGCCTTATCTCTTCATTGTTATATATTATTCCTCTTGTTTTATGAAAATCATCTTTTACTAAACCACATACTGGAATATCTAACCCCAACTCCTTAATTGCCTCTAAAACTATATTTACTTGACCTTTTCCACCATCAATCATTACTAAATCCGGAAAAGTAGAAAATCTACTAACATCTATCTTATTTTCTTTAAGCATTTCCTTTTCTTTGATCCCTCTGGTAAATCTTCTTTTTATTATCTCTTCCATACTCTTATAGTCATCAGAAGTACTTACTGTTTTAATTTTAAATCTTCTATAATCACTTTTTCTAGGTTCCCCCTTGTCAAACACTACCATTGATCCAACTGAAGACACTCCTGATATATTTGAAATATCATAAGCCTCTATTCTATTAGGAAATTTCTCAAAATTTAAAACAGCTTTTAATTGTTTCAATGCCTTTTCATTCCTTTTTTTCTCCTTTAAAAATCTATCTCCGTATTGATTTAGCATATCCACTGCATTCTTTCGTACCATTTCCATGAGTTTTGACTTTTCTCCTCTTTTGGGAACGCGAAGATTAACTTTGTTGCCTCTCTTCTCCGATAACCATTTAGATACTGCCTCCATATCTTTAATTCTCTCTTCTATTAATATTTCCTTAGGCACATAGGCAGTTCCTAAATAGAACTGCTTAACAAAGGAACTCAGTATTTCCTGCCTGTCATCATTGAAAGTATCAGATAATATGAAATGCTCTCTACCCATTATCTTACCACTTCTTATAAAAAAGACCTGTATGCATACTTCATCTATTCCTCTTGCCATACCTACTACATCTTGATCTACTATATTAGAACTAACCACCTTTTGTTTTTCAAGTATTATATTTAACGAATTGATCTGGTCTCTGTATTTAGCAGCACTTTCGAAATCCAAATTTTCAGAAGCCTTTTTCATCTTTTTCTCAATTATATCTATCAGCTTATCTTCTTTACCATTTAAAAACATTATTATCTCATCAATCATCTCCATATATTTATCCTCATCCACATTTTCTTGACAAGGTCCTAGACATCTCCCTATATAATAGTTAAGACAAGGTCTCACCTTTTTAATTTTTTTATCAAAATTTTTATTACAGGTTCTAATAGGATAAAGGTTTCTAATAATGTCTATAGTGTCATTAACAGCATATCCACTAGGATATGGCCCAAAATATTTGGCACCATCCTTTAACACTCTTCTGGTCTTTAAAACTCTAGGATATTTCTCGTTTGTAGTAACCTTTATATATGGATATTGTTTGTCATCCCTTAATAGTATATTATATTTAGGTCTATGTTTTTTAATTAGATTTGCCTCTAATATTAATGCTTCCACTTCATTATCTACGATTATATACTCAAATTCATGAATATGGCTAACCATAGCATTAACTTTTGGCGAATTGTTTCTAGAGGATTGAAAATACTGTCTAACCCTTTTTTTTAAGTTAATTGCCTTCCCTACATAGATTATCTCTCCATCTTCACTTTTCATTATATAAACACCAGGTTCACCAGGTAATTTTTTCAATTCTTCATCTATATTAAACATTGCATCACCTTTTAAATATTATATACTATTATAATACCATAATAAGAAAACCTTTAACATTTAAAAGCTTCAATTGTAGATATGCATTTTGATTATTAGATTTCTCTTGTTTCATTTTTTAACTATTCATTTTGGTCATCATTTAAATATGGGAAAAGCTTATTATATACTTCTTTATGACAGTCATTTAGCCATCTCTTCTCTTTTTCAGTAAGCAGTTTAACATCTTCATTAACAACTGCTACATTTTCAATCCTTATACCATGTTTCCTTTCTTTATATACACCAGGCTCTATAGTCATAACCATTCCTTTTCCTAGCTTTACATTATTTGGTTTAGGTGATATTCTATGAGGTCCTTCATGTACATTTAATAAAAATCCAACTTCATGTCCTGTGCTACATTTATAGTCAAACCCTTCTTGCCATAGTGGATAGCGACATAACGAATCTAAATTTGAACCTGTCGAACCGTACAAGAATCTGGCATTCATAAGATTGATATGTCCCTTCAAAGTAAGATTGACATCCTCACCGCCTGTTCCTATCGTCACAAACGAGGATTCCTTAAAGGAATTTACGAGGTTGTTGCTGATTAAATGCCAGTCCATTTCTGGTAGGCAAGTATGACGCAAACTTTAGACTATGCCATCAGTCCTCCTAAGATATGGATATACCAACTTAGGCACCTATACTATTACCATCTAGGCAGATTGTTGTTCTAAATATTTATTAGCTATATTTCTACTTGCATTAAATCAGCGTGAATATAATTACCACACTCGCAAGAATATAGATTGGCTTTACGTTAGATTTTTTAACCTTAGCACATTTAGAACAACTCTGAGAGGTATGTTTTTTGGGTTAATATATTTTACCTTAATCTCAACTAATTCAGCTTTATATTCAATGAGTAGATTTATCTCTTTAAAGTCACCAGAGCTTAACTTAGTTTTTCCTGCTTTAAATTTATCAGCGATAATTTGTCGACTCTTAACTACATTTAGAAATATATTCTGTTTTCTTTTAGTTAGCTTTAAAAACTCTAGAACATAGGTTAATTACATATTATCATCTTTGATTTTAACGTACTTTTTAATAGTTCAGAACTAATGTTTCATATATATTATAATACATAAAGGTTATATAAGCAATATATTAAAACCCGATTCATCCCCGCCTATTAACATAGGCAAGGCTTTCTCAGTTAAATTCGGTAATTATATCATATTCTTTTATTATTCATTCCCATTATTTGATTCATATCTTTGTCTCCTCTTCCAGATAAATTTATTATAACTATTTTATCTTTCGATAAAGTAGATGCTAATTCAATACCATATGAAACAGCATGAGAACTTTCTAAAGCAGGAATAATTCCTTCTAATTTTGATAGTTTATGAAAAGCTTCCATTGCCTCCTTATCTGTAATGGTATCATATTTTATTCTTCCAATATCTTTGTAGTAACTATGCTCTGGCCCAACTCCAGGATAATCAAGTCCTGCTGCAATGGAATAAATATTAACTTTTGATTCATCTAAAGCATAACTTTTGAATCCATGTATAATGTCCACCTCACCTCCAGATATAGATGCAGCATGAAATCCCGAATTAATACCTTTCCCAGCAGGCTCAACTCCTACCATTTTTACTGTCTTATTATCTACAAAAGGATAGAACAATCCTATTGCATTACTACCGCCACCTACACAAGCAATTAAATAATCAGGCAAACGTCCTTCTTGCTCTAATATCTGTTTTTTTGTTTCTTTCCCTATTATGCTTTGAAATTCTCTTACCATAACAGGATATGGATGAGGCCCAACAGCAGAGCCCATTAAATAAAAAGTATCTTTAGAATTTAATACAAAATCCTCCAATGCTTTATCAACAGCTTCCTTCAGAGTAGCATTACCATCATGCACAGGAATTACATCAGCCCCTAATATTTTCATTCTGAAGACATTATGTTCTTGTCTTTCTACATCCACTGCACCCATATATATAGTACAATCCATCCCAAATAATGCACAAACTGTAGCAGTCGCAACACCATGCTGTCCTGCTCCCGTTTCTGCAATTATCTTTTTCTTATTAGATCTTTTAGCTAACAGTACCTGTCCTAAAGCATTATTTATTTTATGCGCACCGGTATGATTAAGATCTTCTCTTTTTAAATATATCTTTGCTCCACCAACATGTTTAGTCAATCTATTTGCGTAATATAGTGGACTCTCTCTACCAACATATTGTTTAAAATAGTACCCTAATTCCTTTAAATATTCTTCATCTTCCCTATATTTATAAAATATATTCTCTAAATCTAACAACACCTCCTTTAATGATTCTGGTACATAACTACCGCCAAATTGTCCAAAATATCCATTAAATCTTTCCATAATCTTTCCTCCTTATATTTATTAATAAAAAAAACCCTCACCCTTAAAATATCAGGGTGAAGGTCAAATTCACGGTACCACCTAAATTATGCACAAAAGCATCGCTCTTAATGGGACACTAACATGTCCTGTCCATAGATAACGGTTGGCTGCCGGCAAATGATACTCTCTTTAGATTTCACACAGCTTCTTCAGGGTCCATTCATTAAAATCTATATTGCTGGGATCTCACCATTCCCAGTTCTCTGTAAATAATCAACTTCAACTACTCTTCCCCATCAAAGAATTTATTCTTATAATTATTTAGAGATAATTATATACTATCTTTTCTATCTTTACAAGTAATTTTGTGAAACTGAAAAAAGGATAAGAATTCCTATCCTTTAGACATTTATAATAATCCCTCTAACTACACCAAGTCTATCTAGTACTATACCAAACTTATCTCCCACTTTCAGATCCTCAAAATCAATGTTCATTTTTTTATCACTTCTTTGAAGAATAACTATTACATCCTCTTTTACTTTTAATATTGGACTAATCTTTAAACTATTATCATCCAAATGTTGTTCTATAATCATCTCATTATTTTCATAATTCAATTTCTGAATAGAGCCATATACAAATTTTTCTCCATTTGAATAATCAGCTTCAGGAAAATCTACATAATCTTTTTTACTTCCATCATTTGAAAATGCTGTTGTATAAAAAGCAAGTAAAAGTATAGCTACTATTCCAACAGTAAGAATTCTCTTTTTCATATAAATCCCTCCTGAGAGGAATTATTGACAAAAAAGAAAATTTTATAACTTGGGCCATTGTCATTAGTTATCAAATAAGATGAAAAATAGACTCTTATAATTTTTTATTGATTAATTTATTGTTGTCTGAATATCTTTTTCAAGAACTGTCCTGTGTATGATTCTTCTACTTTAGCCACTTCCTCAGGCGTTCCAGTAGTTACTACCATCCCCCCTTTATCTCCACCTTCTGGACCTAGGTCTATTATATAGTCTGCGGTTTTTATTACATCTAAGTTGTGTTCTATTACTAATACTGTATTTCCTCCTTCTACTAACTTACTTAAAACATCTATAAGCTTATGAATGTCAGCCATATGAAGTCCTGTTGTTGGTTCATCTAGTATATATATGGTTTTTCCTGTACTTCTTTTACTTAACTCTGTAGCCAATTTAATCCTTTGAGCTTCTCCACCAGATAATTGTGTTGAAGATTGACCAAGTTTAATATATCCTAGCCCTACGTCAAATAAAGTTTTTAGTTTCCTTTTAATTCTAGGTATATTCTCAAAGAATTCTAAGGCTTCTTCTACTGTCATATTCAATACATCTGAGATAGTCTTTCCTTTGTATTTCACTTGCAGTGTTTCTCTGTTATATCTTTTACCCTTACATACTTCACATGGTACATATACATCAGGTAAGAAATGCATTTCTACCTTCAATATACCATCACCTTTACAAGCCTCACATCTTCCTCCTTTTACGTTAAAACTAAATCTCCCTTTATCATATCCTCTCATCTTTGCTTCTGGGGTCATAGCAAATACATCTCTTATATAATCAAATATTCCTGTATAGGTAGCAGGATTTGATCTTGGAGTTCTTCCAATTGGAGACTGGTCTATTACTATTACCTTATCCAAATTTTCTATTCCTTTAATCTTCTTATGCTTCCCTGGTTTTGTTTTTGCTCTATTCAACTTTTGAGCTAAACTCTTATATAGTATCTCATTTACAAGAGAGCTTTTGCCGGAACCTGATACTCCTGTTATACAGGTAAATACTCCAAGGGGAATTTTTACATCTATATTCTTTAAATTGTTTTCTTTCGCACCAATCACTTCTACCCATTTGCCATTGGGTTTGGTTCTTTTCTTGGGTATTTCTATATTTTTAGTGCCTGACAGATATTGTCCTGTAATAGATTCTGGATTGTTCTTTATATCTTCAACAGTCCCTTGGGCTACTATATGTCCACCATGAATTCCTGCATCTGGTCCAATATCTACTATATAGTCTGCACTATATATGGTATCTTCGTCGTGTTCCACGATTATTAAAGTGTTTCCTAAATCAGTTAAATTCCTCAATGTCTTTAAAAGCTTAGCATTGTCCCTTTGATGCAATCCTATACTTGGTTCATCTAAAACATATACTACTCCTACTAGACTAGATCCTATTTGAGTTGCCAATCTAATTCTTTGAGATTCTCCTCCAGATAAAGTACCAGCACTTCTTGAAAGTGTAAGATAATCTAATCCTACATCCTGTAAAAACCTAAGTCTCTCTTTTATTTCCTTTAATACCTGTTTGCCAATCAATTGCTGTCTTTTGTTAAGCTTTAAATTTTCAAAGAATTTTATAGCTTTGGATATTGATAAATCCGTAACCTCAGATATATTCAATCCACCTATTTTTACTGCTAATACTTCTTCTTTTAATCTGTTACCTTCACAAGTATGACAAGGTATTTCTGCCATATACTCATCTATTTTATTCCTCATATAATCAGAACTGGTTTCTTTATATCTTCTCTCCAGATTAGAGAGAACCCCTTCAAAAGTTCCTTCATAATTTCTAACACCACTATAACGGCTGTCGAATTTAAAGGAGATAGTCCTATTCGTTCCGTATAGCAATTCATCCATGAATTTTTTAGGTGCATCCTTTAGTGGAGTATCCATATCAAATCCATAGTCTTCTGCTATAGTCTTAAATATTTGATAATAATAACCTGTTTTATTAGAAACATTAAATGGTGCAATAGCTCCTTCATTTATACTTAACTCTAAATTCGGTATTACTAAATCTTTTTCTATTTTTTTATGAAATCCTATTCCATTACATGTTGGACATGCTCCAAATGGACTATTAAATGAAAACATTCTTGGAGATAACTCCTCTATTGCAACTCCACAGTCAGGACATGCAAGCTTTGAACTAAACAGTATTCTGTCATAACCTATTACATCTATAATAACTAACCCATCCGCTAATTTTAAAGCCATCTCAATTGAATCTGAAAGCCTGCCTTCAATTCCTTTTTTAACTATAATTCTATCTATTACAATTTCAATATTATGTTCCTTATTTTTTTCCATTTTTATATCATCTGTTACTTCATGCATTTCACCATCTACTATAACTCTTATAAATCCTTCTTTTTTGATGTTTTTAATAATGTTTTTATGCTCTCCTTTTTTACCTCTAACTACTGGAGCTAATATTTGTATTCTTGTTCTATCTTCCATCTCCATTACTTTATCTACCATTTGATCAACAGTTTGACTGGTTATCTCTTTACCACATTTATAACAATAAGGAGTACCAATTCTAGCAAATAATAATCTTAAATAATCATATATTTCTGTTACTGTTCCTACTGTTGATCTAGGATTCCTACTAGTGGTTTTTTGGTCAATAGAAATAGAAGGCGACAAACCTTCTATATACTCTACATCTGGTTTTTCCATCTGTCCTAAAAATAGACGAGCATAGCTTGATAAGCTCTCTACATATCTTCTTTGACCTTCTGCATAGATAGTATCAAATGCCAATGAGGATTTTCCTGAACCACTTAATCCTGTTATCACAATGAATTTATCTCTAGGCAATTCTAAATCTATATTTTTTAAATTGTGCTCTTTAGCACCTTTAATAATTATCTTATCCTTTTCCAAGTATTTTTCACCTCATTCTATGATTCACAATATTTGGCCTCTACTCAAATTATTAGATCAGCAAGCTACTGTAGTCCTGCTTCTTTCATCTTTTTAAGTTGAATCATTTTATCCCTTAATTCTGCTGCTTTTTCAAAATTTAATTCTTCTGCTTCTTTTAACATAGCCTCTTTTAATCCTTCTATCATTGAATCCAGTTCTTCTCCATTAAATACATCTGCTTTATATTTTTCCTCTTCTTCTAAGGCTATGGTAGCTTCTATTACATTTCTTACATCCTTAACAATAGATTTAGGAGTTATATTATGTTGTTCATTATATATTTCTTGTATTTCCCTTCTCCTATTGGTTTCATCTATAGCCTTTTTCATTGATTTAGTTATTGTATCTGCATACATAATAACTTGGCCAGATACATTTCTTGCAGCTCTCCCTGTTGTCTGAATTAATGAAGTTTCTGATCTTAAAAAGCCTTCCTTATCTGCTTCTAGTATAGCTACTAAAGAAACCTCAGGCAAATCCAATCCTTCTCTTAATAGATTTATTCCTACTAAAACATCATATTTCCCTAGTCTTAAATCTCTTATTATTTCCATTCTTTCAATGGTATTAATATCTGAGTGAAGATAAGTTACTTTAATCCCTATCTCCTTAAAATAATCAGTTAAATCTTCAGCCATTCTCTTTGTCAGAGTAGTTACTAAAACTCTTTCTTTTTTCTTCGATCTAATTCTTATCTCATCTACTAAATCATCAACCTGATTTTCTATAGGTCTTACATCTATCTTTGGGTCTAATAATCCTGTTGGCCGTATAATCTGCTCCACTATTTGTTCAGAATGTTCTCTTTCATAAGGACCAGGTGTAGCAGAAAGATACATTATCTGATTTATGTGATTTTCAAATTCACTGAATTTTAAAGGTCTATTATCCAAAGCTGAAGGTAATCTAAATCCATATTCAACTAAATTTGATTTTCTAGATCTATCCCCTTCATACATACCTCCAATTTGAGGAATAGTTACATGGGATTCATCTACCATTATCAAAAAATCATCAGGAAAATAATCTATTAAAGTATAGGGTTTGCTACCTGCTGGTCTTCCACTTAAATGTCTAGAATAATTTTCTATTCCTTGACAAAATCCCATTTCTTTTAACATTTCAATATCATATCTGGTTCTTTGTTCCAATCTTTGAGCTTCTAACAGTTTATTTTGAGATCGCAATTCCTCTAATCTCTCTTTTAATTCACTTTCTATACCGATAATAGCCCTTTCTATCTTATCTTGTGATGTTGCATAGTGAGATGCAGGAAATATTGATACATGATTTCTAGCACCAATGATTTCTCCAGTTACATGGTTAACTTCTACTATCCTATCTATTTCATCTCCAAAAAATTCAACCCTTATAGTGTTGCCACTAGATGCTGCTGGAAATATTTCAAGAACATCTCCTCTTACTCTAAAAGTACCTCTCACAAAATTTATATCATTTCTTATATATTGAATGTCTATTAATTTTTTCATTACTTCATCTCTATCCTTAACCATTCCAGGTCTTAAGGATACCACTAGATTTTCATAATCAATAGGATCTCCTAGTCCATATATACATGAAACACTAGCAACTATTATAACATCTCTTCTTTCAAATAATGCTGCTGTAGCAGAGTGTCTAAGCTTATCTATTTCATCGTTTATAGATGCATCTTTTTCTATATAGGTATCCGATTGGGGTACATATGCTTCAGGTTGGTAATAATCATAATATGATACAAAATATTCAACTGCATTGTCAGGAAAAAATTCTTTAAATTCACTAGCTAATTGATAAGCCAAAGTTTTATTATGAGCAATCACCAAAGTAGGTTTTTGCACCTTTTCAATTACATTGGCCATGGTAAATGTTTTACCAGAGCCAGTTACTCCTAATAAAGTTTGGTGTTTATAATTATTTAATATTCCATTAGATAATTTTTCTATAGCTTTCGGTTGGTCGCCAGTTGGCTTATAGTTCGACTTTATTTTAAATTTAGTCATTATTTTCACCTCTTGCTGAACGAATGTTCTTATTTTATTATATTATATTATTATTTATTGTCAAAATATTTTTGTTAAAACAAAAAAATATTGAACAATCCCTGCTAATAGTATAAACTATTAAAGAAGGAGGAGCTAATTATGAGAAAAACGTTATTCCTTTTAATTATTTTTACTATTTTATTAACGTCATCTGGATGTAGTCATAGTAAAGAAAAGCAACTTTCAACCATGGACGAATCCATTGAAGAAAATCCTATAGATTTTGAAATTGAACAAATAGTATTATCTAAAGGATTTCAGTCTACAGATCCCAATATTGAGGTTATTGAGGAAAATGGAAATCTAAAGCTGTTGACAAATGTTGGATTAATAAGGAGTTCTGGAGTCAATGTAGAAAAAGTCACTAAAAACAAAAATACTATTAATATATACATACAACGTTTATTAAAGCAAAATAAATCTCAATTAGCAGTCCCCCAAGTGATATTAGAAATTGAAGATTCTATTTTGGAAGATTTAACAAACTTAAATTTTAATATTGTAGCTCAAAATTACGAACCGATATCTATAAAATTTAATAAAACTCAAATTTTAGAAAAAGTCTATGCTGATTTTGATATTTCACCTAATACTACCCCAGAAGTAGAATTAAAAGAATTAAATGATCAAATCTCATGGGATATTTTTTTTACCAATGTAATAAACAGAAGAAATCCAAAATCACCATTATTTAACCTCCACGTAGAAGCAGATGCTAATACAGGAGATGTATTAAAATCTCAGAAACAAGATATTTCTACATATATTGATGAAGGCCAATTATTAGATTATTTACCTAATAATTGTCTTATCTATAAACGACAACATATAGAAAATAATACTCCATATGAAAGTTTGTGGATTTACGATATAACTTCAGAGCAAAAAATCAAATTATATAATACAAAATATCAAATACAGTCTGCATCATTCAATCCAAATGGTGAATATATTTCATTGATTGAGGTCGATGAATCTAAAAGTGATCTTTACCTAATAAATACGTCAAGTAAAGTTGCTTATAAAATAACTCCCATTAATTATCCGCATCCAGAACTGATGCAATGGAAAGATAATAATAATCTATATTTTTTTGATATTGAAAACAAAACAACTACATTGTTAGTTTACAATGTGGAAAAAAATAAATCAAATGTAAAATTTACTTTAAATAAATCTGCTGAATCATTTGATATATTAGATAACAAAATTGTCCTTGCTGAACCAGATAAATATTCTTTAAATAAAAATATTTATACAACAGAAGATGGGGTAAATTTTGAAAAAATAGGGTCAGGATTTAATCCTAATTTTTTAGATAGCCAAAATATAGTATATTTAGAAAATATAGAAGAAAAAAATAAAAATATATTGAAAATATATAATGCTGACAAAGACTATTTCCCACATATTTTAGATTATAACATAACGAATTATTACAAATTAAATGAAGAAAATCTATTATTTGTTGAGAAAACTACATTTAATGATGAATATTTACTCAGTAAGTACAATATGCATGATGAATCTATTGAATCCATTTCTAAATTGAATAGTAACAGTATATTTTTAAATTCTAATAAATATAAAGCTTATATAACATTGACATTACCATATAAAGATAAAAATATAAATAATATTTATTGTGTTGACTTAATAAAATTGGATTATACAAAAAGATAAAATGAACCTATTAGGTTCATTTTATCTTTCCTTAATACTTTCTATTTGTACTATTTAATCATATTTTTGATCTCTTTTATAGCAGTTTGAAGTTGTGTATCCTGTTCTAAATTTCCTATTCCTATCTCTTGTATATCCTCAGGTAGTTCAACTACAATTTCAGGTTCAATACCAATACCATGGATATTTGTTCCATTAGGAGTAAAGTATTCAGACACAGTCAATTTAAAGCCTGAACCATCTTTTAACTGTCTAATTCTTTGAACTATTCCCTTCCCAAAGGTCTTGTTCCCTATAAGGGTTCCTCTATTATGATCTTTAATTGCTCCAGCTAATATTTCTGAAGCACTTGCACTACCTTCGTTTACTAATACTACAAGAGGAATGTCTACATGATTTTCATCTGAATTTTCATATTCTCTTTCTCCATTTTTAGTTTCAGTATAAACTACTGTTCCTTCTCCTAACAACTCATCTGAAATGTCTACACAAATGTTTAATAATCCTCCTGGGTTATTTCTTAAATCCAATATAAGTCCAGAAATATTCTTATCCATCAATGAATCCAAATCATTTTTAAAATCATCATAAGTTAATTCATCAAAAGAAGTAATTTTTATATATCCAATGTTATCATCTACTATATCGGATTTTACTGTTTCCAGCCTTATCTCTTCTCTAACTATATCCATATCAATATATTTATTATTTCCATTTTTATCTGTTCTTAGGATGGTTATAGTAACTGATGTATTAGGTTCTCCTTTCATCAACTTAACAGCTCCATCCATATTGTCTGCTGTAAACTCTTTCCCATTTACCTTTACAATCTTATCTCCTGTCTTTATCCCCGCTCTCTCTCCAGGAGTATCTTCTATAGGCGATACAACTGTTATAAGATTATTTTCTCCAGGAGTTACTATTACACCTATACCACCATAAATTCCTTCAGTTTCTTCTGTAAAACTTTTGAATTCATCTTGGTTCATATATACAGAATATGGATCATTTAAGGCTTGAAACATACCCTTTAATTGCCCATCCATAAATTTTTGGCTATCAACTTCCCCTAAGAAATTTTGTTTAATATAATTTTCTAATTCTATAGCTTTTGAATGCTCCATATAATAGGTATTCAATATATTATATTCATCAGCCGGTATAATAACTTTATCTTGAAACCTTATAGTTATTACATTACTTATAGCAAAAGTGATAACATTTGTAACAACAATCAATGCTATCATTAAAGTTATTGCTCTTTTCTTGGACATATTCTTCACCTCAATATTTTGGATTATGTATTCTATTTTATTAAGTCTACCTAAACATTATACCATATAAAGGAATAAAAAAAAGGGGATTATTCCCCTTTTACCCATGATATAGGATCTACATAAGACCCATTTTTTCTAACTTCAAAATGACAATGAGGTCCGGTTGACATGCCTGTACTACCTACTTTAGCTATTGTATCACCTTTGCTTACTTTAGTTCCTTCACCAACTACCAAAGATGAATTGTGACCGTATAAAGTTACAATACCTCCTCCATGATCTACCATTATAGCATTGCCATACCCACCTAATGAACCTGAATATATTACTACTCCTCCTGCTGCTGCTATAACACTTGTTCCAGTAGGTGCAGGGATATCTAATCCTGTATGTAATTTCTTAGTTTTCAATACCGGATGGACTCTATACCCAAAATATGAAGATATTCTTGTATGTCCAGGTACTGGCCAACTCATGACTCCTCCTGAATAATCTCCATCTACTCGTTGTCTCCTCACTATTTCAGATTCGATATCCTTAGCCAATTGATTTAAATTATCATATTGTTCTTCGGCCTTTTTTAAATCTTTCGTCAAATCATTCATTAAAAACTCTTTTGCTCTTGAAGCTGTAACTAATTCATCTCTTTTAGCTTCTAATCTACTTTTAGTGGTCTCTACAGAAGCTTTCTGAGCTTTTAGTTCAGTATTCTTTTTATCTATTATATCTCTTTGTTCCTTCATATACTTAATCAAATCTGTATCATGTTCTACGACAGTCTCTATCATCGACCTTCGCGATAAAAGATCTTCTAAGTCTGCTGACGCCAATAACACTTCTAAGAATCCTACGTTCCCTTTTTTATACATTACCCTTAAACGATCATTAAATACATCCTGTTTTTTATCAATATTTTTTTCTGCTTCTTCTAGTTCATTAACGGTCTTTTCAATCTCAGCATTCAAACCCTTCAATTCATTTTCTACTTCTTCTAACTCAGATGCTGCAATATTCATATGCTTGTCCAATTCTTCCATCTGAGTACTTACATCATTGGTTTGACTTTTTAAGTCATTTATTTGACCTTCTACATCATCCATTTTTTCTAGAGCATTCTGCTGTTTTCTCTTTAAGTCATCAACATTGTCTGCAAAAACCAAGGCATAATTACACAACAATGTTATAGCTAATAATAAAACTATCTTCTTCTTTTTCCAACTCATATTCCAATTTATCCTCCTTTATTACACATTTAAAAATCTCTTTAACGAAACAAGGCTTCCTAATGCTCCGATTCCAGCACCTATTGCAATAAAAATAATCGATATATCTTTAATTAGAGTAGTAGGTGAAATTAAATATACAGTAAACAATACATACAACCTATCATTTAGAATATTAAAGAGATAACCATATCCAAAATTAACAATTAGTATAGATACAATAGCTCCAATTACTCCAAATAATAGTCCTTCTATAATAAATGGTCCTCGTATATATCCATTAGTAGCTCCAACGTATTTCATAATGCCTATTTCCCTTTTTCTAGCAGTTACAGTAAGTTTTATAGTATTTGATATTATAAAAATTGACACCAATAATAAAATACCAACTATGACCAGTCCCCCTGCTCTAGCATAATTAGCAAAAGTAACTAGCTTATCTATAATATCCTGGTTATATTGTATTTCTTCTATTCCCTGTAATCCTTCGATACTATCTACTACTTTATCTGCATACTCAATATCTCTTAATTTTATTATTAGAGTATTTGGTAATGGATTAGGCTCTAGACCTTCCAATAAATAACCTTCATCTCCCCATTCTTCTTTCCAAGTTTCTAACGCTTCCTCTTTAGATTGATATACAGCCGATAGTACTTCCTGTCTATTTTTTACTTCATCTTCAATTCTTTTGAATTGTTCCTCAGTTATATCATCTTGTAAAAATATCTGTATTTCATCAAATTTAGCCTGTGTATCTATTACAACATTATTTAAACTTAATATCATTATAAGAATAAGTCCAAGGATAACTAATACTGCTGTTATAGAAGTGACAGATGCTAACCCCATTCCCTTATTCCGCCACATCCCTTGAAATCCTTGTTTGATTATATTCTTAAGTATTCGAAATCTCATGCTCATACACACCTTTCTCTTCGTCTCTTACTATCTCTCCTTTTTCAATTTCTATTACCCTCTTTTTCATCACATCTACTATATCTTTAGCATGAGTAGCCATCAATACGGTTGTCCCACGTCTATTGATATCTCTAAGCACTTTCATAATATCCCAAGCTGTCTCAGGGTCTAAATTCCCGGTAGGTTCATCAGCTATCAACACTGGAGGGCTATTAACAATTGCTCTTGCTATAGCAACTCTTTGGTGCTCTCCACCGGAAAGTTGATTCGGATAATTATATGCCTTTTTACTCAAATTCACCATACTCAATACCATAGGAATATTTCTTCTTATATCCTTTGGATGCGCTCCAATTATTTCCATTGCAAATGCGATATTTTCATATACAGTTTTATTTGGTAGTAATCTAAAATCTTGAAATACTACCCCTACATTTCTTCGAATAAAAGGAATTTTTCTATTTTTAACTTTAGTAATATCTGTATTATGTAGGTATATTCTCCCATGTGTGGGATTTTCTTCTTTAAGTAAAAGTTTTATCAAAGTTGATTTCCCAGCTCCACTGGGACCTACTAAAAATACAAATTCTCCTTTAGCTATTGATAAATTTACTTTAGACAATGCTATTACTCCATTTTTATATTCTTTAGTTATATCGACAAACTTTATCAAATATTTCACCTCAATGTTTTATGAATGTTACACGTATAATAATATAATTATATCATACATCATATAAATACTCTTTCTAAATAATTTTTTATTACTTATATATTTACTATAATTATATATTATAATATAAACTAAGTAATAAATAAACAGTAAAGGGTGGTAATTTTGGATAAAAAAGTATTAAGACAGACTATGATTGAAAAAAGAAGGAATCTTCCCAAAGAAAAGAGAATGGAAAAATCTAAGATTATTCAAGATAATCTATTTAATTTTAAACCATTTAAAAGATCCAACTTCATTTTTACTTTTATTAGTACTGACGAGGAAATAAATACTCATAATATTATCAAAAAATCTATTATTGCTGGAAAAAGAATAGGCGTTCCTATTACTGTTCCCAAGGAAAAGAAAATGATAGTTTCAGAACTAAAAGATTTTGATAAAGAACTAGAATTAGGTTTTTACGATATTTTAACTCCACAAAATAAATATATTAGAGAGGTATCTCCAAATATAATAGATGTAGTTCTAGTGCCAGGACTTATTTTTACTAAAGATGGATATAGAATAGGCTATGGTGGAGGTTATTACGACAGGTTTCTAAATAAAACTACAGATGTAGTAAAAATTGGGTTATGTTTTGAAATGCAATTATCCGAGACAATTCCTATTAGTACATATGATATTCCTGTAGATTATATTATAACCGAAGAAAGAATAATTGATTGTAAACAATTTAGATAGCGAGGGTAGATTTGTAAGTCTACCCTCTATCATTTATTATTTAAAGTTACCCCTTTCTTTTCATGCTGTTTGATAATATACTTTTGTAATATGTTCTTTATCACTGCAGTAATCGGAACAGCAAATAACATTCCCCACATTCCAAAGAAGCCACCACCAATTAATATTGACAACATAATCCAAAAAGGTTTAACTCCTACTCTTCCACCTAATATCTTTGGGCCTAAATACCAACCATCAAATTGTTGTAATATGAATATAAAAATTAATACTATTAATGCTTTCAATGGTCTATCAAACAGAGTTATTATTACAGAAGGAATCATACCAATAAAAGGTCCAAAATATGGTATCATGTTTGTAATTCCTACTATTATACTGATTAATGTAGCATATTTTATACCTAATATGTTACACCCAATAAAACACAATACTCCTATTATTAAGGAGTCTAATAATTTCCCAACCAAAAATTTTGAAAATGCCTCATTAGTATCACTTGCTAATTCTATAATCCAATCCGCTTTCTTTACTGGAAAAATTGCATAGATCAATCTAGTAAGATTTTTAGCAAAATATTCTTTGTCCATTAACATATAAATAGATATAAAAGAGCCTAATATAAAATTTATAAGAAGAGAAGTTATAGATATTACCTGCATTAATGTCCTATCAATGATTATGCTAATACCATCCCCCAATCTAGAAAAAAGATCATTTATAGTAGACTGAATAAAATCAATAAGTCCATAATTATCAATTTCCATTAAATAATCAGGAACTCTTGAAAGCCATTCTTGAGTCATATGTGCATAGTTAGGAATTTCTTTACCTATATTTAGCATACTTTCAATTACCCTTGGTGTAATTATCGTTATAGCTAATACTATGATTCCATAAAAAATAATATAAACTATTATAATATTCATCCATCGCTTTAAACTAAAATTTAGTTCTAAAATTGTAAGTAATGAATTCAAAACAAATGCTATTATAAAAGCCCATACAAAAGGCTTTAATATATTCATGATGGTATTTAATATTCCTGGACTATCTATTATCTTCCATATTATTAAAGAAGAGACTAATAATATAAAATATTTAATATAACTAAATTTTTTCTCTATTTTTTCCACCTCCTAAGAATTCCTATATTTATTATATTCTATCATGTTTTAGTAGAGCATAAAAGTAAAACCTTTTTATCTATACTAAAATTTAATATTACAAAAACAAACAATCAAAGGTTATCCCTACTATGTAAGATCTTTTATGTAGGAACGGCCTTTGATTGTTTGTTAATATTTTTTTTGAAATTTTATTGTTCATATTTCACTTCTAAATCAACGTTCTTTGGCATGGTATCTAAATCTGTTTTTACAATAGTAAAAGGATAGTCGAAGCCTTGGGTTACTATCTCACTAGGATCTGGGTCTATAAACTTTGCACGAACTACTAAGTCAAAATCATTTTCATCTCTTTTTTCTTTTATTATAGTATCTACTTCTACACTATATCCCCCTGTCCTTTTTTCGCCTCTAGTCACCACTACATATATTTCTT
>NZ_JAIOUP010000023.1 GCF_019931165.1 Schnuerera sp. xch1
TAGGTAAAGTATATAGGGGAGAAAAGGCACAAAAAGGTAGATTTAGAGAGTTTTATCAATGTGACATAGACATAATAGGTAACGGTTCCTTAGACATTATAAATGATGCAGAAATACCAAGCGTAATCTATTCAACTTTTACAGATTTAGGATTTGTTGAATTCACCATAAAGATTAACAATAGGAAGGTATTAAAGGGATTTTTCAAATCATTGGGAGTAAAAGATTCAACAGAGGTATTGAGGTCAGTAGACAAACTGGAGAAGATAGGAATAGAAGGAGTAAGGAAGGAATTATTAAGTCAGGGATTGGATGATTTAACCATAGATAGGATACTTGAATTTATAGGAATAAAAGGTTCAAATATAGAGATACTAAATAGTCTAAAGGATTTAAAAATAGAAAATGATGTATTTAAAGAAGGATTAGATGAATTAGAAGCTGTAAATCACTTTGTAAAAACATTTGGAGTCCCAGAAGATAATTTTTCAATCGATTTAACAATAGCCAGAGGTCTTGATTATTATACAGGAACAGTATATGAAACCTTTTTAGACAAATATCCTAATATAGGAAGCATCTGTTCAGGTGGAAGATATGATGACTTAGCAGGATACTATACAAAACAAAGACTTCCTGGAGTAGGCATATCAATAGGCCTTACTAGATTATTCTATCAATTAAATGAAACAGGACTAATCAAGACATCGGATAGATCCTTAAACAAGGTAATAATTATTCCGATGGAAGGGTGTTTAGATAAAGCAGTTGAGACTGCTAGCATATTAAGGTCAAATAATATAAACACACAGATATATGCAGAAGATACAAAACTAGGGAAGAAGTTCAGCTTTGCAGATAAATCAAATATACAATATGCATTAATAATTGGTCCAGATGAAATAAAGGAGAATAAATATACTTTAAGAAATATGAAAACAGGAGACCAATCAATGTTATCCATTGAAAAGATAACATCAACATTAAAATAATGTTAAATGCTTGAACAATTGGGTATATACTGTTATAATATATAAAAACATAATTAGAGATAAAGGCAGTGAAGGGAAGAGTAAGTTATTTGTACCTTTAAGAGAAGGGAGAGCCTTAGGCTGAAAGCCTCCCTATGGAAGAATAACTGAAGACTACCCCAGAGCCGTATCCAAATGAAGGATGTCCGCTATATAGCGTTATATGAATTGAGTACCAATTAGGGTGGAACCACGAAAGTTAACCTCTCGTCCCTGCATTATGCAGAGATGAGAGGTTTTTTATAATTAGTAAAGAAAACATGGAAAGGAGAATAATGATGGAGATTATAAAGATAACATTACCAGATGGTTCGATTAAAGAATACAACAAAGGTATAACAGTACTGGAAGTAGCGAAGGGTATTAGCGAAGGATTGGCAAGAGTGGCATTAGGTGCAGTTGTAAATGGTAAAACTAAAGGGATGCAGGAGACAATAGATGAAGATGCGGAAGTAAGAATTGTAAAGTTTGAAGACAAGGAAGGGAAGAGAATATTTTGGCATACGTCAGCTCATATAATGGCCTTAGCCGTACAAAGATTATTTCCAGATGTGAAATTTGCCATTGGACCTGCAATAGATGATGGATTCTATTATGACTTTGACACAGAGCATAGATTTACTCCTGAGGATTTAGAAAAGATAGAAAAAGAAATGGCTAAAATAGTCAAAGAAAATCACACTCTTGAAAGATTTGTAATGTCAAGAAATGATGCTATTAAATATTTTAAGGATAAAGGAGAAGTATATAAAGTAGATTTAATAGAACATTTCCCAGAAGATGAGGAAATATCCTTCTATAAATTAGGAGAGTTTACAGATTTATGTGCTGGACCTCATCTATTAGACACCAAAAAGGTTAAAGCCATAAAACTATTAAGCATAGCAGGAGCATATTGGCGTGGAGACGAAAATAATAAAATGCTTCAAAGAATTTATGGAACAACATATCAAAAGAAAAAGGATTTACAAGCATATATCGATAGATTGGAAGAAGCAAAGAAAAGAGATCATAGAAAATTAGGTAAGGAGTTAGATCTATTTAGTATGCATGAACAGGGACCTGGATTCCCATTCTTCCATCCAAAGGGAATGGTTATTAGAAATATATTAGAAGATTTTTGGAAAGAGGAGCATAAGAAAAGAGGTTACGGAGAGATAAAAACTCCTATTGTATTAAATGAAGAATTATGGCATCAATCAGGTCATTGGGATCATTATAAGGAGAATATGTATTTCACAGAAATAGATGATAATGATTATGCCATAAAGCCAATGAACTGTCCAGGTTCCATATTGATATATAAATCCAATATGTATAGCTATAGGGATTTTCCTCTTAGATTAGGCGAATTAGGGCTAGTTCATAGGCATGAACTTTCTGGTGCACTCCATGGTCTTATGAGAGTTAGAAGTTTCACTCAAGATGACGCACATATTTATGCATTACCATCTCAAGTAAAAGATGAAATAAAAGCCGTAGCTGAACTAGCCGATTATGTGTACAATGTATTTGGGTTTAAGTATCATGTGGAACTATCCACAAGGCCTGAAGATTCCATGGGTACCGAAGAACAATGGGAATTGGCAATCAATAGCTTGAAAGAAGCATTAGAAGAACAAGGAATAGACTATGTTATAAATGAAGGAGACGGAGCTTTTTACGGTCCAAAGATTGACTATCATTTAGAAGATGCTATCGGTAGAACCTGGCAATGCGGAACAATTCAGTTGGATTTCCAAATGCCAGAAAGGTTTGACTTAACATATGTGGATAATGATAATGAGAAGAAACGTCCAGTAATGATCCACAGAACGATATTAGGAAGCATTGAAAGATTTATGGGAATATTGATTGAACACTATGCGGGTAAGTTCCCAGTATGGATAGCACCAGTTCAAGCCATAGTTCTTCCTATTTCTGATAAGTTTAATGATTATGCATATGAAATCAAGCAGGATATGGAAGAAAAAGGACTAAGAGTGGATATAGACGATAGAGCAGAGAAAATTGGATACAAGATAAGAGAAGCAAGGCTACAAAGAATCCCTTATATGCTAGTAGTAGGGGAAAAAGAAGTAGAGGGCAAATTAGTATCAGTAAATAAAAGAGATGAAGGAGATATTGGACAATTTGCAGTAGATGAGTTTATCAATAAGGTGATAGAAAAGGTTGAAAACAAAGAATAAATCTAGCTATATATAATAAAGGAGGACATTTAATGAAAGATAACAAAAAATATTTATATCTACTAATAGGGGCAGTAATGATGTTGTTTTTAGGACTTCTTTATGCTTGGTCAATATTTGCAATTCATTTTAAGCAAATCTATACAACATGGTCTGAGTCTGATTTGTCTATGACATTTACAACTTCTATGATATTCTTTTGCATAGGAGGATTTTTAAGTGGTAATGTGTCTAAAAAATTAAAACCAAATTATATTATATCAACAGCTGCAATTTTTCTTTTTATAGGGTTTTTCGCACTTTCGCGATTAAATGTAGCAACTCCTGAAAAAAGTTTAAGACTGCTATATTTATTCTATGGGGTTTTATGCGGTACAGGGGTAGGATTGGGATACAATGCAATCATGTCGTCTGTAAATAAATGGTTCTTTGATAGAGTAGGTTTTTCTTCAGGAATTTTGCTTATGGGCTTTGGCCTTGGAGGAATGATTCTTGGAACTGTTGTAGATGTTTTAGTAACAAATTTTGGATTGTTCAACACCTTTTTTATACTTGCAATAGCAATTTTAATAGTCTTAATATTAGGTGCATTGATTATAAAAATACCGCAAGAAACTGAGCAGGTAAAAAGTATTGAAGCTGAGGATGAGACAAGTCAATCAAATATTAAGAGGAATTATACTGCAAAGGAAATGATTAGAACACCTTCGTTTTGGTTCTTTTTCTTCTGGAACATAGCTGTAAGTTCAGCAGGACTTCTTGTTATAAATAGTGCTGCCACTATTGCTGTAACCTTTGGAGCTCCAGCTGTATTAGGCTTATTAGTATCAGTATTCAATGGATTGGGACGTGTTTCATTTGGATCCCTTTTTGATAAATTTGGTGAAGATAAAACTATGGTTATCAATAATGTTGTATTGATGCTAGCAGGAATTTCTCTCTGTTTAGGAGCTGTTTATAAAAATGTAATATTAATTTTTGTTGGGCTATTGTTGGTAGGATTATGCTATGGAGGCTCTCCATCTTTGGCATCATCTGTAATACATTCTTTTTACGGACCCAAGAATTATTCTTTAAATTTAAGCATAACAAACTTTTTGTTGATTCCATCAGCCATTATAGGGCCCATGACTTCAAATATTTTATTACAAAGATCAAATGGAGACTATACATCTACCTTTGCCATGATAATTGCTTTTTCAGCTATAGCATTAGTTTTAAAAGTATTGATGCAAAGAAGTAGCAAAAATCTAAGTCTTACTAAAATATATTCATAAATCTTTAAATTTAAATCCCTTGAAAATATCTCTACAGATAATCTCAAGGGATTTTGTTTATGTTGCACAATCAATAGGAGTTTCATATAGATCGAATATTCTTTTTAACTCATCACTATCAATAGTTTCTTTTTCCATCAACACATTAGAAATATGATGTAGTAGCTCGTGATTTTCCTTTATGATCTTAGTAGCTCGTTGGTATCCTTTATCTAGAATTTGTTTGATTTCGTTTCTTACTATATCATAGTTATATTTAATATAATGCTCATCAACAGCCATAAGCCCTAAGCCACTCATTCCATAAGCACATACCATCTCTCTTGCAATATTAGTAGCCTTATCCAAATCATCCTTTGCTCCAGTTGTTACTTCTTTAAAGACCAAATTTTCTGCAGCTCTACCTGCCAATAGTCCAGATATTTTGTTCATCAATTCTTGCTCTGATAGTAGATATCTATCTTCCTCAGGAAATTTTAATACATATCCTAATGCATGACCTCTAGGTACTATGGATATCTTTTGAACCATATCTACATTAAGTATTTTGCAAACTATTGCATGACCAGCCTCATGAATGGAAACAGTTTTCTTTTCCTTTAATAACACGGTAGGATTTTTTACCTCTAGACCTGCTACCACTCTTTCTATGGCTAAGTCAAAATGTTTAAGAGTTAGTTTGGTTTCCTTATTTCTAACTGCTATTATGGCTGCTTCATTGGCAATATTAGCTAGTTCTGCACCAGATAGTCCATGGGTTTTCTTTGCAATGTCCTTTATATTCATGCTCTTATCCAGCGGCTTATTTCTGGTATGGACTTCTAAAATCTGTTGTCGAGCATTCATATTTGGATTACCTATATAGATATGTCTGTCAAATCTTCCTGGTCTAAGTAATGCTTCATCCAATAGATCAAGCCTATTAGTAGCACCTATAACTACTACAGTATCATCAGTGTTAAAACCATCCATTTCAACTAATAATTGATTTAAGGTTTGATCCTTTTCATTGTTAGATTCTAGATTTCTTTTGGTACCAATAGCATCGATTTCATCAATAAAAATGATACTAGGAGTATCCTTCTTAGCTTTTTCAAAAAGAGTTCTAACCCTTTTTGCTCCTACACCTACATATTTTTCTACAAATTCTGAACCACTTGCATAGTGAAAATTAGAATTTGTTTCTCCAGCAACTGCTTTAGCCAGCAAGGTTTTACCTGTACCTGGAGGGCCGTAGAATAGTATCCCTTTTGGAATATGTGCTCCCATTTTAGTATACTTACTTGAATTATTGATAAAATCAATCGTCTCTTGAAGTTCATCCTTTATTTCCTCTAATCCTGCTACATCCTTAAAGGAAACATCAGGTTTACTCTTTTCTTTATTGCTCATCTTGTCACTAGATAAAACTGAAGGGACTAACTGTGGGTTGGAGTTAGATCTTCTATAATAAACTAATAAAATTATTGTTAGGATCCAAACAAAAATTTTATTTTTAAATGTTACATTGATTAAATCTGATGATGCATTAAACGCATCAAGAATAAATGTTATGGATGTGACTATACTTATTACTAAAACTAGAAACAGCAGTTTTTTCTTTTTCAATCTATCCCCACCTTCTTTATAGTTATAGATATAGTGTAACCATTTACTTTTTTAATATAAAAAGAATTATGTTAAAAGTTGAAGTAAATAATATGTAGGGATATAATAATATTAATTGTAATAATAAAAATGGGGTGATTTAATGGAATTTAACGAATTAATAGAAAATTATAAGGAAGATATAATCAAATCCACACAGGACATAATAAAAATTAAAAGTGTGCAAGGAGAGTCAAAACCCAACATGCCTTTTGGAGAAGGTCCTTATAAAGCTTTGAATTTTTCATTGGATTTATCTAAAAAAATGGGATTTGGAATTAAAAACATAGATAATTATGCAGGGCATGCTGAAATAGGAGATGGCGAAGAAACCGTTGGAATCTTAGTTCATTTGGATGTAGTACCTGAAGGGGATGGATGGACTTATCCACCTTATGAAGCAGAAATTCATGATGACAGGATATATGGTAGAGGCACAACTGATGATAAAGGGCCAGCAATTGCCTGTTTATATGCAATGAAAGCACTAAAGGAATCTAAAATTGACTTAAATAGGAAAATTAAGATTATATTTGGAACAAATGAAGAAAGTGGATGGGGAGGTATAAAACATTATTTCAAACATGAAAAAGCCCCAGATATGGCATTTACTCCTGATGCAGATTTTCCGGTGATTTATGGCGAAAAAGGTATTATTGTATTTGATCTAGTCAAAAAATTAAATTCTAATACCTGCAATAATTTAGTTATTGAAAGTATTAGAGGTGGAAATGCAGCAAACATGGTACCAGATTATTGCGAGGCAATACTTAAAGTAGAAGATGTATCACAAATAGAGGAAAAATTAGATAATTTTATTAAAAACACAAAATATCCTTTATCAATGGAAAGAGATGGAAAGGATAAAGTGAAATTATATGCGAGAGGAATATCTGCTCATGGCAGTACTCCTGAAAAAGGTAAGAATGCAATTTCATACTTAATGGCCTTTTTAGGTAAATTATTAGAAGGCGAATGTGATATCTGTGAATTTATAAATATGTATAATGATAGAATTGGATTTAGACACAATGGTGAAAGCATAGGATGTAGTCTAGAAGATGACATATCAGGGAAATTAAATTTCAACCCAGGAGTCATTAAAGCAGATCAAAATGAAATAAGATTGTCTATAAATGTCAGATATCCTATTAAGAGCAGTGCAAAAGAGGTATATGATGGTATTAGAGATAATCTAAAGGAAACAGGAATCGAGCTAATAGAATCCTCCTCTGATATGAAGCCTCTTTATGTTCCAAAGGATAATTTCTTAGTTGAAAAACTTATGAAAGTATATAGAGAACAGACAAAGGATGTAGAAAGTGTACCTATTGCTATAGGCGGAGGAACCTATGCACGATCAATGGAAAATGCAGTAGCATTCGGTCCTGTATTTCCAGGACAAAAAGAATTAGCTCATCAAAAGGATGAATATATTTCTATCGAGCATTTGATGAGATTGACAAAGATATATGCACATGCTCTATATGAATTAGCAAAATAGATTTTAATAAAAAAATGTTTGACAAATTAGAATATCTAGCATATAATGATTATCGTAAAAAATATATAAAATAAAGTAGAAGTATCCGCTTCTCACCTTATAGCTGCGTGTGCTCATAAGGTTATAATTATATAACTTGAATTGATAGTATTTAGTGTGCTAGTGCTATTTAAATTTGTTATGAATTTAAGCGGGTATTTTATACCCGCTTTTTTATATTTATTAAAATTAGGAGGTGCAGTAATATTAAGGAACTTCAAATTAATGAAGAGATTAGGGAAAGAGAAGTAAGGCTTATTGATTCAGATGGAAAACAGATAGGTGTAGTACCAATTAAAAAGGCTTTAAATATTGCATATGAAAAGAAGCTGGATTTGGTTAAAGTGGCTCCAAATGCAAAACCGCCAGTATGTAAGGTTATGAATTACGGTAAATATAAGTATGAAATGTCTAAAAAGGAGAAGGAAGCTAAAAAGAATCAGAAAGTCATTAATATAAAGGAAATGAGAATGAGCCCAAATATTGAAGAGCATGATCTGAATGTAAAAGCAGGCAAGACTATTGAGTTTCTTAAGAATGGCAATAAAGTTAAAGTCAGTGTTAGATTTAAAGGTAGGCAATTAGGTCATACTGAAGCTGGTAGAAAAGTACTATTAAAATTTGCAGAACTGACTTCAGAATATGGAACCATAGATAAACAGCCTAAGATGGAAGGCCGAAATATGGTCATGTTTTTAGTTTCAAAAAATGACTAAGTAGAGGAGGTAAGTAACATGGCAAAAAAGATGAAAACTCACAGAGGAGCAGCAAAGAGATTTAAGAGAACAGGCACAGGTAAAATAAAGAGGTTTAAGGCATATAAAAGTCATAAAACTGGAAAGAAATCCGCTAAAAGAGTAAGAAATCTAAGAAAGCCAGCAATATTGACTAGAGGAGAACACAAAAAAGTTGACCAATTATTACCACGTTAAATATAGAATTTGATATACGAAGGAGGTATTCACAATGGCAAGAGTAAAACGCGGTGTAACTGCTAGAAAAAGACATAAAAAAGTATTGAAACAAGCAAAAGGATATTATGGTGCTAAGAGCAAATTATATAGACCAGCTAACCAAGCTGTTATGAAATCATTAAGCTATGCTTATTCAGGACGTAAACAAAGGAAGAGAGACTTTAGAAAACTTTGGATTGCGAGAATAAATGCAGGAGCAAGATTGAATGGAATTAACTATAACAGATTTATAAGTGGCCTAAAAAAAGCAAACATTGAGATTAACAGAAAGATGTTATCAGAAATGGCTATACATGATCCAGAGGGTTTTGCTAAACTAGTTGAAATTGCAAAAGAGGCATAATTAAAAGTTCCGGTTACGGAACTTTTAATGCTATATAATAATAATAATTTACATGTTAAGGAATAAAATTAAAAAGTTGCATAAAAATGTAAATAATGGTGATTTATTATGATAAGTATAACTAGCTCATCAAATTCAACCATAAAGTTGATCAATAGTCTACATAGAAAAAAGGAAAGATGGGCAAATAAATTATTTATAGTAGAAGGAATAAAAATGGTAGACGAATGTATCAACAATGGCTATCCAATTGAATTTATAGTCTACTCCAATCAGCTATTTAATGTAAGTGGAGGAGATACATTATACAATAAGATTAAAGATTTCCATAAGCTCATCAATGTACCCGACAAGTTGTACAATGATATTTCTGATGTAGGAACTCCTCAAGGAGTACTAGCTGTAATAGGATTTGAAATCAACTCCATTGATGATTTAGCTGATAAACGCAATCCCTTTATATTGTTATTGGATAAAGTACAGGATCCAGGCAATATGGGGACTATAATTCGAACAGCAGACTCCTTTGGAATTGATGGTGTAATTGTTGTGGAAGGTTGCGTAGATGTATATAACCCAAAGGTAGTAAGGTCTACCATGGGATCAATATTTAGAGTGCCAATATACCATCAAAACAACGGTGTTAACATTATAAAGGAATTTAAAAATAGAAAAATAAATATATATTCAACTTCACTTGAAGGAGATAGATATATACAAGACGTGGACTTTACAAAACCCAGTATGTTAATCATTGGAAATGAATCCAAAGGGGTATCTGAACCTCTACAGAACTTAGCGGATACCCTAATAAAAATACCTATGTTAGGAGATGCAGAATCTTTAAACGCTGCAGTGGCTTCATCTATAATAATGTATGAAGGATTAAGACAGAGACTTGAATAAATCTTGTAATTTGAAGTCATAGATGCTATAATTTAGTAAATAGTTTGACAATTAGACCTTTAATCCTAGAGATAGGTCTTGCTTTTATGAGAAAGGAGTCTAGTTATGAAGGATAAATTAATGCAGATCAAAAAAGAAGCAATTTCTGATATAAATTCTGTAAACGATTTAAAGGGTCTTGAGAATATAAGAGTTAAATATCTAGGTAAAAAGGGTAAGTTAACTTTAGTTCTCCGTGAAATGGGGAAGCTTTCAAAAGAGGAAAGACCAGTAATGGGAAAGTTTGCAAATGAGATCAGACAAGAAATTGAGAAAAAGCTTGCTGATACTAGAGATGACTTTAAGGAAAAATTGAAGCAGGAAAGAATAGAAAGAGAGAAAATTGATATTACAATCAGTAAGAATACCAGAAGATTAGGCCATCGACATCCATTGTTATCTACTATTGAAGAACTAGAGAATCTATTTATCAGTATGGGATTTAGCGTAATTGATGGCCCGGAAATCGAAACAGTAGAGAATAACTTTGATGCCTTAAATTCTCCAGAGAACCATCCATCAAGGGACCTATCTGATACATTCTATATCACTGATGATATATTGCTTAGAACTCAGACATCCCCTGTTCAAATAAGGACAATGAAAGAATTTGGAGCACCTTTGAGAATGGTATCTCCAGGAAGAACTTTTAGATTTGATGATGTAGACGATACTCATTCACCTATGTTCCACCAATTGGAAGGATTAGTAGTAGATGAAAATATTACACTAGGACATTTAAAATATACAATTGATGTATTTGTAAAAGAGCTATTTGGTCAGGACATGGAAACAAGATTTAGACCACATTACTTCCCATTTACAGAACCAAGTGCAGAAGTAGATGTTTCCTGTTTTAGCTGTGGAGGGGAAGGTTGTTCTGCTTGCAATGGAACAGGTTGGAGTATGGAACTGCTAGGCTGTGGAATGGTCCATCCAAAGGTTCTTGCAAACTGTGGCATAGATCCAGAAAAGTATAGTGGCTTTGCCTTTGGAATGGGAATAGATAGGATAACCATGGTAAAACACGGAATAAACGATATACGCTTATTATTTGAAAATGATAATAGGTTTTTAGAACAGTTTTAGAACAGTTGGGAGGATTAAATAAATGCTATTACCTATAAAATGGCTAAAGGAATATGTAAATATAGATGATATAGACTCGAAAGTATTGGCAGATAAGCTAACTCTATCTGGTTCCCATGTAGAATCTATTATTTCTTTGGATAGAGGTATTGAAAATGTAGTGGTAGGTAAAATAGAAAAAATAGAAAAACATAATAATGCAGATAATTTACTTATAATCATGGTAGATATTGGTGACGAGGTACTACAAATAGTTACAGGCGCTAAGAACTTAAAAGAAGGAGATTATGTACCTGTAGCTTTGATTGGAGCTAAGCTTCCCAATGGAATGCATATAGATAAAACCAATTTTAGAGGAGTGGATTCCTTTGGAATGTTGTGTTCCTTAAAGGAATTAGACTATAATGATAATGTAATTCCTAAATATCAAAGAGATGGAATATTTGTATTGGATAAGGAATATCCACTAGGGACCAATATCGAAGAAGTTTTAGGACTCTACGGAGAGATAATTGAATTTGAAATAACTCCAAATAGACCAGATTGTCTAAATATAATAGGTATGGCAAGAGAAACTGCCGCTACTTTTAATAGAGAAGTAAAATTACCGGAAATAAAGATTGATAATGAAGTTGAAGATATTAACAACTATATAGAATCCATTGAAGTAGACAGAGAACTCTGCAATAGATATTATGCTAGACTAATAAAGGACGTTGAAATAAAGGAATCACCTCTATGGTTACAGACTAGACTTATGGAAGCAGGAGTAAGACCTATAAACAACATGGTAGATATTACTAATTATGTTATGCTTGAATTAGGAGAACCCCTTCATGCTTTTGACTTGGATAAGTTAAGGAATAACAAAATTGTGGTACGAAGAGCCAAAGATGGAGAGAAGATCATTACTATAGATAATGTTACAAGGGAGTTAACAAATTCAAACTTACTTATAACAGATGGCGAAAACCCAATAGGAATAGCAGGAGTAATGGGCGGATTGGATTCGGAAATTACAGATGATACTACAACAGTACTAATAGAAGGTGCAAATTTCAATGATAGGTCCATTCGTCTTACTTCCAAAGAGCTCAATCTAAGAACTGAAGCTTCATCAAGATTTGAAAAGGGAATTGACCCAAATCTATCTGAAATTGCTGCTGAAAGGGTATGTCAGCTAGTTGAACAAATAGGAGCAGGTAAAGTTGTAAAAGGCAAAATCGATATCTATGAAAATGTAAGAGAGGAAAAGGTCATAGAAGCAAGACCTGAAAAGGTAAATGGTCTTCTTGGAAGTAACTTTACTATAGATGAAATGGTAGGATATCTTGAGAGATTAGGGCTTAGTACTTCAGTGGTCGATAATAGACTAAATGTAATCATACCTACCTATAGACTGGACTTAGAGATAGAAGCGGATTTAATTGAAGAAATAGGAAGAATACATGGATTCCATAATATAGCTGCGCAACCTCTAGAAGGAGTGCTAACCAGAGGAGTAAAATCCTATGATAAAATAGTAGCTGACGAAGCAAAGATAGCACTTCAAGGAATGGGTCTCAATGAAGTGATGACTTATTCTTTTATAAGTCCAAAAGCATATGATAAAATAAAGGTAGAAGATGATAATGAATTAAGGAATTATATAGAGCTTATGAATCCTCTTGGAGAAGATTATAGCGTGATGAGAACCACTTTAATTCCAAATATGTTGGAACTATTAGGTAGAAACTATAACTATGGAGTTAAAGAATGCTTTGCTTATGAAATTGGTAATGTATTCATTCCAAAACAGTTACCATTAAGAGAACTTCCTTCAGAAAAACAAAGATTATCCATAGGTGCATATGGACACATTGATTTCTATGATATTAAAGAAGTAGTAGAAATTATATTTGAAAGATTAGGAATTAAGGATTTAGAATTTTTACCTGAAAAGGATAATCCTACTTTCCATCCAAACAGAACTGCAGCCATTATCAGGAATGGAAAAAGATATGGAATATTAGGCGAGATACATCCAGATGTTATTGAAAATTACGAAATTGGAACTAGAGTATATGTAGCCGATTTGAATTTTGATAGTATAGTTAAAAATACTAATTTAGAAAGAAAATATAAGCCTTTACCTAAGTATCCATCAATAGTCAGAGATATTGCAGTTGTAGTAGATAGGGATGTATTAGTTGGAGATTTACAAAAAATAATAATTAAAAACAGTAGAGATCTAATAGAAGATGTAAAGCTATTTGATGTGTATACTGGAGACCAGATATCAGAAGGCAAAAAAAGCATCGCTTTTTCAATAACCTATAGATCTCATGATAGAACACTTAAAGATGATGAGGTCAATGATATACAAGAAAAGATAATATTAGAGTTAAAGAACACTTTTGATGCAGAACTTAGGGCTTAAGGAGTAGATTTGTCTACTCCTTAAAAAGATAAAGGAATTTAACGAGTGATGTAGAATACTATTACTATAAGATAATGATAAGGGAGAGGATAAGTTATGACAGAAAAGAAAAAAGTTAATGTTACTATCGACGGTCGTAACTTTACAGTAGTAGGTGATAGCTCTGAGGAGTATGTTAAAGGATTAGCGTTATATGTAGACAGAAAGATAAAGGAGATGTCCAGCAAGAATGATAGATTGAGTAGCTCTATGGCTGCTACTTTAGCTGCCTTTAACATTACAGATGAATTATATAAATCCAATGAAGAATTAGAATCCTTAAAAACTGAAGCTAAAGACCCAATGGAAAATTACGATAGTTTACTAAATCAGTTGAATAAAGAAAAAGAGGAAAATCAAGAATTGCAAAGGAAATGCGATGAATATAAAGATGAATTAATAGAAGCAAGAAGGCAAAACGAGTTATTATCCAAGGAAAAGGACAATCAGAAAAATGCATTGGACATGAAAGAAAAAGAACTACAACAAAGTCAAAATTTGATTAAAAAATTACAAGATAAAATATATGAAAATCAAGTAGAATTGGTACAAACTAAAAAAGAATTAGAAGAAGTATTAAAATCATACGATAAAGAGAAAAACATATTTAGCAAGGAGGAAGTTTGATTAAGTGTTGAATAAAAGAAAAGAACTATTAGCTCCTGTAGGTAGTATGGAAAGCTTGTTTGCGGCCGTTCAGAATGGTGCCGATGCAGTATACTTAGGCGGAAAATTATTTAGTGCAAGACAATCTGCATCTAATTTTGATTATGAGGAATTAAAATCAGCTGTAGAATATGCCCATCTAAGAAACGTCAAGGTTTATGTAACAGTAAACATATTGATAGATGATAGCGAAATGAAACGGATATTAGAGTATATAAAGTATCTCTATGAAATTGACGTTGACGGACTCATTGTTCAAGATTTAGGACTTGCCTATATGGTAAGAAATACTTTCACCGATTTTGAACTGCATGCTAGCACTCAGATGACAATAAACAATCTACCAGGGGCTATTTTTTTGAAAAATTTTGGATTTACAAGAGTGGTATTGGCCAGAGAAACTCCCTTAAAGGAGATAGAAAGGATTCGAGATGCTACACAAATTGAATTAGAAGGTTTTATTCATGGAGCCCTGTGTGTATGCTATTCTGGTCAATGTCTTATGAGCAGTATTATTGGAGGACGTAGTGGAAATAGAGGCAGATGTGCTCAACCTTGCAGAATGCCATATACTATCATAGATTATAATAATGGAAAAGTTGCATTTGATTATTGGCAGAATAAATACCTATTAAGCACTAAGGATTTAAATACATTAGAATACATTGAAACAATTATAAACAGTGGAATAGTATCATTGAAGATAGAAGGTAGAATGAAAAGACCTGAATATGTTGCCACAGTAGTCAAAAACTATAGAAAAGCTTTAGATTTTGGTAGTAGTCATATTACTGAAGAAGATAAAGAAGATGTACTTCAAATATTTAATAGAGGATTTACAAAAGGCATTATGCTAGATGATTTTGGAAGGAGTTATGCTTCTTACGAGAGACCAGATAATAGAGGAGTATTTGCTGGTGAAGTGGTTAAAATTGATAATAAATATATCTATATTAAACTATCCAAAGATGTCAATAAAGGAGACGGAATAGAATTAGAAACTACCTATGGGAGTTATAAAGGTACCGTGTTAGTTCACTCAGCAAGCAAGGGTCAAACTATAAGGATTAATAAAATAAATAAAATATCAAGAGGTTCCAAAGTGTATAGGACCTCAAGCGATATACTATTTAAGACTGCTAGAGAATCCTATCAGAGCAATAATATTAAATTCCCCATAGATGTAGAAGTCAATATATCCATAGGAAAACCAGCCCAATTAACTATAAAATTTGATGATAATGATTTTACAGTTCAATCGGATTATATAGTCGAAGAGGGCAAAAAAATAACACTTACAGAAGACAGAATAATAAACCAGTTTTCTAAACTAAATGATACCGTATACTATATAAACAATATAAACATTAAATTGGAAGAAGGCTCCTTTATGCCCATTGGTGTTCTTAATAGTTTAAGACGTGAAGGAGTAAAATTACTAAATGACTTCAGAAGCAATTTTAATAAACGTAAAGATATCACTCAGAAAGAGTTTAATAATAGATTAAAAAACAACTTTAAATTTAATAAATATAAAAATCAAACCAAAAACAATATAAGCATTAGCGTACTCAAAAAAGAACAATTTGATAAATTGAATTTAGAAAGACTTGATAGAATATATATTGGTTTTTATGATGATATAGAAAATTCAATTTTAAAAGCAAAGAAAAAACAAAAGGAAGTATATCTTTTAACTGATAGGATATTATACAATGACCATTTAAATGATTTCAAGAAAAAGGTTGAAACAGTAAAGGATATAATAGATGGAGTAGCTGTATCCAATTTGGGAACACTTCAATTCATAAAGGATAATTTTGATTTAAAAATCCATGGAGATATGGGGTTGAATGTATTCAACAGTTTTTCAATTAATGCGCTAAAGGATAAAGGATTGGAAAGTATAACGTTATCACCAGAATTGAACAATAAACAGATTAAGGAAATAGCCAGTAAGGAAGCCATCCATTATGAAACAATAGGTTATGGATATTTGCCATTAATGGTAATGAAACATTGTCCAATGTCACTTATTAAAAACTGTAAAGATGATTCAAATTGTAAAACATGTGCATATAGTAAAGGCTATGGACTTAAGGATAGAAAAGGAGTAAACTTCTATATGGAGAGGAGAGGAAATTTTACAACTCTTTACAATAGTGTTCCTCTTATGATATTGGATAGCATGCAGAAGCTTTACAATAATGGTGTTAATACAATAAGATTGGACTTTACATTTGAGGAGGATGGTATTGAAAAAATTCAAGATATGTATTATCATTTTTCAAGGGGATTAGTTACAAAAGAGGAAACTATACAGTATCTAAAGAAATATAGAGATAAAAATGGCATAACTAAAGGCCATTATTACAGGGGAGTTATTTAATTTGAGGTGAAATTATGAACGAAAAGACACTCAGAGTATTAGAATTCCATAAGATAATAGAAAAGGTCATGGACAAAGCGGAATCTCAACTAGGAAAGGATATGGTTAAGGATATAAGACCTATAACCAATCTAGATGAAGTAGAACACCTTCAAAACGAAACCAAGGAATCATTGTCATTACTGATAAAAAAAGGCAATCCCCCTTTGTTCGGTATATTCGATATTTCCAGAGAATTAAAGATGGCTGAAATTGGAGGTAGCTTAACCCCAAGAAATTTGCTCAAAGTCTCAGATTCCCTCAGAGTATCCAGAGGCCTAAAAAACTTCTTGAAGGAAGCAAAAGAGGAAGGTGCAACCAATTATCCTATTATTCAGGGATTAGTAGACAGTTTGAGAGTATTTAAAGATATTGAAGATAAAATCAACAATGCAATTGTAAATGAAGAGGAGATATCCGACAATGCAAGTTCAACCCTTAGAAATATAAGAAGACAGATAATAAATAAGAATGAATCCATTAGATCAAAATTAAACTCAATTATAAACTCACAGAAATACAAAAAATATCTACAAGATGGCATAGTAACCATGAGAGAAGGAAGATATGTAGTACCTATAAAGTCGGAGAATAAAAGACACTTTGGAGGTATAGTACACGATCAATCCTCTAGTGGTGCAACTTTATTTATAGAGCCTATGGCTGTAGTAGAATTAAATAATGAACTTAGAGAGTTGGAAATAAAAGAAAGAGAAGAGATAGAGAGGATATTGAAAGAGCTTACTAATATGGTAGCTCAACAATCAGAGCACATAAGAAACAATCAAAGTATATTGCAAAGAATAGATTGTATATTTGCTAAAGGGAAATATGCATTGGAGTTAAATGCTACTAAACCTGTTTTAGACCAGGAAAGCTATATCAATATAAAGAAAGCACGTCATCCTTTTTTGAATCTAGAGGAAGTAGTGCCTATAGACGTATATTTAGGTAAGGATTTCAACACCCTAGTAATCACAGGACCAAACACAGGTGGTAAAACTGTTACATTAAAGACAGTAGGTCTGTTAACATTAATGGCACAGTCAGGATTTCATATCCCTGCAGATTTCAATTCACAAATAGGAGTCTTCGATAAGGTATTTGCCGATATTGGAGATGAACAGAGCATAGAGCAGAGTTTGAGTACATTTTCGTCACATATGACCAATATAGTGAATATACTTGATGAAGTTGCTCCAAATAGTTTAGTATTATTTGACGAATTAGGAGCTGGAACAGACCCTACAGAAGGTGCAGCATTAGCAATGGCAATACTGGATCATCTATTGAAATCGGATATCAGGACCATAGCTACAACGCATTATAGTCAGCTCAAGGTGTATGCTTTAACTACAGAAAAGGTAAAGAATGCTTCAGTAGAATTTGATGTAGAAACATTGAGCCCTACTTATAAACTGCTGATTGGAGTACCTGGCAAGTCCAATGCTTTCGAAATATCTTCGAGGTTAGGGTTACAGGATTATATTATAGAATATGCCAAATCATTAGTATCAAAGGAAAATGTAGAATTTGAAGATGTATTGCAAGCCATAGATAAGGATAGAAAGGCTATTGAAGAGAATAGATTTGAATCGGAAAAGCTGAAAGATGAAGTACAAAGGCTTAAAGAAGAACTGGTTAAGGAAAAAGAAAGGACAAAGGCCGATAGAGATAAGATAATCATTAAAGCAAAAGAAGAAGCAAGAAGGATACTAAGGGAAGCAAAAGCTGAATCCGAAGGAATAATAGATGAATTAAAGAATATTTCAATAGAAATAGAAAAGGATAGGAACAGAAAGATCAATGAAGCTAAGGAACAATTGAAATCAAGCTTGGAAGAAGTAGAAGGTTCACTGTCTGAAAATATTCTAAATGTAAAATCTGGTGAAAAGATAAGGAATTTGAAAGTAGGCGAAACAGTAGAAGTTCTTTCCTTAAATCAAAAAGGTACGGTGTTAGAACTTCCAGATGAAAATAAGAATGTATTGGTTCAAGTAGGAATAATGAAGGTCAATGTTCATATTTCTACATTGAGACGTTCAAAAGAAGTAAAAGATGACAAATCAAAAACAAGTACCAAAAGAATAATTTTATCCAAATCCTCAAGGGTAAACAACGAAATTGATCTAAGAGGTAGGACATTAGATGAAGCTTTGCTTGAACTGGATAAATATGTAGATGATGCCTATATAGCAGGACTAAAAGAAGCCTATATCATTCACGGTAAAGGAACTGGAGTATTGAGGGAAGGTATAAAATCCTATATAAAAGGGCATAAGCATATAAAAAGCTTTAGAAGTGGAAAATATGGTGAAGGTGGAAATGGAGTCACTGTAATAGAGTTCAAATAAGGGAGGTAAAAAATTTGATAGATTTTAAAAAGGAAGTAATAAATTCAATTTTAAATATTGAAAACAGCTTAGACCAAGATGAAATAGAATCTTTAATAGAGATTCCACCAAATTATGATATGGGTGATTATGCTTTTCCATGTTTTAAACTGGCTAAAACATTTAGAAAAGCACCTAATCTAATAGCTGAAGAATTAGCAGAAAAGATAGGAGAAGGAGAATTCTTTGAAAGGGTTGAAAATGCAGGCCCTTACTTAAACTTCTTTATAAACAAGAACAAACTAACTGAAACAATACTTGAAGAAATAGCAGATAAAGAGGATAGGTTTGGTGCCACCGATATAGGAAAAGGTAGAAATGTAATCGTTGAATTTTCATCACCAAACATTGCTAAACCATTCCATATAGGACATATCAGGACAACAGTTATAGGTAATTCCCTATATAAGATATGTAAATTTCTAGGATTTAATGCTATTGCTATAAATCACCTAGGAGACTATGGGACACAGTTTGGAATGCTTATTGCTGCCTATAAGAAATGGGGAGACAAAGAAGTCATAGAATCAGATCCTATAAACGAGCTTTTAAAACTATATGTAAAATTCAATGCAGAAGCAGAAGAAGATGAGCGTTTAAAAGATGAAGCAAGATATTGGTTCAAAGAATTGGAGAACAAGAATCAAGAAGCCGTAGATCTATGGCAATGGATAAGGGATGTTAGCTTAAAGGAATTCAATAAAGTCTATGATCTTTTGAACATCAAATTCGATTCATATGCAGGAGAAAGTTTCTATTCAGATAAGATGCACAGGGTAATCGAAGAACTTGAAGAAAAGGAATTATTAAAGGAATCCGATGGAGCAAAGATAGTGGACTTAGAGCCATATGATATGCCACCTGCTTTGATCCAGAAGAAGGACGGTTCTACGCTTTACATTACTAGAGATATAGCTGCAGCTATATATAGAAAAGAACATTATGACTTCTATAAAAACATATATGTAGTAGCTTCACAACAAAATCTCCATTTTAAACAATGGATAAAGGTAATAGACCTAATGGGATATGATTGGGCTTATGATTGTGTTCATGTACCATTTGGAATGGTAAGCCTAGAAGATGGTACATTGTCAACTAGAAAAGGCAGAGTAGTTTTCTTAGAAGATGTATTAAACAAGGCTGTGAACAGTACAAAGAAGATAATTGAAGACAAAAACCCAAATCTAGAAAATAAGGAAAAGATAGCAGAACAAGTAGGAGTAGGCGCCATATTATTTCAGGAATTGTTCAATGGCAGGATTAAGGATTATGTATTCAATTGGGATAGAACACTTAGTTTCGAAGGAGAAACAGGACCATATGTTCAATATACACATGCAAGAGCAAACAGTCTCCTAGAAAAGGGAGAATTCAACTTAGAAGACAAAGTAGACTATAGCCTACTTAAAGAGGACGAGGTAATAAGTTTAATAAGACTTCTATATAATTTCCCAAATGCTGTTTTAGATGCTTTTGAAAAATATGAACCATCATTCATAACAAGACATGTAGTGGAAATAGCAAAGGCATTCAATAAATTCTATAATAGTTGTCCTATAATGTCAGCAGAACCAGAGGTTAAGAAAGCTAGATTGAATCTAGTATATGCAGCTAAAACAGTCATCAAGACGGGATTAGGACTACTTGGCATTGAAGCTCCAAGCAAGATGTAGGGGAGATATTATGGATTTTGACAGAATTGTTAATCCTCTGATGGTTTTATTTGATCAAGACAATAGAATCAACAATAGACCTACGCATATTACAGATATGATAGTGCTGACAATAAAATCATTAATACCATCGGAGAACTACGTAAGTACAAATATTGACTATACTAGATATAATGAAGAAATAAAGCTATGGAAACATTATAGACATGGGGAAAATGAATCATTGATGAATATTTTTGAGGACTTCAATCCACATGTCTATTGGAATTATAAAGATGACAGCGTATATCAAAGGATTATGCCTATAATTTTGGTAAATAATGATTTTTCAACAGTAAAAGAAGAAGTAATAAAAAATGTATTATTTACAACCGGAAACATTGAAACTCTAATAGAAGCATTGCTGTTATCTGGAATATTACATTACCAGACATTAGATGCAAATGCAATGATAGATAGACTAAAAGAAGAAGTAATAAATCTATCACAGTCCGACTTTTTAAATAAATATAAAAAATATTATAGAACACCAATAGAAACATACAGAGGAAATTTCTCAATAGATTTAGAAAGAAGCAAGATACAAACACTAAACATTCTAAATCTACAACATTCGAACAAATTCAAAACACTACAAGACTGTATAAAAACTCTATTAGACAATAAAGAACCTGAAACAATAATAGGGAAATGCATCAATGCACATAAAAAAGACATGAATAATGAACAATATGATTTTCGTAAATATTATTATCAATTAGCTAACTATGTATATAAGCTAAGAAAAGGCAGAATAGATCCAAAAACCCTAAAAATTGAAAAATATAATTTACCAGATATATTCCAACTAAAAGAGGGACAAGCCTTCTACCATTCCCTCTTAAACAGATCAAAGATAATTAGAAGACAAGAAACAGACAACAATATAATTGTACACATAAACACTAAATCAGGTAAATATACATTTAAGAAATATTAAAACAAAAACCTTCCATGATGGAAAGCTCATCGTGGAAGGTCTATCTATCTAAAATAGGAATATGTATTAATGACTAAAGAATATTCTGAGACTCACAAGAATCATTTAAATACTTTAAAAAATCCTCCTCATCAATCTCAGATAGCGCACTCAATTCCTTTACAATGCTATTTTTCAAATCAATGAAGTCATCAATTTTAGTCTTTACACCAGTGTATTCTAAAGCTTCAATAATCATTAACATATCTTCCTTAGATATTTCTTGTATCGATATTTTGTCGAACTCTTTCATTTAATAACTCCTTCCTAAAAATTTTATCTCATACATTATTCTATACTTTTTTTATAAAATCTTCAACAGTATATGAAACAAAATTATTAGATATAATGAGAGATATAATATATTATGTTATAATGGGAATAGTCTAAAAGGAGAGGTTACAATGAATACAATACTGACAACTTTAAATTCCAAATATATTCACTCAGCCTTATCAATTAGGTATATTAAATCCTATTGCAATGATATTTCAGACATTGAATTGATGGAATTTACCATAAATCAAAATGCAGATTATATTGTAGGAGAATTGTATAAGAGAGATCCTGATATCATAGGGTTTTCCACTTATATTTGGAACAGAGAAGAAACTCTCAGGATATGTGAGATGATTAAGATAGTAAAGCCAAATGTAAAGATCATATTAGGTGGACCAGAGGTATCCTTCGATGCAGAAGAACTGTTAAACAAACATTGGTTTATAGACTTTGTAATAATAGGTGAAGGCGAAATACCATTTAGAAATCTATTGAATACAATCAATGATAAGGGATACAATTATCCTGCAATAGATGGAATGGCATATAGACAAGGTGACAAAATAATAAATAACCCTGTGGGACAATTAATGAAAAACCTGGATGATATTCCCTCACCCTATGAGAAGATAAAAGATGACTTGGAAAATAAGATAGTATACTATGAAAGTTCCAGAGGATGTCCTTTTAACTGTCAATTTTGTTTATCATCCACTATTAAAGGCGTAAGATATTTTAGTATAGATAGAGTAAAGAAGGATTTAGGTAGGCTAATTGATGCCAAAGTAAGACAGGTAAAGTTTGTAGATAGAACCTTTAATGCAAATAAAGAATATGCAATGGACATAATGAATTTCATCATGGATAGAAACCCTAAAGACATCAACTTTCATTTTGAAGTAACAGCTCATCTATTGGATAGAGAAATGATTGATTTTATAGGAAAAGCAAAAGAAGGACTATTCCAATTTGAAATAGGAGTTCAATCCACAAACGAAAAGACTATAGAAGCCATAGGTAGGACTACAGACTTCAATAGATTAAAACAGGTATGTAAAGAAATAAAGGGATTTAACAATATCCACCAGCATCTTGATTTGATTGCAGGACTACCTTATGAAGGATATAATAGTTTCAAGAAATCCTTCAACGATGTATATAGTATCAAACCAGAAAAGATACAACTGGGATTTTTAAAGCTATTAAAAGGGTCAGGATTGAGAAGAGATAAGGACAAATATGGAATCAAATTTTTAGATATACCACCATATGAAGTATTGGAAACAAACGATATTGAATATGATGATATGCTAAAGCTAAAAGGTATAGAGGATTTGGTAGACAAATACTACAATGAAGGATTCTTTAACAATACAATAGAATATTTGATAAAGCATAGGTATGCTACAGCATTTGATTTTTTTGAAAATCTGTTATATTATTGGGAAAGTAATAGGTATAATACAGTATCACATAGTAGGAAAAGATTATACCAAATATTGTTACACTTTTGTAGGCAAAATGATTATGATGATCTTGATATTATAAATGAAATTACAAAATATGATTACATCTATAATAACAACAATACCAATATACCTAATTTCATTGATAGAATAGATGTCGGGTATCTACAGAAAAATAAACATAGAATATTAAAGGATAATAATCTTTTAAATACACACTTGATTCATTATAAGAATATGCCAACTAAAAAAATTATAAAAAAAGTCCATATAGAAGCATTTAAAATTGATATAATGAGATTAATAGACAACAATTATATATTCAATAATGATATGAATAAGCATAGTTATATACTATTTGAGCATAGAAACAGTTTGGTTAATAGATGTAGAACTTATGATGTGACACAATTTATCGCAAAGGAGTGAAAGATTTGAATTTGCTAGAAGATATGATTTTAGTACAGAAGAATACGCTTAAAAAGACTATCAAAAGCTTTGGGAAAAATTGGATAATAATCTTTACGAGTATAGTTTATGTGCTTATAAATCTTGTAGCAGCATTATTTGTAGGGAATTTACTTAGAGGACCATTATCCATATTATCGGGTATAATTACAGCAATCATAACAAGTAGCTTGACTTCAAATTATTTATATCTACTATTCAATGTAATCAACTATAATAAGATAACCTATAACAATTTTAAAGATGGATTTACCCAATATCTATGGAAAGTATATGGAATATTTTTTATAGCTTGGATAGTAACTTACGTGTTATCCGCTATTTCTCGATTATTTGGTAATAATTTAGGCATATTGATAACACTGTTTAGTTTAGCTGCTGTAATTTTATTGAATGCATTGCCTGAAACATTATATCAAAAATACTATTCTTCATCAGAAAGCATCCAATATGCATTTGAATTCATAAAAGAAAACTGGCTTAATTGGTTTATACCAAATGTTATACTACTATTAATATTATATTTGATAACTGGTAGATTGATTTTAAATATGTTTACAACCCATTTAAGCTTTAATATGAATTTTGATATAGGAAGTATGATTAGATATCTAATAGGTCAATCTTTATTCTCATTTGTAATGATATACAGAGGACATCTATTTAAGCTTCTAAGTACAAGTACAAGAAGAAAAAGAATGTATATGAAAAAACTATATGATTAAAGGTGATAAGATGAGTGTTATTGATGATTATTTTCTAAAGAAGACGGACAAGGTTTCCTTTATAGAACTTAAGAAAGATACTACTTTAAGGATAAAAAATTATATCATAGGTGATAATGTTCCCTTACCAATGGTCACAGATACACTGGTCAACGAAATAAGAGAAGGAGAATTAGAAGATGAACTAAAAGTGGCTCATGTAATAGAAGGTATTATCTATATATTGGGTATTGACTATAACTTTAAATTTAAAGATGAATATAAGACGATACTGTATAGTTTCAACTCCGATATAGAGGATTTTATCTTGTATAGAGGATTGAAATTGAACGAAGAAAAATACTATGAAGATGCAGCCATATACTTTAGAGCGCTGACAAATATCAATAATAAGAATGTAAATGGATTATTTAATTATGCGCTTTCATTGGAAAGAATAGCAAAGAAATTCATCGATTCAGAAGATGAAGAAAAGGGAAGCAAATTCCTACTGGAATCTACAAATCAACTTGAGACAATTTTGGATTTAGATCCTAAGTTTGCATTAGCCTATTATAAATTAGGGTATCATTATAAAAATTATGGACAATTTCAAAAATCCAAATTGATATGGGAAAAATATATTAATTTGGATAGAAATGAAATCAGAGTTCAAGAGATAAGAGAACAGTTGGATATCATAATGGATGATGCAGACAATGAAGAAGGATTAGATTATTTATATACTGGACAATATGAAAAAGCTTTAGACAAGTTTTTATCATTGATTTCCAAGCATAAGAATCTATGGAATCTTCATTATCTAACTGGGCTAGCTTATAAAGGCATGGGAGAATATGAACAAGCCATAGATTATTTTTATGAATCCATAGAACTAGGTGGAAGGAATGTTGACATATACAATGAATTGGGAATATGTCTATTTGGTATAGGAAAAGTAAATGAATCCATTGACATATTCAATAAAGGTATAGAAACAGACAATACCAATTATAAGATAGTATTCAATAGAGGGCTAATCTATCTACAATTAGGTTTATTTGAACAAGCTAAAGCTGATATTGCTACTGCACACAGGTTAAATCCTGATGATGCTATAGTTGAAAATAAATTAAAGGAACTAGAACAACAAAATAATCAACAATTCTAAAAGAGGAGGAATTATAATGGACATTAAAAATTTGGACCAATTATTAAAAGTAAAGTTTGACAACAAGATGAAGTTGGCAGTAGTTGCTTCTCAAAATGAAGAAGTGCTAGAGGCTGTATCAGAAGCTACAGAATTAGGTATAATTGAACCTATATTCATAGGCGACAAAGAGGCTACAGAAAAGATAGCATCAGGTTTAGACTTAAATATCGATAAATATAAAGTAATTGATGAAAAGGATTTAGTAAAGTGTGCTGAAACAGGAGTCAAATTAGTGAGAAATGGAGAAGCAGACTTCATAATGAAAGGTCTAGTTGATACTTCAATACTATTGAAGGCAGTATTGAATAAAGAATGGGGACTTAGAACCGATAGCTTATTGAGCCATGTAATGATATATGAAGTACCTACTTATCCAAAACTTATATACTTAACAGATGGAGGTATGAATCTTAAGCCTAATGTTGAACAAAAGGCTAAGATAATTGAGAACAGTGCCATAGTTAGTAAGGCCTTAGGAAATGAAACAGTTAAAGTAGCTTGTCTAGCTGCAAAAGAAAAGGTAAACCCAAAGATGGAAGCAACAGTAGATGCAGCTGAACTCAAGAAGATGTATGAAGATGGGAAATTTGAAGAAGGCGTAATAGTAGATGGACCTTTGGCTTTGGACTTAGCAGTTTCAAAAGATGCAGCAGAAATCAAAGGATTTGAAAGTGAAGTAGCAGGGGATGCAGATGTGCTATTAGTACCTACAATCGAAATGGGTAATGGTATAGGTAAAGGTATGACATACTTTGCAAATGGAAAATCAGCAGGAATTGTTATGGGAGCCAAAGCTCCAATAGTATTGGTATCAAGGGCAGATAGCTATGAATCAAAGCTTTATTCAATAGCATTAGGAAGCGTAGTATCAAATTATGTAAATAAATAATATTTTTATGAAAGAAAGAGAAAAACGAAGATAGATAGAGTAATATAAACACACAAACCCGCATTGAGTTTAAATGCGGGTTTTTCAGTGTTGAACGCTTAATGTAAATATGTTAAATTATTAAATGTCGCCAAAAACGAGTGCGACAAGGATGAAATAGCTATACCGATAGGGTTTGAGAATAAAACAAAAAACTTTGGAGAAGCTATTGACAAAAGTTTTTAAATATGTTATATTATATAAGTCACTTCAAAAGAGAAGCGACAAAAAGAACCTAGAAAACTAAACAGTGTGAAGTACTTTGAGTAAGAAAAAAGTCAGCGAGAGCCGACAAACTTAAGA
>NZ_JAIOUP010000024.1 GCF_019931165.1 Schnuerera sp. xch1
TTATGAAATATAGTTGACAACTAGAATATAGAAAAAGAGGCGTTTCATAACTTATTTATAAGTTATGAAACAGCCCCCTCATTTTTATGTAATTTTTTCTCTAATATACTTTATTTTAATTAATATATTGTAAAATTCATCTAAAGGAAGGCCTCTAAAATATTTACAATATCTGACTTCATTACAAATATTGATTACTATATCTAATGTTTAAAATGTTAATATGTTTTGTCGAAATAAATAGATTATTGCCCTGGAAATTTACAATTTCAAATCCTATGTACAAATTAGATTAGTTTTGTTGAAAATAGTAATAAAATTCTGCAGAATATGATCAAAAAATGCGAATATATAATAATCTACAATAACAATAATTTTAGAAATATATTATTTAAATAAACCTGCTAAAAAGCAGGCTTATTTAAAATTAGATTTTTACTTTTTCTAATAGATTATCGATTCTTTCATTCTCTGATATAATTTTCTTGTTATTAATATCATATGCATATAATGCTCCGCTAATTATTCTTGTATTAAGGCTTCCCTTACATGCTGAATTCCCTTTTAGATGTGGTGCATCTAGTATTCCAATTTCAACGGATTTGGTTAAAGTCTCAGGATCTATTAAAGGATCTTTATCATCTGGCCCTATTGCTTTTATAGCACTCAGTATTATATTAGCTTCTTTTATCAATTCTTCTTTCCTTCTCTGAACGTCCTTATCCCTTGCCATCTTTACAGAGCCCAAGAATTCATTTTTTATTACTCCTCTAACTATTTTACATGATTCTATTATATCATCTGCAGTTGCTGCATGATGAGCTTCACAATAACCTACAACATGATAGATATGAGGTTTAATAGTTAAAGCTAAATAGGCTGAAGATGCTAATTGTCCTTTAGCTTGACTTAAATCTGCAGGGAAACTAGCAAGGCCTGCTCTTGCTTGTCTATATATATTGAAATTCTCATCCTGTAAACTCTCAATTAATTCAATTTTTGCCAACATTTTGGCTAAATCCATCTCTGGCGAAATAAAAGCTGGAACATTAAACATATATTGGGCAATGTAATCTCTAACGCCCATCTTCTTTGCGTTATAAGCTGCTAAATAAGCTGTAGTAACTCCTATTGCATCGTGAGCATCTCTTAGACTCCAGTGATGAGATTCATTTACTTCCACTGGTATATTTCTTTCACCATGCCATTTCATTACTTGTTGATTCTCATAAATAGCATCTTTAAGTTTTCTTGCCCCTCTCTTATCAAGCTCACTGTACCAGAATAATGGTACTGCACACCAAGCATTATCTATATTTCTCTTTAAAACATCTGAAAATTTAACAATGTTTTGAGTCCCACTATAAGAACGTAATAGTGGATAATTGCCTCTCTGAGCAGCTTTATATAATCTTTTAAAATCATTTTCTGTCCTCAGAGGTACTCCACCAGCCCCATCTAATCTTTTGTCCATCTTATTCTGTTCAAAGAAAAACTGTTGCGCATTTTGATCAGGGGCTATGGATATGACATCTAACACTTTTGATTCTGCTATTTTTTCAATTGCTTTTATAGTTTCATCTATTGTTGATAATCCGAGATGATGTCTGAGTATTGGATAGGGATACTTTGAACGTATTCTAGAAATCAAATCTTTAGGATATCTTTCATTTTTAGAATGTTCCTTTCCTTTTAAATATCCTATTACTTCATCTATATCTTCATATCCATAAAAAATCTTGTTAAATATATTTGATCTTTTTGCTACCTTTCCTGTAGGCTCTGTCCCTCCAAACAGCCATATAAGATCTTGTAAATTTTCTTTTTCTATTTTAGTTTTCAACTCATTCAATATCTTCAATAAAGGCTCTGGAGTTAAGCGATAGCTTAATGCCACTACGTCTGGATTTTTATTTTTAATATTTTTTATCAATTCATTAATGGATACTCTAATTCCTAAAAATTCTGCATCGTATCTTTCATCTTCTGCAAGCCTTAAGAAATTCATTACCCCAGCTACATGAACGCAGTTCCCAATTGTACATGCCAATATCTTTTTCATGAAGCCACCTCCTCATCATCTTGCTCCAATGTTTTGCCTTTTTCAGCATATTCATGTATCTCTTTTACTGTTAAGCCTTTTAATCCTAATTTTTCTGCAGTTCTACCTTCTTTAAAAAAGTCTATACCTGTTATCAATTCTGCTAACCTAATTATTGAATCTATAGCAGGGGTTTCAATATTTAATTCTTTAGCTAATGATGACATAGGAATTAAGCTATAAGGTACATCTTCATATATGTATCTTATATTTAATCCTTTAGGGGCTCGTAATCCTTTATATCCTGGATTATTCTGCACCGCTTCATATAAATTACTACCTTTTGCTCCATAAGTTTCCTCCAACCAATCTTTTGCTGATTGCATGTCTATGTTCAATAATAATCCTAATTTCATCCTTTCAACATCCATTTTCTCTAAGAAATTTCCTATTGAAGGGGTTATGCCTTCTGTATAATAATCAAATGTGGCTCCTCTTTCTATATGTCCGCAGTTTAATATAGTTGGCCCTGGATGAAATATTGCTCCATAATTATTTATACTAGTCTCTATGACATTTCTGGCAGCTTTAAATTGCGGATAAGCATCATTAATCATATTTATAACGTAGTTCGTCCTTATAGTAGGTATTGCTGCTAACTTAACTTCTTTCTTTGATTTAAAAATATGAGCACTGGTTTCTGATGTTTTTCTACATGCATATATTAAAGTTTGAGCTTCTGATACAATAATATTTTTACTCGTCAGCTTTTTTATTGCAGCATAAACTTCTAGAGCACCACCAGTTCTTCCTGGGTTCAAAACAATTATTTGACCATCTTCTAAATAAGGTGCCATCATGATAGCTATATTATAGTGAGCCATAGATGGTACTGTAATCATTATTATATCCACATTTTTAATAGCTTTTTCGATATCACCTGTAACGATGTTTAACTTCCCTTTACCTTCAACTTCACCAGTTATCTCTATTATAGGTTTTCTCATCAGCGGAAGTATCTTGTCTAAGGTTCTATTATATAGATTAACATTGTAACCTATCATGGCCAAATAGCCTGCTATTGCAATTCCTCCATTACCTGCACCAATTATCGCATAGCTTGAATCTCTTTTCATACTATTACCTCCTATCCCATATTTTCCCTTTTCATGTATGATAAAATAAAAACTATAGAGGGCTTTCTATAGTTGATAAGTGACAAAAATTATTAATCCCTCTATTACGCTTACGAGGTTAGCTGTCGGGTTCGGACTAAGGGCTTTGCCGTCCAAAAGGATTTACCCCAAAAATTGGATCCCCCGTTTCCCAAAAAAAGGAATTTAGCAATAAATATATTATTATAAGTTATGTTATATGAATAAATGTAAAATAGTCCTTCGAAAAGACTTTCTAATGATTAAAATAAGTAGTTAATTGAAAATTTATTTTGAACAGAAACGTTCAGAAAACTATATAAAAGATTGTAATATTTATAGTTATTAACAAAAATAGTATATCATAATTCTTCAATCAATGCAAGTTTTTTCTTTTTTTTGATAATTTCACCTATACGCCTGCTAATATTATAAACAATATCAAAAAATAATAGAAGAAGAGCTAAAGAAACTACTCTTCCTCTAAATTCATCTACATATAATAAAATATATATTTATACAGTTGCTGCCATCTGTTTTCTTACCACTTCTGCTCCCTTTTCTAATGCTTTCTTATTTATTGGAATTAATTTAGCCTTCTTTTCTCCAAATACTTTTGTAAATCCTTCTAATATGGATTCTACTTTTACTGGTTTAGCTACTTCCAAATAAGCCCCCAGTATTACCATATTAGCTACTTTCATATTACCTAATTCTTCAGCTATTTCATTGGCTGGAATATAATAAACTTCTATATCATCTCTTTCAGCTTTTTGATCAATTAAGGAAGAATTAATGAATAATTTTCCACCTTCTACAATAGTGGGTTCAAATTTATCTAAAGAAGGTTTATTCATAACTATAGCTGTTGAAGCATCTACTACTACTGGTGAACCTACATCTTCACTAGATATGGTTACACCACAGTTAGCTGTACCACCACGCATTTCTGGACCATAAGATGGTAACCAAGAAACATTTTTATCTTCTATCATTCCTGCATAAGTCAACAACTGGCCTATTGCCATTACTCCTTGTCCACCAAAACCTGCAATAGTTATTCTTTCTTCCATTTATTCCACCTCCTCTGGTTTTCTAAAGTTTCCTAGAGGATAATAAGGTATCATGTTCTCTTCTAGCCACTTCAATGCTTCTTGTGGCGTATATCCCCAGTTAGTTGGGCAAGTAGACAATACTTCTACTATTCCGAAGCCCTTTCCTTCCAATTGAAGTTTAAAACATTCTTTTATAGCTTTTTTAGCCTTTCTTACATTAGCAGGTGTAGTTACCGTTACCCTTTCTACAAACTTAGCTCCATCTATCGTTGCAAGAAGTTCTGACATTTTAATAGGTTTACCACAATGAGCTTCATCCCTACCATTAGGTGCAGTTGTAGCTTTTTGTCCTACTAAAGTCGTTGGAGCCATTTGTCCTCCTGTCATACCATAAATTGCGTTATTTATAAATATAGTCGATATTTTTTCCCCACGATGAGCTGCATGAACTATTTCCGCTGTTCCTATAGAAGCCAAGTCTCCATCACCTTGGTAAGTAAATACAAAGTTGTCTGGACGAACTCTCTTTATTCCTGTTGCTACAGCTGGTGCTCTACCATGAGCTGCTTCATGCATATCACAGTTAAAATATTTATAAGCAAGTACTGAACATCCTACTGGTGCTACTCCAATGGCTTTGTCTAGTACGCCCAATTCTTCTAATACTTCTCCTACCAATCTATGAACTATACCATGGGTACATCCAGGGCAATAATGAGTTTGAGCGTCAGTCAACCCTTTTGTCTTTTTAAATACTACTGCCATTATATCTCACCTCCATAGATTTTCTTAACTTTCTCAATAATTTCATTTGGTGTAGGTATCATTCCTCCAGTTCTACTATGGAAGTATACTGGGTATTTCCCCTTAACAGCTATTTTTACATCATCTAACATTTGACCACTATTCATTTCTACTGTCAATATTCCTTTACAATTATCATTTATCTTTTCAAATTCATCATATGGGTATGGCCATAATGTTATTGGTCTTATAAGCCCAACTTTATATCCTTCTTTTTCTAATTGGGATATTGCAGTTTTTGCTATTCTAGATGTAGTTCCGTAAGCAGCTATTACCACATCTGCTTCTTCTAGATTGTAAGATTCAACTTTTATTTCATTCTTCTTTATATCATTATATTTTTGTTGAAGTCTAATATTATGTTCTTCTAAATCTTCTGGTTGTAAATATAGAGAATTTATTATATTTGGTTTTCTCTTTCCTCCTGTACCAGTAGTTGCCCAATCCTTCTCAGGTAATTCTCTTTTCTTAGGTGCTTTGAATTCCACTGGTTCCATCATTTGACCAATCATTCCATCACCTAAAATCATTACTGGATTTCTATATTGATCTGCTATATCAAATCCTTCTATAATTAAATCTACTAGTTCTTGAACATTGGCTGGAGCTAGGACTACTAATCTATAATCTCCATTTCCTCCACCTCTTGTTGCTTGAAAATAATCAGTTTGTGATGGTTGTATACTTCCAAGTCCAGGTCCACCTCTCATTATATTAACTATAAGACAAGGTAGCTCTGCACCTGCAATATAAGATATACCTTCTTGCTTTAATGATATACCAGGACTTGATGATGAAGTCATTACTCTTACTCCTGATCCTGCTGCACCATAAACCATATTAATTGCAGCTAACTCACTTTCTGCTTGTAGGAAAATCCCACCAGCTTTTGGTAACTCTCTAGACATATATTCTGGTAATTCACTTTGTGGTGTTATAGGGTATCCAAAGAAATATTTACAGCCTGCTTCCATAGCAGCAGCCCCTATAGCTTCATTTCCCTTCATGAGAACTTTAGCCATCAAAAACCCTCCTTAAAATTTTATTTATTATAGTCTTTCAACAGTTATAACAACATCTGGGCACATAGTTGCACAACTTGCACAACCAATGCATTCATCCATATCTTCAATAGTAGCTGGATGATAACCTTTTGCATTAATTTTTTCATTATCTAAGGATATGATGTTTACTGGACATGCTGAAACACATAGCCCACATCCCTTACAAATATCTTCTTGGAAAGTCACTTTTCCTCTTACTTTTGCTTTAGCCACTCATAAAACCTCCTTATGTTTTATATTTTAGACCATCCACTCTTCTCTCATATATAATTTTATAGGAAATATTTCACCTTCTAAATTAGATGGTAATTCTCTTGCAACATCTTCTAGTGCAACAACATATTTAACTGGAATATCAGTTTTTTCTGAAATCTTTTCAACTAACTCTTGTCCCATCAGTACATCGTCTATTGTTGTGCTTTTTAACATATGAGTATTATTTATTATACCAGTAACTTTAGCTCTAGCAGTATATTCTATTTTTTTCATATATTCAATAGATTTTGCTACAGTTTGAGTTTCTGGCCTATTGGCATTTAATACAAAAAACATGTCATATTGCCCTTCAACAAAATATTGAAAATATCTACCCAGAGTTCTAGCTCCAGCTGGATCTCCTCCTACATCTAAAACAGCTTCATAGGTTTTATCTTGCATCGGGGTAATTATTTCTGCAGAAATCGCTGGTATATCCACTCCAGAACCTTTTATAGAACTACTAATAACTTTGACACCTAATTTTTTAAGTTCTTCTGTTTTTTCTCTACTCCTAAAATAGAGATTTACTATATCTAAATCACCTAAAGCAACCTTTTTACCCTTTTCTGCTAATTTTATTGCATAGTTAACGCTAAATTCAGTCTTACCACTACCGTAATGTCCAACGATAATTCTCAGCCTTTTATCATTAATAATCATATTACCACCTATATTCTAAATGTATTCTTTAGCCTCTTCTTCACCTCTTAATACTCTTAATCCACCTTCTGCTAGTGCTGTTAACTCATCTTCTCCTGGATAGATATATACATCAGATATAAAACTTATACTTTCTGATATCCAATCCGTAAACATTTTATCATGTGCAATGCCTCCAGTTAATAAGATACCATCAACTTTTCCCTTCAAAACTGCGGCACAGCTTCCTATTTCTTTTGATACTTGGTATGCCATAGCATAATATATAAGCTTAGCATATTCATCTCCATTGTCTATCATCTCTTTTACTTCTAATGCACTATTAGTGTTAAGATATGAAACCAATCCACCTTTACCTGATATTTTCTTCTTCATCTCTTCATAGGTAAATTTACCACAATAGCAAAGCTTAATCAAATCTCCAACAGGTAATGCACCAGTTCTCTCTGGAGAAAAAGGTCCTTGTCCATTCAAAGCATTGGGAACGTCTATTACCTTTCCATTTTGGTGAGCGCCTACAGAGATTCCTCCTCCTAGATGAGCTACTATTAAGTTCATATCTTCGTACTTTTTCTCTTGGAGTTTAGCATGTCTTCTTGCTACTGCTTTATGGTTTAATGCATGGAATATGCTTGCTCTTTCTATTTCCTTTAATCCTGATATCCTTGCTACATCAGTTAATTCATCAACTACAACTGGATCAACTATATAAGCTTCAGCACCTATTCTTTGCGCTATTCCGTGTGCAAGAAATCCTCCTAGATCAGAAGCATGCTCTCCTTTTTCAACTGATTTTAAGTCTTCTAGCATTCTTTCGTTAACTTTATAAGTTCCACCTTCTATTGGCTTAAGTAGTCCTCCACGACCAATTATTGCTGAAAATGTATTTATATCTATATCGTTTTTATTTAAAGCTTCTAATACAATATTCATCCTAAATTCATATTGGTCCGTTACCTTTTCATATGTTGTTAATTCTTCTGTTGAATGTCTCAGTGTCCCTTCAAATACAACTTCCTCATTATCAAAAACTGCAATTTTAGTAGAAGTAGAACCAGGATTAATAACTAGTAGTCTATAGGTTTGTCCCATAAATATCCTCCTTATTTTGAACTTAGCAATACTGCTAATACAATAGAATGTAATTTTGCCTCATCACTATCTGCCCTTGAAGTCAATACAATCGGAGCCTTAGCTCCCGAAATTATACCTGCACTTTTAGATTTAGCAAAGAAAGTTAGAGATTTATATAATACATTTCCCGCTTCAATATATGGCATCAATAAAATGTCTGCATCTCCTGCAACTTCTGAATCTATTCCTTTAGTTTTTGCTGCCTCTTTTGATATAGCATTGTCTAAAGCAAGTGGGCCATCTACTATACACCCAGTAATATCTCCATTTCTATTCATATCAGCTAATTCTTTAGCATGAATAGTGGCTTCCATTTTCTTGGAAACCTTTTCTTTAGCTGCAATTGCAGCTACTTTAGGATTGTTCACTCCTAATGAATGCGCTAATTCCACTGCATTTATTATTATATCTTTCTTTTGATTTACATCTGGGTTTATATTCATAGCAGCATCAGTTATAAATAATAACTTATGATAAGTTTCTACATCAAATACTGCTATATGACTAATTATTTTACCTGTTCTAAGCCCTATCTCTTTGTCTAAAACCTGTTTCATAATAATAGATGTATCTATCAATCCTTTCATCAATACATCTGCTCTTCCACTACTTACTAATTCTGTAGCTTTTCTCGCAGCCATTTGACCATCTTTTTCGTCTATTATTTCTATTCCTACTAAATCGAAACCTATTTTTTGACTTACTTTTTCTATCTTTAACTTATCTCCAACTAAAATAGGTTCAACAATATTTAAATCTTTGGATGCTTTAACTGCACTTAAAACTTCTTCATCCTCAGCCACTGCTACAGATAATCTTTTTGGCCCTTTCCTCTGTGCATTTTTTAACAAATCAGTAAAAGATTCTGCCATTTAAAAGGCCACCTCCTCTTCATATATTTTAAGTTTGCCTTTACCCTCTATAACTCTTAATACGCCCTTATTCAAAGCGCTCATTTCATCCTCGCCTGGGTAGACGACAATATTTGCTATAAAACTAACCATTTTTTTTATATTTTTTACTAAATATTTAGAATGAGCTAATCCTCCTGTTAATATTATATCATCTATATCTCCTTTTAGCACTGTAGCTGCACTTCCTATTTCTTTGCCTATTTGATATATCATGGCATCATATATGAGCTTGGCGTATTTGTCATCGTTATCAATTCTTTTTTCCACTTCTCTAGCATCTGACGTTCCTAAATAGGACACGAGCCCACCTTTGCCCTTTACCTTTGATCTCATTTCTTGAAGAGTATATTTACCAGAATAACACATTCTAACTAACTCTCCTACAGGTAAATCTCCAGTTCTTTCTGGTGAGAAAGGTCCCATCTCACTAGCATTATTTACATCAATCATTCGTCCTCCTTTAACAGGAGCAATAGATATTCCTCCTCCTAAATGGGCTACTACTAAATTTAAATCCTTTATATCTTTATTTAATTCTTCTGCTCTCCTATAGGATACTGCTTTAATATTCAGTGCATGAATTTGCGATTTTCTTTCTAAATCTTTTAATCCTGAAATCCTCGCTACTTCTTCAAATTCATCTACTGCCACTGGATCTATTATAAATGCATCAACCTCTGCTTTATCAGCTATCCCTTTGGCTAATATCCCCCCTAAGTTAGCAGCATGTTCTGCAGTTATCCCTATTCTTAAATCTTCAAGCATTTTTTCTGTTACTAGGTATGTTCCTCCTGGCATAGGCCTTAATAATCCACCTCTGCCAACTACTGCTCTTAGGCAGCTAATATCAATGTTTTCTTCCCTTAACCAATTATAGATTAGATTCAATCTATAATCATATTCACCTATAACTCTTTCATACATTTCCAATTCATTTTTGCTATGATGTATTGTATTAGATTTTATCTCATACTCTCCTTCATATATTGCTACTTTAGTCGATGTGGAGCCAGGATTTATTGCTAAAACATACTTTTTATCCATCATATCCTCCTCATTCCCTTGTTAATGTGATTTCAAAGCTTTTAGGTGACAACTTTGAAACTTTAATGCCTTCCTTTTCTTTTACGGTAATATCTACTGTATGAGTTCCTTCTTTCAAATCTTCTAAATTTAGTTCCATTTCAATATCTTTCATTTCTAATGGTTTAATTATAGACTTAGCTCCTTGTACAGTTAATGTAAATGGTACATTTAATTTTTCTTCATCTATATTAAGCTCCGGATCCAAATTAGCTATTTTAACATCTGATAGATTATAATTTAAATCCTTGGTCATAACTTCTTCAATATTTAAAGTTACCACAGTTTGTTTGTCAGGATCAGATAGTCTTACACCTTCGGGAATTTCTAAATCAACTGGCATATCTTTATCTTTTATCAATGAGTTAATATCTATTGGCGCAGTGTTTATCGAATCAATCCCTTTTAACGCATCTTCCTTACCTATAATATCAACTCTACTTGGTTTTATATTAACATCCATTATTTCATAATTCTCTGGTAGCTGATTTTCCGTTTGTAACTCTATTGGTACAGTTTTAGTTTTATATATAGGTATTGATATATCAACTACATTTTGATTAGTTGATACATCTCTAACATCATTCCCGTTATCATCTACAAGTCTTATTGGCACCGATACGTTAATATCATCAGTACTATTTGAAACATCTATTGAAGCAACAGCTTTAGATACTCTATTAATTAAAGTTCTAGGCCCTTCCATGACAATTGATTGAGGCTTTACAGTTGGAGTTCCTAAAGCATATCCTTCTGGCAGATCTCCAACAGTTTCAATAGTCACAGAACTTTCTTTATTTATTATTTTATCAAACCTAAACAAAATCTCTTTTGGACTATAATCTTCCAGGGTCACTCCACCAGGAACTTGAACATATATAGGAACCTTAACTTCCCCTTCGCTGTATCCACTTAAATCGGCTTGAGCTATTATATCGTCTTTCGATACCTTTATGATATCAGATCTTCTGCCAGAAATAGAAACTTTAATGTTTGCGTTCTCAGGTTCCAAAATTACAAGACCTTGTCTTTTTAATGCAGTTTCATTTATTAAATTTACATTGATATTCCTATGTTCTTCTGTACTTCTAGGATCCACTTCACTCATAACATAGCTCCACAAAATGATAGCTATAATTAAAGCAAAGATCTTTAACATCAAATCATTATTCTTCTCTTTGCTCATCTTTTCGCCTCCATTTTGTAAAAATTGACGGTTGTTGTCCACTAACAGGTTTATACATATCCATCAAAATTTGTTTCAAAGTCTTCGCATCTAAATATCTAGCTAGGCTACCACTATCAGCAATTGAAATAGAACCTGTTTCTTCTGATACCACTATAGCCAAGCTGTCAGATTTCTCTGAAATACCAAGAGCTGCTCTATGCCTAGTACCTAAATCTTTACTAAGAGACTGATTATCGGTTAATGGCAGAAAACATCCAGCAGCTTTTACTGTATCTTCTTTAATTATTACAGCACCATCGTGAAGAGGGGTATTTGGAATAAATATATTTATAAGAAGATTACTAGATACTTTTCCTTTTATTTTTGTTCCAGTCTCTACTACTTCATTTAAACCAGTTTCCCTTTCAATAACAATTAACGCTCCAATTTTCTGTCTGGAAAGAGAAGCCACTGCATCTACAATTTCATTTGCAATTTCTCCTAAACTTTCACCCTTTATTTCAACGAAAGATTTAGTAAAAAATCTGCTTCTACCTATATACTCTAATGCTCGTCTTAATTCAGGTTGAAATACTATTAGGATAGCTAGAACCCCAACTGTCATAGCTGTATCCAAAATCCAATTTAAGGTATAAAACTCTAGCCATTCACTTACTTTCGTTAATACAAACAGAACAAAAATACCTTTGGTTAACTGCTCTGCTCTAGTTTCCCTTATCAGCATAAAAAGTTTATAAAAAGCTAACGCTACTATTAAAATATCAATAATATCTCTTACTCTTATATTTAAAAACAAATCTTTTAAATATTGCAATGGCTACCACACCTTTATCAAGTTTTTCCACACATTATAATTATACAATAAATAAACCGAAATTTGAACAAAACACAAGATTATTTATAATAATGAATATTCTCACAATTCCTCAATACTCAAACATTACATCTATAGTATCACTATAAGATTCATCAATCCTTGCTCTTTCATTATTATTCAATTGAATAAATAAACGTTTATCTTCCAAAAAATCCTCTATTGGAAGTATTTCATATCTTGTTCCCTCTTCTTCCTTATATTTTCTAACCCAAGTTGGTATATAAGTAATATCTTTAATAATGGTTTTATCATCTGAAAAGTTTTTTTCTAATTCAATATTTATCATTACTCCATCTTCAGTATATTTATTGCCCATAGTTGCCTGTCGTTGGTTTGATAAAAAATTACCCATAGAATATATTATGAAATTATCATTTCCATTAGAATTTACCACATCACTATGTTGAACTACATGAGGATGTGTTCCAAGGATTATATTGGCTCCCCATTCCAACATTTTTCTTCCCAATTCCATCTGGTACTGAGATGGTTCCCTTTCATACTCATTTCCCCAATGAATAAATACAACTATTGAATCCACTCCTAAATTTTTCGCTTTTTCTATATCTTCCTTTATTATGTCTTCATCAATCTTATTTATCATATATGATTGTTCATCTTCCATTAATGTACTTTCTAATCCATTAAATCCATAAGAATAAGATAAAAACGCAAGTTTTATTTCATTTACCTCTTCTATTAATATAGAATTGTTCGGTTCTTTATATGTTCCAATATTGTTCATTTCATGTTGATTAATATAATTGATAGTATTAATTAATCCTTTTTTCCCTTGATCTAATGAATGATTATTAGCAGTATTTAATATATCAAAACCTGCCCCTTTAATAGCAATCAATGTTTCAATGGGAGAATTAAATCTAGGATAGCCAGAAAAACCAATCTCATTTCCACAGGTTACAGTTTCAAAATTAGCGATTGATATATCAGCAGAATTAATATACTTTTTTACATATTTAAAGGCATTGGTGAAATCATAGGTTTGAAGTTCTGGAATATAAGCTGCTTTTATTTGGGGCATATGAAACATAATATCTCCAACAGCCAATAAGGTTGCAGTAGTTGTCTCATCTTCTGTCTTATCTATTATATCTTCTGGAAGTTCTTCTACAGAATCCTTTTCATCTACAATAGGTTCTGATTTAGTATGAAAGATTGTCCCATTATTTTCTATTGAAATGATACTCAATATACTAGCCAAAAGAATTAAAATAGCAATTAGTATTTTTTTCATAATTTCCCTCATTCCATCGAGCTCTATGTCTATTTTATAATTTATTTATGAATAATTCAACCTAATTATTCATCTTTGTTAATGTCAATCATTCTATTCCTAGAATCATACATAAATTTGCTCAACTTCTTCTGATTAAGCCACCATAAATAAATTACATAAGGAATAAATAACATTCCTAGTATGCGAACTTGAGTCATTAACACAAAATTAAATCCTCCATGAAGTAGTATAGGCATATACAAAGATCTTCTCATATTTATCCTCGATCTTTTGTCATCAGCATCAAACTTTGCTAATGACAGGTAATAGCCCATTGTTAGTCCAAATGCCGCATGAGCCGGCACGGAAAAGATACCTCTGTATAAACCGACATGAGGGTTATTTGCATATCTATATACTACATATACAATATTTTCTACAGTTGCAAATCCCATAGCTGAGAATATTCCATAAACTATCCCATCTAGTTTTTCATTAAAATATTTTGAATTATATGGTACTTTCAGTACTACTAATCTTTTGAAATATTCTTCAGTTAATCCTGCTACAATAAAAGATATATATAGATTATTTAAAATCGTAATTTCTGAAAATATATTTATCCTTAAAAAAAACTCTTCTACTATTAATATAGGAACAACTGTCAAAGCTCCTAAAAGGTATGTTAATATTAAATACTTAGATGGTTCCCTATCATGTCTATCACTTAAATATATAGCTAATATTATAGCTATTGCTGGTGTTATAGCTATGATAAATAATCTTAAATCCAAAATATCGCCTCCAATAATATAATTAATTATATTATTAGTTAAAACAAGAAAATAATTCTAAGGATTGATTAGAAAAACTCACTAAATTTAGTGAGTTTTTCATTATTATCCTATTATATTTTCATCAATAAACTTTTCAACATCTTCTGCTGTTGGTAGACTTAAGATTTTATCTAGCATAGGCTCTATTTCTTTTTTTGAAGTATTTTTAATTATCCATCTTGCTTTCAGCACTGAAGATGGGCTCATACTGAACTCATCTAATCCCATACCTAATAATAAAGGTATAAGTTTTTCATCTCCTGCTGCTTCTCCACACATACCTACCCATATTCCTTGTTTATGACCATTTTCTATAGTCATCTTTATAAGTTTTAATACTGCAGGATGATATTGGCTATATAAATATGATATATCCTGATTTCCTCTATCCACAGCAACAGTATATTGAATTAAATCGTTAGTTCCAATGCTAAAGAAATCAACTTCCTTCGCAAATATATCTGAATGAATTGCAACGGCTGGAATTTCAACCATTATTCCTATTTCTATATCTTCATTAAATGAAATATTTTCATTTCTTAACTCATTTTTTGCTTCTTCCAATATCCTTTTTGCATCTCTTATTTCCTTTATATTGGATATCATGGGAAACATTATCTTTATATTACCAAATGCAGATGCTCTTAGCAATGCTCTCAATTGAATTTTAAATATATCTGTTCTATCTAAGCATAATCTTATAGCTCTATATCCTAAGAATGGGTTCATTTCCTCTGGAAGATTTAAATAAGGAATATCTTTATCTCCACCAACATCCAAAGTCCTTATAATAACGGGCTTCCCTTTTAATCTCTCCGCTACTATTTTATATGCTTCAAATTGTTCATCTTCTGTTGGCATATTGTCACTATCCATATATAGAAATTCTGTCCTATACAGTCCAACTCCTTCTCCATCCTTTTGTATTACACTATCTACATCTTTGGGAGTTCCAATATTAGCTACTATCTCAATTTTCACTCCATCTTTCGATATACTTTTTTCGCCTTTCATTTGTTGTATCTTCTTATTAAATCTTTCATATTCACTTTTTTTATTTTCATAAACTTTTATTTCATGTTCAGATGGATTTAATAATATTAAACCCTCACTCCCATCAATTATCATCATATCTTCATTACTTGTAATTTGGGTTATATCCTTCACTCCTGCTACGGCTGGTATTTCTAAAGTTCTTGCCATAATGGATGTATGTGAAGTTTTACCACCTAATTCTGTCACAAAGCCTATTACCATATCCTTGTTCATCTGAGCAGTATCAGATGGAGTTAAATCTTCAGCTACTAGAATGCACTTTTCCTTTAAAGTTCTAAGGTCTGTACTTTTAATTCCCAACAGCTCTCTTAACAATCTTTTAGATACATCTTTCAGATCTAAGGCTCTTGCTCTTAAATATTCATCTTCAATGTTCTCAAATAATTCTATAAATTGATTGGAGACTTCTTTTACAGCCCATTCTACATTAACCTTTTTCTCTTTGATTTTAGATTTTATTCCATCAATAAATTCTGGATCCTCCAGCATCATCTTGTGAGCGTTGAAAATCTGTGCTTCTTCTTCACCTACATTTTCCAAAGTTTCATCATATAAATCTTGAACCTCTTCAATACCTTTTTTTATAGCTTTATCCAATCTTTTTATCTCAAAGTCTATATCGTCGATTTGCTTTAATTCTATTATTAATTCAGGCTCCTTATATACTAACACTTTGCCTATAGCTATTCCAGATGATGTACCTATAGCTTTCATAAAATGCCTCCTATTCCTTAAAGTTATTCTTAACTAGATTTATCAATGCTTTTATAGCTTCCTCTTCATCATTTCCTTCAGCTTCTATTGAAATTGTATCTCCTTTTGCTGCGCCCATACTTAATATTCCCATAATGCTTTTAGCATTATATTCTTTACCATTCTTAGTTACTATTATTTCTGATGAAAATTTAGACGCTTTCTTTACAAATAAGCTTGCTGGTCTAGCATGAAGTCCTGTTTCATTTGTTAAAATTATTTCTTCTTTAAACATGTTTATTCCTCCTTAATATTCTCATTAATATTATTGTTTAGTAATATTTCAATATGATTTTAAAATTATCTTTAATTATTATATATATTATTTATCATATTGATTTTCCTCTGTTTGTTTTTCATATAATACTGAATTATTAAAAATATACCTATACCTATTATTATATCTCATATTCTAATAACTTTTTAGAAATGGATAAGGTTCTGGGATCATAATAATGTCTAGTAGATAGTACAAGATGGTATCCCCAGCAGTTAAAACATGAGCTAGCATTCTATTGTTTATAAGTAGATTCAATCGATTATACAATTTCGAATTAGTTAATTTCTTTAGAGACATATGCATTTTCCCATCATTTTTATTTACTTGTTAGATACTATATATTCGTCTCATGCATTACCTAATACTGGAGCCATTTACAATATACACTATGCAGAAAAGGTTTTCATAATAAAACAAGGTGCCTTTCGGCACCTTGTCAATATTCTTTAAATAAATCTCTTTTCGCATTACAGAGTGGACATTTTTCTTCGTCACCGGTTAAACTTATATACCCACAAACTGGGCATAGATATACTTTTTCTGCATTTAAATCTTTATCGTTATCTACAGACTCTTTTGCTTTAGTAAAAAGCTTAGCATGAATTTTTTCCGCTTCAATTGCATATTTCATAGCGGATAATGCTGCTTTTTCTTCTTGCATTTCTGCTACAGCTATATATGCAGGATACATTTGTGTAAATTCAAATGTTTCTCCATCTATTGCACCTTGTAGATTTTCTGACGTTGTTCCATATCCAAATCCTGCTCTTGAACTTACATCATAATCCCCTGTTTCATCTTGCAAAGCCTTGAAATGTAGAGTGGCATGCACTTGTTCTGCGTCAGAAGTAGCCATAAACAGCCTGGCAACAGTTGGATAACCATCTTTTTCTGCCTTCTCCCCCCAAATTCTATATCTCATATGTGCTTGACTTTCTCCACCAAATGCTGATCTTAAATTATAAGCTGTCATATGATTCATATGTATACCCCCTTATTATAAATTACTTGCACACATTATCCCTATATACATATATACCATGATTATATCATAATAAACATAAAAATCCATAATAAAAAATTATTAATTACATTTCCTTAGTTCTGCAGCAAAAATTCAATATAAAGTTAATATAATCCTTTGCCTATCTTGGTTAGGGATATTTTTTTGT